>NZ_LT629711.1:1314021-2628042 GCF_900104525.1 Pedococcus dokdonensis | reverse complement strand
CTTGGTCTCGACCCAGCCGCCCGGCGGGCGACCCTGCGACACCTCCTCGAGCTCGCGCGTCACCTGCTCGAGGGTCTGCTGCTGCTCCGGGGTGAGGTCGGCGGCGGTGCCGCGGCTGCTCTGCGCGCCGTGGGTGCCGATCCGGGTCACCGCGCTGTCGGCCAGCCCGGTCAGCGAGGTGAGCGTGTCGAGGTCGCGACCCGAGACGACGGCGGCATGCGTGTCGGGCAGGGCCGCCAGGGCCTCGAGGGCCTCGAGGGTGCCGGGCAGCGCGCGGGACTCCGACGGGTCGAGCACGAGGGGGGCGAGCACCCCGTCGAAGTCGGAGGCCACCAGCAGCCGCGTCGTGGTGGCCAACCGCCCGATCGCGGTCACCAGCTCAGCGGGCAGGTCGGCGGGCAGCTCCGCAGGCCGGTCCGCAGGAGTTTCCGCGGACAGGTCGGGGTGCGCGTCCGTGGACCGCTCGGCTGGTCCGCTCACGAGGTGGCCCGGACGGCGGAGGCGGCGTGGTTCTGCTCGCGGGCCCGGCGGTCGGCGTGCGCGTGGTCGTCGTCGGCCTTCTGCTCCTTCGTGGTCCGCTGGGGCCGCTCGGGCGCGACCTCCAGCGCCTCGAGGAACCGGGAGGCCCAGCGCTGCACATCGTGGTCGGCGACCCGGCGACGCATGGCGCGCATCAGCCGGCGCTTCTCCTTGTCGGGCGTCTCGATCGCCCGCATGATCGTCTGCTTCAGCCCCTCGATGTCGTGCGGGTTGCAGACGAAGGCCTGGTGCAGCTCGTGGAACGCGCCGGTGAACTCCGAGAGCACCAACGCGCCGCCCTCGTCGTAGCGGCAGGTGACGTACTCCTTGGCGACCAGGTTCATGCCGTCGCGCAGCGGGGTCACGAGGACGACGTCGGCCGCGAGGAAGAGCGCCGCCATCTCCTGGCGCGGGTAGGAGTGGTGCAGGTAGTGCACGGCCGGGGCGCCGATCCGGCTGTGCTCGCCGTTGAGCCGGCCCACCTCGCCCTCGATCTCCTGGCGGAGCTCGCGGTACGCCGCGACCCGCTCACGGCTCGGTGTGGCCACCTGGACGAACACCTCGTCGGGCGGCGACACCTTCCCCTCCTCGAGCAGTTCGCCGTAGGCCTTGATCCGGTGGCCGATGCCCTTGGTGTAGTCGAGCCGGTCCACCCCGAGCAGCAGGGTCCGTGGGTTGCCCAGCGACTCGCGGATCTCCTGGGCCCGTTGCTGGGTCTCGGGGCGCTTGGCGATCTCCTCGAGGCCGACGTAGTCGATCGAGATAGGGACTGCGCTGGCCCGCACCCGCCGGCTGTCGTCGGCCCGGGACACCGACACCGTGTCGCCCTTGGTCGGCAGCCCGAGCAGCTGACGGCAGGCCCGGACGAAGTTCTGGGCGTCGGCGACCCGCTGGAAGCCGAGGTAGTCGGCCCCGAGCAGACCCTCCAGCACCGCGCGCCGCCACGGCAGCTGGGCGAACAGCTCGACCGGCGGGAACGGGATGTGGTCGAACCAGCCGATCCGCACGTCCGGGCGCATCTCGCGCACCATCGCCGGCACGAGCTGCAGCTGGTAGTCGTGCACCCACACCGTCGCGCCCTTGGCGGCGACCTCGCAGACCGCCTCGGCGAACCGGCGGTTGACCGCCTCGTAGGCGGTGAACCAGTACCGGTGGAACGTCGCGGGCACGATCACGTCGTGGTAGATCGGCCACAACGTGTCGTTGCTGAAGCCTTCGTAGTAGTGCGCGACCTCGTCCTCCGACAGCGGCACCGGACGCAGGTACATGTCGTCCTCGACGAACGGCTTGGGGGCCTCGCCGGCCTCACCGGCCCAGCCGACCCAGGCGCCCTCACGGCCCCGCATGACCGACTCCATCGCGGTCACCAGGCCCCCGGGGCTGGTGCGCCAGGA
Organism: Pedococcus dokdonensis; assembly: GCF_900104525.1. GTDB lineage: Bacteria > Actinomycetota > Actinomycetes > Actinomycetales > Dermatophilaceae > Pedococcus > Pedococcus dokdonensis. The sequence goes on along the minus strand of NZ_LT629711.1, from coordinate 2,626,129 downwards.
CTCTTCCCCGTCGGGTCCGACTACCCGGTCGACGGGCAGCCGGTTGGCGGCGATGACGAGGTCGAACTGGTGCTGGCTGCGAGCCACGGGAAATCAACTCCAGGGTGTCGTTGCGAAGCCAACCCTATGACGCTGGCCTGCCCCACGGCATACCCGCACCGACGCTCCCGAACCGCACGGGAACCCCGCGTGAACCGCCCGCGAACGCCGTGGGCAGGGCCCCTCGCCCGGTCGGCTTCCCCTAGCGGTGGCCCCCCGAGCGGTCTACCGTCTGAACATGAGGATCTCGGATGTCGTGCGACGCAAGGGTGGCCAGGTGGTCACCATCCGCTCCGAGGAGACCGTGGAACGGCTGCTCGACCTGCTCGCCGAGCACCGGATCGGCGCCCTGGTGGTGAGCGACGACGGCGAGTCCGTGACGGGCATCGTCAGCGAGCGTGACGTCGTGCGCCACCTCCAGAAGGACGGCGCCGCGGTGCTCCTGGCGCCGGTGGGGTCGATCATGACCGCCGACGTGAAGACCTCCGAGCTCGACGTCCCGATCGAGGAGCTGGCGCGCACCATGACCGAGATGCGGATCCGGCACGTGCCCGTGGTCGTCGACGGCAAGCTGCAGGCCATCGTCAGCATCGGCGACATCGTCAAGCACCGGATCGACGAGCTGCAGTCCGAACGTGACCAACTCGTGGGCTACATCCAGCAGTAGCCTCACGAGTTCACAGGGGTCACTCGCCTACCCTTGGGGGGATGACGACGGAGGCGATCGAGGGCAGTGAGGGCGGCTCGGCCGTGCCCGAGGGCCCCCGCATCGGTCCCTACCGCCTCATCCAGCAGCTCGGCGAGGGCGGGATGGGCGTGGTGCACCTCGCGCTCGACCCCAGCGGCCGGGCCGTCGCGCTGAAGCTGCTGCGCCCCCACGTGGCGCACGACCGTGACGCCCGCACCCGGCTGGCCCGCGAGGTGCAGGTGCTCAGCCGGATCCGCGACTCCCGGGTCGCCGCCGTCATCGACGCCGACCTCGACGGGGAGCGCCCCTACCTCGTCACCCGCTACGTGCCCGGGCCCGCCCTCGACGACGTGGTCAAGGAGTCCGGGCCGATCCGCGGCGCGGAGCTGCTGCGGCTGGGGCGCGGGCTGGCCGAGGCGCTCGACGCGATCCACGAGGCCGACGTCATCCACCGCGACCTCAAGCCGGGCAACGTCCTGCTGCTCGACGGCGACCCGGTGCTCATCGACTTCGGGATCGCCCACGTGGCCGACGACGTCCGCATCACGATGACCGGCCTCGTGATGGGCACACCCGGCTACCTGTCGCCCGAGGTGGTGGAGGGGGCGCCGGTCACCGAGGCCACCGACTGGTGGGGCTGGGCGGCGACCCTCGCCTACGCCGCCAGCGGCGCGCCACCGTTCGGTCGTGGCCCGATGGACGTGGTCCTGTCGCGGGTGAGCCGCGGCGAGGCCGACCTCACCGGTGTCGACCCGCGCCTCGCGCCCCTGCTGTATGCCGCCTTGTCGCCGGTGCCCCGCGAGCGCCCCGACGCCGACGAGGTCGTCGACGCGCTGGAGCGCTACGCCTCCGGGCAGCCGGTGACCGAGGCGCTGACGGCACCGTCGCGCGACACCCAGGCGTTCTCCCACCGGCCGACCGCCCGCTGGGACCGGCCGGAGGTCGCTGCCGCACCCGCTCCGCTCGCACCCGCGCCTGCGCCTGCGCCTGCGCCCGACCCGCGCCCCGGGGCGGCGTGGTCGCCCGAGCCTGCCTGGTCTTCCGAGCCGCAGTGGGCCGCCGAGCCTGAGGGCGAGCTCGTCCCGTGGGACCAGCAGGACGGTGAGGTGTCGGAGTGGCAGGCCGCGTGGGAGGGGGGCCCGGGTCAGCCCGACCCTCGGATCGGGCGTCCGGCCCGCACCGGCACCCTGCTGGCCCTGGCCGCCGCGCTGGTGGCGGGCTTCGCCGGGTTCCCGGTGGTGGCTGCGGTCGTCGCCGTCGTGTGGTCGTGGGCCGCCCGCACCGCGGATCGATCGGTCACCTCGCTGGTGCTGCGCAGGCACCAGAAGGGCGTGCGGCGCTCTGACGTCCCGATGGCCGTCGTGGCCAGTCCGTGGCACCTCGTGGTCGGCGCGCTCGCGACCGTGGTGAGCCTGATCCTTCCGCTCCTCGTGGGCATCTGCGCCGTCTTCAGCGCGGCGCTCGGAGCAGTGGCCGCCTACGGGGGCGACCCGCAGCCCAACTCCTCGGGCGCGCTCGCGGTGGGTGCCGCCGTGGGCGTCCTGATGGGCTGGTGGGGTCCGGGCGGTTCCGGGCTCCGGCGCGGCACCCGCAGCATCGTGCGCGGCGTCAGCCGTGGTCCGCGAGCCACCCAGGTCCTCGTGGGTGTCGCGCTCCTGGGCGCGGCCGCGCTGGTCCTGCTCGCGTTGCAGCACGCCGGCGTGCCGGTGTGGTGGCCGTCCGACGCGCCGTCGCAGCTGCCCGGCGTGGGCCTGCCCTGATGAGCGACGGCGGCTCGGACCGGCCGAGCGCGGGAACGGGCGCGGGAGTCGGTGCGGGTGCGGGCGCGGGTGCGTCCGGTGCGTCCGGTGCGCCCGGTGCGCCCGGTGCGCCCGGTGCCCGCCCCGCGAAGCGGCGACCTGTCCTGCGGCAGAGCCGGATCTGGCGCAGCGAGGAGCTGACCGAGACGCTGCCGATGGTCGAGTCGCTGCGGCACACCCCCTATCGCAACCCTCGGGTGCGCCAGGCGGCCGCCGAGGAGCGCGAGGCCCGCGCCTCGCTCGACCTGGCGCTGCGCGTCGGCGAGCTGATGCTGCGCTGCGGTGCCGGCGCCCCCCAGGTGGAGTCATCGGTGGTCGCCGTGTCCGCCGCGGCGGGGCTCGACAACGTCGAGGTCGACATCACCCTGCAGTCCCTGTTGGTGCAGTGCACGACGGCCTCGGGTGTCCCGATCACGATGCTGCGCGTGGTCCGCTCCTCGACCCGTGACTTCGCTCGGCTGACCGCGGTCCACGAGTTCGTCGAGAGCCTGGTGGCGGGCTCCTACGACCGCGAGGCGGCGGCGGCCCAGCTGCGCGAGATCCGCCGAGCTCCGCGGTTCTGGCCGAAGTGGACGGTGCGCGGTGCGCTCGGCCTGCTTGCCGCAGCCATCGCGGTGATGCTCGGGGCGGGTCCGGTCGCAGCTCTCGTCGCGGGGCTGTCAGCCCTCCTCGTCGGGTATGCCGCGCGAGCCCTCGGGCGGGGCGGGCTGCCGGACTTCTACCAGTGCGCCATCGGCGGTTTCCTCGCGACCGCGATCGCGTGGGGCGCGTTCAGCCTCGGCGCGAACGGGTGGCTGCCCGTGTCGTCGTCGGACTTCGCCTTCATCGTGGCGGGTGGCATCACCGTGCTGCTCCCGGGGCGCACCGTCGCGTCGGCGTTCGAGGACGCGATCTCGGGCTACTCGGTCACCGGGGCCGGCCGGATGTTCGCGGTCTTCCTCACCACCGCGGGGATCATCCTCGGGGTGGCCACCGGGCTGCAGCTGGCCCTGGCCCTGACGGGGGTCCTCGACCTGCAGCTGGCCTCGCCGTCGATCCTCTCGACCCGTGCGCTGGACGCCCCGGTGCTGCTCGCGGTGGTGGGGGCGTTCGTGGTGGGGGTGGCCGGTGCGGTGTCGCTGCGCAGCCAGCGCCTGTTGGTGCTGCCGTCCGGGCTGCTCTGCGCGGTCGGGGTGGCGGTGTCCTTGCTGGTGGCCCAGGTCGACGGCCTGGGACAGCTGTCCGCGGCCGGGCTGGCGGCGATCGTCCTCGGGTGTGCCGGGCGGCTCCTAGCCCTGCGGATGGGCGCGCCGGCGATGGTGCTCGTGGTCCCGGCCTCCTATGGCCTGCTCCCCGGTCTGGCGATCTTCCGCGGGCTCTACGAGATGGTGAACGGCTCGTCGGCCGACAGCGGGTCGCTGTCGCTCCAAGGCGGACTGACCACGCTGCTCGGGGCGATGGCGGTGCTGCTCGCGATCGCGGCGGGCAGCGTGCTGGGCGAGTTCGTGGCGGCGCCGTTCGACCACCGGATGGTGCAGAAACGCCGGGCCCGCCGCCGCTGACCCGCCTTCCCCATCCCGTTCGAGGTGATAACCGACCGGAATCCGGTCGGTTATCACCTCCAACCGCAGGCAAATTGCCCGATTCGGTTGTGAGGCCCCCGGCAGACGCCTACGGTGTCATGTCATACCTGCGCGCCACTTCTGCGGCCTGCGGACACAACTGCACACGGCATACCCAGACAGCCACATGCACACCCACTGCGCCGAGCCTCGTCACGTGGGTGACTCGCCGGAAGATCTCCGGGCAGACGAGGGCGGGGGACCCACACGCGGCCACCACGGTGGCCTTGGGGTGAAGCCGGTCCGCCGGCCGGGCACCTGACAGTCCGAACCCGACAGCTCACCTCGCAGGCGCCGGTCAGGAGAGGACCCCCCGCAATGTTCTATGCCCCCAAGCACTCTGCTCGGAAGGCCAAGCCCGTCCGCCGTCGCGTCACCGGAGTCGCCGTGGCCGGCGTCGCCACCGTCGCCGGCGGCATGGCCACTGCCACCAGCGCCCAGGCCTCGACGGTCTGGGACCGCGTCGCCGCCTGCGAGAGCGGGGGCAACTGGTCGATCAACACCGGCAACGGCTACTACGGCGGGCTGCAGTTCTCCGACCGCACGTGGGACGGCTTCGGTGGCGAGCGCTACGCGGCGACCGCCAACCGCGCGACCAAGGCGGAGCAGATCACCATCGCCCAGAAGGTGCTCGCGTCGCAGGGCCCCGGTGCGTGGCCGACGTGTGGCGCCCGCGCCGGACTGACCCGGGCCAACGGCGCAGCGGTCAACGCCCGCACGACCACCAGCACCGCGTCGCGCTCCACCACCCGCAAGGCCCCGGCCGTGTCGCACCGCGCAGGCAAGCTCGTGGTCGACGGCATCCGCGGCCCGAAGACCAACGCCGCGATCGAGCGGTGGGTGGGCGGCTCGGTCAACGGCACGCTGTCGCGCACGGACGTGAAAGCCCTGCAGCGCAAGGTCGGCTCGGCGCCCGACGGCATCATCGGCCCGCGCACTGTGCGCGCCCTGCAGACCAAGATCGGCGCCCGCCACAACGGTGCCCGCCACCTCGACCGCGCCACGGTCCGCACGCTGCAGAGCTACCTCAACGCCCGCTGACGCGGCTCCACCCGCACTTCTGGCCACTGGTGCCGCACCCAGCCCCCGATCCGGGGCTCCGGTGCCGCACAGGTGGCCAGAAGTGCGAAGGGGGGGCGTATGCCGCGTGGTCGCCGGGGATTCCGGGCGCGAGTCCCGCCGCCGGTACGATCGTCGCCGTCTGCCTCGGCAGGCATGCCGGCGTGGCGCAATTGGCAGCGCACCTGTCTTGTAAACAGGGGGTTAGGGGTTCAAGTCCCCTCGTCGGCTCTGTGACTGGCGTGCCGGGAGCGCTCAGGTGGCCACTGCGTTCAGCCCCCGCTGCGTCGTCACGCGCTGCTTGATCTCGTCGCGGATCGGTCGCACCGGGTCGACGCCCTGGCCGGCACCACTGCGGTCGACGAGATCCGGGTTGAGCCGACCGCCGCCGCCTGCTGCTGAGGGGTGTGACTTCGTTCAGCCGCCGAGGTCGCGCCTCCTGCTCTCGGCACGCCGGAGCACCGACTCGAACTGCTTGCCCAGCGTGCGCGCTCCGACGAGGGGGATGAGGGTCGCGACGACCCGCCCCGTCAAGGACTTGGGCTTGCGGTCCAGCGTGACCTTCAGGTCCGAGCCGCCACCCGACGGCGTGATCGCGTAGCGCCACTGGCTGCCCGGCCCCCAGAGGTTCGAGTCGAGCGTGTCGATGGTGACGGTCCCGGCCGAGGCATCCCACGAGTAGCGCTCGCGCTCCCACCCCATTCCGGTGCCCTCGGTCACCTCGGCCCAGTCCGTGCCCCGGTCATGGAGGGTGAAGTGCGCCTCGTCGACGTTCGGCCACCACTTCGAGCGGTCGGGCCCGAAGTCGGTGATCACGTCGAGGACCTCGCGCGGCGACAAGGTGGTGTGCACGGTGAAGCTGGTGGACGTCATACGGCGCTCCTCACTCGGTGGTGGTGCCGATCCGGACCTTGGCGGCACCGGGGCACTCGGGTAGGTGGGCCTCGACGTCGCGGCGGGCCTTGCCGCGCGCGCGGCGGGCCGGACCAACCCAGTTGCACGACTTGCAGTAGCCGAAGGTGAACGAACCCTCCTCGCGGGTCACCACGGCAGCTGGGTCCTCCACCGGCGCGATCGTCGCGCGACGCTTCTGTCCGGTGTCGTCGGTGAGCGTGAGGTCATGACCCTTGCGCTTGCGGAACTCGAACCGGGGCTTGGCCACGGCGTCATCCTCCACCATGGCGCACTGAGCTGCCTCCCCCGGGAGGCGAATCCACCCACGCCGCCAGCGCCGGGCGTTCGACCGGCGCGAGCGGCGCGACCGGCTCGAGCACCCGGTGCACGCGGCAGTCCAGGTGGGTCGGCCTGACGGCTGAGCGTGCCCGCGGCCGCGGAGTTTGCGCCGCCCGCACCACGGGTAGCGAGGAAGAGTGAACACGCAGGGGACCACCCAGCTCGTCCTCGTGGACCGCGCGCTCGACCCGAAGCTGGTCAAGACGATCGCGGCCATGGGTTACGACTCCGGCCGCGCTGCCTGCGCGTCCGACACCGTCGGCGCGGCACTCCAGCTCGCGCGGACGTGGGGCCGACGGCTCGAGCGGCCGGGGCAGGGACGAACCGCCCAGCTGTGGTCGGCCCTGGCCACGATCGGATCCGTCGACCTCACGGTCGCGCGGGTGGTCGAGCCGCACCTCGATGCCCTGGCGATCCTCGCCGAGTCGGAGTCCGAGGGTGTGGCTGGCGCCGGTGGGGGCGACCGGACCACCTCCGTCCCGCGCGACGCGACCTGGGGCGTGTATGCCGCCGAGGGCCCGGGGCCGCGCCTCACCGCGACCCAGCGGGGGTCGGGCTGGGTCCTGGACGGCCACAAGCCGTGGTGCTCGCTGGCCGACCGCGTCAGCCACGCGCTGGTGACGGCGTGGGTCGACGACAGCACCCGCGGCCTCTTCGCGGTCGCCCTCGGTGACCGGGGTGTCACCCCCGTCACGGCGCAGGGCGCGTGGGTGAGCCACGGCCTGCCCGAGGTCACCAGCTGCGGCATGGACGTGTCGGGGGTGTTGGCCCGGCCCGTCGGCGCGCCGGGGTGGTACCTCCAGAGACCGGGCTTCGCGTGGGGCGGCGTGGGTGTCGCAGCGGTGTGGTTCGGGGCGGCGGTGGCGGTGGCCAGGCGGGTGGCCCGACACGTGGGTCAACGCCCGCCCGACCAGGTCGCCCACCTGCACGTCGGCCAGCTCGAGCTCGCCGTGTCGACGGCCCGAGAGGCGCTCGCGGTGGCGGCCAGGGCTGCGGACGGCGGGTCGAACGAGGATCCGGGGCTGGTCGCGACGCGCACCCGCAGCATCGTGGCCGACGCCGTGGAGACAGCACTGCAGGTCGCCGACCACGCCATGGGCCCCGGCCCACTGGCCACCGATGCAGAGCACGTCCAGCGGGTCAGCGACCTGCGGCTCTACGTGCGCCAGCACCACGCGGAGCGGGACCTGGCGGACCTGGGCCGCCGGGCCCTGGCTGCAGCCGGGGACGGTCCACCGTGGTGAGGGCCTTCAGCCACGACGACGAAACCACCCTGCCGAAGGTCTGGGCCGACGCACTCCAGGCTGCCGACCTGCCCGAGCTCGACCTCGCGCCGTTCGCGCGGCTGGTGGTGGTCGCAGCGCACCCCGACGACGAGAGCCTCGGTGCCGGCGGTCTGTTGGCCGTGGCATCGGGTGACGGCCTGTCGACCTCGCTCGTCGTGGCGACCGACGGTGAGGGCTCACACCCGGCTTCGCCCACGCACGATCCGGACAGCCTGGCGCTGCGCCGACGCGGTGAGCTCGACCGGGCCGCCGAGGCGGCGGGGCTCGCCCGGTCTGCCGTCACACGGCTCGGTCTTCCGGACGGCCAGCTCGCGGACCACCTCGACGCCGTGGTCGAGGCCATCGTCGACCTCGTCGGTGACGGGCGCGACTGCCTGCTCGTGGCGCCATACCGAGCCGACGGGCACCCGGACCACGAGGCGATGGGACGCTGCGCTGCGGCCGCCGCCCACCGGACCGGAGCCACCCTGGCGGAGTACCCGGTCTGGCTGTGGCACGCGGGCGAGGCGGACGACCTGCCCCTCGACGCCTTGGTGTGGCTGCCCCTGTCCCCACCCGCACGGGCAGCGAAGCAGGCAGCCATCCTGAGCCACACGAGCCAGGTGGAGGCCTTGTCGGACCAGCCGGGTGACGAGGTCCTGCTGACCGCCTCGATGCTCGCCCACTTCGCGGGCGCAGCGGAATACTTCGTGCTCACCGCGGCCGAGCACGCGCGGGACGGACGCCTGGATCGTCTCCACGTCGAGGACCAGGACCCCTGGGGTGCGGCGTCACGGTGGTACGAGCAGCGCAAGCGGGCCCTGCTGCTCGCCACGCTGCCGAGGCCCCGGTTCGGCCGCGCGCTGGAGGTCGGGTGCTCCACCGGGGTGCTGACCGAGGCGCTGCTGGACCGCGCGGACGCCGTGGTGGCCGTCGACTCCTCGCCCGCAGCGCTCGAGCTGGCCCGACACCGGTTGCCGGACCGCGTCGACCTCCGCTTGCTGAGCGTCCCGGGTGAGTGGCCGGAGGGAGCGTTCGACCTCGTCGTGGTCTCGGAGGTGGGCTACTTCCTCTCTCCCGCAGCGTTGGCCGGGTTGGTCGACCGCGTCGTCGACGGTCTCGCGCCCGACGGCGCCCTCGTGCTGTGCCACTGGCGCCATCCGGTCCGGGGCTGGCCGCTCGACGGCGCAGCGGTCCACCGCGCGTTCCAAGACGAACGGCTCCCGCCGCAGGCCGCGCGATACCGCGACCGCGACGTGGAGATCGTCGTCCACGCGGCCCCCGCCGACTGGCCGGACCCACACCGGTGAGTGGGGTGCAGGTGGTGCACGTCGTCGTGCCCGCCCGCAACGAGGCCGCGCTCATCGGGCGGTGCCTGCGTTCCCTGGGCGCTGCGGGCACCGAGCTCCTGGCCGGGCGCCCAGACCTCGAGGTGCGCGTCACCGTCGTCCTCGACGGCTGCGTCGACGACACGGCTGCCGTGGTGGCCGGTGTCGCGACGGTGGACGCCATCCACGTCAGCGAGCTCACGCCCGGCGGCGCCCGGGCGGCCGGCGTGCGCCGAGTGCGTGCCATGGCGGCGGACTCGGGTCCGGCCCGGGTCTGGGTGGCGTGCACCGACGCCGACAGCGAGGTGCCCCCCGGCTGGCTGGTCGCCCAGGTGGACTGTGCGGACCGGGGATTCGCGTGCCGGGTCGGCAGCGTGCAGCCCGAGCTCGAGCCGGCCGAGCAGGCGCTCCTGCGCCGCTGGACCGCCCTGCACAGCCATCCCGCGGGGCACGACCACGTGTATGGCGCCGACCTCGGCTTCGCGCTCGACGCCTACGAGCGGGTCGGCGGGTTCAAGCCCTTGGCCTGCGGCGAGGACGTGGACCTCGTGCGACGCCTGCGCGCCGCGGGCGCGCCGGTGCTGGCGACGGGCGAGGATCCGGTGCGCACCTCCGGCCGCCGCACGAGCCGGGTGCGGGGCGGCTTCGCCGACTACCTCGCCGGGTTGTCGGTCGACCTGGCGGGCGCCGGCTGACGGCCTGCGGCGAACTCGACGTGTGGGTCGCGGCCGAACGGGTAGGGCGCTGGGAGAGACCACACCCGAACCGAGGAGCTTCCGTGTCCGACACCCAGACCGACCAGACCGCCAAGGTCGCCGAGCTGATCGACGGCATCAAGATCGCCATGCTCACCACCGTCGCCCCCGACGGCCGCTTGATGAGCCACCCGATGGCCACCCAGGACGTCGACTTCGACGGCACCGTCCGCTTCATCGCCGAGCGCGCCTCCCACAAGGTCGCCCACCTCGAGGCGCACCCCCAGGTGAACGTGTCCTACTCGTCCTCGGGCAGCTGGGTGTCGCTGAGCGGGTTCGCTCGCGTGGTCTCGGACCCGGCCGAGCTGGAGAAGTACTGGGACAGCTTCACCGATGCGTGGCTGGAGGGCGGCCCGGACAACCCGAACAACATCATCATCGAGGTCGACGGCACCAGCGCGGAGTACTGGGACAGCCCTGGCAGCAAGGTCGTGCAGGTGGCCAACCTGCTCAAGGCCAAGGTCACCGGGCAGCGCTACGAGGGTGACAACGAGCAGGTCGACCTCTAGGCGTCCTCACCCGCCGGGGTGGCCGGGTCCCCGGCCTCGGCGGGTGCGTCGGCGTGCAGGCGCGACCACTCGGCCTCGTCGGACCACTGGGTGTCACAGGCCAGGCACCGGAACGCCGGGTGGGGGCGCTGCTCCGTCGAGTCCTTGCCCGGCGGCAGCATGATCGTGGTGGCCTTGGCCGAGCCGCACCGTGGGCACTCGTGCTTCTGCATGCCCGTCTCCTCTCATTTCGGCTCACCTGGGAGTCTGCCCCAGTCGTCGCAGGACTACCCGGTGGGCTCGGCCCGAAACCGCGCCTCAGGCGACGTCAGGTTTGCGGTGCGGCCGGGTGGGGCACGGCATACCTCGAGACCGAGAACCGCGGACGAGAGGGAGCCATGCCCACCAAGGCCAGCAGCAAGGGTGCGTCGAAGCCGGCGAAGGGGAAGAAGTCGACCGGCCGGAAGCCGACCGCGGGTGGGACTCCGCCCGGCGAGGTCGTGGGGTCCGGGGGTGAGGTCCACCAGCCCGTCGAGGACGGGCAGGTGCTCACCTCCGCGCAGGGCATCCCGCTCGCGGACGACCAGAACAGCCTCCGGGCGGGGGAGCGGGGTCCGACCCTGCTCGAGGACTTCGCGATGCGGGAGAAGATCTTCCACTTCGACCACGAGCGGATCCCCGAGCGCGTCGTCCACGCGCGAGGGTATGGCGCGCACGGCACCTTCGAGACGACGGCCGACCTGTCCGCGATCACCCGAGCCGCGATCTTCTCGAAGGTCGGACGCAAGACCGAGGCGTTCGTGCGGTTCTCCACGGTCGCGGGTGCGAAGGGCTCGTTCGACCTCGCCCGCGACGTGCGGGGGTTCGCGGTGAAGCTCTACACGACCGAGGGCAACTGGGACATCGTCGGCAACAACATCCCGGTCTTCTTCATCCAGGACGCGATCAAGTTCCCCGACCTCGTGCACGCCGTGAAGGAGGAGCCGGATCGCGCCTTTCCCCAGGCACAGTCGGCGCACGACAACTTCTGGGACTTCGTCTCCTTCACGCCCGAGGCGATCCACATGACGCTCTGGCAGATGTCGGACCGGGCGATCCCCCGGTCGTTCCGCTTCATGGAGGGGTTCGGCGTCCACACCTTCCGTTTCGTGAACGCGGGCGGTGAGTCGACCTTTGTGAAGTTCCACTGGAAACCGTTGCAGGGCATGCAGTCCGTGGTGTGGAACGAAGCCGTCAAGATCAACGGCGCTGACCCGGACTTCCACCGCCGTGACCTGTGGGACGCGATCACGACGGGGGACTTCCCCCAGTGGGACCTCGCGGTCCAGGTCTTCGACGAGGAGTTCGCGCAGGAGTTCGACTTCGACGTGCTCGACGCCACGAAGCTCATCCCCGAGGAGCTGGTCCCCCTGCAGGTGGTGGGACGGCTGACCCTCGACCGGGTCGTCGACAACGACTTCGCGGAGACCGAGCAGGTCGCCTTCCACACCGGCAACATCCCGCCCGGCGTGGACTTCTCCAACGACCCGCTGCTGCACGGCCGGAACTTCTCCTACCTCGACACCCAGCTGTCCCGGCTCGGGACGCCCAACTTCACCCAGCTGCCGATCAACGCGCCACGCTGCCCGGTCGCGCACTTCCAGCGCGACGGGCAGATGCAGACCGCGGTGCCGACGGGCCGGGTCAACTACGAACCCAACGGTTTCGGTGGTTCCGAGCGCGGGCCGCGAGCGGACACGAGGGCTGGCTTCCAGAGCTACGCCGAGCCGATCGAGGGCCTCAAGGCCCGCGTGCGCTCCGAGACGTTTGCTGACCACTACAGCCAGGCCCGGCAGTTCTTCGTGAGCCAGACGCCGGTCGAGCAGGACCACATCGTGAAGGCCTACACGTTCGAGCTGGGCAAGTGCGAGAGCCCCCAGGTGCGCTCGCGGATGCTCGCGCACCTGATGAACGTGCACGATGACCTCGCGGTCGGCGTGGCCGAGGGGCTGGGTATGCCGTTGCCCGAGCCTGCGACGCCGGCGCGACAGCCGATCACCGACCTGCCGCCGTCCGACGCGCTGAGCATCCTCAAGAACGGGCCTGACACCTTCGCCGGCCGCAAGCTCGGCGTCCTCGTCAGCGATGGCACGGATGCCGCCGTGCTGGAGTCGGTCCGCGCCGCGGTGGCCGAGGTCGGTGCCGTGCTGGAGACGGTCGCTCCTGTCGTCGGCGGCGTCACCCTGAGCGACGGCTCGGTGCTCGCGGCCGACCAGGCCGTCGACGGCGGTCCGTCGGTCCTGTACGACGCGGTCCTGCTGCTGCCGGGCAAGCAGTCCGTCGCGGCCCTGGCCGCGCGGAGCACGGCCAAGGACTTCGTCTCCGACGCCTTCGCGCACCACAAGTTCATCGGCTACACGACGGCCTCCGGGCCGCTGCTGGAGTCGGCCGGGGTGGCCGAGCTGCTCGACGACGGGTTCGTGAAGGTCACCAGGTCGAGCGCTGCCAAGTTCCTGCGGCGGTGCGCGGCGCTGCGCTACTGGGACCGCGACGTCCAGCCCTAGGACGGGTCCGGCCACGGCGGCAGGTTGACGCTCTGGCCGATCACGTCACGTTCGGTGTCCCGACTCCCGAGTTTCCGGTCGCAGCAACCGGGTAGGAGCCGGGCGGCCAAGTTCCGACGAGTGAGGAGCCAGATCATGTCCGAGAACGCCACCCCCGAGGACGGCTCGATCCGCGAGGACGGGGCACCGGCCATCGGCGCGGACGAGCAGACCGACGGCGGCCCCGGTTCGCACAACGAGGGCGGCACCGGCGGCACGAAGGACGACCCTGCCAGCGGCGGGGTGCCGGAGGCCGCAGAGGGCGACGACTGACCAACCCTGCGAGCTGACGCCTGCCGGCGGCGACCCCTGGCGCCGCCGGCAGTGCGTTGCTACCGCCGGGTCTGGTGTCCAGCGCGTCGGCGGATGCCCAGGGGAAGCAGGAGCCAGTTCACCCCGAAGAGCAGCAGAGCCGCAGCGGCCGCGGCGATCGCCATCCCGGTGTCCGTCACCACGTCGAAGATGACGAAGGCCACGGCCGACACCGCGAGCGCGAGCGCGAGCAGACCCATTCGGGCACAACGGTTGGCGAGGTCGACCAGCTGCGCCTTGCGCCCCTGGCGGAACAGCAGACGGTGGGCGCTCACCGGTGCCACCAGGAAGGCGATGGCCACGATCGCCAGGGCGAAGGCGACGAGGAAGACGACCTTGTTGAGGTCCTCGATCTGCGTGAAGCGCTGCTGGAACGGCAGCGTGAGCAGGAAGCCCGCCAGGATCTGGACACCGGTCTGCACGACCCGCAGCTCCTGGAGCAGCTCGTCCCAGTTGCGGTCGAGCCGTTCGAGCGAGGTCTCGTCGCGACCGTCGTGGGCGCTCTGGTCCGGTCGGTCCTGACTGTCGTCCATGGCACCTCTCTACCCCCTGGTCAGGCCGCGAACCAGAGGGCCTGCCCTTGCCAATCGGGCAAACCGGTGGTTGTGTGGACGAAGACACAAGGTCCAACAGCGGTGCCGTGTCCCTCTCGAACTAGGGATTCACATGGCACCCACTGCGCCTTCGTCCACCCTCCCCTCCGACGCCACCGACCGCCCGGTGACCGAGCTCGACCACCGGGCGGGCACTGCGGCCCAGAGCCCGGACCACCTTCGTGCCGAGGCCCTGCTGGCCGAGGTGGAGAACTGCCACGACGGCCGGCGCCGAGGTGAGCTGCGCCGTCAGGCCGTGGTGCTCACCCTCGACCTCGTCGACGGCGTGGCCCGTCGCTACCACGGTCGAGGCATGGAGCGCGACGACCTCGTGCAAGTGGGCCGGATGGCCCTCGTCAAGGCTGCCAACGGCTACCGGTGCGGCCACGGCAGCAGCTTCGCGGCATACGCGGTCCCGACCATCTCGGGCGAGATCAAGCGGCACTTCCGCGACCAGGGCTGGCTGGTGCGGCCGCCACGGCGGTTGCAGGAGCTGCGTGCCGAGGTGGCCGGCGAGCAGGAGCGGCTCCGGCACGTGCTGCTGCGTGAGCCGACCGACGCGGAGCTGGCGCTGGGGCTGGAGGTGACCACCGCCCAGGTGCGCGAGGTGCACTCGTCGTCGATGGCCTATCACGGCACACCGCTCGACCTCACGGATGGTCCCGGCCCGGCCAGCGACGAACGGTGGTTCGACGACGTCGTCGTCGACGGCGACGCCCTCCGCCATGCCCTGGTGGGGTTGAGCGAGCGCGACCTGCTCATCGTGCGCCTGCGCTTCGTGGAGGAGCGCACTCAGTCAGAGATCGGCGCCGTGCTGGGGGTCAGCCAGATGCAGGTGTCGCGACTGCTCGCCTCGATCCTGCACCGCTTGCGGACCGCCATGACCGGGCCGGACGAGGAAACCCCGTGCGAGGCGGAGGAGACCCGGCCGCTGGCCTCCTGAAGGTCGGCGAGCGGGTGCTCCCGCGGTTGTGGTGAGTGCCTGAGTGCTGCCCCTGCGGCAGCCTCAGGGACGGGCGCCCCACGTGCCGGCGACCGGTGCCGGCTTGGCCTCCTGCAGGGCGTCCAGCAGTGCCGCGAGGTCCTGGTAGGTGAGCTCGGCGCCGGCCGACTCGAGCTCCGGCGCGCTGGTGCCGCCGGTCGCGACACCGACCGGCACCACCCCGGCGCGACGGGCGGCCTGCATGTCCCACACGGAGTCGCCGACGACGAGCACGTCCTCGGCGTCCAGGCCGGCCCGATCCAGGGCCGCGTCCAGGACGTCGGTGTCGGGCTTGGTGCTGTCGACGTCGTCGCCGGTGACGATGACGTCGAAGTCCGGGTGGTCGAGCACGTCCATCATCGCCCAGAGGTCACGTTGCCCACCGGACGACGCCAGCCCGACCGTCAGGCCCGCGTCGCGGCACCAGTTCAACAGGGTGCGCGCCGACGGGAGCGGGTGCAACCGCTCGTGCCAGGTGCTGAACAGGACGTCGTGTGCTGCGGTGACGGCGTCGTCCTGGCTGCGGTCGCGGCCGTCGCCGAGCAGGTGGTCGAGCAGGTGGTCGGCGCCCATGCCCACGGTGTGGTGCACCGCAGCCATCGGGCGCTCGTGACCGAACTGCTGCAGGGCCTCCCACCAGCAGAGTGTGTGTACGTACGTCGAGTCGACCAGCGTGCCGTCGAGGTCGAAGACGATCCCGCTGGCTCGGGTGAGGCTGTCGGACAACTGTTCCCTCCTTCGCCCGTGGACCACCGGGCGGCGGTGCCTGCGCCTCGTATGGTGCCCCGGCGCCGCGGTGCCCAAACGTCGCCGTTTGCGTCAGGTCGCGCCGGGTACGAGCGAAGTGGTGACGTGCTCGCCCGCTCGCGCCACCGGCACACCCACCCCGCGGGGTCCAGGAGGTCACGATGCCTGCACGCAAGCCCGGTCCGTCCGTCAAGGACCCGGAGATGTACGAGGCGTTGCGTGACGACGGCGCCAGCAAGGAGAAGGCCGCCCGCATCTCCAACGCCGCCTCGAACACGTCGCGGAAGGCCGTGGGAGCCAAGGGCGGTCGCAGTGGGGACTACGAGGACTGGACCAAGAAGGACCTGGCCAAGCGCGCCGCCGAGCTCGGCATCGAGGGCCGCTCGTCGATGTCGAAGGCAGAGCTGATCACCGCCCTGCGCAACCACTAGTCGTTGCACACCCGACGAACGAGGTGAAGCATTGACCGAAGGGCTTGCCCTGGCAGGGGGGTGGCTCATCTATCTGTGCATGCTCGGCGTGCTGGGCTACGTGCTCCTGAGGCGGCCGCGGTGAGTGGGCTTCGACGACTCGGTCCAGCGCTGGCAGCTGCCACCGTGGCCGTCCTCGCGCTCGGCGGATGTGTCGTGCCTGCGCCGGACTCGGGGGCCTTCGAGGCCAACGCGGAGGCCGCGCTCTCGTCCGCGATCAGTGAAGCGCGCACCGGCTCGCTGGTGCTGCGCACCCGGGCGCAGGGCAAGGTCACCAACGCGTACGCCGACACTGTCGTCACCGCGGGCGAGTCTGCCATCGGCCCGATCGAGGACAGCTTCGGCAACGTCGACCCCCCGGTGGCCGGACAGGACGACCTGCGCAACGACGTCATGGACCTCTTGGGCGACACCGCGGACGCGTTCGCGACGGCCCGGCTGGCGGTGCGCCGCGACGACGTCGGCCAGATGCAGGCGAGTGCGAGGGAGCTGGCCGAGCTGGCCGACCGCATGGACGATGCCAAGGAGGGCCTCGAGTGAAGAAGCTCTTCGCCGTGGCGCTCGGGATCCTCACTGCCATCGGGGGTTTCGTCGACATCGGGGACCTGGTCACCAACGGCCTGGTCGGGTCGCGGTTCGGTATGTCGCTGGGCTGGGTCGTCATCGTGGGCATCGTCGGCATCTGCGTCTTCGCCGAGATGAGCGGCCGGGTCGCAGCGGTGTCGGGCCGGGCGACGTTCGACCTGATCCGCGAACGGCTCGGGCCGCGGATGGGTCTGGCCAACCTGGTGGCGTCGATGGCGGTCACCCTGCTCACCTACATCGCGGAGATCGGAGGCGTCGCCCTCGCCCTCCAGCTGGCCACGAGCGTCAACCCCTACCTCTGGATCCCGGTGGTGGGCGCCGCGGTCTGGCTGGTCCTGTGGAGGGTCAAGTTCTCGATCCTGGAGAACGCCTTCGGACTCGCCGGGCTGTCGCTGATCGTCTTCGCGGTGGCGTTGTGGCAGCTCGGTCCTGACTGGGATGCGTTGTGGCGACAGGCATCTCGCCCACTCATCCCCCACGACGAGAGCCACCTGACCTACTTCTACTACGCGGTCGGCCTGTTCGGCGCGGCCATGACGCCATACGAGGTCTTCTTCTTCTCCTCAGGTGGTGTCGAGGAGGGGTGGAAGGCCAAGGACCTTGGCACCATGCGCGCCAACGTCTTCATCGGCTTTCCCCTCGGTGGCCTGCTGTCCCTGGCGATCGCCGGGTGCGCCACCGTCGTCTTCCAGCCCAACGCGATCCAGGTCGACACCCTCGGCCAGATCGCCCTCCCCGTGACGATCGCGCTGGGCAAGCTGGGGCTGGCTCTGGTGTTGTTGGGCTTCTTCGCCGCGACGTTCGGGGCGGCGTGCGAGACCGGGCTGTCGGTGGGCTACAGCATCGCGCAGTACTTCGGTTGGCAGTGGGGCAAGTACGTCGAGCCGCTCAGGGCCGCTCGCTTCCACACCGTGCTGCTGGTGTCGTCCATCGCGGCGGTCGGGGTGCTGCTCACCACGGTCGACCCCATCATGCTGACCGAGTACTCAGTGGTCTTCAGCGCCATCGCCCTGCCGTTGACCTACTTCCCGATCCTGGTGGTGGCCAACGACCGCACCTACATGGGCCGCCACGTGAACGGACGGCTGGCCAACGGCCTGGGCAGCCTCTACCTCGTGATCGTCCTCGTCGCGGCCGCGGCCGCGATCCCCCTGATGGTGCTCACGAAGGCGGGGCAGTGACGTGACCGCGAAGCGGACCACCGCGCCGACCCGCCACCGCGTCGCCCTGCGGATCCTCGACCACCAGGTCGTCGGTCCCGGCGGCGAGCTGCTCGGCAACGTCGACGACCTGGGCCTGGCGGTGGACGGTGACCGCTGGACCGTGACCGGCCTGCAGATCGGTCCGGCTGCCCTGGGCCGAGGGCTACCCGGCAAGCTGGGCACGTGGGTGATAGCGATCTGGCGCCGCCTGCACCCGGACCCCCACCCGCGCGCCAGCTTCGTGCCGATCGCCGAGGTCAGCCGCATCGGCGCCGCGATCGAGGTGAGCGCGCGGGCGGCGACCGGTCTTTCCTCGTCCTTCGGGCTCGAGAGGTGGCTCGACGAGTTCGTGGTCTCGAGGATCCCGGGGGCCAAGGGCGGCGGTGACGAGCGGGCTGGTTCGGGCGGGTCGTCGGGTCGACCCGAGCCGGGCGGATCGACCGCGTCGCGCCGTCCGCTGCCCGACGACGACTCGACGACCTCGGTCAACGACGTGCTCGGCGCACGGGTCTTCGCCGACGACGGGTCGGAGCTCGGGCTGGTGCACGACCTGGTCTGCGTCGAGTCGTCGCAGCGCGGCCCGCAGGGCGGGCTCCGGGTCACGCACGTCGTCTACGGCCTGCACGCCAGCGGTTCACGGCTGGGTTACGACGCCGACCCCAGGCAGGGTCCACTGGTGGTGGCTGCTCTCGTCCGGTGGTGGCAGCGCGCCCACCGGGTGGCGCCGCTCGAGGACGTCAGGGTCACCGACCTCGATGCACGATCCCTCCGGGTGGCCTCTCACGACGCCCACGTCCACCCCCACGAGCTCTGATGCCCGACGCCTCGTAGGTCTCGCGAGCGTTGACAGAACGCGACAATTCGGATGATGATCACAGGGCTTCAAGCAGTCGGGGCGACCCATTCCGCGATCCCCCGGAGGCCGCAGTGACCGAGTCCGCGCAGGCCCCAGCGCCCCCCACGGCAGTCCCCGCACCGGGCGTCGACCCCATCGAGAAGACCCACCCGTCGGTGCGTGAGCTGCTGACCGAGCTCGCGGCCCTCGAGGACGCCACCCGGCCGGTCCACTGGTCGGTCGCCACCGCCGCTGACGAGACCACCCCCGAGCGGCTGGCCGCACTGGCGCGCGAGCAGGAGATCATCGAGGAGCTGCACCGTCGTTGTCCCCACGAACCGGCCAGCTGACCCCTCGGAACGCCGCGCGCGCTGCGCTCCATCCCGAGTCCATTGCGGTCAGGAACTGGCCGGAAGCCTCCTTAGCCTGGGACCAGAACCTCGGAGGGCGGGGTTGCGACGAGAGGATCAGGTCATGGACTACAAGATCGAGCTCATTCCCATGAACGTCACCGACATCGACCGCACCAAGGCGTTCTACGAGGACGTCGTGGGGTGGAAGGCCGACCAGGACCAGGTCATCGAGGAGGCCGGCCTCCGGTTCGTCCAGATCACCCCGCCCGGGTCGGCCTGCTCCTTCTGCTTCGTCAAGGGCATGGACATGCTGGCCGACGGCGCGAAGCAGTACATCCAGGTGGTGGTCGCCGACGCCGACGCGGCGCACGACGAGCTGAAGGCCCGTGGCGTCGACGTCACCGACGTGGAGGACCTGCCCTGGGGCCGGTTCACCCACTTCGAGGACCCGGACGGCAACCACTTCGCGCTCCAGGAGCTGCCCGACTACGCCGCCGCCCTGGCGGCGCGCGAGCAGGCCGGCGAGGGCTCCGAAGCGCAGGCCTGACCAGTCAGTCGGGACGAGGGCCGGGTCGCCGCAGGACCAGCCCGGCCACGAAGGCGCCGAGGGTGCCGAGCGCCTCGTCACCGAGGGTGTCCTGGTATGCGGTGTCCAGCTCGGTGCCGTGCCGGATGAAGGTGTACCACTCACCCAGCTCCCACCCGATGGCCAGCACCGCGCCCAGCCCGGTGACCAGCAGCACCCGGGCCCACGCGGTGCGGATCCCGTTGAGCAGCAACAGCCCCAGCCCCGCACAGAGCAGGACCCAGTTGACGAAGTGGTTGGCGTCGTCCCACCACACGACCGAGTCGTAGAGGTCGAGCGTGTTGCCGGTGACGTCGATCAGGAACGGTGCCATGACGAGCGCGAAGGCGCCCCACGGCACGCGCACGTCCCGGCCACGGTGCACCAGCCACCACGCCCCGGGGACGACGAGCATCATCACCGGGTAGGCGACCAGCCTGGCCCCGAATGCCTTGCCCTCGAACTGTTGCAGGCCGGCGAACGCGCCCACGCCCAGCTGACCGACGGTCAGTGCCATCACGAGCGCGGGCGCCCACCACCCGCGGCGGGGCCGGGTGTCAAGCGCGGAGTCGGTGGCCATGAGGAGAGTGTGGGGGATGACGGCCCGTCACGCGGCGTAGACGGCCACCTCGCTGGCCTTGACGGTGAGCACGACCTCTGCCCCCGGGGCGAGGTCCAGCTCGGCGACCGCCGCGGGGGTGACGTCCGCGGACAGGTGTGCCGTGTGCACCCGCACCTGGTGCCCGTGCGGTTCCAGCTCGGTCACTCTGGCGTGCACGACGTTGCGGGGGCTGCCGGCCGGCGCCTGCCGGTAGACGCCGACCGCACTCGGGCTGAACACGGCGACGGCGGCCGCACCGTCGGGGAGCGGGTCGTCGCTCAGGCCCTCCACGTGCAGCCCGGTCGATGTCGTGACCGTGGTGCCGTGAGCGGTGCCCCGCACCAGGTTGAGACCCGCGATCCGAGCGGCGAACCGGCTCGTCGGGCGGGTCAGGACGCGCGCGGTGGGTCCCTGCTCGACGACTCGTCCGGCCTCGAGGACGGCGACGTCGTCGGCGAGCAGGACCGCGTCGAGGATGTCGTGGGTGACCAGGATCGTCGTGCGACCCTCGAGCACGCGGCGCAGCAGCTGGCGGATCGCCGGGGCGGAGTCGACGTCGAGGGCGGACAACGGCTCGTCGAGCAACAGCAGGTGCGGCTCGGTGGCGAGGGCCCTGGCGATGGCGACGCGTTGCGCCTGTCCACCAGACAGCGCCGACGGTCGACGCTCGGCGAACTCCCCCGCATCCACCTGGGTGAGCCAGTCGTGAGCCACCTCGCGGGCGCGGCCACGCGGCATACCGGCACTGCGGGGACCGAAGGCGACGTTGTCGAGGACGGACAGGTGGGGGAAGAGGCGGGCTTCCTGGGCGAGCAGGGCGACGCCACGGGCGTGCGGCGGCACCCAGCTGGCGTCGTCACTTCCGTTGTGCGAGTAGAGCGCTCGGTCGTCGAGGGTGATGCGACCGGCCGCGGGACGGAGCAGTCCGGCGACCGAGGCGAGCAGGGTGGACTTGCCGGCGCCGTTCGGCCCGAGCAGGGCGAGCGTGCGACCTGCGGCAACCGCGAGGTCGAGGTCGACGTCACGGTCAGGAAAGCCCACCCGGGCCTCGAGCTTCACCGCGCGACCTCGCTCACAGCGCCGACCTCGACCGTCGGGTGAGGGCGATGACCACCGTGGCGACGACGACCAGCACGAGCGACAGAGCCACGGCAGCCTGCGGTTCGGTCTCGCGCTGGAGGTAGATCTCGAGCGGCAGGGTCCGGGTGACCCCTTGCAGGCTGCCGGCGAACGTGATCGTCGCGCCGAACTCGCCCAGGGCCCGCGCGAACGCGAGCACCGCACCGGACGCGAGCCCGGGCAGCACCAGGGGGAGCGTCACGCGGAGGAACACCGTGGTCGGCCGGGCGCCGAGGGTGGCGGCCACCTCCTCGAAGCGCTGGCCGCCCGTGCGGAGCGCGCCCTCGAGGCTCACCACGAGGAACGGCAGCGCGACGAACGTCTGGGCCATCACCACCGCGGTGGTGGAGAACGCGATCTGGAGCCCGAGCACCTCCATCGAGTGGCCGAGCAGGCCGCGCCGCCCGAACGTGTAGAGCAGCGCGATGCCCCCGACCACCGGCGGCAGGACCAGCGGGAGGAGGACCAGCGAGCGGGCGATCGTCTGGCCCGGGAAGTCGGTCCGCGCCAGCACGAGCGCCATCGGGACGCCGAGCAGGACGCACAGCAGGGTGCTCACCAGCGACGTCCGCAGACTGAGCTCGAGGGCCGCTCGGGACGAGTCGGAGGTGATCAGCGACCCGAAGCTGCGCCACTCGACCCGGGTGAGCATCGCCACGAGGGGGAGCACCACGAACAGCCCGCCGACCGCGGCGGGGACGAACACCCAGGCGGGCAGGCCCAGCCGCGGTCGTCCGGGGACGGGGCGGGGTCGGGGGGTGTGGGGCACGACGGGGCTCGTCAGGGCTTCCCGAACCCGGCCGCCGCGAGGATGCCCTGACCGAGGTCGCCGGTGACCGCCTGCACGAAGGCCGCGGCTGCGGTGGCGTTCCTGCTGTTCTTCAGGGCGGCGATCGGGTAGGTGTTCACGGCCGACGACGACTCGGGGAACTCGACTCCCTCGACGGCGTCGCCCGCTCCCTTGACGTCGGTGACGTAGACCAGCCCGGCGTCAGCCTCCTGCGCGGTCACCTTGCCGAGGACGTCGGTGACGGACTGCTCCTCGCTGACCGGCTTGAGGTCGATCTTGCCGGCGGCCTCGACCTTCGCGGCGGCCGCGCCGCAGGGCACCTCAGGGGCGCAGAGCACGACCTTGACGCCGGGCCTGGCCAGGTCGGCCAGGCCGGCGATCTTGGCCGGGTTGCCGGGCGGCACGGCGATCTCGAGGGTGTTGGAGGCGAAGGCGACCGGTGCCGCCGCGGTGAGCGAGTCGCCGGTGGCCTTGTCCATGTTCTTGGTGTCGGCGGAGGCGAACACGTCGGCGGGGGCACCCTGCTGGATCTGGGCGACCAGGTCGGAGGAGCCCGCGAAGTTGAAGGTCACCGTCACACCCGGGTGCGCCTTCTCGAACTCGGCGCCGATCTCGGTGAACGTCTTCTTCAGCGAGGCGGCGGCGAACACGGTGACGGTGCCAGTGAGCTCGCCGCCGCCGGACAAGGTCGACGACGATCCGCCCCCCTGCGGCGACTCGTCGTCCGACGATCCCGACCCGCAGGCTGCGGTCGTCAGGAGGAGCGCCAGTCCCGCAGGCAAGCCCAGGGACCGCAGGGCGCGATGGGAGAGGATGGTCATGACGCTCCTTCGGGAGTCTCGACGATGACGGTGGTGGACTTGACGACCGCAATGGCGACCGACCCGAGTTCCAGGCCGAGGTCGTCGACCGCCTCGGTGCTCATCAGGGACACCACGCGGAACGGACCGCACTGCATCTCGACCTGGGCCATCACGGTGTCGCGCTTGATGTCGGTCACGAGCCCGACGAACCGGTTGCGGGCCGACCGCCCGATGCCGCTCGGGTCGGCCACGGTGCGCGCCTGCTCGCGGGCGAGGAGTGCGACCTGGTAGCCGTCGACCACCTTGCGCCCGGCGTCGTCGCTCTCGGCGGCGAGCGCGCCGCTGTCGACCCAGCGCCGCACGGTGTCGTCGCTGACGCCGAGGAACGACGCGGCATCCTTGATCCTCATCAGCGGCATGAGGATGACAATACCCCCGCACCTGCGGTCCTGTGCCCCTGTCGCACCCGCTGGCGCGGAAGCGCGCCGGACTCAGTCCGTCTCGGGCTCCGGCGGCTCGGCCGCCCCCTCGCGCTCGTCGCGCTCGGCCCACTCGACCAGCTGGTCGATCTCGAACACGGCGTCGTCGATCCCCGCGTGCAGGTCGCCCAGCTCGGCGTAGCGCGCCGGCATGGTCGCGATGGTGAAGTCGTCGGGCTCGACGTCGTCGACCTCGTCCCACCGGATCGGCGCCGACACCGTGCCGATCGCGTTGCCCCGCACCGAGTAGGCCGCCGCGATGGTGTGGTCGCGGGCGTTCTGGTTGTAGTCGACGAACAGGTCGGCCGGGTCGCGGTCCTTGCGCCACCAGGTCGTCGTCACGTCGTCGGGCATCCGCCGCTCCACCTCGCGCGCGAAGGCCAGCGCTCCCCGGCGCACGTCCTTGAAGCCCCACTCCGGCTTGATCCGCACGTAGACGTGCATCCCCGACCCGCCGCTGGTCTTCGGCCAGCCCACCGCGCCGAGCTCGTCGAGCACCTCGTGGGCGACGTGCGCGACCCGCTGCACCCGCTCCCAGGGGCAGTCAGGCCCGGGATCGAGGTCGATCCGCCACTCGTCCGGCTTCTCGACGTCGGCCCGCCGGCTGTTCCAGGGGTGGAACTCGACGGTCGACATCTGCACCGCCCAGATCACCTGGGCCAGCTCGGTCACACAGAGCTCGTCGGCGGTCCGGTTCCAGCGGGGGAAGGTGAGCCGGACGGTGTCGACCCACGGAGGCGCACCCTGCGGGATGCGCTTCTGGTGCACCTTGTCGCCACCGCCGACGCCCTTGGGGAACCGGTGCAGCATGCACGGCCGCTCGCGCAGCGCGTTCACGATCCCGTCGCCGACGGACAGGTAGTAGTTGACCAGGTCGAGCTTGGTCTCACCCCGGGCCGGGAAGTACACGCGGTCCGGGTTGGAGATGCGCACCTCTCGGTCCCCGACCTCGACCTCCACCGCGGGAGAGCTCGCCTTCGCTGCCATGCCCCCACGCTAGGGGGAGGTATGCCGCGCCGCACCCACGCGGCATACCTGCACCTTCTCGGCGCGCAGCCGCGGTCCTATGCTCGGCGCATGCTCGAACAGAAGCGCGTCCTCGCCACCAGCATCCCCGGGCCGAGGAGCCAGGCCCTCCAGCAGCGCAAGCTGGCCGCGGTCTCGGCCGGCGTGGGCACCGGGCTCCCGGTCTACATCGAGCAGGCGGCGGGCGGCATCCTGCGCGACGTCGACGGCAACCAGCTGATCGACTTCGGCTCGGGCATCGCCGTCACCACCGTCGGCAACGGCAACCAGCGGGTCATCGACGCCGTGACCGCGCAGATCAACGACTTCACGCACACCTGCTTCATGGTCACCCCCTACGAGGAGTACCTCGACGTCGCGGAGGCGCTGGCCGAGCTCACCCCCGGCGACCACGAGAAGCGGTCCGCGCTCTTCAACTCCGGCTCCGAAGCCGTCGAGAACGCCGTCAAGGTCGCGCGTCACTTCACCGGGCGCCAGGGCGTCGTCGCGTTCGACCACGCCTACCACGGCCGCACCAACCTGACGATGGGCCTGACCGCGAAGAACATGCCCTACAAGCACCGCTTCGGCCCGTTCGCGAGCGAGATCTACCGCGTGCCGATGGCCTACCCCTACCGCTGGCCGACCGGTCCGGAGCAGTGTGCGGACGAGGCGTTCGCCGAGTTCGTCGACCTCGTGCACGCCCAGGTCGGCGAGGACAACACGGCCGCGGTGATCCTCGAGCCGATCCAGGGTGAGGGCGGGTTCATCGTGCCGGCGCCCGGGTTCATGAAGCGGGTGTCCGACTGGTGCACCGCGCAGGGCATCCTGTTCATCGCGGACGAGGTGCAGACCGGCTTCTGCCGCACCGGCGACTGGTTCGCGTCCGAGCACGAAGACGTCGTGCCCGACCTGATCACCACCGCGAAGGGGATCGCGGGCGGCATGCCGTTGGCCGCCCTCACCGGCCGTGCCGACGTCATGGACGCCATCCACGTCGGTGGCCTCGGCGGCACGTATGGCGGCAACCCCGTCGCCTGCGCCAGTGCCCTCGCGTCGATCGAGACGATGAAGGTGGACGACCTGGCCGGTCGGGCGCGGGCGGTCGAGGCGCTGTTCCGGCCGCGGCTGGAGGCGCTCGCCGACAAGTACGGCGTGATCGGTGACATCCGGGGTCGTGGGGCGATGCTGGCCGTCGAGCTGGTCAGCGACCTCGAGCGCAAGACCCCGGACGCCGACCTCACCGGCCGGATCAACAAGGCCTGCCACGCGCAGGGCCTGGTGACCCTGACCTGCGGCACGTTCGGCAACGTGTTCCGGTTCCTGCCGCCGCTGTCATCGGGTGACGACCTGCTCTCCGAGGGCCTGGACATCCTCGAGGACGCGTTCGCCAGCTCCGTCTGACGCGGCCGCGGCGGTCGCATCCCAGCACAGGAAACCGGGTGAGGGACAGGGTGCAACCTGTCCTTCACCCGGTTTCCTTTGCTAGCAAAGGTTCGTGCAGGGAGCGTGTGGTCGGTCACTGTTTACGCGGCCGACGCGTGTCGGTCACCGGCCGGGTCTGCCTCCCCTGTTACAAAAGGTGAGACCCGGCCAAGTATGAGTTGGCCGGGTCTCGTGTCCCCCGGAGGGGACTGGCCTCCCGAAGGAGGTCCGCTGATCTTGGCCCGACGCCGGGGCGGCGCGCAAGGGTTTCGCCAAAAACCGGCCAATCGCCCTGCTTGCAGCACCATCGCGGGCCTCCGACCCGCAGAAGTCGGCCACTCGTCAGCGCGGGGGCATCCGCAGCGCGCCGTCGAGCCGGACGACCTCGCCGTTCAGCATCGAGTTGTCCACGACGTGCGCGACCAGGTTGGCGTACTCCTCGGGCTTCCCCAGTCGCGACGGGTGGGGCACCTGGGCCTCGAGGACGGCGGTCGCCTCGGGCGGCAGCCCCGCCAGCATGGGCGTCTCGAAGGTCCCGGGCGCGATCGTCATCACGCGGATCGCCTTGTCCGCGAGGTCGCGGGCGGCGCTGAGGGTGAGGCCGACGACGCCACCCTTGCTCGCGGCATACGCGGCCTGTCCGACCTGACCGTCGTAGGCGGCGATGGACGCGGTCATGACGACCACGCCACGGTCACCGTCGACCGGCTCGTTGTCGAGCATCGCCGCGGCGGCGAGGCGCAGCACGTTGAAGGTGCCGATCAGGTTGATGTTGATGACGTTCGCGAACTGCTCCAGGGGCAGCGGTCCGCGCTTGCCGACGACCCGGCCCGGGGTGCCGACACCGGCGCAGTTGACGACGATCCGCAGCGTGCCGAGCTCGCGGGCGACGTCGATCGCGGCCTGCACCTGCGACTCGTCGCGCACGTCCGTGGCCACGAACCTGGCCCGCTCACCCAGCTCGGCCGCGAGTGCCTCGCCCGGCGAGGACGGCAGGTCGAGGATGACGACGGCGGCACCATCGGCGTGCAGGCGGCGCACCGTGGCCCCGCCGAGCCCGCTCGCTCCGCCGGTGACGAGGGCGACGGTGGATTCGTTGATCTGCAAGGGTTCTCAGCCTCTCTTGGACGAGCTGGTCGTGCTCTTCAGGAGCTGGCGGCTGATGACGAGCCGCTGGATCTGGTTGGTGCCCTCGAAGATCTGGGTCACCTTGGCCTCACGCATGAACCGCTCGAGCGGGAAGTCCTGCGTGTATCCCGCCCCGCCGAGCACCTGCACGGCGTCGGTGGTGACGCGCATGGCGTTGTCGGTGCACACGAGCTTGGCGACCGCGGCCTCCTTGGTGAAGGACCGACCGGCGTCGTGCAACCTCGCCGCGTGGAGGTAGGCGGCCCGTGACGACGTCACCGCGGCCTCCATGTCGGCGAGCAGGAAGGCGAGTCCCTGGTTGTCGCCGATGGGCCGCCCGAACTGCTCGCGCTCCTTGGAGTAGGCGACTGCGTGGTCGAGCGCTGCCTGGGCGAGACCCGTTGCGGCAGCCGCGATTCCGAGGCGCCCGGAGTCGAGGGCGGAGAGCGCGATCGCCATGCCCTGGCCGCGCTCGCCGACGAGCCGGTCGGCGCTGACCTCGACACCCTCGAAGTGCACCTCGCTGACGGTGTCGCAGTGCAGCCCCATCTTCTTCTCGGGGGCGCCGAACGCCAGACCGGGCGCGTCGCCCGGCACGACGATGCAGGAGAGCCCGCGGCCACCGTCGTCGGAGGTCCGGACGAACGAGGTGTAGAAGTCCGCGTGGCCGGCGTGGCTGATCCAGGCCTTCGTGCCCTTCAGCGTGTATGCCGTCGGGTCGGTGTCGTCGTCGGCCGTGGCCCGGGTGCTCATGGAGGCGACGTCGGAGCCGGACCCGCGCTCGGAGAGGCAGTAGGCGCCGAGCTGCTCGCCCGAGAGCATCGCGGGCAGCAGGGCCTCCTGTTGGGCCCGGGTGCCGAACTGTGCGACGGGGTAGCAGGTGAGCGAGTGCACCGAGACGCCCACGGCCACCGACATCCACGCCGAGGCGATCTCCTCGACGACCTGGAGGTAGACCTCGTAGGGCTGGCCGCCGCCCCCGAACTCCTCGGGGTAGGGCAGGGACAGCAGTCCGGCCTGCCCCAGCACCCGGAACGCGTCGCGCGGCAGCTCGGGCGTGGTGGCCGCCCGGCGCTCCGCCTCGGAGGCCTGCGGCAGCAGCTCCTTGAGGCAGATCTCGCGCGTGAGGTCGATGAGGTCCTGGCCCTCCTCGGTGGGCATCAGACGGGTCGCAGGCATGCCCCGATGGTAGTAGTAGGACGTCCTACTACTTGAATCGCGCAGGTCAGAGCCGTCTGCCCGGCGCTAACTCGCCTTTTGCATGGGTGTGCGCCGGGTCAGGTGGGGTCGACGGGGGTGAGCTCCGGGCGCTTGGCCGTCACGGTGTCTCCGGATGACTCCCCGCGCAGGCGGCGCTGCACCCACGGCGCCAGGTGCGTCTTCGCCCACTCGGCGTTGGCAGCGGCCGACTCGCGCCGGGCCACCGGCGGGGCCGGCGGGAGAGGCGTCGACCAGTCGGCCCGGTCGGTGTCGTGGCCGAGCGCCGACAGCGCGTTGAGCGCGACCCGGCGGTGTCCTTCCGTCGTCATGTGGATGCGGTCCTCGGCCCACAGCCGGAAGTCCTGCAGCGCCTTCATGCCCCACTGGTTGATGACGTAGGCGCCGTGCTGCTGGGCGATGCTGAAGATGTTGGCGGAGTGGATCGCGTGCCGCCCCCGCAGGTGTCGCAGGAGCGGGGCTCCGACCGGGTCCGTCGGGGTGGCGAGGAGCACGTCGGCCCCGGCTGCCCGCAACCGCACCACGGCGGCTTCGAGACGCCCCGCGATCGCGTCGAGGTCGGCCTTGGGCCGCAGGATGTCGTTGCCGCCGCCGACCATCGAGACCAGGTCGGGCCCGAGCTCGATCGCGGCGTCGAGCTGTGGGCCGATCACGTCGGCGAGCAGGCGGCCGCGCACCGCGAGGTTCGCGTAGGCGAAGTCGCCGCCCTCGCGGTGCGCGATCCCGGCGAGGTGTGAGGCGAGCCGGTCGGCCCACCCGACGTACGAGTTCTCCCGCGCCGGGTCGGCGTCGGACATGCCCTCGGTGAAGGAGTCGCCGATCGCGACGTAGCGGTGCCAGACCTTCCCCCGCTCGGGCAGGTGGGTCTGGTTGTCGTCGCCGCGACCGGCGTCGCTGGGTGACGGTGCGTCGATGGATGACGGTGGGTCGGTGGGTGAGGGGGTGTCGGTCACGGCAGCCTCCAGTCGATCGGGGTGGCGCCCTGCTGGGCGAGTAGCTCGTTGGCGCGGCTGAACGGCTTGCTGCCGAAGAAGCCCGCGTGCGCCGAGAGGGGGGAGGGGTGGGCGCTCTCGATCGCCGGTATGCCGGGCAGGTGCGGAACGAGGTTCCGGGCGTCCCGGCCCCACAGGATCGCGACGAGTGGTCCGCCCCGCTCGACGAGGGCCGTGATCGCTGCGGCCGTGACGGACTCCCAGCCCTTGCCGCGGTGGCTGGCCGGCTTGCCGGGCGCGACCGTCAGCACGCGGTTCAGCAGCAGTACTCCCTGGTCGGCCCAGGGCGACAGGTCGCCCGAGGACGGCCGTGGGAGCCCGAGGTCGCTCTCGAGCTCGGCGTAGATGTTGAGCAGCGAGCGGGGGACCGGTCGCACCTCGGGAGCCACGGAAAAGGACAGCCCGACCGCGTGGCCCGGCGTCGGGTAGGGGTCCTGCCCCACGATGAGGACGCGCACGTCGTCGAGTGGCCGCTCGAAGGCCCGCAGCACGTGCTTTCCCGCCGGCAGGTAGCCCCGTCCCGCCGCGACCTCGCCACGCAGGAACTCGCCCAGCGAGGCGACGGTCTCCGCCACCGGCTCCAGCGCAGCCGCCCACGAGGGGTGGACGAGCTCGGTCAGGGCAGCAGGCGGCATACCCAGAAAACTAGCCCCGCCGACCACGGCCGGGGCAGTTGACCCCACCCTTGCCGAACGCGGACGACATCCTGACCGGTCGTTGGCCGCGCTGTTGCCCACGCGGCCCGCGGCCGGAGCAGGGTCGAACCCCATGAGCCTGCTGACCCGCGTCGTCGCCGCATCCGTCCTCGCCCTCGCCGCTGCGCCGGTGGCCGCCACCGCCGCCTCCGCGCTCCCACCCCCGGCGCCGTCGGTGTCCGACTCGCGCGACCAGCTGGCCGACCTCACCGTCGGTGCCGAGGACAACGCGGGCTACGACCGGTCGCTGTTCACGCACTGGATCACCATCACGACGGGCTGCGACACCCGGGAGACGGTGATCAAGCGAGACGGCAGCGGCGTCGTCGTCGACTCGGCCTGCAAGGCCACCAAGGGCTCGTGGACCAGCGTCTACGACGGCGTGACCACCACGGACCCGTCGACGTTCGACATCGACCACGTGGTCCCGCTGGCCGAGGCCTGGGGGTCGGGGGCGAGTGGCTGGACCAGCACCGAGCGCAAGGAGTTCGCCAACGACCTGACCCGGCCGCAGCTGATCGCCGTGTCGGCCTCGAGCAACCGCAGCAAGGGCGACCAGGACCCGGCCGAGTGGCAGCCGACCAGCGCCGGCTGGCGGTGCGAGTACGTCCGGGAGTGGATCAACGTGAAGTACTACTGGGACCTCGAGGTCGACAGCGCCGAGAAGGCCGCCGTCGAGGACATGCTCGACACCGACTGCTGACGGGATCAGACGAAGATCGCGGCCAGGTCGTCGAGCCGCGAGGGCACCAGCTGGAACCAGGCCCACGTGCCGCGACGCTCCCTCGTCACGAGGCCGGCCTCGGTCAGCACCTTGAGGTGGTGGCTCACCGTGGGCTGGCTCAGCCCGACCGCCGGGGTCAGGTCGCAGACGCAGGCCTCGTGGTTCTTGGTGGCGCGGATCAGCGAGAGCAGCTGGAGCCGGACCGGGTCGGCGACTGCCTTGAGCAGTGTGGCGGTCGCCTCAGCCCGGTCGCGCGGCATGGCTTCCTCGTCGGTCAGCGAACCGTAGGACGCCGCCTCGCTGGAGGTGATGTCACGCGGGGTGGCGGTGAGCTGAGGCACAGGCGTCCCCTTGACAGTGGTGTTGACGGTGCGGATGGTGCAGGTTCCCGGGGGCATTCTGTGCACGCGAAAGTTGCGTTGACAACCTCCGATCCCACCCTCCAGAAAGACTGTCGGGGATCCGCCATGGCGGAAACCGACATCCTCTCCAAGGGCTCCGGTCGGGTGCCGCGCCGGGACCGCTCGGCACCTCGTTAGCCTCGAGCCGTGACTCCCCGCTGGCCGGTCGTCCTCTTCGACTTCGACGGCACCCTTGCCGACACGATCCCCCTCATCGTCGCCTCCTACCACCACGCGATCGGCTCGGTCCTCGGCGAGGTGACCTCCGACGACGAGGTGCGGTCGTGGATCGGCCGCCCGCTCCAGCCCGTGCTGGAGGAGCGCTACCCCGGGCGGGGGCCGAGCTGACCGACGTCTACCGCACCTGGAACCTCGCCAACCACGACGACCTGATCCGCACCGTCGAGGGCATGCCGGACCTGCTCGACGACCTGCACGCCGGCGGCGCGCGCACCGGTGTCGTCTCCAGCAAGAAGGGCGAGACCGTGCGCCTCGGACTGCGGGCCGTCGGCCTCGCCGACCGCATCGACGTGCTCGCCGGCCAGGAGGAGACCACCCTCCACAAGCCCCACCCCGCACCCCTGCTGTATGCCGCGGCGCAGCTCGGCGCCGCGGCATACGACTGCGTCTACGTGGGTGACGCGACCGTCGACGTCGAGGCGGCGCGGGCCGCCGGCATGGCGGCGGTGGCGGTCACCTGGGGCGCCGGGCTGGAGGCCGCGCTCGCCGCGACCGGTCCCGACGCGCTCGTGACCGACGTCGCGGGTCTGCGGGCGGCGCTGTTCGCTGCGCCGCCGCGCTGACCCGCGCTGACCCGCGCTGACAGGCGCTGACCGCGCTTGCCCGCCGCGCTTGCCTACCGCGCTTGCCCGCCGCGCCGCCGAGCGGCGCCAACTCGCCTTTTGCAGGGGATAGCGACGGGGGCCCGGGGTCCTAGACTCGCCGCGTGCACGGCTACAGCGACCAGAACCTCGAGGCCCTCGGCGACGCGATCCTCGCCTACTCCGCCGACCGCCTGAAGCTCGACCCGGTGCCGCTCGACGGCCCGATGACGCTCGCCGAGCTCGACGCCAAGGCCGGCCAGACCATCACCACCGGCGGCATCGGCGGCCTCGCGGCGCTCAAGCTCTTCGAGGAGGACCTGGCACTCGCCTGCATCTCCACCGACCACCCGCGCTACCTCTCCTTCATCCCCTGCGCACCCACCGAGGCCGCGGCGATGTTCGACCTCGTGGTCGGCGCCTCGTCCATCTACGGCGGCTCCTGGCTCGAGGGCGGCGGCGCCGTCTATGCCGAGAACCAGGCGCTGCGGTGGATCGCCGACCTCGTCGGGCTGCCGCCGGAGGCCGGTGGCGTGTTCGTGCCCGGCGGCACGATCGGCAACCTGTCGGCGCTCGTGGCCGCCCGACACACCGCTCGCATGACGGCCGCCCGCGAGGCGCGCACGGGGCCGGGTGCGCGGCCGTGGCGGGTGGCGGCAACGCATGGCGCGCACTCCTCGATCCAGTCGGCGTGCGACGTCATGGATGCCGAGCTGGTCGGGGTGGAGGTCGACGACCTGGGTCGGCTGACCGGCGCGGCGCTGCGAGAGGTCCTGGTCGCGAACGGCCCCGAGACCTTCTTCGCCGTGGTCGCGACCAGTGGCACCACCAACTTCGGGATCGTCGACGACCTGGCCTCGGTGGCCGAGGTGTGCCGCGAGTTCGGCATCTGGTTCCACGTCGACGGCGCCTACGGCGGTGCCGGTCTCGCGGCGCCCTCGGTGCGCCACCTCTACGCCGGCGTCGAGCACTGCGACTCGTTCATCGTCGATCCCCACAAGTGGCTGTTCGCGCCGTTCGACTGCTGCGCGCTGCTCTACCGCCAGCCCGCGCTGGCGCGGGCCGCGCACACCCAGCACGCGTCATACCTCGACGTCCTCACCGACAAGCCCGACTGGAACCCGACCGACTACTCGGTCGGCCTGACCCGACGCGCCCGAGGCCTGCCGTTCTGGTTCTCGCTGGCGACGCACGGCACGGACGCCTACCGCGACGCCATCGAGCGCACCCTGGAGGTGACCCGGTTCGCCGCCGAGGAGATCGGCCGGCGCGACTACGTCGAGGTGGTCCGCGAGCCGGACCTCTCGGTGGTGGTGTTCCGACGCATCGGCTGGACGGCGGCGCAGTACCAGGAGTGGTCCGACCGGCTGCTCGCGGACCAGTTCGCGTTCGTCGTGCCGACCTCTCACGAGGGCGAGACCCTGACCCGTTTCGCGATCGTCAACCCGCGCACCTCCGAGGACGACATCAGCGCGATCCTCGACACGATGGCCTGACTCGTCCCGAGGGCGTCGCCCCGCGTCAACCACTCGCCGATCGCAACGAAACCTGCCTGGGACCGTGGGACTGGACGGCCCTGCTGGGACGACTGTGACGGGTGTGACCAGAGCGGTTCAGACCGGTCCATTCGGACTACGCGAGTGGAATGACAAGCTTGTGATTCGCTCCGTATAGTTGCCGCTACACGCACGGACAACACGCGCCGCAACGGCGAGCCAGCACCTCAAGCACAGATGGGTCGAGAGAGTTGAACGCCGCACACGAGCAGGGTCAGGTCAGCGTCACCACCGAGCTGAGCGACCGTGACCGCGAGATCATCGCCTTCGAGCGCCAGTGGTGGAAGTACGCCGGGGCCAAGGAGCAGGCGATCCGCGAGCTGTTCGACATGAGCGCCACGCGCTACTACCAGGTGCTCAACGCCCTGATCGACTCCCAGGCCGCGCTCGAGGCCGACCCGATGCTGATCAAGCGGCTGCGCCGGCTGCGCTCCTCGCGCCAGCGCGCCCGCAGCGCACGACGGTTGGGCATCCAGCTCTGACCGAGCCCCCCAGGTCACCAACGCCCGTGCAGAACCGACTGTACGGGCGTTGTTGCGTCCCGCCCCGGTTGCGTCGAGGACGGTGACCGGGCCCCTGCCGCGTGGTTGACTTCGGGCGTGGGAGAGGTGCGCACCCGGTTGGCCGGTCCCGACGACGCACTGGTCGTCGCGGCGCTGGTGATCCAGTGCGCCCGCCATCGCGAGGGCGCGGCGGAGCCCGGCTTCCTCGACCGCCACGCGCGGGCCTGGCTGGCGACCGCCACGACGCATCCCGTGTGGATCGCCGAGGCGGGTGACGAGCACGCCGGGTTCCTCCAGGCCACCGTCGTGGAGCCGCTGCCGTGGCCGGGCCGACCACCCGGGTCCGGTGCCGAGCTCGCGGTCGACACCTTCTTCGTGCGCCCCGAGCATCGCGGGATCGGCGTGGGCGAGGTGCTGCTCAGGGCCGCCGCGAGCTGGGCGCGCGACTCGGGCCTGCAGTCGGTCCGCATCCAGGCCGGTGTCCACACCACCGCGATGGTGGAGCGCGTGGGTTTCGTGCCGGACGCCCGCGCCCACCGGATGGAGCTGTGATGGGTGCTGCCTTCAGGATCGGTTCGATCGTCGTCAACGTCCGCGACGTCCCCCGGGCGATGGCCTTCTGGGCGGCCGCGCTCGACTACGAGCCGCGTGAGGAGCCCGAACCCGACTGGGTGGTCCTGCGCCCCCGTGACGGCGTCGGTCCGAACCTCTCGCTCAACCTTGGCGACACCGGCCCGCGCCCGGTGCCCCACATCCACCTCGACCTCTATGCACACGACCAGGCGGCCGAGATCGAGCGGCTCGTCGGCCTCGGTGCGAGTCGGGTCACCAACTGGCACTACCCCGAGGGGGAGCGGGACTTCGAGGTCCTCGAGGACCCCGACGGCAACCGGTTCTGCGTCATCGACGCGAAGCCCGAGTGATGCGCCCGGGTCCCTCGAACACCCTCACCGACGTGCCCGGCCTCCGGGTCGGCCACGCCAGCCGCCGGGAGGACGGCTGGCTGACCGGCTGCACCATCGTCGTCGCGCCCGACGCCGGCGCGGTGGCCGGCGTCGACGTCAGGGGCGGGGCGCCGGGCACCCGGGAGACCGACCTCCTGGACCCCCGCAACCTGGTCGACCGGGTCAACGCGGTGGTGCTCACCGGGGGCAGCGCGTTCGGGCTCGCCGCCGCTGACGGAGTCGCAAGGGAGCTGTATGCCGCCGGGCTGGGTTGGCCGATGGGCGAGCCGGGCCAGGTGGTGCCGATCGTGCCGGCGGCCGTGCTGTTCGACCTCGGCCGCGGCGGTGGCGACTTCGCGAACGCCCCGACCGCGCAGGACGGTGCCGACGCGTTCGCCGCGGCCTCGACCGACGCCGCGCCACAGGGGTGCGTCGGCGCCGGCACCGGCGCCCGTGCGGGAGGGCTCAAGGGCGCCGTCGGCTCGGCGAGCGCGGTGCTCGACGACGGCACCACGGTCGCGGCCCTGGTCGCCCTCAACTCTTTCGGGGCCCCCTACGACGAGCGCACCGGCGAGCTGCTGGCCGCCCGCCTCGGCCTCGGCGACGAGTTCGCCCACGTGGGCTCGCCCAGCGCCGCGGAGCTGGGCGCCGCCCGCGCGCGTGCCGTCGCGGCCTACGAGGGGCAGCCGGTGCGACCCGGGATGGCCACGACGATCGGGGTCATCGCGACCGACGCGACGCTGACCAAGGCGCAGTGCCAGAAGGTCAGCGGGCTGGCCCATGACGGCCTGGCGCGCGCCGTGCACCCGGTGCACACGTTGCTCGACGGCGACACGTTGTTCACGCTGGCGACGGGCGCGCGGCCCGCGCCCGAGCTGCCCGACCTGCACGCGCTGATGGTCGCCGCCGGCGACTGCGTGACGCGTGCGGTCGGCCACGCCGTGCTGGCCGCCGAGTCCGTCGCCAACGGCGCCGTCGACCTGCGCTCCTGGCGCGACGCCTTCCCGTCGGCTGTCAGGATGGCCTGATGGAGCCCGACTGGAGCACCCCCGAAGGCCTCGCCGCGATCAAGGACGCGCTCGCCGCCACCATCGACGGCTGGTCCGCACCGGTCGCGTATGCCGTGGGCATCAGCCCCGCCTCCTCCTCCCCGGAGCTGGAGTTCCCGCACGTCAACGCGCCGGGCGGCCGGCACGGCCTGCCCGCCGTGGTGCTCGCGAAGCTCCTGGGCCACGCCAACGGCACCCAGACCTACGAGCTGACCCGCTCGCAGCTGGCGGCCGCCGTGGAGACCCTGCTCCCGGCTGAGGCCTGCACCACCCTCGACCACCCCAACCTCGCGGCCTGGCGCGGCATCCTCGGTGAGCTGGACGCCAACCCGGCGCGCACGGCATACGCGGTCTTCATCGGTGACCTCGACGACCCGGTGGACTCGGAGGCCGACGCCACCCTGCGCACCCTCCTCTGAGGGGCGCTCAGCCGGCGTCCCATGCCGCGCCGCGAGTGACCAGCCGGTCCCCGGGGTCGGCCAACCACGCCTCGTAGTCGCCTGCCGTGAGGCCGGAGGCGGCGCCACGATCGCCGAACGACCGCGCCCAGCGCTCGCCGTCGCTCACATCGACGAAGGCGCCGCTCACCAGCCCCCACAGCGTCTCGTCGAGATCCTCGAGCAGCGGCTCGGACCCGGCGTCGCAGGCGTCGCAGCCGCAGCCCGGGAAGTCACCCACGTGGATGGCCGGCGTCCCGACCCCGAGGACGAGACCGGCCTCGTCGCACGTGTCGATCCGGCTGTGGACGACTGCGAGGTCCAGGGCACCCGAGCGGGTGGGCGCCAGCCGTTCGGTGCGGGTGACGGCCACGCCCGGGAGGTCCACCCACTCGACGTCGGCATCCGGCTCGCGACGGCACCAGCCCTCCGACTCGAGCACCCGGGCCCACGCCTCGAACCTGGCGCCGAGGAGCCGGTACTTCGCCGGGTCGAGCAGGCGCGAGTACTCCTCCTCGAGGGGAGCGCGGCCGTCGGGGCGCGGGTCCGGCCACGGCGCCAGGCCGTGCGAGGTCTCCTCGAAGGCGCGCTCCACGGCTGCCATCACGGCGGTCCGGTCCATGGGTCGACGGTAGGCGCGGCTCGGACCCGTCCGCACCTGGGTTTGGTCCCGCTCGCCCGCTACGGGGCCTCGATGTCCATCGTGTCGAAGGCGAGCTCGAGCGTCTCGAGCACGACGTCGCTGGAGGCGGCGTCGAGCGGGCTGACCCGGTAGACGGCCGGGAAGGCATTGCGGAACATCCAGACCATGACCAGCTGACCGGTGCTGTCGAGCAGCCGGACCTGCACGTCGCGGTCGGACGCGTCGCCGTTGCGGGTCGACTCCCACCAGGTCCACAGGTCGAGGTCGGAGGTGAGGCCGCGGGTCAGCACGAGGTGCGAGTAGCTCGCCAGCCCGGGCTGCTTGCGCGGCTCGTTGGCGCGGTCGTTGCCCGACCGGTAGGCGATCTCGTCGAGGACCGCCACCGGCAGGTCGACGTGCGAGAACGTCGAGGCGCCGCTGGCCCCGCCGTAGTCGACGAGGAAGTTCGACACCTCGAACGGATCGTGGGCAGCCATGCGCTGACTGTCCCACCGTGCAAGCCCCGCACGGAACCCTCCCAGAGCGCAGTCTTTGAGGATCCGAGGGGTCAGGCTCCGTCAAAACACTCAAAGACCCCGAGCCGGGGTGGTGGTGGCCGGGACCCGTTTGCACTCGCCGGGGGAGAGTGCCAATAATGGCGTTAGCACTCTCACCCTGAGAGTGACAATCCAGGCCAGTCCAGGTGAGGTCCGGGGAGCGTGGCGACGTGCGCCAGGCGAAGCGGACCGTCCGTCGCGGGCACCCGCTGGTCACCGCTTACGTTTCGCGTGGGAGGAACCACCCGAATGGCCAAGATCATCGCTTTCGATGAAGAGGCTCGCCGCGGTCTCGAGCGGGGTATGAACACCCTCGCCGACGCCGTCCGCGTCACCCTCGGCCCGAAGGGCCGCAACGTCGTCCTCGAGAAGAAGTGGGGAGCCCCCACGATCACCAACGATGGCGTGTCCATCGCCAAGGAGATCGAGCTCGACGACCCGTACGAGAAGATCGGCGCCGAGCTGGTCAAGGAGGTCGCCAAGAAGACCGATGACGTCGCTGGCGACGGCACCACCACGGCCACCGTCCTCGCCCAGGCCCTCGTCAAGGAGGGTCTGCGCAACGTCGCCGCAGGCGCCAACCCGATGGCCCTCAAGCGGGGCATCGAGAAGGCCACCGAGGCCGTCTCCGCCCAGCTGCTCGAGATGGCCAAGGACGTCGAGACCAAGGAGCAGATCGCTTCGACCGCCTCGATCTCCGCTGCTGACCCCCAGATCGGCGAGATGATCGCCGAGGCCATGGACAAGGTCGGCAAGGAAGGCGTCATCACCGTCGAGGAGAGCAACACCTTCGGCCTCGAGCTCGAGCTCACCGAGGGCATGCGCTTCGACAAGGGCTACATCAGCCACTACTTCGTCACCGACACCGAGCGCATGGAGGCCGTGCTCGAGGACCCCTACGTCCTCGTCGTGAACTCCAAGATCTCCGGCATCAAGGACCTGCTGCCCCTCCTCGAGAAGGTCATGCAGTCCGGCAAGCCGCTGCTGATCATCGCCGAGGACGTCGACGGCGAGGCGCTGTCGACCCTGGTGGTCAACAAGATCCGTGGCACCTTCAAGTCGGTCGCCGTCAAGGCCCCCGGCTTCGGTGACCGCCGCAAGGCCATGCTGGCCGACATCGCCATCCTCACCGGTGGCCAGGTCATCTCCGAGGAGGTCGGCCTCAAGCTCGACACCGCGGAGCTCGACCTGCTCGGCCGCGCCCGCAAGGTCGTCGTCACCAAGGACGAGACGACCATCGTCGAGGGTGCCGGCGACGCCGACCAGATCCAGGGTCGCGTCAACCAGATCCGCGCCGAGATCGACAAGTCGGACAGCGACTACGACCGCGAGAAGCTGCAGGAGCGCCTGGCCAAGCTGGCCGGCGGCGTCGCAGTCATCAAGGCCGGTGCCGCGACCGAGGTCGAGCTCAAGGAGCGCAAGCACCGCATCGAGGACGCCGTGCGCAACGCCAAGGCTGCCGTCGAGGAGGGGATCGTCGCCGGTGGTGGCGTGGCCCTGCTCCAGGCGACCAAGGCCGCGTTCGAGAAGCTCGAGCTCGAGGGTGACGAGGCCACCGGTGCGAACATCGTTCGCGTCGCAGCCTCCGCTCCGCTCAAGCAGATCGCGATCAACGCCGGTCTCGAGGGTGGCGTCGTGACGGAGAAGGTCAGCACGCTCGACGCCGGCTGGGGTCTCAACGCCGCCACCGGCGAGTACGTCGACCTCATCTCCGCGGGCATCATCGACCCGGCCAAGGTGACGCGTTCAGCGCTCCAGAACGCCGCGTCGATCGCCGCGCTGTTCCTCACCACCGAGGCCGTCATCGCCGACAAGCCCGAGAAGGCTGCGCCGATGGCTCCCGGTGGCGACGAGATGGGTGGCATGGGCTTCTGAGCCAGCCACCCGGCATACGCCACGACGCCCGAGGGCGGTCCACCGCGAGGTGGGCCGCCCTCGGTCGTTCGCGCACCAGTTCGTGACCCTGCGCCCCACGTCTCGGGGATGCCGTGTAGAACGGTCCTCGTGCCGACTTCCCCCTCCGGTCCTTCCGGTCCACTCGTCCTGGGTCCGCTGCTGCGCTACGTGGGGGAGACGTCGGCGACCATCTGGGTGCAGACCCGCGACGCCGCCACCGTGCGGGTCCGGGCCTTCGACCGGGAGTGGTCGACGCCCACCTTCAGCGCGCACGACCGGCACTACGCCCTCGTCGTGCTCGACGGCCTCGAGCCGGGGACGACCAGCGACTACACCGTCGACCTCGGCGAGCAGCGGGTCTGGCCGCACCACGAGCCGAAGCACCCCGACCTGCCGCCGAGCCGGATCCGCACCCTGCGGCACAGCGAGCCCACCCGGATGGCGTTCGGGTCGTGTCGCACGAGCGTCCCGCACGACGCAGAGGGCAACAAGAGCAACGGCGTCGACGCCCTGCGCGCCTACGCCCACCACCTGAGCCGGCCGGAGCGGCAGGAGTCCGACTGGCCGCACCTGGTGTGCTTCCTCGGCGACCAGGTCTATGCCGACGAGACCAGCGAGCAGATGCGGGACTACATCGCGCAGCGCCGCAGCCTCGAGGAACCGCCGGGCGAGGAGCTGAAGGACTTCGAGGAGTACGCCCACCTCTACTGGCTCGCGTGGACCGACCCGCTGAACCGCTGGCTGCTCTCGACCTTGCCGAGCGCGATGATCTTCGACGACCACGACATCCGCGACGACTGGAACACCTCGCAGAGCTGGCACCGCGAGATGAACCAGACCTCGTGGTGGCACGAACGCATCGTCGGTGGGCTGGCGTCCTACTGGGTCTACCAGCACGTCGGCAACCTCTCGCCCGAGGAGCTCGCCGACGACGAGGTATGGCGCCGGGTCACCGCCCACGCGGAGTCCGGCTCGAGCGACGAGCTCGACCTCACCCGGGTGCTCGACGAGCTCGCCGAGCGGGTCGACGCCCACCCGGAGACCTACCGCTGGAGCTATGCCCGCGACCTGGGCGAGTCCAGGCTCGTGGTGGTCGACTCACGCGCGGCCCGGGTGCTGCAACCCGGCCGTCGTTCGATCCTCGACGACGACGAGCTGGCCTGGCTCGACGACCAGCTGCACGGCGATGTCGACCACCTCTTCATCGGCACCTCGCTGCCGTTCCTCATCGCGCAGGGCATCCACGACCTCGAGGCGATCAACGAGGCCATGGCCAGTGGTGCCTGGGGTCCCCGGGTCGCGAGGTTCGGGGAGAAGATGCGACGGGCGCTCGACCTCGAGCACTGGGCGGCCTTCCAGGAGGGCTTCGCGGCGGTGCTCGACATGGTCGTCGAGGTCGCGCACGGCCAGCGTGGCCGCGCACCCGGCACGATCACCTTCCTCTCGGGCGACGTCCACAACTCCTACGTCACCCGGATCGGCGCCGACCAGCTCGGCGCCGGGAGCAGCACCATCGTGCAGGCGGTCTGCTCGCCCATCCGCAACCCGCTGCCGCGCCAGGTGCGCGTCGGGCAGGCGTTCCTCGGCAAGGGACTGGCCCGCCCGCTCGAGCGGCTGGTGCGGCACACCGAGAAGGTGCCCAACGCGCCATACCAGTGGGACGTGACGGACGGGCCGTGGTTCGACAACAACCTGGCCACCCTCGAGGTCCGCGGTCGCGGGCTGGTGCTGCGCTGGGAGGCCGGCGAGGTGCGCGGGGAGCAGTACGACGCCCCGGACCTGCGCCAGGTGGCGCGGGTCGCCGTGCTCTGACCGGTTCGCCCGACTTGTTCGGAGAACCGCCGAACCAGGCCGACGATGCTGCTGCGGACGAGCTGCCCCGGCACGTTCAGCGGCCGTCCACCGTTGGGTGGACAGTCGGTAGGTGGACTGGGGGTTCACTCAGGGTGGGCTCAGGGTCGAACCTGAATGCGTCGCAGGAGTCACGTCCCTACCTTTGAGGAGAACGGAATCCACCATGAGCCGGGAGCCTGAGATGACTGCGACACCCTTGACCGCCGACGCCCCTGCGGCGGCCCACACCCGCGCGGCGGCCGCTCGTGTCGTCGACCTGCACAAGGTCTACGGCAAGGGCGAGGCCCAGGTCCGCGCCCTCGACGGGGTGACCCTGGACCTGGCCCGTGGCGAGTTCACGGCGATCATGGGGCCCTCGGGTTCGGGCAAGTCGACGATGATGCACTGCGCGGCCGGGCTGGACGCCGTGACCAGCGGTGAGGTCTACATCGGCGACGTCGACATCACCCGCCTGAAGGACAAGGCGCTGACGACGCTGCGCCGCGACCGGATCGGGTTCGTCTTCCAGTCGTTCAACCTGATCCCGACGCTCAACGCGGAGGAGAACATCCTCCTGCCCCTGGCGATTGCCGGGCGCAAGGCAGACCCGGCGTGGTTCGACACCGTGATCCAGACGGTCGGGCTTCGTGACCGGCTCAGCCACCGCCCGAACGAGCTGTCCGGTGGCCAGCAGCAGCGGGTGGCCTGCGCCCGGGCCCTGGTGAGCCAGCCCGAGATCGTCTTCGCGGACGAGCCGACCGGCAACCTGGACTCCACCTCCGGTGCCGAGGTGCTGGGGTTCCTGCGGCGCAGTGTCGACGAGTTCGGGCAGACCATCGTGATGGTCACCCACGACCCGGTCGCCGCTGCCCACACCGACCGTGTCGTGTTCCTGGCCGACGGCCGCGTCGTCGACGAGATGCGTGAGCCGACCGCCGACAAGATCCTCGAGCGGATGAAGCGCCTCGACGTGCGGGTCAAGCCCGACGCCCAGACCCACGACGCAGGTGCCTGAGATGCTGAAGGCCAGCTGGAAGAGCCTGCTCGGCCGCAAGCTGCGGCTGTTCATGAGCGCCTTCGCGATCATCCTCGGCGTCTCGTTCGTGTCGGGGTCGTTCATCTTCACCGACACCCTCAGCAAGGCGTTCGACGGCATCGTCAACACCGTGGGTGAGGTGGTCGTCCGACCCGACACCGCGAGCAGCGACTTCGACTCGGGGCCCACGTCCAAGACGGTGCCCGGAAGCCTCGTCCAGACCATCGCCGGCCTGCCCGACGTGGCTCGGGCCGACGGCAACGTCACCGACCCCACGACCTTCGTGGTGTCCAAGAAGGGCAAGCTGATCGGGGGCGGGGGCCCGCCCGGACTGGGCCTGTCGTGGAACGACGCGCCCACGACCGGTGGCGACCCGCCGGCCACGATCGCCGAGGGGCGCTGGCCGCAGAAGACTGGCGAGATCGTGCTCGACACCGGCACC
Organism: Pedococcus dokdonensis; assembly: GCF_900104525.1. Classification (GTDB taxonomy): domain Bacteria; phylum Actinomycetota; class Actinomycetes; order Actinomycetales; family Dermatophilaceae; genus Pedococcus; species Pedococcus dokdonensis. The sequence continues at coordinate 2,583,572 of NZ_LT629711.1, read as the reverse complement.
GCCCGCCGCGCCGACTACGTGGTCGGCGACACCGTGACGCTCGTGACCAGTGGGGCCCAGCCCAAGGTCACCGCCACCCTCGTCGGGCTGGCCGAGTTCAAGGGCGGCACCGTCGGGGCGACCCTCACCTTCTTCGACACCAAGTCCGCCCAGGACCTCTACTTCGGCGGCAAGGACGAGTTCTCCGACGTCTGGGTGACCGCCAAGGACGGCACCAGCGCCGAGGACCTGGCGGCGAAGGTGCAGGCCTCCCTGCCCAAGGGTTTCGAGGCCGTCACGGGAGCGTCCGTGGCCAAGGAGCAGGCGACCGGCATCAACCAGGCGCTGTCCTTCATCAACATCTTCCTGCTGGTCTTCGCCGGCATCGCCCTCTTCGTCGGCTCCTTCCTGATCATCAACACGTTCTCGATCCTGGTCGCCCAGCGCAGCCGAGAGCTCGCCATGCTGCGAGCGCTCGGGGCCGGCCGGCGCCAGGTCACGCGGTCGGTGCTGTTCGAGGCGTTCGTCGTGGGCCTGGTCGGGTCGACCATCGGGTTGGGCATGGGCTTCCTGCTCGCGTTGGGGATCCAGGCGTTGTTCGCGCAGTTCGGGCTCGACCTCAGTGGCTCGCCCCTGGTCTTCCAGCCCAGCACCGCCCTCATCGCGTATGCCGTGGGCATGGTCGTGACGATGCTCGCCGCCTACCTGCCCGCTCGCCGGGCTGGGAAGATGCCGCCGGTGGCGGCGATGCGCGACGACATCGCCCTGCCGGAAGCGACCCTGCACCGCCGGATCTGGATCGGCTCGGTGCTGTTCGTGATCGGGCTGTGGAACACCTTCCTCGGCGCGTTCACCCCGATCGACCACTCGTCCTACTGGGTCGGCACCGGCGTGTTCGCCCTCGTCATGGCGGCGATCCTCACCAGCCCGCTGGTGGGTCGTCCGGTGATCCGGCTGCTGGGCGCCGTCTACCGCCGCGTGTTCGGGGCAGTCGGCGTGATGGCCGAGCAGAACGCGACCCGCAACCCGCGCCGCACCGCCGCCACTGCGTCGGCGCTGATGATCGGGCTCACCCTGGTCGCGATGATGTCGGTCTTCGGCGCGTCGGCGAAGGCCAGTGTCGACAAGTCGATCAACGAGAACTTCGCCGCCGACTACGTGGTCTCCAACGCCATCGGGCAGCCCTTCTCGACGGCCGTGACCCGCGAGGTGGCCGCTGTGCCCGGGGTGGCGGTGGTCAGCCCGATGCGCTACCTCGGTGTCTCGGTCAACGACGACCGCGGGTTCGCGGCGGCGGTCGACCCGGCCGCGCTCGGCCAGGCCGTGCCGATCGACTTCACCAGCGGCTCGCTCGCCGCGCTCAAGCCCGGCACCGTGCTGCTCTCGGAGGAGCGCGCCACCGAGCTCGGGGTCAACGTGGGCACCAAGGTCGACACCGACATCTCCGGCACCAAGGGCACGGCCACGGTGGCCGGCATCTACACGAGCACCGCAGCGCTGCCGAACTCGATCATCGTCACGCTCGCCGACGCCGACGCGGCCGGGGTGCCGAAGCAGGACAGTGCGGCGTTCGTGGTGCGGTCCCCGGGGGCCGACGCCAAGGCGGTCGAGGCCGGCATCGAGAAGGTCATCGCCGACCTGCCTTCGGTCACCCTCAAGAACCAGGACGAGTTCGCCGCCGAGCAGCGGGCTCCGATCGACCAGCTGCTCTACATCATCTACGCGCTGCTGGGCCTGGCCGTCGTGATCGCGGTGCTCGGCATCATCAACACCCTCGCCCTCTCGGTGATCGAGCGGACCCGTGAGATCGGGTTGCTCCGAGCCGTCGGCCTGAGCCGGCGCCAGCTGCGCTCCATGCTGCGTCTCGAGTCCGTCGCGATCGCCCTGCTGGGTGCGGTGCTGGGGGTGGCGCTCGGCCTCGCCGCGGGCTGGGCCCTCCAGCGCAGCCTCGCCGACGACGGCATCGACGTCCTCTCGATCCCGGGTGGGCAGCTCGCCATCTTCGTGGTCCTGGCCGGCGTCGTGGGTGTGCTCGCCGCGCTCTGGCCGGGTCGCCGGGCTGCCCGGCTCGACGTCCTCAAGGCGATCACCACCGAGTAGGCGCCGCGCAGGCCGTGCCGCTCACCCGGCATACCCGAGTCTTTGATGGGTTGTCCCCACCCTGGTGGGGGCAACCCATCAAAGACCTCACGGTCCAGGGACCGTCGCTCAGGTGAACATGCGCAGCGTCTGGGCCTCGGTCTCGGCGTAGTGGGTGCCCGCCGCCGCGAGCACGGCTCCGATCGAGTCGAGCGATGCGCGGACCTGCTTCTGGGTGGCCTGCCACTCGCCGACCAGCGACTGGAAGCGGGCCGACGCCGTGCCCGTCCACGCCCCCTGGAGCCCGGTGAGGCGGCCCATCATGGCGGTGACCTGGCCGTCGATCTCTGCCGAGATGCGGGCGATGTCGCCCGACGCTGCCTGGATCCGCTCGGTGTCCACCGTGAACTGTGCCGACATGGGTGTCTCCTCCTGACCGGTGCGGCGCCCCCGTGACAACCGCCTGTGGTGAGGTTAGGCGCGGCGCGCGGACCGGCCCCCGAGTTGTCCACAGGCAGCTGCCCGGGCGGTAGCGTCAGCCGGGTGACCATCTGGATCGACCCGCCGGCCTGGCCGGCCCACGGACGGCTGTGGTCGCACCTCGTGAGCGACACGTCTTATGACGAGCTGCACGATTTCGCTGCGGCACAAGGACTTCCGAGCCGGGGGTTCGAGGGCGACCACTACGACGTGCCCGAGGAGAGGTATGCCGCCCTGGTCTCCGCCGGGGCCACCCCGGTGGACGGCCGGGAGGTGGTGCGGATCCTGCAACGCAGCGGGCTGCGGATCCAGAAGCGCCGGCACGAGCGGGTGGTCCGCCCCGTGCCCGACGCGCCCTGGCTGCCGCCCGGCTCGCGGGCCGACGTGATCACCTCGCGCCAGGACGAAGCTCCCGCGAACACCGTGGTGGTGCGTCTGGCGGTGCTCAGGGGCGCGGACCTGCTCGTCGTCGGGCGGCCCGACGGGGGCTGGGACCTGCCCTCCCGGAGGGTGGTCGAGGAGACCCCGGCCGACGCCGTCCGGGTGCTGGTCGCCGAGCTGCTGGGGACGCCGGACGCACTGTCGCCGAGGCTCGCGGGTTACGTCCGCAACACCGTGCCGCGCCCGTCGCCCGACTACCCGTGGCCGACGCCGAAGGCCTGCTTCGCCGTCTACACCGACCACCTGGTCGGTGCGGCGGGTGACGACGCCGGGAGCTGGTTGCCGTCCGGCCAGTGGGCCACGGTGCTGGGAGAGCGGCACTGGTGGCCGGTGCTGGAACGACGGGACCTGTGGTGAGCCGGCTGATCGCGGCAGTCCCCGGGGCGACCTTCGCCGACGGCTCGGTGGCCGACGTCGAGCTCTGGTGGTCCACCACGCCCGTGCCCGACGACACGGTGTTCGCTGCCATGGCCGTCGTCACCGATGCCGTCGGCCGGTATGCGGTGGCGTGGAGCCCGCGTCGTCAGGAGTGGGGCATCCCGGGTGGCTGGCGGGAGGTCGGTGAGTCGGTCGTCGAGTGCGTGGTCCGGGAGGTCTGGGAGGAGACCGGGCTGCGCCTGGACCCGGGCCGGCTGCAGGCCTGCGGTCACGAGGACCTCGCGCCGCGCACCGTCGGCGTCTGGCCGCCGGAGGGCGGGTCGATGCAGCTCTTCCGCATCACGATCCCGGAGGTCGGGCCGGACCTGGTGGCCGCCGAACCCGACGCGGTCGACCCGACCTGGGTGAGCGCGCACGAGTTCGAGGCGCTGTCGGGTGGCCAGTTCTGGTGGCCGCTCGTCGCTGCGGCGATGGCCGCCGAGCAGTAGCACGGCTGCCGAGCAGTAGCACGGCTGCCGAGCAGTAGCACGGCTGCTGGCGGTCAGCGGGTGAGCAGGCCCAGCTCGGCGGCGAGGTTGGCCCGCGCCGCCTCCTCCCACGACTCCCGCGCGAAGTCCGTGGCGTAGATCGTCTCCCGGTCCAGGAACGGCCGCAGGATCGACGCCCGCGCCGCGCGGAAGACGTCGTCGGGGACGGCGGCATACTCCTCGCGCACCTGGGTCGTGTACTCCTCGTAGCGCCCCGGCGGGGAGCTGAGGATCCAGAGGTCGGCGTCGTGGAACGCCGCGGCGAGCGGCGTGCCGGTCAGCTCGTGGTCGTGGGTCGAGAGCACCAGGTCGCGCACGGTCTCGACGTCCTCCTGGTCGAACCCGAGGGCGGACAGGTCGCGGACCGCCAGGGCCGCGCTGTCGATCTCGTTCTCACCGCCGGGGTTGGTCGTGTCGTAGACGGCGTCGTGGAACCACGCCGCGATCCGGGCGACGGCGGCCTGCCGAGAGGTCACCACGTGGGCCTGCTCGAGGTCCTCCAGGGCCCAGAACATCTCCACCACGTGCCGAGCCGTGTGGTAGCGCCGGTGCTCCTCACCGAGCCGGCGCATCAGGTCGGCACCGATCGCCGACACCGCGTCGGAGTGCGCCCCGGGCGCGAGGTCTGCGACGTCCAGCGTCCACCACGTGATCAGTGCCGGCACGACCGCGATCCTGCCAGAAAACCCTTGCTTTCAGGCGGAGGCGAGCTGGGTCGGCAGGGGCTCGGCGTGCACGACGGTCAGGGCCGACACCGCTCGGGTCAGCACGACGTAGAGGCGTCGCAGACCGGTGCGCTCGTCGGGCTCGGCGGCGGCGATGGCCGTGGGCTCGACGACCACGACCCGGTCGAACTCGAGCCCCTTGGCGACGGTGGCCGGCACGAGGTCGACCTGGTGGTCGATGTCGCCGTGGTCCTGCCCCAGCACGCCGTGGTCGATCCCATTGCGCCGCAACGACTCGGACAAGGACTGCACCATGTCGTCCGGTGCGATGACCCCGATCGAGCCCGGCTCCCCGAGCTCGGTGGTGACGACCTCCGCCACCCGCGTCGCGAGGTCGGCAGCATCCGCGGGGACGAGGTCGAGCCGGCCGGGGTTGTCACGCACCGAGACCGGGGAGCCGAGTCCGGGCGCCATGTGGGGGAGCAGCTGCGCCGCGTACTCGATGACGCTCGCCGGCACGCGGAAGCCCCGGTCGAGCACCTCGACGTGGCTGCCCGGTTTGCCGAGGTGCTCCAGCGACGACTGCCACGAGTCCGTGGCCCAGGGGGTCGTGCCCTGGGCGATGTCGCCGAGCACCGTCGCAGCGCCCGTGGAGCAGCGTCGGCCGACCGCCCGCAGCTGCATCGGTGAGAGGTCCTGCGCCTCGTCGAGCACCACGTGCCCGAGCGAGGGAGTGCGGGAGATGTGGTCGCCGAGCTCGTCGAGCAGCACCGCGTCGGCGCGCGACCACCGCGCGGCCCCCTTCGAGCGAGGCGGCTTGTCCCACACCAGGATTCGTCGCTCGTCGTCCGTGAGGAGGTCGACGGAGTGACGCTCCAGCTCGTCGAGGTCGGAGAGCAGCGCAAAGAGCACAGCCTTGGCGTCCAGCGCCGGCCACAGCTCGCCCACGTACTTCTTCACCACGGCGGAGCGCGCCACGGAGTCCTGCACCCGGTCGTCCGGCGAGTCGCCGGCGCCCTCCATCTTGAGCAGCACGGCGTGCGCCAACCGTTGCGGCAGCATCTGCCGCGCGGCGTCGTAGCGGACGCCCCGCGAACGCAACTCGTCGAGGATGTCGTTGACCTCGTATGCCGGCACGCGCCACTTGCGCACGCCGCGCGGCACCACGAGGGGTTCGGTCGCGGGCTGCACCGCCGACCACACGGCATTCCGGAGCACCTCGGCGAGCCGGGCGTCGCCCTTGAGCGCCGCCGTCGCGGTGGGGTCCGTGCCGCGCACGGGCACGGACGCCACCAGCTCCTCGATCGTGGTGTGTCCCACCGCCACCTCGCCGAGAGCCGGCAGCACCGCGCCGATGTGCTCGAGGAAGGCGCGGTTGGGGCCGATCACGAGGACCCCCGACCGGGCCAGCCGGTCACGGAACGCGTAGAGCAGCCACGCCGCCCGGTGCAGGCCGACTGCGGTCTTGCCGGTGCCGGGTGCGCCCTGCACGCAGATGGTCTGGTCGGCGCCCGCGCGCACGATCTCGTCCTGCTCCGGTTGGATCGTCGCCACGATGTCGCGCATCGGCCCCACGCGAGGGCGCTCGATCTCCTCGGCGAGGATCTGGCTGCGCACGTCGTGCTCGGCGCGGTCCTGCAGGTGCTCGTCCTCGTAGGCGGTGATCGCGCCGTGGTCGAGCCCGAAGCGTCGCCGCAGCACCACACCCATCGGCTCGGTGCGCGAGGCCCGGTAGAACGCCGTCGACATACCGGCCCGCCAGTCGATGACCAGCGGGTCGCCGGCAGAGTCGGCCACGTGCCGGCGGCCGATGTACCAGCGCTCGTCGGTGTCGGTGTCGACCCGCCCGAAGAACAACGTCGTCGACGGGTCGTCCTGCAGGGACGCGGCCCGCAGGTGGAGGGTGCGGGCCAGGTGCTCGGCCGAGATGGGGTCGTGGGCCTGCACCTTGAGTGAGAGGGTCTGCTCCCGCATCGCGGCCAGCGCGGCGCGCGCCGCTCCGAGGTAGTCCTGTTCGCTCTTCAGCTCCGGGGTGGGGGCGCTAGCAGACACAAGGGTCCACCTTGCCACCGGAACGCCCCTGCGTCGAACCGTTTTCGGCCGTCGGCCCTCGCAGCATGGCCGGGCCGGGCCCCTCGCCTGCGTCGGTCTCGAAGACGAGGAGGGGCCCGGCCCGGAAGGGGGTCCGCTGTCCGCACGATCAGCGGACCCGGGTCACCGGTCGGAGCGAGGTCGGCCCGACCGGTGACAGGTCACGACGTGGCCGCTGCCCTGGCTACCAGGGTCGCGGTCAGGTCGACCCGCTTGCCGTCGCGCAGCACCGTCAGGGTGACCTTGTCGCCCACCGCCCGCTCGCGGACGTTGGCGACCAGCGCGAGCGCCGAGTCGACCCGTTCGGAGTCGACGGCGACCACCACGTCCCCCTTCTGGAGGCCGGCGTCGGCCGCCGGGGTGCCGCTGGAGACCTGGGTGATCTCGGCGCCGGCGCGCTGGCTGGTGCCGTCGGATGCGGTCCCGTCGCCCAGGCTGACCCCGAGGAAGGCGTGTTCGGCCTTGCCCGTCGAGATGAGCTGCGACGCGATGCTCTTGGCCTCGTTGGCCGGGATCGCGAACCCGATGCCGATGCTCCCGCTCTGGCTGCTGCCCGACGACCCGAGGCTGGCGATCGAGGAGTTGATGCCGACCAGCTGACCGGAGGCGTTGACCAGCGCACCGCCGGAGTTGCCGGGGTTGATCGCCGCAGAGGTCTGGATGGCGTTGGTCACGACGTCGTCACCACTGCTGCCGGGGGACGGCTGCTGCTGACCCGGCAGGCCTTGGCCGAACGGGTTCTGGTCCTGCGGCTGGCTGTCGTCCTCGGCGGCCGTGGTGACCGGTCGGTTGAGGGCGCTGACGATGCCGGTCGTCACGGTGCCGGCGAGACCGAGCGGGTTGCCGATCGCCATGACCGGGTCGCCGACCTTGAGGTCGTCGGAGTTGCCGATCGCGATCGCCTTGAGGTCGCTCGGGGCGCTGGCGAGGGTGATCACGGCGAGGTCGGTGCTCGGGTCGGTGCCTGCGACGGTGGCCTTGTAGGTGCGACCGTCGTTGAGCGTCACCGTGATCTGGGTGCCGGTCCCGGCGCCGGCCACGACGTGGTTGTTGGTCAGCACGTGGCCCTTGGCGTCGATGATCACGCCCGAGCCCTGCGCCTCGCTCTGGCCCGACTTGACGGTGATCGACACGACGCTCGGCGCCACGGCGGCCGCGGTGGCCGTCCAGTTCGGGTTGGTGGCGTCCGCCTGGACCACCGGTCCTGTGTCGCCGCGGCCCAGCGAGGACGAGCTGGCAGGGGAGGAGGCCTGCGGGCTGTCACCGAGCTGGGCCGCGGCGTAGGTGCCGCCGCTCGCAAGGAGGGCGGCGAGCGCCGCGACGGCGGTGAGTTCCGTCAGTCGGCGCCGTTTGCCCGGCTGGGCGTGCTCTGCCCCGTCCCGAGTGGGAAAGGAAGGGGGCGGCCCAGCCGGAGGTGTGGTGAGCGGCGGGTATGCCGGGTGGGCACCTGCCGCAAGGGGGGTGGAAGCTCCTGCCGCGCCCGGCAGGGTTGGATTTCCTGCTGCGCCCGGCAGGCCGAGAGCGGCGTGGTCGGCCGGGATCTCGCGGGTCTCGCCGAACCAGACCGGGGTGGTGGGCTCAACGCCCTGCTGCGACCACGGGTCCGGGTGGGCGGGGGGAGGAGTCTGGGAAGGCTGACCGTTGTCACCGGTGGTGTCCGTGCGAGGGTCCGGGTGGATCTGGGTCATGGTGGTGCACTCCTTGGTGTGGCTTGGTGACCTCAGTCAACCGAACCAACGTCAAGGGGTGCTGGGCGCTCCCTGAGAGTTGTCTGTGGGCAGCTCCACGACGAACGTGGCCCCGCCACCAGGAGTCGCCGAGACGCCGATCCGGCCCTGGTGGGCGTTGACGATGGCGGCCGCGATGGCCAGTCCGAGGCCGTTGCCGCCACCAGCGCCGCGCGCCCGCGACGGGTCGGCGCGGTAGAAGCGCTCGAAGACCTTGCGGGCCTTCTCCGGGTCGACCCCGGGGCCGTGGTCGCGGACCTCCAGGACGACGTGTCCGTCGGATTCCCTTGTCCCGACTGCGATTTCGAGGGGCGATGCGTCGGGGGTGTGGTTCAGTGCGTTGGACATCAGGTTGGCGACGAGCTGGCGGAGCTTCGCCTCGTCACCGGGGGCCACGGCCGGCCCGAGGGGGCCGGACAGCCCGCTCACGGCGATCTGCCGACCCGGGTCGATGGCCCGCGCGTCCTGGGCCGCGTCGGCGGCGATCACCGTCAGGTCGACCGGGGCGAACCGCATCGGTCTCTGGTCGTCGAGCCTGGCCAGCATCAGGAGGTCCTCGACCAGTCCGCCCATCCGGGTGGCCTCACCCTCGATCCGGGTCATCGCGCTCGCGACGTCGGCGGGCTCGCGCACCGCCCCCTGGCGGTAGAGCTCGGCATAGCCCCGCACCGCTGCGAGAGGGGTGCGCAGCTCGTGCGACGCGTCGGCGACGAACTGCCGCATCCGGTCCTCGGAGGCCTCGCGAGCGGCGAACGACTGCTCGATCTGCGCGAGCATCACGTTGAGCGAGCGGGAGAGGGAGGTGACCTCGTCCTTGGCGGTGCGGGTCGGGACACGTCGCGCGAGGTCGCCGGCGGCGATGGCGGCAGCGGTGTCCTCGATCTCCCGCAGCGGGCGGAAGGCGCGTTGCACGGCATACCAACCACCGATGCCGCAGGCGGTGAGGACGGCCAGGCCGATGAGCAGCTCCACGAGGACGAGCCGGCGCACCGTCTGGCTGACGCTCGACAGCGGCACGGCCACGATGAAGGTCGCCGAGTCGTCCTTCAACCGCCCGGCAACCGCGCGCCACTCGCCGGCACCGGCCTTGGTGCCGATGGTGAACGCGTCCGGGGAGTCGACCCGGGGGTCGTTGAGGGGGAGCTTGTCAGGGACGCCGGGCCGGACGCTCGCGCCGGTCGGGTCGATCTCGACCGGGGTCGTTCCGTCGGTGGGGTAGAAGACCACGGCGTACCCGCTGGGCAGCCGGTAGCGGGACGGTGCGCGCAGGGTGTTGAGGGCCTGTTGCGCCACGGTGGGATAGGCGCGCTTGAGGTCACCGTCGACCCGTCCCATCAGGTCGCGCCGCATCAGGGCGGCCGTCGCCGACGCGGTGAGGGTCAGCGCGAGGAGCAGCAGCACCACCATCACGGCGACCAGGCGCAGCCGGAGGGGGAGCGACTCGAGGTGGCGCTTCACCTACGCCTCCGGCGGCTTGCGCAGCACGTAGCCGACGCCGCGCTTGGTGTGGATCAGCGGCGGCACGCCCTCGACGTCGATCTTGCGCCGGAGGTAGGAGATGTAGGACTCGACGATCCCGCTCTCGCCGCGGAAGTCGTAGTCCCAGACGTGGTCGAGGATCTGGGCCTTCGACAGCACCCGGTTGGGGTTGAGCATGAGGTAGCGAAGCAGCTTGAACTCGGTGGGGGACACGTCGATCGAGCGTCCGGCCCGGCTGACCTCGTGGGAGTCCTCGTCGAGCTCGAGGTCCTCGAAGTGCAGCGAGCTCGCGTCGTCGATCTCGCCACGGGTGCGTCGCAGGACCGCGCGGATGCGGGCGACCACCTCCTCGAGGCTGAACGGCTTCGTGACGTAGTCGTCGCCACCCACGGTGAGGCCCTTGACCTTGTCGTCGAGCGAGTCCCGCGCGGTGACGAAGACGATCGGCAGCTGCCGGCCCGTGTCGCGCAGCTTGCGGGTCACCGTGAAGCCGTCCATGTCGGGCAGCATCACGTCGAGGACGACCAGGTCGGGCTGGTGGGCGGTGGCCAGGTTGAGGGCGGTCGCGCCGTCGGCGGCGACGTGCACCTCGAACCCGGCGAACCGCAGGGAGGTGGCGAGGAGCTCACGGATGTTCGGCTCGTCCTCGACGACGAGGAGCCTGGCCTCGGGCTGCGCAGTGTTCACCTGCCCAGTGTCGGGGCTGAGTCTGGGAGTTGCCTGTATGCCGTCTGGGAACGTCAGTCCGCTGCTCGGGGTGAAAGGGGGCGCCATAGCGCTCGGTATCACCCCGACCGAGGGATGGAGGGGTCAGGCGGTGGCGTCCACGTCGTCGGCGTCGACGATGCGGTAGGCGTAGCCCTGCTCAGCGAGGAACCGCTGGCGGTGGGCGGCGAACTCGGCGTCGACGGTGTCGCGCGCCACGACGGTGTAGAAGTGCGCGGTACGGCCGTCGCCCTTGGGCCGCAGCACCCGGCCGAGCCGCTGGGCCTCCTCCTGCCGCGAGCCGAAGGTGCCGGACACCTGGATCGCGACGCTCGCCTCGGGCAGGTCGATCGAGAAGTTGGCGACCTTCGAGACGACGAGCAGGCTGATCTCCCCCACGCGGAAGGCCTGGAACAGCTTCTGCCGCTGCGCCACCGGGGTCTCGCCGGTGATGACGTCGGCGCCGAGCCGCTCGGAGAGCTCGGCCAGCTGGTCGAGGTACTGACCGATGACCAGGGTGGGCTCGCCCTGGTGCTGTGCGACGATCCGCTCGACCACGGGGTTCTTGACCGGGCTGCAGGACGACAGGCGGTAGCGGTCCTCCGGCTCGGCCACGGCATACGCGAGACGCTCGCTGTCGGGGAGCGTGACCCGCACCTCCACGCAGTCGGCGGGGGCGATGTAGCCCTGGGCCTCGATGTCCTTCCACGGCGCGTCGTAGCGCTTCGGGCCGATCAGCGAGAAGACGTCGGCCTCGCGGCCGTCCTCGCGCACGAGGGTGGCGGTCAGCCCGAGGCGGCGGCGGGCCTGCAGGTCGGCCGTCATCCGGAAGATCGGCGCCGGCAGCAGGTGCACCTCGTCGTAGATGATCAGTCCCCAGTCGCGCGCGTCGAGCAGGTCGAGGTGGGTGTAGACGCCCTTTCGGCGGGTGGTCAGCACCTGGTAGGTCGCGATGGTGACGGGGCGGATCTCCTTGCGGGCCCCCGAGTACTCGCCGATCTCGTCCTCGGTGAGGCTGGTGCGCTTGAGCAGCTCGTCGCGCCACTGGCGGGCCGACACGGTGTTGGTGACGAGGATCAGGGTGGTCGCCTTCGCCACCGCCATGGCGCCCGCGCCGACCAGGGTCTTGCCCGCACCACAGGGGAGCACCACCACGCCCGACCCGCCGTGCCAGAACCCGTCGACGGCCTGCTGCTGGTAGGGACGCAGCGACCAGTCGGCGTCGTCGAGGCCGATGGGGTGCGCCTCGCCGTCGACGTAGCCGGCCTCGTCCTCGGCCGGCCAGCCGACCTTGAGCAGCTCCTGCTTGAGGTGTCCGCGCTCGGAGGGGTGCACCGCGACCCGGTCGTCGTCGATCCGCGTGCCGATCAGCGGCTTGATCTTCTTGTGCCGCAACACTTCCTCGAGCACAGGCCGGTCGGTGGTGCGCAGCACCAGGCCGTGGTCGGGGTCCTTCTCCAGCGTGAGCCGGCCGTAGCGGTCCATCGTGTCGGCGACGTCGACGAGCAGCGCGTGCGGCACGGCATACCGGCTGTAGGTGATCAGGGCATTGACCACCTGCTCGGCGTCGTGGCCGGCCGCGCGGGCGTTCCACAGCCCGAGCGGTGTCACCCGGTAGGTGTGAATGTGCTCGGGTGCGCGCTCCAGCTCGGCGAACGGGGCGATCGCCCGACGCGCCTCCTCGGCGTTCGGGTGGTCGACCTCCAGCAGCAGGGTCTTGTCGCTCTGGACGATCAGTGGGCCGTCGGGCAAGGGCTAGTACCCCGAGTCGAAGGACGAGCTGCTGCTGCTGGCGGACAGCGCGATGACGATGACGAAGAATGCGATCACGGCCACCAGGCAGACGGCCCACACGATCCAGCCCCACTTGGTCCACTTCGCGGCCTCGGCCGGCTGGTCCTTCTTCGTCGCCGCCACGATCGCGAGGACCAGGGCGATGATGCCGAAGCCGCAGCCGATGGTGGTCAGACCGGAGACGACCAGCAGGGCGATGGTGTTGCCACTCATCGACTGCGGGGCGGCGTAGGTCGGCTGGCCGTAGCCCGGCTGGCCGTAAGCGGGCTGGCCGTAGGCGGGGGCGGCACCGTAGCCACCCTGACCGGCTGCGCCGTAGCCCTGCTGGACCTGGCCCTGCGTGGGGTACTGCGGCTGGCCGTGCGGGGGCTGGGGCGCCGTACCGGGCGCGCTCGCGTAGGGGTTCTGCGGCGGCGGGGGAGGCGGCGTGCCAGGGCCGGCCGGGGGCGCGCCATACGGGTTGCGCGGCGCTTCGCCGGACGGCGGCCCGTAGGACGGCTGGTTGTAGGACGGCTGGCTGTAGGAGGGCTGGCTGTAGGACGGCCCGCCGTAGGACGGCTGGCCGGGCGGTGCGGTCGGCGGTGCCGGGGGCTGACCGGCGGAGGAGTCCGGCGCGGGCGGCGCCGGCGGTACGGCCTGGGTCTGCTCGGTGTCGATGGGCGCGGTGTGCTCGAACGAGCTGCCGGAGCTGCCGGAGTCGGAGCTGCCGGAGTCGGAGCTGCCGGAGTCGGAGCTGCCGGAGTCGGAGCTGCCGGAGTCGGAGCTGCTGGAGTCACCGGGCGCAGTCGGGTCGCTCGGCGGCGCCGTCGGGTCCCGGTACTCGGGCGTCTCGTCGTCGCGAGGTGTGTCGCTCATCGTGCGTCCCTTCGGCTGCGTGCGGTTCGGGGCAAATCTAACCCCCCGGAGCACGCGCCATGACCTGTGTCCGGGAATGGCAGGATCAAGGGGTGAACCTCACGCCCCAAAGTTCTGCGCTCCTTCGTCGCTGCGATCCCTTGCGGTTGGCCACGATGAGCACCGGACTGCCCCAGCGTGAGCGTGACCCCGAGCTGCCGGAGCGGGTGACGATCTACGAGGTGGGCCCGCGGGACGGGCTCCAGAACGAGAAGTCGGTCGTTCCCGCAGCCGTGAAGGCGGAGTTCATCCGACGGCTGGCGGCCGCCGGGCTCGAGACGATCGAGACGACCTCGTTCGTCCCGCCGACGTGGGTGCCGCAGCTGGCCGACGCCCGCGAGGTGCTCGAGGACCTCGGCGACGCCGGCCTCGGCCGTCACCGCCCGGTGCTGGTGCCCAACGAGCGCGGGCTCGACGACGCCCTCGCGGCGGGGGTGGGTGCGGTCGCGATCTTCGGCAGCGCCACGGAGACGTTCGCGCGCAAGAACCTCAACCGCACCGTGGACGAGTCCGTCGAGATGTTCGCGCCGGTCGTGGCCCGGGCCAAGGAGTCCGGGCTGTGGGTGCGCGCCTACGTCTCGATGTGCTTCGGCGACCCGTGGGAAGGTCCCGTGCCGGTCGAGCAGGTCGTCACCGTCGCGCAGCGCCTGATGGACCTCGGCGCCGACCAGCTCTCGCTCGGCGACACCATCGGCACCGGCACCACCGGTCACGTCAGCCGTCTGCTCGACGCCCTCGACGCCAGCGGGATCGGCGCCGAGCGCATCGGGGTGCACTTCCACGACACCTATGGACAGGCCCTGGCCAACACGATGCGGGCGCTGCGGCACGGCGTGACCGTCGTCGACGCCTCGACCGGGGGCCTCGGAGGGTGCCCCTATGCCAAGAGCGCCACCGGCAACCTCGCCACCGAGGACCTCGTGTGGGCGCTCGACGGCGCGGGCGTCGAGACCGGCGTCGACCTGTCGCAGCTGGTCGAGACGAGTGTCTGGATGGCTGGTCACCTCGGCCGACCGTCGCCCTCGAGCGTGGTGCGGGCCCTCGCCGGGGGCTGACCTCCTCAGCCCGCGACGGCCCCCGTGACGCGGTGGATCGACAGCGTGCGGGCCGTGCCGTCGGCAGTGCCGTGCACGCGTCCCCCCTCGACCCGCTCGGGGTAGAAGAGCAGCCGCTGGGTGCGGCCATCGGCATCCGAGTAGCCGATCCACACCGCCTGACGGTCGGCCGCCGCGTCCCGCAGCACGGCGAGGGTGGTGGTCGGGTCGGTGCTCGGCAGGGTGGGTCCGGGGCGGCTCGCCACCTGCTCGCGCTGGTATGCCGCGGCCTCCTCGCCGGCGCGCAGCGCGCCGACCATGGTGGTGACCAGCTCGTCGTCCACGGTCTGCGCGGTCACCGGCGTCGGCCGACGCTGCTGCGGGGTGCGGTGGGCGCCGGTCGTGGGGACGACGATGCCGCCGTCAGGCGTCTCGGCCGCCGGCGCAAAACCGTTGTCGCGCAAGAACTCCAGCACCGTCTCGGCGGCCACGGGGGACACCAGGATCGTCGGGGCGATGCTGCGCAGCTGCAGCGGGCTCAGCTCACGGTCGGCCACCATGGCCCCGAGGGTGGCCTCGTCGTCGCAGCGCACGTAGGCGCGCATCGCGCCGACCCGGGCCTGTCCGTGGCGGCGGGCGACGTCGCGGATGAGGTAGTCGAGGGGCTGGGGGACCGGCGTCTGGCTGGCGTCGCCGAGGGCGCCGAGCACCTGGTCGGCCGACCACCCGGCGTCGAGGCAGCGGCGCACCGACTCCTGGGTGAACCGGTAGACGGTGGCACCGCCGCGCGACTCCACGTCGGCCACCAGGCGCATGAAGGTGGCCAGCCCACCGCTCAGCGGGCCGGGGGCGATGGCGGTCAGGTCGGCCTGCAGCAGGACGTGCTCGACGGGCTCGGGCAGGTGTGGCTGCATGGCAGCGGCGAGGTCGGTGTCGGACCGCCCGTCGAGCAGCGCCCGCCCGGCGCTGGAGATGGCGCCGCGACCGGTGACACCGACCCACTCCGCCTCGCCCAGCACCGCCCCGACGACGGTGTCGAGGCGAGCCGGCACCCGGCGTGGCCGGTGCCAGCCCAGTGCGGTGGCGATGCTCTCGCGGTCGGGCGCGAGCCTGGGTGTGGCCGCAGCCAGCTGGTCGACGACGTCCTTGCGCAGGCCCCGGGCCGGTGGCCAGTGCGCCTCGGGCCCCAGGGCGTTGACGGTGCCCGACGCGCCCGCGGGGGTGGTGCCGACGAGGTGTGGGGCGCGGGTGGTGAGCAGCCAGGCGCGGGCGAGGACCGCCCAGCGCTGAGGGCCGGGGTGCTGCTGCCACTCGTCGTAGGCGGGCGTCGGCGCCCACGACGGCTCCAGGGACCCGTCGTCGGCGAGGAGGCCGGCGGCATACGCGAGCTCGGCGACGAAGGCGGCCCGCGCTTCGGTGACATCGAGCACCGAGGCCAGCCGCTTGAGGTCGCGCACGGCGAGGCCGCCGGAGCGCAGCACGCGCGGCGGACGCAGACCCCACTCGGCGGCGAGCTCGTCGACGAGGGCGAGCAGGTCGGTGACCTGCTGCCCGGCGGCGGCGTCGACCTCGGAGTCCGTGCGGTGGGCGCCGACGAGCGCCGGCGGCTGCAGTGCGGGAGCCGCGTGGCTGCGGCCCTGGCGCAGCGCCAGGGCGACCTCGCGGGGGAGCACGAGCTGGTCGGCCGCGGGGGCCAGCACGAGGTGCTTCTCGAGCAACCAGCGCGCTGCCTCGGCCACCCGATCGGGGGTGCCTGGCGGGAGGACGGCGAGTGGCGGGCCCCAGGTCAGCCGGTCGAGGATGGCCCGCGCGGCGGCCGGTGCGTCGTGGGTGAGGGCGCGGACCGTCTCCTCGTCAGGCACGTCGACGAAGCTGTCGGCGGCGCGCGGCCCGAGCCCGGCCGGGTGGGGCAGCACCTCCGCCACGGTGCGCGCGACGCGCAGGCCCTCGGGGCTGCGCCACAGCAGGGCCAGCGCCCACAGGTCGTCGAGCAGCGGCTCGACCTGGTCGGCTGCGACGCCGAGGAGGGCGGCGACGACCGGTGCGTCGAGCGGCGACGGCATGGCCAGGGCCGCCTCGAGGACCTGGAGGTGGGCCAGGTCGAGCGAGTCGACCGCGCGTTGCACGCTCGCTCGGGTGCCGGCCCGGGCGGCGAGCGCGGACAGGTCCGCGGGCGCGGGGCGGGCGAGGTCCTGTCGACGACGCAGCAGCTCGGCCAGCTGACCGTCGGTGCGCTCGCGGACGTCGTCGGCCATCGAGCGTGCCGTCGAAGCCGGGCCGGTCCGCGTGGTCGAACCAGCGGCCCGCGCAGTGGCCGGCGCGGCGGCCGGTGCGGCGGCCGGGGGCGCGGTCGGTCGACGGGAGGAGGGGGAGGCGGCCACCGCCCCACGGTAGTCGCCTCGGCCGGACGGTCAGACTCTCAGCCGTTTCCCATGCCACGCACAGGCTCGTCAAGCACACTTGTGGCAACGAGAGGAGGCGCCATGTCGGAGCCGACCGGACCCAGCAAGCCGCGCACCCCCAAGGGGTCGTCAAAGCCGCAACCCGCCTCGCCGGACGTCGCCGCAGGCGGCGACGCCGCGACCGCGTCCCAGCCCTCGACCCCGCTTCAGCCACCGGCCGACGCTCCGACAGCCGCCATCCCCGCCGCGACGCAGCCGATGCCGGCAGCCGCCGCCCCAGCGGCACCCGCGGCGGCCGGACCCGCTGCTGCCGCGGCCGGACCGGCCCGCGCCCAGGCCGCCGCCGCCGGGCCACCGCCTGGCCAGCCCCCAGCCCCGCCCACCGGGCCACCTGCCGCAGGACCGGCCGGTCCGGGCGGTCCGCCGCCGAAGGGGCCCGGGCTGTGGCGGCAGGCGACCTCGACCACCGGCGGCCTGATCGCCGTGGTCGTCGCCAGCGCGCTGACTGCCCTGCTCGTGCTCGGTGCGGTCGGCACCGTGGCCCTGGTGGCCGTGCGCGCTTCCCAGGACGACCACCCGCGGATGGAGCGGGTGCGCAACGACCGTCAGGGGCTGCCCCCGGGCCAGCAGCGCAAGCTCGACCGGATGCCGCAGGGCCCCGGCCAACGGGGTCAGGGCAACGGAAACGGGAACGGGAACGGCAAGGGCCTCCCAGAGCGACCCGGCATGGGCAACGGGCTCGGCAACGGCAGCGGCAACGGCATGGGTCAGCTGATGCGCGGTGCGATGGGACTCGGCGACGTCCAGCACGGCGAGTTCACCGTGCAGCAGGACGGCAAGGCCGTCGTGATGACGCTGCAGCGCGGGTCGGTCACCAAGGCCACCGACACGGCCGTGACGGTCAAGAGCGACGACGGCTTCACCGCGACCTACGCCATCGACGACGACACGAGGGGCCGCACCCAGGCGCTCACCGCGGGTGACACGGTGCTGGTGGTCGCCGAGAAGACCGGCGGCAAGGCGGTCATGATCACCGGGACCCGCAAGGGCTGAACGCTCCACGCACTGAGGACACGCCACGCCGGGCCAGCGACGGTCATCGAGCCCTCGGGCCGGCGCGTCGTGTCCTCGGTCCGGAGGGGCGGAGGGCACTAGCGTGAGCGCGTGACGATCTCCCCCAGCGGCGAGCAGTGGACCATCCGACAGGGGCGCCAGGAGGCCACCGTCGTCGAGGTCGGCGGCGGCCTGCGCACCTACCGTGTCGACGGCACCGACGTCCTGGCCGGCTACGCCGAGGACGAGGTATGCCGGGCCGGTCGGGGTCAGGTGCTGATGCCGTGGCCCAACCGGATCCGCGACGGGAAGTACGCCTTCGGCGGTGCCGAGCTCCAGCTCGGTCTCAGCGAGGCCGCGCTGCACAACGCCAGCCACGGGCTCGTGCGGTGGGCCACCTGGCAGCTGCACTGGCACGACGACGACTGGTCGGCCCTCACCGTGCGCACCCGGCTGCATCCCCAACCGGGGTGGGACGGCATCCTCGACCTCAGCGTCAACTATGTCCTCGAGAGCGACGGTCTGGTCGTCAGCGTGCACGCGACCAACGTCGGCGACCGGCCGGCACCCTTCGGCTTCGGGGCGCACCCCTACGTGGCGCTCGGTGCCACGCCGCTGGCCGCGGTCGAGCTGAGCATCCCGGCTGCGACCGAGGTGCTGGTCGACGAGCAGCTGATCCCGACCGGGACGGCAGCGGTGCGGACCGCCACCGACTTCCGCGACCGCCGTCCGCTGGGCGACACCGCCCTCGACACGGCCTTCACCGAGCTCACCCGCACCCGGCCCGACGGAGCCTGGCAGGTGGTCGTCGGCGGCCTCGAGCACGGCGACGTGACGGTCTGGGGCGACGCGGCTCTCGACTGGGTGCAGGTCTTCACCGCGAAGGGCAAGGACTCCTGGGTGGACGGCGTGCGCGGCATCGCGGTGGAGCCGATGTCGTGCCCCGCCAACGCCTTCAACAGCGGTGACGGGCTGGTCGTGCTCGAGCCCGGTCAGTCCTGGACGGCCCGCTGGGGGATCGAACCGGCCGCGCTCGGCTGATCCTCCTCCTGGAGGCCGTTCACGAACGGCGTGATCCGACGCTCGAGGGTCAGTGACAACACCACCATGACCGCGCAGCCCGCCACGATCATCGCCACGAACGCCGTCGACCACCGGTGGTTGAGCATGAACCCGGCGACGACCGGCCCCAGGATGGTGCCGGCCTGGAACGCGCCGGCGTTGACCGCGTTGTAGCGGCCGCGGAGGTGGTCGGGCGCCATGTCGTTGGTGATCGCGGGGATGGTCGGCTGGAGCAGGGTCTCGCCGAGCGCGAAGAGCGCGTGGAAGAGCAGCACGCCCGCGGAGGCCGCCCACGTGCCGCTGACCTGCCCGGTGAGGCCGAGCACGACCCACGCCACGGACCAGAGGGCGACCATGACGAGGAGCACCCGGGTGCGCCGCTTGCCGCTGATCCGCTTCAGCACGAAGAACTGGAGCCCGACGATGACGGCGGTGTTGATCGCGAACGCGAACCCGATCACCCCGGTCGAGACACCGCTGACCTGCCGCGCGAACGCGGGGAACCCGGCCTCCATCTGGCCGTAGCCGACGAAGACCCCGAGGAAGGTCAGCAGGGTCAGCCACACCACAGCCGGCTTGCGTAGGATGGTGAGGTAGGAGCCCTCGCCGACCTCGGCGTCGGCAGGCTTGTCGGCGCGGCCGTGGACGTGGCGCAGCGGCCCCAGCAGCAGCCCGATCGGGACCAGCATGCTGGCCGCGTCAGCCAGGAAGATCACGCTGAACGACGTGGGGTCGTCGACGTCGGCGTAGAGGCCGCCGATCACGCCGCCGAGCCCGATGCCCAGGTTGACCAGCGCGAAGTTGATGCCGAAGTACTGCTGCCGCGCCTGGCCGGACACCACCGAGGCGACCAGGGCGTTGAAGGCCGGCCACGAGACCCCGAAGTTGAACCCGATGAACAGGAAGCCGACGGCGAACAGCAGGGGCGTGGTGGCAAAGGCCAGCACCACGCAGCCGATGAGCTGCGCCGACGTGGCCCACAGCAGCATGGTGCGGGCACCCAGCCGGTCGGTCAGTGCACCCGCCGGGCCGGTCACCGCCAGCGCGACCACCGCGATGAACGCCATCAGCAACCCGGCGAGGTCGAGCGAGATGCCACGCACCTCGTGGATGTAGATCACCGTGAACGGCAGGGTCAGGCCACGGCCCAGGGTCTGCACCGCCACCGTCGAGAGCAGCCACCGCCCGGCAGGTGGCAGGGCCGCCCAGAACTCGCGGATGCCGTGCCCCGACGTCGACTGCTCACTCACCGGTCGATCCTCCCGCACGCCACCGACAGCGGTCACCCGGGTTTCCCGCGCGGCCGGCCCCGACGGCATACGGCACAAGGATTTGGACCGCTCCGTTAGCCTTGCGAGTGCGCAAAGGCGCACCCCACACACTTTTCGAGGCAAGAGGAAGTCAAGTGCCCACTGGCAAGGTCAAGTGGTACGACGCGGAGAAGGGCTTCGGCTTCATCTCCGACGACGACGGAAGCGACGTGTTCCTGCACGCGAACGCGCTTCCCGAGGGCGTGTCCACGCTCAAGGGCGGCACCCGCGTGGAGTTCAGCGTGGCCGAGGGCCGGCGGGGCACGCAGGCCCTGCAGGTCACCCTGCTCGAGGCCGCCCCCACGGTCAGCGCCGGCAAGCGCGAGGCCTCGCGCAAGTCCCCCGAGGACCTCGCGCCGCTCGTCGAGGACGCCATCAAGCTGCTCGACAACGCGTCGAACTCGCTGCGTCGCGGCCGTCGTCCCGAGAAGGACCACGCCACCAAGCTGGCCGCCGTCCTGCGCTTCCTCGCCGACCAGATCGAGCCCTGATGCCCACCTTCAAGGCGGACGCCGTCCTGACCGCAGCCGTCGACCTCGCGCGCGAGGCCGCCGAGTCGATCGCCGAGCGCGGCACCGTCGGGGACCACCTCGGCATGGAGATGGTAGACGAGCGGCTGGCCACGCACTACTTCGCCTGCACCGCCGGCGCCTACCCGGGCTGGCGCTGGGCGATCACCGTCGCCCGCGTGCCGCGCGGCAAGACCGCGACAATCTGCGAGACCAACCTCGTGCCGGGCGAGGGTGCGTTGCTCTCACCCGAGTGGCTCCCGTATGCCGAGCGGCTGGCTCCCGGTGACCTCGGCGCCGGCGACGTGCTCCCCTACAAGGAGGACGACCCGCTGCTGGAGGCCGGGTTCGAGGCGACCGGCGACGAGGAGGTCGACGAGCTCGCCGCGTACGAGCTGGGACTCGGCCGCAAACGGGTCCTGTCGGCCGAAGGACGCGAGGCCGCGGCGCAGCGCTGGTACGAGGGCGAGAACGGCCCCCACGCCGCCGTCGCCGAGAAGGCCTCGGCGCCGTGCTCGACCTGTGGCTACTTCCTCCCGATGGCAGGTGCACTCCGGTCTTTTTTCGGCGTGTGCGCCAACGCCTGGTCTCCCTCCGACGGTCGCGTCGTGAGCCTTGACCACGGCTGCGGCGCCCACTCCGAGGTCGACGCCGAGCCGGTCGAGCCGCTGATGACCGGCACCCCGATCGTCGACGAGATCGCCTACGACCTCGTCTGAGCCCGACGCTGACGCAGGAGGGCGCCACCGCGCCGACGGCGCCGCAGCGCCGACGGTGTCGGCGGTGTCGGCGGTGCCGACGGTGCCGACGG
Organism: Pedococcus dokdonensis; assembly: GCF_900104525.1. GTDB lineage: Bacteria > Actinomycetota > Actinomycetes > Actinomycetales > Dermatophilaceae > Pedococcus > Pedococcus dokdonensis. The sequence goes on along the minus strand of NZ_LT629711.1, from coordinate 2,562,152 downwards.
TGCCGACAGGGGGAGCTACTTGGCGCCGGCGGCGTTGCCGCGGCCGCGGCGGACGTAGGAGTACCCGAGCAGGCCGAGCAGGATCCCGGCGACCGGGACCCAGGGCCACCAGTCGCGCTCTCCCTCGTGCAGGGCGGGCACCGCGAGGATCACGACGAGTGCCGCGACCCAGCCGAGCTCACCCCAGAGGACGACCCGGGCGGTGCTGACGGCGAGGGGCTGGAGCTCCTCCGCGGTGCGCTCCGGGGCCCGCTCCTGCGACTCGTCCATCCGGGCAGCGTAGCCTTCACGATTCGGGATCACGCAGGCCCTACCCTGCTGCCCATGGCCAAGCCCTCATCCCCGCCCAAGGCGGCGCAACGTCCCTCCCCGGCCCGGGCCGGCGGACTCGACGGCTTCTTCCGGATCACCGAGCGTGGCTCGACCGTCTCCCGCGAGGTCCGCGGCGGTCTGGTCACGTTCTTCACGATGGCCTACATCGTGGTCCTCAACCCGCTGATCATCGGCACCCAGCAGGACGGCTCGGGCAGCTTTCTCGGTGGCGGCGACATCGTCAAGGCGCAGACCCTCGTCGCCGCGGGCACGGCCCTCGTCGCGGGCGTGATGACGCTGCTCATGGGCATCGTCGCGAACTACCCGCTCGCGCTCGCCACCGGGCTCGGCCTCAACGCGTTCGTCACCTTCGGCATCGCCAAGCTGCCCGAGATGACCTGGGCCGACGCCATGGGCCTGATCGTCATCGAGGGCGTGATCATCCTCGTGCTCGTGCTGACCGGCTTCCGCCAGGCCGTCTTCAAGGCGATCCCGGGCCAGCTGAAGACCGCGATCTCGGTCGGCATCGGCCTGTTCATCACGATCATCGGCCTGGTCGACGCCGGCTTCGTGCGCCGCACCGGCGCCGGCCCGGTCCCGGTCGAGCTCGGCATCGGCGGAAACCTCAACGGCTGGCCGCTGCTCGTGTTCGTCATCGGGTTCATCGCGATCGTCGTGATGATGGTCCGCAAGGTGAAGGCCGCGATCCTCTACGGCATCCTCGGCGGCACGGTCCTGGCGATCATCGTGGAGGCGATCGGCAAGATCGGCGGCCAGTTCGACGGCACCGGCAAGTTCGTCAACCCGGCCGGCTGGGGCCTGAACGTGCCCGCGCTGCCCGACCAGGTGCTCGACGTGCCCGACTTCTCCCTGATCGGCGACTTCAACCTGCTCGGCTCGTTCGACAAGCTCGGCTTCGTGGCGGCGCTGCTGCTGGTCTTCACCCTGCTGCTCGCCGACTTCTTCGACACCATGGGCACGATGGTCGCGGTCGGTGCCGAGGGTGGCCTGCTCGACGAGCACGGCAACCCGCCGAACTCCGACAAGATCCTGCTCGTCGACTCGGTCGCCGCGATCGCCGGTGGTGCCGGCTCGGTCTCGTCGAACACGTCCTACATCGAGTCCGCCGCCGGTGTCGGCGAGGGCGCCCGCACCGGTCTGGCATCGGTCGTCACCGGCGTGATGTTCCTGCTCGCGACCTTCCTCGCCCCCCTGGTCAAGGTGGTCCCCTACGAGGCGGCCACCCCGGCCCTCGTGGTCGTCGGCTTCCTGATGATGCAGCAGGTCAAGGGCATCGACTGGGACGACCTCGACATCGCCATCCCGGCGTTCCTCACGATCGTGCTCATGCCGTTCACCTACTCGATCACCGTGGGCATCGGCGCCGGCTTCGTCATGTACACCCTGATCAAGGTGGTGCGCGGCAAGGCCTCGGTCATCCACCCGCTGCTGTGGACGGTGTCCGCGCTGTTCGTCATCTACTTCGCGATCACCCCGATCAAGGAGGTCCTCGGCGTCGGCTGACGCCGCAGGCAACCACCTGGGTATGCCGCGTGGTCCCCGTGTGGGGGCCACGCGGCATACCTGTGTCGGGAGTCGTGAAACCGCGCGAGGCCACCGTGAAACCACCGTGTAGGCGGGCGCGCGCAGGCTGGGCGCATGAACTCCACCGACACACTCGCAGTCAACGCCAGGGGACTGGTGAAGACGTTCGGCGACCAGCGCGCCGTCGACGGGATCGACCTCGAGGTCCGCCGCGGCGAGGTCTTCGGCGTCCTCGGACCCAACGGCGCCGGCAAGACCACCATGCTCAAGATGCTCGCCACCCTGCTGCCGGTCGACGGCGGCACCGCCGAGGTGTTCGGGCACGACGTCCGCAAGGACGGCCACGTCGTCCGCCAGCTGCTCGGCGTCACGGGGCAGTACGCCTCGGTCGACGAGAACCTCACCGCCACCGAGAACCTCATCCTCTTCGGCCGGCTCCAGGGCCTCAGCCGTGCCGACTCGCGCCGCCGGGCGGGTCACCTGCTCGAGCAGTTCGACCTGACCGAGGCGGCCACCAAGGCGATCAGCGCGTTCTCCGGAGGCATGCGGCGCCGGCTCGACCTGGCCGCCAGCCTGATCACCCGGCCGCCGCTGATCTTCCTCGACGAGCCGACCACCGGCCTCGACCCGCGCACCCGCGGGCAGATGTGGGACACCATCCGCGAGCTCGTCACCGAGGGTTGCACCGTCCTGCTGACCACGCAGTACCTCGACGAGGCCGACCAGCTGGCCGACCGCATCGCGGTCATCGACCGTGGCGTCAAGGTCGCGCAGGGCACCTCCGACGAGCTCAAGTCGTCGGTCGGCCGCAGCTCCCTGGTGCTGCACCTCGCGGACCGCGACGACCTGGACGCGGCTGCTGCCACCGCCCGTCGCCTGGTCGGCGAGGAGGCCGTGCCGTCGCCCGAGGCGCGCCGGCTGGCCGTGCCGCTCGAGCGCAGCGACCAGGCCGTCGACGTGCTCGTCGCACTGCGCGAGCAGGGCGTCGGCATCGAGTCGCTCACCGTGCAGAAGCCCTCCCTCGACGAGGTGTTCATGGCCCTGACCGGCCACGGCACCGAGGAGCCCTCCGACACGGAGCCGTCCGACCACAGGGAAACCACGAGCGAGCTGGAGGCCGCATCATGACCACCACCACGACCACCCCCACCCCCGCCACCGCCGCTGCCGCCGTCGCGCTGGTCCTCCCAGGCGCAGACCTGACGCGGCACGTGTCGCTCGCCCAGACGTTCTCCCAGACCGGGACGATGGCCTGGCGCGCGACGGTGAAGATGCGCCGCAACTTCGAGCAGCTCTTCGACGTGACCATCCAGCCGTTGCTGTTCACCGCGATGTTCGCCTACATCTTCGGCGGGGCGATCAGTGGCAGCGTCAAGGACTACCTGCCCACCATCATCACCGGCCTGATCGGCCAGACCGTGCTCACCGCCTGCGTCGCCACCGGTGTGCAGCTGCGCGAGGACATGGACAAGGGCGTCTTCGACCGGTTCAAGGTGCTGCCGATCGCGCGGACCGCCCCGCTGGCCGGGCCGATGGTCGCCGACCTGATCCGTTACGCGATTGCGTCGACCCTGACCTTCGCGACGGGCTTCGCGATGGGGTACCGGCCCGGCGGCGGGTTCTTCGGGGTGCTGGGCGCCATCCTGCTGGCGATGCTCGCGGGCTGGTCGCTGGCGTGGATCTTCACCTGGTTCGGGACGATCGGCAAGACCGCGCAGGGCGTGCAGGGTGTCTCGCTGATGGTGATGTTCCCGCTGACCTTCCTGTCCAACGCGTTCGTCCCGACGACGACGATGCCGTCCTGGCTCCGGGCCTTCGCCGACGTCAACCCGGTCAGCCACGTCATCTCCGCGATCCGAGACCTCGCCAACGACGGCGCCGTCACCGCCGAGGTCGGCTGGGCGGTGCTCGGCCTGGCCGCGGTCATCGCGATCTTCGCGCCGCTCTCGGTCCGGAGCTTCAACCGGAAGATGTGAGCGCGAGCCCGCCGCCCGACATACCCGCGGTGCACGAACCTTTGCTAGCAAAGGTTCCGGTGTGACGGACAGGTTGCAACCTGTCCTTCACCAAGTTTCCTTTGCTAGCAAAGGTTCCTGCTGGGGCGTCAGGGTGAGGTGAGCGACCGAAGCAGGTCCACCGCCTCCGGCACGAGGTCCGGTCCGGGCCGCCCGGCATACTCCGCGAGGAGCACGTCGAGGCGACCGGGCCGGACCTCGTCGGCGAGGGCGACGAACCGGTCCCAGCGCACCGACGGCAGCGACTGGTTGTAGGCCCAGGTCCGGGCGATCGCCATCAGCCGCAGCGCGGTCTCCTCGCGGCCGGTGCCGCCGTGCCGCAACGCCCAACCCCCCACGGCCACCAGCCCCACCCCGCCGAGCGGCAGGTCGTCGAGCGGCAGGGCCGGGCCGGGGTTGCCCGGCACCGGTCCCAGCACCAGCTCGGCGAGCTGGTCGGCCCTCTGGTCGGGTCCGGACGTCGTGTGGAGCACGTGGGCGCCCAGGGCTCCCGAGGCTGCGATCAGCACCCACGGTGTCAGGGCACCGGACCAGCCGGGGATCTCGACCATCACCTCACTGAGGGCGCGGTCGTAGGCCGCGAAGCCGGCCTCGAGGTCGCCCCGCGCCAGGGCCAGCTCGGCGCGGGCGGCCGCCAGCAGCATGCGGGAGCCGAGCTGACCGCCTTCCGAGGCGTCACCGACGTCGGCGAGCATCCGCTCGCAGCCATCGAGGTCGCCGTCGAGCAGGAGCGACACCGCCGTGGTGAACCGCAGGGCGCTGGCATCGTCGTAGGCGTGCAGCCGCATCAGGGTCGGCCAGGCGAGCTCGGCGTGGTGCGCCGCGAGGTGGTGGTCGCCCTCGTAGCTGGCGAGCTGCGACAGCTCGGAGTGCAGGGACGCCTCGACGTATGGGGTCAGCTCGGCGCCCTCGAGCGCCCGCAGGGTGTGCGCGCGGGCCTGGGCGACGTCACCGTCGTTCTCGGCCATGATCGCGGCCCACATCAGCAGCATCGCGGAGTTCTGGGGCTCGGTCTCGGCGTCGGCCAGGTCGACCAGCCGCTGGGCGGCATCGCGGTCGTCGTGCACCACGAACATCGCCCGCGCGGCACGGGCCCACGCCGACGTCGGCTCGCCCCAGGACGCGACCGCGTCGCGCAGGTCGCTGCTGTCGCGACCGGGGATCCAGTTGAGGTGCACCAGCAGCAGCGCGGCGGCGACGAAGCCGGCCTCGCGGGCGCGGTCGTCCTCGGGCGTCCACCACGACAGGAGCGTCGCGGCGGCGTCGGCGACCGCGAAGATGCGGGCGTGGTTGCCGGTGATGGTCCACAGCGCCCCGAGGCTCCCGAGCAGCTCGGCCATGGTGACGGGGTCGTCGTCGGCGACGGCCCGACGCAGCACGTCGGTGAGGTTGTTCTCCTCGGCGAGCAGGGCCTCGACGCTCTCCACCTGCTTGGGCGCGAAGAACACATCGCCATGGGCGGCGACCAGCTCGAGCGCCCAGTCCCGTTGCCGTGCCAGCGCCTCGTCTTGCCGCCCCGCCTCGACCAGCCGGGCCGCGGCGAACTCGCGGATCGTCTCGAGCATCCGGAACCGCGTGCCGTCGCCCTCGTCGTCGACGGTCACGATGGACTGGTCGACGAGCGCCTCCACGAGGTCCATCGAGGCCGGGCCGAGCACCGAGCGGGCGGTGGCCGCGTCGAACCCGTCGTGGAAGACCGACATCGTCGCCGCTGCGTCGCGCTCACCGTCGCCGAGCAGGTCCCAGGACCAGCCGATGACTGCGGTCAGGGTGCGGTGCCGCTCGGGGGCGGCCCGGTCGCGGCTGCGCAGGAGCCCGAACCGGTCGTCGAGCGCCGCCCGGATCTCCTCGACCGACATGGTGCGGACCCGCGCCGCCGCGAGCTCGATCGCGAGGGGGAGCCCGTCGAGCCGTTCCACGACGGCGGCCACGCCCGCGGGGTCGAGCCGGGCATCGGGCCGGACCGCGCGCGCCCGGCGCCCGAACAGGTCGGCGGCGTGGTCGGGGGCCAGCTGGGTGAGCGGCACCACGCGTTCGGCCGCGATCCGCAACGGTGCGCGGCTCGTCGTGAGCACGCTGAGGTCGCGGGTCGTCACGAGCAGGAAGGCCACCAGTCCCGCCGCGGCCTCGAGTACGTGCTCGCAGTTGTCGAGGACGAGCAGGGTCGGGCCACTGTCGAGCTCCTGCGCGATCCGCCCTCGGACGTCGGCCTGCTGCGCTGGTGTCAGCGCGTGCCGGGTGGTCACCGAACCGCGGATTCCCAGGGCGGCGCCGACCTCGGCCACGACGTCGTCACCCGACGCGACGCCGACGAGCTCGACGACGTGCACCCGCGGCTGGGGGGCCTCGCGGGCCAGGACGTGCACGATGCGGGTCTTGCCGATGCCGCCGGGGCCGAGCACCGTGGTCAGCCGTCCGGTCGCCAGCGCGGTCCGCAGCCGGCCGAGGTCCTCGTCACGACCGAGCAGGTCGTCGGTGTCGTAGTGCACGCCGGTGTGCACCGGCGCGTCGGCGGCGAGCAGCTCGCGGTGGATCCGCTGCAGTGCCGGGTCGGGCTCGACTCCCAGCCGGTCGGCCACATCGGCCCGGTATGCCGCGTAGCGGCTCAGTGCCGCAGCGACGCCTGACGTCTCGCGCTCGGCCCGCAGCAGGGCGGCCAGCACGGCGGTGTCGTCGGGCGACCGCTCCTGCAGCCTGGCCAGCAGCGGCACGGCTTCGGCGGGGGACCCGCTGCGGGCCAGGGCGAGCGCGAGCACGCGGTCAGCGCCACGCAGGTCCTCGGCCGCCCGGTCGCGCAGCTCGGCGAGCGGCCCCGGCGCGCCGGGCTCGCCCACGGTGCGCTGGCGCGCGAGCCGGGCGAGCGCCTCCGCCGCGGCCGTGTCGCCGGCATCGAGCCGGTGCCGCGCACCGGTCAGCTGGTCGTGCGCCACCCAGGCGTCGACCTCGTCGGCGTCGACGCCGAGCCGGTAGCCCCCGTCGTGGCGCACCACCAGCCGCCGGTCGAGCGATCGGAGCCGGGACACGAGCACCTGCAGCGCCTTGGTCGGCTTCGCCGGTGGCTCGTCGCCCCAGACCTCCTCGACGAGCCGTTCGTCGGGCAGTCCGTGCGGATGAGACGCCAGGGTCGCGAGCAGCGCGGCAAGCCGGTCGCCGGGGATCGGTGCGTCATCCCAGGTGACCCGGTCGAGGAGGCGCAGCCGGACGGGCACGACGCCAACCCTATTGCGCGGCATACCCCTCCCGCCTCGGCCGGCCACTGGCCCGCGCCTTCCACCAGGGTCACTGGGTGAGACCGAAATACTTAGCACAGGTAATGAGTTATGCTAAGTATCGACCTAGGAGAGATGCCCATGACCCCACCGCCCGCCCGCGCCCGACGCGGTGCCGACGCCGGTCTCTCGCCCTCCGCGGTCTCCGCCCTCGCCGGTGAGCTCCGTCTCGCCTGCATGCGCATCTCCCGCCGTGTGCGGTTCGAGAGCACGCATGTTGTTGCGCCGCACCAGTTCTCGGTGCTCTGCCGCCTCGAGGAGGCGCCGCGCACCCCTGGCGAGCTCGCGGAGATCGAGAAGGTGAGCGCCCCCAGCATGACCCGCACGGTGGCCGCCCTCGTCGAGCGTGGCCTCGTCGAGCGCACCGCCGACCCCGCGGACCGCCGCCAGGTGATCCTGTCGCTCACCCGCGACGCCACCAGCCTGCTCAAGGACATCCGCCGCAAGCGCGACGCCTGGATGTCGGTGCGCGTCGGTCACCTCACCGCCGAGGAGCAGGACATCCTGCGCCAGGCGTCCGCGATCCTCACCCGGGTGGCCAACGAGTGAGCCCCACCTTCTCCTCCCTCGGCGTCCGCAACTACCGCGTCTACGCGACTGGTGCGTTCGTCTCCAACATCGGCACCTGGATGGGCCGGGTCGCGCAGGACTGGCTGGTACTCACCGAGCTGACCAACCACTCGTCCTCGGCGCTCGGCATCGTCACGGGCCTGCAGTTCCTGCCCTTCCTGCTGCTCGCCCCGTGGGCCGGGATGATCGCGGACCGCTACCCCAAGCGCCGGATCCTCGCTGTCACCCAGACCTCGCTCGCCCTGTCGTCCCTCGTCCTCGGCCTGCTCGTCGTCACCGGCACGGCGCAGCTGTGGATGGTCTACGGCATCGCGCTCTTCACCGGGATCGCCACCGCGGTGGACAACCCGGCCCGGCAGACGTTCGTCTCCGAGATGGTGCCGCGCGACCGGCTGGCCAACGCCGTGTCGCTCAACAGCGCCTCGTTCAACGCCGGCCGGCTGATCGGCCCCGGCGTGGCCGGCCTGACCATCGCCGGGTTCGGCACCGGGTGGACCCTGATGCTCAACACCCTGACCTTCGTGGCGGTGCTGCTGGCCCTTGCCTCGATGCGACGCAGCGAGCTGCGTCCCGCGCCGGCGCTGGCCCGCGGCAAGGGTGCCATCCGCGAGGGCGTGGCCTACGTCCGGAGCCGTCCCGACATCCAGCTGGTCATGCTGCTCGTCTTCGTGCTCGGCACCTTCGGGATGAACTTCCAGATCACCACCGCGCTGATGGCGACCAAGGAGTTCGGCAAGGGCCCGGAGGAGTACGGGCTGCTCGGCTCGATCATGGCGATCGGCTCGCTCACCGCCGCCCTGCTCTCGGCCCGACGTGCCAAGCCGCGCCTGCGCATCCTGCTCGTCGCGCTGGTCGGCTTCACCCTGTCCACCGGCCTGGCCGCCGTGGCGCCCAGCTACCCGCTCTTCGCGCTCTCCCTCGTGCCGGTCGGCCTGTCCGCCCTCACTGCGCTCACCACCGCCAACGCCATGGTGCAGCTGAGTGTCGACCCCGCCATGCGGGGCCGGGTGATGGCTCTCTACATGGCGATCTTCATGGGTGGGACGCCGCTCGGCGCCCCCCTGATCGGCTGGATCGGCGACGTGTCGGGTCCGCGCTGGACCATCGCGATCGGCACCATCGCCGTCGGCCTCACCCTCGTGGTGGTGTCGATCTGGACGGCCAGGCACGAGAATGTGCAGGTGAGCTACGAGTCGCAGCGCCGCCCGCGCCTCCGGATCCGCACGCTCCCGCAGCCTGAGGTGTCCGAACCGGTGCCCGAGGTGGCCCGGTGACGCGCCGATGACCCCGGTCTTCCGCCGGCGCGTGACCATCGCGGTGCTGGTCATCGTGGTGGCCGCCGCGGTCGTGGCGAGCTTCGTCCGCTAGCCGGCCTCGCGGCATACCCGCTGCCGTCCTCGCGTCGCTATCTCATGCAAAAGGCGAGTTAGCGCCGGGGGACGGCGGCGCTAACTCGCCTTTTGCATGAGATTGCGTCGCTCAACGCGGTGGGGTGCGGTGGGGGGCTGGTCGGCGGTCGCCCTGGACGGTCAGGAGTGCAGGGTGCAGAGGACGACGACGCCGAGGACGTTGAGCACGGGGTCATAGCCGGTGGGGCACTTGCCGCCGACGGGGAGCACCTGCAGCGGCAGGGCGGGCGTCGTCGGGGTGGGCGTCGGCGTGGTGCTCGGTTGCGGGGTCGACGACGTCGGGGTCGGGGTCGAGCCGGTGATCCCGCCGACGATGCCACCCACCACGCCACCGACCACGTCCGTCACGCCGCCACCGCTGGTCGAGGACGGCGTGGGCGTCGGGGTGGCCGAGCCACCCGTGCCGCCGCCCGTCCCGCTGCCGGGCTTGGTCGAGCCGCCCTTGCCGGGCTTGCTGCCCGGCTTCGGCGCAGGCTTCGACGCCGCCACCGGGTCGTAGGTCGCCATCGGTCGAGGCTCACCCGACGGCAGGAACGGCGAGTCGCTGCGCTGCCCCGCGGTGAGGTCGGACGCCGGCACCACGGTGTAGCCGCCGCGGTAGCCGGCCGCGATCGCCAGCACCTGGTCGGCGTAGGCGTCGCTGTGGTTGTAGCGGAGCACGGCCGAGCGAGCGCCCGGCTCGGTGCTCAGGTCACCGGGGCCGGAGCAGAGGTAGACCGCGGTGGCCGTCGCGGCGTCGGCGATGTTCTGGGGGTCCTTGCGGCCGTCGCCGTTGGCGTCGACACCCACCACCCGCCAGGTCCCCGGGATGAACTGCATCGGGCCGACCGCGCGGTCCCACGTGGCGTCGCGGTCGTAGCTGCCGCCGTCGGTGTCGCTGATCCTCGCGGTGTTGTTCTGGCCGTTGAGGGGTATGCCGTAGATGCCCGGGCGGACCGTGCCGTCACGGTCGATGCCGTTCCCGCCGTAGCGGCCGTGGTTGGACTCGACCTTGCCGATGGCTGCGATCAGCGCCCAGTCGATCCGGCACTCGGCGTCGGCCGCGTCGACGATGGTGGCCGCGCGTCGGTAGGCGTCGAGGGCCGCTGCGGGGATGCCGTTGGCACTCATCGAGGAGGGGAGCCCGGCACCCTGGTAGAGCGGGGTCGGCTCCGCCTCGTCGGGGGCCGGCAGCTCGGGGAGCGAGGGCAGCTCGGGCGCGTCGAGGTGCTGCAGCGCGGTGTCCGGGACGGTGACCAGTGGCGCGGAGTCGGCGACGATGTCGGTCGCCGGGTTGCCGCCCGTCGTGGCGAGCGCGATCCCGCTCGCGACGAGGACGATGGCAGGAACGGCTCCGGCAGCAGTCCGCCACGGCAGTCGCATCGTGCGTGTCATCGTCCGGCTCTCCTCGACCTCGTCGTCGTCACGCCTCTCGGCGTGCCACCCCGCTCACACGAGGGTCAACGAGCGGTTCGGCTCGAGGTTACGCGCGGCCAACGCCTGAAAGTGCCTGTTTCAGCACGCAAAACGGCAGTTGCGTCGCAAATCGACCGGTTATTTCTGCCGGGAAGTGTGCGCAACTGCCGTGTTGCGGGTGCGGGCGGTCAGCCCACAACGTGCTCGATGCACGCAATCAGGGCCGAGACGTCCTCGGGGTCGACCGCGGGGAACGTCGCGACGCGCAGTTGGTTGCGGCCCAGCTTGCGGTAGGGCTCGACGTCGACGACGCCGTGCGCCCGCAGCGTCTTGGCGACCGCACTCGCGTCGACCTCGTCGGCGAAGTCGATGGTCGCGACCACCTGCGAGCGCGCTCCCGGGTCGGCGACATAGGGCGAGGTGTATGCCGTGCGCTCGGCCCAGTCGTAGAGGCGTCCGCTGGAGTCGGCGGTGCGCTGCACGGCCCAGTCGAGCCCGCCCTGGCCGTTCAGCCAGTCGACCTGGCTGCGCAGCAGGGCGAGGGTGCCGAGGGCGGGGGTGTTGTAGGTCTGGTTCAGCCGGCTGTTGCTCACGGCCGTCGGCAGGCTGAAGAAGTCGGGCACCCAACGGCCGGACGCGGCGATCTCGTCGACCCGGGCGAGGGCCGCCGGCGAGAAGGCCGCCAGCCACAGCCCACCGTCGGCGGCGAAGCACTTCTGCGGGCCGAAGTAGTAGACGTCCGTCTCGGCGACGTCGACCGGCAGGCCGCCGGCGCCGGAGGTCGCGTCGATCAGCACCAGCGCTCCGTCGTCGGCGCCCTCGACCCGCTGCACCGGCGCCATCACGCCGGTCGAGGTCTCGTTGTGCGGCCACGCGTAGACGTCGACCCCGGCCTCGGCCTGCGGGGCGGCCAGGGTGCCCGGGTCGGCCTTGATGACGGTGGAGTCGCCGAGGAAGGGCGCGTTCTGGGTGACCGTCGCGAACTTCGACGAGAACTCGCCGAAGGCCAGGTGCTGGGCCCGCTCGCGCACCAGGCCGAACGCCGCGATGTCCCAGAACGCCGTCGAGCCGCCGTTGCCGAGGATGATCTCGTAGCCGTCAGGGAGGCTGAACAGCTCGGACAGGCCCTCGCGGACCGCCCCGACGAGGTCTCGGACCGGCGCCTGCCGGTGCGAGGTGCCGAGCAGGGTGGTGCCCAGGCTGGCGAGGTAGTCGACCTGCTCGGGCCGCACCTTGGAGGGCCCGGAGCCGAACCGGCCGTCCTTGGGCAGCAGGTCGGCGGGGATCGTGGGCGTCGCAGTCTCGGTCACGCGGTCAGTCTCTCACCCCGTCCCGAGGCGTGGGACGTGAGGTCCACCACCCGGACCGCTCGGGCAGCCCAGGTATGCCGCGGGGCTGAGCCAGCCACGCGGCATACCGCTCGGTCGTGCGCGGGCGTCAGCCCTGGTAGCCCTTCACGGCGTCGAGGCCACGCGGGCCCTCGCCGATGTAGCGCGAGCTCGGGCGGATCAGGCGGCCGGTCTTCTTCTGCTCGAGGACGTGCGCCGACCAGCCGGCGGTGCGCGCCGACACGAACAGCGGGGTCATCATGTCGCCCGGCACCTGCGCGAAGTCGAGCAGCACGGCAGCCCAGTAGTCGACGTTGGTCTCGAGGACGCGATCGGGCTGGCGCTCACGCAGCTCGGTGAGCGCGGCCTGCTCGAGCTCGAGCGCCACCTGGTAGCGCGGGGCACCGAGCCGCTCGCAGGTGTCGCGCAGGACAGCGGCGCGCGGGTCGTAGGCGCGGTAGACGCGGTGGCCGAAGCCCATCAGGCGCTCGCCGCGGTCGAGGACGCCCTTGACGTAGGCGCGGGCGTCACCGGTGCGCTCGACACCCTCGATCATGTGCTGTGCGCGCGAGGGGGCACCGCCGTGCAGCGGACCCGACAGCGCGCCGATCGCGCCGGACAGGCAGGCCGCGACGTCGGCGCCGGTCGAGGCGATGACGCGGGCGGTGAAGGTCGAGGCGTTCATGCCGTGCTCGGCCGCGGAGGTGAAGTAGGAGTCGATCGCCTCGACGTGCTTGGGGTCGGGCTCGCCGCGCCAGCGGATCATGAACCGCTCGACGATCGTCTTGCCCTCGTCGACGCGGGCCTGCGGCACCATCGGGCTGTGCTGGCCGTGGGCGGACTGGGCGATGAACGACAGGATCATCACCGACGCGCGGGCCAGGTCGTCACGCGCCTGCTCGGGGGAGATGTCGAGCAGCGGCTTGAAACCCCAGAGCGGCGCCAGCTGGGCGATCGCGGACTGCGCGTCGACGCGGATGTCGCCGGTGTGCACCGGCAGCGGGAACGGCTCGGCCGGCGGGAGGCCCGGGTCGAACTCGTTGTCGACCAGAAGTCCCCAGACCTGCCCGAAGCTGACCTTGCCGACCAGGTCCTTCAGGTCGACACCCCGATAGCGGAGCGCACCGCCTTCCTTGTCGGGTTCGGCGATCTCTGACTCGAAGGCGATGACGCCCTCGAGGCCCGGCTTGAAGTCGCTGTCGGACATCGGTGTCCTCTCGGCACTGGGGGATGGTCGGGGGCCGCCCGGTGGGGCGGCCGGAAACCTACTGGCGGGTTCATTCTGCACTGTCCGCCCGATGGGCCACCATGGACCGGTGCCCGGACCCCAGCTGAGACCTGAGACGGACTACGACGGAGAGGCCTTCGCCGACGGCCTCGATGGCGGGTCGGCCGGGGGCTCGCGGTTCCTCGAGTGCACCTTCCGCGGGTGCGACCTCAGTGAGCTCAAGGCGTCTCGCGCCCGGTTCTCCGAGACGAACCTGTATGCCGTGCACGGCGCCGGTCTCGACCTGGCCGAGTCAACGTGGGCCGACTGCGTCGTGCAAGGGGCGCGGCTCGGGGCGGTGGCGCTCTACGGGTCCGAGCTGGCGCGGGTGCGGTTCGAGGGGTGCAAGATCGAGTTCGCCAACTTCCGGGGGGCGACGCTGGTGGACGTGGAGTTCGTCGACTGCCAGCTCGTGGAGGCCGACTTCGCCGAGGCGAAGCTCACCCGCGTCTCGTTCGAGGGCTGCCGGCTGGTGTCGCCGGACTTCGGACGGGGCACGTTCAAGGACGTCGACCTCACCGGCGCCGACCTCGCCGGGCCGCGGGGTGTCGCCGGGCTGCGAGGAGCGACCGTGTCCGCACTCCAGCTGATCGACCTCGCCCCCGCGCTCGCCCACGAGCTCGGCCTCAAGGTCGCCGACTGACGTTTCTCACGGGTCCGGTCAGGGGCCGTCCCCGTCGCGCAGACCTCAGGACCTGCGGGCCTGCCGCTTGTCGCGGACGGACATCGAATTGCCCTCGGTGCGGACCTCGAAGAGCTCGGTGGCCTTGATCAGCTTGCTGAGTGACGCGTAGCCGTGGTTCCGCGAGTCGAACGACGACTGGTTGGAGATGCTGTTCCCGACCGCGCCGACGCTTGCCCAGCCGTCGTCGTCGGCGGCCCTCGAGACGGCGTTGCGGAGCAGCCGGACGAGCCCTCCGTCCTGCCGGAGCTCGGCCGTGCTGCGCCGGGCCGGGCTGGCTTCGGCCTTCGGTGTGGCCTTCGCCGCGGTCTTCTTCGCTGCCTTCTTCACCGGGCCCTTGACCGGTTCCGGGGCCGGTCCCGGGGCAGGTTCCCTGGCCGGCTCGGCCGCCTCCTCGTCGGGCTCGGCGAGCTGGTCCAGGAAGAGGAACGTGGTGCAGGCCGACCGGAACGGCTCGGGGGTCTTGCGCTCGCCGAACCCGTAGACGGCAGCGCCCTTCTCGCGCAGGTGCATCACCAGCGGGGTGAAGTCGGCGTCGGACGACACGATGCCGAAGGCGTCCGGGTGGTCGTTGTAGAGCAGCGCCATCGCGTCGACGACCATCGCCATGTCGCTGGCGTTCTTGCCACGGCTGTAGTCGTACTGCTGGACCGGACGGATCGCGCGGGGGTGGAGCACCTCGGCCCAGGGCTTCAGCCCGGCCTTGGTCCAGTTGCCGTACGCGCGGCGGATGCTGGTCTCGCCGTAGGCGCTGAGCTCGTTGAGGATCAGGTCGATCTTCGAGGCCGAGGAGTTGTCGGCGTCGATGAGCAGGGCGATCCGGGGGCGTGGGTCCATGGCCACGACGCTAACGGCACCGTGGGCCGCGGTCGCGCCTGCCCCGCCTGAGTCTTTGAAGGGTTGACCCCACCCAGGCGTGGTGAACCCTTCAAAGACCGTGGGGAGGGGGCGGCATACAGTCGACGTCGTGCCGTTGCTCCTCGACCTGACGCCGTTGCGGGAGAACGCGCCGTACCGGCGGCTGTATGTCGGGTTCACCCTCTCGAACGTCGGCTCCCAGCTCGCGGTGGTCGCCATCGGGCTGCAGGTCTACGACATCACCAGGTCGACGGCTGCGGTGGGCATCGTGGGGTTGTGCGCGCTGGTGCCGCTGGTCTTCATGGGTCTGTACGGCGGCGCGCTCGTCGACCACTTCGACCGGCGCAGGGTCGGGCTGATCGCGCAGGCGATCGCCTTCGTGTCGAGCATCCTCTGCGCGCTCCAGGCCTGGCTCGGCAACACCCACGTCTGGGTGCTCTATGCGTTGGTGGCGTTGTGGAACGGCGCGTTCGCCGTGTCGTCGCCCGCGCGGTCGTCGATCTATCCGCGCATCCTCCAGCGCGACCTGCTGCCCGCCGCCAACGCGCTGTCCGTCTTCGCGATGAACGCCTCGATGACGGTGGGCCCGCTGATGGCCGGCGTGCTGGTCGACTGGGGCGGCTTCAAGGCGGCGTACACGACCGACGCGATCATCACGACCGCCGCACTGTGGGGCCTGGCGAAACTGCCCTCGTTGCCGCCCGAGCCCGGCGAGGAAGGCGCGGCGCCGACCCGACCCGGTCTGAAGTCGGTGCTCGACGGGTTCGCTTTCCTGGCAACCAGACCCAACGTCCGCATGACCTTCGTCGCCGACATCTGCGCCATGCTCCTCGCCCAGCCGCGGGTGCTGTTCCCGGCGGCGGGCGCGGTGATCTTCGGCGGCGGCGCCAAGACCGTCGGCGCGCTGTCCGCCGCGGCCGCGGTGGGCGGGATCCTCGCGATGTTCTTCTCGGGTCAGCTCGGCCACGTGCGACGGCAGGGCCTGGCGATCCTGGTGTCGATCGTGGGCTGGGGGTTCGCGATCGCCGGGTTCGGTGCCGCGATGCTCGCGGCCGGTGGGGCGCTGTCGCGTGGCGCCGCCCTGTGGGTCGGCCTCGTCGCGATGGCGGTCGCCGGTGCGTCCGACTCGGTCAGCGCGGTGTTCCGCACGACGATCCTGCAGTCCGCCACCCCCGACCACCTGCGCGGCCGGCTGCAGGGCGTCTTCATCGTCGTCGTGGCGGGCGGCCCCAGGTTGGGGGAGATGGCCGGCGGTTTCCTGTCGCACGGCATCGGCGAGGCGCGCACCGCCGTCGTCGGTGGTCTCGCCTGCGTGCTCGCGATCGTCGTGCTCGCCCGGCTGCAACCCGGGTTCGTGCGCTACGACGCCCACCACCCGACGCCCTGAGCGGCCGCCGCTGTTCGCTGGCACTGGCGCTGGCGCTGAAGGAACCGGCCCATTGCCCGACTAGCCCGCGCCCAACGCCGCGAGGGCGCGAGAATCCCGGGCGATTGGCCGAGGCTCCTGGCCGCTGGTGGGTCGGGACGCTCAGACCGCGGTGCCGTGCCGTTGCGCAGCCTTGCGCCGCTCGTCGGTCGCGTCGGCCATCGCCCAGCGCACCGTCGAGGTCGCCACGCCCCCCAGCGGGCGGCCGACCAGCCGCTCGGTCACGGGCAGCCACGGCAGCCGCAACGGCCGCCTGGCCCACCGGGGGAGCATCGCCACGGCGCCCGCCGCCAACGCGGCATACCCGGGCTTGGCAGCGAGGGGGAGCGGTGGGTGGACGAGGAGGAATCGGGCCGCGTCGCGCGCCGCGGCGGTGGACTGCAGCTCGGGCCGGTAGGCGTCGATGGTCGCGGCCAGCGCCTCGACCGTGGTGGGCGGCTCGACCACGCCGAGCGCCGCGGCCACGAGTCCGCTCTGCTCGACGTAACGGTCGGCCTCCGCGTCGGTGAGGGGCTGCACTGCGTAGCGCTGGTAGGCGGTGAGGAAGCTGTCGGCCTCGGTGGCGTGCACCCAGGCCAGCAGGTGCGGGTCGCTCGCGGAGTAGGGGCGACCGTCCTCCGCCTTGCCGCGCACCCGCTCGTGGATCGACCGCACCCGGGCGATCTGCTCCTCGGCGTGCTCGATGGTGCCGAAGGTCGTGGTCGCGAGGAACTCGCTGGTGCGCTGGAGCCGTCCCCACGGGTCGCCCTTGTAGCCGGAGTGGCCCGCGACGCCGGCCATCGCCATCGGGTGCAACGACTGCAGCAGCAGCGCCCGGATGCCGCCGGGGAACATCGCCGCGTCGGCGTGCACCCGCCAGATCGGGTCGTCTGGGGTGAACCAGCGCGGACCCTTGGCGCCCCAGATCCGCTCGGCCTTGACCTGGGCGTCCTTCCCGGCGACCCGCGAGCGCAGCGCGGACGCCAGCTGCTTGCGGGCGCCGTCGGTCACCGGCGAGAGGGCGGTCACCGGGTGCGCTTCATCCTGCGTCGGGGCAGCTCCTTGAGCCGGGCGGCCGGGGTCTGGACGTCGGCGGGCCGCACCCGGGTGGACAGGTCGCTGTTGGCGATCAGCTCCGCGATCGGCGTCGTGGTGCTCGGGTGCGCGGCGATCGGGTCGTCACCCGCGAACACCACCCACACCGGCTCGCCATGATCGACCCGCGGGTCGAACGTCTTCAGGACGGTGCCCTCCCGCACCGTCGACGCGTGCTCGATCGCGCGTCGCTTCGCCTTCTGCCGGTCGAGCGCCGACTGGGCCGCCTTCATCGCGGGCTCCTTGGCCTGCTGGGCCAGCACGACGACGTGCGGGCCGTACTTCACGCCCCACTTCACGAGGTTGCCGACTGCCTTGCCTCTGCTGGGCATGCTGCCTCCCTGACTGGTCCGGCCTTCACCCTAACTCCGGGCGTAGCAGGAGATCAGAGGCAGCGGGCGCAGCAGGAGATCAGTGACTCCGGGCGTAGCAGGAGATCAGAGGCAGCGGGCGTAGCAGGAGAACAGAAACCTCGGACGCCTAGTCTTCGACCATGAGTGACGTACTGCGCACGGACTACACGGGTGAGGGCATCTCCGAGGCGGAGGTCGCCGCGACGCCGTGGGAGCAGGCGCGGCTGTGGGTCGACGACGCGGTCGCGCGGTCACGGGTGCAGGACGACGTGCCCGAGCCGTACGCCATCTCGGTCGCCACCGTCGACGGGGCCGGCCGACCGAACGTGCGGACCGTGCTGATGCGGTTCTTCGACGCGAACGGCCCCGGCTTCGTCACGGGCACCCAGTCCACCAAGGGGCTCGAGATCGCCGCGACCGGTGGCATCGCGGCCGCGCTCACCTGGCCGGCGATGTTCCGGGCGATCCGGTTCCGGGGGGTGGCCGAGCAGCTCTCCCGCGACGAGGTGGCCGGCTACTTCGGCTCACGTCCGTGGGCCTCGCGCATCTCGGCGTGGGCGTCGCGCCAGTCCCAGCCGATCGAGGGGCGGCAGGGGCTCGAGGACGCCTACGCGAGGTATGCCGCGCAGTTCCCCGACCACGGCGACCCCGCCGACGTGCCGGTCCCCGACTTCTGGGGTGGCTACCGGGTGGTCTGCGACGAGGTCGAGTTCTGGGGTGGTCGGCGCAACCGGCTGCACGACCGGCTGGTCTTCAGCCGCGTCGCGCCGGGCCCGCTGGACGAGGCCGACGCCTGGACCCTGAGCCGCCGCCAGCCCTGACCCCGCTTCCCGGTTCGAGGTGATATCCCACCGGAATCCGGAGGGATATCACCTCGAACCGGAGGTCTGGGCCTCCTCGTCGGCGCCGTGACCGGAGTTGGTGCCCTCGCTCGGCTCGCGCTCCTTGCGCCGCAGCATGAAGGACGAGAGCGCCAGCAGGATGATCGTGCCGGTGAGCAGGGCCATCAGCCGCAGGTTGTCGGCGAACTCGGGCTTGCCCACCAGGTCGGGTGCCTTCACCGACAGCACGACGATCTCCTTGATCGAGGCGATGATGCCGACGAGCAGGAACGGCTCGGCCACGAGCTCGCGACGCGCCAGCGTGGTCCGCACCGCGAAGAGCAGCTCGACCACGATGAAGACGAGCAGCAGCAGGTCGAGGATGTTGGCCGCCACGTCGGTGACGCTGCCGCTCCCCAGGTCGCCGAAGGTGAGGACCGTCTTGACGATGACGACCGCGGCGACCGCGAAGAGGATCACCGCCACGGCGAGGTAGACGACGTTCTCGACCCGCTCGATGGTGTCCTCGATCCAGTCCGTCATGGCGGACATCCTGTCTGACCTGCGCCGATCCGTCACCCGCCCGGCACGAGTCCTTGCGGGATCCGGCGGACCAGGGCACGTCGGATCCCGCAAGGACTCGGGGGAGCCGGCGGACGCTACCCGTCCGTATCCCGGAACGGTCGGCAGGGACCGACCGAGCTGCCTCCAGACTTGTGGCCTGAGTCACACGCGCGCGTCAGTGTCGCCGTTCGCGCGGTCCCCGTCCCGACCGCCCGAATCCGAGGAGCCTGCATGGCGCCCACCGACACCACTGCCGTCCCGACCCCGCCGACCCTGCACCCGGTCGTGGCCGACGTCACCGCGAGGGTGACCGACCGCAGCCGGGCCAGCCGCGCGGCATACCTGCAGCGCATCTCGCGGGCGGCCTCCGAGCTCAGCCTGCGCCCGGCCCGCACCGACCTCGGTTGCTCCAACCTCGCCCACGCCGTCGCCGCGTGCGGCGGCAGCGACCGGGCGACGATGGCCGCCGACACCGGGGTGAGCCTCGGCATCATCACGTCCTACAACGACATGCTCAGCGCGCACGCACCCTTCGAGCACTACCCGCAGCAGATCAAGGCGACCGCCCGCGAGGTCGGCGCCGTGGCGCGGGTGGCCGGCGGCGTGCCGGCGATGTGCGACGGCATCACGCAGGGCCGGGCCGGCATGGAGCTCAGCCTGTTCAGCCGCGACGTCATCGCGATGTCGGCCGCGATCGCGCTCAGCCACGACGTCTTCGACGGCGTCCTCATGCTCGGCGTCTGCGACAAGATCGTGCCCGGCCTGGTGGCCGGGGCGCTCGCGTTCGGCCACCTGCCGACCGCGCTGGTGCCCGCCGGGCCGATGGCGTCGGGCCGCTCCAACGCCGAGAAGGCCGAGACCCGCAAGGCGTATGCCGCGGGCGAGGTGGGTCGCGACGAGCTGCTCGAGAGCGAGGTCGCGTCCTACCACTCGCCGGGCACCTGCACGTTCTACGGCACCGCCAACTCCAACCAGATGCTGATGGACGTCATGGGGCTGCACCTGCCAGGGGCCGCGTTCGTCCACCCCGACGACCCGTTGCGCGACGCGCTCACGGCGGCGACGACCGCGCGCGTCGCCGAGGTCGCGGCGTCGGACGCGCCCTACGGCATCGGCCGCGTCGTCGACGAGAAAGCGGTCGTCAACGGCGTCGTCGCCCTGCTCGCGACCGGCGGGTCGACCAACCACACGATGCACCTCATCTCGATGGCCGCCGCGGCAGGGATCGACCTGACGTGGGAGGACTTCGACGACCTCTCCACTGCGGTCCCGTCCGTCGCGCGGATCTACCCCAACGGCTCCGCCGACGTGAACCACTTCCACGCGGCGGGCGGCACGGCCTTCCTGGTGCGCACCCTGCTCGACCACGGCCTCCTCCACGAGGACGTCCTGACGCTGGCCGGACCCGGCCTGCGGCGCTACACGCAGCGCCCAGTGCTGGTCGACGGCCGGCTCGAGTTCGTCGACGCCGCAACGGAATCCGGCGACTCCGACGTCCTGCGCCCGGCCGACGACCCGTTCACCGTCGACGGCGGGCTGCGCGTCCTCGGCGGCACGCTCGGGCACGCGGTCATCAAGGTCTCGGCCGTCGCGGCCGAGCACCGCGTGGTCGAGGCCCCAGCGCGCGTCTTCACCGACCAGGTCGGGTTCCTCCAGGCCTTCTCGCGCAGGGAGCTCGACCGCGACGTCGTCGTCGTCATCCGTGAGCAGGGCCCGTCGGCCAACGGCATGCCCGAGCTGCACGCCCTGACCCCCTCTCTCGGGGTGCTCCAGAAGCGCGGGTATGCCGTGGCGCTCGTCACCGACGGCCGGATGAGTGGCGCGTCCGGCGCGATCCCAGCGGCCATCCACGTGACGCCGGAGTCGGTCCACGCCGGCCCGATCTCGAAGCTCCAGGACGGTGACGTGGTGCGGGTCGACTCGCTGACCGGGCGTCTCGACGTCCTGGTCGACGAGGAGGAGTTCGCGGCGCGGCTGCCGTCGCCGCGGGTCAGCGAGGAGGGCATCGGCACCGGCCGCGAGCTGTTCGCCGCGATGCGTGGGGTGGTCGGCCGGGCCGACGAGGGCGCCCACGTCTTCGGCAACCTGGGCCGGCTCTGGGAGAACGCGACGGCCGCACCGATCCTGACCCCCGAGGAGACCCGATGAGCAGCCTGTCCCACCCCCCGACGCAGGTTCTCCACCCGAACGGAACCCAACCTGCGGTGACGGGGACGAGCTCCGTGGCCACCGACTCGACCCCGGCCGAGCTGCCCGTGCTTCGCGACGGCGCGGACGTGCTCGACCTCGCCCCGGTGATCCCGGTCGTCGTCGTCGACTCGGTCGAGCAGGCCGTGCCGCTGGCCCGCGCCCTGGTGCGCGGCGGCATACCGGTCATCGAGATCACGCTGCGCAGTGCGGCCGGGCTCGGCGCGATCGAGGCGGTGGCCGCGCAGGTCGACGGCATGGTCGTCGGTGCCGGCACCGTCGTCACCCCAGCCCAGGTGCAGCAGGTCAAGGACGCCGGCGCGCAGTTCGTCGTCACGCCGGGCTCGCCGCCGCGACTGCTCGACGCGGCCCTGGCGAGCGGCCTGCCGCTGCTCGCCGGGGCCGGCACCCTGACCGAGATGCTGACGCTGGCCGAGGCCGGGCTGGAGGCGATGAAGTTCTTCCCCGCCGAGGCCAGTGGCGGGCGTCCTTACCTGTCTGCGGTCGCGGGACCGTGTCCGCAGCTGCGGTTCTGCCCCACCGGTGGGATCACGCCCGAGACGGCGGCGGCCTGGCTGGCGCTCCCGAACGTGGGGTGTGTCGGCGGCTCGTGGCTGACGCCGAAGGACGCGGTGGCGCAGGGAGACTGGGCCCGGATCGAGGCGCTGGCCGCTGCGGCGGCTGCCCTGCGCTGAGGCTCATGCTTGCTCCCGCCCGTGCGGGGTATCAGGGAGCGCATCGCGCCCTCCTTCACCCCGAGCCAGGGAGTAGCGGAGACGGACGGCAGCGAGTCGCGTGAGGGGCGACTTGCTGCCGTCCGGGCATGGAACAGCCCGTGGGCCTTCCGGGCCGCGATCAAGCGGCTCGGCGTGCGCAGGGGACGACCTGCGCGGCCCACGGGCTGCGGTTAACTGCTTGGGATTGCGCCGGATGACGCACCTCGAGCAGTCGAGGGGCGCTAGCGCGCAGTCACCTCACGCGTCCAAATAGAAATCACTTCTTGGACCACCTCCCTTCCGTGTAGCTCGACGCTAAGTCGGGAAGGTCGCCCTGTGCAACAGATTTCCAGAAATCCCGGTCCCGCGAGAGCGCCGGTCAGACGGCGGTGACGACCTCGTCGTAGTCCAGGCGGGGGAGCCGGTCCATCCAGGCGCCCTCGGCGGGGCGGCCGATGTTGACCACGGCGATGGTGCGGTGCGCACCGTCGGGGAAGAACTCGCGGTCGACCCCGGCGGCGTCGAACCCGGTCATCGGGCCGGCGGCCAGCCCGGCGGCGCGGACCCCGAGGATGAAGTAGGCGACCTGCAGGGTGGCGTTGAGCAGGGCCGAGCCCTCACGCATCTCGTCGTTGCCCGCGAACAGGTCGCGGGCGCCCTCGAAGTGCGGGAACACCTTGCCGAGCTCGTCGTGGAAGTCGGTGTCGGCGGCGAGGACGGCGACCAGCGGGGCGGTCGAGGTCTTGGCCTTGTTGTTGCCGCTCATCTGCTCGACCAGCCGGCCGCGGGCCTCGGGGCTGCGCACCAGGACGATCCGCAGCGGCTGGTTGTTCATCGAGGTCGGCGCCCACTTGACCAGGTCGTAGATGGCGCGCACCTGCTCCTCGGACACCGGTTCGTCGGTGAAGGCGTTGGCGGTGCGGGCCGCACGGAAGAGCAGGTCCTGAGCCTCGGGGGAGAGCTCGAGGTGGTCAGCGAACTGGGCCTCGAAGTCGGTCAGGGAGTCGTGGGTCTGGGTCATAGGTCATTGAACAGTCAACTTCTTTGTTGCATTCCCCAACCAAGAAGTCGCAGGTCAGGACCGCTGGGCACCGAACTCCGGGCCGCTCCACGGGCACCCGCACGACCCCCGCACCACCACCCGGGTGGGCAGGATCTGCGGCTGCACGTCGCGGGTGCGGCCCTGGATCCGCTCGTGCAGCCGGATCGCCGCCCAGCGCCCCAGCTCGTGGGTCGGCTGCTTCACCGTCGTGAGGCCGGGATCGACGTAGCGCGAGGCCATGATGTCGTCGAACCCCACGATGGCCAGGTCGTCGGGGATCCGCACCCCCCGCCGGGCGAGCAGGGTCATCGTCGCCAGCGCCAGCTCGTCGTTCGCGCACACGACGCCGTCGACGGCATCGCCTGCCGCCACCAGGGCCTCGACGATCTCGGGGGCCGACGACTCCTCGAACCACACGCGCAGCGGCGGCAGCGCCTCGGACAGGCCCGCGTCGGCCAGGGCGGCTGCGAACCCGGCATACCGCTCCCGGATGTCGTACGACGTCTCGGGGTCACCCGCGAAGACGAGCCGGCGCCGGCCGTGCCCCAGCAGGTGCGCGGTGAGCTCCGCGGCGCTCTCGGAGTTCTCGACGGTGACCGTGTCACAACCCTCGATCGGCGCGTGGGCGAGGACCACGGCCGGGGTGCTGCGCGCCAGCGTGCGGATGATCGCGTCGCCCGCTGTCCCGTGCGTGAGGACGAGCCCGTCGACCCGCGCCAGCAGCGTGCGCAGCGTCGTGTCGAGGTCGGTCACCCCGGCGCTCACCACCACCACGACGGACTGGCCGTACTGTGCCGCCGTCGACTCGTAGCCCGCGAGCAGCTCGGCGAAGTAGGGGCCGGTCAGCCCGGGCAGCACCAGGCCGTGCGCCTCGTGCCGCTTGACGTCGAGCGTGCGCGCGGCGCGCAGCGGCACGTAGTCGAGGTCCTCCACCGCCCGCAGCACCTTCTGGCGGGTGACCGGCGACGACCGCGCCGACCCCTGCAGCACCCGCGACACGGTGGCGATGCTGACCCCGGCCCGCTCGGCGACGGTGTAGATCGTCACCGGGCGGTCGGGATCCATGGGGAGCATCCTTGCCGTCACCCACGGCCCGGACAACATCGGGCCCGCGTAGGCAAGCCGCCGGCCGTTGCCGTGGCGGTGGCCGTGGCGGTGGCCGAGGGCTCGCCCGCGCTCGTCAGCCGGCGGTGGCCGCCTGCTCGAACGGGTTGGGTATGGCGTCCAGCAGCCGCTGCGTGTAGGCGTCACCGGGGTTGCGGATCACCTCGAGCGCCGGCCCCTGCTCGACGACCCGGCCCTCGGAGAGCACCAGGATCTCGTCGGCCAGCAGCCGGGCGCTGAGCAGGTCGTGGGTGATGTAGAGGACGCCGATGTCGTGGCCCGTCACGAGCTCCTGGAGCAGCTCGAGGATCTCGGCTCGGATCGACACGTCGAGGCTCGAGATCGGCTCGTCGGCGACGATCAGCTCCGGGTTGGCGGCGAGCGCCCGCGCGATGACGACGCGCTGGCGCTGGCCGCCCGACAGCTCGTACGGGTAGCGGTCGAGGAACCGGTCGCTCGGGGTCAGCGCCACCGTCTCCAGCAGCTCACCGGCCACCGCCTCGGCCTCCTTGGCGCCGAGGCCGCGGTGGTTCCGCAGTGGGCGCGACAGCGTGTAGCGCAACGTCAGGGCCGGGTTCAGCGAGCTGTAGGGGTCCTGGAACACCATCTGCACGTGCTTGCGGTAGCCGCGCAGCTGGCGCGAGCGCAGCCGTTCCACGGCGATCTCGCCGTCCGACCCGCTGAAGTGGATGGTGCCGCTCGTCGGCTTGTCGACACCGGTGATCATGCGGGCCAGCGTCGTCTTGCCGCTCCCGCTCTGACCCACCAGGGCGGTGACCTCGCCCTTGCGCAGCTGGAACGACACGTCGTCGACCGCGGTCATCCGCTGCCGGGTGAAGCCCTTGCGCCGCTCGAAGACCTTGGTCACGCCGTCGACCTGGAGGAAGACGTCGCCGCGCCGGGCGCGCGCGCTGTCCTCCGCGGTCTTGACGAACTCCGGTCCGTCGAAGTGCAGGGTCGGCTCGGGGAGGTCGACCGGACGGTCCTGCGCGGGGCCGCGCTGCAGGTGCGCCACGTGGCACGCGACCCGTCCGGCGGCGAGCGGCAGCAGGGCCGGGTCGTCCGTGGCGCAGCGTTCGATCGCCTCGGGGCAGCGGGCGGCGAACCGGCAGCCCTCGACCCGGCGGGTCAGGTCCGGCGGCCGACCCGGGATGTAGGTCACCCGGACCGTGTCGGCCCGCGGGTTGC
Source organism: Pedococcus dokdonensis (assembly GCF_900104525.1). Classification (GTDB taxonomy): domain Bacteria; phylum Actinomycetota; class Actinomycetes; order Actinomycetales; family Dermatophilaceae; genus Pedococcus; species Pedococcus dokdonensis. The sequence continues at coordinate 2,537,027 of NZ_LT629711.1, read as the reverse complement.
TGTAGGAGCCCAGCAGGCCCTTGGAGTAGGGGTGCAGCGGGTCGGCCACGAGGGTGGCGGCGGGCTGCTGCTCGACCAGGCGCCCGGCATACATGACGAAGATCCGGTCGGACAGCTCCATGACGGTGCCGATGTCGTGGCTGATGAAGAGCACCGCGAAGCCCTGCTCCTTCTGGAGCCGGCGCACCGCCTCGAGGATCGAGCGCTGCACCACCACGTCGAGTCCGGTGGTGGGCTCGTCGAGCAGGACGAAGCGCGGCCGGTTGGCGAGGGCGAGCGCGAGGTTGACGCGCTGCTTCATGCCGCCCGAGAGCTCGTGCGGATAGGCGCTCATGAACTTCGGGTCGATCATGACCATCTCGAAGAGGTCGCGGACCCGCTCCGTCACTGCGTCACCCCGCAGGTCGCTGTGCTCCTCGATGACGTCGCGGAACTGTGCCGCGACGCGCATCACCGGGTTGAGCGAGTTCATGCTGCTCTGGAAGACCGTGGCGATGTCCCGCCAGCGGCGCGACCTCAGCTCCTCCGGCGACAGCGACGCCAGGTCTTCGCCGTCGAACTCGATCGTCCCGCCGCTGACCCTGCCCGGCTTCTCGAGCAGGCTCAGGAGCGCCATCGCGAGGGTCGACTTGCCGCTGCCGGACTCGCCGATCAGCCCGACGAACTCGCCCTCGGCCAGGTCGAAGCTGACCTGGTCGACGGCGGTGAGCGCGGGTGACGTCTTGGGCTCGAACCGGACGCTGAGGTCACGGACCCGCAGGAGCGGGGTGCCGGCGCCGGGTGCGGTCGAGTCGGTGGCCTCGGTGGTCGTGGTCTCGGTGGTCGTGGTCTCGTTGGCGGCAGCCATGTCAGTCCTCCCTGAGGTGGGGGTTGGACAGCAGGTCGACCCCGAAGTTGATGAACGTCAGCGAGGTGATGAGCAGCGCCAGCACGAGACCGGGAGCCAGCACCCAGAGCCAGAGGCCCTGGCCGACGGCGCCCTGCTCGTTGGCCTGGTAGAGCATCGTGCCCCACGAGACCGTGTTGGGGTCGCCGAGACCCAGGAAGGACAGCCCGGCCTCTGCGCCGATCGCCCCGGTCGACGCGCCGACGAAGCCGGCCGCCACGAGGGACGTCATGCTCGGCATGATCTCGCGGAAGATGATCCGTCCGGAGCCCTCGCCGGCGAACTTGGCCGCGGTCACGAAGTCGCGGTTGCGCAGCGTGATGATCTGCGACCGCTTGGCCCGAGCGTGGCCGGCCCACGAGGTGATGCCGATGACGAAGACGATGAGCGGGATGCCACGCACCTCGCTGTAGGCGATCAGGACGATCATCAGGGGGAGCACCGGCACGACGATCGCGACGTTCGTGAAGAACGACAGGATGTCGTCGACGACGGTGCCTTCCTTGTAGCCCGACCACATCCCGATCACCAGGGCGATGGCGGTCGACACGAGCCCGCCGAACAGCCCCACGACCAACGAGATCCGGCTGCCGTAGACCAGCTGCGAGAAGATGTCGCCGCCCTGGGTCGTGGTGCCCAGCCAGTGGTCCCCGCCGGGCGGCAGCAGCGCCTCGAAGTCGGAGCGGGTGCCCTCGTAGGGGGCGATCAGCGGCGCGAGGACCGCCACGAGGACGAAGCCGAGCAGCAGGAAGATGCCGACCCGCGCCTTGCCGTTGCCCCAGATCAGCTGCCACCAGCGCTGCTGGGTGTAGCCGGCACCGATCGGCGCCTGGTTGTCCGTGCCGTCACCGGGGCGTTCGTCCGCACCGGTCTGGACCACACCTGCGGTCATGACTGCGACCTCCTCGCGCGCGGGTCGAGCACGCCGTAGAGCAGGTCTGCGACGAGGTTCGCCAGCAGGACCCCGATGATGATGAAGAGCAGCAGCGTCTGCAGCAGCGGGAAGTCGCGGTTGCCGATCGCCTCGGCCATCAGCCGCCCCATCCCCGGGTAGTCGTAGATCTGCTCCACGAGGATCGAGCCACCGAGCACCCCGCCCAAGGCGATCGCGAACCCGGTGACGCTGGGCAGCAACGCGTTCCGCGCGGCATACCGGAGCGCCACGACCTTGTCGGGCAGGCCCTTGGCCTTGGCGAGCCGGATGTAGTCCTCGCCCAGGTTCATCACCATCGTGTTGCGCATGCCGAGGATCCACCCGATCGGGGCAGTGACCAGCAGCGACAGTGCGGGCAGGATGGAGTGGTATGCCGCGTCGCCGAGGAACGCCGCGTTCAGGCCGGGCGTCGTGGCCGAGTAGCCACCTCCGGTCGGGAACCAGCCCATCGTGTAGCCGAAGATGAACAGCAGCAGCAACGCGATCCAGAACCCCGGCAACGTCCCGACGAAGGTCGAGCCGAGCGTGACGATGCCGTCGAACCGCGAGTTGCGTCGCCAGGCTGCGAACGCCCCGAGGGTGATCCCGATGACGAAGGCGAGCACCTGGGTGACGCCCACGAGGACCAGGGTCCACGGCAGGGCTTGCCCGATCACCTCGGTGACGGGGTAGGGGTAGTACGTGTAGGAGAGGCCGAAGTCGCCGTGGGCCAGCGCCTTCAGGTACTCCACGTACTGGTGGAAGAGGCTCCCGTCCGGGGCGCCCAGCATGGCTCGCATGGCCTCCACGGCTGCGGGGTTGAGTTGGGCGTCCTTGCCGGCGAGCTTCTGCACCATCACCTCGGCGGGGTCGCCGGGCTGGAGCCGCGGGATCACGAAGTTCAGCGTGATCGCGGCCCACAGGGTGGCGAGGAAGAACGCGATCTTGCGAGCGAAGTACCTCACGCTGCGGTCACCTCCGACGGGGGCTCCCCGGGCCGGGACTGCTCCCGGCCCGGGTGGGCCGTGGTCACTTGGCGGGCTTCAGGTGGGTCATGATGAGCAGGCGGTCGTCCGCCGGCTGCGCGTACGGGTCCGACTCGCTCGGCCAGCCGACCGCCTTGTCGGTGCGGTAGAGGATCCGCGCCGGGGCGTAGATCAGCGGCGTCACCGGGTACTGCGTCATCATCGTGTCGACCAGCGTCCCGACGAGCTCCTTCTGTTTCGCCTCGTCGGTGGTCGCGCTGAGCTCCTTGACCGTCGCGTCGGTCGCGGGGTCGTTCCAGCGCTCGACGTTGGGCAGGATCTCGGTCTTCGTCGGGATCTGGTCCGAGGAGAGCTTGCCGCCGAAGTTCTTGGCGTTGTCGCAGCCGCCGTTGATGTACTCGAACATCAGCTGGAAGTCACCGGACTTCTTCTGTGCATCGACGCTCTCGGGTGCCGTGGTGTTCAGCTTGGTCGTCACGCCAATGGAGTTGAGGTTGCGGACGACGACCTCGGCCATCGACTGGTAGTCGATGTAGCCGGCCTGGACGGTGAAGGTCAGGTTGAGCGGCTGGCCGTCCTTGCCCTTGCGCTTGCCGTCGGGGCCCTTGGCGTAGCCGGCCGCGTCCAGCAGCTGCGCGGCCTTGGCCGCGTCGAACTTGATGACCGTGTCGGCACCGTCGTTCGCGGCGTACTTCTCGGGCAGCAGCTTGGCCGCCGCGGGCAGCTTGAGACCGGTCTGGCTGGCCGGCTTCATGATCCCGTAGGTCGCCTTCTGCGACATCTCCTCACGGTTGAGCGCCGGGGCGATGGCCTCGCGGAACTTCACGTCGTCGAAGGGAACCTTCTGCACGTTGGGGCTCAGCACCGTCGCGCCGTTGGGGGCGAACCAGAAGTGGTTGGTCTTCTTGTCGGCACCGACGAACGAGCGCTCGGGGTTGGGGATCTCACCCCAGTAGGCGTCGAGCTGGCCCGAGCGGAGCTTGAGGGCGGCCTGGGAGGCGTCGTAGTTGCCCTCCAGGATCAGCTTCTGCACCTTGATCTTGTCGGCCTGCCAGTAGTCGGCGCGACGGACGAGCTCGAGGCGGCGGCCGTTGTAGTTGCCGACCTTGAACGGGCCGGAGCCGACCGGGGCCTTGTCGATGTACTTGGTGACGTCCCCGACCTTGGAGTACACGTGCTCGGGCAGGATCTGCAGCTTGATCAGCTCGTCGAACTTGGGAGCGGCGTTGCCCCCGAATGCGATCCGCACCTTGTTGGCGTTCGCGGTCACCGACGTGGCCGGTGCGCCGAAGATCGGCTTCCAGATCGCGGCCCGGTCGATGGCCGGGTAGGTCTTGGCGAGGTTGAGGGTGAAGGCGACGTCCTTGGCCGTGAGCGGCTGGCCGTCGCTCCACTTCACTCCGTCGCGGATCGTGAACTCCAGAGTGGCTGCGTCGCTGCTCCACTTGTAGTCGGTGGCCAGCCACGGGGTGATCTGGCAGGTGATGCCGTTACGCACCATGAGCGGCTCGTAGAGCCAGGTCTTGGTGAGCGCGTTCACCGCATAGGGGTTGTAGTCGACCAGTCCACCCATGGCCGCTGGTGCGTCGCTGGGGAAGGTCAGCTGCGCGATCATCCCGCCGCCACCACCGGCTCCACCACCCCCGGAGGCTCCGCCGCCGGCACACGCCGACAGGCCAAGGGCTCCGCAGAATGCAAGAGCCACAACGGTTTTAGTCTTTCGGGTGATTGCCGTCGCCATTGACTGACCTCCAGTGGGGATGTCTTTTCACCCTGAGAGGGGCGGAGGTCGCCTGTCAACGATTATTGGCATGAAAGTACTTTCATGACCTTCGGCCGTGCTCAGCAATCGGTTTTCATTTATTTACAACGGATTTCGGCTTGTCCTCTGTGAGGTGACCGCTGCTATACACAAGGGGTGCCTTCTCGTACGAACGCAATGACGCGCGGCCACCACGAGCTCTCCAGCGCCTCCGGGCTGCGGGCGGTGTTCACGGACCACGGCAGCCTCGCCCGCCTCGACGCGGGCCCGACCTCGCTGCTCATGTACCCGGCGAGTGCCCACGAGTCCGGTCCGGCCAATCTCTACCTCCGCCTCCTCGACGGCGCAGGCACGACGGACGGTGCGAGCCGTGACGTCGCGTGGGTGCCCCTCCTGGGGCCGAGCAGCCGCAGTGTGGTCACGTGGTCGGAGGCCGGCCCCGTCGCCCGCGGCGAGTGGCAGGGCCTGCGGTATGCCGTGTGGTTCCGGCTCGCCGACGCCGCCCCCGCATGGTTCTGGCACGTCGAGGTGGAGAACACCGGCGGAGCCGAGGTCGAGGTGGACGTCGTGCTGGCGCACGACCCCGGGCTCGCGCCCTACGACGGCCTCCGCGTCAACGAGTTCTACGTCAGCCAGTACCTCGACCTCACGCCGGTCGCGACCGAGAACGGCACGGCCCTCGCCGTCCGCCAGAACATGCCGGGTCAGTCCGTCCCGTGGATGCTCCTCGGTTCGCTGGTCGAGGGTCGCGGGTGGGCCACCGACACCCTCCAGCTCGTCCGGGGAGCCGCCCGCCCGGGCGCCCCGGTGGCGCTGTCGGCCGCTGACCTGCCCTCGCACCGGCTCCAGCACGAGCACGCCCTGGCCGTCCTCCAGGACACCCCCGTCCGGCTCGCCAGCGGGGGGCGGCACGTCACCGGGTTCTACGGCATCGTCAGTCCCGACCACCCGGAAGCCACCTCCGACGCCGACGCGGCCTGGCACGAGCGTGCCCTGTCCCAGGCCGAGGCGCGGCCACCGACGCAGCCCGGGACCGACGACACCACCCACTCCCTCGCGGCCCCCCGTTCGATCTTCAGCACTGCGCCGCCACTGGCCGTCGACGACCTCGACGCCGACACCCTGGCCGAGCTGACCGGTGACCCCGACCCGCGGCACCTCGAGACCGACGCCGAGGGACGGTTGCTCTCGTGGTTCGGCAGCGAGGGCTCGCACGTCGTCACGGCGGCCAAGGAACGACTCGTCCTGCGCCCCCACGGACACGTCCTGCGCACCGGTGACGCCCTGGTGCCCGACACCGGCACGCTCACGTCGACGCTGTGGATGACCGGCGGCTTCCACTCCCAGCTCACCCGTGGCCACGTCGGCCGGGGGCGCCTGCTCTCGACCCGGCGTGGCTACCTGGGTGTCCAGCGGGCGCACGGCCTCAGGGTGTTCGTCGAGGAGCCGTCGGCCGAGGGAGGCTGGGCCCTCCTCGAGACCCCCAGCGCCTGGGCGCTGCGCACCGACCGCGCCACGTGGTGGTACGCCCGCGACGACCTCGCCCTGGAGGTGAGCTCGACGGCACCGAGCGACGCCCACGAGCTGGGGTGGTCTGTCCGCTGGTTGTCCGGCGCCCCGCGCCGGTTGCTCGTGGCCCTCAACATCGCGGTGGACGGCGACGACGGCCTCGGCCCCGCCGCACACGACGTGGCGGTGCGTGACGACGGTGCCGACATCGGCGCCGGCTCGACCTCGCTGCACCTCGGCTGGCCTGCCGGCGCGGTGTCGGTCGCGGCCGACGGGCCGCTCTTCACCGACGGCGAGGAGCGGGGCACCTCCTGGGTCACGCTCGAGGTCGCGCCCCGCAGCCGGTTCGCCCTCACCCTCTCCGTGACGAGCGCCGACGGCGACCAGGAGGTGCGCCCGACACCCGAACAGCGCCTGGGTGCCGACTGGACGCGGACGGTGGGCGCGCTACGGCTCACCGCGGGGGCCTCGGACCCGGCACTCGCCGCCGAGGTCGCCGCGATCGACACGGCGCTCCCGTGGTTCACCCAGAACGCCCTCGTCCACTACCTCTCACCGCGTGGTCTCGAGCAGTTCTCCGGCGGCGCCTGGGGCACCCGTGACGTGTGTCAGGGCCCGGTGGGCCTGCTGACCGCGCTGGGGCGCGACGCCGACCAGCGTGACGTGCTGCTGCGGCTCTTCCGGGCGCAGAACGCACGCGGCGACTGGCCGCAGGCCTTCGACTTCCTCCCTCCGCTGGCCGAGGCCGGTCAGCAGGACGCCCACGGCGACGTCCTGTACTGGCCCGTGTTGGCGGTCGGGGACTACCTGCGGTCGACGGGCGATGCCTCGTTGCTCAGCGAGGGACTTCCCTTCGTCGGCGACGACGCGCTCACCCCGCCGGCGTCCGTCGAGGACCACCTGCGGCGCGCGCTCGACCGGGTTGCCGAGGTCCGCGTGCCCGGCACCTCCCTGCCCGCCTACGGCCACGGCGACTGGAACGACTCCCTCCAGCCGGCCGACCCGCACCTCGCCGCGCGCCTCGTGTCCACCTGGACCACGGTGCTGCTGGTCACCGCGCTGCGCTCACTCGCCGATGGCCTGGAGTCCTGCGACGCCGCCCCCGACCTCGTCACCCGGGCCCGAGAGGCCGCCGACGCCGCGCACACCGCCCTCACCGACGACCTGGTCGTCGACGGGGTGCTGCCCGGTTACGTGCTGCTCGACGACGACGGAGGGTCCGAGCCGCTGGTGCACCCCCGCGACACCCGCACCGGCCTGACCCACGGCGTGCTGCCGTGGATCCACGCCATCTCCGCCGACCTGCTCAGCGCCGAGCAGGCGCGCCACCACCTCGACCTCATCGACCAGCACCTGCTCGGACCCGACGGCGCGCGGCTGTTCGACCGGCCGGTGGCCTACAGCGGTGGGCCGATGAAGGTGTTCCAGCGGGCCGAGGCGAGCACCTTCTGGGGGCGCGAGATCGGGCTCATGTACATGCATGCCCACCTGCGCTACGCCGAGGCGCTGGCCCGCGTCGGCGACGCGGAGCAGCTCTTCGCCGCGCTCTGCCAGGCCAACCCGATCGGGGTGACCGAGCGGGTGCCGCGGGCGCGGCCGCGACAGTCCACCACCTACTACTCCTCGTCGGACGGCGCGTTCGACGACCGGCTCGACGCCAGCGAGCGGTATGCCGCGCTGATGGCCGGCGATGTCGACCTGGAAGGCGGGTGGCGGGTCTACTCCTCGGGTCCCGGGCTCTACCTGCGGCTGCTCGCCGAGAGCCTACTGGGCGTCCGGTCGCGCGGCGCACTGATCGAGATCGACCCGGTGCTCGCACCTGGTCTCGACGGCCTGAATGCCCGAATCCCCTTGGGAGACAAGGGGCTTCGGGTCACCTACCGCGTGGGTTCGGCAGGCTCGGGGGTGGTGCGAGTCGTCGCGCGCGGACGAGAGCTCGAGACCACGCCGCTCGCCAACCCCTACCGATCGGCCGGCGTCAGTGTGCGGCGGGCCGACCTCCTGGCTGCGGCCGTGGGCGGCGAGGTCGAGCTCACCGTGGAGACCCTGTGACCGGCGGCGTCATCGACTCGGCCGACCGGCCCTGGCTCGACTCCTCCTTGCCGGTCCCAGAGCGGGTGGAGCTCCTGCTGGCCCGGATGACCTTGCAGGAGAAGGTCGGCCAGACCCACCAGGTCGCCAACATCCACCCCCACGACGACGCGGACCAGCTGGCCTCTGGTGCCATCGGGTCGAGCCTCTTCGCGAGCGGCGCGACCGGTGGCAACGAGCGCGACGAGGGCGTCCTCGCCGCCAACATCGACGCCGCCCAGCGCCACGCGGTCGAGGCGAGCCGACTCGGCATACCGGTGCTCTTCGGCCGTGACGTGATCCACGGCCACCGCACCGTGGGACCCATCCCGCTGGGACTGGCAGCCTCGTTCGACGAGTCGCTCGTCGAGCAGCTGGCTGCGGTCGCGGCCTCGGAGGCGGTCGTCGACGGGGTGGCGTGGACCTTCGCGCCGATGGTCGACCTGTCCGAGGAGCCCCGCTGGGGGCGCGTCGCCGAGTCGTTGGGCGAGACACCCGTCCTCAGCGGACGGCTCGCCGCCGCGATGGTGCGCGGCTTCCAGGGCACCGGTGTCACGGGCGCCGACGTGTCCGACCGCGACCGGATCGCGGCCTGCGCCAAGCACTTCGCCGGCTACGGACTGTCGGCCGGTGGTCGTGACTACGACACCGTGTCAGTCGGCGAGAACACCCTGCGAAACCTGCACCTGCGACCGTTCCGGACCGCGGTGGACGCGGGCGTCTGCACCGTGATGGCGGCGTTCAACGACGTCGACGGCACGCCGATGCACGCGCACCGCCACCTCCTGCGCGACGTGCTCAAGGGAGAGTGGGGGTTCGACGGCGTCGTCGTCGCCGACTGGAACGGCATCGGCCAGCTCGTCCACCAAGGAGTCGCGGCCGACCTCCGCGACGCCGCGCGGTTGGCCATCGAGGCCGGGGTCGACCTCGACATGTGCTCGGGTTCCTACGCCGCCCACCTCGCCGACCTGGTCGAGTCCGGTGAGGTCGACGTCGAGCTGGTCGACGACGCGGTGCGCCGGCTGCTGACCCTCAAGCTCCGGCTGGGGCTCTTCGAGACGCCATACGTCGGCGACCCCGGCCGCACCAACGCGCCGACCGCCGCCACGCGCGCGGTGGCCCGCCGAGCCGCTCACGGCGCCCACGTGCTCGTCTCGAACAACGGTGTCCTTCCGCTCACGGCCGAGGTGGGCACCGTGCACCTCAGCGGCCCCTTCGCGGAGGCGGGCGAGGAGCTGCTGGGCACCTGGACGCTCGACGGCCGTGGCGAGGACGTCGTCAGCCCCGCGACCGCCTTCGGTGAGCGGCTGGGCGACCGACTGGTCGTCAGCGACGGCCGGTTCAGCGACCGCGCCGTCCAGCAGGTGCGCAACGCCGAAGTCACCGTCGCGGTGGTGGGTGAGCACCCGTGGCGCTCTGGGGAGGCCAACTCCGTCACCGACATCGGGCTGCCGGCGGGACAGCTCGACCACCTGCGCCAGCTCGCCCGCCTCGGCAAGCCGCTGGTCGTGGTCGTCTACACCGGCCGTCCCCTCGACCTCGGCGACGTGCTCGACCTCGCCGACGCGGTGCTGGTCGTCTGGCACCCGGGGGTCGAGGCAGGACCGGCGCTGGCCGACATCGTGTTCGGCGACGTCGGACCGCACGGTCGGCTGCCGATGACCTTCCCCCGCACCACCGGCCACATCCCGACCAGCACCCACCAGCGGCCCACCGGGCGGCTCGTCGAGCTGCACGAGGAGGGCACCCAGGGCCGCTACCTCGACGACCAGGTGTATCCGCGGCTGCCGTTCGGGCACGGACTGACCTACACGACCTTCGACTACGGCGAGCTCCGCACCACCGGCTCGCTCGAGCTCGGCCGCGACGGGTCGCTCGACGTCGAGGTGGACGTCACCAACACCGGTCCCCGGGCCGGGCGCGAGGTGGTGCAGCTGTCGTTCCGCGACCCGGTCGCCCAGGTGACCCGGCCGCTCACCGAGCTCGTCGACTGGGTCGCCCTCGACCTGGGGCCGGGCGAGCAGGGCACCGCCACCTTCACCGTGCGAGCCGACCAGTTCGCCTACTACGGAGCTGACAACGTCCTGCGGGTCGACCCCGGCGAGATCCGCCTGACTGCCGGACCGGACGCCCTGCACGGCAGCTCACTGTCGATCACCATCACCCCGACCACCACCACCAACCCCTGAGGACCATGATCCAGATCCAGGACGACCAGATCCTCGTCGACGGCCAGCCGAGGGTGGTGATGGCCGGCGAGGTCCACTACTTCCGGGTCGCGCGCGACGAGTGGGAGCAGCGGATCCTGCTGCTCAAGGAGGCCGGCTGCAACGCCGTCGCCTCCTACATCCCGTGGCTGTGGCACGAGCTGCCCGACGGCAGCATCGACGTCACCGGCGCCACCCGGCCGGAGCGAGACGTCGCCGTGTTCATCGACCTGTGTGCCCAGCACGGGCTGTGGTTCATCGCGCGACCCGGCCCGTTCATCATGGCGGAGCTGAAGAACGAGGGGCTGCCGTTCCGGCTCTACACCGAGCACGCCGAGATCGTGCCGACCGGCTGGGACGGCAGACCCGCTCCCAGCCGCACGGTGGACTACCTCGCGCCCGCCTACCTGGCCGAGTGCGAGCGCTGGTTCGGGGCGATCCTGCCGATCATCGCCGACCGCCTCCAGCCCCATGGCGGCAACGTCATCGCGGTCCAGCTCGACAACGAGATCGGCATGCTCGCCTGGGTGACCAACAGCCCCGACCTGACCGACCACCTCGTCGACGACTTCCTCGGCTGGGCGCAGGCCTCGCGAGCCGGAACGGTGCCGTATCCGTTGACACCAGAGGCGATCCGCTCGCCCAAGGAGGAGTGGGCCGGACCGATCCGGCAGGACCTCGCGGTCTTCATGCGCGACCGGTTCCGCCGCTACGTCGAGGCGCTGCGGGCGATGGCCGAGGCGCAGGGCGTCGTCGACGTGCCGTTCCTGATCAACATCCACGGCACCGAGGGCGGCAGCGGCGAGCCGTTCCCGATCGGCATCAGCCAGCTGGTCGAGACGTATGCCGCGGTGCCCGGGATGCTCGGCGGGTCCGACCACTACATGGGCGACATGACCCTCAACACCACCACCGACCTCTACGTCATCAACGCCTTCATGGCCGCCGTCAACGGGCCCGGACAGCCGACCACCTCGCTGGAGTTCGAGGCCGGCTCCGGCGACTACGGCGGCGGCGTCGACAACCAGTACGACCCGTCCACGGTCGAGCTCAAGACCCGCCGCTCCCTGGCGCAGGGCAACCGGATGATCAACTACTACCTCTTCGCCGGGGGGATCAACCCTCCGCTCGAGGAGGCGGTGGGCGACGGCAACGACCGGATCAGCTTCACCGGCGAGCGGCACGGCACTGCCGCGCCCGTCGGCCCCGAGGGCCAGAAGGGCATGACGTATGCCGCGACGGCCCGGACCGTGCACGCCGTGCGGCTGCACGAGCGCTGGCTCTCGCGGATGGTGGAGGACCACGACGACGTGCAGCTGGGGCTGGTGCTCGACTCCTACGCCACCGAGTACCACCACCCCGACAGCGCGGTGATGACCGAGGTGGTCGACGACCTGGTGCGGCACCGTGGTGCCGGACCGCGTCGCGCACTCGTGCGGTCCATGCTGCTGGGCGGCTACCGGTTCGGGGCCGTGCACCTCCAACGCGACGAGCCGACCGGAGTGGTCGCGCTCGCCACCGGACGACACCTCTCACCCGAGGTGCAGCAGGGGCTGGTCGACCACCTCACCCGTGGTGGAGGCCTGCTCCTGCTCGGCCGGCTCCCCGACCGCGACCTCGAGGGCCGTCCTTGCACGGTGCTCGCGGACGCCCTCGGGGTGTCCGGCGCGGAGCTCACCTGGGCTCGCGACCACTACTACCCGTCGGTGGTCGCGAGCGGGTGGGCGGCGCCGTGGCCGGAGACGCGGGTCGGCTGGTTCCAGGCCCTGGAGCACGAGCGCGGCGACGCGGTGCTGCACGACGTCGACGGCGCCGTGTGCGGCGTGGACGTCGAGGTCGGCACCGGGCGTGCGGTGCTGATCGCCGCCGAGCTGCCCTCCGACGTCGCCCTCTTCGGCCGGGCGCTGCGCCGGCTCGGCGTCAGCCCCGGCCTCGAGCTCTCGGCCGAGGTGCCCGGGATCTTCGCCACAACGACCAGCACGCCCGACGGCGAGCGGATGCTGCACCTGACCAACATCACCGGGCACCACAATCCCGTGCGGCTCTCCCTCGACGGACGGCCGATCGGCGCCGACGAGCCGCTGGTCGTGCCGCCGCGGACCAGTGCCTTCCTCGCTCTCGGCCTCGACACTCCCGTGGGGCGGGTCGAGTGGGCCAACGCAGAGCTCACCGCCATCGCCGACGACGCCCTGGAGTTCGGGCCGCCGCTCGGGGACGGCACGACCGTGGTGCTGCACGGCGCCCCCGACGTGGGGGTCGAAGGCGGACTCGTCCAGCGGGACGGCGAACGTCAGACCGTCACGGCGCCGCCCGGCCGGACGGTGCGCATCACCCCCGCCTGACCCGATCGTCCGTCGCTGACTCATGCAAAAGGCGAGTTAGCGCCGCAGGAAGTGTCACTGGGACGGCGCTAACTCGCCTTTTGCATGGGATAGCGCCGGGGAATGGTCACCTGGGGCGGCGCTAACTCGCCTTTTGCATGGGATAGCGCCGGGGAGTGGTCGCCTGGGGCGGCGCTAACTCGCCTTTTGCATGGGATAGCGCCGGGGGATCGGGCGTCGGGAGTGGGGCGTCAGGCGTCGCGGTGGACCTTGTGGGGAGCGGCCTGCACCCGGGGCTTGATGACCAGCAGGTCGATGTTGACGTGCGCCGGCCGCGACACCATCCAACCGATCGCGTCGGCGATGTCCTGCGCCACCAACGGCTCGGCGACGCCGGCATAGACGTTGTCGGCCCGTTCCTGGTCGCCACCGAACCGGGTCAGCGCGAACTCCTCGGTGCGCACCATCCCCGGCGCGATCTCCTCGACCCGCACCGGCTGGTCCACGAGCTCGAGCCGCAGCGTCTCGGTCAGGGCGGCGACCGCGTGCTTGGCGGCGACGTAGCCGGACCCGCCCTCGTAGGCGACCCGCCCCGCGATCGACCCCACGTTGACGATCGTGCCGGCACCCGACGCGACGAGCGCGGGCAGCAGCGCCTGGGTGACCTGGAGCGTGCCGACGACGTTGGACTCGAACATGCCGCGCCAGTGCGCCACGTCGGTCTCGGCGGCCGGCGCCAGACCGAGCGCGCCACCCGCGTTGTTCACCAGCACGTCGAGCCGGTCGCCCACTTCGGTGGCGAGTCGCGCGACGTCATCCGCCGACGTGACGTCGCAGACCACGGCCCGGCCGCCGATCTCGGCTGCAACCGCCTCGATCCGCTCGGCCCGCCGGGCCGCGCAGACCACCTCGAAGCCGTCTGCCGCGAGCCGGCGTGCGGTCGCCTCGCCGATCCCGCTGCTGGCACCGGTCACCACTGCGAGCTTGCTCATGCGCTGCCTCCTGCGGGTCGGACCGCGGTCGGGTCGATGGCGATCCAGGTCGCCTGGGCCTGCCCGAGGAGGCGACCGTCGGCGGCATACAACGCCGTCGCACTGAAGTACTTGCGGCCTTCGCCGCCGCGCGGCCACGCCATCACGACGTGCTCCTCGCCGGCGACCGGCAGGTCGGTGACGGTCGCCGTCATCGTCCCGAGCACCATCGGCCGTCCCGCGATGCCGGACGCCCAGCCGCCGGGACAGTCCAGTGCCGCCCACACCGTCTCGACGTCGACGTCCCCATCGGGCACCCACGCGGCGGCATACTCCCCGTCGCCACCGGCGACCCGCCCCGGACGCAGGCCCAGCCCGTCACCCGGCTCCCGTGCGGTGCCGCACGAGAAGCACGTGGGGAAGGGGTGGCCGTCCAGTCCCTCGTACCCCTCGCCTGCCGCGACGGCCGCCGCGAACGACACCGACGCCGGTATGCCGGTCGGCTGCAGGGCGGTGCCGGTCGTCGCCTGCGCGACGGGGTGCGGGCCGTCGGCGACCTCGGCGGTCCGGTGACCCCCGACCTCGGCCACCGAGACCTGGAGCTCCCGGTCGAGCGGGGGAGGCGTCCGCAGCCGCACGGTGACCGACTCGTCGCCCCCGGGCTGCAGCAGCGCGGCGACGTGGCCGCTCACCCAGCCACCGTTGCCTGACTCCGGCGGACCACAGAAGCGCGACGGCACGAGGAAGCCCATGGGTGGAACCTACTGCGCCCCGGAAGCGGACCCGCGGGGCGCCCGTCGGACCGGCGAGCCAGAATGGGTGGTGATGCAGCAACCCGACGCACGCGACGCCCTCGGCGAGGGTGGCGCCACCAGCCCCGAGGCCGCGTTCAGCCTGCGCGGCATCGCGGTCCCGGCCTATGGGCCCACCATACTCGCGGCCGTCGGCACCGGGGCCGTCACGCCGGTCGTCGCCCTCACCGCGATCGACCTCGGTGCGTCACCCTCGGTCGCTGCCCTGACCGTCGGCCTGGCCCTGATCGCCGAGCTGTTCTTCGCCGTGCCCGCCGGCGCCGTCGTCCACCGGATCGGCGAGCGGCGTGCGCTCACCTGGGCCTGCGCGGTCGATGCGGTCGGCTGTCTCGCCGCGTTCTTCGCCGGTTCGCTGGCCGTGCTGATGGTCGCGGTCTTCGCCCTGGGGTTCACCGGGTCGGTGTTCCTCGTCGCGCGGCAGGCCTACCTCATCGACGCGGTGCCGTTCGGCATGCGGGCCCGGGCGCTGTCCACCCTCGGCGGGGTGCACCGGATCGGGATGGTCGTCGGGCCGTTCGTCGGGGTGCCGGTGATCCACCTGGCCGGCCCCCGCGGTGGGTTCGCGGTGGCGGCAGCGGCCGGGGTCGCGGCGGCCGCGCTGGTGTGGGGCTCGCGTGACCTCACCGCCGAGCACGAGGCGGCCACCGCGACCGAGCAGCCCAGCCGCACCCTCGACGTGCTGCGAGCCCACCGCCGCACCTACCTCACCCTCGGTCTCGGGATCATGGTCATCGGTGGCGCACGGTCGGCGCGGGTCGTCCTGGTGCCCCTGTGGGCCGCCCACCTCGGCCTCTCGGCCGTCGCCACCTCCGTGATCGTCGGCATCGCCGCGGCGATCGAGGTCGCGCTGTTCTACCCCGCCGGCTCGGTGATGGACCGCTACGGACGCACCTGGGTGGCGCTGCCCTGCGTCGGGCTGCTCGCCGCGGCGGCCCTGCTGCTGCCGCTCACCTCCTCGACGACCACCGTCCTGCTCGTCGCCGTGGTGGGGGCCGTCGGCAACGGCCTCGGCTCCGGGATCGTGATGACCCTCGGGGCCGACAGTGCCCCCGAGCGGGGCCGCTCGCAGTTCCTCGGTGGCTGGCGGTTCGTGTCCGTGCTCGGTGGCAGCGGGGCCCCGGCGCTGATCAGCCTCGTCACGGCCGGCCCCGGACTGGCCGCCGCCTGCGTCACGATGGGTTGCCTCACGCTCCTGGGGTCGGGCTGGCTCGGCTACTGGGTGCCGCGCTTCGACCCCCGTCGGGCGTCCCTCGGGAAGTAGCTCCGTCCCTGTCGCGTTGACCTCCGGGCACAGCGGCGTCACCCGCTGACGTGCGACGATCCTGGTGACGTGGACCTGCTGTCCGCCCGGAATGAGAGGCTGTCCCCGTGACGGACCTGATCGACACCACCGAGATGTACCTCAAGACGATCTTCGAGCTCGAGGAAGAGGGCATCACGCCGCTGCGCGCGCGCATCGCCGAGCGGCTCGGCCACTCCGGCCCCACCGTCTCCCAGACCGTGGCCCGCATGGAGCGCGACGGCCTGCTGTCCCTCGCGGGCGACCGTCACCTCGAGCTGTCCGACCACGGCCGCCTGCTCGCCACCCGGGTCATGCGCAAGCACCGCCTGGCCGAGCGCCTGCTCGTCGACGTCATCGGCCTGGAGTGGGAGTACGTCCACGACGAGGCCTGCCGCTGGGAGCACGTCATGTCCGAGCGGGTGGAGCGCAAGATCCTCGCCATGCTCAAGGACCACCACGACTCGCCCTACGGCAACCCGATCCCCGGGCTCGACGAGCTCGGCGAGGAGGAACCGATGGAGGGCTTCCGCACCGGCCTGCAGACGCTGACCGAGCTGGCCGGCGAGGCGCCCGAGACCGTGCTGGTCCGCCGGATCGGCGAGCCGGTGCAGGTCGACCACGAGGCGTTGAGCCTGCTCACCGTCGCCAGGCTGCTGCCCGGCGAGCGGGTCCGGGTGCACCGGGCCGAGGGCCGCGTGGTCGCGGTGCGCGAGGGCGCGCCGGAGTCCACCGGGGTGTCGCTGCCCGACGAGGTGGCCCAGCACGTGTTCGGCGCACTGGTCTGACCGGTCCGACTGGTCTGACTGGTTTGACCGGTCCGACGGGTCTGACCGACGGCTGTCGGCGCGACCGCCGTCGGTCTGACGGGTGTGACCGACGGCTGGCGGCGCGACCGCGGCTGTGGCACTGACCGTCCGCCGGTCGGCCAATGCCCGCAACTAGTCCTTTCGGCGCGTCCTGCCCGCTCATCTGAGCGCCTCCGGAACCTGCATCAGGCCGCTGACCTGCGGTTTTGAGCACGACGGCTGGACTGTGCGAGACATCACCTTGGTCTTTCTTGGGCGGGTCGTGACCTCAACGTGACTTTCCCAGGGGGCTTGTGTACGGTGGCGGCGGCCCTTTCGCCCCCTGGGAGGGTCGGCTCGATGTGGATCGCCTAGTCCTGTCACCACGCCCGAGTCACTCAGCACAAACCGCTTGGCAGGAGCGGGGGACCCAACTTCGGGCCTGGTCACCGCGACAGGTCCTTGGGGTTAAGTCTTCACGCGCGCACCCGCAAGGTCGGGTGGCAACCGTGGCGGCCGGGTGACTACCTCCACCCGAACCCGACAGCTCACCTCG
Source organism: Pedococcus dokdonensis (assembly GCF_900104525.1). Classification (GTDB taxonomy): domain Bacteria; phylum Actinomycetota; class Actinomycetes; order Actinomycetales; family Dermatophilaceae; genus Pedococcus; species Pedococcus dokdonensis. The sequence continues at coordinate 2,519,967 of NZ_LT629711.1, read as the reverse complement.
TAGGCGCTGGAGGTTCATCCATCGTGGCTTCACACAGCACTGGCCGCCACCGCGCGCCGGGCCGTTTCAACCCCGTCTCAGAGCTCTCCGGCATCGTGGCCAGCGCCGCGCAGCCGGCCGTCAAGACCTCAGCGGTCATCGCCGCTTCCGGTGGTCTCGTCGCCTCGTTCGCTCTCCCGGCCTCGGCCGCCAGCGCCAGCCCGGCTCCGGCCGCCGCGAAGCGCACGGCCGCGACCGTCGCCCCCGTCGCCGTGCGGGCCCCCGAGACCGCGGCTCCCGCGGCCTCGAGCGCGTTCGGCGTCATCGGCTTCACGGCGACCGCCAAGCCGAAGCCCAAGCCGGTCGTGCACCACGTGGCCACCACCGGCCGCAGCAGCGCGTCGACGGCCAGCCGGTCCACCGCCCGCAAGGACTACACCAGCCTCAAGCCCGCCGCCGGCGGCGTGCTGGCCATCGCGGCCCAGTACGAGGGCCTGATGTACTCCTACGGCGGCACCAGCCCGTCCACGGGGTTCGACTGCTCGGGCTTCACCCAGTACGTCTTCGGCAAGGTCGGCATCAGCCTCCCGCGCACCGCCGAGGAGCAGAAGCAGGTCACCGACCGGGTCTCCAACCCGCAGCCGGGCGACCTGGTCTTCTTCGGCAGCCCCGCCTACCACGTGGGCATCTACGCCGGGAACGGCATGATGTGGGACTCCCCGCGCAGCGGCAAGGCCGTCGCGCTCCGCTCGATCTGGTCCTCGAACGTCACCTACGGGCGTCCCTGACCCACGCGCCACCCGGTCCGGCCCTGAGCGCAGGCTCAGCCCGCACGCACCGCAGGCCACGCATCGCAGGCCCCCACCGCTTCGGCGGCCGGGGGCCTGCGGCGTGTCGGGCCGTCCCGTGTGAGGATGGCGGGATGAGCGTGGAACGACCGACCAACTCGCGACCTGACGACCACACCGTCGAGATCGACGTCTGGGCCGACGTGGTGTGCCCGTGGTGCTACCTCGGCAAGCGGCGCCTCGAGCTGGCGATCGCCGAGAGCGCGCACCCGGCGGAGGTCACCGTGACCTACCACGCCTTCCAGCTCGACCCGAAGGCCGCACACAGCACCGGCGAGACCGTGCTCGCCTGGCTGGCGCAGCGCTACGGCACCGATCTCGCCGGCGCCCGCGAGATCGCCGAGCGCCCCGCCGTGATGGGCCGCCCCGACGGGGTCCACATCGACGTGGACAAGCAGCTGCGGGCCAACTCGTTCGACGCCCACCGCCTCGTCGCGCTGGGTCTGGCGCAGGGTGGCCCCGCGCTCCAGGCGGCTGTCCTCGAGCGTCTCTACAGCGCGCACTTCTCCGAGGGCAAGGCGATCGACGACGTCGAGTCGCTCCAGCGCCTCGGCGCCGAGGCAGGTCTCGACGGTCGCCGGGTGTCCGCGGTGCTCGCGGGCGACGAGTTCGCCGACCACGTGCGCGCCGACGAGATCGCCGCGCGCGACATCGGTGTCACCGGGGTGCCGTTCTTCGTCGCGAACCGGCGCGTGGCACTGTCCGGGGCGCACCCCGTCGAGACCCTCCTCCAGCTGATCGAGGCGGCCACGAACGACGACCACGAGGCGATGAGCGCCGGCGCCTGACCAGCAACCCACGGTATGTCGCGGGCGCACCGCGGCGCGGCGGCCTACCCAGGTGGGTGCTGCCCCCACGACCCGCGGACGCACCGCGGCGCGCCGACCTACCCAGGTGGGTGCTGCCCCCACGACCCGCGGGGGGCCAGGAGTGCGGCGCCAGCCGTCAGGGGTTGACGGCGAGGAACACGAACGCCGCCAGCAGCACGAGGTGCACGCCGCCCTGCAGCCGCGTGGCCCGCCCCGGCACCACGGTCAGCACGCTGACCACCACGGTCAGCGCGAGCAGCACCATCTGCACCGGGCCGAGCCCCAGCAACAGCGGCCCGTCGAGCCAGATCGAGGCGATCGCGATCGCCGGGATGGTGAGGCCGATGCTGGCCATCGCCGACCCGAGCGCGAGGTTGAGGCTGGTCTGGATCCGGTTGCCCCGGGCGGCCCGCGCGGCCGCCAGCGTCTCCGGCAGGAGCACCAGCAGCGCGATGACGACACCGACGAACGACTGCGGGAACCCCGCTGCCGCGACACCCGACTCGATGGCCGGGGACTCGACCTTGGCCAAGCCCACCACGGCGACCAGCGAGAGCAGCAGCAGGCCGAGGCTGAGGTAGGTCTCGCGGTTCGTGGGCGGGTCGGCGTGCTCGTCGCCGTCCTCGTCGTCGAGCGGCTGCCCGTCCTGGGCGACCGGCAGGAAGAAGTCACGGTGCCGCCGCGTCTGGGTCGACACGAACATCCCGTAGAGCGCCAACGACACCACCGCCGCGAACGCCAGCTGCGAGCTGGAGAACTCCGGGCCGGGCGCGCTGGTCGTGAACGTGGGCACCACCATCGTCATCACGGCCAGTGTCGTCACCGTCGCCAGCGCGGCCCCGGTGCCCTCCGCGTTGAACGAGATCAACCGGAAGCGCACCGCCCCGACGAACAGCGACAGACCGACGATCCCGTTGCAGGTGATCATCACTGCCGCGAACACGGTGTCCCGCGCCAGCGACGCGGTGTCCTTCCCGCCGCTGATCATCAGCGTCACGATCAGGGCCACCTCGATGATCGTCACGGCGACAGCCAGCACCAGCGAACCGAACGGCTCCCCGACCCGGTGGGCCACGACCTCCGCGTGGTGCACGGCCGCCAGCACGGCCGCGGCGAGCGCCACCGCCACGATGATCACCGGCAGCGTGCCGAGGTGCCGTCCCCAGGTGAGCACCAGCGCCACGATGGCGACGAGCGGTGCGAGGGCCGTCCAGGACAGGAGGTTCGTGCGCAGGGCGCTGCCGGACGGATCGGTGCGGTTGGACTCGGTCCTGGTCGTTTTCGCGGCCACGCCCCATCCTCGCAGGTGAGCCGATGGGCTCCCAATCGCTCACCGACGCCGCGGTGGCTACGGTCGGGCCATGACCTTTTCGATCGTCGGCCAGGTCGGTGACGCCTTCGGTGTCGCCGTCGCGAGCAAGTTCCCGTTCGTCGGCGCGGTCGTGCCGCAGGTGCGGCTCGGGGTGGGGGCCGTGGCGACGCAGGCGATGGCGCGCGTCGCCTACCGCTCGGTCGCACTCGACTCACTCGCCAGCGGGGCGGGCGCTGACGACGCGGTCGCCGCCTGCACCGCGCCGGACCCCGACCGCGCGCACCGCCAGCTCGGCGTCGTCGGCCTCGACTCGCAGGCGACCTGGACCGGCGGGGCCTGCATGGACTGGGCTGGTGGCGTGAGCGGCCGCGACGAGACCGGTGGCTATGCCATCCAGGGCAACATCCTCACCGGCTCCGACGTCGTGTCGGAGATGGAGGCCGCGTGGCTGGCGTCCGTCGGGAGCTCGCTCACCGACCGCCTGGTCGCGACCCTGCTCGCCGGCGACGCTGCCGGCGGCGACTCCCGTGGTCGCCAGGGCGCTGCCCTGTATGCCGTGCAGCCCGGCGCCGGGTACGACCACTGCGGTGTCCTCGCCGACCTGCGGGTCGACGACCACGACGACGCGCCGCAGGAGCTGGCCCGGCTGCTGCGGATCAACGACCTCGTCTTCGGCGGACCCGAGGACGTCAGCCCGCTGGCCGGCGACCTTGCCGACGAGGTCGCGGTGCGGCTCGCCCACCTCGGCTACTCCGGGACACTGACCGACGCCTTGGGGGCGTGGGCAGGTGAGGCCAACTACGAGATGCGGATGGCTCCCGACGGCATCGACGCCAAGGTGCTCGCGGCGCTGCGCGACGCCACCCCGGACGCCTAGCGGGCGGTGTCGTCCGTGGCCCCGGGGTCGGGGTCCTGGCTGCGCTGGCGGCGGCGCTCGCGCTCCCGCTCGATCTGCTCGGCTTCCAACCGCTCCCGCTCGAGCCGCTGCCGCTTGGCCTCCGCGGTCTGCGCCTCGGCGCGCTCGCGCACCTTCCGCAGGAACTCGGCGTCGTCGTCGGGGTTGGTCGGCACGAAACGTCCCGGCCGGTCGTACTCCGGGTAGGTGCCGGCGCGGCCGGTGTTTCCCTTGTAGGGCATGCTCCGCGGCGCGCTCTCCGGCCGCCCGGCGATGAGCCAGGCCACCGCCCCCACGACCGAGGTGAAGAGCACGATGAAGATCCAGGTCACCTTGGGCAGGTTCCTGATCCGCGACTCGTCGGTCATGATCACGTCGAAGAGGCAGTAGACCCACACCGCCGTGGTCAGGATCCCCACCCCGAGTTCTGCTCGAATCACGCGCAGATCGTGGCACAGCGCGTCCCGGGCAGGGGGGCGAATCGGGCAGATCTCACCCTTCTGCAGGAGAGAGCGCCCGCCCCGCAGGTTCGTCACCCCTTCGGAACGAAACCTGCGGTCTGCCGCACCGAGACGGCACGGCGGCACACCTCAACGCCGCAGGATGCGGGCCTCCCATGCGCGCAGCGGCGCAGTCGGCGACGCGGGGTCGTCGAGGTTGCCGAGCAGCAGGGTCGACGAGTCCCATCCGGTCACGTCGATCGCGTCAGCGAGCTCGGGACCAGTGAGGTCGAGCTCGTCGGTCCCGAAGTTCGCGAGCACGAGCAGGTCGGTGCCGTCGTGCGACCGGGTGAACGCGTAGAGCGCCCGGTGGTCCGGCGCCAGCAGCCGGAAGTCACCGTGCGCGACCGCCGGCTCGGTGTGCCGCAGCTCGATGAGCCGCCGGTAGTGGTGGAAGACCGAGTCGTCGTCGGCCACGGCAGCGGCGGCGTTGATCTCCGGGTAGTTCGGGTTGGCCGGCGCCCAGGGCTGCCCGGTGGTGAAGCCGGCGTTCGCGCTGTCGTCCCACTGCATGGGGGAGCGGGCGTTGTCGCGGCTGCCGAGCCGCAGGTTGGCCAGGATCTCCTCGACGTTGCCGCCTGCGCCGGACGCCAGCCGGTAGTAGTTCACCGACTCGATGTCGAGGAAGTCGTCGGCCGTCGCGAACGGCACGTTCGTCATCCCCAGCTCCTCGCCCTGGTAGACGTAGGGGGTGCCGCGGTGCAGGTGCAGCACCGTGCCGAGCAGCTTGGCCGAGGCGACCCGGTGCTCCGGGGCGTCGGACCCGAAGCGCGACACCGCGCGTGGCTGGTCGTGGTTGTTCCAGTAGAGCGAGTTCCAGCCGACCTCGGCCAGCGCCTCCTGCCAGCGCCCGAGCGAGGCCTTGAGGTCGCGCAGGTCGACCCGGCTGCGGTCCCACTTGTGCGCGCCGATGTCGAGGCCCACGTGCTCGAACTGGAACACCATGTCGACCTCGTGGCGCTCGGGGTCGGTGTAGAGGATCGCGTCCTCCACGGTGACGCCGGGCATCTCGCCGACGGTCAGCAGCTTCTCGGGCCGACCCTCGAACACCGCGCGGTGCATCTCCTGGAGGAACTCGTGGATCCGTGGCCCGTTGAGGAAGTGCGGCGTGCCGTCGCCGAGCTGCGGGGTGGCGGGCAGCGGCTCCCCGTCGGGCAGCGAGGTGACCTTGGAGATCATGTTGATGACGTCCATCCGGAAGCCGTCGACCCCCCGGTCGAGCCACCAACGCATCATCTCGTAGACGGCCTCGCGCACCTCCGGGTTCTCCCAGTTGAGGTCGGGCTGCTTGCGGCTGAACAGGTGCAGGTAGTAGTCGCCGGTCTTCTCGTCGAGCTCCCAGGCGGGACCGCTGAAGAACGACTCCCAGTTGGTCGGCTCGGCGCCGACCTCGCCGGCGGTGTAGCCGTCGCGCGCGGGGCGCCACCAGTACCAGTCGCGCTTGGGGTTGTCCTTGCTCGACCGCGACTCGACGAACCACGGGTGCTCGTCGGAGGTGTGGTTGACCACGAGGTCCATGACGATCCGTATGCCGCGGGCGTGCGCCTGCTCGACCAGCTCGTCCACGTCGGCCAAGGTGCCGAACGTGGGGTCGATGTCCTGGTAGTCGGCGATGTCGTAGCCGTTGTCGTCCTGCGGGCTGGTGTAGATCGGGGACAGCCAGAGGACGTCGACACCGAGCTGCTGCAGGTAGTCGAGCCGCCGGATGATTCCAGGCACGTCGCCGATGCCGTCGCCGTCGGAGTCCTGGAAGCTGCGCGGGTAGATCTGGTAGACGACAGCTTCGCGGAACCACTGGTCATCGGTCATGCGCGAGAGTCTTCCGAGCAGCCGACCGCGCGGCAACCGCGTCTTGCGAGCAGATGTCGTCCGAGCGTGCGCCCCGCGCACGGGAGTTGGTGCAACCAGGTGCGCTCAGGTCCGCCGATGGATGGTGACGTTCTTGCGACCACCGCGGTCGCGGCTGATCAGGTGCCGGAACCCGGGCTGGTGCAGCCGCCGGTGATGGAACCCGCACAACGGCACGGCCAGCTCGAGGTCGGTCTGCCCGCCGGTCGCCCACGGATCTTCGTGATGGAGCTCGGTCCACGCATAGGGGCGGTCGCAGTCGTCCGCGGCGCAGGTGTCGTACTTCGTCACGAGTGCCACCCGCTGCGCCTCGGAGAAGAACCGGTTGGTCCGACCCAGGTCGAGCACCTGCGACTCGCCCCCCAGCACTCCTGGCAACACGCCGGCGCCGCACGCCAACCGGCGCGCCTCCGACGCCGACAGGTCGTGGCCGGTGTCGAGGTGGGCCGCCCCGAGCGACGCTCTCAGCTTGTCGTGCTCGACGGTGACGAGGACCGTCGCGTTCACCTTGCCGGACAGGTGGTCGGTGGGCAGGTGCTCGAGCAGCTCGACGAACGCCCGACCGTACTTCTGCGACCAGTCGAGGTCCTCGGCCCTGAACGCGTCCCACGTCGCCTCGGTCACCTGCTCGGCGCTCAGCGACGTGTCGCCGGCGGACGCCTCGGCTCGGGCCCGTCGCGCCGCCTGCTGCGCGAACCGGCGCGGCGACGCCATCTGCTGCACGACCTTCTTGAGGATGGTGGCCGCCAGCGTGGGCACCGTGAAGTGCCCGGTGGTGGTGCCGTCGCGGTTGTCGTGCAGCGTCAGCCTGGTCGCAGCGAGGGCCCGCTCCTCCTCCCCGCGCAGCACGGCGTCCTCGTGGGCGTCGACCTCGGCCTGCGAGCGCTGGGCCGCCTCGAGGGCCCGTCGGGCCTTGCGCCGCAACGCGGTGGGGTCGACCCGCTTGGCCACCGACACGAGAGACTCCTCGATCGCGGCTCGCTCAGCGTGAGCGAGTCCCGCGGGCAGCTGCTGGGCAGCGGTCGCGATCACCCGGGCGTGCTCGGTCGTCAGCTCGCCGTCGCCCAACGCGTCCTTCGTGGCGGTCAGCCCGTCGTCGAGCGCGTTCGCCAGCGAGACCGCCCGCGCCGCGGAGGCATTGTCTCGCCGGGACCGGGCGGCCAGCCACGCCGCGGTGCCGGTCATGCCGGCATCGGTGGCCACCGGCGACTTGTCGACCGTCGCCACGAGCGCGAGCTCCATCGCCTCCAGCCGCGTCCTCGCCCGCTGGACGTCGCCGAGGAGGTGCGACGCGGCATACCCGTCGAGGTCGTCGACGGGAGCACAACGATCGAGGACGCCGTGCACCTGACGCACTGCGTCAGCCGCCGCCAGGGGCGGCGATGCGAGCAGTGCGACGGCCATGGCCAAGTCTTTCGAACACCTGTTCGAAGGTCAAGGATTTGGACGAGCTTTTCCGATCCGGTTGACCGGGGCAGCCGGAGAGCGGACGATCAACCCACCAAGACGAAGGGGGAAGCCGTGAACGTCTCCGTGTTCGCGGTCGTGCTGATCGGGCTCTTCGCGATCGGCGCGGCAGCAGTCGTGCTCCTGCTGGCCGTCGCGGTGGCCGGGAGGATCCGTGACAAGCGCACTCCCGAAGAGCGCCGCGCCGACGAGTACGGCGACATGGCGCCGGGCACCTTCAAGCTCACGCCCGGGTTCGGTGGCGACGTCGACGGCGGTGGCGGGAGCCTCTGACCGGTCCACCCTCGGCCAAGGTGGCGGCCGTGGCTGCCCAGGCAGCTCGCGCGGGGGTCAGTAGCAGCCGTTGACGGTCGCCGCGAGCATGTCGATGTTCTGCCGCATCGCCGTGACCGAGGTGGGGTTGCCGTTGATGATGAACGCGAAGGCCTTGATGCGGCCGTCCTTGCCCACCGTCCACCCGGCCAGCGCGACGGCGTCCTTCAAGGTCCCGGTCTTCGCGTAGACCTTGCCGGCGGCGCACTTCGAGGTGCTGGCGGTGAACCGGTCGTACGACGCCCGCAGCGTGCCGGTCCTGCCCGCCTGCGGCAGTCCGGGGCTGGAGCGCAGGATCCGGAACGGCACCTTGTTCAGGGGCTCGAAGGTGTTCTTCACCATCTTGGCGAGCTGGATGCTGGTCAGCCGGTCGCTGCGGGACAGCCCGGACCCGTCGTAGATCGCGGTGGCGGCCAGCCCTTCGTAGGTGAGGCCGCTCTGGGCCGCGGTCCGGGCCGCCGTCCAGGTGTTGCCCTTCCCCTTCTTGATCCCCACGAGCCGGTGCAGGGCCTCGGCGTGCTCGTTGTCCGACTCCATCATCATCCGGGTCACGATCTGGTCGATCGTCTGGCCGGCTGACGTGGCGAGGACCGGGTTGGCCGTCGACGCCTTGCCGCGGGTGACGCTGGCGACCGTGATGCCGTAGGTCTTCAGCTTGGCCGCGAAGATCTTCGCCGCGTCGATCGTGGTGTCGCTGACCTGCCGGCCGTCGACGACCAGCGCGCGCAGCCAGGGCGTCTCGTCCGGGACGTAGGTGGAGGGCCAGCCCGTCGCGAGCGTGGGCGCGGCGAACAGGGTGTCGTCGGCATACAGCCGCACCCGCAGCTGTCCCTTGGCCTTCATGGCCGCAGCGGTCTGCTTGGCGAGGGCGACCAGCTGGGTGGACGACAGCGCGGGGTCGCCCGAACCGATCAGCACCACCTGGTCGGCCTGGGTGCCCCGTCGCACGGTGGTGGTGAAACGGTAGGTGGGTCCGAAGACGCGCAGCGCGTTGGTCGCCGCGACGAACTTGATCGTGGAGGCCGGCTTGAGCGCGGTGTTGCCGTTCTTGCTCCACAGCAGCTTGCCCGTGCGGGCGTCCATCACGGCGCCGCTGAACTGCGTGCCGAAGCGGGCCGTGGTCACCCTGGCGGTGAGCTTGCTGACGATCCGGGCGTCGGCCGAGCTGGGCTCGTATGCCGTGGCGAGGCTCGGCGCGACCGCGGCGGCCGTGCTGCTCGCCGCCTTGACCGGCGCCAGCGCTGACGGCGCGGCCGTCGCGGTGGGTGCGACGAGCGCGGTCGCGGCCAGGCTGGCGACGGCGGTGGTGGTCAGGAGGGTGCGCGCGCGTGTGGTCATGCCGAGTCCTTGCTGAGCCGTGCCCCGTCGGGGGGAGGGTGGTGCGGCGGGGGGTGGGGCGAAGGTACTGCCTGGAACCACCGGATGGGTGCTTTGGACCGACTTTCACAGCATTCATGGCCGTTCACCCGAGTTGGTGCGGGCTGCGGCCGGTCGGTGAACGCGTCGTGTCCCCGGCGCTGGCGAGGACTCCTAGTAGCTGGCGAGGACGAGCTCGAGCAGGGCCGCCTCGACCTCGTGGTCCAGCTCGAGCCCGCGCAGCCGAGCCGCGGCGTCCACGGGTCCGTCGGCCCGGCGCACGACGTCATGGGCGGCGAGCTTGAGGTTGTAGTCGATCCGCGCCCGGTCGAGGAGCTGGCGCACCTGCTCCACCGTCCTGGTCCAGTCGAACGGCCGGATCTCGTGCAACGTCACGGAGACGGAGGAGGAGGGAGCGCACCCGCCGATGGCGAACCGCGTGCCGGCGGTCGTCGCCTCACCGTCGACCTCCGCACCTCCGACAGTCGCCTGGGCCCGGGCGCCCAGCAGTAGCACCGCCCAGGAGCGCTGGGCGGGCAGCACGTCGGCGTCCCCTGTCGCCGCCTCGACCGTCAGGGTCCCCGAGGCGTCGTCCCACGCGATCCGCGTGGTGGCGGTCCGGGGAGACGTCGCGCCGTCGTCCTCGACCAGCTCGAAGGCGCCGTCGGCTCCCGGCGCCAGCACCACCTCGACGTGCGCCGGCAGCTCGGTGCCGACCGACTCGTCGTTGGTCCCGGCCAGCGGCAGCAGCCCGCCCGCACACAGGAGCACCGGCAGCGTCTCCATCGCCCGGTGCAGACGCACGTGGCGTCCGCCCCGGTAGCGCGTGCCGGTGAAGAGGTCGGTCCATTCGCCGTCGGGCAGCCAGGCCTGCACGCTGCCCAGCCCGAGCACCTCGGCCTGTGGTGCGGTGATGGGTGCGACGACGAGCTCGGTGCCGAACCGGAACTGGGTGGGCACACCGTAGGCGTCCCACGCCTCCGGGTCGCCCCAGTACATCGGCTCGACCAAGGGTGCGCCGTCACGAGCCGCCCTGGCGTTCATGGTGTGCAGGTAGGGGACCAGCCGGTGGCGCAACCGCAGCTGGGCGTCGATGATCGCGCGCGCCTGCGCCGGGAAGGTCCACGGCTCCTTGCGGATGAACGGGTGCAGCGTCGAGTGCAGCCGCATGATCGGCGAGAAGACGCCGAGCTGCACCCACCGCACCGTGAGGTCGTCGTCGCGGCTGCCGTACCAGTGGCCGCCGATGTCGTGGCTCCACCAGCCGTAGCCGATGTTGGAGGCGCTCGCCGTGAAGTAGGGCTGGAAGGCCAGCGAGTCCCAGGTGATGTGGGCATCCCCCGAGAACCCCACCGGGTAGCGGTGGCTGCCCGGCCCGGCATAACGCGAGAACGTGATCGGCAGCTGCCCGCGCCGGGCCGAGTCGTTGAAGTGCTCGATGTTGAGGATCCACAACGGGTCGACGCCGGCGGTGCGGCTGAACGCCCCCTGCTGCCAGTCGAGCCACCAGAAGTCGACGCCTTCGTCCTCGAGCGGGTGGTGCAGCCGCGAGAAGTAGGAGTCCATGAAGCGGGAGTCGGTGGGGTCGAAGGGAATCGGCCGCTCCGAACCCGGGTCGACCCCCATGTCCTCGGCCACCTTCGGATAGGCGTCCTCGAACGCGCGCACCCCGTCGGCGGGGTGGACGTTGAGGGTGACCGCGAGCCCACGCCGGTGCAGCTCGGCCAGGAGTGCCGGCGGGTCGGGGAAGAGGTCGCGGTTCCACGAGTAGCCGGTCCAGCCGGTCCCGTACTTCTTGTCGATGTCGACCCAGTGCCAGTCCATGTCGAGCACCGCGACCGACAACGGCACGTGTTCGGCCTCGAACGTGTCGAGCAGCTCCAGGTACTCGTCGGCGGAGTAGGGGTGGTAACGGCTCCACCAGTTGCCCAGCGCCCACCGCGGCAGCATCGGCACGGGGCCGGACACGGCATACAGGTCGGCGACGGCGGCCCGGAAGTCGTGACCACGTGCGAACACGTAGAGGTCCTTGGTGCCCTCGCGGCGGACGGCGGCGGCGCCACCTTCGATGAGGAACGAGTCGGAGTCGTCGATGACGGCGATCCCGGTGCGGGACACCACTCCGGGCCCGAGAGGCACGGCTCCGTCGATGTCGTCGAGGGTGCGCGCGGTGCCGCCGAGCCCGTCGGCCGGCTCGCCGAACCGCCACTCGCTGGTGTGCGTCCCCGACATGGGCGACGTCGCCGTCACCACGAGACCGCTGGGGCTGAACTCCGCGCCGTCGTAGGCGAGGTGCAGGCAGTCCGTCGTCAGCTCGACGCGCTCGCCGTGCCGCTGCACGTCGACCTCGGGCACGGGGAGCGCACGGTTGACCGCGAATGTGCTCGCGCGGTCCTCGAACTCGCCCGACTCCGACCACTCCATCCGCAGCAGGCCGGGGGTGAGGACGGTGATTCGCCAGTGCTCACCGGTGATCGTCGCGTCATCGTGCGCGATCGGGTTGCCGGGGACGCTGAGTCGTTCGGACACGGGGGAAGCCACCTTGGCGTCGAGGACGGGTATGGTGTGCGGCGGGGTGCGCGCGCACCCCGCCCACGCTAGCGAGCCCTTGCTCGGCCGGCGATCTGCTGGCGGTCGCTCAGGGACCGGGTAGGCGCGCTTCGACGACCCATCCACCCGTGGAGCTGGCGCCGGCAGTGAGGTTGCCTCCGAGTCGGTGGACCCTCTCACGCAGACCCAGGAGTCCGCGACCGGTGCCGACCACGGAGGCACCGGGTCCGGCCGCACTGTCGTTCTCGACGCGCACGGCAAGGCCCCGCCCCATCTCGTCGACCGTGATGACGATGCGGACCTCCGCACCGGGTGCATAGCGGAGCGCGTTGGTCAGGCTCTCCTGCACCACCCGGAAGGCGAGGTGGGCGACTGGGCGGGGGATGCGGTCGCGATCGCCCTCGAAGCGGCAGGTGACGTCGAGACCACTGCGCTCGGCGCGGCTGACCACCTCGTCGACCAGCGCGAGGTCGGGTCCGACCACGTGGTCGTCAGGGGTCCCGCCGAGCAGCTCGACGAGCCGCTCGAGGTCCTTGGTCCCCTGCCGGGCCGACTCCGAGATCGCCACGAAGGCCTGTCTGGCCCGATCGGGATCGGCATCCACCAGCCGTTGGCCGGCGGCCGCTTGCACCACCATCACGCTGATCGCGTGCCCGACGATGTCGTGCAGCTCGCTGGCGATCCGCGCGCGCTCGTGGCGCAGCGCGATGGCGGAGAAGAGCTCGCGCTCGTCCTCGAGCTCCTGGGCCCGCAGGGCCAACTGGTCCGCGGTCTCCTGTCGCAGCCGCAGAGCGGTCCCGGCGGCATACGGAGGCACCGTGAACATCAACACGGCGACCCAGCTGTTGATCTGCGCGAGGTAGTAGAGCGGCACCAGCGAGGCCAGTGCGCACGCGGCCACCAGCCACGCTGCGCGGCCGGACCAGCCGAGGGCCAGCACGGCATACGCCACTGCGAACAGCGCGACCCCGGTGTCGGGGAACCAGCCGTCACCGAGCGCCAACCCCGACAGGAAGAGGCCGATGGCCACGACGGCGGCGACGCGCGGCTGGCTGCGCCACCACAGCAGCGCGAGTCCACCGGCGGTCACGAGGAGGGTGAGGAGGTTGCCGCGGACCGTCGTCGGCCACCCGTGGAGCGCGGTGGGCAGCACCACCAGCAGGAGCACTGCCAGGGCGATGCCGATCCGCTCGAGCACCCGCATCGGTCGCAGCTAACCCGACACCGGCAGCTGGGCCACGGCAGTGGCGTAGCCCCGGCTGACCTTCACGTCCAGCGAGCCACCCAGGACCTTGGCCCGCTCGCGCGCCCGCGCCACTGCGTTCTTGAGGTCCGCGGAACGCCGCACCGGACCGTTGACCCGGATCTCGAGCGCCTCCTCGTCGAACCGCATCGAGACGTCGATGCGCGAGTCTGGCTGGTCCGCAAGGACATTCACCAGGTGCTCGACGATCCGGTATGCCGAGAGCTCGACTGCCGCCGTCAGTGATCGCGGATCGCCGGTCACCGTCAACCGCGTACCGGCGCCGGTATGCCGAGCCAGCAGGGTGTCGAGGTGCGCGACCGTCGGAGCCGGGGCCAGCGCGCCCTCCTCGCCGCGCAGCAGGCCGAGGAGCTCGCGCATGCCGTCGAGGGTGGCGCGGCTCTCGTCCTCGATGGATTCGAAGAGGGCCCTGGCTCCGGCCGGGTCGAGGTGCTGCCCGGCCTCGGCGGCGGTCGTCAGCTGGCCGAGCCGCCGCTGCAACAAGCCGTCCAGCTGGCCGGAGAGCCGGACCCGGTCGTCCGCGAGCTCGAGCGCGACGCGCTCGTCGCGCAGCTGTCGCAGCTCGACCGTCCGCGCCCGGAGCTCGGCGCTCATGGCCGTGCGGTGCCGGACGGCTCGCCCGATCGCGAAGACGATCAACAGGATCGGCACGCCGAGCGCGAACGGCTCGAACCCGGTCGTCGCGTCGCGCACGAGCACCGCGGCGGTGAGGACGGTGCTGAGGCCGAGGGCGATCCAGGCGCGTCGTCGGTCCAGGCTCACCGCGGCGAGGTAGGCCAGCACGAACGCCAGTGGCAGACCTGCCCCACATCGGGTGACCCAGCCGAAGAGCAGGTCGTGGAGTGCCATCACCACGATCCCCGTGGAGATGACGGCGATGATCCCGCGGCGCCACCACAGCACCGTCACGGTCGCCACGGCGAACAGCGGCACCATGGCCCACGAGCGTGAGGTCAGCTCGTGGACCATGGTGCCCTCGGCGATGGCCCGCGCCACGTCGGCGTCGGAGAACAGGAGGTTCTCGACCATCAGGGTGGCGCCCAGTGCGGTGAGGGCGGACGCGAGCGCCCAGTCCACGGGACGCAGCCCCTGGAACAGCGTGCTCTGGCGCTCACTCATGGTTCGACCCCTCAGGCGCTGACGTGCTCAGGGCTCAGCGTAGGCGCGGTGACCGGCCCAGTGGCCCTCTTCTGCACGACGAGGCCGATGCCGTAGAACACCGCCGCCCCCACCACCGCATAGGGGAAGGCGCCCAGGCCACCGGTGGAGGAGTCCTTCACGAGGGCGGCGATCTGGAGGGCGAGGATGCCGACCAGGCCCACGACGTGGTTCTGCCGGTTCCCCGCGAACCGAGCCACGGCATACGCGAAGGCGAACGAGAGGGGCAGCGCGAAGCCGCAACGGCTGACCCACCCGAAGGCCGGCAGGCTCGCGGCCATGATCACGAACGAGGCGCCGACGGCGCCGAGGATGGCTCGCCGCCGCCAGAGGATGGGGAGAGCGGCGAGGGCGAAGACCGGGATCATCAGCGCGGAGTGCGAGTCGAGGGCGTGGGCCACGTCGGCGTCGGCGCCGGCGCCGACGTTCGCCCAACCGATCAGCGCTGCCGCCGTGACCATGACGGCCGCCAACACGTAGTCGAGGGGCCGGATGCCCTTGAGGATGTCCATCTCAGTTCCTTTCGATCCGGCGTCTGGGTGACCCCGTTGGCACCACCTTCCGGTCCCGCCGTCGTGGCCCGCGTCGGCACCACGGACGATCTCGGCGTCGCGCGTCATCCCTGAGGAGGACCCGCGGGCGGCTCGCGATCGACACAATGGCGAGGTGATCCGCGTCCTCATCGCCGACGACCAGGAGCTGGTGCGCACCGGCTTCCGGGTGATCCTCGAGTCGGAGGGCGACATCGAGGTGGTGGCCGAGGCCGTGAACGGTCACGAGGCAGTCCGCCAGGCCGCGCTGCTCAAGCCCGCGGTGGTGCTGATGGACATCCGGATGCCGGAGCTCGACGGACTGGCGGCCACCGAGCAGATCCAGCGCCAGCCCGACCCGCCGACCATCGTGGTGCTGACGACCTTCGACCAGAACGAGTACGTCTACCGGGCGCTTCGGGCCGGGGCGGCGGGCTTTCTCCTCAAGGACGCCCCCTCGTCGCGGTTGGTCGCCGCGGTCCGTGCGGCTGCAACCGGTGACTCCCTGATCGAGCCGTCCATCACGCGACGGCTCGTCGAGAGCTTCGCCGAGCCGACTGTCACGCCGGGTATCCCGGCGGAGCTGGCGCAGCTCACCGAGCGTGAGCTCGACGTGCTGCGGCTGATCGGCCGCGGCCTGTCGAACGCCGAGATCGCAGCTGAGATGGTGGTCGCCGAGACCACGGTCAAGACGCACGTGGCGCGAATCCTCGCCAAGCTCGGCATCCGGGACCGCGTCCAGGCGGTCGTGCGGGGATACCAGACCGGCTTCATCCGGCGCAGTGGCTGACCCCGGCCACCCGCGAGGTCCGGGGCTCGAGCAACTCGTCAGGACCTCGTCAGGACGTCGTTAGGACGTGGTCAGGACGCAGGAGTGGGGACTCACGGCTCGGGGTCTCCGCGCAGCCACCGCGAGGCTCGTTGCGCGAGTCCCGCAGAGTCGTGTGGTGCATCCGGCTCCTGGGGACCTGGCCGCCCACCCTGCTCGTAGTAGCGCAGGGTGTCGATCACGCGGTCGAGGAAGTCGTCGACCTCGCGTTCGTCGTACCCCCGACGCATGGTCGTCGTCGTGAAGCTCTGGCGCGTCACGTCCTTCGAGGTCAGCATGCGTCCATCATGCGCCACGGACCGGGCGTCATCCGGACATCTCGGTCGAACTGCCCAACAGATGACCCCGCGCCACCCAAACGGTGTATGCCGCGTGGTCGCCGTCAGCGTCTGCCGCCCAGCGGCTGGCCTCCGGTCATGCTGAGGTTCGGTCACCCGACGGTCAGACCGGGGACCCCCAGGCGGTGAAGACCTGGTCGAGTCCGTCGACGGCGCGCCGCCACGAACGCTCGGCGCTGGGTCGGCTGCGTGCGAAACCACCCGCCAGCTGGAGGTCGGTCCAGCCGCGCACCGTCGCACCGAGCAGCCGGACGGCATGGGTCTCATCCGGCTCGGACAGGCCGTAGGAGCGCAGAACCGCACGCGACAACGCAGCGTGGTGTGGCGCAGCGCTGGCTGCTGCGGCGTCGTCGTCCAGCGGCAACGTCGTGGCGGCATGGCGCCCAGGGTGCGCGACGGCATAGTCGCGATGCGCTCGCCCGAGGGCGTCGATGGCCTCGCGACCGCTGCGTCCGGCGATCGCGTCTCTCACCAGGTCGGCGAGCTCGGCCAGCGCCAGCACCGCGATGCGCTGCTTGAGGTCTCGCTCTCCGGCGACGTGCGCGTAAAGGCTGGGCGCCTTGACGCCGAAGCGGCGGGCGAGCGCCGCCAAGGTCACGCCGCCGAGGCCTTCCTCGTCGGCGAGCTCGGCCGCGGCCCGGGTCAGGACGTCGGTGGTCAGGCCTGCGCGCGGCACTGAGGCATACCTTCGGTCGTCACTTCAGGACTCGCTCGACGAAGGCGATCGCGTTGCGGCTAAGTCGACCCACGCGTTCCTCGACAGAGAGGGTCTCCTGGGCGAGGTGCGGGCTGGGTGACTTCAGCCTGCCACGGGCGTAGGCCGAGCACGCCAAGGACGTGCACATCTCGAGTCCGACCGTGTTGCCGTCGCGGCCCGACCGTCCGGCGCGCGGGGCAACCATCAGGGCGACACCGCCGCTGGGGTGAGTGGTGGCGCACAGCGAACACATCCTGGCTCGTCGGGACCCACCCTGGACGCGGGCGAGCTGCACGCCGACCGGACCACGGTCGGGAACGGGCACGACGAGGTAGCCGCGCAGCGGGGACTTGGGGTCCGTCCAGCCGAGCAGGTCGAGGTCGGCCCACGGCTGGTCGCCGAGGTCACGGGGGACGTGCAGGCGCGCGACCTCGCCCTTGGTGGCGTTGACGAAAGAGGCCCGGACCTGGGTCTCGGTGAGGCTGTCCATGGGGCCAGTCTGCAAAAACTACGGACATTAGGCAAATCACTACTGGCCAGAGCTTGTAACTCGCCCGGGCCGCGAACGGATACGCCGTCAAGGCGTGGGCGTCGCGCGTGATGCGTCGGGCGCGTGACTCGAACGCGGCCCGGGCGAGCGTCAGTGGGGTTGTCGGTCTCGTTGGTCGTGATGTGTCATGCCGGGGCGACCACCCACCTTTCTCGAACTCACGGTCGTGACTTTGGTTTGTCAGGTCGTCAGGCTCGCGGGGGCGAGCGCTGCCGGCGCCACCCTCCGGCACCGGGGCGCCTCGGTCGAGGACCGAGGAGGCGGGTGGGGGACGGTGCCGGGCCACCCTGCTGCTCAGGACCGGCGCCCCGGGCTGCCGGCGACGGATCCGCCGGAGGTGGACGACTCGACCACACCTCGGCAACCAGTGCGTCGAACTCGGCGCGGACGAACTCGTCGTCCGCGCAGACCAGGTCGAGGAACTCCTCCTCCACGGTGCGCGCCGTCCCGGTGAGGGTGGAACTGGTGGTCATCGGGATCACCCCCGAGGTCAGGCGCTGATCGCCTGGCGACCCTCGTTCCTGCTCATGATCTCCACCTTGCGTGGCTTGGCCTTCTCGGCGACGGGAATCCTCAGCGTGAGGACCCCGGCGTCGTAGCTGGCCTCGATGCGGTCGGTCTCCAGGGTGTCGCCGAGCACCATCTGGCGGCTGAACACGCCCCGGGGGCGTTCCGCGGCGATCAGCTCAGCGTCGCTGGCCCGGGCCGGCCGTTCGGCCTTCACGGTGACCACGTTCCGCTCCACGTCGATGTCGATGGCGTCCGGGCTCACGCCCGGGATGTCGAGCTCGACGAGGAACACGTCGCCGTCGCGGAACGCGTCCATCGGCATGGCCGAGGGACGTGCCGGGGTGCCCAGCGCCTGCTGGGTGAGTCGGTCCAGCTCACGGAAAGGGTCGGTGCGCATCAGCATCGTCTTCACCTCCGTTGCGTCATTGCCAATGCTCTTACCGGGTGCCTCCACCAGCTCAGAGTCTGTGGTGGCGGCTATAGATTTCTTGTAGCACCACGTGCACAATATTTCAAGACCCCTGTAGGCACCCTTGGTTGGAGGACGCACCATGGCACCCGCCGCACCTGACGCTGAACGCGGCGTCTACGGCATCTCGGTGGCTGCCGAGCTCGTGGGGATGGGGGTGCAGAACCTGCGCCTGTACGAGGCCCGCGGGCTGCTCGAACCGGTGCGCACCGACGGCGGCACGCGTCGTTACAGCGCGAACGACCTGGCCCGGCTGCGCCGGATCGGCGACCTGCTGGGCGCCGGCCTGAACCTGGCCGGGATCGGCATGGTCCTCGACCTGGAGGTCGAGAACGCGCGGCTGCGCGCAGCGAAGCAGGGACCCCGGACTTCGCAGTGACGGTGGCACCCGACTGGAGGGAGCCCACGAACGGTGGGGGGTCGTCGGTCACTCCGCGCACCCAGACCGGCCAGGCGACATACCAGGCATGGGAAAGGACCGGACGCGAGGCGTCCGGCCCTTCCCTGTGGCGACCGCTCGTGCGGTCTGGCGGGCGTCAGCCGAGGTACTTGTCCCAGGGGCCGGTGATGGCCAGGGTGAGCCCCGGCGTCTGGATGTTGACGAACAGCACCTTGCCGTCGGAGCTGAACGCGGGTCCGGTGAACTCGGAGTACTCCGGGGCGTCCGCGGTGCCGATGTTGAGCTGGTTGCGGGCGATCGCGTAGGTCGGGCCACCCGGGACCGAGCTCAGCACGTGGGAGGCGCCGACGCCGTCCTCGGCGAGGACCAAGGTGCCCCACGGGGTGACGGTCACGTTGTCGGGCCCGTCGAAAACCATGTCCGAGTACTTGGGCGACGCGCCGGTCTCCGAGCTGGTCTGGTGGGGGAAGTAGGTCACCAGCGTGATGGTCTGGTCCTTGTAGGAGTAGAACCACACCATGCCGTCGTGCTTGACCGCGTCGGCCGGCAGGTCGGCGCTGTTGAAGGCGAAGCTGTTGACGACGTAGACGCCGGAGTCGATGCCGTAGACGCCCTCGAACTTCTTGCCGCGGGTGATCTCGGTGGTGAACTGCTTTCGCACCGACGTGGTCTGCCCGTCGCGCTCGGGCACCTCGACCCAGCGGACCGGGAAGGGGCGGCCGAGCTGGGCGGAGGTCAGGTAGGCGACGTCCGGCAGGACCGATCCGTCGTCCATGATGATCGCGAGTGCCTCGAGCTTGCCCTCGGTGGGGCCGAGCTTGGCGGCGATGCCGTCACCGAGGCGCACACCCTTCGGGGCGGTCCAGCGGTAGAAGAGACCGTTGGGGTTGCTGGCGTCCTCGGAGAGGTAGACCTGGGTGCGGGTCGGGTCGATCGCCAGCGCCTCGTGGGCGTAGCGACCGAACGCCTTGATCGGCTCGGGGTTGGTCCGGCCGTCGGCGAAGACCTCGAAGACGTAGCCGTGGTCCTTGGAGTAGGTGCCGCTCTGGCCGTTGCCGCTCCACTTGGCGCCGGCCTTGGTCTCGGTCTCCTCGCAGGTGAGCCAGGTGCCCCACGGGGTGTGCCCGCCCGCGCAGTTCGTGAGGGTGCCGGAGATGCCGACCCACTCGCCGTGGTTGCGGCCGCGGTCGTCGGTCTCGATGATCGTGCAGCCACCGCCGTTCAGGGCGGTGGGGTCGTAGACGGTGCCCTCGACGTGGGGGACGCCGAGGGCGGACCCGGCCGGGAGCTCGTGGTTCTGGATCAGGCGCAGGCGGTTCCTGGCCGCCTTGAAGACCGCCATGCCGTCGTGGTTGGACGGGGTGGGGCCCTGGCCGTCGTCGAGCTGGGTCTGACCGGCCCGGGTGACGACCGTGTAGCGGAAGCCCGGAGGCAGGGCGAGGATGCCGTTCGGGTCGTCCACCAGGGGCGGGAACGGGCGCGACTTCGGTATGCCGCCGTGCTGGCGACCGCCGGACGCGGGTGCGGTGGCTGGCGCGGCCTCAGCAAGGGTCGGTGTGGCGCCGGCGACGACGAGCCCCACCCCCGCAGCGGCGCTTCCGGACAGGACTGAACGACGAGCGATGGGCATGGGTCCTCCAGGACGTGGTCAGGTGGCGACTGGTGTCGATCGCCACCCTCGCCACGCGATCTGAATGTGGCCACGACAAGTCGGCGACGTCTCGGTGTCCGGAAGGTGAACGCTTGGCGCGGGTCGCGTGCTGGAAGCAGCGTCTGCATGCCGGCTCCCACGGGTTCCCGCCACCTCGGGCGCCTTCCCCGCGTCTCCTGATGGTGGGACGATCGCCCGGGAGGAATGCCTGGGAGGAGCGCACAGGTAAGACACCTCGCGTTGGAAGGGGATGTGCAATGGACGAGCCGCTAGGTCTTGGTTACTGGTTGCCCCGAACCGAATTCGTTCTCAGAGCCAGCCTGGAGCGACGTGTTGTCACGTCCGAGCTCGGCAGTTCCCTCGAGCCCCACGTCTCCGTTTCGGTTGTCCCGTCGGTGCAGCCCGACAGGGAGCGACGCCAGGCGCTCCACATCCACGAGGGAATGTTGGAGAACGTCTCGGTCGAGGTCGACCTCGACGAGAACGGCGTCATCCAGGCCATCAACGGGCAAACCTCGTCGGCCATGTCCAACGTCATCTCGCTCGCCTCGAAGGTGGTCGGTCTTGCGGCCACCGTCTTCCTGGCGCAGAGGCCGCCAAGTCTCGAGGAGGACTGGGCTCGCGCACATCCTGGCCTCTCGGTGCGGAGGGAGGAGTTGGTCCGAAAGGTGGAGGACTTGCTCGAAGTCGTGGCGGACCCCGAGACCTCTCCCCAGGACACGGCTCTCGCCGGGACGGCGCTCACGACCTGTCAGAGCCAGCTCGCCACGATCAGCGAAGCGCGACGTGCGTGGATCGCCTCGCGCGCCAGCAGCGCCCCGGACTCGACGGCCACGTGGGTGCTGAGTCCCCGGCAGCTTCTTCGACTCAGGGACGGACTGCCTGAAAGCCTCACTTCGCCTGCGGTTCCCGAGGCACAACGGGCTGCGGCCGACGACTTCGGCGTGCTCCTGGCCCTCAGCGACCCTGATCGGGACAAGTTCGAGACGCCTCCGGAAGCAGTCCACACGGACGTACTGATCATCCGGGTCGGCCGCCCGGTCACGATCGGGGTGTACACGCGGAGTGCTGAGGACCAATGGGTCCTCGACGACTCGTCCGTGGTGCACCTCGACGTCGTCGATGAGTTCAGCCACTACCAGCCGGTGAGCGTGAACCAGCGCGGCGGTCGCTCACGAAGCGTCAAGCTGTCGTTCTACGGGGACCAGTCGGTGAAGACCTTTGGCATCGGGTCCGACTCGGCGCTCGGCACCGTAGGACCTGCGCTGGGTGAGCTGGTGGACGCGTCGTCATCGGCCTACAAGTCCTTCGCGGAACGCCCGAGCGCGGAGCGCGTGGCACAGGAGCGGGCCAAGACCCAGCTCGACCTCCTGAAGACGGCAAGCGAGTACGAAGTGTTGTCGGCGACTCGCGAACACGCAGCCGAGCTCGCCGCCCTCGAGCAAAGTCGCAAGCTCGCAGAACTTCGAGACTGACACCCGACCTCGGCTGCCACTGCAGCTGGCGCGGAAGTTTGCACGTGGTGCCCTCGGGCAGCCATGTTCGTTGGGTGGGACTCACCGACACGCTCGTTCGTCCGAGGCTTGGCGCTTGGTCGGTGGTTCGCAGTTCGATGATCTCGAGTCTTCGGTCCGCTTCCGACCCTCGACGCCGGGCTGCCAATTTGGGACCATCCAGAAGTGGCTCACATCAGTTTGGAAGAAGGAGAGTCGTTCGCGCACCGACACGACGACGAGAGTTCCACACTTCTGGTCGCTGGCGAGGCGGACCTCGAAACTGACTCCGGGGTCGTGAAGCTTGTTCGGGGTCAGCAGGTAATCATTCCAGCGGGCCAGCATCACAGCGTCATTGCTCGTTCTTCGGGTGTCGTTTTGAATGCCGCCACGCCCGGCCCAAGCCGCGGCCGCCTGATTAGTCGTGAGGCGTCCCTTCAGCGGCCGACAGAGCAGGCGCCGCGATCTCGCCACGGGAGCGGTGAAGCCCGCGCCCGGGAGACCCGTGCTCGTCTACCGTCCCAGCGCGTTGGACGTGTGGCCAGTGCGACTGCTGGTGTCACTGCTTGTGGTGCTCACATGGGCGATACTGCGTGAGAACCTGCCGGCGTCATGGACGGGACGTTGGCCGTGGCGACTTCAGCTGCTCGAGGTTGCCCCCGCAGCCGCACTTGCTGGTGGACTCCTCGCCCTCATCGCCACACGTCGACAGCTGACGCTGACCGTGGAGCCGCACCTGGGGTGGTCCTCGACCCGCGACGCCAGCGTCATCTTGGGCCAGAAGTCGGCTTGGCGCGTGATGATTGACAACAGCGGCGGGGGACGAGCCATCGTGCAGGCCGTTCAGTACCGAGTGGTTCCGGCAGGCAAGGAGATCGAGACCCAGTCGTGGGTGCCGGTGGACGATGCGCGCGCGCAACTCGGTTTCATGGGGTTGGTCGAGGACGAGGACTTTGCCCTTCGTCGTCTGGGGGCAGGGGCGGGGATCGGCACCGGCAAGGACGATCGTGTCGAGGTGCTGGCCCTGACTCGAAAGGCTCTGGCGTGTGTACGCGCCGTTGACCTCTATGTCCGCTACGAGGGCGCCACCCGGGACACGTACGCCCGCGTCATGCCTCTGCTGCCGCGCGAGGGAGTGCCGGGCGCCATGGCGAGCCCCGATGTTGACGGGAGCGCAGCATCATCGGGGCCCGGGGAACTGCCGGAAGGAGAGCCGCGGAGACGCCTGTGAGCGCTCGCCCAGCGGGTGGGTAGTGCTCGGCAGCGTTGAGGACACCAGTTCCCTCATGGTGGACCCGCAGACGAAGGCTCGCGCAGCCAATGACCACAAGACGGTTCAGGGCCGGGCCGCGAGGAGGTCGTGGTAGCTGAGCCAGCCCACGACGTCTCCAGAAGAGCTGAGGACAGGCATGGCACTCATCCCGCTGCGGCTCAGCGTCTCGCTGGCGACTGTGACAGGGTCACTCTCATTGATGGTCACCGGGACTTCCGCAGCCAGGCTGGCCGCCGCGGTGTCGTGCCGTCCGTCCGCGAGGGCATCCGTGACGCCCCGTGCCGTCACGACGCCGAGGTAGTCGCCGGAGTCGTCGACCACCGGCAGGATCCCGAACTGGGCTTCACTCAGCGCGGCAGCGACCTCGGCAAGCGTGGTGCGCCGGGGGAGGCCCGACGGCACCTCGCTCATGACGTCGCGGACGTGCCGCCGGCTGCCCTGCACCGTCTCGCTCGGGACGCCGAGGTCCACCCCGCGACGTCGCAGCTTGAGCGTGTAGATCGTGTCGCCGGTGAGGGCGTGGCTCAGACCCGTCGCCAGCACGATGGCAGTCATCAGCGGCAAGATGACGGTGTACTCGCCCGTGAGCTCGAAGAGCATGACGACGGCCGTGATGGGGGCGCGGGCGGCTCCGGCGAACACTGCGCCCATCCCGATCAGCCCATAAGCACCCACAGGTCCAGAGACTCCCGGGGCAATGAGGTGGAGCGTTTCTCCGAACGCCGCACCGAGCATGGCGCCGATGAACAGGCTGGGGGCGAAGACGCCACCGGAACCCCCGATCCCGATCGTCAGGCTGGTGGCCACCATCTTGCCCACCATGAGAATCAAGAGGAACGCCACGGCATACCTCCCATCGATGGCGTCACCGAGCACCGGGTAACCGACGCCGTACATCTGCGGGAGGACGAGCAGGACCAGCCCGAGAGCGAGCCCGCCCACGGCTGGCCGCAACCACTCCGGTCCACGCCACAGGGCGTCGCATCCGTCCTCGACGGCGTACAGGACCCGAGTGAAGGTCACGCCCACCAGCCCGGCCAGCAAGCCGAGGGCGGCGAAGAAGAGGTACTCGTGGGGGCCTGTCACGGTGAAGGCCGGGAGCTCGAGAAAGGGCACGTCGCCGAGGGCGGCGCGCCCGATGACGCTGGAGGTCACCGAGGCGAGCACCACCATGCCGAAGGCCTGCGAGGTGAAGTCCGCGAGGATCAGCTCCATCGCGAAGAAGACACCCGCCAGGGGGGCGTTGAAGGTGGCGCTGATCCCGGCCGCCGCGCCACACGCGACCAAGACGCGAAGGCGCGGTTCGGACAGCCGGCCCAGGCGTCCGGCGGTCGAACCCAGGGCGGACCCGATCTGGACGATCGGACCCTCGCGCCCGACGGAACCCCCACCGCCGATGCACAACGCCGAGGCGAGAGCCTTGACCGCTGCCACCTGGGGGGCGATCCGTCCGCCACGATGGGCGACGGCATACATGACCTCGGGGACCCCATGCCCGCGCGCCTCGCGGGCGAATCTCTGGACCAGCGGACCGTAGAGGAGCCCCGCAACCACCGGAGTGGCGAGCACGAACCACCGCCCGAGTCCGGGCAGGGACGGGTGCGCCGCGCCGGGGCTGGCGGCGTAGTCGAGGTGTCCGGAGAAGAGGCGGGTGAAGGCGCCGATGAGCCAGCGGAATGCCACCGCGAAGAGCGCGGCCGCGGCGCCAACGGTGAGGGACAACACCAACAACCCCGTGCTGGAGCTGCGGAGCCAGATACCGGCACGGCCGACGGACAGCCCGACCAATCGCCGGGAACGAGAGGGGACAGGGGCTTCCTCTGGCGTCATGAATTGCATTATGCAATTATTAGTGCAAGCAATGCAATCGACGACGGGCAAGGAGGCTTCCATGCCGCAGCCGCTGGACCGATCTGATCTCGACGATCTCGTCACGGCCCTGTTGACGGCCTCGCGGGTGCTTGTGGGGGTTTCGGCGCGGTCGCTGGCGGAGGTGCAGGACGACGTCACGGTGACCCAGTTCAGGCTGCTGGTCGTGCTGCGCGGCCATGGTGAGACCCGGCTGAATCGTCTGGCGGACCGTCTGGGGGTGACCCCTTCGACGGCGTTGCGCAGTGTCGACCGGCTGATCGCCTCGGACCTGGTCACGCGGCGTGAGAACACCCAGGACCGCCGCGAAGTGGTGATCGAGTTGACACCCCGGGGCCGCCGCGTGGTCGACCACGTCACCGAACGTCGCCGCGAGGCCATCCGCGTGATCGTCGAGGCCATGCCTCGTGAGCAGGCACGTCGACTGGTCGAAGCACTGAGCACCTTCGCCGAGGCCGCTGATGAACCGACTGCCGCTCTGGATGCGGCCAACGCGCTGGGGTGGTGAGAGCCGTGAGCCGGGGGTCGGATGCGGGCCAAGGGCCAGCCGTACGCCTCGGCGGGCTGACCAAGCGCTACGGCCGCAACCGGGGCGTGGAGTCCCTCACCCTCGAGGTGGCCCGAGGCGAGGTGCTCGGCTTCCTCGGCCCGAACGGTGCGGGGAAGTCCACGACCATCCGGCTGGTCATGGGGCTGTCGCGTCCGAACGCAGGCTCCGTGCAGGTGTTGGGCGGCAGCCCTCGCGAGGTGGCGGTGCGGAGGCGGATCGGCTACCTCCCCGGTGAGCTACGGCTGTTTCCAGCCCTGTCCGGCCGTGACCTGCTGGACCGCCTGGCGCACATCCACGGAGGCGTGTCCGCCGTCGACATCGACAGCCTCGCCGCGCGCCTCGGTGCCGAGCTCGACCGACCCCTGCGAGCACTGTCCAAGGGCAACCGGCAGAAGATCGGACTCGTCCTGGCGTTCATGCACCGTCCCGAGCTGCTCGTCCTCGACGAGCCGACCTCCGGGCTGGACCCGCTGCTGCAGGACGAGTTCGCCCGGCTCATCCGCGAGCGGGTCGCCGACGGCGCGACGGTGTTCCTGTCCTCGCACGACCTCGATGAGGTGGAGCGCGTCGTCGACCGGGTAGCCATCATCCGTGAGGGACGACTTGTCGCCGTCGACACCGTGAGCGGTCTTCGCGAACGCGCCCCGCGGGTCGTGCAGCTCCACCTCGACCACGTGCCGGCGCAGGCAGTGCTCGCGGCCATTCCCGGCGTTCGGGTCATTGACCGGCGGGGCGACGGGGTGAGCCTCGAGGTCAACGGTTCAATGGCCCCGCTCCTGCGGGCCATCGGCGACATGGGCGCCACCGACCTCGTCGCGCGCCCGGCCGGTCTGGACGAGATCTTCCGGGCCTTCTATCGAGGGACGGACGTGGACGAGGGACCCCTTGCGAGCTGAGTTGATGCGGTTGGACCTGCGGCTGCGCCGACGCAGCCTGTGGGCCTGTGCCCTCGGCTTCGGTGCGTATGCCGTGCTCATCGTTCTCCTGTACCCGTCCTTCCGCGGGGACCGTTCACTGGACCGGCTGGCGGAGGGCAACCCGACGATGGCCGCCCTCTTCGGGCTGTCGGGGTCCCTGACCTCCCCAGCCGGCTGGCTCAACGCAAACCTCTATGCCAACGTGGTGCCGTTGTTCGCCCTGCTGCTGTCGATCGGTTACGGAGCTGCCGCGGTCGCCGGACAGAACGAGGAGGAGCATCTCGGCCTGATCGCAGCCCTCCCGGTCTCACGGACATCCTTGATGCTCCAGAAACAGGCCGCGCTGGCCGTGGTCTCGATCCCCGTCGCAGGGGTGACGTACGTGGCAGTGCTCGCGGGGCGGACGGTTGGACTCCGGTTGGCGGTCGCGCCGCTGACGAGCGCTTCGGCCGGGGTTGTCCTCCTGGCCTACGACTTCGGTGTCCTGGCGCTCGCGTTGGGCTGCTTGACCGGGAGCCGCGGCCTCTCCCTCGGTGTCGCGTCGGCGCTTGCCGCTGCGTCGTACCTGATGAGCTCGCTCGCCGGGGTCGTTGACTGGTTGCACGACCTACGCCACCTCTCGCCCATCTACTGGTCGGTGGGGCAGGACCAGATCGTGAAGGGACTGGCGCCCGGGTCCTTCGCCGCGCTCGTCATCGCAGGTGTCCTGCTCAGCTCAGTCGCGGTGTGGGCGTTCCGCCGACTCGACCTCCGGTGAGCGGTGTCCGACGCACGCTCCGCCTGTATGCACGAGAACCGACTGGCTAGGCGGAGGCGCGCATCGCCGCGAGGGCTGGTGCGACGATCGAGGGCTGCCCGTACCTACGCTCCAGCTCGGGCACGTCGGGCACCAGCCCCAGGTCCTCGATCTCCTTGGCCACCGCCCGGACCACGGATCGGGTGTCGGTGTCCGGCGCCCTCGCCTCGCCGCGAAGCTGTGCAGCGACGATCCGGTGTGAGGTCCTGTCCCCGACACGTTGTCCCGGCTGGATCTTGACCACCGTACCGTTGGTCATTTTCGCTCTCCTACCTGTTCGATTGAGTGTGGTGAGGGCGGAACACAACGTCGGATTCCGCCCTCGACAACCACTCTGGGACGCCGAGATGACAGTGATCACGGCAGTATCTTTGCGATTTCATGACGCTCGGGCGAGCCGTCAGCCGAGGGGCACCCGCGCCCAGACGGTCTTGCCGCCGGGCCGGCGGTGGACGCCCCAGTCCACCGCGAGGGCCCGGACGATGGTCAGCCCCCGACCAGTCGGTGCACCGTCGTCCCCGGGGCTGGGTCGCAGGTGTCCATTTCCGGCGTCGGTGACTCGCAGCGTGATGTTCTGGTTGTCGATGGAGATGCTCAGCCCGACTGGTCCTCGAGCATGCAGCACGGCGTTGGTCACCAGCTCTGTCGCCACCAGCGCCACGGTGTGGGGGTCGCTGATCGCTGTGCCGCGTCGCGCGGCCCACTCACGCAACACTCGCCGGGCATGGCGAGGCGCCGTGAGATCCGGTGCGAGCAGCCAGTGCTCGACGTCGGTCACGGAGACGGGATCAGGAGACCTTCTCGGACGCGCTTAGAGATCTCGGTGAGGTCCAGCAGCCTCTCCCTGGCATCCATGACTCCTTCGTCATCACGTCGTGCCCGGGCGCTGCGCAGCCGCTCACGAGCAAGGGCGAGCTCATCAGCCAGGGCCGAAGAGAAGGCGTTCATCACGCGCCCCCTCCAGTCGGCTCCATGCCGGGTGCGGGGCCCACCACGGCCCCTGCGCCGTGGTGGACCTCGCGGAACAGGGCGGCGAGCAGGCTGACGGGGTCCTGCCGGATGAGGTCCCCACCGTGGTGGTACAGGGCCTCGGAGAGTGCCTCCGGCCTAGCATCGAGCACCGATGCGGACAGCAGCAGCAGTCGCTCGTCCGGCTTCAGATCCAGCAGTTCACGGCCGCCGGGCTCGGCGGGCGCAGTCCTGAGACCGTTGGCAGTGAGGAGAAGAGCGGGGGGCGCGTCGTGGCAGATCACCAGCGCCGTCCCGTCGACGGTGCAGGCCAGTGCCGTGAACCCGGCGCCCGTGTCATCAGTCAGGCGCGGAGCGTCGCCGATCACCACCTCGGTGAGGCCGTGCCGCTCCTCGACGCGAGCGATCCCAGCGACCTGCTCGACCGCCCAAACCGTCCAGTCACCTACCCCGCGACGTGTTCGCACGACGGCCGACCCATGCACCTGGATCGTCATGACATGTCCTCCGAGGTCGACATCGTGAGGAGGCCGCAGAGCCCCAGCACGTCGCGGTTGGCGTGCCACGCCCCGCGGACCCTGAAGCGGACGCCGGCCCGGGCGCAGCTTCGCTTGGCCCAGAGGAGGGCGGCCACCGCCGTCGATGACGGTCGGCTCAGGTCCGACACGTCCACGAGGACGGACTCGTTCCGGGTGAGGAGTACCTCGGCCACGGTGGACCGCAGGGCAACGAGGTCGTGGGTCAGGGAGGCATCGTGCAACGTGGTCGTGCGGACTGGTTGGCATGTTTCCTGGGTGGCCATGGCACCTCCGTTCGGGGAGCTCCAGAGCCTGCCCGTCACGTGTTTCAACGGCGCGTGCGAGATCTTTGCATTTGCATGACGAATGAACGGGGCGGCACTTCAGCCCGGTCGCGCTGATGGTGACGCTGGCAGAATGCGTTCAATGGCACCCACTCTGCTCGTGCTCGAGGACGACGAAGGCATCAGGTCATCCCTGTGCCTGGCCCTGGAGGGCGAGGGCTACACGACGGTCGGCTTCGGACGGGCCGAGGATGCCTTGATCGAGCTGCCACGGCTCGACGTCGACCTCATGTTGGTCGACCTGATGCTGGGAGAGATGGACGGTTTCACCTTCGTCCGCGAGGTGCGCCAGCGCAGCGACGTACCCATCATCGTCATCAGCGCCCGCGCCGACACCCACGACATCGTGGCAGCCTTGGAGTCCGGCGCCGACGACTACGTGACGAAGCCCTTCGAGGTCAAGGAGGTCTCGGCCCGGCTGCGCGCCCTCCGCCGGCGTCCGCCCACGGTGGCCCGCGTCGGCGAGATGGAGATCTCCGTCCTCGACAGCACCAGGGGGCCGCTGGTCCTCGACTGGGGAGCCGGGGTCGTCCGGCGAGGAAACGACGAGCTTCACGTGACCACCACCGAGTTTCGCCTCCTCTGTGAGCTCAACCAGCCGTCCGGGCGCGTGCTCAGTCGTCAGGTGCTGCTCGAACGGGTGTGGGACCGCGACTACTTCGGTGACGAACGCATCGTGGACGTCCACATCCGGCGGCTGCGCACGAAGATCGAGGAAGACCCGGGGACTCCCCAACTACTCGTCACGGTGCGTGGCCTGGGTTATCGTTTCGACCGGCGCTGACCGTGCGCCTGCAGCCGATCGGACTCCGAAGTCGCGTCACGCTGGTCTTCGGCGGGCTCGCGTTGGTGGTGTCGATCTCGTTGGCGCTGGGGACCTATCTCACGGCCCGTCACTTCTTGGTCGAGCAACGGGAACGGACGGCCATGCGACAGGCATTCGTCGATGCGTCGTTCGTGCGTGAGGGCCTGTTGACCTCTGGGACACAGGTGGACGACGTCCTGGCCTCGACGTCACCGCCCAACGGTTCCGTCCTGATCCTGAGCAGGTCCGGTCAGTGGTACTCCTCATCGCTCAGCGCGGGCCGAGACGCGGTGCCGGCCGAGCTGCGTGACATCGTCGAGAGTGGCTCTGCAGCGAGCACCTGGGGTCGACTCGCAGGGGAACCCGTTCTGGCGGTGGGCACGCCGCTGACCGCGGTGGATGCTGTCTTCTTCGAGATCTCCCCCGCCCGGGAGCTGTCCTCGACCCTGGCCACGCTCGGCTGGGCCCTGACCGCGTTCGCCGCCCTCACGACGGTGGGTGGGGCCCTGATCGGCCGAGCCGCCGCCCGTCAGGTGATCGCGCCGCTCGAGGGCATGGCTAGGGCAACAGCCCGTA
This sequence comes from Pedococcus dokdonensis, assembly GCF_900104525.1. Lineage (GTDB taxonomy): Bacteria > Actinomycetota > Actinomycetes > Actinomycetales > Dermatophilaceae > Pedococcus > Pedococcus dokdonensis. The sequence goes on along the minus strand of NZ_LT629711.1, from coordinate 2,489,585 downwards.
TCGCCGGGGGTGATGTCGCGACTCGCCTCGAGGCCACCGGGGACCCTGACCTCAGCGTGATCGTGGGCTCGTTCAACGCCATGGTCGAGGCCTTGCAGGAACGACTCGACCGGGACGCACGGTTCGCGGCCGACGTCGCGCACGAGCTTCGGTCACCGGTGACCGCGATGATGACCACCGTGGGGGTGTTGGAGCAAGCCAGCCCTGATCCCGCTCGGCACGCCCAGGCCGTCGCCCTGCTCCGGCGAGAGGTGCACCGGCTGGGCAACGCCCTGGAGCAGCTCCTGGCCTTGGGCCGCCTCGAGGCCGGGGTGGACGAACGGGAGCGTCAGCCGATCGAGCTCGGCGAGCTGCTCTCGAATGCGCTGCGGCAAACGCACCGTGCGGCGAGGCTGCTCTCGCTGCCGGGCGACCCGATCGGTGTGCTGGGCGACAAAGGAGCGCTGCGACGCACCGTGATCAACCTGCTCGACAACGCTGACATCCATGGCGGTGGGATCGTGCGTGTGTCCCTCGAGCGGGACGGACGGTGGGCCGTCGTCGTGGTCGACGACGCTGGCCCAGGAGTGCCTGCTGGTGAGCGGCAGCGCATCTTCGAGCGGTTCGCGCGGTCGGGGTCACGGGCTGCGCGACCTGGCACCGGGCTGGGCCTGAGCCTGGTGTCCGAGACGGTGCGGACGCACGGTGGCGACGTGCGATGTGGCGAATCGCCTGACGGGGGAGCCCGGTTCGCCGTCCGGCTCCCGGTCATCGAGCTCGATCCGACCACGAGGGGACAAGCGTGAGCTGGCAACGGCTCGGTGCGGCCATCGGCCTGACAACCGTGGTGGCTCTTGCGTCGGCCTGCGGTGTGCCTGACCATGGGCCGCCGGTCACCATCACGAGGGTCCCGTACAACCTCACGGAGCCAGAGCGCAGGGCCACGGCCACACCCTCGCCCAGGGGCACGGCGCCGTACGTCTACCTGGTGCGAGATCAGGCCCTGGTCCCGGTGCAGGCGTCCGTGAGCCACGTCTCGGACCCGGCCGCCGCAGTGACCGAGGTGTTGGCGCAGCTCGCAGCCGGACCGGCCGAGCCGGACCGGTCCGCCGGGCTGTCGACTGCACTGGGTCCGGACGCGACGGTCCGCCTCGTAGGACTGGAGGGCCAAGTGGCACGGGTCGACATCGTGGCCGGCGACCAGCAGCCGGCCCCTTCACGGGTGCCGCTGGCGGTTGCGCAGATCGTGCTGACCGTGACGTCGGTGCCCGGGGTGGCGATGGTCCTGGTGACCAGCGACGGGTCGCCGGTGGAGCTGCCGCTGCCGGGTGGAGCGCTGACCGGTGCGCCCGTCACAGCGCAGGACTACGCGTCCTTGTTGGAACGACCGGCGGCCTCGGGGGCGTCAGGCCGGCCGAGCCAGGTTGCGACCACGAGGTGACGCCCGGCCCAGCAGTCGGGTCGCGGCGGTCGGGTCGGAGCGCTGCTGGTCGGGTCAGCGCAGCTCAGCGGTCTCCCACCACGCAACCGTGAGTCCGGCAGTGACGAGAGCGGCCAGGGGGACGAGGAGCAGGTGCCAACCGGGCACGAGCGGAAAGCCGGGATTGAGCGGTGCGATCGCCCAGAGTCCCGGTGCCGACCAGGGGAACCAGCTCCCGGCCCCGACAGCGATGGCGAGCTGGGGGGTCACGACGAGCCCGATGAGCCCCGCGAACCCGGCAAGGTAGCCGCGGCCCGCGCTCGCGAACAGGCCTGCGGTCAGGGCCAGCGAACCGGTCAGGGTGTGGAGGGCCACCAGCCGCAGCAGACTGACCCAGGTGGAGGCGTCCGGGTTGCCGAGCCCAGCGAGGAGACCGATCCCGAGGGCGGCGGGAGCGCTCATGATCGCCACGACGAGGGACCAGCCGATGAGGATCATGAGCTTGGCCCCGGCCACGTCGCGGCGCGAGGTGGCCGAGGCGTAGAGCGACACGACCTGGCGGTCTGCGAACTCCCGCCCGAAGCACCACGTCGCCACGATCCCGATCCCCACGAAGCCGCCCGTGGCGGCGATCTGGGTGAGGCCGTTGAGGTATCCGGACCAACCTTCGCCGAACGACAAAGCGTTGACCTTCGCGCTCAACGGGTCCCCCTGGCCCCTCGTTCCCGCCGTCATGAAGGCCCAGGCGAGCAATGGGGGTGCGAGGAGCACGACCACGGCCGCGACGGCAGGGACACGTGAGCGGCGGAGCTTGAGCAGCTCGACCCGGTATGCCGCGCGCGTCACGCCACGTCCTCGGTGTCGGCCTCGTGGACCATGGCGAAGAAGGTTCGCTCGAGGTCCGGCGTTGTCGGGTCGAGCTCACCGATGACGCGACCGGTGTGGACGACGCTGACACGGTTGGCGACCCGGGCGACCTCGTCGAGGTGGTGGCTGGAGACGAGCACAGCCGTCCCGTCGGCGGAGAGCTCGGCAACCAGGTCGCGGAGCAGGACGACCCCCGATGGGTCCAGCGCGTTGGTGGGCTCGTCGAGCACGAGGAGTGCTGGACGGTGCAGGACGCTGGCGGCCAGGCCCAGGCGCTGACGGTTGCCTTGGGAGAGCGTGCCAGCGGTGCGCCTGGCCCACGGTTCGAGGGCCAGGCGTTGGATGGCCCTGCCGGTTGCCTGCTGCGCGGGCCGGTGAGAAAGGCCGTGCAGCCGCGCGGCGGCATACAGGTTCTCGATGACCGTGAGCTCCGGGTAGCCGAAGGGCGAATCGACGAGGTGCCCAACCCGTGACCAGTCCGCCTCGCCGCGGACGAGGTCGCTGCCGAGGATGGTCACCTCGCCGGTGTCGGCGTGGGTCATACCCAGAATGACTCGCATCAGGGTGGACTTGCCGGCGCCGTTGAAGCCGACCAGCGCGTGTACCTCGGCAGCTGGGACGACCAGGTCGAGGTGGTCCAACGCGATCAGGTCGCCGTATCGCTTGACGAGGCTGCGGCACTGGAGGGCAGGAGCAGGGCCGGTCATTGACGCCCCCCATCGTCGGATGGCGGGTCGAGGACTTGGAGGGCGCGAAGGAGTGGGACCCGGAGGGTCTCGTCGTCGTCCCGAGAGCCCCAGTCCAGGAGGGCGGCCACGAGTGCGCCCATGGTGGCGGCGGCGGCCACGCGGGCATCCGGCTCCGGGGCGTGCTCGGCTAGGACCATCGACAACACCTGTTGCGTGGCAGTGGTGTTCGCCCACACCCCGGCTGCGAGGCTGGGCGTCTCGGCGACGATCCTCACGCGCTGGCGTGCCTGGTGCTCGTCAGAGCCAGTCAGCTCGTTGATCGACTCGCGGAGCCCGCGACATGCTCGGGCAAGCGGGGGAGTGGCGGGCGGCTGCGCAGCGACGGCGGCCGCGATCCGCGGGTCGAAGGGATCGCTGAGCACGACCGCGTCCTTCGTCGCAAAGTGCCGGAAGAAGGTCATCTGGCTGACTCCAGCGGCACGTGCGATCTGCTCGACCGTCGTCGAGTCGAAACCCTGGGATGCGATGAGGTCCAGGGCAACCTCTTGGAGGCGGTCACGGGTCTGCTCGGACTTGCCCATGGGCATAATGTTAGTGACTAACATTATGCAGCGGAAGAACCCTCCGCAACGTGGTGATGCCCTCGGGCAGGTTCGTCCTGCCGACACCCGCTTGAGGAGTCCGTCACGAACCGCGCGGAGTCACTTGCCTGTAGGTCCTCCGCTGACAACGTCGAACAGGCTTGTCATTGCCGCCAAGGCCTCGGGCTTGGCTTTGTAGTAGACCCAGGTGCCGCGCTTCTCGCGGTCGAGCAACCCCGCCTGGTGCAGCACTTTGAGGTGGTGGCTGATCGTCGGCTGGGACAGGTCGAACGCGTCGTTGAGGTCGCAGACGCAGGCCTCGCCGCCCTGGTGGGACAGGATCATCGACATCAGGCGCAGCCGCACCGGGTCGGCGATGGCCTTGAGCAGTCCGGAGACCTGTTCGGCCTGATCGGTCGTCATTGGCTCGCGGGCGAGCGGGGCGCAGCAGGCCAGCGCGCTGTCGGGCGGAATCAGCGGCATCTCCATCACGTAATTAGACACGCATCTATATTGACACGGACCGATGTTGAGTGGCAAGGTGGCGACACATAGACATCCATCTATCCATTGGAGAACCTCGTGTCCCGCGTACAGCTCGCTCTTCGCGTCGCCGACCTCGAAGGCTCGATCGAGTTCTACTCCCGCCTGTTCAACACCGCCCCCGCCAAGCGCCGCCCCGGATACGCCAACTTCGCCATCGCCGAGCCGCCGCTCAAGCTGGTGCTGCTCGAAGGCCAGCCCGGCGAAGACACCCGGATGGACCACCTCGGTGTCGAGGTCGAGTCCACCGACCTGGTCGCCTCCGCGACGAACCGGCTCGCCGACGCCGGACTCGCGACCCGGATCGAGGACAACACCACCTGTTGCTACGCCGTCCAGGACAAGGTCTGGGTGACCGGACCCGGCAGCGAGCCGTGGGAGGTCTACACGGTCAAGGGCGACGCCCGTGCCGACCTGGAGGGCAAGACCAGCCTCGACCTGTCTGAGCTGTCCGGCGACGGCACGTGCTGCGCGACCGACGCCACTGCAACTGACATCCCCGCCGACGTGAAGGAGAAGCAGACCGCCGCGGCGTGCTGCTGAGAGGAGACCACCATGCACCCCCTCGTATCCGGCTTGATGGCCGACGCACACCGTGAGGACCTGCTCCGGGAGGCCGAGCAGCACCGGCTGGTCAGGCAGGCGCGCGGAGTATCGAAGCAGCGGCTCACCCAGTGGCAGGCGTCCGTGACCCAGATCGCCGACAAGGTCCGCCTGCTGGCCAAGCCCGCACCCGCTGCGGTGGCTGGCTGTGCACCTCAGCCGGTGTGCTGCCCCGCCTGAGCGAAAATCCATGCGGAGAGGCCCGAACCACCCCAGGGGTACTGGTTCGGGCCTCCGCCCTGACAGGGGTCAGGACGCTGGTGCGAGCCTGGGAGCCAGCGCGGCCACCCGAGACGCGAGGTGGCCGTACGCGTCGTCGAATGCCGCCTTGGTGCTGGCTGGGACGGGGTCCGGGACGGACCAATGTGCCCAGCCAAGGCCGTCGAGCTCCTCGTGGGCGCGGTCGCACACCGTGATGATCAGGTCCCCGCCGCGCTGCACTCGGTCGAGCAGTTGCGGTGCCGCGTCCGGCAAAGCCAGGTCGTGACGGTCCGCGACCTTGACTGCGCCGGGGTGGATCCGGTCTCCCGGGTGGGTTCCGGCTGAGATGGCCGGTATCACGCTGGCTTGACGCCACAGGGCGGCCGCAAGGTGTGACCGGGCCGTGTTCGCGGTGCATACGAACACCACGCGCGCTGGCGACCCGAGGACCGACCCGCCGCTGATGTCCGGATGAGCGGCGGGGCCCAGGGAGAGGTACGAGCGGCGGCCGTCGCCCTCGGACCGGCGACGCGTCACCAGGTGCGCCTGTTCGAGAACCTTGAGGTGGTGGGCAAGCAGGTTCGACGCCACGTTGAGTGCGGCACCGATCTCGGACGCGGACGCATCTCCGATGGTGAGCAGATCGAGGATCTGCAGGCGCGTCACATCGGCGAGGGCGGCATGTGCCTTCGCCCGAGACTCCAGCTCGGAAGTTCGCTCAATGTCCATTGACTCAAGTTTGACTGAAGCGTCACGCCGCGTCAAGATGTTCTCGTGAGCACTTCCGCACCGCCGCTGCCCCGCCGCCTCCTCGCCGAGTTCCTGGGCACCGCCCTGCTCGTCGCGGTCGTCGTGGGGTCCGGGATCGCCGCCCAGCAACTCTCCCCGAACGACGTCGGCCTGCAGCTGCTGGAGAACAGCACGGCAACCGTGCTCGGCCTCACCATCCTGATCCTGCTGTTCGGCCCCGTCTCCGGGGCCCACTTCAACCCGGTTGTGTCGCTCGCCGACTGGTTCCTCGGCCGTCGCACCGACCACGGCCTGACCCTGCCCGATGTCGGCGCCTACACGGTGGCGCAGGTCCTCGGTGCGATCGGCGGCTCCGTGCTGGCCAACGCCATGTTCGACGTCGGCATGTCCATCTCCACCAAGCACCGCGCCACCGGCGGTCACCTGCTCGCCGAGGTCGTGGCCACAACGTTCCTGCTCGCCCTCATCTTCGCCCTCGTCCGCAGTGGACGCGGCGCGATCGCCGGCCCCGCTGTCGGCGCCTACATCGGGGCCGCGTACTGGTTCACCAGCTCCACCTCGTTCGCCAACCCCGCCGTCACCGTCGGCCGCATCTTCTCCGACACGTTCGCGGGGATCGCCCCCGGCTCCGCCGTCGCGTTCATCGTCGCCCAGCTCGTCGGCCTCGCTGTCGGCGTCGGCGTGACGCTCGGCCTCTACCCCGACGTCAGCGCCTCTGCGGACGACGTCGTCGTTCCCCACCCCGCCAGCTCCACGTCCAGGAGTACCTCATGACCGTGCACGCCACCGATCCGTACGCCGCCATCGTCACTGACCTGGCGTACTCCTATGACGGTGTCTTCTCCAAGGAGAGCGTCGCCGCCGCTGTGGCCGACGCCCGCGACCTGCTCGAACCCGTCCCCACGGTGAAGGCCTTCCTGCCGATCCTCGTGGCTCGTCACGCCAAGGAGCAGCTGATGGCGGCCGCGCAGTCCGAAGGGCGTATCGCCAAGGCGGTCCCGGAGCTTCTGTTTGTGTGCGTGCAGAAGGCCGGACGGTCCCAGATGGCCGCAGCTCTCGCGGAGCACCTGTCTGCCCACCGGGTACACGTCCGCTCTGCCGGGTCCGCCCCGGCCGATCACATCAACCCGCTCGTCGTCGACGTGCTCGCCGAGCGAGGCGTCGCGCTCACCACGGCTTACCCCAAGCCTTTGTCCGACAACGTCATCGGTGCGGCCGACGTCATCATCACGATGGGGTGCGGCGACGCGTGCCCGATCTTCCCTGGCAAGCGCTACGAGGACTGGGACGTTGCCGATCCTGCCGGACAGCCCATCGAGGTCGTCCGCGACATTCGAGACGACATCCAAGCTCGCGTCACTGCACTGCTCCGCGACATCCTCAACTGACCCCACCACCAGGAAGCCACCCCATGAGCTCCGACCAGGCAACCAGCCGTCCATCCGTCCTGTATGTCTGCGTCCACAACGCCGGCCGCTCCCAGATGGCCGCGGCATACACGCACCACCTTTCCGATGGCGCCGTCGAGGTCCGGTCGGCCGGCTCCGCGCCCGCGGACTCGATCAACCCTGCCGTTCGGGAGGCCATGCTCGAAGAGGGCATCGACATCTCCGCGGAGAAGCCCAAGATCCTCACCAACGAGGCGGTCCAGGCCTCCGACGTCGTCATCACGATGGGCTGCGGTGACACCTGCCCCATCTACCCCGGCAAGCGCTACGAGGACTGGACGCTCGAGGACCCAGCCGGGCAGGGCGTGGACTCCGTTCGACCCATCCGTGACGAAATCAAGCAGCGCGTCCTGACCCTCCTCGAGGAGCTCCGGGTCGAGCCTGTGCCCTTGAAGGTGTGACATGGCCCAGACCATCGCCGACCTCGTCGCCTGGGTGGCGCTGGCACTAGCCGTGGCTTGGTTCATTCGGGGTCTCCAGCGCGTCCGCCGATCGCAGTCGATGGAGAGGGAGTGGATCCCCGCTGCCTTGATCGCCTGGGCGGCCAATGTTTGGCTGGTCATCAGCAGTCAGATCTAGGGCGCAGGCAGCTCTTCGTGCGCGCCCAGAGGGGCGACCGCGAAGTCAATGAAGGTCGTTTCGGGCGTCATCGTGGCACTCGCGGTGCTTGGTCTGGCTAGCTCAGGGCAGGCCGACAACCTGGGGGCCCGGATGGCTGGCCTCGTCACGGGCTGAGCCGATGCGCCTTGCCGTCGATGACGAGATCTACGACGTCAATGCAGTCTGGCTGGGTCCGCCGAACAAGACGTTGGGCATTCCGGGCGAGGTACGTCGCGTACGCCGTCGGCGCCTTGGCCTCACGGGGGCCCAGCCGGGGGTTCGTGAAAGGGAGCCGAGCCGATGCGGACTCTGTGACGCTCTGACCTGCGATTTTGTGGTGGTGCCCTCGGGCAGATTCGAACTGCCGACACCCGCTTTAGGAGAGCGGTGCTCTATCCCCTGAGCTACGAGGGCGGGGGCTGACGGACCGTTTCCACGGCACCTAGTGGCGTCCGGGATGGGGTCCGATCCTGCGTCAGGCAGGGTATCCGACCGCGGCCGGTGGCTCGGCACTCGCTTCGCACGGCACCAGGGGACTGGGGCGACACCGCGACCTGGAACCCGATACCGGGCGTTCAGCTCGCAGGGACGCGCGGGCCCCCCGGAGCCGGAGACGTGAGAAAGGCGGGCGCGTCCGGATCTCTCCGACGCGCCCGCCTCTGGAGCGGCATTGCTCAGCACTCAGCGCTGATGGCGGCTGAAGGCCGCGCGGCCGCCTGTCCCGTGGTCGTGCGCCGCCAGCGAGCCGCGCGAGCCCGACGGGCGAGTCGCTTGGCGAGTGCGTGGTCGTACGCCATCACGTGGGACGTGTGCTGCGCCTCGGCCGCCACCGCTCGGTGCACGGCCAGGACCGACATGGTCATCTCAGTCATTTCAGGTTTCTCCTCGTGGGTTCCGGGGAGCCGTTCTCCCCGGTGCCACAGAGGTTCGCCCGGCGACCTTCCGCGAACCTTCCGCACCCGGGAAGGCCGCCTTCCGCAGCACGAGAGCAGGCGGAAGGTCGCCGGAAGGTCGACCCGGGAAGGTCCTCCTCATCAACCACCAACGCCGGCTGACCCGGCACCTGATGAGAGGCACCACCGAAATGAGCAACACGGCATACGCCACCCGCACCCCGCTGAACGGTGTGGACGTCGCGACCCTCTTCGCCACCCTCGACGCCGTCAAGGGACAGAACGAGATCGCCAAGTTCCAGTTCCGCGCCACCAACACCTGGCAGACCGGCACCCACAGCCAGTCGCGCATCCACGGCTTCTACGGAGCCGGCCAGGAGCTGACGCACACCCACGAGACGGTGCTCGACGCCGACCACCCGGTCGTCCTCACCGGCGCCGACAAGGCCCCGACGCCCGTCGAGTTCCTCCTCCACGCCATCGCGTCCTGCCTCACCGCCGGCATCGCGAACATCGCCTCCGCCAGGGGAGTCGAGCTCACCAAGGTCTCCTCGACCGTGGAGGGTGACATCGACCTGCTCGGCATCCTCGGGCTCTCCGACGGCTCGGTCCGCAACGGCTACCAGGAGCTGCGCGTCACCTTCCACATCGAAGGTGACGCCGACGACGAGACCCTCCGCGGCATCGTCGAGCAGTCCCGCCGCCGGTCGGCCGTCTACGACGCGCTGACCAACCCCACACCCGTCTCCGTCTCCGTCGTGACCGGCTGAGCGGACCACCAGGCACGCGACCCGCCCGGGCAACAAGAGACCCGGGCGGGGCCGCGCGCCGGAAAGTGAATCACCATGCCCGCCATCGACACCGTCGTCATCGGTGCCGGCCACGCAGGCCTCGCCGTCAGCCGTCTGCTGACCAAGGAAGGGCGCGACCACGTGGTCCTCGACCGCGGTCGCGTCGCCGAGAGCTGGCGCTCCGCGCGCTGGGACAGCCTGCACCTGCTCACCCCCAACTGGATGGCTCGCCTGCCCGAGTGGCGACACACCGGCCCCGACGCCGACGGCTTCATGAGCGCCTCCCAGTTCGTCAACTACCTGGAGCGGTATGCCGCCGACTTCAGCGCCGGTCCTCGCGGGTGCCGGCGACCTGCGGTTCGCGACGTCACGACTCGCTGCCCGGGTCCGTCTCCCCACCACGGAGCAACGAGCACCCAGCGCAGGCAAATGGCCATCGGCCCACCAGGTCGACGGGACATCCCCCGAAGGGACGAGTCGGGCCGCAATCGGGTCACGAAGGTGACGCGGACCGGCATACCCTCCAGATTCGCATCCGGCCCACCCAGCCAGAGGAACTCGAATGCCCAAGCCCCTCGTCGCCCTCGGCGTAGCCCTGGTGCCCGTCGCGCTCACCGCTGCGGCCCTGGCGACCGCGACCACGGCCGCAGACGGGGCGGTCGCCACCTACAAGCTGACCTACGCCTCCCTGCCCGACGGCACCAAGCAGGTCGTGCGGTGGAACGGCTGCCAGACCGGCATCACCTACAAGGTCAACCTCGGCGCGGTCCCGAGCGCCAAGCGGTCCGCGGTGCTCTCCGACACGCAGCGAGCGCTGGTGGAGGTGCAGAACTCCACCGGCTTCCGGTTCGTCTACAAGGGCAGCACCACCGAGGTGCCCCGGGTCGGCTCGATGCCCAAGCAGAGCGCCGAGCTGGTCATCGCCTACACCTCGCCGTCGAAGACGAACTACTCGCTCACCGGCTCGACGCTCGGCCAGGGTGGTCTCTACTACGGCTGGGTCTCGCGGACGGTCAACGGCAAGACGACCTACACGGTCGCGGCGCAGCGCGGCTTCGTCGTCATCGACACCCCGCAGATGCTGACCCAGCTGGGCAGTGGCACCGGCACCGGCCTGCGCCGGACCAACCTGCTGACCCACGAGCTCGGCCACGCCATGGGTCTGCAGCACGTGAGCGACACCCGCCAGCAGATGTACCCGGTGCTGCGCACCACCTCGCCGAAGCTCTACTACTCCGGCGATCGCTACGGACTGACCAAGGTCGGCAAGTCGGCCGGCTGCGTCAACACGACCTACATGCCCGTGAGGGACCTGTAGTAGTCCCGGAGCGCCCACGACTGGAGTCCCCCGGCTCCCGGAGAAGCCCGTTCGCCATTCGGCGAGCGGGCTTCGTCGTGTCCGGGGACCGTTTGACGACACGATCCGCCGCCGGCGGGCGCCTCGACCGGCAATCCTCCGGTATGACCACAAAACGGTCAGGACGCATACACCATTGACAGCCCGGTGCGCTGGGTTTTTACCAAATCTAGAACCAACCGGGGGGTTTCTTTCCCTACTAATGACCTTTCGGGGATGACTTGACAGTCGATGTGGCGCCCCCGTGACGACGGCGAGGATTTCATCAGTCCCACAGGGGGCGACGGCGATCAGGCCGGCCATCAGTCACGAACAGAGGAATCACGCATGAAGTTCTCCAAGAAGCGCGCAGCCGCCGTCGCCACCGGCGCGGCCCTCACCTTCATCGTCGGCGGCGTCGCCTTCGGCTACTGGACCACGACCGGCTCGGGTTCCGGTTCCGCCAGCACTGGCAACACCAGCCCGATCTCGATCAGCTCCACCGCCGTCACGGGTCTCTACCCGGGCGACACCCCCAAGGCCGTCTCCGGCACCTTCACCAACCCGAACGTCGGCCCGGTGTTCGTCCAGCAGGTCTCCGTCGCAGTGGACCCCGCGTGGTCCGTCGGCACCACCAACCCGTGCTCGGCGTCCGACTTCACGGTCACCCAGCCGACCGCGACCGCGCGTCAGATCGTCACCGGCGACACCTGGAGCGGCGCGACCATCCAGCTCAAGAACCTGGCCACGAACCAGGACAACTGCAAGGGCGTCACCGTCCCGCTGGTCTTCACCAGCAACTGAGCGTGACGACGCCAGCCTGATCCGCCGTCCGGTGGTGTCACCTCCCCCCGACGCCACCGGGCGGCCCGGCCGGCCGCACCACGCCAGACCAGCTCGACCAGCCAGACCAGCTCGACCAGCCAGACCAGCTCGACCACGCCAGACCAGCTCGACCAGCCAGACCAGCTCGACCAGCCAGACCAGCAAGGCATGACCCGCACGACCTGCCACGTTCCACCGCACCCGGGAGATGACCTCATGGCCACCACACCTCGACAGCGCCGCAACCTCGCGGTCGTCATCGTCGTCGTCGTGATCCTCGCCCTCCTGGGCGGGTGCGGAGTGTGGCTGACCCGTGACGACGCGCCGGCCCCCCAGCCGGGTGCGCTCAGCGTGGTCCGGGGCAACGGCGCCACCGAGGCGGAGAACGCCCAGGGGCACGCGCCCTTCGCGGCCGTGGGGGCCGTCGACCAGCTCCGACCCGGGCAGATGAAGACCCTCGAGGTCACCGTCACGAACCCCGACCAGGTCGCCTACCGGATCCTCGAGCTCACCGCGACCCCCAAGGACGCGAACGCCGAGTGCACCGGCACGACGAACCTCGTGGTCAGCGCCTACCAGGCGACCAAGCCGGGCGCCGTGACCTACGTCGTGCCCCGCAACTCGACGATCACCATCCCGCTGACCGTGATGATGCTCAACACCGCCACCTCGCAGGATGCCTGCAAGGGCGTCTCCTTCCCGCTCGCCTTCCGTGGCACCGCCACCCAGGGCCAGGGGAACGGCAACTCGTGACCGCCCGTCAGCGCTGGACGCGCCGCCTCGCCGCCGCAGGCACCGGCACCGCCGCGATCGTCATGGCCGCCGGCCTCGCGTATGCCGTGTGGTCCCAGACCGGCGCGGGCACCGGCACCGCCGCGGCCGGCACCACGGCGCCCCTGTCGGCCGTCGCCGCCGTCAGCGACACGCTCTACCCGGGTGGCTCCGCCACCCTCACCGTCACCGTGAGCAACCCCAACCAGCGCCCGGTCACGGTCACCTCGATCGACCTCGCCGGCTCGGTCGCCGCGAGCGCCGGCTGCACCACGCCCGGTGTCACCGTGACCCTGCCGGCCTCGGTCTCCGTGACCGTCCCAGCCGGGGGCAGCGCCCCGGTCAGCTTCACCGACGCGATCGCGATGACCGCTTCGTCGTCCTCCGACTGCCAGGGCGCCACCTTCACCATCCCGGTGAGCGCCAAGGGGAAGACGGCATGAGCCGCCCGACCGCGCGCCTCGGAGCCCGCGGGCTGCGTCGGGTCGCCCTGACCGTCGGTGCCCTCGGCCTGGTCGCTGCGCTCGGTGCCACCCCCGCGCTGGCCTTCTGGTCCACCTCCGGCACGGCGACCGCCGGTGCCACCGCCCGCACGTTGGCGACCCCGGCCGCGCCCGCCGTCGGCACCGCGACCCAGACCTCGCTCGTGGTGAGCGGCACCCTCCCGGCCGCCGCCGCCCAGGTGACCGGCACGGCATACACGGTCAAGCGCGGCTCGACCACCCTCGGTTGCTCGCTGCCGAGCTCGGGCGCCTACAGCTGCACCGACACCGGCCTCACCGGCGGGCAGACCTACTCCTACACCGTCGTCGCCACCCTCGGCGCCTGGACCGCCGCATCGGCCGCGACCACCGGCAGCACGCTGTGCAGCTCGGCCGACTCCTTGGCCGTCAGCGCACCCGCCACGGTCACCGCGGGCACCTCCTTCGACGTGGACCTGACCCGCAGGAACTGCGACGGCAGCACCGACACCAGCTTCTACAGCTGGGGCACGGTGACGCTGACCGGCCCGAGCGCCAGCCCCTCCGGCAAGGCCTGGACCTACACCTCGACGGTGCTCTTCTGGGCCGGCCAGGCGACCACGACGGTCCGCCTCTACGCCGCCGAGACCACTGCGATCACGGCGAGCTACCAGGGGATCACCGGCAGCTCCGCGCCGATCACGGTCCAAGCCGCCGCGGCCAGGAACTTCATGCTCCTCGACGCCCGCAGCAAGGGGGCGGCGGTCACGCTCACCTGCGCCGCACTCAGCGACCCGAGCACGGCCCGCAGCTGCTCCGCGAGCAACCCCGGACAGAACGGCAACCACGCCTGGACCGCGATCCCGCAGCTCGTCGACACGTGGGGCAACGTCGCAACCACCCCGACGGCGCTGACCGTGACGGCCGACCCGAGCACCGGCGCCAACGGGACCGTGGTGATCCCCGCAGGCTCGAGTGCCAGCGCGGCTCCCGGCTTCTCGGTGCAGATCGGCAACGGCGCGACGATCTCGATCGCCGTGACCGCCCCGGGCCTCTCGACCCTCACGGTGACAGGCGCCCGGTAGAGACTCCCGTCGGTGGGCTGGCAGGTCCCAGCCGGCGGGTCCCCGGCCCGGTCCGCATCAGCGGACCGGGCCGGTTCGGGTGTCCGCGCCGGGCGGCATACTGGCGCGGTGCCCGTCCACCCCGCCCCCTCACCGCACGCGGACCGGCATGTGCAGCGCCGCACCATCACCACCCTGATCGGCACCCAGGTGCTCGTCGGCGTCGGGGTCTCCGCGGGCGCCGGCGTGGGTGCGTTGCTCGCCGAGGACGTCAGCGGGTCGGCCGACCTCGCTGGGCTGGGCGGCACCTTCCAGGTGCTGGGCGGAGCACTGATCGCGATCCCGATGGCGCACGTCATGGCCGCACGTGGTCGGCGCTGGGGCCTGCTCGTCGGCTATGTCGTCGGCATCGTCGGCGCCGTGCTCATGATCACCGCCGGCGCGGTGCGCAGCTTCCCCCTGCTCCTGGTGGGTGCCGCGCTCTTCGGCGGCTCCAACGCCGCCAACAGCCAGGCCCGGTATGCCGCGGCCGACCTCGCCGACGACGCACACCGCGGGCGCGACCTCTCGACGGTGGTGTGGGCGACCACGATCGGCGCCGTGTTCGGACCCAACCTGGCCGGACCGGGGGAGCCGGTGGCCGACTGGCTGGGCATCCCCGCGCTCACCGGTCCCTACGTCTTCTCCCTGCTCGGGCTCGTCCTGGGTGCCGTGCTGCTCTTCACCCGGCTGCGACCCGACCCGCTCCTGCTGGCTCGCGAGCGGGCAGCCGCGAGCGCGGTCGGGCCGATGGAGGTGCAGCACGGGTCGATCGTGCGGGGCTGGCGCACCCTCCTCGCCCACCCGGGCGCGCTGCTGGGTCTGGTGACGATGGCGCTGGGCCACACCGTCATGGTCAGCGTCATGGTGATGACCCCCCTGCACATGCACCACGGGGGCGCGAGCCTGCGGGTGATCGGGGTGGTGATCAGCCTCCACGTGCTCGGCATGTTCGCGTTCTCGCCGTTGACCGGCTTGGCCGTCGACCGGTGGGGCGGGCGCACGTGTGGACTCGCGGGCGCCGTCATCCTCGTCGTCGCCGGGGTGCTGGCCGCCCAGGCGCCGATCGGCTGGTCGGCCGGGCTCGCCATCGGGCTGTTCCTGCTCGGTCTCGGCTGGTCGTTCACCCTGGTCAGCGGTTCGACCCTGGTGGTGAAGTCGGTACCGCTCGGCGAGCGGGCCGGCGCCCAGGGCGCCTCCGACCTCGTCATGGGACTGGCTGCCGGAGGTGGCGGCGCGCTGGCCGGGGTCGTGGTCGGTCAGCTCGGCTACTCCGTGCTCGGGGCCTGCTCGGCGGTCCTCGCCGCGATCGTCGCCCTGGCCTCGCTGCTCATCCGGGTCGAGCCGCCCGCTCCGGACGACACCGCTGCACCCCGCCCGTCGGTGACTCCCGACACCGTGCTGTCCGAGGCCGTGTTGCCCGACCGGGACGGCGACCAGGTTGGTTAGCCTGCTTGGGTGACCCCGCCGACCGACGAGACCCCTGCAACGCCGACGGCGACCCCTGACGCGACCACCCCCGCGGCTCCCGGTGCTCCGGCGTCCGCGGTGGCGGCCGACCGCGACGCCGACCCGAGGGGTGAGCGGGTCGCCGCGGCCGTCCAGGCCTGGCAGCGGCACCTCGTCGACCTCGGTGGACGCAACACCCTGCTGTGGCACCGCGACCTGCCCAGCGGCACCCTCGACCTCACCACCGCGCACCCCGGCGGGCTGGCCATGCTGCTCGCCGGACGCCCGACCCGGCTCTCCGACCTGGTCCGCGAGCCGGCCGCCCTCGACGAGGCGCGACGTCGCGCCCGGGTGATCCGCGCCAAGACCTTGGAGCTGGCCGAGGAGCGGGGCATCGCCGCCGGGTTCATCGCCATCGGCATGGCCAGCTGGACCGTGCGCGGTGCCTCCCGTGCACCCGCGGCCCCCGTCCTCCTCCGGTCCTGTGTCCTCAAGCCGACCGGCGCGGCCCGCGAGGACTTCGACCTCGACCTCGGCAACGACGTCGAGCTCAACCCGGTGCTCGAGCACTACCTGCGCTCCGAACAGGGCCTCGAGCTCGACAGCTCGGCCCTCGAGGAGCTGGCCAACGCCGGGGGCGCCTTCGACCCCCACCCCGTCTACGCCGAGCTGACCCGGCTCTGCGCTTCGGTCCCGGACTTCAGCGTGGCGCCGCGCCTGGTCGTCGGCACTTTCTCCTACGCCAAGCTGCCGATGGTGGCCGACCTTGCAGCGCAAGGGGATTCGCTGGCCAACCACGACGTCGTCGCAGCGCTCGCCGGCGACCCGGGCGCGTTGCGCGCGGTCCGCGCCTCGGTGCCCGACTCGCCGGCCGACTCCGACCCGTCGCACGAGCTGCTCATCCTCGATGCCGACTCGACCCAGCAGGCCGCGATCGACGCGGTGCGGTCGGGCGCCCACCTCGTCATCAAGGGACCGCCCGGCACCGGCAAGTCGCAGACCATCGCCAACCTCGTGGCCAGCCTCGCGGGCGAGGGCAAGCGGGTGCTCTTCGTCGCGGAGAAGCGCGCGGCCATCGACGCGGTGCTGTCACGGCTCGACGGCGTCGGCCTCGGCGACCTCGTCCTCGACGCCTACGACGGCGCGAGCAACCGGCGCCGGCTCGCGCAGCAGTTCGGGGCCGCCCTCGAGCGCGGCAGCCAGGTCAGGGAGCCCGACACCGCCGAGCTCGAGCAAGCCCTGGTCGAGCGTCGGGCGACGCTCGTGCAGCACACGGCTGCGCTCCACGAGGTGCGGCAGCCGTGGGGGGTCTCCGCCCACCAGGCGCAGCAGGCGATCTCCACCCTCGGCGGCCGGCCCCACCCACCCACGTCGCGGGTGCGGGTGCGGGGAGACCAGCTCGCGGCCCTCGACCGCCAGCGGGTGCAGGAGCTCGGCCGTCAGCTCACCGAGGCCGCGAGCCTGGGTGCCTGGTCCACCGAGGAGGGGTCCGACCCGTGGTTCGGCGCCCGCATCGTCACCTCCGAGGAGGCCGTCCGCGCCCGCGACATCACCAGCCGACTCAGCCAGGGCGGGCTCCAGGACGTGGAGCAGACCATGCAGGAGGTCTTCGCCGACGTCAGCCTGCCGCGGGCCGACCGCGTGGGCGACTGGGGGGCCGTGCTCGACTCGGTCGGGCGGGTCCGCGACACCCTCGAGGTGTTCCGGCCGGAGATCTTCGACATCCCGCTGGGTGACCTCGTGGCGGCGACGGGCAGCAAGGCCCAGCGCGAGGCCGACGGTGTGGCCCTCGGCTGGTTGGCGCGCTGGCGGTTGCGCCGCCAGGCCCGGTCGCTGCTGCGTCCCGGGCCGCCGCCGGCCGACCTGCACCTCGCGCTGCTGGACGCCCAGACCCAACGCACCGCCTGGCAGCAGATGGCCGGCGCAGGTGGCCGTCCCGAGATCCCGGTCGACCTGGACCGGGCGCGCACGGCATACACCGCCCTCGCCGCCGACCTGGCCTGGCTGGGTGACCGGCTCGCGGCCACCCACGGCGGTGGCGACCTCTTCGGCGCCACCCTCGCCCAGCTGCGCGAGCGGATGGCCGAGCTCGACAGCCGCCCCGACCGGCTCACCGTCGTGCCCCGGGTGCTCGGGGCGCTGGACGCCCTGCGCGAGTCGGGCATGGGCGCCCTCCTGGACGACCTCGCCCGACGTGGTGTGGAACCCGACGACGTGGCCGCCGAGCTCGACTTCGTCTGGTGGACCTCGCTGTCCGAGGACCTCACCGTCCGCGACCCGCGCTACGGCGCGCACGACGGAGCGCAGCTCCAGCGCGTCGCCCGGGAGTACGTCGCCGCCGACCACGCCCACCTGCGCGCCAGCGCTGACCGGGTGCGCGCAGGGGCCGCACGCCGGCTGCGCGAGGTGCTCGCCGACCACCCCGACCAGGAGGCGCTGGTGCGCGCCGAGGCCGGCAAGGCCCGCCGGCACCGTGCCCTGCGCGACCTGCTCCCACGGGCGGCCGAGACCCTCACCGCCGCCAAGCCGGCCTGGGCGATGTCGCCGCTGGTGGTCGCGTCGGTGCTGCCGCCGGGCCGCTGGTTCGACGTCGTGATCTTCGACGAGGCCTCGCAGATCCCGCCGGCCCAGGCGGTGTCCGCCATCTCGCGCGCCCACCAGGTCGTCGTGGCCGGCGACGAGCGTCAGCTGCCGCCGACCAGCTTCTTCACGGCCGCGGTTGACGAGGACTCCGCCCCGGAGTCCGATGCCCTGACCGAAGGATTCGAGTCGGTGCTCGACGTGCTCACCGCCGCACTGCCGACCCGGCGCCTGTCGTGGCACTACCGGTCGCTCGACGAGCGGTTGGTCGCCTTCGCGAACCGCGAGATGTACGACGGCTCGCTCGTCACCTTCCCCGGCACCGGCACCGACCCGGTCGTGCGCCTGGAGACGGTCGAGGGCTCCGGCGTCGTCACCCCCGGCGACGAGGCGATCGAGTCGACCGAGGCCGAGGTGTCCCGGGTCGTCGACCTCGTGCTCGAGCACGCCCGCACCCGCCCGCACGAGTCGCTCGGGGTCATCGCGCTCGGCATCAAGCACGCGACCCGGCTCGACGACGCCCTGCGTCGCGCGCTCGCGACCGACGCCGCAGCCGGGGTCGGCGACTTCTTCGACGAGGACCGGCCCGAGCGGTTCTTCGTCAAGAACCTCGAGCGCGTCCAGGGCGACGAGCGCGACGCGATCATCCTGTCGGTCGGCTACGGCAAGACGCCGCACGGCCGGGTGCTGCACCGGTTCGGGCCGCTCAACCTCGAAGGTGGCGAACGCCGCCTCAACGTCGCCATCACCCGTGCCCGTCGCCGGATGACCGTGGTCTCGTCCCTGGTCGCGAGCGACCTCGACCCGGCGCGCCTCAGGGCCCGGGGAGCGGTGATGCTGCGTGACTTCCTCGCGTATGCCGCGGACGGCACCCTCCCTGCCGCGTCCACCGACCCCGAGGCGTCACGACAGCCCGAGCCGTCCCGACAGGGTGGCGGATCGACCTCACCCGCCGCGGTGGGGACGGTTTCCCACCCTCTCGACGCACCGGTGCCGGTCGCCGCGACGGACCCACCGGCCGACCCGCTGCGGGCCGAGTTCGCCCGGCGGCTGCGGGACACCGGCTTGGTCGTGCACGAGGGATACGGGTCTGCGGCGCACCCGATCGACCTCGCCGTGGAGGACCCCGACCACCGCGGACACGTGCTGGTCGCGGTCGAGACGGACGGCCCGTCCTACGCCGCCATGCGGTCCAGCCGCGACCGTGACCGGCTGCGCGGCGAGCAGCTCGGCCGACTCGGCTGGATGCACGTGCGGGTGTGGTCGACCGACCTGTTCCGCGACCCCGCCCGCGACGTCGCCCGGGTGCACGCAGCCGTGCAACAGGCCGCCGCTGCCCGTGCCGCAGCCCTCCCGGTCGCGGTCGAGCCGACCGGCCCGGAGCCCACCACCCCCGAGCCGGACCCCGCCGCCGAGTCCACCACCCCCGACTCCACCACCCCCGACTCCACCACCCCCGAGCCGGACCCCGCCGCCGAGTCCTCCACCCCCGACTCCACCACCCCCGAGCCGGACCCCGCCGCCGAGTCCGCCACCCCCGAGCCGACCACCCCCGAGCCCGGGGCTGAGTCTGGCGGCGAGGACCGGCTGCCGATCGAGGGCGGATCGGCTCCGGCCGGATCCGACGACTTCGTGCCCACCACCGACGAGGGTGCCCGCCAGCGCCGCGTCCGGGGGCGCAAGGGCAAGCGGGTGATCGCGCCCGGGACCGGCGATGCGGACGACTCGGCGTTGTTCGACCTCCCGGCACAGCAGACCAAGGACGACACCGACGCCGGCTGGGGCGAGGGCGCGGACGACTCGGCCCACGACCGCTGGCTGCGCGAGCAGCGCCCGCCGCACTGGGGCTCCGACTGACCTGCTTCTCTCGCGATTCGAGGTCAACACGCCCGGAATCCCCGGCGCGTTTGCATCGAACGGTTGGGGACTGGCGGCTGGACAGACGACGAAGGCGCCGGACCCCGCCTGGGTCCGGCGCCCTCGCGCAGTGAAGCTGGTCGGTCAGGCGCGGCTCTGCAGCGCGTCGCGGATCTCCTTGAGGAGCACGACGCTCTCGTCGGGGGCGGCGTCCTCCTCGACCTTGGCGTAACGGGCCTTGGCCATCTCGTACGGCTTCACGACGAAGAAGTAGACGATGAAGGCGAGGATGAGGAATGACACCAGCGCCGTGATGAAGATGCCGACGGGCAGACCGGCCGGCTTGTACGAGTTGAAGTCAGGGCGCCCCCCGGCCTTGCCGATGATCCCCAGGAGGAGTTCGGTGAATGTCTTGACGACGGTGCCGAAGGCCCCGGCGATGATGAAGGCGACTGCAAGCTCGACGAGATTGCCCCGCATGACGAAGTCCTTGAAACCCTTCATGGGTGTCGCGACCTTTCCCTAGTTGGTGACCTGCCGGTAACAAGGTAGCCACTGCGGGACAGGTTGTGCGCGAAGAGAGGATGTCGCTCAGCGGCTCTCGGGCCAGTCGTGGGTCAGCACCACGGTGAGCTGTGGCCGCCCGGCCGCGTCGTCCGGGACGCCCAGGATCCGCCCCACGACGTCGTGACCTGCGGAGACGACCATGCCACCGCCGTCGAGGTCGTAGCCGCTGGAGGATCCCTGCCCCTGGATGACCGCACCGAAGTCGGTGGTCTGGGGCAGGTCGACGCTGAGCACCTGCACCGAGCGCGCCACCACGCCGTCGGGGCCCCAGAGGTCGACCCGGTCGCCGGCCGCGACCATCGCCAGCATCTGGGGGTCGGGCACCCGGACGTGCACCGCGACCAGGTCGACGGGCTGGCCCAGCAGGAGCGACCCGGGGCGCACCCTCGTGGTCGTCAACGGCTCGCCGCGGTCGAGCGGCACCGTGAGTCGTCGTCCCAGCACCGAGGAGAGGTCGTGGACGCTCGTCTGCGGGGCGATGTCGGCCGGCCACCACACCTCGCGCAGCGCCGCGGGGGTCGCGACCTCACCGACGGCCACCGGCCGCACTGCGACCACGACCCGCACCATCGGCCGGGCGTCGTCGGACCGCGCCGCCGCGAGCACCCCGACGACGGCTGCCATCGCGCACACCACTGCGAGCGAGCGACGCACGACGCGCCGACGCCACTGCCGGCGACGGCCCGGCCCGCGCAGCCACCCCGTCCGCGCCGTCCGGTCCGGCGCCGTCGCGTCGGGTGCGGGACCTCGGTGGAGGGTCGCAGGCACGTCGTCGTCCTCAGCCCGGCAGCTCGAACGGCAGGCTGATCCCGTCGAGGCTGCGACGGCAGGCGCACGAGGCGGTGTCGTCAGGCTCGTCGGCCGGCATCGCGCCCAGGGCCGAGCGAAGGATCTCCTTGAGCCCGTCGACGTTCTTGGCGAACACGGCGAGCACCTCCTCGTGGGTGACCGCCTCGCCACCGTCCACCCCGGCGTCGTGGTCGGTCACCAGGGCGATGGTGGTGAAGCACATCGCCAGCTCGCGCGCGATCGAGGCCTCGGGCATACCGGTCATCCCGACCACGGTCCACCCGGCCTGCTGGTGCCACGCGGACTCGGCCTTGGACGAGAACCGCGGCCCGTTGACCACCACGAGCGTCCCCGTGTCGGCGACCGGCTTGCCGGCTGCTGACGCGGACTCGATGGCGATCGCCCGTCCGCGCGGGCAGTAGGGGTCTGCGAACCCGACGTGCACGACTGGGCCCTCGGCGTCATACACGGTGTGCGCGCGACCCCAGGTGCGGTCGACCACCTGGTCGGGGACCACGATCGTCCCGGGTCCCAGCCTGGGCTCGAGCGAACCCACCGCGCACGGCGCGAGCACCTGACGGACGCCGACGGAGCGCAGCGCCCAGAGGTTCGCGCGGTAGTTGACCCTGTGCGGGGGGAACCGGTGTCCCTGGCCGTGCCGGGCGATGAAGGCCACCCGGCGCCCGCCCACCTCGCCGATGACGAGGTCGTCGCTGGGGTCGCCGAACGGGGTGGTCACGCTCACCCGCTCGGCCGCCTCGAAGAACTCGTAGAAGCCGGAGCCGCCGATGAGGCCGAGGTCGGCGCGAGGGGTCGAGGTCATGCCGCCAGCCTACGCAGCCGCCCGGGCCGCGCACCTCCCGCGAGCGGGTCCTGTGGGCGGGCGGACGACGACGCCCGCCCTGTGGACAGGGCGGGCGGATGCCGTATGCCGCGGGCTCGCGGCCTGCGCTCAGGCGGCGGAGCCGTCGGCCTTGCCGGAGGACGAGCTCGCCTTGGCCGATCCGGACGACGACGTGCCCGAGGAGTCGGAGGACGACGACGACGAGGCCGACGACGAGTCGCCGGAGCTCGCGGCCGGCACCGAGGACGACGAGCCACTGCGCGAGTCGGTGCGGTAGAAGCCGCCACCCTTGAACACGACGCCCACGGCGTTGAAGACCTTGCGCAGCCGGCCCTGGCACTCGGGGCAGACGGTCAGGGAGTCGTCGCTGAACGACTGCACGGCGTCGAAGCGGTGGTCGCACTCGGTGCAGGCGTAGGAGTACGTCGGCACGGTTCCTCCAAAGCTGGTTCCGGCCAGGGCACGGGTCGCGGCGCTGGCACTGTCGTGGTTCGACTGCCAACTATAAGGCCGCCGGAGGCCTACTTCTTCCCGTCGCTGACCTCGGGGCGGGCCCCGGCCGCCGCACGCAGGCGTGCTCCGACGTCCCGCAGCCGGGCGGTGCGGGGGTTCCGACCACCCGGACGGGTGCCCTGGTCGCGCCAGCCGGCGAGCCGGCCGTGCTGGCTGACCGAGCGGACCCGCTTCTCGGCCAACGCCTTCACCTCGGCGGTCGACACGACGAGCAGCTGGTCGCCGCGCCGGATGACGGTGTTGTTCTCGGGGACGAAGCCCTTGCCGCCCCGCACGACGAGGGTCACGTTGGCGCCCTCCGGCAGGCGCAGCTCGAACACCTCGACACCGTGCAGCCTGGAGGCAGGACCCACGGTCACCTGCATGAGCTCGGCCCGCAGCTCCTCCAGGGGGGTCGCCTCCACGGCCAGGTCGAGACTGCGGTAGTCCTCCACGATCCCGAGCCGCTGAGCGACCCACGGCAGGGTCGGCGCCTGCACGAGGGTGAAGATCACGACGAGGACGAAGACGAGCTCGAAGATC
This sequence comes from Pedococcus dokdonensis, assembly GCF_900104525.1. Taxonomy (GTDB): domain Bacteria; phylum Actinomycetota; class Actinomycetes; order Actinomycetales; family Dermatophilaceae; genus Pedococcus; species Pedococcus dokdonensis. Next base: position 2,466,603 of record NZ_LT629711.1, on the reverse strand, counting down.
CAGTCGACGTTGCGGGCACCGACCGTGAGGGGCACGGTGGCGAGCACGACGGGCACGGCACCGCGCAGCCCGGCCCACGACAGGAACGCCTGGTCGCGCCAACCGAGCCCGAAGGGGGAGGCCGACACCAGCACCGACAGGGGCCGCGCCACGAGCAGCAGCACGAGTCCGATGACGATGGCCGGCAGGACCTGGGCGCCCATCCGGCTGGGCGACGCGAGCAGCCCCAGCAGCACGAACAGGCCGATCTGGGCCAGCCACCCGAGCGCGGTGGACAGGCCGAGCACGGCCGGCCCGTGCGGGAGCTTGAGGTTGCCGAGCACCAGCGCCGCGAGGTAACAGGCGAGGAAGCCACTGGCGTGCACGCTGGCCGCGGCGGCATACGCGAGCACCGTGAGGGCGACCACCCCGATGCTGAACAGGCCAGACGAACCGGACGCGGTGCGCCGCATGAACTGCCCACCGGCCCACCCGATCGCCAGCCCGATGGCGGCACCGGCGCCGAGCTCGGCCACCGCCTTGAGCGCGAGGGTGATCCATCCCTCGGCCTCCGCGGGGTTCGCCGACCGCACCGCCAGCGCGGTCACGAGGATCACCACGGGCGCGTCGTTGAACCCGGACTCGGCCTCGAGCATCCCGGTGATCCGCCGGGGGAGCGGCACCCGTCGCAACACCGAGAAGACTGCGGCGGCGTCGGTCGACGACAGGATCGCGCCGATGAGAAGGGCGGTGTTCCAGTCGTGGTGCAGCACGAACCGCGCGGCCAGCGCAACCACCGCCACCGACACGATGACGCCGACGGTCGACAGCACCGCCGCGGGGCCGACCGACCGGCGGATGCCGTCCCACCTCGTGCTCAGCCCACCTTCGCCGAGGATGAGGATCAGGGCGGCGTACCCGAGCACCTGGGTGAGCTCGTTGGAGTCGAACCGGATCGCGATGAACGGGCCGGCCTCGCCGATGGCCAGCCCGATCCCGAGGTAGATCAGCAGCGACGGGAGCCCCGACTTCAGCGACAGGCGCACGGCCGCGACCGAGACCAGCAGGACGAGCGAGCCCACCAACAGGGCGGGCGTGAGGTCGTGGAGGGTGAAGCCTTCGGACGCCTCGGCCCCCGGGATCACGCCCGGCACACCGCCCGGGAACACGCCACCGAGCGCACCCGGGAGGATCGCAGCGCGCACGGCCCGTCACGTCCTTTCCCTCGGTGTGGTGCGGATAGTCTCGCAGGGTGTCTCGCGCCATTCTCGCCCGCCGCATCTCACTGGCCGTGGCGGCTCTCCTCGTCGTCGTCATCGGAATCGTCGCTGTCCTCGCGGTCACGTGGGTGCGCCGTCCGTTCCCGACGACCTCGGGGGAGATCACGGTGCCGGGGCTGTCGGCCAAGGTCACGGTGCTGCGCGACGACCGCGGCATCCCGCAGATCTACGCCGACAGCGCCGACGACCTGTTCAAGGCCGAGGGCTTCGTGCACGCCCAGGACCGCTTCTTCGAGATGGACCTGCGCCGTCACATCACCGCCGGGCGGCTGTCCGAGCTGGTCGGCGAAGGAGGGCTCGAGACCGACCGGGTGATCCGGACGCTGGGCTGGCGTCGGGTCGCCGAGGCCGAGCTGCCGACCCTCAAGCCCGAGACCCGCCGATACCTCCAGGCCTACGCCGACGGGGTCAACGCCTACATCAAGCAGCAGGGCGACCCCGCCAAGATGTCGCTCGAGTACGTCGTGCTCGGCCAGCAGGTCAAGGGCTACCGCGTCGAGGACTGGACCCCCGCCGACTCCCTCGCCTGGCTCAAGGCGATGGCCTGGGACCTGCGCGGTGACTACAGCGCCGAGCTGATGCGGGCCCGGCTCGCCGGCTCGATGTCCATCAACCAGATCAACGAGCTGTTCCCGCCCTACGACTACGGCGCGAACAAGCCGATCCTCTCGCCCCAGGACTGGTCGCCGACCACCTCCAACGCCAACTCCGCGGTCCCCTCGGTCGCGCCGCCCAGCGGGAGCAAGCAGGGCGCGGCCGAGCAGGACGCCACCAAGCAGGGCAAGGGCGTCAAGGGTGAGCTTGCCGCCGCGACCGGCCCGGCGGCCGAGCGTGCGTATGCCGTGGTGCAGCGCGCGCTGGACGCGGTCCCCGTCACGATGGGCCGGGGAGACGGCATCGGCTCGAACTCCTGGGTCGTGGGTGGCAACCGCACGAGCACCGGGAAACCGTTGCTGGCCAACGATCCCCACCTCGGGGTCTCGATCCCGGGCATCTGGTACCAGGTCGGCCTGCACTGCCGGTCGGTCGGCAGCTCCTGTCCGTTCGACATGGCCGGCTACTCCTTCTCCGGGCTGCCGGGGATCGTGATCGGCCACAACCAGTCGATCGCGTGGGGTTTCACCAACCTCGGCCCCGACGTCAGCGACTTCTTCCTCGAGCAGGTGCGGGGCAACACCTACCTGCGCGACGGCAAGCAGGTGCCGCTGACGATGCGCACCGAGACGATCAAGATCGGCGGCGGCGGCGAGCAGACCATCACGGTCCGCAGCACGGTCCACGGCCCGATCCTGTCCGACGCGATCGAGAACGTCGCGGACGCGGGCGACCGGCCACCCGTCAACGGCCGGCCCAGCGCCGGGGCCTACGAGGTGGCGCTCCAGTGGACCGGCATCGAGGTGAGCCAGACCGCCGACGCGGTGTTCGGGCTCAACACGGCGCAGAACTTCGACCAGTTCCGCGAGGCGGCCAAGGCCTTCGCGGTGCCGTCGCAGAACCTCCTCTACGCCGACACCGCTGGCAACATCGGCTACCAGGCGCCGGGCCGGATCCCGGTCCGCAGCCGCTACATGGAGGCTCCGCCGGGCTTCTGGATCCGACCGGGCTGGGTGTCGTCGTGGGACTGGAAGGGCTACGTGCCGTTCGAGCAGATGCCGCACACCTACAACCCGCCCGAGGGCTTCATCGTCGCGGCCAACCAGGCGGTGACCGAGAGCGGGACGCCGTTCCTCACCACCGAGTGGGACTACGGCTACCGCAGCCAGCGGATCCGCACGCTGGTCGAGAAGCAGCAGAAGATCACGCCGGCGATGATGTCGACGATCCAGGGCGACACGCGCAGCCAGTTCGCCCCGACCCTGGTCAAGGCGCTGCTCAAGGTGGACCTCGGCAGGGACGACTTCACCAAGCAGGCGCAGGACCTGTTGCGCGGCTGGGACTACACCAACCCGGTGGGTGACAGCGAGGCCGGCGCGGCCGCCGCCTACTACAACGCGGTGTGGTCCAACCTGCTCAACCTCACCTTCAACGACGAGCTGCCCAAGGACCTGCGCGCCGACGGTGGCGACCAGTGGATGCGCGCGATGACCGTCCTGCTGACCAAGCAGGGGTCGCCGTGGTGGGACGACAAGCTCACACCGGGTGTGGCCGAGGGACAGTCCGAGATCCTGCGCCGTGCGCTGGTGGCCGCGCGGCTGCAGCTCACCAAGGAGCTCGGCAAGGATCCCGCCGACTGGCAGTGGGGCCGGCTGCACCAGCTCACGCTGACCCACCAGGTCCTCGGCGGCGACGACATCCCCGGGCCCGTGCGGATGCTGTTCAACCGCGGCCCGATCAACATGCCGGGCGGCTCCGCCATCGTCGACGCGAACGGTTGGGACGCCAGCGTCGGGCTCGACGAGAAGGACTCCGACAAGGCCTTCGACGTCGACTGGGCGCCGTCGATGCGGATGGTGGTGGACCTGTCGAACCTCGACAAGTCCAGGTGGGTGAACCAGACCGGCAACAGTGGCCACACCTACAGCGCGCACTACAGCGACCAGACCGACGCCTGGGTGAACAACGAGCTCTACGACTGGCCGTTCACCGAGAGGGCGGTCCGCGACGCCGGCGGCGACGAGCTCACCCTCAACCCAGGCTCGACCAGCTGAGCGCTCCGCGAAATTCGGCCGATCGCCCGAATCCGGCGGGGATGCCGGGGTGCCTGATCTCGTGGCGGGCGCACCCGGACGCGTCGCAGTCCGCGTGCACCTTCTGACGAGAGCTACGTCAGGTCGATGACGCCGAGACCGGCCGCGATCACGGCGTCGACGCGGCGGTCGTGCGGCTCGCTCGGCAGCCGCTCGTCGAGCACCTCCCACGGGTGCACGACCGCGACGACCCGAGCCGCGGTGAGGGGGAGCGCCCGGTCGTAGCACCCCCTGCCCTGGCCGATCCGCGTCCCGGACCGGTCCACGCCGTGCGCCGGGACGAAGACCACCGCCGCACGCCCGATCGCCTCCGGCCCCAACAGCTCCATGCCGGAGTCGTCGGCGGCGGCGTCGGCCGATGAGCGATCGGGCGAGACCTCGTGCCAGTCCAGATCCCAGTCCTCGAGCGTCACCGGCACCATGACCCGTATGCCGCGCGCCACCAACGCGGCGACCAGCGCCTCCGTGGGTGGCTCCGACGAGGTGGACTCGTAGGCGGCGACCCAGTCGCCCGGACCCAGCCCGGCGGCATACCCGACCTCGAGGGCGGCGAGCTCCAGCTCGGTGGCATCTCGCGCGCGGTCCCGGCCCGGCACGCGCTCGCGCCGCAGGCCGCGCAGCCGCTGCCGCACCACGGCCTTGGTAGACGGGGGCACGGACGGGGGCACGGACGGGGGCACGGACGGGGGCACGTCCAGATCGTCCCACTAGGCTGCGAGTCATGAGCAAGGACGGGCTGGCGCAGGCGGTCGAGCGCATGACACAGCGGGGTGTCGACCCGCTGGCGGTGCACGTCTTCGAGGACGCGTACGCGCAGCTCGAGGGTGGCAACACCGGCCTGATCCCCGAGGCTGACATCGACCCGCTCACCGACGTGCCCCGGCTCGAGGACCTCGAGGCCGACGCCGACCAGCTCGCTGAGGCGCTGGCCCACACCGCAGTGGTGAAGCTCAACGGCGGGCTCGGCACCAGCATGGGTCTCTCGGGGCCCAAGTCGGTGCTCGAGGTCCGCGACGGGCTGACCTTCCTCGACGTCGTGGCCCGACAGGTGCTGGCCCTGCGCGAGCAGCACGGCGTGCAGGTGCCCCTGGTGCTGATGAACTCGTTCCGCACCCGCGACCAGTCTCTCGAGGTGCTCGCCGCCTACGACGACCTGCCGGTCGACGGTCTGCCGCTCGACTTCCTCCAGAACGCCGAGCCCAAGCTCCGGGCCGACGACCTCACGCCGGTGTCCTGGCCCGACGACCCCGACCTCGAGTGGTGTCCTCCCGGGCACGGCGACGTCTACGTCGCGCTCGCGGCCAGTGGAGTGCTGCAAGCCTTGCGCGACAAGGGTTTCCGCTACGCCTTCCTGTCCAACTCCGACAACCTGGGAGCTACCTGCGACCCGGCGATCCCGGCGTGGATGGCCAGGGAGTCGATCACCTATGTCTCCGAGGTGTGCGAGCGCACCGTCAACGACCGCAAGGGCGGGCACCTCGCGGTCAGGCGCAGCGACGGCCGGGTCGTCCTGCGCGAGCGGGCGATGGTGGCACCCGAGGACGAGCAGTACTTCGAGGACACCGACCGGCACGCGCTGTTCCACGCCAACAACCTGTGGGTCGACCTCGACGAGCTGCACGAGCAGCTCCGGGCCCGAGACGGCGTGCTGGGGCTGCCGATCATCATCAACCGCAAGACCGTCGACCCCAGCCGCAAGGACTCCACCCCGGTGATCCAGGTCGAGTCGGCGATGGGCACGGCGATCGAGGTGTTCGACGGGTCCCGGGCGGTGCACGTGCCCCGCCGCAGGTTCCGCCCGGTGAAGACCACCAACGAGCTGCTGCTGCTGCGGTCAGACCTCTACGGCTTCGGCGACGGTCACGAGGTGGTCGCGCAGACCGACCGCCCCGACCCCCGCGTCGACCTCGACGAGCACTACACGCTGATCGACGACTTCGACGCGCGATTCCCCGAGGACGCGCCGTCACTCGTCGAGTGCACCTCGCTGGCCGTCCGGGGCGACGTCACCTTCGGCGCCGGGGTGCGCTGCGTGGGCGACGTGGTCGTCGAGGCAGAGGAAGCCCGCCGCATCCCCGACGGCAGCACCCTCGACGCGCGCGAGACGGTCGCACCGTGATCAGCGTCGAGCAGCATCTCGATCGGATCCTCAACACCGTCAAGGTGATCCGCCCCTTCGAGCTCGGTGTGCTCGACGCCCAGGGGTGCATCCTCGCCGCCGATGTCGAGGCGCGCGGCTCGCTGCCCGGCTTCACCAACTCGGCGATGGACGGGTATGCCGTGCACGCCGCCGACATCGCGACGGCCACCGCCGAGGACCCGGTCGTCCTGCCCGTGGTCAACGACATCGCGGCCGGCAACACCCAGGCGCTGTCGCTCGCGCAGGGTCAGACCATGCGGATCATGACCGGGGCCCCGATGCCGCACGGCGCCGACGCCGTGGTGCCGGTCGAGGCGACCGACGGCGGAGTCGTCCGGGTGGCGATCCGGGAGCGGCGGCTGGCCGGCGCCCACGTGCGCGAGGCCGGCGAGGACGTCGAGGCCGGCAACGTCGTGCTGCGTCGCGGCACCCTGCTGGGGCCGGGTCAGATCGCGCTCCTCGCAGCGGCCGGCATCGCCCGCGTGCGGGTCGTCCCGCGCCCGCGGGTGGTCGTCGTCTCGACCGGCGACGAGCTGGTCGAGGTGGGTCGCACGCCGGGCTTCGGCCAGATCGTCGACTCCAACTCGGTGATGCTGACTGCTGCCGTCACCGCGGTCGGGGCGACCCCGTTCCGCGTCGGTGGGGTGCCCGATGACGCGCGCACCCTGATGGACACCCTCGAGGGCCAGCTCGTCCGGGCCGACGTGATCATCACGACCGGCGGGGTCTCGATGGGCGCGTTCGACACCGTGAAGGAGGTGCTGTCCCGGGTCGGGACGGTGCAGTTCGACAAGGTGGCGATGCGGCCGGGCATGCCGCAGGGCTTCGGGGTGCTCGGCGAGGAGCAGGTGCCGGTGTTCACGCTCCCCGGCAACCCGGTCAGCGCGCTGGTGTCGTTCCACGTCTTCGTCGCCCCGGCGCTGCGCGCGATGGCCGGTCGCCCCGAGCCTTCGTACCCGCCGGGCTACGTCCCCGCCGTCGCGGCCGAGCCGTTCACGTCGGTGCCCGGCAAGATGGAGTTCGTGCGAGTGGTCCTCGACGACGACCGGGCCCGGCTGGCCGGTGGGCAGGGGTCGCACATGCTCGGCGCGCTGGCCGCCGCCGACGCCCTCGCGGTCGTCCCCGCCGACGTCGCCGAGGTCGCGGCCGGTGACGAGCTGATGTGCCTGCCGCTGCTCGGGAGGGAGGGCCAGTGACGACCGGACAACCGGAGCACCGCGGCCCTGCCGGGCAGCCGTCCGGCCTGACCCACGTGCGCCCGGACGGCACCGCCCACATGGTCGACGTGTCGGCCAAGGCGGTCACCGCCCGGCAGGCCTCGGCTGCCGGTCGCGTCCTGCTCTCGACGGCTGCGGTCGCGGCGCTGCGCGACGGCACCGTCCCCAAGGGCGACGCGCTCGCGGTGGCCCGCATCGCCGGCATCCAGGCCGTCAAGCGCACGCCCGAGCTGATCCCGCTGGCCCACCCGGTCGCCGTGCACGCCGTCGAGGTCGACCTGTCCGTCGCCGACGACGGGGTCGACGTCCTCGCGACGGTCCGCACCGCGGACCGCACCGGGATCGAGATGGAGGCCCTCACCGCCGTCTCGGTCGCAGCCCTCGCCCTCATCGACATGGTCAAGGCCGTCGACAAGCACGCGCGGATCACCGACGTGCGGGTCACCGCGAAGTCCGGCGGCCGCTCGGGCGACTGGGTGGAGGAGCCGTGAGCGAGCCGGTCGCCGACGCCGGCATGGGCGTCGAGACAGGTGGTGGCGTCGGCGGTGGCGGGAGTGCGGGATCGGCCGGTCGCGCCATCGTGATCACCTGCTCGACCCGCGCGGCCGGCGGGGTCTACCCCGACCGGGGCGGCCCGCTCATCGTCGAGACGCTGCGGCAGTGGGGTTTCGAGGTCGGCGACCCCCTCGTGGTGCCCGACGGTCCCGACGTGACGGAGGCGCTGCAGGCCGCGTTGGCTGCCGAGCCCGAGGTCGTCATCACCACCGGTGGCACCGGTCTCTCGCCCACCGACGGCACCCCGGAAGCCACCCGCGCGGTGCTCGACCGGGAGGTGCCCGGGCTGGCCGAGGCGATCCGCGGTGCCGGGCTCGCGGCGGGGGTGCCCACGGCGGCCCTCTCCCGCGGCCTGGTCGGGGTCGCCGGGAGCACGCTGGTGGTCAACCTGCCCGGGTCGACCGGCGGCGTCCGCGACGGGTTGGGGGTGCTCGAGGCGATCCTGCCGCACGCGCTCTCGCAGATTCGCGGCGGCGACCACTGATGAGCACCTGGCCGGTCGTGCTCCGGGGTGAGACCCCGGGTGGGGAGCAGCTGCGGCTCGACCCGCTGCGCCGCCGCGACCGGGGTGAGTGGGTCGAGGTGCGCAGCCGCAACCGGAACTGGCTGGGTCCCTGGGACGCCACGTCACCCGAGGCCGAGCCGACCTACGTGTCGTTCCCGGCCCTGGTCCGGCACTACCGCACGGAGGCGCGCGCCGGCCGGATGCTCCCCTTCACGATCCGGCTCGAGGGCCGGGTGGTCGGCCAGCTCGTGCTCTTCGGCATCTCCTACGGCTCGCTGCTGTCGGTGGCGGCGGGCTACTGGGTCGACGAGGCGGTCGCCGGGCGGGGCATCGCCCCCACCGCCCTGGCGCTCGCGGGCGACCACGCCTTCGGTGCGATGGGGCTGCACCGCATCGAGGTCAACATCCGCCCCGAGAACGCCAACAGCCTGGCCGTGGTCCACAAGCTGGGCTTTCGCGACGAAGGTGTGCGGACGGCATACCTGCACATCGACGGGGCGTGGCGCGACCACCGGACCTTCGCGCTGACCGTCGAGGACCTCCGGGGGGAATCCCTGCTCGAACGAATCCACACCAATCACACCAGTCACATTGGCGACACACCGCCCCACGTCCCCGGCGCATCCTCCACGGACACCTAACGTCGTATCCGTGCAGCCCAGCAGTCTCGTCTTCCTCGTCATCATCGCGGTCTGGGCTGCCTATTTCGTGCAGTACTGGGTCCGGCGCCGCGAGCACCTCGCGACCGCGCGCTCCGTCGACCAGTTCTCCGAGTCGATGCGCGTCCTCGAGCGGCGCAGCCCGCTGCCCGCCTCCGACCTGTCCACGCCCCAGCCGCGTTCGTATGCCGTGACGCCGGCCCGTGTGGCCCGCCCCCAGGTGCTGGTGAAGCGGGCCGTCAACACGCCGTCCGCCCCGGAGCCGCCGGCCGCCTCGAAGTCGCCAGCCGCCGCGGTCACCGAGACACCCACGCCGTCCGCACCACGGCGCACGCCCTCGACGGCCCGGCGCACCCGGGCCGTCATCATGCTCGGCGCGCTCGCCACGGTGCTCGTCGTCGCCCCCCTGGTGGCGATGGCCCTCGTGCCGCTCGCCGCGATCGCCGTGCCGGTCGTGGCCGTGGGCGGCGCGCTCACCTGGTCGCGTGCCACGGTGCAGGCCGAGCGCCGGGCCCGGCTCGCTGCCCGGCGGTCCGTGCGCCCTGCGCCTCGTCCTGCGGCCCCCGTTGCTCCTGCTGCCGGTCGGGTCGAGGTCAACACGTCGGGGCACCCGGGCGCGTCCACCTCGAACGACGAGAAGATCTTGGCTCCGACGCCCGAGGCCGCTCCCGCGAAGCAGCGCGACGAGCTCTACGACGTGCAGGCGATCGAGACCGGCCGGCGCCAGCCCGCCACGCCCGAGCCCGCGGCGGTCGCGTCGACGACCGTCGAGCCCAGCCAATCACTCGTGCCGGCCCGCCCGCTGGTGGACGAGGACGACATCCCGCTGACCTGGGACCCGGTGCCGGTGCCGCGCCCGACCTACACGATGAAGGCGCGGGTCACCCGTCCCGCCCCGACCGCGGCTGACCTGGTCGGCGACGCCGACACGGAGTACGCCGACGGCGAGCACACGGCATACGACCAGACCCCTGAGCGGCGCGTCGCCGGCGCCTGAGACGCTGGCTGCATGATCGAGATCCTCAGTCCGGCCGAGGTGACCCGCGCCCGGGCCACCGGCACCCTGGTCGCCGACATCCTGCACACGCTCGCAGGGCGGGCCGAGGTCGGCACCAACCTGCTGGAGATCGACCAGTGGGCCAGGGCGATGATCCTCGGGGCGGGGGCCGAGTCGTGCTACGTCGACTACGAGCCGTCGTTCGGGCGCGGCCCGTTCGGCCACTACATCTGCACCTCGGTCAACGACGCGGTGCTGCACGGGCTGCCGCGCGACTACGCGCTCGCCGACGGTGACCTGCTCACCCTCGACCTGGCCGTGCTGCTGGGCGGGATCGCGGCCGACTCGGCGATCAGCTTCGTCGTGGGGGAGTCGCGCCCGGCCGAGAGCGTCGCGCTGGTCGAGTCGACGCAGCGGGCACTGGCCGCGGGGATCGCCGCGGCCGGGCCGGGTGCCCGGATCGGTGACCTCTCGCACGCGATCGGCGAGTCACTCAGGGCCGACGGCTACCAGGTCAACACCCAGTTCGGCGGTCACGGCATCGGGTCGACCATGCACCAGGACCCGCACGTCTCCAACACCGGTCGGCCGGGGCGGGGCTACCAGCTGCAGCCGGGGTTGCTGCTCTGCCTCGAGCCGTGGGTGATGGCCGACACCGACCAGCTGGTCACCGACGACGACGGCTGGACGCTGCGCAGCGCGACCGGGTGCCGCACCGCGCACAGCGAGCACACCATCGCGATCACGGACGACGGCGCCGACATCCTGACCCTGCCGACCGGCTCCTAGCTGTTGCCCCACACGGCCTGCGCGCCCGAGTCGCCGGTGAGCGCGACGATGGTGGCGGTGCCGACGGCGGCGGCCACCACGAGCACGGCGAGCACGATCCTCGGCACGGTCGAGACCGCGTCACGACGCAGGTAGAGCCACTGGGCGATCGTCGTGACGGCCAGCGCGGCCGCCCAGGGGAGCACCATGTCGCCGAAGTTCTCGTGCTTCTCGAGGAACGGCGGGTTGCCGAGCTTCTTGGCCAGGTCCTCGCCGGCGCTCGTGGTGATGGGCACGGCGATCGCACCGATCACCGCCCCGACCGGCACGAGGAAGGTGAGCTTGCGCTGGGCGGCCGGCCACGCGCTGACCACGATGGCGGCCACGGCGGTCAGCGGCAGCAGCACGACGACGAGGTGCACGAGCAGGGCGTGTGCGGGCAGTCCGTTGATCTCCATGCCGGGTGAACGTAGCCGAGCCCGCTGTGGTTCACCTAGGGCGGCGCGCTCGGTGAACCCGCCGGCGCCGTGCCTCGTCTTTACTGGGCCTTCCCCGAGCGGGGAGGATCGGTCGCGTCGGCGGCCGAGGTCGGTGCGCGAGGTCGAAGGAGCGGTGGGTGACGACGAGCCAGCGGGAGGCTGCCCTGCAGGGGCTGCACGACCGCCACGCTGCGGAGCTGTGGCGGTTCGCGCTGCGGCTGACCCGTGACCCGCAGGTCGCCGAGGACGTCGTGCAGGAGTCGCTGCTGCGCGCCTGGCGTGACCCGGCCCTCGGCACCCGCACCGAGCCGCAGGCCCGCGCCTGGCTGTTCACCGTGGTGCGCAACCTCGTCGTCGACCGGTGGCGCAGCGCGGCCAACCGGCACGAGGTGGCCGGGATCGACTTCGTCGAGGCGGGGGTGGCGGACCGGTCCGGCGAGGTGCTCGACCGGTGGCTGATCGCGGATGCGCTGGGGTCCGTGTCGCGAGAACACCGCCAGGTGATCGCCGCCGCGTACTACGAAGGGAGGACGGTGGCCGAGATCGCCGCCGAGCTGAGGGTGCCGGAGGGCACCGTGAAGTCACGGCTCCACTACGGGTTGCGGAGCCTGCGACTGGTGCTTCAGGAGAAGGGGGTGACGAGCCCATGAGCACGATCGACGAGTACGCCGACTGGGATGCCGCCTACGTCCTCGGCGCGCTGCCCGCCGACCAGCGCCGGGAGTACGAACACCACCTCGCGGAGTGCGACGCGTGCCGCGCGGCGGTCACCGAGCTGGCCGGGATGCCGGGTCTGCTCGCCCAGCTGCCTCCGGGCGAGGTGCTCGCGATGGACCTCGATGGTGGGTCCGACCTCCACCCGCCGGCGTCGCTGATGCCGGTGCTACCCACCTCGCACGATGCCGTGGCTGACCGCCGCCGCCGCCGCTGGCTGGTGCCGGTCGCCGCTGCGGCTGCCGCTCTCCTCATCGGAGGCGTCGGTGGGTATGCCGCGTCGTCGGCCGGGCGCGACGGGTCACCTGACCCGGGCATCACCTCCACCGCGGGTGGCGCCGGCACCCGACCAGTCGCCGCGCCGGGGCGGTTGGCGTTCACCGCGGTCGAGCCCTCGCTGATGACGGCTGTGGTCGACGTCGTGCCGATCGCGAACGGCACCGAGCTGCGCGTGGAGTGCCAGTACGCCCGGCAGACGGGTGGTGCGACCAGTACCGGCTCGCCCACGAGCCGGCCCACCGGTGGCGGCGACGGGTCGGGCGGCGACTATCGGATCGACTACGCGATCTGGGTGGTGGACCGGTCCGGCAAGGCGACCGAGCTGCGCGACTGGACGGCGCGACCGGACCGGATCATGCACCCGGTCGGGGTGTCGGCACTGCCCGTGGCGCAGATCGCCTCGGTCGAGATCCGGCAGGTCAACACCGGCCACACCGTGATGCGGGCGAACCTGACGTGAGCCCCCTCGGCCCGTCGGAGCCGTTTTCCGTCGGGCCCGGTGCTGGTGTTATTGTTTCGTCCGCATCATGGGGCTGTGGCGCAGTTGGTAGCGCGTCTCGTTCGCAATGAGAAGGCCAGGGGTTCGAATCCCCTCAGCTCCACCCCATCGGGACCCCGTCTGACCTGCACCAACGTGCTCGGTCGGGCGGGGTTTCTGCTTTGGCATTCCGACGCCGCCCCCTCGCGCGTGCCCCAGTACCGCCAAGACCGCGCTGCGGGGCTAGAGCGACTGCGCCGGACCCATGACGACGACCGGCTTCTGGCTGGGCTGGAGCCGGCCGAGCAGGTAGCGGAGCGCGGACTTGGGGATGGTCACGCAGCCGTGCGTAGGGCCGTCGTGGTCGACGTGCAGCCAGATGCCGCCGCCGCGGGCGACGCCAGCCGGGCGCTCCCAGTCGAGGGGTGAACGCCCCTTGACGCGGTTGTAGTTGATCGCGATGACGTAGTCGAAGGAGTCCGCTGCCGAGTCGCCGAAGGCGGGGCCGGCGTCCGGAGCCCTGAACGCGGACGACCGGTCGTACGACAGCTTCGTTCCCGGGTCGGCCAGTCGACCGCCCGCGTCGGTGAGTCCGAACACGCCCACCGGGGTCTTCAGGTCGCCCTCTCGGTGCTTGCTGGCCCAACCCGACTTGCCGACGTGGCCCTTCCACGAGGCCACCTGGACCCACCCGTCGCGTCGTTCGTAGTAGCGGACCGTCGCCTTGCTGCTGGACGGGCCCGCGCCCTCGACGACCAGGACCTGCCGGCTCGTCGCGGGGACCTTGGCGAGCATGGCGGCGCCGAGCGGGAGGCTCGCGTTGGCCGAGGCCCCGTTGGCCGGGGCCCCGGTGGTCGAGGCGTCGGGCGCAGGGGCAGTGGGAGAGGTGGAGGGGCCGCCCGTCGGGCTCGGGAGGGCCGACCGGGCTCGGTCCGCGCTGTCGGTCACCTGTGCGGCTGGGGTGCGTGGCGCGACGAAGGACACGGCCGCGTCGACCCGGCGGGTGAAGGCCTCCGGGTGCAGCGCATACGTCACCGCAGTGGCCACCGTGAGGAGACCCGCGAGCAGGGAGCCGCGGAGCCGACGTGATCGGCGTTGTCGATGGAGTCGGCCCGCGCGGCTCGCGTCGGAGTTCTCAGGCCCAGGCACCACCCCATCGTAGGTGGAGCCCGACACCGCCACGTGCCACTTCAGACGCGAGCCAGCCTCCGGACCGCGGCCAGTCCTTCGGGGGTACCCGGCCAGTGCCGGTCGATCGCGTCGGGCCCGGCTCGCCGGGTCACCGAACGCAGGGCGAGCGCCACCACGACCGCGTCGTCGGCCCACCCGATCACCGGGATGAAGTCCGGCACGAGGTCGAGGGGGAGGGCGAGATACGCCAGCAGGAGCCACAGCCGCACCCGCACTCCCCGGGGAAGGGAGTCGTCCGCCGCGATCCGCCTCAACAGTCGCACCACGTCGGGGAGCAGGCGGATCGCCTCGCGCAGCCTCAGCTCGTCAGGCCTGCTCAGCCAGAGGGCGACCACCAGGGCGACCCAGAGCACCACGACGCCGCCGACGACGCCGATCACCGTGTCGGGCCACCAGGACATGCGCCCAGTCTCCACCAGTCCCAGGCCAGCCGCGGTGGGGGACGCGGACCGTCCGGTATGCCGGGTACGTTGCCGACATGTCCGACTACACGATCAACGCGCTGACGCCCGAGACGTTCGGGGACTTCGCGGCGCTGGTCGAGCGCAACAAGGGGATGTTCGCGAACTGCTGGTGCACCTGGTTCCACCCCGAGGACCGCGACCCCGACACCACCACCGAGGACAACAAGTCGTTCAAGCAGCGTCGCGTCGACGAGGGGATCGCGCACGCGGCCCTGGTCTACGACGGCGACCTGGCCATCGCCTGGGCGGAGTACGGCACTCCGGACGAGCTGCCCCGCATCCACCACCGCAAGGAGTACCTCGCCACCGCCGAGCAGCTGCCCGACTACCGGATCACCTGCATCCAGGTCGAGAGGGTGCACCGCGGTCAGGGCCTCGCCTCCGTCGCCCTGCGTGGGGCGGTCGACCTGATCGCGCAGGCCGGCGGTGGAGTGGTCGAGGGCTATCCGCACGACACCGGTGGGGTGCGCAAGAAGAACTCGTCGTTCCTCTACAACGGCACCCGCACGATGTACGAGCGCGAGGGCTTCACCTACGACCGGCCCAAGGGTCTGGGCAACTGCGTGATGGTGCGCAAGGTGGCCCCCGCCCAGCGCTGACTCGTGCGGTGCAGGAAGGGCGGGCCAGCACCGCGTCCCGTCCACGGACCCGCCAGCGGTCGGCGACGCCGCGCCCCTAGGCTGCGTGTCGTGACCCGTCGTCCACCCTCCGGTGCCGAGGCCCCGGCGTGATCATCACCGTCACCCCCAATGCCGCGCTCGACGTGACCTACGAGGTCGACGCGCTCACGCGGCATACCAGCCACCGGGTCGGGACCGTCACCGAACGTGCGGGCGGCAAGGGGGTCAACGTCGCCGCCGTCCTGGCGACCATGGGCCGCGACGTCCTCGTCACGGGTCTGGCCGGTGGCGCCTCGGGCGCCCGGATCCGGGCCGATCTCGACGCGCGCGGTCTGCGGCACGACTTCGCGGCGGCCGATGGCGAGTCGCGGCGCACCCTCACCGTCGTCTCCACCTCCGACGGTGATGCCACCGTGTTCAACGAGCCGGGGCCACACCAGTCGCCGGGGGCGTGGCAGCGGCTGCTCGACCACGTCGCCGCGCTCGTCACCGGGTCCGGCGCCAGGGTCGTCGTGCTGTCCGGCAGCCTGCCCCCCGGCTGTCCGCAGGACGGGTATGCCGCCCTCGTCCGGCGCTGCCACGACGAGGGCGCCGTCGTGGTCCTCGACGCGGACGGGGACGCCTTGCGACTGGGACTCGCCGAGCGCCCGGACCTCGTCAAGCCCAACCGCGTGGAGCTCACCGAGACCACCGGTGTCGAGGACATTCCGCTTGCGGTGCAAGCACTTCGCGACCTGGGTGCCCGCGACGTGGTCGTCTCCGCCGGCCCCGACGGGCTGACCTGGTATGCCGCCGACGGAAGCGCCGTGCGCGCCCGCCTGCACGTGTCGCTGGACGGGAACCCGACCGGTGCCGGTGACGCCGTGGTCGCCGCGCTCGCCGCGGGTCTCGCCGAAGGCCGCCCACGCGAGGACGCGGTCCGCGATGCTGTGGCGTGGTCCGCGGCGGCTGTCCTGCAGCCCGTCGCCGGCGAGGTGGACCCGTCCGACGTCCACCGACTCGAGCTGCAGACCCTGGTGGAGGACGAGAGATGACCCTGGTGAACCTGGCCGACGTGCTCGCCGACGCCGCGGGTGAAGGGCGCGGAGTCGGTGCCTTCAACGTGATCCAGCTCGAGCACGCCGAGGCGCTGGTCGCGGCCGCCGAGGAGACCGGTCTCCCGGTGGTGCTGCAGATCAGCGAGAACGCCGTGCGCTACCACGGCGCCCTTGCGCCGGTCGCGCTCGCGACCATGGCCGTCGCCAACCGCTCGTCGGCGCGGTGCGTGCTGCACCTCGACCACGCCGAGAGCGAGAGCCTGGTCGACGAGGCCGTCGCACTCGGCTTCACCTCCGTCATGTTCGACGGGTCGAAGCTCGACGACGCGACCAACCGCGAGACCACTCGAGCGGTGGTGGAGCGCTGTCACGAGTTCGGCGTCTCCGTCGAGGCCGAGCTCGGCGAGATCGGGGGCAAGGACGGGGTGCACGCCCCCGGGGTGCGCACCGACCCGACCGACGCGGCGGCCTTCGCCCACGAGACCGGGGTCGACGCGCTAGCGGTGGCGGTCGGGTCGTCGCACGCCATGACGAGCCGGACGGCCACCCTCGACCTCGACCTCATCGCGCGCATCCGCGCCGTGTCACCGGTGCCGTTGGTGCTGCACGGCTCCTCCGGCGTCGACGACGACTCGCTGGTCGCCGCCGTTCGCAACGGCATGACCAAGGTGAACATCGCGACGCACCTCAACGCGGCGTTCACCGGCGCAGTCCGCGACTTCCTCGCGGATGACCCCACGGTGGTCGACACGCGCAAGTACCTCGGCGCCGGTCGCGCCGCCGTGCAGGCCGAGACCGCCCGGCTGCTGCGCCTGCTCGCCGCGACCTGAGTCCCCACCCCGAGCGTCACGGGCCTGCGTGAAAGGGGTCCGCGGCCCACCCCCTGGGCCGCGAACCCCTCCGCCGATCACGTCGTACGTCAGCGCTGGCGAGCCACCTTGCGGTAGCCGGCCGAGACGCCGAGCCCGGTGAGCACGAAGCCCAGGCCGAGCAGCGCGAGACGCGGGTCCGAGCCGGTGAAGGCGAGCTCGGTGGTCGGGTTGGCTGCCGCAGCGGGCTTGCCGAGACCTGCGGCACCGGGGACCGCCGACGCCGGGTCGGCGGGCTCGGGGACGACCTCTTCACCGTTGCCGGTCGTGGGCTCCCCGGGCGTCGGGCAGGCGGGACCTGCCGGGATGGCCTCGGTGACGAGCACCTGCGTGGTCGAGTCCGGCACCGCCGGGGTGTCCTCCACCGTCCGGGTCTGGCCGGTGGCGGTCCAGTACTGGCCAGGCGACTCGGCTGCCCAGACGAGCTGGGTGTCACCGTCGACCGTGCGGGTCTCACCGGTGTCGGACCAGTCGTCGCCGGGGGAGTCGACGCCCCAGGCCTCGTCCCAGTGCCCCACTTCGGGCGTGGCCGGGGTGACCACGACGTCCTCGTCGTAGGCCTCCGTGACCAGCTCCTGCTTCGTGACCTCCGGGACGGCGTCGTGGTGGATCGTGTCCCAGACGGCGTCGTGGTGGACGATCGTGGTGACGGCGTCGTAGTGCACGGTCTTGTAGGTCGCCGGGACGGTGACCCACTTGTACGTGGCCGGGACGGTGACCCACTTGTAGGTGGCCGGGACGGTGACGGTCTTGTAGGTCGCCGGGACGGTGACGGTCTTGTAGGTCGCCGGGACGGTGACGGTCTTGTAGACGGCGTCGTGGTGCACGGCCGGGGCGTAGACGGCCGGGGAGATGAGCGCCCCCTGTCGGGTCTCGCCCGTGCCGACCCAGCCGCCGGAGCTGCTGTTGCCGTTGGCGTTCCAGTTCGGGTCGGACTCCCAACGGACGGCGCCGTTCTTGCTGATGAACTTGTACTCGATCACGTACACGGCAGGCGAGGTCATCACCGGCGGGTCGTCGTAGGCGGCGGTCACCAGCTCCTGCACCTGGTGCTCGGGGACGTCGACCTCCTGCACCTGGTGCTCCGGGACGTCGACCTCCTGCACCTGGTGCTCGGGGACGTCGACCTCCTGCACCTGGTGCTCGGGGACGTCGACCTCCTGCACCTGGTGCTCGGGGACGTCGACCTCCTGCGCGTCGTGCGCCGGGACGGTCACCGGCTCGTCGTAGGCGTCCGAGACCAGGACCGGCTCGTCGTAGGCGGCCTTGGCCGGCGTGACGACCACCGTCTCGTAGACGGCGTCGTGGTGGATGGTCCCCATGACCTCGGGCTGGGCCGGGGTGTCCACGACCCACCGGTGCCACTTCTTCTCGACGACCTGGGAGACCAAGCTCCACTCGGACTCCTCGTGGGTCACGGCCGGGGTGCCCGGCACGACCACGGTGGAGTAGACGGCCGGCACTGCGGCGGTGCCGCACGGCACCTGGCCGTCCGCGGCGAACGCGACGCCCGGCGCCACGGCCAGACCGATCGCGGTGACGGCGACCGCGATGGAAACACGCTTGCTGTTCATGAAAGAGCCCCTGCCCCTCAACTGCCCCGATGTGGTGACGCCCGGGGGTGGGGTGCGAGTCCATCGCGGTCCACCTGAGCGTTCTTCGAGGAGTTTGGGTGGGGCCGTGGTAATGGTCAAGAGATAGTAAAGAGACGGTATACGAAACGTAAATTGGCGCGTTGGACCCTGAACGCGGTCAAAAGGGCCCAAGGGACAGGATCGCGACCTCGTCGATTCGTCCCGATTGCGGGCATTTGTCCTGACAAGGGGAGGTCAAGAGAGGGTAAAGAAACAGTAAGGAAAAGTGGCTGTTCCTGACCAAACGGCTGATCCCGGCCCTCACTGCTCCGGAGGAGGCGTCACACCCAGCTGGGGAACCACATCCGCAGCGACCACTGGCTCTGGGGGATCACCTGAGCGGTGTAGATCGGCCAGAAGAAGGCGAAGATCGCCAGCGTCAGCAGGCAGTAGGACCCCACCACGAGAAGGCCGAGCTCGCGACGGCGCCACGAGTCGGTGCCCTTGCCCAGGGCCAGGCCGAGGACGAACACCACGGCGAAGATCACCCAGGGCTCGAAGGCCACCGTGTAGAAGGAGTAGATGGTGCGCTCCTCGAGCCAGAACCACGGCAGGTAGCCACCGACCAGACCGGCCAGGATGCCGCCGGCCCGCCAGTCGCGCTTGAACAGCCAGTGGTAGAGCAGCACGAACACCGCGGCCGCCCCGAGCCACCAGACCGAGACCGTGCCGATCGAGGTGATCGCCTTGGAGCACTGCGCGACGGCGCACCCGCCGTCGCCGCGCTTGGGGCCCTCGTAGAAGAAGGAGGTCGGCCGGCCCTGGATGATCCACGACCAGGGGTTGGTGCGGTACGGGTGGTTGTCGTGCAGGTTGACGTGGAAGGTGTAGATCTCCTGGTGGTAGTGCCACAACGAGCGCAGCGCGTCCGGCACCCAGGGCGTGTCGCGGGACGGGTGGACCGCCCCCCACGTGCGGTCGTAGCCCAGGGTGGACCGGAACCACCCCACCCACGACGCGAGGTAGGTCGCGAAGGCCGTCGAGCACATCACCAGGGCGGCCCACAGGCCGTCGGTGACGATCGCCGAGGTGAACCAGTGCCGCACCCCGACGGCACGGCGGGCGCCCATGTCCCACCACACCGTCATCAGCCCGAACGCCACGAGGAAGAACAGCCCCGACCACTTGGTGCCGGCGCACAGGCCCAGGCTGATGCCGGCGACCCACCGCCACGGCCTGGCCCCGAGCCACGGCCCGAGCCGCGTGGCGAGCTCGTGGTCGGACAGTCCGGCGGCGCGCTCGGCCAGCAGCGCCCGCGAGCGGTCGCGGTCGATGAGCAGCGCGCAGAACGCCAGGAGCGCCCAGAACATCACGATCAGGTCGAGCAGGCCGGTGCGCGACTGGACGAAGTGGTGGCCCTCAAAGGCGACGAGGAAGGCAGCGATCGTGCCCAGCAACGAGGACCCGAACATGCGGCGGGCGGCGCGGCCGATCATCAGGATCGACAGCGTGCCGAGGACGCACACCGAGAACCGCCACCCGAACGACGACGTCTGTCCGAACAGGTGCTCCCCGGCGGCGATGACCCACTTGCCGACGGGCGGGTGCACGACGAGGTCGCCCTCGGTGCCGAAGACGTCGGGCGTGCCCTGGGTGAACAGCTCGTCGGGCTTCTTGATGGTGCCGGGCACCCGCATCTCGACGCCGTACTCGAGCATCGAGACACCCTGCTTGACGTAGTACGTCTCGTCGAACACCAGCTGGTGCGGCCGCCCCAGCGACCAGAACCGCATGACCCCGCCCACGACGGCGAAGAAGAGCGGGCCGAGCCACCCCCAGAGGGCGTCGGTGGGCCGGAACCCGAGCAGCCGGAAGCGCAGCTGCTCGATCCGGGTCATGCGCGCCATCGTATGCACAGCACCGGTGCTGCCCCTGACAGGATGGTCGGGTGACCTCCGACGCCGGTGTCCTCGTCCTCGCCGCCACCCCGATCGGCGACCCGCGCGACGCGGCACCCCGCCTCGGTGCCGAGCTGGAGACCGCCGACGTGGTGGCGGCCGAGGACACCCGGCGGCTGCGGCGGCTGTGCGCCGACCTCGGCGTCACGCCCACCGGGGCGGTGCTCAGCTACCACGAGCACAACGAGGCGTCGCGGACCGCAGAGCTCGTCGAGCGCCTGCGTGGCGGCGCGCGGGTGGTCGTCGTGACCGATGCCGGTATGCCGTCCGTGTCGGACCCCGGGTACCGCCTGGTCGACGCGGCGGTCGCCGCCGGCGTCCGGGTCACCTGCGTGCCGGGGCCGAGCGCGGTCCTGATGGCGCTGGCCGTCTCGGGCCTGCCGGTCGACCGGTTCTGCTTCGAGGGCTTCCTGCCGCGCAAGCCGGGCGAGCGGGCGCGCGGCCTCGAGGCGCTGGCGGGGGAGCGCCGCACGATGGTCTTCTTCGAGGCGCCACACCGGATCGACGCGACCCTGGCCGCGATGGCCGACGCGTTCGGGCCGGATCGCCGCGCCGCCGTCTGCCGCGAGCTGACGAAGACCTACGAGGAGGTGCGCCGCGGCGGCCTGGCCGAGCTGGCCGCCTGGGCCGCCGAAGGGGTGCGCGGTGAGATCACCGTCGTGGTGGCCGGCGCGAGCCCGGTGGTGACCACCGTCGAGAAGGCGCTGCCCGGCATACAGGAGCGCGTTGCCGCAGGTGAGCGGCTCAAGGACGTGTGCGCCGACGTCGCAGCGGCCACCGGCCTGTCGAAGAAGCAGCTGTACGACGCTGCGGTCGAATTGCGGCGTTTGGCGCGTTAAGGTGCCTCAGCGGTGACGCGAAGGGGCGTCACCCGTCTTGGAGGGGATCACCACCATGCAGGTCAACCACCGGGTCCTCGCGGCCCTCGCCGTCCCGCTCCTCGCCGCGACCGCGCTCGCAGGCTGTGGCAGCGACAAGGGCGACCCGACGACCTCGTCGTCGACCAGCTCCAGCTCGTCGTCGTCGACGACCACCGAGGCCACGCTGCCCACGGCGGCCGAGCTCTTCGACCAGGCCGAGAAGTCCGCTCTCGCGGCCAAGAGCGCCCACATCACCGGCTCGGTCGAGAACGACGGCACGTCGATGACGATCGACCTCGCCGGCACCACCGACGGTTCCAACCAGTCGCTCGAGCTCGGCGTGGGTGGCTCCCAGAAGGCGACCATCCTCACGGTCGGCGGCAAGTACTACCTGCTCGGCAACGACGAGTTCTGGACCAAGCAGATCTCGGCGGACGCGGCGAAGCTGTTGGGTGGCAAGTACGTGCGGATGCCGGCCGAGCAGGCCAAGGACTTCGGTGACATGACGATCAAGAGCCTGCTCAAGGAGCTGTTCGACGACAAGGAGATGCAGGCCGCGCTCAAGGCCGAGGACTCCAAGGTGAGCAAGGCGACCTACGACGGTGCCGAGGCCTACTCGATCACCGACAAGTCCGGCAAGGAGAACGGCGAGCTCCTGGTCAGCGCCGACGGCAAGGCCACCATCTTCAAGATCGTCGGGCCGGACGACGACACGGGCACGCTCGAGTTCAGCGAGTGGGACAAGGTCGCCACGATCGCGGCCCCCGCCGCGTCGAAGGTCATCAACCTCCCCAAGTGAGCGCTACCTGGCCTGGTTCAGCTGAGCCAGGCCAGGTGGTCCTTGAGCAGGGCGTAGCCCACGAACGCCACCACGTCGAGCAGGGTGTGCGCCACGACGAGCGGACCGACCCGCTTGGTCCGGGTGTAGACCCAGCCGAAGAGCAGGCCCATGACGACGTTGCCGACGAACCCACCGAAGCCCTGGTAGAGGTGGTAGGAGCCACGGATGAGGGCCGACACCACCACCACCGCGGGCAGCGACCAGCCGGCGCGCAGCCACCGGGTGTAGAGGTAGCCGATCATCACGACCTCCTCCAGCACCGCGTTCTGCGCCGCAGCCAGGACGAGCACCGGGATCGTCCACCAGGTGTCGGTGAGGTTCGCCGCCGCGATGGTGGTGTTGAGGCCCAGGGCCCGCGCGGCCGCATACAGTCCCAGCCCCGGCAGCCCGACCGCGGCGGCGAGCGCGAGCCCGCGCACCAGGTCACGCCCCGGCTGGCGCAGGTCGAAGCCGATCGCGTGCCGCGCGTCGGCGCGGTCCCGGGTCAGCAGGTAGAGCGCGAGGGCCACCGGCACGAGCGCGAGGACGATGCCGACCAGCTGGTAGGCGAGGTCGAGCCACGGCCGGTCCGGTGTCACCGACGAGTTCATCGCCGTGGTCTGCTGGTTGAGCGGGACGTTGCGGGTCAGCTTGTTGACCAACGAGAGCAACGCGTAGATGCCCGAGGACCCCAGGCTGACCCCGAGCACCAGCACCGTCTCGGTGACCAGCGAACGGCGCGTGGGGGCTGGGGCGGCGACGACGGTCATGGGGACATCCTCGCGGTCGCGGCTGGGTGAACGCTGCGAGGCGCGTCGGTCGGGTGCGTCGTGGCAGGGTCAGGCCAGGGCGGCGCGACCGTTGCGCCGCTTGCGCCATCGACGCACCTTGAGCCAGAGCCACCCGAGCAGCCAGGCCAGGAGCACGAGGAAGAGGATCACGAGGAGCGGGAGGAAGACCGCCACGAGGCTCAGCCCCACCGACGCGCCGTCCTCCACGGTCGACGCGACCGGGGCTCCGAAGCCGAGGGTGCCCGCGTTGATCGCGGGGCGCGCTGCGGTCTTCCCGCCGTGCACCAGCCCCGAGACGATGATGCCGAGGACGACGCCGACCCACGGGTTCTGCGTCATCCAGGTCGAGTTGTCCAGTCCCTCGGCTGCCGACGTCGCGGCGAAGATCAGCCCGCCCATGCTCGGTCGGATGAACGTCTGCACCAGGTCGTTGACCGTGTCGACGGCCGGGATCTTGTCGAGCACCACCTCGGTGAGCAGCAGCACCGCGCCGACCCCGATCGCCCACCACGACTCGATCCACGAGTACGACTGAGGCAGCGTGATGACGTCGGTGAACCGCGCGATCAGGGCGACGACGAGGAACGGGATGTAGGCGTTGAGGCCCGCGGCTGCGGACAACCCCATGCCGGTCAGTGCTGCGAACATCGGCCACCTCCTGTGCGGGTGCGGTGCACCTGTGGGGACATGTCTACTCGACGCCGGGTCGCCGTGCCCGGTTCCGCGCGAGCCGCAGGCACAGGGGTGCCGCGAGCGGACGTCCGCTCGCGGCACACCTGCACGGGGTGGTCAGCTGCCGTCGGCCCTCTTGCGGGCGACGATCTGGCCCAGGACGGCGTAGCCGACGACCAGGTGGGCGGCGCCGACCCAGCGGGCCACGCCCTCCCCGAAGATGCCCATGGCCGGGACGGTGACGACGGCCCAGCTCTCGGCGACGATCGGGTAGAAGCGCGACACACCCTTCCAGCGACCGGCGATCGCGATCCGGATGCCGATCAGGAACATGCCGAGCATCGAGATCGGCCAGAACAGGTCGAGCGCCAGCGACGCCGGGTTGTCGAGGTCGGTGAGCCCGAGGAAGTCCGATGCGGTGGAGGCCATCGCCAGGGCGAGTGCCCCCGTCTCGATCCGGAGCACCGTGCGGGCGACCTTGCCGCCGCCGATCGCCTTGGTGCGCCACAGCACCCGCACCAGGGCGAGCACGCCGACCTGGAAGAGGAAGGCGCTGGCGTTGTGGGCGTACTGGTAGACGGTGCTCTCGTTGTTGAGCCCGAACACCGCGATCATGCTCGACCAGGCGAGGGCGCCGACGGTGAGCATGGTGCCGTGCCGGAAGTAGGGACGGTCGGTGGTGGTCCCTGGCGTCGCCGCGGGAAGGTCGGACCGGGCCGGGGCTGAGGTCTTGGTGATGGTCATGGGGTGCTCCTTGGTGTCGGATCGGTGTGGTCGGCGCCGGGTCGGTGCCGTTGCCGAGAACTCTCGGGCGCCCCGCGACCCGGGCAGCAGGGGCCGGCGTCCCCTTGTGCGTCCTCGGAGTTGTCCCGTCGGGTCGGGACAGCAATCCCCTGACGACGGGACACCGCCGTTGGCACACTGACCGGGTGACCGCCGTGCCAGCCCTGCGTGCCGAAGCCTCGGGCGCCGAGGCAGGCCCGGGCGCAGGGCCCGGCACCGGCCCGATGGCTCGGCCGCACCTCGTCGGCCCCGGCCTGCTCGTGGTGGTCCTGGCCGCGCTCGTCGTCGGCTGCCTGGTGCTCGACGCGAGGTCCACCGACGCCCAGCGCGCCTTGTACGTCTCGGAGCGCGGGGTGGTGAGCGGCGCCATCGGCGCCCTCGTCGGGTGCTGCGGTGCCGCGATCCTGGCCTTCCGTCCCCGTCATGTCGTGGGCGTGGTGCTCGCGGTGACCGGCGCCTTCTGGGCGCTCGACGGGTTCTGCGAGTCGTATGCCGTGCTGGGCCTGCACGCGCAGCCGACGCTTCCGCTGACCGGGCTCGCGTACTGGGTGGTCTCCGAGGCGGGGTCCCTGCTGTTGGTGGCACTTCCGCTCGTGCTGGTGCTGTATCCGACCGGTCGCCTGCCGCAGGGCCGCTGGCGCACGGTGGCGGTGGCCGCCCTGGTCATGGCGTTCGCGCTCCCCCTGAGCCTCGTCCTCGCGCCGGACAGCGCGATCTACGACGGCCGGCTGTCGGATGACGTGGTGCGCCTCCTCCCGCAGATCTCGCTCCCGTGGTCGAACGCCGCGGCGGTCGCGACGATTCGCGTGGGACAGGTGCTGACCATGCTCGCGATGCCGCTGGCCGCAGCCACCGTCTTCGCCCGGCACGCGCGGTCGACCGGGGTCGAGCGCACCCAGCTGCGGTGGTTGCTCTGGGCCGCCATCGTCTGCCTGCTCGCCGGGGGGGTGATGCTCCTCGACCTCAACGGTCCGGTGGGGTTCGGGGCGCTGGTCCTCGCGCTGGTCGCGACCAGCATCTCCGTCGTGATCGGGGTGGTGCGGCCCGACACCGGTGACATCGACGCCCTCGTCGGCGGCACCCTGGTCTACGGCGGGATCGCGGCACTCTTCGTGCTGGTCGACCTGGCCGTCGTCGCCGGCGCGGCCGCCGTCCTGGGCGACCGCTTCCAGGAGCGGCAGGTCACCGTGCTCGTCCTCGTGCTGGCCGTCGCGGCCTACGGGCCGCTGCGGTCGTGGCTCACGGCCCAGGTGCGTCGTCGCGTGCTCGGCCGCAGGGGTGAGCGCTACGAGGTGGTCTCGGCGCTGGCCGAGCGGCTCGAGGAGTCCGGTGGCCTCGAGCAGCAGCTGCCGGCCCTCGCGGCGGCCGTCGCCGAGGCGTTCCGGGTGCCCTTCGTGCGGGTCGAGGTGCTCGGCCACGGTGGACAGGGCCTGGCCGCCACCCACGGCGCCGAGCCGGCCGCGACCCGCGCCTTCCCGATCTCCTACCGCGGAGAGCGGATCGGGTCGATCGAGCTCCCCGACGGCGGGATCCGCGGCATGCTCTCGCGGCGCGACCACGTCCTGCTCGTCGACGTCGTCCGGCAGGCCGCCATCGCCGCGCGCAGCAGCCTGCTCGCCCGCGAGCTGCAGGAGTCCCGCGAGCAGCTGGTGCTGGCCCGCGAGGAGGACCGCCGCAGGATCCGCCGCGACCTGCACGACGGGCTCGGCCCGGTCCTGGGTGGGGTGGCGATGCGACTCGACGCGGCCGGCAACGCGGTGGAGTCCGACCCCGCGACGGCGCACCGGCTCGTCGTCCAGTCGCGGGCCGAGATCACCGAGGCGCTCGCCGACGTGCGCCGGCTCGTCCACGGCCTGCGCCCGCCGGCGCTCGACGACCTCGGCCTCCTCGCCGCGGTGGAGCAACAGGCCGACCGCACCCGCGCCGCGGGCCTCGCCGTCACGGTGCAGGCCGACGACCTGGCGAGCCTGCCCGCGGCCGTGGAGGTGGCGGCATACCGGATCGTGTCGGAGGCGCTGGCCAACGTCGCCCGCCACGCGGACGCCGCCCACTGCACGGTGACGTTGGCGAGCGGTCGTGCCGACCTGGCGGTCGAGGTGCGCGACGACGGACGCGGCATCGCAGCCGACGTGGTCGCCGGGGTGGGGCTGCGCTCGTTGCGCGAGCGGGCCGAGGAGCTCGGCGGCCGGTATGAAGTGGTGTGCCCGCCCGAGGGTGGCACCACGGTGCGGGCCTGGTTGCCTGTGGGAGGACGCGAATGATGGTGGGAGAACGCATGACGAATGAAGGGCGCATGACGGCGCAACCCGTGCGGGTGCTGATCGCGGACGACCACCCGATCTTCCGCGACGGTCTGGCGACCCTGCTCGAGCCGCACCCCGACATCGAGGTCGTCGCCCGCGCAGCGGACGGTGCCGAGGCGGTCGCGCTCGCGTCCGAGCACCGTCCTGACGTCATCGTCATGGACATCCAGATGCCGCACGTCAACGGGATCGAGGCCACCCGGCGGGTGCTGGCCGAGCAGCCGAGCGTGGGGGTGCTGGTCTTCACCATGGGGGAGGACGACAGCACGCTGTTGTCGGCGATGCGGGCGGGTGCCCGTGGCTACCTCGTGAAGGGGGCGGCGCAGGACGAGGTGGTCCGCGCGATCACGGCGGTCGCGGCGGGAGGCGTGGTCTTCGGGGCGTCGCTGGCGGCCCGGATCGGTGAGCTGCTGTCGCCGTCGCAGACACGGCAGGCCACCGAGTTCCCGATGCTGACCGAGCGGGAGCGGGAGGTGCTCGACCTCATCGCTGCCGGGCGCTCGAACGGCCAGATCGCCGCGGAGCTCTTCCTCGCGCCGAAGACGGTGCGCAACAACGTGTCCGCGATCCTCTCCAAGCTCCAGGCGACCGACCGGGCCGAGGTCATCATCCGGGCCCGCGACGCCGGCATGGGTCAGCGCGACTGACCGGCCCCAGGTCGGCACGTCGGCCGAGGAGGGGCCGGTGGGGCGTCGCGCGCAGGGGTGGCGCAGAGTTGACCCGAGCGTCCCGAACCTGAGGAGAGCCGTGACCACCCACCTCACCGTCACCCGCACGGAGCAGCTGACCCCGCGGCTGCGCCGGCTGTGGTTCCACACCGACGACCTGTCCGCCTTCGCCGAGAGCGACCAGACCGACCGCTACGTGAAGCTCGTCTTTCCCAAGCCGGGTGTCGTCTACCCCGAGCCGCTGGACATGCGGGCGCTGCGCGGCACGATGCCGCCCGAGCACCTGCCGGTGGTGCGCACCTACACGGCGCTCTTCCCGGACGTCGCCGCCGGGACGCTCGCGATCGACTTCGTCGTCCACGGCGACGAGGGCGTGGCCGGGCCGTGGGCGGCCGCCGCGAAGCCCGGGGACACCTTGCTGGCCAACGGTCCTGGTGGTGGCTACCGCCCTGACCCGGACGCCGACTGGCACCTGCTCGCCGGTGACGAGTCCGCGGTCCCGGCCATCACGGCCGCCCTCGACGCACTGCCAGCAGCCTGCACCGCCCGCGTGGTCGTCCTCGTCGACGACGCCGACCACGAGCCGGCTCTGACCGTGCCCGACGGAGCGGAGCTGGCCTTCGTGCACCGCGCCGGGGGCGGGGACCTGGTCGAGGCGGTCCGGTCGGTCGACTGGCTGCCGGGTCGCGTGCACGTCTTCGTGCACGGCGAAGGGCAGTCGGTGATGCACGGCCTGCGCCCGTACTTCTTCAAGGACCGCGGACTGTCCCGCGACCAGGTGTCGATCTCCGGCTACTGGCGCCAGGGTCGGACCGAGGAGGGCTTCCGCGACTGGAAGTCCGAGCTCGCCGCTGCCGAGTCCGCGAGCTGACCCGGCCGCGGCCGCCACCGCCACCGAAAGGGGCCGCCACCGCGACCGAAAGCACGCCGGGCACCCGGCACACCGGAGCGCCGGAAACCTGCTTGGCACCCACCCCTAGGATTCAGGTGTGTCAAAGGTCCTCTCTGCTGTCGCCTGGCCGTATGCCAACGGCCCACGGCACCTCGGCCACGTGGCCGGGTTCGCCGTGCCCTCCGACGTCTTCAGCCGCTACATGCGGATGGCCGGTCACGAGGTGCTCATGGTCAGCGGCTCCGACGAGCACGGCACCCCGATCCTGGTCCTCGCCGACCAGGAGGGCGTGACCCCGCAGCAGCTGGTCGACACCAACCACGCGATCATCGCGGCCGAGCTCGCCGACCTGGGTTGCTCCTACGACCTCTACACGCGCACCACGACGGCCAACCACTACGCGGTCGCCCAGGAGCTCTTCACCCAGGTCTGGCAGAACGGCTACATGGTCGAGCAGACCACCCGTGGCGCGATCTCCCCGTCGACCGGCCGCACCCTGCCCGACCGCTACATCGAGGGCACCTGCCCGATCTGCTCCTACCCCGAGGCGCGCGGCGACCAGTGTGACAACTGCGGCAACCAGCTCGAGCCGACCGACCTGATCAACCCGCGGTCGAAGATCAACGGCGAGGTGCCCGAGTTCATCGAGACGCAGCACTTCTTCCTCGACCTGCCCGCGCTCGCCGACGCCCTGCGCGAGTGGCTGGTCGGTCGCGAGGAGAGCGGCACCTGGCGCCCGAACGTCATCAAGTTCAGCCTCAACATCCTCGACGACATCCGCCCGCGGGCGATGACCCGCGACATCGACTGGGGCATCCCCGTGCCGCTCGACGGCTGGCGCGACCAGCCGGCCAAGCGGCTCTACGTCTGGTTCGACGCGGTGATCGGCTACCTGTCCGCGTCGGTCGAGTGGGCCCGCCGCCTCGGCGAGCCCGACCGCTGGCGCGACTGGTGGAACGACCCGGAGGCGCTGTCCTACTACTTCATGGGCAAGGACAACATCACCTTCCACTCCCAGATCTGGCCGGCCGAGCTCCTCGGGTATGCCGGTCGCGGCAGTCGTGGGGGAGAGCCCGGTGCGTTCGGGGTGCTGAACCTGCCGACCGAGGTCGTGTCGAGCGAGTACCTCACCATGGAGGGCAAGCAGTTCTCGACCTCGCGCGGATACGTCATCCACATCCGTGACGTCCTGGAGCGCTACGGTCCCGACGCGATCCGCTACTACATCTGCGCAGCCGGCCCCGAGAACCAGGACGCGAACTTCACCTGGGCCGAGTTCGTCCAGCGCAACAACTCCGAGCTCGTCGCTGGCTGGGGCAACCTGGTCAACCGCACCGCCTCGATGGTCGCGAAGAACTTCGGCGAGGTGCCGCAGCCGGGCTCGCTCGAGCCGGTCGACGAGGCGGTCCGCGCCAAGGTGCTGGCGGCGTTCGACGTGGTGGGCGACCTCCTGGCCCGGCAGCGGGTCAAGGCCGCGGTGGCGGAGGCGATGCGCACCGTCGGCGAGGTGAACAAGTACGTCACCGACACCGAGCCGTTCAAGCTCAAGGGTGACGACCAGCGCGAGCGGCTGGCCACCGTGCTGCACACGCTGACCCAGTGCGTGGCCGACCTCAACCGGGTGCTCGCGCCGTTCCTGCCGCACTCCTCGAACGCCGTCCACGCCGCCCTGGGCGGTGCGGGTGACTTCATGCCGATGCCGGTGCTGGAGCACGTGTCGGGGCTCGACCCCGCAGACGCCGACCGCACCTACCCGGTGATCACCGGCGAGTACACGCAGACCCCTCGCTGGGAGTCGGTGCCGGTCACGGTCGGGGCGACTGTGGTCAAGCCCACACCGATCTTCACCAAGCTCGACGAGGCCGTGGTCGACGAGGAGCTGGCGCGGCTGCGCGGCGAGGCAGCGACGGACGGCGACGCCACTGGTGATGGCGACGGCTGAGCCGGGGCAGGGCGGCCACCACCGGGTGCCCGAGGCTCCCGACCCGCTGCCCATCCCGGTCGTCGACAACCACACCCACCTCGACATCGCGCGCGACGGCGAGGAGGCTCCCGACGTCGCCGCCGCCATCGCCGCCGCGACGGCGGTGGGCGTCGACCGGCTGGTGCAGATCGGCTGTGACCTCCCCGGTGCCCGGTTCACCGTGGAAATGGTCGACCGGCACCCCGCCATGCTCGGCGGCGTGGCGCTGCACCCGAACGAGGCGCCGAGGCTCGCCCGCGCAGGGGCCCTCGACGCGGCATATGCCGAGATCGAGGCGCTGGCCGCGCACCCCAGAGTGCGCGTCGTCGGCGAGACCGGACTCGACTACTTCCGCACTGGCCCGGAAGGCGTTGGGACGCAACAGGACTCGTTCCGGTGGCACATCGACCTCGCGAAGCGCACCGGCAAGGCGCTCCAGATCCACGACCGCGACTCCCATGACGACGTGCTGCGCATCCTCGACGAGGAGGGGGCGCCGGAGCGCACCGTCATGCACTGCTTCTCGGGTGACGTGTCGATGGCCCGCACCTGCGCCGAACGCGGCTACTACCTGTCGTTCGCCGGCACGGTGACGTTCAAGAACGCCCGGGGCCTGCGCGATGCGCTGTCGGTCACCCCGCTCGACCGCGTCATGGTCGAGACCGATGCCCCCTACCTCACGCCGGCGCCGTGGCGCGGGGCGACGAACGCGCCCTACCTGGTGCCGCTCACCGTGCGGGCCATGGCGGGGGTGCTCGGGGTCGCCGTGCCGACCCTCTGCCAAGCCGTCAGCGACAACGCGGAGGCGGTCTACGGCCCCTGGTGAGGGCTCGGACGGGCTGGTCCGGTGAGGCAGGACGGCGCCGCGAATCACAGCGGTGTGGCTTGGCCAAATGCCGAATCTTCCGTTACCAAAATTTGACCTTTGCCGAAAAGCCGTTCATGGTGGATGACTGTTGGCCGGGGTCGGACCCCCCGGGCGACGCGACCAGGGGGTCGTTCCACCCGCCAGGACGGCGGTTCAGAGCGGCCCCTCATTCTTTGCCCCGGCACCGGCCGGGGGAGGACGCGACGCCCTTCCGATGCCCGGGGAGCACGAACTCTGGAGCACTGTGATCACCCGTCCCGTTCGACGCGTCGCCCAAGCCGCCGTCGTCACCAGCCTCGTCGCTGGCGCCGTCGGCGTCTCCCACTTCGACAAGTCCGTCACCCTCTCCGTCGACGGCAAAGCCTCCACGGTCCACGCCTTCGGCAGCACCGTCGGTGACGTCCTCGAGAAGAAGGACATCTCGATCGGCGAGCACGACGTCGTCGTCCCGGCACCCGGCACGCCGGTCGCCGACGGCCAGAAGATCGTGGTCCGCTACGGCCGCAAGCTGACCGTGACGATCGACGGACGCACCCGCGACTACTGGACCACCGCCACCACCGTCTCGGCCGCCCTCCAGGAGCTCGGCATCCGCGCCGACTCCGCCCGGCTGTCGACCTCCCGCTCGATGTCGCTCGGCCGCCAGGGCCTGGTCTTCTCGGTCTCCACGCCCAAGCAGGTCGTGGTCCGCGCCGACGGCAAGAACCGCACCACCACGACGACCGCTCTGACGGTCGCCGACGTGCTGTCCGAGCTGAAGATCGCCAAGGACTCCGACGACCGCGTGAAGCCCGGCGTCACCACCGCGCTGACCCCCGGCCTCAAGATCGCTGTGCAGCGAGTGAGCACGAAGCAGGTCAAGGAGACGAAGGCCATCGCGGCCCCCGTCACCCGCAAGACCGACTCCAGCCTCTACAAGGGCCAGACCAAGACCCTGAAGGCCGGCTCCGACGGCGCCAAGCTCGTCACCTACAAGGTGACCAAGGTCGACGGCAAGGTCGAGAGCAAGAAGATCGTCTCGGCCAAGGTGACCCAGAAGCCGGTCGGCGCGATCGTGGCCGTCGGCACCAAGGCCCGACCGGTCCGCGACGCGGGCAACGTCTCCGGCGCCGGCATCAACCTGTCCAACGCCGCCATGTGGGACCGCATCGCGCAGTGCGAGTCCGGTGGCAACTGGTCGATCAACACCGGCAACGGCTACTACGGCGGCCTGCAGTTCGCGACCTCGTCGTGGCTGGCCAACGGTGGCGACGACTTCGCCCCGCGCGCCGACCTCGCGTCGCGCGCCGAGCAGATCACCGTCGCGAACCGCTACTACGCGAAGGCCGGTCTCGGCCCGTGGGGTTGCGCGCACGCCGCCTGACCCCCACCGCTCCACCCGAATCGAGGTATTCGGCCACCGCATCCCGGTAGCCGAATACCTCGATTCGTCTGTGCGCCCCTAGAGTCGGCGCCATGGTCGAGCAGAGCGGGTTCCTCGGAGCCGCGCAGATCCGGCAGATCGCGGCCGACCTCGGACTGCGCCCGACCAAGCAGTGGGGCCAGAACTTCGTCGTCGACGCCAACACGGTCAAGCGGATCGTGCGCCTCGCCGGGGTCACCGCCGACGACTCCGTGGTCGAGGTCGGCCCGGGGCTGGGTTCGCTCACCCTCGCCCTGCTCCCCGAGGCGGGGCACGTCACCGCGGTGGAGGTGGACCCGACCCTCGCGCAAGCCCTGCCGGGGACGGTCGGCCGGCTCGCACCGGCATACGCGGACCGGTTGACGCTCGTGCCCGCCGACGCGATGCAGGTGCGCGAGCTGCCCGACCCCCAGCCCACCGCCCTGGTCGCCAACCTGCCCTACAACGTCTCGGTGCCGGTCGTGCTGAACTTCCTCGAGGCGTTCCCCACCCTCGAGCGGGTGCTGGTGATGGTGCAGCTCGAGGTCGCCGAGCGGCTCGCGGCGAAGCCGGGGTCGAAGGCCTACGGGGTGCCGAGCGTCAAAGCCGCCTGGTATGCCGCGGTGCGCCTCGCGGGGACCGTGCCCCGCAGCGTGTTCTGGCCGGTGCCCAACGTCGAGTCGGGGTTGGTCCTCCTGGAGCGCCGGGCCGAGCCGTCGACCACGGCCACCCGACGGGACGTCTTCACCTGCATCGACGCGGCGTTCGCCCAGCGTCGCAAGACCCTGCGCGCGGCGCTGGCCGGATGGGCCGGGTCGGCGCCGCGGGCCGAGGAGTGCCTACGCGCCGCGGGGATCGACCACCGCACCCGGGGTGAGCAGCTGGGCATCGACGAGTTCGCCGCGATCGCCGCCGCCCGCGACACCCTCCCCCCACCTCCCTCCACGAACCTTTGCTAGCAAAGGAAACCGGGTGAGGGACAGGTAGCAACCTGTCCTTCACCCGGTTTCTTGTGCTGGGAGGGGAGTCAGCCGGCGCGGCGGCAGGTAGAGGAGCCGATCGCGGTCGAGGAGTCGGTCCGGCTCGCGTCGAGCGGGCGCTCGGCCACCAGGTCGCGGGCCCGGGACCGGCCGAGGTTCCACTCCAGCCAGTCGTCGCCGGTGAGGCGCGACAACTCGCCGGTGCCGGTGACGCACTCGAACTGGTCCTGCGGCAGCTTCCAGATCGCCGGGTAGGCGTCGGCGGACAGGGTGGCGAGGTAGGAGTAGTCGGTCCCGACGCTGGAGTCGACCCGCGCGATGTTCTGCTCGGCGATGTAGAGGTCGGGGTTGAACACCGCGAGCCCGAGGAGGCCGACCGCACCGAGCCGCACCGCCATCGGCACCAGCCAGCCCCGCGCCTTGACGATCCCGGCGGCCATGACCAGCAGCACGACCACCCCGAGCCAGCCCTCGAACACCGAGACCAGCAGCCGCAGCCGGGTGAACCCGTAGGCCTCTTCGTAGAGGTGCATCCGGTAGAGCGCCGAGACCACGACGACGATGGTCATCAGGCAGAGCGCCCCGAGGGCGAGGTCGCGCTGCCGACCGGGGCTGGCCTTGCGGGCGGCCCACCCGACCACGGTCAGGGTGAGGATGGTCGCGACGGTCAGCTGGCCGAAGCCTTCGTGGACGTAGTCGGCGTACGTGAGCCCGGTCGTGCGCTGCAGGTAGCCGTGGCCTCCGAACATGGCCGTGGCCTGGGCGACGAGGAAGAGCAGGAACACCGCGTTCACGACCATCACCGGAGCCAGCCACTCGAACGGCCGGCGGCTGGGTCGCAGGGGCAGCTGCAGCCGGTCGACGGTCGGCGGGGTCATGCTGACGTATGCCGCGGCGAGCGTCCCAGCCGCGATGAACAGGGCCAGGACCACCCGGGCCGGGAGGTCGTTCCAGGTGATGTCGGGAGTGATGCTGTCGACCCAGGACGCGAACAACGCGTCTGCGGAGGCGAAGAGGGCCCCGAAGACGAGCAGCAGCAC
The DNA here is from genome assembly GCF_900104525.1 of Pedococcus dokdonensis. GTDB lineage: Bacteria > Actinomycetota > Actinomycetes > Actinomycetales > Dermatophilaceae > Pedococcus > Pedococcus dokdonensis. Next base: position 2,432,132 of record NZ_LT629711.1, on the reverse strand, counting down.
CAGCGAGACCAGGGCCGTGCGAGCGGCCGGGATCCACGCGGCGATGCTGGTGCGGGGCTTCAGCGTTCGGCCCAGCCACGGCAGACCACGCAGGCCTGCCAGCGGCACGGCCGCAGCCGTGGCGAGCAGGCCGAGGATGCTGCGGGCGCGGGTCGAGTTGACCGCGACCAGGGCGAGGGCGGCGAGCAGGCAGAGGATGGTGATCCACTCGGCGTCGCGCAGGACGAGGGTGGCGAGGAGCAGTGCCACCACCGCGGCGTCGACCCCGTCGCGCCACGACCAGCGGGCGGTCCCACCCCGCACCGTGCGGGCGGCGAAGACCGTTGCGGCCACGGCGGCGAAGACCAGCGTCGTGCCGAGCCCCTCGCTGCGGTCCGGGAGGATGATGGCGGCCGCGGCTCCGGTGACGAGCGCCGCGGCGACGATCGCAGGGCGCCGCCGCGGGGCGTCGGGCCACCAGGACGCCAGTGAGTCGCGGGGCGGCGCGGGCGGACTCTCGGGCAGCGGGGCGGGCGGGGTGAGGGTGCTCATGACGGGCTCCTTGGTGGTGGTCGGACGATCGGCGTCCGTCGGCAGCAGGACGTGGATGCGGGCGCCCTCGGCGCTGTCGGCGACCGCGATGCTGCCGCCGTGCAGCTGGGCGACCCAGCGCGAGATGGCCAGGCCCAGGCCGGTGCCGCTGTGTTGTGCGGCACTGGTGGTGAAGCGCTCGAAGACCGCCTTGCGGTCCGAGGCGGCGATGCCGGGGCCCTCGTCGGCCACTGCGACCAGCACGTCGTCACCGACCACCTCGGCGGTGACCTGGACGAGGCCGCCCTGCGGGCTGTGCCGCGACGCGTTGTCGACGAGGTTGGCCAGCAGCTGGTGCAGCCGGTCGGGGTCGGCCGGCACGGTGAGGCCCTCGGGCTGGACCGTCACGGCATACCGCAGGCCGTCGACCCGCGCCTGCGCGACCGCCTCGGTGAGGAACTCGGAGAGCCGGACGTCCTTGACCCGCAACGGCGTCACCCCCTCCTCGACCCTCGACAGGTCGAGCAGGTCGCTCACGAGCCGGCCGAGCCGCTCGGTCTGGGCGAGGGCGAGCCGCAGCTCCTCGGGGCCGGGCTGTGAGACCCCGTCGACGAGGTTCTCGAGGACGGCCTGCAGGGCCGAGATCGGCGTCCGCAGCTCGTGCGAGACGTTCGCGACGAGGTCGCGCCGCTGACGGTCCACCAGCTCGAGGGTGGCCGCCATCCGGTTGAAGGCCCGTGCCAGCTCACCGACCTCGTCGCGCGAGGAGGCGTGCACCCGCTGTGAGTAGTCGCCGGTCGCCATCCGCTGGGCGGCCTGCGTCATCTCGCGCAAGGGTGAGGTCATGCCCCGGGCGAGCAGCTGGGTCACCCCGAGCGCCACCACGACGGCGACCACGACGGTGGCCCACGGCGTTACCCCGGCCCGGGTCACGACGACCGCCAGCACCGACGCGACGGTGACCGTCACGGCGACGAGCAGTCCGAGCTTGACCTTGATCGAACGGACGGCGTCGAGCGGGCGCACGTCGTACTTCACGGGCCCACCTCCAGCGCGTAGCCCACCCCGTGCACGGTGCGCAGGAGGTCGGCACCGAGCTTGCGGCGCAACGACTTCACGTGGCTGTCGACGGTGCGGGTGCCGGACGCGTCGGCCCAGCCCCACACCTCGGCGAGCAGGGCCTCGCGGGTCAGCACCGTCCCCGGCCTGGCCGCGAGGCAGGCCAGCAGGTCGAACTCGGTGGGGGTCAGGTGCACCTCGTCGTCGCGCGCCCAGACGCGCCGCTGGGCACCGTCGATCCGCAGCCCGTTCACGTCGACCGTCGGCGATGCCGCGGGGGTGGCTCCGGCCGCCGCCGCGCGCTCGACGCGTCGCAGCAGCGCGCGGATCCGCGCGACCAGCTCGCGCATCGAGAACGGCTTGGTCATGTAGTCGTCCGCGCCGATGCCGAGCCCCACGAGCATGTCGGTCTCGTCGTCGCGGGCGGTGAGCATGAGCACCGGCACCGGGCGCTCGGCCTGGAGCCGCCGGCACACCTCGTGGCCGTCCAGGCCGGGGAGCATCACGTCGAGCACCACCAGCTGCGGGTCCCAGGCCGTGGCACGCTCGAGGGCCACCAGTCCGTCGTGCACCTGCTCGACGTCGAAACCCTCGGCGGCGAGGCGCGCGGCGATCGCCTCGGCGATGGTGGGTTCGTCCTCGACCACGAGGACACGGGGCTTGGTGGTCACGTCAACGAGCGTAGGAGAGCGGCCCGGCAGGGGAGGCGGAGATGGTGTGAAGGTTCTGTGCAGATGTCCCGGTCCGGCCTGCACGGGAACGAGCCGCTCGGGTCCACGCCGGCCGATCCGCGCGCTGCCCCACACCCCGTTAGGGTGGCGGCCATGACCTCCGCAGCCCTGCCGCCGTCGTCGGTGACGGTGCGCGTCCCGGCGAAGGTCAACCTCGAGCTGCTCGTCGGTGCACCGCGGCCCGACGGCTACCACCCGCTCGCCACGGTCTTCCACGCCGTCAACCTCTTCGACGAGGTCACCGTCACGACTGCGCCCGAGTGGGGGATCGCCGTGTCGGGCCCGCAGGCGCTGGGGGTGCCGGTGGACGGCACGAACCTCGCGGCGCGGGCGGCCCAGCGGCTCGCCGAGGTCGGTGGGGTCGACGAGCCGGTGCACATCACGATCCGCAAGGACATCCCCGTCGCCGGTGGTATGGCCGGGGGCTCGGCCGACGCGGCTGCCACCCTCGTCGCGTGCGACCACCTCTGGGGCACCGGACTCAGCCGCTCGGAGCTCGAGGAGCTCGCCGCGGGCCTCGGCAGCGACGTCCCCTTTCTCCTCGGTGGCGGGACCGCGATGGGCTCGGGGCGCGGCGAGGTGCTGGCGCCGGTGCTCGCGCGCGGCAGCTACCACTGGGTGTTCGCCCTCAGCGAGGGCGGGCTGTCCACCCCCGCCGTGTATGCCGAGTGCGACCGGCTGCGGGGCGACCGTCCCGTCCCCGAGCCGTCGCCGAGCCCGGAGATGATGACTGCGCTGCGGTCCGGCGACGCGCGGGCCCTCGGGGCCGCCCTGTCGAACGATCTCCAGGCCGCGGCCATCTCGCTGATGCCGGCCCTGGGCGACGTGCTGGACGCCGGGCTCGAGTTCGGTGCCCTCGGTGGAGTCGTGTCGGGATCAGGCCCCACCGTGGCGTTCGTCGCGGAGTCCAACGAGGCGGCCCTCGACCTCGCCGTGTCGCTGACGGCATCGGGTGCCGTGCAGGACGTGCGCCGGGCCACCGGGCCCGCGCACGGTGCCCACGTCATCAGCTCCCCACGGCCGGGCTGATGGCCAACCTCATCAGTGTCGAGCGCGCCTCGCTGGCCCTCGGCACCGCTCAGGTGCTCGACGAGGTCTCGCTCGGCGTGCTCGGCGGCGACCGGATCGGGGTGGTCGGCCGCAATGGTGGCGGCAAGACCACCTTGCTCCGGGTGCTCGCCGGGCAGCGGTCCGTCGACAGCGGCCGGGTCACCCGCGCGGGCGTCTCCAGCGTGGGTGTGCTCGCCCAGGAAGACGTCCTCGACCCCGCCCACACGGTCCGCGAGGAGGTGCTCGGCGACCTCCCCGAACACGTCTGGGCCGGCGACCCGCGCATCCGCGACGTCCTGACCGGGCTGCTCGGCGGGATCGGGGCCGAGGCCGTGGGTGGGTTCGACGCGCTCGTCGGTCCGTTGTCCGGTGGCGAGCGACGGCGCCTCGCTCTGGCCAGGCTGCTGGTGCAGGACCCGACGGTGCTGTTCCTCGACGAGCCGACCAACCACCTCGACGTCGAGGGGGTGGCCTGGCTGGCCGAGCACCTCGTGCGGCACCGCGCCCGCCCCGACAACGCCGTCGTCGCGATCACCCACGACCGCTGGTTCCTCGACGCCATCGCGACCGCCACGTGGGAGGTCGTCGACGGCTCGGTCAACGCGTTCGAGGGAGGCTACGCGGCATACGTGCTCGCGAAGGCCGAGCGTGAGCGGATGGCGGCGGTCACCGCCGAACGCCGTGACAACCTGCTCCGCAAGGAGCTGGCCTGGCTGCGCCGCGGCCCGCCGGCGCGCACCTCCAAGCCGAAGTTCCGCATCGACGCGGCCAACACCCTCATCGCCGACGAGCCGCCCCCGCGCGACGACGTCGAGCTGATGCGCTTCGCCACGACCCGGCTGGGCAAGGACGTGGTCGACCTGCTGGATGCCTCGGTGACGCTCGGAGACCGCGTCCTGCTCGACCGGATCACCTGGCACCTCGCTCCCGGCGAGCGGGTCGGCATCGTCGGCGTCAACGGCGCCGGCAAGTCGACCCTGCTGCGCGCCATCGCGGGGACGATCGCCCTGTCCTCGGGCAAGCGCAAGCAGGGGGTGACGGTGCGGCTCGCCTACCTCACGCAGGAGGTGCGCGAGCTGGAGCGCTACGCCGACTGGCGGGTCATCGAGGCGATCGAGGACGTGCGCAAGTACATCCGCCTGGGCAAGAAGGAGATCAGTGCCTCGCAGCTCGCGCAACGGCTCGGCTTCACGGGTGGTCGCCAGCAGACGCGGGTGTCCGACCTGTCCGGTGGCGAGCGGCGGCGGCTGCAGCTGACCCGGCTGCTGATGGACGAGCCCAACGTGCTGCTCCTCGACGAACCCACCAACGACCTCGACATCGAGACGCTGACCTCGCTCGAGGACGTGCTCGACGGCTGGGCCGGCACGCTGCTCGTGGTGTCGCACGACCGCTACCTGCTCGAGCGGGCCTGCGACAAGCAGGTCGCGCTGATGGGTGACGGCAAGGTCCGCGAGCTCCCCGGCGGCGTGGAGCAGTACCTCGAGCTGCGGCACGCCCAGCCCGCCGCCCGGCCGCAGGTCTCCCACCCATTCGGAGCGAAACCTGCAGTCGCCGCAGCTGGCACCGACGGGGCCGCGGGTGCGCCGCTCCGCACACCGGCGGAGCTGCGCGAGGCGCGCAAGGACATGGCGCGGGTCGAGAAGCAGCTGGCCCGACTGGCCCAGCGTGAGGAGCGGATCCACGCCGAGATGGCCGCGTCGGCCACCGACCACGCGAAGGTGCTGACCCTCAACGGCCAGCTGCGCGAGATCGTCGACGAGCGCGAGGGCCTGGAGCTGGAGTGGCTGGAGGCCGCCGAGATCGTCGGCTGAGCGCAGACCCACCAGCGCCCCCCGCCCCCGTCGCTATCTCATGCAAAAGGCGAGTTAGCGACGTCTGGGGCGGCGCTAACTCGCCTTTTGCATGAGATAGCGTCGGTTGGGGAGCCAGGCGGGCTGCTCAGGCCTCGAAGGGTGAGAGCAGGCGACGGAGCATCGCCGCGAGCTCGTCGCGGTCGTCGGTCGACAGCTCGGCGAGCAGGTCGCGCTCGCGGTCCAGCAGGTCGGCCATGGCGTCGTCGACGGCGCGCTGCCCCGCCGGGGTCAGTCGCACGATCACCCCCCGACGATCGGAGGGGTCGGGACTGCGCCCGACCAGCCCGCGACGCTCCAGGCGGTCGACCCGGTTGGTCATGGTGCCGCTGGTGACGAGGGTCTGGCGGATCAGCTGGCCGGGAGAGAGCTCGTATGGTGCCCCGGCTCGCCGCAGCGCGGACAGCACGTCGAACTCCCACCCCTCGAGCTGGTGGCGAGCGAACGCCTGCGCGCGGTCGAGGTCGAGCCGGCGGGCGAGCCGGGAGACCCGGGAGAGCACCTGGAGGGGAGCGACGTCGAGGTCAGGACGCTCGCGGTGCCACGCGTCGACGATGCGGTCGACGTCGTCGGGCGGGGGACTCGACATGGTGACAACTCTACCCTTCGTCAAGTATCTTGATATCAAGATAAGTGACGAGTCGTCACCATCGACCTGAGAGGCGCCGCCATGAGCACCACGTGGGACCCGCAGCAGTACGCGAAGTTCTCCGACCACCGGTCGCGACCCTTCGGCGACCTCCTGGCCAGGGTCGGGGCGGTTGCCCCGAGCATCGTCGTCGACCTCGGCTGCGGCAACGGCCCGCTCACCCTGTCGCTGGCCGAGCGCTGGCCGGACGCGCGCATCGTGGGTGTCGACCACAGCCCGCAGATGCTCGACTCGGCCAGGTCGCTCGATGCGGCGGGTCGGGTCGAGTGGGTGGAGTCCGATGTGGCGCAATGGGATCCGGCATCCCTGGGCGAGGCTCCCGACGTCATCGTCACGAATGCGACCTTGCAGTGGGTGCCGGGACACCGCGACCTGCTGACAGCGTGGGCGGCCGCCCTCGCGCCCGGTGGGTGGCTCGCGATGCAGGTGCCGGGCAACCTCGACGCGCCCTCCCATGCCCTCATGCGCGAGGTGGCCGCGGGTCATCCCGAGTCCGAACGCCTCCGGCCCGCTCTCGACCGGCTCGCGGTCGACCGGCCGTCGGCCTACGTCGAGCTGCTCGGCGGTGCCGGACTCGACGTCGACGGGTGGGAGACGACCTACCAGCACGTCCTCGATCCCGAAGCGCGACAGGCGAACCCGGTCCTCGAGTGGGTGCGCGGCACCGGCCTGCGACCGGTGCTCGAGACCCTCACCGACGAGTCACAGCGCGGCGCCTTCCTGGCGGACTACGACGCAAGGCTCCGCGCGGCATACCCGAGGACGCCGATCGGCGTCATCTTCCCGTTCCGTCGCATCTTCCTCGTCGCCCACCGCACGGATGCTGCGTCATGAGCCTGGTGGGGCTCCACCACGTGCAGATCGCCTGCCCAGAGGGCAGCGAGGACCTGCTGCGCGCGTTCTACGGAGAGCTGCTGGGCCTGCCCGAGATCCCCAAACCACCGGTTCTCGCGGCGCGCGGCGGGGTGTGGTTCAGGGCGGGGGCGCACGAACTGCACTGCGGCGTCGAGGAAGACTTCGTCCCGGCCCGCAAGGCCCATCCGGCGTTCGCGGTGACGGACGTCGACGCCATGGCCGCCACCCTGGAGGCCGCCGGGCACGTATTGAGCTGGGACACGAACCTCCCAGGGGTGCGCCGGTTCCACACGAACGACCCGGTCGGCAATCGCGTGGAGCTCCAACAGGTCTGAGCCGTCCCGCAAATCCGTTGACGCGCGTCCTACCGTCGGAGCATGACCTCCTTCGTGAAATCAGTGACCTTCGACTGCGCGAGCCCCATGCTGGTCGCGGGTTTCTGGGCGGCGGCGCTCGGATCCGATGTCGACGAGGACAGCACCGACGACCGCGCCTTCGTGGAGCCGGCCGGTTGGGGCGGCCCCACCCTGTGGTTCCAGCGCGTCCCGGAGGGCAAGACCGCCAAGAACCGGCAGCACTTCGACCTGCGGGCGATGGGGACGGTCGCCGAGGAGGTCGAGCGGCTCTCCGCACTGGGTGCCACCGTGCTCCGCGACGGGACCGACCTCGTCGTGATGGCCGACCCCGAGGGCAACGAGTTCTGCGTCGAAACCTGAGTGGGGCTAGTCGGCGCTGATCAGGGTCGGCTTCTTCTCGAGCCCGGCCAGGCCGTTCCAGGCGAGGTTGACCAGGTGGGCCGCGACGTCGGCCTTCTTCATCTTGCGCGAGTCGAGCCACCACTGGCCGGTGAGGGCCACCATCCCGACGAGCATCTGGGCATAGAGCGGAGCCGTCTTCGGGTCGAGGCGGCGCCGCTTGTACTCGGCCGCGAGGATGTGCTCGACCTGGCTGGCCACGTCGGAGATGAGGCTGGCGAACGACCCGGTGGACTGGCCGGCGGGGCTGTCGCGCACCAGGATCCGGAAGCCGTCGGTGTTGCTCTCGATGTAGTCGAGCAGTGCCCCCGCCGCGCGCTCGAGGGTCTCGCGGCTGTTCAGGTCGGCGCTGAGGGCGCCGGTGATGCCGCCGAGGAGGGCGGCGATCTCGCGGTCGACGACGACGGCGTAGAGCCCTTCCTTGCCACCGAAGTGCTCGTAGACGACCGGCTTGGAGACGCTCGCCTTCGCAGCGATCTCCTCGACCGTGGTGCCCTCGAAACCCTTGTCCGCGAACAGCTTCCGGCCCACCTCGATGAGCTGCTCACGCCGCTGCTTCCCCGTCATGCGGGAGCGGGAGCTCGGGCCGGTGGACTTCTCGCGGGCGTCGGTCACGCGCTCCATCATGCCTCGTGCGTAGCGTGGTGGTCGTGAGGGGAGAGGGCGGGTATGCCGGTGGCGCGCGGCGGTTGGTCGGTGCGGCTGCCGTCGTGCTGACCCTGGCCGGGGTCGGCGTCGCGCTGGGTGGAGGGCTCGTGGGGCGCGCGGAGTCCCCGCCGAAGCCTCCCCCGTCGGTGACGAGCGCCGCGACCCCGAGCACCCCGCCCTCGGCTCCTCTCGATGTCCCCGCTGCGCCGCGCATCGTCAGCGACCACCTGGCGTTCGAGGCTGCGCGGAAGGCCGAGACGGCGGCGTACTCCTTGCGTCACTACGGTGTCCGCACGGCGCGGTTGCAGCCCTCGATGATCGTCCTGCACTACACCGAGAGCGACACGTACGCCTCGGTGCGGTCGCTGTTCGCCGCCGACCTGCCCAACCGCGGTGAGGCGCCTGGCACCTGCGCGCACTACGTCGTCGACCAGGACGGCACGATCCACGAGCTGGTGCCGCCGACGCTGCGGTGCCGGCACACCGTGGGACTCAACCACGTCGCGATCGGGATCGAGTTCGTGCAGGCGTCGCACGGCCACGACCCCCGGTGGGCCGCCCAGCAGGTGCTGGCCCGGCGCGCCCAGGCGCTGGCCGGTGCATCGCTGGTGGAGCACCTACAACGCCGCTTCGACATCCCCGACCAAGCGGTCATCGGCCATGCGATGGCCAATGACAGCAAGGCATTTCGCGATCTCGAAGGATGGCGCAACGACCACGTCGACTGGCAGCAGCCAGAGGTCGTCGCGTTCCGGCGGCTGCTCGCGACGGCGCCCTGAGTGAGCCGAGCGCCCGCGAGGGACCCCGTCTCTCGGGAGACCGGTCAGGCGGCAACCCTGCGTGCGTCGATCCGCTTGGCCACCGGCCAGCGGACGTCGGTCGCCCAGCCCAGCTTCTCGAAGGCCCAGATGACGCGCGCCGTCGAGTCGATCTGACCCTTCTCCACGCCGTGGCGGGCGCACGTGGGGTCGGCGTGGTGCAGGTTGTGCCACGACTCGCCCATCGAGAGGAGCGCCAGCCACCACACGTTGCCGGACCTGTCACGGCTCTTGAACGGCCGCTCGCCGATGGTGTGGCAGATCGAGTTGATGGACCAGGTCACGTGGTGCAGCAGCGACACCCGCACGAGGGAGGCCCAGAAGAAGGCCGTCAGTGCGCCCTGCCAGCTCATCGACCAGAGGCCGCCGACGACAGCGGGCAGCAGCATCGACCCGGCGACGATGAGCGGGAAGGCCCGGTCCACCTTCTGCAGGTCCTCGTCGGCGATCAGGTCGGGGGCGTACTTGCTGCGTGGCGTCTGCTCGACGTCGAAGAGCCAGCCGGTGTGGGCCCACCAGAGTCCCTTGGCGAGCGCGGGGATCGTCTCGCCGTAGCGCCACGGGCTGTGCGGGTCGCCCTCGCGGTCGGAGAAGGCGTGGTGCCGGCGGTGGTCGGCGACCCAGCGCACGACCGGGCCCTGGATGGCCATCGAACCTGCCACGGCCAGCGCGATCTTGAGCCCGCGGTTGGCCTTGAACGACCCGTGCGTGAAGTGCCGGTGGAAGCCGACCGTGATGCCGTGCCCCGCGATCGCATACATCACGACGGCGATGACGATGTCGTGCCAGCCCAGTCCCCAGCCCCACGCCACGGGGATCGCCGCGAGCAGGGCGAGGAACGGGACGCCGATGAACAACGCGAGCGCGACCTGCTCGCCGTTGCCTTTCGTCTCGCGCTCGACGGATGGGGCGGTGGTGGCCGAGGGTGTCGCGGTCGTCATCGAGGGGGCCTTCCTCCGGGGGTCGCCGGTGGCTTCGTCGCCAACTTACGAAACCGTAACCTACGGAATCGTAGGTTGTCATGGGGAGCAACGGCGCCGCATGCGGTCGGGTTCCCCGGTCGGGGCGGCCCACGGATGCCGGGGTATGCCGCGTGCTTGGCTACCCTTGGCGCGTCCCCTCGCCGTGCGGCGTCGGGGCCGTTCCCCGGTTGGTCTGCTGGTAGGGCCCGCCTGACTTTGAATCAGGACAAGCGACGTAGGTTCGATTCCTACCCGGGGAGCCGGAGAGTTTGAGCGATCCGACGGACCAGGACCCGCCGGATCCCTCAAAGTCCTGACAAAGTGCCTGCTGGATCAGCGGGGCCCGACCCTGAGCCGGGTCGGGCACGATCGGGGTCGGGTCAGGGGCGCACCCGATGGGCGGCAGGGCGGCATACCCGCACTCTTGAGGTGTCAGGGAAAGCCCCTGACACCTACCAAAGGACGTGCGTCACCCATGAACGACATCCACTCGAGCTTCGCCCAGCAGGGCCTGGTCCGGCCGCGCGACGAGCGTGTGCTCGGCGGGGTCGCCTCCGGGCTCGGCCGACGCTTCGGCATCGCCCCCTGGCCCGCACGAATCCTGTTCGTGCTGTTGCTCATGGTGATTCCCGGCAGCCAGATCCTGATCTACCCGATCCTCTGGATCCTCATGCCGTCCGAGCACTCGGCGCCCGTCGCGGCGACCTACCAGGGCCCCGCGCCCAGCCAGGTCGCCTGACCCACGCAGCCACCGCTTGCCCAGAGGGTGGCAGATCGACCTCAACTCCCCGCGAGGCGTCGATCTGCCACCCTCTCGGCGTCGGTGGCCGGGGTCCCGGGTCCCGGCTAGCGCTGGGCGTCGTGGCGGACCAGCCGCCACCCACCCGCAGCCAGGGCTCCCGCGGCCCAGAGCAGCAGGGTGATCCGGGCCGAGGTGACCGTGACGTCGTCGCTCGGGCCCTCGCCGAAGATCAGGAAGAGCGCGCACGACCCCGGGAGGGATGCCGACAGCGTGGCTGCCCAGTCGTAGGGGAGGTTGGCGACCAGCGGGGGCAGCACCAGCACGAGCCCGATCACCGTGACGAGCGCCCCGGCCGTGTTGCGCAGCAGCAGCCCGAGCCCGACGCCCAGCGCGGAGCCGGTCGCGTAGACGAAGAGCAGCCCGCCGAGGAACGAGACGCCGTCCCCGAGTGGCAGGTCGACCGCCGGCACGAGCACCCGCACGATGAGGGCGGCGCCGGCGACCAGGAGCGTCCCGAGCGCGCTCACCGTCCCGACGACCACACCGACCCGGGACGCGAGCAGGACGCCCCGGCGCGGGGTCCACTGCAGGGTCGGCACGATCGCACCGGTGCCGTGGTCGGCGGTGCCGGTCACGACCGCGGTGGCGAGCACGCCGAAGAGGGCGAACATCGCGGTCGGCGTGATGCCCTCCCACGCGGTGGAGCCAGGCGTCAGCCCGGACGGGTCGTCCGCCGTGTCGAGGCCGATGATGGTGCCGATCCCGAGGACCGCTGCTGCGGTCGTCAGCACCAGGATCCAGCTCGACCGCACGCTCCAGATCCGCGTCCACTCGGCCCGGCCGTTGCGGACCAGCGCAGTGCCGCTCATCGGACCGGCCCGTCCGCCAGCCGCTCCGTGACCGGCTCCGTGACTTGCTCCCGGACCTGCCCAGGGACTGCGCCGTGGTAGTCCACGCTGTCCTCGGTGAGGGAGAGGTAGGCCTGCTCGAGCGACTCCTCGACCTCCGCGAGGTGGTGCAGCCGCACGCCGGCGGCGTGCGCGAGGTCGCCCACCTCGGCAGCCTCCAGGCCGGTGACCTCCAGCTCGTCCTGGGCGGTGCGCGACACGGACGCTCGCTCGGCGAGCGCCCGGTGGAGTTCGTCCGCCGCAGGGGTGCGCACCAGGACGCGCTGCCCGCCGAGCCCGTGCAGGACGGCACCGATGTCGGAGTCGGCGATGAGCCGTCCGCCGCCGATGATGACGACCCGGTCGGCGATCAGCTGCATCTCGCTCATCAGGTGGCTCGACACCAGCACGGTCCGTCCCTCGTCGGCGAACCCGCGTAGCAGGGCGCGGATCCAGCGCACGCCGTCCAGGTCGAGCCCGTTCACCGGTTCGTCGAACAGCAGCACCTCGGGGTCGCCGAGCAGTGCGGTTGCGATGCCCAGCCGTTGCCGCATCCCGAGCGAGTAGCCCTTGACCCGGCGCCGGGCCGCTGACCCGAGGCCGGCTTGCTCGATGACGGCGTCCACCCGCGAGAGGGGTATGCCGTTGCTGCGGGCCCCGATCCGAAGGTGCGCCCGCCCGGTGCGCCCCGGGTGCATGGCACCCGCGTCGAGCAACGCCCCGACCTCGCGCAACGGAGCGGACAGGCCGGCATACCGCTTGCCGTTGACGGTCGCGGTGCCGGCGGTGGGCCGGTCGAGGCCGAGCACCATCCGCATCGTCGTCGACTTGCCCGCCCCGTTGGGCCCGAGGAAGCCGGTGACCTTGCCCGCGGCGACCTCGAAGGTGAGGTCGTCCACGGCGGTCACCGGGCCGTACCGCTTGGTGAGTCCTGCCACGCTGATCATGACCCGGACGCTAGGGCGACCCGTGGTCGGGACGGGGGGAGGAACTGTGGAGGTTCTGTGCAGATCACCGCACGCTGGTGAAGGGCCGGTCCGGGGATGCACGAAGGGCCCGACCGGCACCCGGGACGGGTGCGGGGTCGAGCCCTTCGCTGGGGGTGCGGCCAGCAGGGGGCAGGGCCGCGGCGTCAGCCGGTCAGCTGGTCGGCTGTGTCGACGAGCTGGAGCTGGAAGAGCTGGACGAGCTGGAGCTGGACGTCGTCGACGTGCTGGGCCCGCAGTAGTAGTTGGACAGCACGAACTGGCCGCGCCAGGTGTTCGGGACGACCGCGGTCGCGTCCTTCACGAGGGTGCCGGTGAACCACACGTCGTAGTGGGCGACGGGGCCGCTCTGCTTCGACTTCGGCACCGTCTGCGAGCTGCCGTCGGCGAGCTCGACGTCGATGGAGGCCGGGCCGGAGGCGATCTGGTTGATCACGAAGTGCGCGCCGGTCACGCCATCGGGGCAGTCGCCGGCGTGGTCGGCGACGCTGGCCTGCTTGACGTGGACCGTCATGGTGTCGGCGGCTTGCGCCGGCCCCATGCTGATGGCGATCGCTGCAGATGCGACCAGGGCGACTCCGGCTGCCGGCAGCGTCCACCGGCTGATCGTGAGTGTCTTCATTGACTGACCTTTCCGTCGTCCCCCTGCATGGAGCCTCCAGTCTCGCCACGCAGGCCCGACATCGAATCGCGTCGATGTTCGATCAGTGCCTCCATCGTTGGTATGAGAGACGGCGCAGGTCGTGCCGAAATGTCCGAATTGAGCCGGATGACCGCCGGACGAACGGCGGGCGACCGGCGGGTAGCATGACGCCCGTCCCGTCGCACCCGACCAGATCGCTGGAGCCTCGCGCGTGAACACCCCCACCGGCTCGCACCGCCTTGCCGCTGTCATCGTCCTCGCCGCAGGTGAGGGCACCCGGATGAAGTCCTCGACCCCCAAGGTGCTGCACCGGATCGGGGGCCGCACCCTCGTCGGCCACGCGATCGCCGCCGCCCGCGCGGTCGGTCCCGAGCACCTCGCCGTGGTCGTGCGGCACGAGCGCGACCTGGTCGCGGCGCACGTCGCCGAGGTCGACCCCGAGGCCGTGATCGCCGACCAGGACGAGGTCAAGGGCACCGGCCGGGCCACCGAGTGCGCCCTCGACGCGCTACCGGGCGACCTCACCGGCACCGTGCTGGTGACCTACGGCGACGTCCCGCTGCTGTCCGGTGAGACGCTGCAGTCCCTGGTCGAGGAGCACGTCGCCACCCAGAGCGCGGTCACCGTGATCACGGCTCACCTCGACGACCCGACCGGCTACGGCCGGATCCTGCGTGGCGCCGACGACGGCGTCGAGGGGATCGTCGAGCAGAAGGACGCGACCGACGAGCAGCGCGCCATCACCGAGATCAACTCGGGCATCTACGCCTTCGACGCCGCTGTGCTCGTCGACGCGCTCGGCCAGGTCGGCACCGACAACGCCCAGGGGGAGAAGTACCTCACGGACGTCCTCGCCATCGCCCGCAGGGCCGGTGGCCGGGTCAGCGCCCACCTGATCGACGACCTGTGGCAGACCGAGGGGGTCAACGACCGTGTGCAGCTCGCCCGGCTCGGCAAGGAGCTCAACCGCCGCACCACCGAACGCTGGATGCGCGAGGGTGTGACCATCGTCGACCCCGACACCACCTGGATCGACAGCGACGTCACCATCGGACGCGACTGCGTCATCTTCCCGGGCACCCAGCTGCTCGGCGCCACCACGATCGGTGAACGCGCCAGCATCGGGCCCGACACGACCCTCACCGACACCGAGGTGGGTGAGCGCGCCGAGGTCAAGCGCACCGAGGCGCTGCTGGCCGTGATCGGAGCGGACGCGACGGTCGGCCCCTTCTCCTACCTGCGCCCCGGCACCGAGCTGGGGGCGAAGGGCAAGATCGGTGGCTTCGTCGAGACCAAGAACGCCAAGATCGGCGAGGGGGCCAAGGTCCCGCACCTCACGTATGCCGGTGACGCCACGATCGGGGAGGGCGCCAACATCGGGGCGGGCACCATCTTCGCCAACTACGACGGGGTGGCCAAGCACCACACCACCGTGGGGCGGCACAGCTTCGTCGGGTCCGACTCGGTCCTCATCGCGCCGGTGGACATCGCGGACGGCGCGTATGTCGGCGCGGGGTCCGCGCTCACCGGTGACGTCGACCCCGGCCAGATCGCCGTGGCCCGCGGCAGGCAGCGCAACATCGACGGTTGGGTCGCGCGGGCCCGCGCCGGCACCAAGACTGCCGAGGCGGCCGCCGCCGCCCGGTCGGCCGGCGCGGTGACCGGCGAGGACGCCGCGACCACGCGGCACACGGAGGACTCCACGGAAGGGCAGGCCCAGGCGTGACCGGCATCGTCAAGACCACCGAGAAGAACCTGATGGTCTTCTCCGGGCGCGCCAACCCCGAGCTCGCCGAGGAGGTCGCGAGCATGCTCGGCACCGGGCTGGTCCCGACCAGCGCCTACGACTTCGCGAACGGCGAGATCTACGTGCGCTACGAGGAGTCGGTGCGGGGGTCGGACGCGTTCGTCATCCAGAGCCACACGACGCCGATCAACGAGGCGATCATGGAGCAGCTCATCATGATCGACGCGCTCAAGCGCGCCAGCGCCAAGCGGATCACGGTGGTGCTCCCGTTCTACGGCTACGCCCGGCAGGACAAGAAGCACCGTGGCCGCGAGCCCATCTCGGCGCGGCTGATGGCCGACCTGTTCAAGACCGCCGGGGCCAACCGGCTGATGGCGGTCGACCTGCACACCGCGCAGATCCAGGGCTTCTTCGACGGTCCCGTCGACCACCTCATGGCGCTGCCGATCCTGGCCGACCACGTCGCCAAGAAGTACGGCCACGAGAAGCTCGCCGTGGTCTCGCCCGACGCCGGCCGCATCAAGGTCGCCGAGCAGTGGTCGCAGCGGCTCGGAGGAGCGCCGCTGGCGTTCATCCACAAGACCCGCGACATCAACCGGCCCAACGAGACCGTCGCCAACCGCGTCGTCGGTGAGGTCAAGGGCCGGGTCTGTGTGCTGGTCGACGACATGATCGACACCGCGGGCACCATCACCAAGGCGGCCGACGCGCTGATGGCCGACGGCGCCGCGGGGGTCATCATCGCCGCCACCCACGCGATCCTGTCGGGGCCGGCGATCGACCGGCTCAAGAACTGCAGTGCGGTCGAGGTCATCGTCACCAACACGCTGCCGATCGACGAGGCACACGAGTTCGACAAGCTGACCGTGTTGTCGATCGCGCCGCTGATCAGTCGCGCCATCCAGGAGGTCTTCGAGGACGGCTCGGTGACGAGCCTGTTCGACGGCCACGCCTGACCCGCCGGCCGGGGACGTGCGGCCTCAGAGGCCGTCCCGCTTGTCGTCGTAGAACTTGTCCTCGTAGAACTTCTGCTCGAAGCGCTTCTGGTCCTCGATCACCCGCGCACGGTTGCCGCCGTCCAGGGCATCGGCGTTCTCGGCCTGGACGATGCCGGCGAACGGCTGGTTGGCAGCGATCTTGACCTCTGTCTCGTCGAACCGCTTCCGGGCCGCATCGGTGTTCATCTTGGCCAGCATCTGGGCGCCCAGGTCGGTGCTGGAGACTCCACCACCGGCGGAGGCTTTCATTCGCGCGAGGATGGCCTGTTGGCGCTCTTGGGACGCCTGCGCGGCTCCCGCCAGGGCCATCACGCCGCTGGCCATGCCGCTGCCCCCGCCGTGGTAGTAGCCGCCTCCGATGGACACGGCTGACGGCGACGGGCTGCCCGTCCCGTAGACCAGACCTCCCACCATCGTGCCGCCGACCACGGACGTCGTCAGTGACGACCCGTCCGACCCGCCGTAGACGAGACCGCCCAGGGTCACCCCTCCGACCACGGACGTGGTGACCGGGCTGGTGGCCCCGAGGACGAAGCCGCCGACCGTCGTGCCGCCGATGATCGCCGAGGACACCGATCCCACACTGCCCACGACCGATCCCATCTGCTGGCTCTGCACCGCAGCGATGGCCCGCTGCAGGACGTCGATGGCGAGTCGCAGGTAGATCTCGGTCACCATGTCGACCTGACGGACCACGGTGTCGGCCTCGGCCATGAGGGGCCCGGCGTGACGGCCGAGCCCGGGCGCGCAACAGGCCGTGCGGGTGCGCTGGGTGCTGCCGATGAGCTCCTGCGACACGTCGCGGAGCAGGACCCCCGCCCATGCGAGCTCGTGCGGGTCCAGCCAGATCCAGTCAGTCATGGTGTCCTCCTCGGGTCGCCTGCTCCGTGATCGTCGCCTTCGTGGAAGGCGTCGAGTTCTCAGGAAACCCGTTGGCGCTTAAGGGCTGCTGAAGTCGAGTGCGCGGGTCAGGCTCGCGCCCACCGCGGAGTCCTCGGACGGGGTGAGGACAGCCGACTCGAGGTCGTCCGTGGGGTCGACCGACCAGAGCCGGCCGTCGGCGTCCTCGACCCAGCAGTTCTCGAAGATCGCAGCGTCGTCCCCCCGCTGACGCACGCCACGGATGGAGATGAGGGCGCGGGAACCCCGGAGCTGTTCGGGACCGGTGGAGCTGTCCACGCAGCCCTGCACCTCCGTGAATCTCGCGGTGAAGCGTTCGGCACTCCCCATGTCGCCGGAACCGCCTGGATCGCCTTGACCGGGGGGATCGTCGGTCCGGACCTCGGGCGGCGGCGCCAGCAGGCCGGCATACCTCTCGACGGCCTGGCCGGCGGGGCTCACGGAGAGCTCGAGCAGGCCCCAGCCGCCCGGGCCCAGCGTCGCGACCACACCGTCCCGCCCGCCGATGAGGGAGGTGGAGTGCACTCCCGCCCCGGCCGCCCTGGAGGCCAGCAGCATGCGGTCGCCGTCGAGCAGCAGGGTCAGGGCCGCCCCCAGCTCGGCGACGGGCACGAGCCGGTCGCCCTCGGGCACGAGCAGCCCACGGGCGTGCAAGGAGCCTCGGGCGGCGAGGTGGGCTGCCCGACGCACCTCGTCCGACGCGTCGGGCGGGTAGGCAGCGGGACTGAGGGGCGGGGCGGCCAGCCCGGTCACGTCGGCCAGGGCCAGGACGTCCTCGGCGGCGAGGACGAATCGGGCCCGGTTGGCCCGGACCAGGTCCGCGAGCAGGCCCTCCACATCGTCACCGGAGGGGGCGCGGACCATCGCCACGGCGACTGCGCCCTGGGTGTCGAAGTACGCGGCCATCGAAGTGGACGAGCCGTCCATCGCCTGGGTGAACGCGCGGGTGAGGTAGCTGCCCCCCAGCCCGTCGGCGTGCTCGGTGAGGGCACCGGGCGTCAGGTCACCGGCGTCGGCGAGCGCCGCCGCGTGCTCCTCGGCGACGCTGCGCAGCTGGTCAGGAGCCGGGGGCGCGGCCCCGGTTGCCGGGATGGCCCACAGGGTCACGTCGGCGTCGCTGCCGGTGGCGCTCAGGAACAGCACGTCGACCCCGGACCACATGGTCTGCGGGGTCGACCTGCTCTCCGTGGTCGTCACGTCAGCCCTGCTGCGCGACGGGCCGCGATCTCGGCCTCGGCCTGCACGGCACAGGTGTCGAGCCACTGGGCCAGCTCGACCAGCCGCGCGGCGAGCTGGCCGGATGCCGACGCGGCTGCCGCGATGCTGGTGCGGAAGATGTCCGCGGAAGGGCCGGCGTAGGCCATGCTCGCGGCCTTCTGTGCGGTGGAGCGCGCGGCGGAGACGATCACTTCCGCCTCCCGCCGCAGCTGCACGGCGGTCCCGCGCAGTGCGACGGGGTCCTCGGCGATACCCGTGACGGACATGGCGTTGACGGACTAGCTGCCGGCCTGGGCGAGCGCCTCACGACGGCGGCTCACCTCGGACGAGCAGTCGGACAAGGCCTCACCGAGGCGACGCAGGGCCGTCTCGAACTCGGTGTTCCAGGCGGAGCGGAAGCGGTCTGCGGCGGGGCCTTCCCACCGCGTGTTCTGCAGCTGCGAGCGGATGGAGGAGCTGAGCTCCTCGACCGACTGGCTGTTGCGGGTGAAGACCTGCTGAAGGGTCATGAGCTGCTCGAGGTCGCCGGCGATGGCCATGGTGTGCTCCTTGTGTCGGTTCCGACGCGGTGTCGGTGGGTGGATGGGACGAGGAAACCGGGAGGCGCTGAAGAGGCGCTGAAGACGAGGCGGGGAGGGGCGCCGACGCACGTCACAACGGGAACGCCCGCTTGCAGGTGAAGTTCGGGTTGCACTGCACGGCGAAGGTGTAGACGCCCGTGCTGACGTAGCCACCGCCCTCGATCGTGTAACGGACCTTCGTCGTGTAGGGACCGTTGCGGGTGTAGTGGTAGTTGATCCGCTTCCCGGAGACCGAGACCGTGCCGGTGCCGGAGATGACCTTGGCCGAAGTGAGCTTCCAGCTCTTCACCGTGCCGGTCGCCTCGGCGGTGTCCCACGTGAAGCAGGCTCGGTAGGGGAGCCCCTTCTTGGGCTTCAGGACGCAGCCCGACGAGCCCGTGTAGGTCACGTATGTCATCGTCGTGCCGCTCAGGTTGCGGGCACGCAGCTTCGCTGCGTTGACCACCACGGTCGACCGCACGGTCCGGGGCGCAGCGGTGACCGTGACGGTCTCCACAGAGGTGCTCGTCGAGGTCACGGTGGACGTGCTCACCGTGGGGGTCGCCGCCACGAGGGCGGCCTTCGGCGCAGGCGTCAGCTGGCGGGCGCCGATGCCGCCCACGACGAGGGCCGCGACCACCGCCGCACCACCCATGGCCAGCACCCGACCGCGACTCATGGTGACGAGCGTCGGGGTAGGCGCCCGGTCGCCGTGGCTCGGCGCGTGCGGGCCCCGTGGGGTGGCCGGGAAAGGACCCGATGTCGGACTCGGTGCCGGACCGGCTGTCGGACCCGCTGTCGGACCCGCTGTCGGACCCGCTGTCGGACCCGGTGTCGGACCCGGGGGTGGTCCGGCGGGTCCGCCGCGGTCCAGGGGGATCTCGGTCGGTGCGGCGGGCTCGACGAAGGCTGCTGCGGTGCCCGGGCGGCTCGCTCGCGGTGCGGAGGCGGCAGGCCCGGGTCCCGGCGCGACGGTCCGCGGCTCTGGGGCGGTGCCCCGCGGCTCGCCTGCGACGGCCCGGGGCTCGGGTGCGACGGCTCGCGGTTCGGGTGCGACGGCTCGCGGCTCTGGGGCGACGGCCCGGGGCTCGGGTGCGACGGTCCGCGGCTCCGGCGCGACGGCTCGCGGCTCCGGGGCAGGGGCCGGTCGGTGCCAGGCCGCGTCGGCGTGCCGACGGGGTGCGGTGGTGCCCGCCGTCAGGGCCGAGCGCCACAAGTCGATCGCCGAGCGCGCCATCTCGACGGTCAGGCCTCGGTGCGTCATCGCCCGCACGAGGACTTCCTCGTCGCCGTCCATGCCGGTGTCGGTGACCGCTGCGGTGACGCTGGCCGGCACCCGCTCCTCGGCGGCCATGACCAGGGCGTCGATGTCGGCGCGCCAGTCGCGCGAGCGGTCACCCAGCGCATCCGAGAGCAGGGCGCGCACACGCTCCGGGTGCTCGGCGACCCGTCGGCCGTGATCGGCCAGCACGTTGCGCAGCGCGCGCACCAGCCCGTCCTCTGCCTCGCTCACGACGGCATCCTGCTGCCGCGGTGCGAGCCGTCCATCACCTTCGGCTCCATCGCCACTCCTCCGACCGTCCCCAACGGTGCGTCGCCGGGGATGACCTGTGCGAAGTCGAGCACACGAGCGACCACGGGGAATCCGGCAAAAGGCGGAGTGGGTGCTCATCCGGGCGACGGCTCCCCACCCGGACATTTGGAGATTGTCTTCAGGGACGGCCTGGGCGCCGACGCCCAGCGAGTCGACGCACCGTCGTGACGACACTGCGAGAGGTGGCGATGATCGGGCGAATGCTGCTGCGGTTCGTGTCCGGTCCGGATGCGGGACTCGTCTGGCCGGTGGTCGAGCGCACCGCGGTGGGCCGGGGACAGGAGGCCGGGCTCCGGCTCACGGACCCGTCCGTGTCGCGCCGCCACGCCTTGGTCGAGCTCCGTGACGGCGGGATGCTGGTGGTGGACACCGGCTCACGCACCGGCACGCGGGTCGACTCTCGTCAGGTCACCGCGCCCGTCCTGGTGCGGCCAGGGGGACAGGTGGCCTTCGGTGAGTCCACCGCGGTCGTCCTGGAGGTGCGGGCGGCTCCGCCGGGTTCGGCCGAGGCAGTGCTGGTGGCCACCCACCACGGTGTCGAGACGGCCCGCGTGCCGGTGCGGGCCGAGGTGCTGCTGGGCCGTGAGGCGACGAGTGACCTCCACCTCGACGACCCCAGCGTGTCCCGGCGGCATGCGACGGTCAGCGCCACCCCCGACGGGCTCCTGCTGGCCGACCTCGACTCCTTCAACGGCACCAAGGTGAATGGTCAGCGAGTCGGGGGGACCAGGGCTCTCCTTCCGGGTGACACCATCACCCTCGGGCGCTCGCGAACGCTGGTGTCCGTGGTCTCGGCCCGGCGCGGACGCGCGCCTGCCACCGAGCTCCAGGTCCGCTCCGAGACCGGGATGGCCGTCCAGGCCGTCACGCTCGGCACCCAGGACCAGACCTCGGTCGGCGACGTGGCGGCCGCCCTCGCGGCATACCTCGACCTCACGGCCGGTGCGCGCACGTCCTGGTGCCTCTACCGGCGTGAGGACGGCTCGCTCCTGCGCAACACCGACGCCTGGGGCTCCGTGCCCCTTCGGCGCGGCGACGTCCTGACCGTCGCCGCGTTCGACGAGGCCCTCGTCCCCGCCGCGTCCGCCGGCGACCCACCCTTCGCCGACGCCCCTGACACCACGGTCAACACCCCGCCGAGGGCGACGGCACCGGTGTCGTTGGTGGAGGTGGCCGCCCCGGACCTTCCCGAAGGCACCGAGCTGTCCGGCCGGGGGGTCGGCTGGCAGGTCGCGGCTGGACTGGTCGCCGTCCTGGCCGCAGGCGTGGTGGCGGTCCGCTACCCGGCGGCCATGCTGTTCGCCGGGGTCGCGGCGGTGGCCGGCCTGGCCACCATCGGCTTCGGCATCCTCGGTGACCAGTCGAGGCGCAAGCACGGCGTGAAGACGTTCCACGCCGAGCTGGGCCGGCTCGACGAACGCCTCGAGGGGATCGGACGCGCGCAGGCCGAGGCGCTGCGCACCCTCAGCCCCGAGCGCGCCGAGCTGGCCACGTGGGTGGCGACCCAGGGTCCACGCTTGTGGGAGCGACGCCTCGGCGACGAGGACTTCCTCAGGATCCGACTCGGGACCGGCGCGCGTGCGCGCGCGGCCAAGGTCACCGGGACCGGAGCGCGGCGCCCGGCGAGCGGCCGGTATGCCGATGAGCTGGCCGCGTGCCGCCACCTCCA
Organism: Pedococcus dokdonensis; assembly: GCF_900104525.1. Classification (GTDB taxonomy): domain Bacteria; phylum Actinomycetota; class Actinomycetes; order Actinomycetales; family Dermatophilaceae; genus Pedococcus; species Pedococcus dokdonensis. The sequence continues at coordinate 2,410,298 of NZ_LT629711.1, read as the reverse complement.
CTCCGCCACCCCGGACGTCCCGATCATCACCCCGTCCGCAGGAGTCGTGGGGCTCGCCGGCCCCCGGACGGTCATCACCGCGATGACCGCCTCGGCCGTCCTCGAGGCAGCGATCCTCCACGCACCTTCCGCCCTGAAGGTCGTCGTCGTCGGCGCGGGCCCCGACTGGGGCTGGGTGCGGTGGCTCCCGCACGTGTCGCGGGCGTCCGCACGGCTCCTGGCGACCGGCGCCGTCGACGCGGGCGACCTCGGGACCGCGCTGCGGGTCGAGTCCGGGGGCAGCGGCGCAGCGCAGCCGAAGGTGCTGCTGGTGGTCGGGCAGGGAGGCTCCCAGCACGCTGCGGTCATCGACGCCATCCGTGCGGTGAGCTCCCAGGGCGGTCTGGTCCTCGTGATGGACGACGAGGCCCGGTCACTGCCCCCGGAGTGCCAGGTGGTGTGCCGGGCGGCTGCCTCACTCCACGTCGTCGCTGAGGGACTGTGGGAGGACGGGCCGATCGGTCCCTTCATCGCGTCGTCGGTGGACCCGGAGACGGCGGGACGGATCGCAGTGGGCCTCGGGCGGTTGCGTGACCCGAGGTCCCAGGCGGCGGGCGGGGCCGGATCCCGAGGTGTCCTCGAGCTCTCCGGGCTGTCCGACTCGGTGCGCGTCAGCGAGCGCTGGCTGGCTCCCGGCCCCGGGGTGCAGAGCGTGTTCGGTGCGGATGACCAGGGGGAACCGGTGTCGGTCGACCTCCGCCGCGACGGTCCGCACGGGATCATCGCCGGCACGACGGGCGCCGGCAAGAGCGAGCTGCTGTTGTCGTTCATCGCTTCCCTCGTCGCCCAGCACCCGCCCGACCGGCTGGCCCTCTTCCTCATCGACTTCAAGGGCGGAGCCACCTTCGCGGCCCTGGAGCGGCTGCCCCACGTCGTGGGCTACGTGACCGACCTCGACGCCTCCGAGCGGCTCTCGGAGCGCGCGTTCACGTCGCTGGACGCTGAGATCTCCCGCCGCAAGCGGGTGCTCGCGGACCACGGGGTGCCCGATCTCGCGGCCTACGAACGACTCGAAGCGGCGCCGTCGATGCCCACCCTCCTCGTCGTCATCGACGAGTTCGCGCTCCTGGTCACCGAGCAGCCCCGTGTGAAGCCGAGGCTGGACGCCATTGCGGCACAAGGGAGAAGCCTCGGGATCCATCTTCTGCTGGCCACCCAGTCCCCCGGAGGGGTGATCACCCCGGCCATCCGAGCGAACACCAACATCTGGCTCTGCCTCCGGGTCGTCAACGACTCGGAGTCCATGGAGATCCTGGGCTCGAGGGATGCCGCCCAGATCCCCAACGACGCACCCGGACGGGCCTATCTCCGGCGCGGGGCCGAGCGCACGCTGGTCGGCTTCCAGACCGCACGGGTGACGATCGGCAGCGCCGGCTCGGGCCCGGTCGACGTCCGGGTGTCGCCCTTCGGCGAGCCACCGCCGCCCACGTGGCACCCCGAGTCCCGGAGCGGGGCGCCGGTGCGCACCGAGCTCGACCGGCTCGTGTCGGACGCGGCGCACGCACACAGTGCTCGCGGTGCGACGGCCCCGCCCTCGCTCTGGATCCCCCCGTTGACCCACGACCTGGGGCCAGACGACCCTGCGCTGGCAGCCTCCGCGGTCGACCGACCCCATGACCCCGACCGGCTCACCGTGCGACTCGGGCTGCTCGACGAGCCCGAGGCGGCCCGCCAGCGCCCTTACGACGTCGACGTCGCCCTGACCAACGTGCTGGTGAGCGGCGTGTTCCGGTCAGGGCGCACGACGGCCGTACGGCGCATCGTCGCCGAGCTCGTGCGGGCTCGGTCGCCACGGCTGCTCCACCTCTACGTCATCGACGGACGAGGCGGTCTGCGTGAGGTGGCGGACCTGCCGCACACCGGCGGCCACACCGGAGTCCACGACCTGGAGCTGCTCGCCGGCCTCGTCGACAGGGTCGGACGGGTCGTGGAGCAGCGTCGGGAGCACGGCTTCGACCCGGCGACGGATGCCCGCGTGGTGCTGGTCGTGGACGACTACCCGACGTTCCGCGAGGCCAGCCAGCCGATCCTCCAGGACCGCCTCAACGACCAGCTCCTCAGCCTCGTTGCGCAAGGGCGGAGCCTGGGAGTGCACGTCGTGATGACCTGCGGTCAGGTGAACGACCTGCGCCTGACACTGGCCTCGCACTTCCAGACGAAGATCCTCCTGCGCCAGCCGGAGGCCGTCGACTACGCCGTGGTCGACGTGCGCCTGGGCCCCGGCGAGATGCCCGAGGACCTCCCCGGGCGAGCGCTGGTCCGCGGGGGGCACGAGGTCCAGATCGTCAATCAGCTGGCCGTGCCGCCGACCGCCGAAGGCGACTCGGACGGTCGGCCGTCCCGGCTCGTCCGGTTGCCCACCGACCACAGCGAGGACGCCGCTGCCGGTCTGGAGAGCTGGCCGCCCGGACAGGTGCCGATCGGAGTGGGCGGCGACGATGCCGCACCGGTCTGGCTCGGTCCCCGCCACGGACCGCACCTGGTCGTGCTGGGGGAGTCGCTCACCGGGCGCACCACGGCGTTGCGGACCGTGGCGGGTCGCCTGCTCGCGGAGGACCCCACCCGTGTGCTGGCGGTCGTCACCCGGCGTCGCGGTTCGGCCGCAGGGTGGGACTCGATGCCCCGGCGGATCGCTCTGGCGGAGGGACCCGAGGACCTCAACGACCTGCTCGACGCGGTGGAGGCCAGCCCGGCGCCGGTGGTCCTGGTGGTCGACGACGCCGAGGCGCTCGGTGCCTCGGCGTCCGCAGGCGATCGGCTGGAGCGATTGCTGCGGGACGCCCGGGGCTCCGGTCTCCGCTCGGTGGTCGGGGCGCGCACCGCGGACTGGGCCAGGCTCTTCGACGGCTGGGCGCGCTATCTCGCGAGCCTGCGCGTCGCACTCCTCCTGGCGCCCACGCCGGAGGCGGCGATGGCTGCGGAGACCAGGCTCCCCGCCACGGTCGTGCCGATGGTGCAGGGCCGGGGGTTCCTGGTGGCGGGTGGACGCGCCGAGCTGGTGCAGGTGACGAGGCTGGTCGAGCGCCCCCACGAGGAGGCCCGACCGGTGACCGAGCTGGCCGTCCCCGTCAGCCGAGATCACGAGGTCACGTCGGAGCCTGCCTCGTAACGCACGATGAGTGGACCGATCTCGATGCGGTCGGCGTGGGAGAGGTGACGGCCCTCGGGTCCGGGGAGGACGGGCTCACCGTTGACCGCGGTGCCGTTGGTGGACCCGAGGTCCTCGATGCTGTGGCCACGACTCGTCGCGGCGATCCGGGCATGGGTGCGGCTCACGTCCCGGTGGTCGAGCACGATCTCGCAGTCCGGGTGGCGTCCCACCACCGCTCCGCGCCGACCCAGCACGAGGCGTCGGCCGTCCGGGAGCACGACTGCGGCGGCTGCCGACGCGCCGGTGGCCACGTGCGTCACCGCGGACCCTGACGGTGGTCGTCGCATCCGTCCACCGAGCTCGGGGTCCTGGGCCAGCACCCGGCGCTCCACCTCGAGGAGCCCCGGCCCGGGCTCGACACCCAGCTCGGTGGCCAGGAGGCGGCGGGCGCGCCGCAGCGTCGTGAGCGCGTCGGACTGTCGTCCGGCCTGGTAGAGCAAGGTGGCTCGCAGTCCCCAGAGCTCCTCGTGGAACGGGTTCGCGGCCAGCTCCTTCTCGACGGGCGGCAGCGCCTCGTCGTGGGCTCCGAGGGCAGCGAGGCAGCGCAGCCATCCCACGAGCGTGGCGAGTCTGGCCTCCTCGAGCTGGCGTCGCTCGACCGCGACGTAGGGAGCGAAGTCGAGGTCGGCCAGTGCGGTGCCGCGCCACTGGTCCAGCGCAGCGCGGTATGCCGTGGCTGCACCGTCATGGTCCCCGCGGGACTCGCGGCGCGCCGCAGCCGCTCGGTCCCGGTCGAACAGCTCGACGTCCAGCGTGCCCGGCGGGAGCATGAGGCGGTATCCCGGCGCCTGGGTGACCAGCGACGCGGTGAGGCCGGCCGGCGCGAGCACCTTGCGCAGGCTCGCGACGTACACCTGGACCACGTTCACGACGGTGGACGGCGGGTCGTCGCCCCAGAGCTCGTCGATGATCGCCGCCACGGGCTTGACGCGGCCCGATGCCAGCGCGAGGAGGGCCAGCAGCGCCCGATGGCGCGGTGCGCCGAGGGCGAGGGACGTCTCCCCGACCCTCAGGTCCACGGGGCCGAGCAGGAGGAGGCGTGCCGGATCCGTCATGACAGCGTGTAGGTGAGGGTGGCGATGCGCTCGTGGTTGGCGCCGAGCCCGACCTCGATGACGTAGGCCCCCGGGCTGAGCGGCTCGCCGATGTCGACCGTCGCGGTGAAGCATCCGCTGCCGGGGAGCCGAAGGGGCCACTGCGGTGCACTCGACGTGCGTCCGATGCGCCGGAGGCCGTCCGCCTTGCGGGTCACCGTGACCAACCAGTCCTGGTGGGGGAGCTCGGACAAGTCGCGGTAGGTCACGAGGACACCCAGCAGCCGGCTCGTGCTGCGTGTGCCGCCGGTGGCGCAGCCGGCCGCGATTCCCGGTGCCGTTCCGGCCGGGCCGAGGGTCAGGTCGGAGACCACCCCTTCGGTCTCGGCTGCGACCCAGGGGCTCGTGTAGGCGCGACCGCGCACGGCGGCGTCGAGGAGCGGCCGAGCCAGGTCGACGGGGACCAGTCCAGCGAGCAGGCTGTCCTCGCGGGACTGCTTGTTGAGGGTCGGCACCGCGATGATCCGTCCGGAGGCGTCGGCGGCGAGGCCTCCCGAGTTGCCCGGGTTGAGCCTGGCGTCGCTGTTGAAGAGGGAGACACCGCCCTTGAGGCGCTTGTCGTGGACCGTGCCCGAGACCACCCCCCGCGTGAAGGTCGCGGCATCCGACTGGGCCAGCCCGGGGAATCCGACGACCCAGACCGGGTCCGCCGACCTGACCTCTGCCGAGCTGGCCAGCTCCACACCGACGAGCTCGTCGAGGGCTCCTTGCGAAAGCGCAGAACCCTTGGCATCACTCGTGATTCGCAGGACAGTGAGATCGAGGTAGCCGTCGGCGGCCACGACCTCGGCCCGGAACCTCTCGGCGGCTGGCTGGTCGCGGCCACCGGAGACCGCGATCGTGATCGTCTTCGGCGCCGGGGGCAGTGACTGCTCGAGCTCACTCTGCACGACCCCCTGCCCCGGAGCGTTCGGCGCAGCCACGTGGGCATTGGTGAGGATGAGCCCGCGCTCCGCGTCGACGACGGTGCCCGAGCCCGTGCCGCTGTCGGTGATGACTCGCACGGTCGCCCGGGCCAGTCGGTCGAGGTCCGGCTCCGACGGGCCGGACACGGCCCGAGCCAGGGCCCAGCCGCCGACACCGACCACGACGAGTGCCGCCACCACGACGGCAGCCACCGTCGTGTGCTGTCGGCGCACGCCGTCCGCGAACCGGCTGAGCGGGTCGGCGCGACGAGCCGGGGACGGAGCGGCCTGGCTCGAGACCAGCAGCCGCTCCCCGACATCGGGGTCGCCCAGCATCACCTCGACGGTGCCACTGACCGGGATCCGGGCCACCCTGCGCCCTTGCGTGAAGACACCCCCGGTGCTGCCGGTGTCCACGACCTCCCACTGCGTCCCGGTGTGGCGCACCTCGAGGTGGTGACGCGAGACCCGGGGGTTGTGCGAGACGATCGTCGCGTCGTCGGCCCGCCCCACCACCGCGGTCTGGCCGGTGGCCAGCCGGCAGGACTGGCCGGCGCACTCGAGCAGCAGCTCGTCACCTGCGGTCAGGGTGGCTGCGTCGAGCGCAGCGTCGGCGACGAGCGGACCGCCGGGACGCTGTGCCAGGGACTGGGTCTCCACCCGGATGCTGACGGCCTTGTCGCCCTGGCCCAGCACGATCTCATCGGCCGGGGAGAGCACGAGCTCGCGCACCCGCTGCCCCTCGACCCAGCTGCCCAGCGAGCTGGACTGGTCGCGGAACGTCCAGCAGCCACCCTCGGACTCGAAGATCCCGTGGTGGCGCGACACGACCGGTGAGTCGAGCCGGATCGTGCAGTCGTGGTCACGGCCGATCGACACGGTCGTGCCCGGTTCGTGGACGGTCCGACCTCCGGGGGTGGTGACGACGAGGCTGGTCATGACCGCGCACCCTTGGGCTTGGTGGTCGGGGACGGAGGGCTCGGGAGCGACGACTGGACCGGGGGCGCGGTGGTCGTCGGCGTACCGGTCGACCGGGTGCCCGGGGCCTTGGTCGTCGTCGCCTTGGTCGTCGTCGCCTTGCTCGTCGTCGACTTGGTCTTCGTGGTCCCGGCGCCGGACGGGGTCGGCGTGGCGCCGGCCGACGTCGCTGGGACGCCGGTCGTCGGGAGCCCCGTCGGCGTGCTCGCGGTGGACGCGGTGCTGCTCGTCGGGGAGGTGCCGGTGGGGGTCGTGGCGACCATGATCGGTGTCTCCCGGGGGTCTGGCGTGGCACCTCGTGCGGCCAGGCCCACGGCGGTGGCGGTGGTCACTGCGAGAGCGGCCAGCGCCCCGGTGGCGAGCCAGGCGGACCTGCGCCGGCGAGGACTTTCGGGAAGGCGGCTGAGCAGCACGAGCGTGACGTCGTCACCGCCGACAGCGGCGGAGTCGGCGGCCCAGCTGTCGAGTGCGCCGGCGACCTCCTCGAAGCCGTGCGCGCCGAGCTCGTTGACGAGGTCGGCCATCACCTCGTCCTCCCAGCCCTCGCTCGCGAACGAGTTGCCGTACCCGTCGGTCGACAGGAGGATCGCGGAGCCATCGCCGAAATATGCTGTGCCCCAACGGAAGTCAGCCAATGCGGTGGGGAGGCACAGGCTTGTCGTCTCGTTGGCGACCAGTCGGTCGTCACCGGGCACCAGGTGCTCGACGCGCTGCGGCGCGGCACCCAGCGCACTGCCGTCACCGATCTGCGCGACAGCGACGACGTCGCCCGCCGCGAAAGCGACGATGAGGGTCGCGCCGTAGAGGATCGCCGGGTCGAGGGGCCCGTCGCCGGCCTTCTCGACCTCTTCGGCGGTCAGAGGGTGCAGGGCGTAGTGCTCGTCCACGGCGGCCCGCCACGCAGGCACGAGCCGGCCGGGAAGGGAGTGGGCTGCCGATGAGGCGTCGGGACGTCTGACGGACAACAGCTCGGCGCCGAGCTCCATCGACAGCCGGACGGCCAGCCGCGAACCCACCTGGCTGCGGACGTAACGTCGACCGCCGTGCCCGTCTGCCACCGCTGCCACGACGCAGGCACCGACTCGCTCCACGGCATACGCATCCTGGTTGGGGGCGCCCGTGCGCTCGTGGGAGGAGCCCCGGCGGCTCGCTCCCTCGGCGATCCACACTGGACGCCCCTGGTTCACCAGACCACCTCCGAGGCATCCGCGGGGGCCGCGTGCGGCGCCCGCCCCGGCACCGGTTCGGCGGCTGGGACCAGGGCGGAGGCGACCCGTGACACGTGGGTCGACGCCCAGCGGATGGCCGCGACGAGGTCCTCAGGGTTGTTGGCCCGCACCGGCTCGGCGTCGGGGTCGCCCATGAACCGCACCAGCATCGCGTGGTCGGCATCCCGACCGATCCCGACGGCGATGCGGACGCTGCGTGCTCCCCACGGCTCGGCCTCCAGGCGTTCCAGCGACTCGGTGTACTCGTCCGTGGGCATGCCGTCCGAGATGAGCACCACGGCCGGTGGCAGCGCTCGGCTCTCCATGGGTGGCACCGTCAGCACCGACCTGAGCAGGTCGAGGCCGGCGCTGAGGTCGGTGTAGCCGCCGCTGGCCAGGTCGTCCCAGACCAGCTGGTCGACCGGTGTCGGTGTCTCCACGTGCCAGCGAGCCCCCGTGCCGAAGGCGATGCACCGAACCAGCAGCTCGGCGTGGGGGTTGCCGTCCGCCACCTCGCTGAGGTGGGGCAGCGCCTCGCGGATGGCGGCGTTGAGAGCGCGCATCTTGCCGTCACTGGCCATCGACCCGGAACAGTCCGCGAGGATGAAGAAGTGCAGGGGCCGTTGGGCCAGTCTGCTCCCGGGTCGTTCAGGCATCGCAGCACCTCCGGCCAATCGGTCCCCGGGACCACGCCGTGGGTGCCATCATGAGCGTGGTCGAGGATGGGAGGGCCAGCTGGTGGTCAGGCCCGGTGACGTGGTGACGTTGCGGCGCTCTGCCACGCAGTGGACGGTGGGCAGGCTCCTCGGCGAGGGCGGCCAGGGCACGGTGCACGAGCTGGTGCCGCAGGACGGCTCGGCGCGACGGCTCGCGCTCAAGTGGTATGCCGCGCGGTCGGTCAGCGAGAAGCAGCGGCTTGCCATCACGGCCGTCGCAGCGAGGCACAGCCCGGGTCCGATGTTCCTGTGGCCCATGGAAGTGGTCAGCGCGCCGGACGGCAGCTTCGGCTACGTGATGCCGATCCGACCGCCCGAGTTCGTGGGCCTGGGGGAGATGCTCAGGGGGCGCGTCGACGTGACACCGTCCCTCGCGGTGCGGCTCAGCCTCGGCCTGGCACACGGGTTCCTGCTGCTGCACTCGCAGGGCCTCTGCTACCGCGACATCAGCTTCGGCAACGTCTCCTTCGACCCTCGGTCGGGCGCCATCCTGATCTGCGACAACGACAACGTGGGCGTGGACGGTGAGAGCGAGAGCGGGGTCCTCGGGACGCGCCGCTTCATGGCGCCCGAGATCGTGCGAGGAGAAGCGAAGCCGGGCAGCGAGACCGATCTCTACTCCCTGGCCGTGCTCATCTTCTACGTCCTGATGGTGCACCATCCCCTCCTCGGTCGGCGCGAGCTCGAGTACGCCTGCCTGGACCGGGACGCCGAGGGGGACCTGTTCGGCGAGCGCCCGCTGTTCGTCTTCGATCCCGACGACGACTCCAACGCGCCCGATCCGGTGGAGCACCAGACCGTCCTGGCGAACTGGGCCATCCACCCGGACCCGGTCAAGCGGCTCTTCGTCCAGGCCTTCGGCGAGGGCATCCGCAACCCGCAGCGCCGGGTGCGGGAGAGCGTCTGGCGGGTCAACCTGGCCCGGCTCCTCGACGCCGTCCGGAGCTGTGACGCGTGCGGTCGCGAGAACTTCTCCGGCGCCGGCGTGCCGACCACGTGCTGGGGGTGCTCCGCGGTCCTCCCCCCGCCCCTGCGGTTGGTCTTCCCCCACACCGAGCTCGCGCTCGGAGCAGGCACCCGGGTCTACCGCCACCACGTCGCGAAGGACTACGACTACGAACGCACCATCGGCGAGGTCACCCGCCACCCCACCCGAGACGTGTGGGGACTGCGCAACACGAGCACTGCAGGGTGGGAGGCCAGGATCCCCGGCCGCGAGGTCGCCGTCATCGCCCCCGGGCAAGCCGTGGCCCTCGTCCCGGACACCCTGCTGCGCTTCGGTGACGTCGAGGCCCGGCTGGCGACCTGAGGGACTCATCGGTGACCTGCCGCTGACGCATCGGTGGGCAGCGTGGCGGGCGTGCGGGAGGCGATGGCCTCGGCGAGCCCCTTGCGGCGGCTGAGCCAGACGTCGCCGTCGGGCGTCAACAGCAGCCGGGTCGGCTGGCCCGGTGCGAGCCGGACCGCGGACCAGGGTTGGTTGACCTCAGCCGACGAGGTCTTGGAAGTCGCCGAGTACCAACGGAACCCGTGGTCGTCCGCAACCATCACCCCGTTGCGCACGAGCTTGGTGGGGATCAGGATCCCGATGGCCGTCACCACCGCCAGCGCGATCCCTCGCAGTGGACCGCCGGGGAGGAACATGGCCCCGATGGCCAGGACCAGCAGCACGGCCAGCGCAGCGAACCGGAGGTCGGGGTTCTTGCCACGAAAGGCGTAGTAGGCGGTGGGAGGAGAAGGCTCGTGTGACACCGCCTGGCCGATGGCCAGTCGCTGCGACGGCGGGAAGGGGGCCGCTGGGCCGTCTGGCCCGGAGGGGCCGGCCGGACTGGACGGGCCGCCTTGGACTGCGTGGCCGCCCTGGACTGCGTGGCCGCCCGGGACTGCGGGGGAGGCGCCGAGCCTCTCGTCCTGTCCACGACGTGCCCCGGCGTCGGCCGATCCCGGAGCCCGTTCGGGGGGCAGGGCGATCACCGACGACCGGTCGGGCAGCTCAGTGGCCATCGGGTCGAGTCCACGGTCGGGGGCAGGACGGTCGAGGCGTCCTGCGCCCCCGCGGTGACCGGGAAGTCCCGGTTGCTCCCGGTCCCCACGTCCTCCGCGTCGCCGTCGGGGAAGGCGTCCTCGCCTGAGACCCGACCGCCGCCGGAGACCGGAGCGGGCTCGAGCGAGGAGGTGCTCCCCGAAGAGGGGGTGGAGACCAGCCAGCCGCCGTCCGACGCGTGCCGCGCGACCGGCTCGAGCTGCGCGTCGATGTCGAGGGCGCGCACCCAGAGCCCGATCGCGGTGTGGGCCGCCTCGTCCGTCCAGCCGCGTGCCTGCGCAAGGATCTGGGCGTGGCGGTCGACATCGGCGGCGCTCAGGGGAGCGGCCGCCAGCAGCTCCGCGGGGACGTTCTCGTCGAGGGCGGTCACGACGAGGTGCACCTGCGCGCGGTAGGTGTGGGCGTCGTCGCCGAGCAGCCTGGACAGCTTGAGGCGGAGCTGCGAGGGCTGGCCGGCGAAGGCCGAGGGGTCCCCGGCGAGCGCGACGGCAAGGGCTTCGCCCACCGGGTCGGACCAGCGGTTCATCAGCGTCCTCCTCAGTAGCAGGTCATCTGCTGGTTGCAGTAGACCGTGATCGAGATGTAGCCCCAGTTGCTGGTGACACCGCTGCCGGTCAGGCGGTACTTGACGGTGTCGGTGAAGTAGCCGTTGTGGTGGGGCTTGTAGAGGATCGTCTTGCCGTCGATCGACACGGAGCCGTGGCCCTGCACGGACTGTGCGCTGGAGATGGACCACGTCGTGACGGTCCCCTTCTTCACCACGTTCAGCCGCCACTGGCAGACGTTGTTGGCCGCGTGGGGAGGGACGAAGTCGACGCACTGGTTGATCCCGGTCTCGTAGAACTGCGGGGTCCAGGAGGCGCTGGAGTTCCCGGCGACGAGCGTCTTGGGGGCGGGCGGCGGGGGCGGGGGCGGTGCGGGCTTCTTGGTTGCCGAAGCCGTCTTGACCGGGGTCGACGAGCTGGTCGGCTTCGGCCTGGTCGTGCTCTTCGGCGTCGTGCTGGACGGCCGCGCCGGCGCTGTCTTGGTGGTCGCGGCCTTCTTGGTGGGGGTGGTGGTCGGTTTCCTGGTGGGCCTGGTCGTCACGGCCGGCCCGGTCGTCGGCGGTGCCGTCGTCGTGATGGCGGAGGTGGTGCTCGTCGGCGCCGGGCGCAGGGCGGAGTCGGCGAGGACCGTCCTGGTCGGGTCGTCACCCGTCGTCGAGAACCACGCGACCGCACCGACGATCGCCAGGACGGCGGCCGCGGCTCCTGCCATCGCCCGTCGTCCCAGGTGGAGGACGTGTCGGCGGCTCGCCGGGCGCTCCGCCGCCACCGGGAACCCGAGGATGCCAGTGGCGCCCTCGGACTGACCCTCCGCCGCTGCTTCGGGCGGAAGCGCGGCAGGGAGCTCGGTCGCCGGGTCGGAGAGCGACCCACCGCCCACGCCCGATCCGGCCGACGTGAGTCCACCGGTGACGCTCAGGCTGGTCACCGAGCCCAGGGCGGAGGCCCACGCGCTGATGGCGTAGTCGGCCGCGCCGTCGGAGAGCCCACGCTCCACGAGGCGCGAGCGCAGTCGGGTGTCGTCGAGCGCGACGTCCGACTCCGTGAGCACCGAGTCCTCGCGCCCCACGAGCGTCGCCGGCACCCCCTCCTCGCTCGCGAGGGCGATGGCGTCGATCTCCGATCGGTGGTCGCGTGCGGTCACGCCAAGGGCGTCGGAGAGCACGGCTCGCACCCGGTCGGGGCTCTCGCCGACTCGACGGCCCAGGTCGCGCACGGCGCGATGGAGGGCCTCGGCTGTTGCGTCGGGCAGGTTGTCGGTCATGACGGTTCCTTCAGGACTCGGCGGGGGCGAGGGAGATGCGGAGGGGGTCGAGGACCCCGGAGAACTCGATGGACGTCGTGGCACCGCGCACGGCGGAGCCGCTGCCGACGAGGGAGGCCCGGTTCGCGAGCGGCACCAGGAGGGAGAGGACGGCGATCACGTCGTCGACGCTGCGCCAGGCCGCGTCGCGGTCGGGTCCCGGCGGGGTGCCGATGGCGCGGTCGATGGCGGTGGTGACGGTCTTGGCCTCGGCAGCCGACGGGCCGACGGCGAACCGCGGGTCGACCAGCTGCGCCGTCGCGGAGCGGTTGAGGCTGTCGACGTAGTCGGTTCGCACCGCGTCGTACGTCGTCGTCCCTGCCGCCGTCGCGATGGCCTCCACGTAGGCGGCTCGGCTTCCCCTGAAGGCGACGAGGTCGACCTTGAAGCCGGCCTGGCGCCATCCCGCGGCCAGCGCAGTCATCGCACGCTCGGACTCGGGGCTGGCGTGGAAGGCCACCTTGAGGCGCGGCTTGTCGCCGGCCAGCAGCGACCGTGCCTGCGCCACGTCGAACGCGACCGAAGGACTGCTGTGGTAGGTGCCCGCCGTGGAGCGCTGCACCATCGACACGGCGGGTCCTCCCATGGCGGCGACGTACGACAACCGGTCGGTGGAGAGCGCGAAGGCCCGGCGGTAGGCCGTGGAGGACATCGTGGTCGTCCTGAGGTTGGGCACGAGCATCTCCGTCACCCCGGCCGGCGCCACCTGCGTCCGGTCCGGGGACTGCGCGAAGGCCTTGTCGGCAGACGCCGGCAGAGGGCTCAGGGTGACCGAGCGGCGGAACTCGACGGCATCGGTCGCCAGCCCCGATGCGACGTCGTCGACGTCCGTGGTGGTGATGGAGAGGCGATCCGGGACAGCGGGTCGCAGGGAGTCGGCCTGCCGCGACCAGTGTGCGTTGCGCACCAAGGTTGCCGCGTCCGCCGCGGAAGCCTCCACGACGTAGGGCCCGCTGGACATCGAACGCTTGCCGGGCCCCAACGGGGCTGCGGCTCGGTATGGCGCCAGCTCGGGGAGCGCCAGGTAGCGCGGGAACTCGTACTCGGGCCCGAGCAGGCGGATCGTCAGGTCGGACCCGGAGCACCGCACCGCGCTGTCGAAGGCGGCCCGGCCCGCGGTGCCTGCGCCCTTGTAGACGGGTAGGCCGTCCGAGGTGTGGGGAACGTCGATGAGGATGGCGGCTTCGTAGGAGTAGCCGAAGAACCGGGCGGCGCCGAAGGCTCGGGCCACCCCGGCTTTGGCGTCAGCGCACGTCACCGGGCTCCCGTCCTCCCAGTGCGCGTCCGGCCGCAGTGCGAACACCCACGTCCTGCCCTTGTCGACGGTCTGCCCGGTCGTGGTGGCCAGGTCGGCGACCAGCGTGCCCGGCTCGTCGTCGGCGGCTGCGGCGAAAGCGACGAGCCCGCGGTAGAGGGCGCGGTTCATCAACAGGCGCAAGCCCGGGTCGGTCGTCTCCATGGGGTCCCAGGTCAGGCCGCCGCTGGTGGTCAGCCGCAAGGTGCCACCCTGGGCCGCGACCGGTCGGGTGTCGGCCTTGCTGGGTCCGTCGGGCCACAGGATCGTGGCCCCCACGGTCCCTGCGACGATGACCGCCACGAGTCCGGCTGCGACTCCTGCCGTCCTGCCGCGGGCGAAGGGGAACCGCGCGGGACCCTGGGCCGGATTCGTCCTGGGCTCGCGGTCCGGCTCCGGCCCCTTCGACGGGTGCGAGGGCCGAGTGGGCACCGGCTCGACGGTGGGGGTCCTGTGCGTGGGTGCAGGCAACGAGGTCGCCGCGGCGGACAGCAGGTCTCCTCCGCTGGACGGTGCTGACGGGTCCGACCGCATCGACGACGACAGGGACTCGGACACCGGCGCCTCCAGGGCCGAGGCCCAGGCGAGGGTCGCCCCGGCCGCCCGCTCGGTGGTGAGGCCCCGGGCCTCGAGCAGTCCCACACCCTCGGTCACCGCGGTGTCGGCCGAGTCCACGGTGTCGAGCAGCAGTGCCGGGATCCCCTCCTCGCACGCCACGACGAGGGCGTCCACCTCGGCCCGGAAGTCTCGTCCGCCCACTCCCAGGAGGTCGGACAGCAGGCCGCGGACCCGGTCGGGCTGGAGGCCGACCAGTCGGCCGTGGTCGCGCAGCACCTGCGCGAGCGCCTCTTGGGGGTCCGGCCTATCCATGGGAGCCAGCACAGTCGCCTGCCCTGAAGGGTCGCTGAAGGGACTGGTCGCGGCGGTCGCAGGCCCCCTGGCCGCGGGGGCAGGCCAGAGTCAGCGCACCGCCCACCTGCCCATCGACCATGTGCCCGGCCCTTCACCACGCATATGACGCCTGGCGAAAAGTGTGCTGCTCAGCGGTGGCACACCCATCCCGCAAAGGGATGAGGGTGGGAGGAATGGGGCGGGGGTTTGCCTGCGGTTGCCCGATGAGCCTCGCGAGTGGAGCGGGTTGCCGTGGTCTGCGTCGGCGGGGTCAGCGGTTGGCGTCGACCTGGGCGACGAGGTCGGCGATCTCGGGCTGGTGGCCCGTCTCGGCGACCGTGACGAAGCCGCCACCCTCCTTGCGGTAGAGCCCACCACGCTCGTCGATGCCGGCGATCCGGGGGTTGTCGACCAGCAGCAGGTGCCCGCCCTCGCTCAGCGAGGCGTGGATCGCGGTGAGGCCCTGGAGGAGCCGCGCGTCGTCGAAGTAGAGCCGCCGCAGCAGGTTCGCGACCTTGACGACGTCGACCGGCTGCGGCCAGGTCGTGAAGACGTCGTGCGTGCGGGTCCGCATCCTCGGATCGGCGGCGATGACCCGGCGCACGGTGGGGTTGAGCAGCGGGATCGTCGTGCGCTGCTGTCGGCGGGCCCGTCGCAGGGTGCGCGCGTAGAGCCGGGCCACGGCGGTCGACATCTCCGGCCAGGCGAGCAGCCGCGGGCCCACGACCAGGACCGGCTCGTCCTTCGTGTCGAAGAAGACGGTGCGACGCCCGACGTCGACGTGCGACACCTCGAGGTAGAGGTCGGCGATCGTGTAGGTCGAGAAGTCACCCAGGCGGGCGGCCAGGTCGGCGGAGGTCGACCCGTCGGAGGCGCCGATGTCGACGATGTCGGCACCGGTGGTGTCCACCCCCGAGACGAGCAGGTCGTCGGACTCCGGGTGCCGGTTGGTGCCGGTGATCTTGTAGGTCCCGCCGAAGTGGAAGGCCTTCATGGCCTCGCGGAACTGCTCGGGCGTCGTGTCGGTCACGACGACCCGCGGGTCGGCCCAGACGAAGCGGCCCAGGGTGCGCTCGACGACAGCCGGCCAGGCGCCCCCGACCAGCCTGATGGGTGCGAACACCGAGTCCCCCTCCTCGTTCGTGCAGTCCAGCTCTCCGGCCCGCGAGCGATCAGGATAGGGGCCGACCGCCCCGCCGCGCTGCCGAGCCTAGGAGCTGGCGCCCGGTCAGGGGGTGGTGGCCTTGCGGGCCCGGTATGCCGCGACGTTGGCCCGGTTGCCGCAGCCTCCGTCGCAGAACCGCTTGGACCGGTTCTTGGAGAGGTCGACCACGACGTCCTCGCAGTCGTCGGCCGCGCACACCCGCAACCGGCCGAGCTCGTCGGCCCGGATCACGTCGACCATCGCCATCGCGGCCTCGACCGCCATCCGGGTGGGCAGGGGTGCTTCGGGAGGCGTGGCGTGCAGGTGCCACGACCACCCGCCGTGCCGCACCAGCTGGGGGAGCGCGCCCGCCTCGGCCAACAACTCGTTGACGAGGGCGACCGCCTCGTCGGTGTCTGCGGTCCAGAGCCGTCGCAGCCGGGGTCGCAGCGCGTGCACGGCCGCGAGCTCGGACTCCTCGCCGGTGTGCGAGCCGGTCCACTCCCAGTCGCGGACGAAGGCATCCAGGTCCGTCACGGAGGCGAGGTCCTCGGTGTCGGTGGCCAGGGTCGCCGCCGTGTTGACCAGCGCGGCGGCCCCTCGCAGCGCCACCTCCGTGTCATGGGCAAAAAGCATCTTGACTCCTGAACCACGCGGTCGATACCGTGACGCTGACGTCAGGAGTATAAGACGTTTGACTGGTTACGGGCCTCGGGTTCGGGTGGGTCCCGATGAGTTCGGACGTGCTGGCTGGTCACAGTCACGAGAGCAGCACCGCGGAAGGAGCAGGCCATGGCGGCTGGGACGAGGAGCCACACGGGGTGGGGCCTGTGGCTCGCTCTCGCGTCCGCGGCCACCTTTGGCAGCAGCGGCCCGTTCGCGAAGTCGCTGCTGGTCGAGGGCTGGAGCTCGGGAGCCATCGTGCTGCTCCGGGTCGCCGGGGCCACCCTCGTGCTGGCCGCCCCGACCACGCTCGCCCTGCGCGGTCGCTGGTCGCTGGTGCGCACCAACCTGTGGAGCATCCTCGCCTACGGTGCGGTCGCCGTGGCCGGTTGCCAGGTCGCCTACTTCTATGCTGTGCAGCGGCTCGACGTCGGCGTCGCCCTCCTGCTGGAGTACCTCGGCGTTGTCCTCGTCGTGCTCTGGGTCTGGCTGCGCACCCGACGCGCCCCCGGCGCCCTGACCGGTCTCGGGGTCGTCCTCGCGGTCCTCGGGCTGGTGCTCGTCCTCGACCTGTCCGGCCAGAGCCGTCCCGACCTCGTCGGGGTCGCCTGGGGCCTGGTCGCGGCCACCGGCCTGGCGACCTTCTTCGTCCTCGCCGCCGAGGACAGCAGCCTGCCGCCGGTCGCGCTCGCTGGCCTCGGCATGGGTGCCGGCTCGGTCGTCCTGGGCGCGCTCGGAGCCGTCGGGGTCATCCCGCTCACCTTCGTCGACACCCGGGTCGAGCTGATGGGCCGGGGCGCGCCCTGGTGGGTCGCGATCGGTGAGCTCGCCCTCATCGCCGCGGCCGCGGCATACCTGCTCGGGGTCACGGCGGCCCGCATGCTGGGGTCGACGGTCGCGTCCTTCGTCGGGCTCACCGAGGTGCTGTTCGCGGTGCTCTTCGCGTGGCTGCTGCTCGACGAGCTCCCCGGACTCATGCAGCTGGCCGGCGGGGTCTGCATCGTGGGCGGCGTCGTGGCGGTCCGGCTCGGCGAGCTGCGCCGGGCCCGAGCCGAGCGCGGTCGGGCCGCGGCCGAAGAGACGGATTTCCCTCTGCCCGCAGGCGTCGCCTAGACTCTCGGGGTTGCCTCGGCGAGGGACACAGCACGGCCACCAGCTCCACCTCTGCACCAACCGGCCGGCACCGTCCGTGATTCGACGCGGTGTGGTCTCCGTGCTGCGCCCCGCGTCGAGGCCCACCGCATCCTCGAGTCCCCCATTCGCACAGGAGATTTCCGTGTCTGACAACAAGCTCGTCGCCGAGACGCGCACCCAGTTCGGCAAGGGCGCCGCCCGCAAGATTCGCCGCGACCACAAGATCCCCGCCGTCATGTACGGCCACGGCGCCGAGCCGGTGCACATCACCCTGCCCGGCCACGACACGATGATGGCGCTCAAGGTCGCCAACGCGCTGCTCACCATCGTCATCGACGGTGACGAGCAGCTCGCCCTGGCCAAGGACGTGCAGCGCGACCCGATCAAGCCCGTCATCGAGCACATCGACCTCGTCATCGTCCGCAAGGGCGAGAAGGTCACCGTCGACGTGCCGGTGCACGTCGAGGGCGAGGCCGCTGCCGAGACCGTCGTCACCGTGGACGCCCAGACCATCCAGCTCGAGGTCGAGGCCACCAACATCCCCGAGAACGTCGTGGTCTCCGTCGAGGGCCTCGAGGCCGGCACGCAGATCAAGGCGTCCGAGCTCGAGCTCCCGGCCGGTTCGACCCTGGTCGTCGACGCCGACACCCTGGTCGTCAACATCACCCAGCAGATCTCGCAGGAGGCGCTCGACGCCGAGATGGCCGAGGCCGAGGCCGAGGCCGGCATCGAGCACGAGGAGGCCGGCGAGGGCGAGGCCGCCGAGGGCGAGCAGCCCGAGGCTGCCGAGGGCGAGGCCACCGAGGGCGGGCAGGCCGAGTCCGAGGACGCCTGAGTCCCGCACTCCGTCTGTATGCCGGAAGGCCAGGTCAGTCACTGACCTGGCCTTCCGGCATACTTGCGCCCCGTGAGTGACGACGGCACCTGGCTCGTGGTGGGACTGGGCAACCCCGGTCCCAGGTACGCCGGGAACCGGCACAACGTCGGCGCCATGGTCGTCAACGAGCTCGCCGCGCGCGGTGGCACGAAGCTGACGACGCACAAGGCCCGGGCCTCCGCGGCGACGGTGCGGATCGGCACCCTGCCCGGAGGGGCGCCGGGCCCGGCCGCGGTCGTGGCCGTCCCGTCGTCCTACATGAACGAGTCGGGCGGCCCGGTCAAGGCGCTGATGACGTTCTTCTCGGTGGCGGTGGACCGGCTCGTCGTCGTCCACGACGAGCTCGACATCCCGGCCGGCGACGTCCGGTTGAAGAAGGGCGGGGGAGAGGGCGGCCACAACGGCCTGCGCTCCATCTCGTCGGCGCTCGGCACCAAGGACTACCTGCGGGTGCGGGTCGGGATCGGCCGGCCCCCGGGGCGGATGGACGCCGCCGACTTCGTGCTGCGGGACTTCGGGACGGCCGAGCGCAAGGAGCTGCCGTTCCTCCTCGGCGACGCCGCGGACGCCGCCGAGATGGTCGTGACCGAGGGGATTCTCCACGCCCAGCAGAGGTTCCACTCACCAGCCTGACGCGAACCGCCCGGTCGTCTCCCCCAAACGGTGGAGGGGCCTACGCCATAGCCCGTAGTGCAGGTGCGGTTGTCTGGCCTAGCCCCGCGATCGTATGTGCGTCAACCCCTGTGGTGACAGCATTTCCAAAGCCTGAAGAAGTCTTTACGTGAGGGCATCGCGGTAGGTCCACGAGGACTTGCCTTCAGGCGCGGAACGCGGTCTAGGGGAGTGAGCATGACGGATCTTGCGGGGGCAAAGTCCGTTTCGCCGGCACGGGCGGAATGGGTGCGCAAGCACACAGCAGAGCCGACCTCTCCTCGGCCGGGACCGCCGAGCCGGTCAGCCCGGCACAGCAAGCCCACCCGTCCCTGGCACGTGGGCTACCGCCGTCGCGCGCTGCTCGCCGACATCAGCACCGCCGTGGTCACCTCGGCCGTGGTCCTCGCCCTCCCCGTCGGGAGCGCCCCTGCGGCCGTCCGGTGGGGCGTCGCGCTGGTGCTGCCCGGCGTCTGGTTGCTCATGCTGCAGCTGTTCCACGGCTACGAGCAGCGGTTCCTCGGCATCACCACCGACGAGTACCGCGCCGTCGCCCGCGCCGCCCTGAGCCTGGGCGGCGTCGCCGTGCTCGGCTCCTGGGTCCTGCACTTCGAGCTCGCCCGGGGGCTCGTCCTCGTCATCGTCCCGATGCTCATCGTCCTCGGACTGGTGGCCCGCAACCTGCTGCGGCGCTCGCTGCTGCGCCGGCGCACCGTCGGCCTCGACACCCAGCGCACCGTCGTCATCGGCAACGTCCGCACGGTCGGGCCGATGATCCGCCAGCTCCAGCAGGCGCCCGGCGAGGGGATGCGCGTGGTGGGTGCCTGCGTCTCGGGCATCACCAACGGCGGCGACTTCTCCTCCGAGGTCGAGGGCATCCCGGTCTTCGGCTACCCGGAGGAGGCGCTGCACGCCATCGACCTGCTCAACGCCGAGGTCGTCGCCGTGTCCGGCGACCCCGACCTCAGCGGCCGCGCGCTGCGTCGCCTGGCCTGGTCGCTCGAGGAGCGCTCCGTCGACCTGGTCGTCGCCACCGGGCTCCTCGACGTCGCCGGGCCGCGCCTGTCGATCCGCCCCGCAGCCGGCATGCCGCTGCTGCACGTCGAGCGGCCGGCGATGTCCGGCGCCCGCCGGGTGGTCAAGCGGGCCGTCGACTGGTGCCTCGCGCTCGGCCTCACCCTCGCCGCGCTCCCGGTCCTGGCCGCCATCGCGGTCGCGATCCGCCTCGACTCCCCGGGCCCCGTGCTGTTCCGCCAGACCCGGGTCGGGGCCCGGGGCGAGACCTTCAGCATGCTGAAGTTCCGCAGCATGGGCGTCGACGCCGAGCAGCGCCTGGCCCAGCTGAGCGCCGCCGCCGACGCCGGCAACACGGTGCTCTTCAAGATGCGCCGTGACCCGCGGATCACGCGGGTCGGCGGGTTCCTGCGCCGCTACTCCCTCGACGAGCTGCCACAGCTCGTCAACGTGCTGCGCGGCGAGATGTCGCTCGTGGGCCCGCGGCCGCCGCTCCCGGCCGAGGTCGCCGGCTACGAGTCCGACGCCGTCCGTCGACTGCGGGTCCGGCCCGGCCTCACCGGCCTGTGGCAGGTCAGCGGTCGCAGCGACCTGAACTGGGACGAGTCGCTCCGGCTCGACCTCTGGTACGTCGACAACTGGTCGCTCGTGCTCGACCTGCAGATCATCGTCCGCACCGCTCGCGCGGTCCTGCGTGGAAAGGGTGCCTACTGATGTCGCCGCGCCTTCGTCTCTCCGTCGCCCTCGCGGGTCTCGCCCTCGCCGCCGCCAGCCTGTCCGGCTGCGGTGGCACCGGTCAGGCCTCGGCGGCCACGGCCAGCACGTCCGCGACGTCCTCGTCCACGCCGACGGAGACTCCCGACACCGAGAGCACCGAGACCACCCCGGCCACGGTGTCGCCCCCGCTGCCGCAGCCGGTGAAGTCGGTGGCCAAGGTCAAGCGGGACGGGCAGCCCAACACGCCGTCGGTGAGCGCGCCGGGCGCGAAGTTCACCGCGCCGGTCACCTACCCCGACGGGGTCAAGGTCACCCTGACGAAGGCCGAGAAGGGCATCGAGAAGGGCCACGGCGCCGGCGTCATGAACGGCCGTGAGTACGTCCGGTTCACCGTCAAGCTCACCAACGGCTCGACCAAGGCCGTGAACCTCAACCAGGTCGTCGTGACCACGACGTACGGTGCCTCCGCGCAGCTGGCCGCGCCCGTCTACACCGACAGCGCCGGCACCTACGACTTCTCGGGCACCGTGAAGCCCGGCGCCTCGGCCACCGCCCTCTACGCCTTCGCCGTCCCCGTCAAGCAGCTCAACCGCGTCACGATGGTCGTCGACTTCGACGGCCTGCACACCTCGGCCACCTACAGTGGCGCGGTCGTGGCCAAGTGACCCACCCCTCACCGTCCCGAAGCGCGCGGCTGCGGTCGCTCGTGACGTCGCGTGCCTCCGGGGCGGTCATCGCCCAGGTCTGGCAGGCGGCCGGGAGCTTTGCCCTCCAGGTCCTCGCGGCCCACCTGCTCGGTGCGCGTGGCCTCGGCGTCGTGGCCCTCTGCCTCGGCGTGATCGTCCTGACCACCGCGATCACCAGCGGTTTCGTCGGTGACTCGCTGACCGTGCTCGACCGCGCCGACGTCCGGGTCCGTGCCGCCCTGCAGGCGTGGACGCTGCTCCTCGCGTTCGTCGGACCGTCGATCGCGGGCGCCGTGCTGTGGGCCACGGACACCCTGTCGGCCGGCGAGGCGCTGGTGTTCTTCGCGGCCGGCGCCCTCTTCCAGGTCGAGGAGGTCGCGCGTCGCGTCCTGATGGCCGGTCTCCAGTTCTGGCGTCTCGTCCTCGTCGACGGCGTCGCACTCTTCGTGGCGCTCGCGACCGTCGCGGTCACCGCCACCCGCGGTCCGCTCGGTCTGGGCGCCTTCCTGGCCGCCGTCGCAGTCGGACAGCTCGCCGGACTGGTCGTCGCCCTCCGGCTGGTCGCCCCGCAGGAGCGCTGGCTCGCACCGTGGTCCGGTGCGGACCTGCGCGCGGTCGCCTCGTTCGGGGCGTGGCGCGGCGCCCAGGTGGCCGTCAACCCGGGCGTCTTCACCGCGATGCGGGTCTTCGTGGTGGCAGCGGCCGGCGGTGCGGCCCTCGGCCAGGTCGAGGCCGCCCGCATCTACGTCGCGCCCGCGATCCTCGCCATCCAGGGCTTCGGCTCGTTCCTCCTGGCCTCCTACTCCCGCGACCGGGCGCGTCCCCTGGCCGCGCTGGTCCCGAGCGCGGTGCGCGCGTCCGTCGCCATGGTCGCCGCGGTCCTCCTCGTCGGCGTGGCGCTGTGGGCGCTCGTGCCGGTGGTCGGTCCGTGGATCACCGGTGGGTCGTTCGACCTCCCGGCCGTCACGGTCCTCGGGTGGTCGGTCTATGCCGCGTCGACCGCCACGTTCACACCCCTGCTGTGCCTCGCGGTCTCCCGTGGCCAGCAGCGGGTGCCCCTCCTGATCCGCGGCGTCGACGCGAGTGTCTCGCTCGGCGTCCTGGGGCTGCTCCTCTGGGGCGGCATGCCTTACACCGCAACACCATTCGCGCTCGCCGCCGGTCCTGTCGTGGGTGGTCTCGCCATCCGCGCACTCGTGATCGGTTCCATGCTCCGCGCCGAGCAGTCCACTCCCGCCCTGGCAGTCCCCGCCACCGCGCAGCCCCGAGAGGCAGCCCACCATGCACGTTGAGCAACTCCGCGGACCGGTTCGCCGGCTCGTCGCGACCGTGACCACGGCCGCACTCGTGTGGTTCGGCTTCATCGTGGCGAGTCCCGCCGCGATGGCCGCCGATGCCGGGGCCCAGGCCACGCCGCCGACCACCGTGACCGCCGACGCGCTCCCGACGTGGCAGATCAACGGCGTGGTGTGGAGCCAGGTCGTGGTCGGCAACACCGTCTACGCGACCGGCAGCTTCACCAAGGCGCGCCCGCCGGGCGTCGCCCCCGGTGGCGCGGGCGAGATCGACGCGCTCAACATCTTCGCCTACGACATCACCACGGGTGAGCGGGTCGCGTCGTTCAACCACTCCCTCAACGCCCAGGGCCTGGCCATCACCAGGTCGCCCGACGGGTCGCGCGTCTACGTCGGCGGTGACTTCAGTGCCGTCGACGGCGTCGCGCGCGGCAAGATCGCCGCGTTCTCGACCGCCGACGGATCGCTCCTGCCCTGGGCCGGCGTGGCCGGCGGCCAGGTGCGCGCCCTCGCGGTCTCGAGCTCCACGGTCTACGTCGGCGGCAGCTTCCCGTCGGCCGGTGGCCAGGCGCGCGCCGCCCTCGCCGCGTTCTCGGTGAGCTCGCCGGTCACCCTGTCCAGCTGGGCCCCCTCGGCCGGCGGGGTCAACGCCACCGTCCTGGCCATGCAGCTCGCGCCCGACGGCAGCCGCGTGATCCTCGGCGGCTCCTTCGAGACGCTGTCGGGCACGGCGGCATACGGCATGGGTTCGGTCGACGCCACCACCGGTGCGGTGCTGCCCTGGGCGGCGAACACCAAGATCCGCACCGCCGGCTACAACGGCGGCATCACCAGCCTCAGCACCGACGGCACCCAGATCTTCGGGACCGGCTACGCGTTCGGCTCCGGCGCCTCGTTCGAGGGCACCTTCGCCGCCGACCCCACCACCGGCAACCTCAACTACGTCAACGACTGCCTCGGCGACCACTACAGCTCCTTCCCGCTGAACGGCGTGCTCTACTCCGTCAGCCACTCGCACGACTGCACCGTGGTCGGCTCGTTCCCCGACACGAGCCCGCGGGCCCGCTGGCAGAAGGTCACCGCCGAGCCGACCACCCCGGTGGGCATCACCGCCCGGACCGACGCCTACGGCTGGGACTTCCGCGGCATCCCCTACGCCGGCATCCTGCACTGGTTCCCCGACTTCAAGTTCGGCACCTACACGGCTGACCGGCAGGCCGCGTGGAACGTCACCGGTGGCGGCAACTACGTCGTCTTCGGTGGCGAGTTCCCGACCGTGAACGGCAAGGCACAGCAGGGGCTCGTGCGGTTCGCGCTGCCGGCCTCCTCGCCCAAGGCGGCCAAGCCGCTCTACAGCACCGCCATGGACCCGATCGCCACCTCCACCGAGGCCGGTCGCGTCAAGGTGGACTTCGGCACCGTCTACGACTGGGACGACGCGACCCTGACCTACGACGTCTACCGCGACAACGGGCCGACGATCGGTGCGGTCACCGCGGCGAGCAACTTCTGGACCCTGCCCGGCCTCAGCTTCACCGACACCGGCGTCGCACCGGGGACGGTGCACACCTACAAGGTGCGGGCCAAGGACAAGGACGGCAACGTCCAGTGGAGCCTGGCCTCCAACTCGGTGACCGTCTCGTCCACCCCGATGCCCGCCTACGTGGCCTCGGTCCGCGCCGACAACCCGTCGCACCTCTGGCGCCTCGGTGACGCCGGCCCGGGCTACCTCGACTCGGCCGGGTTCAACGGGGGCACGTCCACCGGCGTGACCTTCGGCCAGTCCGGTGCCGTGAGCGGCGACTCCGCGGTCCGCTCGTCCGGCGGCTCGTCGCCGAAGCTCTACCCGACGCTGGTCGACCCGCACCCGTCCGAGGTCACGGTCGAGGGCTGGATCCAGACGTCCAGCTCGTCAGGTGGCCGGATCGTCGGCTACGGCAACACCCAGTCCGGCACCAGTGCGTCGGCGACCAACGACCTGGTCCTCTACGTCGACAGCGGCAACCGGATCGCCTTCGCGCAGACCGGTCCGACCGGGACCGTCCGCTCGGTGCGCAGCGCGCGCACCGTCAACGACAACGCCTGGCACCACGTCGCAGCCACGGCCGGCGCCGACGGGATCTCCCTCTACGTCGACGGCCGCCGCGTCGGTCGCGACCAGAACCCGGTCACGATGTACCCGTTCGTCGGCTACTGGCGGCTCCTGGCCGACCAGACCAGTGGGCTGCCCAACCGGCCGAGCAACGGCGCCCTGAGCGGCTCCGTCGACGAGGTCGCGGTCTACCCGACCGTGCTGTCGCAGAGCCGGATCCAGGCGCACTACCTCGACTCCGGTCGGTCGCAGAGCTGGAGCACGCCCCCTGCTGACGCCTACTCCCAGGCCGTCAACGCCCAGTCGCCCGACCAGTTCTGGCGGCTGGACGAGACCTCCGGCTCGTCGGTGCTCGACTCGTCGGCCAGCGGCCAGGACGGCTCCGTGCTGGCCGGCGTCACCTGGGGTGCGGCTGGCTCGCCGGCCAGCGCCACGAACCGGGCGGCGACCCTCAACGGCAACAGCGGCGCCATCGTCAGCCGTGAGACCGCCACGTCGCCGAAGACCTACTCCGCGGAGGTGTGGTTCAAGACCAACACCACCCGTGGTGGGCGCCTCATCGGCTTCGGCAACAGCTCGTCGACGACGCTGAGCAGCGCCAGCAGCTCGGACCGACAGATCTGCATGCTCAACAACGGGCGGCTGCAGTTCGGGACCTCGGGCGCGGTGCGCAACCTCGCCGAGACGACGACCTCCTACAACGACAACCAGTGGCACCACGCCGTGGCGACCCAGGGTGCCGACGGCATGAAGCTCTATGTCGACGGCCTCCAGGTCGCGAGCAACGCCGCGACCGACGCGGCCAGCTTCGTGGGCTACTGGCGCGTGGGTGGCGACCGCTGCTACGGCGGCCAGACCAGCAACTACCTCGCCGGCACGGTCGACGAGGCGGCGGTCTACGCCACGGCCCTCACGGCGGCGCAGGTCCGCAGCCACTTCGAGGCGGCCGGTGGTGCGATCCCGAACCAGTCGCCGACCGCGTCGTTCTCGAGCACCAAGGACCTGCTCGACATCTCGGTCAACGGCACGGGCTCCTCGGACCCGGACGGCTCGATCGCCTCGTGGTCGTGGAGCTGGGGTGACGGCACGCCGGCTGGGTCCGGCGCGACGGCGACCCACACCTACGCGGCGGCGGGCACCTACACGGTGGCCCTCACCGTGACCGACGACGACGGCGCCACCAACACCACGAGCGCACCCGTCACGGTCACGACGAACCAGCCCCCGGTGTCCTCGTTCACGACGTCGAGCACGTTCCTCGCGCTGTCGGTGAACGGCTCGGGCTCGTCCGACGCCGATGGCACCATCGCGTCGTACTCGTGGAACTGGGGCGACGGCACGGCCGCCGGCTCGGGCGCCACGGCGACCCACACCTACGCGGCCGCGGGCGCCTACACGGTCGCGTTGACCGTGACGGACGACCGGGGCGCCACGACCACCTCCTCGCAGGTGATCAGCGTGGTCGAGCCGCCGAACCAGGCGCCGACGGCCTCGTTCACCAGCACCAAGGACCTGTTGGCCCTGTCGGTGAACGGCTCGGGCTCGTCCGACCCTGACGGCACCATCGCGTCCTACTCGTGGAACTGGGGCGACGGCACGGCCGCCGGCTCGGGCGCCACGGCGACCCACACGTATGCCGCGGCCGGCACCTACACGGTCGAGCTGACCGTGACCGACGACGACGGGGCGACCAACACCTCGAGCGCGTCGGTGACCGTGGTGGCCAACCAGGCGCCGGTGGCCTCGTTCACCAGCTCGGCCACGTTCCTGGCGCTGTCCGTCAACGGCTCCGGCTCGTCCGACGCCGACGGCACCATCGCGTCCTACTCGTGGAGCTGGGGTGACGGCACGGCTGCCGGGTCGGGCGCCACGGCGACCCACACGTATGCCGCGGCCGGCACCTACACGGTGGCCCTCACCGTGACCGACGACCGCGGTGCCACCACCACGACGACCAGCTCGGTCACGGTGGCGGCGCAGTCGATCCTCGCCGAGGACCACTTCGGCCGGACCTCGACGTCCGGCTGGGGCTCGGCCGAGACCGGTGGCGCGTGGACGCTGGGTGGCACGATCACCCGGTGGACCGTCAACAGCGGTCTGGGCAAGGTCTGGCTGAACGCCGGTGAGGGTTCGACGGCCGCCCTGAACGGCGTCTCCAGCACCCGCAGCGACGTGCGCGTCACGGTGACGACCGACAAGGAGCCGACCGGCGGTGGCCAGTACATCAGCGTGATCGGACGCCGGGTCAGCACGACCCAGGACTACCGGGCGAAGATCCGCTTCGCCGCCGGTGGGGCGACCGCCGTCTGGCTGACCCGCAACGAGGGCGCCACGGAGACCGTGCTCACCAGCATCACGGTCCCCGGCCTGACCTACGCGGCCAACGACCGGATGCAGGTGCGCCTGCAGACGTTCGGCACCTCGCCCACCACGGTGCGGGTCAAGATCTGGAAGTCGGGGACGACCGAGCCCACGGCGTGGACGTTGTCCGCGACCGACAGCGGCACGGCGCTCCAGGCGGCCGGGTCGGTGGCCCTCTACCCCTACCTCAGCGCCACGGTCACCAACGGACCCGTGACGTACGGCGTCGACGACCTCACGGTGACGGAGATTCCGTAATCGGTCGACGACCACCACCGATCGGGTCAAGCAGCGAGCCCGGTAACCCCAATCCACTCTCGCGACAGCGGGGGCTCCACAGGCGGAGGAAGCAATGGCAGGGACAGCTGTACCAAGGATGCTCAGGATGTCCGGACGGCGCCTCACGGCGTTCGGGGTGGCCGGTGCGATCGCCGTGCTCGGCGTGGTGCTGCCGGCGCAGACCGCGTCGGCGGCCGTCGACCCGGCGACCCCCGACGTGGTGACGACCGACGCCCTGCCCACCTGGCAGATCAACGGCGTGGTCTACAGCCAGGCGATCGTGGGCAACACGGTCTACGTGACCGGCAGCTTCACCAAGGCGCGCCCGCCGGGCGTCGCGGCGGGCGGGGCCGGCGAGGTGGATGCCCTCAACATCTTCGCCTACGACCTCACCACCGGTAACCGGGTGGCGTCGTTCAACCACTCGCTCAACGCGCAGGGCCTGGTGATCAAGGCCTCGCCGGACAAGACGCGGCTCTACGTCGGCGGCGACTTCAGCGCGGTGGACGGCGTGGCCCGCGGCAAGGTGGCCGCCTTCACCGTGGCGACCGGAGCCCTCGTGTCGGGCGGCGGCTACGTCCCGCCCAACGTGGGTGGCCAGGTCCGGGGCCTCGGGGTCACCGGGAGCACCGTCTACGTCGGCGGCAACTTCCTGTCTGCCAACGGGGTGTCCCGCACCCGGCTGGCGGCCTTCCAGAACTCCAACGGCGCGATGCTGCCGTGGGCACCCAAGGCCGAGAACGGCTACGTCTGGACGATGACGATGTCCCCGGACAACAGCAAGGTCATCCCCGGTGGGTCGTTCACCACGCTGAACGGCGTGCCCGCGATGGGCATGGGGGCGATCGACTCCGCGACCGGCGCCACACTGCCCTGGGCCGCCACCTCCAAGATCCACGCAGGCGGGTCGCAGGCTGCCATCACGGCCCTGAAGACCGACGGCCAGCGCATCTACGGCGGCGCCTACGCCTTCGTCCTCGGGCAGGAGAACTTCGCCAACTTCGAGGGCACCTTCGGCCTCAACCCCGACACCGGTGCGATCGAGTTCGTCAACGACTGCCTCGGCGACACCTACGACGTGGCTCCCATCAAGAACCTCCTCTACATGGTCAGCCACTACCACGACTGCACGGCGGTCGACTCGATCCCCGACACCAACCCGCGCGCGCGGTGGCAGAAGGCTGCGGTCACGTACAACTACCCGACCGACCTGACCACCCGCAACGACGTGTACGGCTGGAACTACCAGGGTTACCAGTACGCGCGGATGCTGCACTGGTGGCCCGACCTGTCCTTCGGCACCTACACCTCTGCCCAGCAGGCGGCCTGGACGGTCGACGCCGTCGGTGACTACGTGGTCATGGGTGGCGAGTTCCCGCGCGTCAACGGCGCGCTCCAGCAGGGTCTGGTCCGCATGAAGACCAAGGCCACCGCCCCCAAGCTGCGCGGCCCCCGCTACACCACGGTGCCGGCCACGCCGACGCCCAGCACCAACGCGGTCTCGCTGACCGCCGGCACGGTGCGCGTCTCGTGGGGCTCCGCGTGGGACCAGGAGGACAAGAACCTCAAGTACGAGGTGCTGCGCAACAACAACACCTTCGTCCACACCACGACCGGTGACTCGGAGTTCTGGGACCTGCCGACGAAGGGCTTCGTCGACACCGGACTCACCCCCGGCTCGAGCGTGCGCTACCAGGTGCGGATCACCGACTCCGACGGCAACATCCTGTGGAGCCCGGTGTCCAACACGGTCACGGTGGGATCCGGATCGCCCAGCGCCTACGCGCAGACCGTCATCGATGACGGCGCCAGCCACCTGTGGCGGCTCGGCGAGGGCTCGGGCAGCTCGATCGACTGGGCCGGCTTCGACGACCTGGCGATGAGCGGCGGCTACACGCGTGGCGCCGCGGGCTCGATCATCGGCGACTCCGACAAGGCGACCTCCTTCGGCGGGAGCGACGGCCTCGGTGCGACGACGTCGCAGATCGTCGGCCCCGACGTGTTCACCCTGGAGACGTGGTTCAAGACCACGACGACCAGCGGCGGCAAGCTGATCGGCTTCGGCAACGCCAACACCGGCACGTCGAGCAACTACGACCGGCACATCTACATGGAGCCCGACGGCCGGATCACCTTCGGCATCTACCACGACGGCTTCTTCACGACGACGTCACCGACCGCCCTCAACGACGGTCAGTGGCACCAGGTGGTCGGCACGATGGGCCCGTCGGGCTTGACGCTCTACGTCGACGGCAGGAAGACCGGCAGCAACGGTGGCACCTCGGTCGCCCAGGCCTACTCGGGCTACTGGCGCATCGGTGGTGACAGCCCGTGGAGCGGCAACGCCTACTTCGCCGGCGACATCGACGACGTGGCGATCTACCCGGCCGTGCTGCCCTTGTCCAAGGTGCAGTCCCACTACATCGCCAGCGGACGGACGCTCAACGTGCCCACCCGCCCCTCGGACGCCTACGGCCAGGCCGTCTGGGACGCCGATCCCGACCTGTACTGGCGGCTCGGCGACACCACCGACACGGCCAAGGACGCCGGTCCCGCCGAGTCGGACGGCCAGTACAACGGCGGTTACGCCCAGGGTCAGTCCGGTGCGTTCGACGGGGCGACCAACAAGGCCGTGGCCTTCAACGGCAGTGACGGGTTCGTGGCCTCCAAGCGGGTGTACAGCAACCCGCACAACTACACCCTCGAGGCGTGGGTCAAGACCACGAGCACGAACGGTGGCAAGGTGATCGGGTTCGGTTGCTCGAACACCGGCACCTCGGGTTGCTACGACCGTCACGTCTACTTCAACAACGACGGCACGCTGACCTTCGGGGTCTGGACCGGCTTCACCAACACCATCACCACTCCGTTGGCCTACAACGACGGCCAGTGGCACCACGTGATGGCGACCCAGAGCAACACCGACGGCATGGCCCTCTATGTCGACGGTGTCCTGCGAGGCACCAACGGCCAGAACGACGCCCAGGCCTACGACGGCTACTGGCGGGTCGGTGGCGACAACCACTGGGGCTGCTGCAGCCCGTTCCTCGCCGGCACCATCGACGAGGTCGCGGTCTACTCCTCGGTCCTGCCGGCCAGTGCCGCGGCGCAGCACTTCCAGCTCGGCGGTGGCAACGTCGCCAACCAGCCGCCGATGGCCGCCTTCACCCACACGGAGAACGACCTGGCCCTGTCGGTGAACGGCTCGAGCTCCTCGGACGCCGACGGCAGCATCATCGGCTACTCGTGGAACTGGGGTGACGGCACGCCGGTCGGTTCCGGCGCGACGGCGACCCACACCTACGCAGCGGCCGGCACCTACACCGTCACGCTGATGGTGACGGACAACGACGGCGACACCGACACCGAGGCCATCCCGGTCACGGTGACGGCGCCGCCGCCGAACCAGCTGCCGATGGCAGCCTTCACCCACACCGAGACGTTCCTCACGACCTCGGTCAACGGGTCCACGTCGACCGACCCGGACGGCACCATCGTGACGTACGCGTGGAACTGGGGTGACGCCTCGCCTGCCGGCGTCGGCGCCACGGCCAACCACACGTATGCCGCGGCGGGCACCTACACGGTGACCCTCACCGTGACGGACGACGACGGGGCGATCGACACCGAGACGAGCGACGTCACGGTGGTCGAGAACCAGGCGCCGACGGCGGCCTTCACCCACACCGAGACCAACCTCGCGATGTCGGTGAACGGCTCGACGTCGAGCGACCCGGACGGCACCATCGCGTCCTACTCGTGGAACTGGGGTGACGCGACCGCCAACGGCACCGGCGCCACGGCCAACCACACGTACGCCACGGCAGGCACCTACACGGTGACCCTCACCGTGACGGACAACGGTGGCAAGACCGACACCGAGACCGCGTCGGTCACCGTCACCGGGCCGCCGAACCAGCTGCCCACCGCGGCGTTCACCCACACCGAGAACGCACTGCAGACCTCGGTGAACGGCTCGACGTCGAGCGACCCGGACGGCACCATCGCGTCGTACTCGTGGAACTGGGGTGACCTGACCGCCAACGGCACAGGCGCCACGGCCAACCACACGTATGCCGCGGCGGGCACCTACACGGTGACCCTCACGGTGACGGACAACCAGGGTGGCACCGACACCGAGACCGCCTCGGTGACGGTGGCGGCAGCCACGGTGTTCGCGCGGGACGACTTCGGTCGCACCGTGGCGAGCGGCTGGGGCACCGCCGACGTCGGTGGTCCCTGGACCCTGGGCGGGCTTGCCTCGCGCTGGTCGGTCTCCGCTGGCACCGGCAAGGTCAGCCTCAACGCCGGGGACGGCTTCAACGGCTACCTGCCCAGCATCAGCAGCACCTCCACGGAGGCCAAGGTCCTGATCACCACCGACAAGGTGCCGACGGGCGGCGGTCAGTACGTCAGCGTCATCGGCCGCCGGGTCAGCTCCACGGTCGACTACCGCGCGAAGGTGCGGATGGCCGCCGGTGGTGCGGTGGCGGTCTGGCTGACACGCAACTCCAGTGGCACCGAGACCGTGCTCACCAGTGCCACACTGGCCGGTGTGAACTACGGGGCCGGCGACGCGCTGCGGGTGCGCCTACAGGTGACGGGCACCGCGCCGACGACCGTCCGGGTCAAGGTGTGGAAGAACGGCACGGCTGAGCCGGCGGCGTGGAGCCTCACGTCGACCGACAACACGGCAGGGTTCCAGGCCGCGGGCTCCGCGGGTCTGTACCCCTACGTCAGCGGCACCTCGACCAACGGGCCGGTGGTGTACTCGTTCGACGAGTGGTGGGTTGGGCCGCCGCAGCCGTGACGCCAGCTCACCCAGAGGTCGGCAGGCGGGTGGCCCTCGTGGCCAACCCGTCTGCCGACCTCTATGGGTCCGACCGGATGATGCTCGAGACGGTCCGGGGCCTGCGCGAGCGGGACTGGACCGTCGTGGTGGCAGCCTCGCAACGGGGGCCGCTGGTGCCGGAGCTCGAGGCCACCGGCGCGGTCGTCGAGGTGTGTCCGGCTCCTGTCGTGCGACGGAGCAACCTCAGCCCCCGCGGCATGGCCCGGCTCGGGTGGGACGTGCTGCGAGGCCTGCCGGCGATGGTGCGGCTGCTCCGTCGCCTCAGGCCGGACGTCGTCTACGTCAACACGGTGACGATCCCGTTCTGGCTGGTGCTCACCAAGGTCCTGCGGATCCCGTCGGCGATCCACATCCACGAGGCCGAGGGCTCGGCATCGTCGGTGGCCCGGTACGGCCTGACCGTGCCGACCCGGCTCGCCGACCGGGTCATCTGCAACAGCGCCACCAGCCTGGAGGTCGCGGACCGGTCGGGTGGGCGGCGCAGCCGGATGCAGGTGATCCCGAACGGCGTGGTCGGCCCGGAACGGGTGGAACCACCCCGCGAGACCGTCCAGGACCCTCGTCTCCTCTTCGTGGGCCGGCTGTCGCCGCGCAAGGGGGTCGACGTCGCAGTGCGCGCGCTCGGTGCCCTGCGTGGCGCGGGCGCGCCGGTGTCGCTCGACCTCGTCGGCGCGGTCTTCCCCGGCTACGAGTGGTACGAGGCCGAGCTGCGTGAGCTCGTCCGCACCGAGGGGCTCGGCGACGCCGTGACGTTCCACGGGTTCACCCCTGATGTGTGGCCGCACCTGCGCGCCGCCGACGTCGTGCTCGTCCCTTCGCGGGCCGAGGAGTCGTTCGGCAACGGCGTCATCGAGGCAGCCCTGAGCGCCCGGCCGGTCGTGGTCAGCGACCACACCGGGCTGCGCGAGGCGGCCGCGCACCTGGAGGCGGTGGTGGCGGTGCCGGCCGACCAGCCCACCGCCGTCGTCGACGCCGTGCGGCAGCTGCTGGACGACTGGCCGCAGACCCGCTCGCGCGCCCTGCGCGACGCGGACGACGCTGCCCGGCGCTACGCGCCGGAGCGTTACCGCCGGGACGTGAGCGCGGTCCTGGCGGACCTCGCCGGAGCCTGACCCCGGCTCGCCCCCAGACCCGACCCCGCGGTGGCCGCCGCGGTGGCTGCGGCGGCTGCGGCGACGGTCGGGACGGCGGCGGTCGGGACGGCGTCGTCGGGGTGCACCCACGCGCCCGGGTCGGGCGCGGTCCGCGTGACGCGTTCGGACATCAGGCTCACCATCGCGAACACGATGAACGACGTGCTGGCGTCGAACAGCCCGCTCTCCAGCAGGCTGCGCAGCGCCACGAACAGCACCAGGCCGACCCACAGGGGGCGCCAGGGGCGTGGGGTGCGCACGGCCGAGACAAGGGTCACCGTCACCCACAGGGCGGTGAGGCCGAGCCCGACCAGGCCGGTCTGGACGAGCGCGGAGATCCAGCTGCTGTCGAGCAGCTGGGTGGCCCAGTACTGCCCGGACACCGGGATGTGCTTGAGCGTGAGGCCGCCGCCGAACCAGCGTTGCCAGGTCGACCCGTCCATGGTGAGGGCCGCCTGCCAGGCGATCGTGCGCGAGCTGAGCGTGGTGATGTTCTGGTCACCGCCGCGCAGCAGCATGTCGGTCACCGCACTGGTGGCCAGTGCCGCGAAGGCCACCACCGGGACCGCCGCCACCATGGCCACGAAACCCGTGGCCGAGAACCGGCGTGCCTGGATCGTCATCACCGCGACCGCGAGGAAGAGCGTGGCGGCCGTGGTGCGTGAACCGGTCAGCCACACGACGCCGAAGAGCCCCAGGGCCAGGACGACCTCGGAGCGCCTGGCCCGCCCCTCGATCATCCGTTGGACGGTCAGCAGCAGCACCGCCCCGCCGAGGAAGGCGATCTCGTTGGGAGCCAGCGGTGGGATGCCACCCTGGAGGCGACCGGAGGTCAGCGTGCCGGCGCCGGTGGCTATCGCGAACACCGCCACGGCGCCCATCGAGTGGAGCATGGCGGTGATGAGCCGCGACACGCCGACGGCGTGGAGCAGCAGCGCGAGGCTGGTCAGCAGCATGGCGACGCGGATCGCCACGACGGCCGACGGGAGGGCCTGCCCCGAGGCCCAGCCGCCCAGGACGGAGACGGTGAGGTAGAGGCCGGCGAAGGTCAGGGTGCGGGCCCCGACGACGGTTCGGACGCTCGAGCGGCCGGCGTACTGGAAGGCCAGGGCCAGCCCGGCCGCGCCGATCAGCCCCTTGACGGCGACCACCGGGTCGAGCGCGCCGGAGAAGTAGGTCGCCCGGCGCCACGGGATGGTGCAGGCGACGAGCAGGATGCAACAGAGATAGAGCTGCCACGGCGCGATGTCCGGCCGGGTGGTCGTTGTCGGCTTTGTCGCGTTCATGGTGAAACCTGTCCACCGGATGACGCAGGGCGACTCGCCCGATTGCTGGTATCTGGTCCCAGATCCCCCGACCCATACTGGGTGGACTGGTGTACCCCCGGGGATGAGGCGGCCATGGAGACGACGGTTCTGGTGCTGTGCGCGAACGACCGCTGTCTGGCCCCCGCCGCCGCGGCCGTCCTCCGCTCGGCCCTCCAGGCCCACGGCGAGTGGCACGTCCAGGTGGTCTCAGCCGGGCTGCGCGTCGAGGTCGGCGCCGGCTGGTGCCCCGAGATGAGCGAGCAGCTCACCAAGGACCACGACCTCATCCTGCGGCCGCACCGCGCCCAGCAGGTCACGGCCGAGCTGGTGCGCGCCGCCGACCTCGTGCTGGTGTCCGAACGCAAGTACCGCGGCACCGCGCGACTCCTGGACGCCGGCAGCGCCGCCCACACGTTCACGCTCGTCGAGGCAGCGCTGCTCGCCACCGCCGCCCTGCAGCGGGCCGCGGGCGAGCCGCCACCGCTGGCCGAGGACCCCGCACCGGCGGGAGCCGGTCGGCTCGGCACCCGCGAGCGCCTGATGTGGCTGCTCGAGGAGATGGACGCCATGCGCGGCCTGGTCGCCGTGCCCGAGGAGCCGCACGGCTGGCGCACCAGGTTCAGCCGCTCCGAGGTGGTCGGGCTCGACATCCTCGACCCCGACAGTGAGCGCGGCTCGCACCGCAAGGCCGGCCCCGCGATGCGCCAGGCGCTGGACTCGTTCGCCTCGAGCCTGGCCGACGCCTCCCCGAGGACCGTCTCGGCCTGACCACGCGTGGCCGTCGCTGCCACGTCAGTGCACTCGGCCCTGCCCCGAGGGCTTCATCGCCTTCGAGAAGCTGGTGCCGACGACCCTCGGGTCCAGCGAGACCGGCGCGCCCTGGCGACCGTCCCGGTTGCCACGGTCGTCGCCACGATCACGGTCACGGCCGCCCCGGTCGCGGTCGCCCGCACCGTTGCGGTCCCGCTCCGGCGCGGACGACCCGTCGGAGCCCCGGGTGTCCTTCGCCGTGCCGCCACCTGCGTCGTCGGTCGACGGCTCCCGAGGTGCGGGGCTCGTCGGGGCCACGGGCTTGGTGTCGTCCGCGACGGAGCCGTCGTTCGGTGCCGTCGGGATGGCGGCTGCGGGCCAGTCGTTCTCGGAGACCGCCGCGATGGCCGCGTAGTCCTCGTCGTGACCGCGCAGGTCGCGCTGCCCCCGAGCCGGCACCATCGTCAGGGCGGTGCCGATCAGCCGGGCCTTGACCGCCTCGAGGTCGGCGATGGCGCTGGTCAGCTGTTCGCGACGGGTCTTGCCGTAGCGCGCCACGAGCACCGCGCCGTCGGCCGCCCGGGCCAGCACGGCCGCGTCGCTGACCGGCAGGATCGGCGGGGCGTCGATGATGACGAAGTCGAAGTCGGCCCGCAGGGTCGCCAGCACCGCTGCCATGTTCTTGGAGCCGAGCAGCCGGGTCGGGTCGGGCGGGGTGGTGCCGGCCGGCAGGATCGTCAGCAGGCCGCGGTGCCAGGGCATCAGGGCGTCCGCGAGGTCGATCTGGCCGGCCACGACGTTGGACAGGCCGATCGACCCGTCGACACCCAACAGGGTCGCGGCGTTGGGCCGCCGCATGTCGGCCTCGACCAGGCAGACCCGCAGCGACGACTGGGCCAGCGCGATCGCGAGGTTGCAGGCGGTGGTCGTCTTGCCCTCGGCCGCGAGCGCGGAGGTGATCACGATGACGCGCGGCGGCTGGTCGACGTCGACGAACTGCAGCGTCGTCCGCAGCGACCGGAACTCCTCGACGCCGCGGCCGTGGCCCTGCATCGTGATCAGCGGCTGGGTCTTGACCGCCGGGTTGAGGCCGATCAGCGCCAGCGCGGCCCGGCCGGTGAGCTCCTCGAGCTCGTCGCCCTTGACGGTGGTGTCCTGCTGCTCCCGGATCACGGCCACGATCACCCCGAGCGCGAGGCCGGCGAGCAGCCCGAGCGCCATGTTGAGCGGGATGCGCGGGGAGATCGGGGAGCGCGGCAGCGCCGAGGGCACGGTCGTCGTGACCTTCACGGGGGACTGGCCGCCCTCCCTCGGGGTCTCGAGGCGCTCGATCACGAGCCCGAGCTGGTCGCTCACGGCGTTGGCGATCGCCTGGGCGCGAGAGGCCTTGGCGTCGGTGGCGGAGATCTTGATGAGCACGGTGTCGACGGGGTTCTCGGCCGCGACGACCTGGCGCAGGTCGCTCACCGACATGTCGAGGTCGAGATCGTCGATCACCGGCTGGAGCACGTCAGGGCTCTTGACGACCTCCGTGTAGGACTTCACCCGCTGCATGGCGAACTGCGAGCTCTGGTAGATCGAGGCGTCGGCCGTCCCGGCCTGGCTGATCGACACGAAAGCCGTCGCGTAGGCGGCATACGTGGGCGGGGTGAGGTAGGTGAGCGTGCCGGCGGAGCCGAGCACGAGCACGAGGCAGGCCACGACGATCCGCCACCGCTTGAGCAGGATCTGGAGGTAGGCGCGCAGCGTCATCGGGCCTCACTCCTTCCGTTCCTGCGGGAAACGCCCCCTCGGGCGCACTGGGTGCTGGTTCCATTCTGCGTCCGGGAGGTGACCCGGCCCCTCATCCGAAAGGTGGAGGACGGCGTAGGACACCTCACCGGGGGACCGGGGCCCAGCTCTTGTCGACCAGCGCCTTGGTGGAGGCGATGTTGCGACGGCTGGAGGCCCCGAAGACGATCGACTCGAGGTTGGGCTGGGCGCACACCCAGTCGATGGCCTCTTCGGGGGGGATCGCGCCAGAGGCGAACACCGACATCGCGATGGCGCGGAACCGCCGGTCGCGCAGCGCGGTCTCGTAGGCCTCGAGGCCACCGGGCATCCGGAAGCCGATCTTGTTGATGTTGGAGCAGACGATCGGGTTGTCGATGCCGAGCCGGTCCAGGGTGTCGAGCAGCCGCGGGAGGTTCATCGTGATGAAGCCCGGCTCGGCGTCGTACTTGGTGCGCACGTGGTCGGCGAAGATGACGAACGCCTCGTCGAAGCCGAGGCCGAGCAGCAGGTCGACCACGACGTTCTGGAGGAAGACCACCGGAGTGCGCAGGCCTCGGAACATCGACATCTCGGCGTCGATCAGGAGCCGGGTGATGCCGTCGATGTCCTTGCCCGCCAACGACTTCGTGCCGGTCAGGGCGGCGCTGAAGACGCTCTGCTCGGGCAGGAACCGGCGCAGGGCACCGAGCGGCCCGTCCTCGGTCATCGCGTTGGCGTACTTGTGGGCGTAGGGCATGCACGGGAAGAACTCCATGCGGGCGTAGCGCTGCTGGTCGGCCCGGACGAGGTCGCAGATCTCGGCGACCCGGTCGTGGGTCGTGCACATGAAGGTGGTGACACCCTCGTCGTAGGCGGCGTCGAGCACGTCCATGATCGCGCCGAGGTCCTGGAAGCGCATCTGCTGGCTGCGCGCCTTCTCCTCGGACATGTGGTTGACGCCGAAGAACTGGTTGTCACCGAACATGAGGCGGTCCATCAGGCGGTCCTCCCTCGGCCGAAGGCCAGTCGTCGGCGGCGGGGTGCGGTCACGGTGGCGCTCGACGCCGCACGCTCGCCGACGGCGGTCAGGCCCTGCGCGTCGGCGGAGATCATCGACAGGATGCGGTCGGTGGCCGCGGCGGAGCTGAACACGTTGGGGCCCTCGGTCGTGCGCGTCATGACCCGTTCGACGAACGTGGCAGCCTGCGCGGAGTACTCCTCGCCGCGCAGGTAGAACCACGGCTGCTCGGTGAGGTCGGTCGTGTAGTGGACGTTCCAGCCGGGTCGGTAGCCGTCGGGGACCGTGGCGGTGTCGCGCAGGTAGACCTGCACCTCCTGCCGGTCCGCGACGGCCCGGCCGGTGGTGCCCCAGACGCTGATCTTGGTCGACATCTTGCGCTGCGACTCGTCCGACCAGTTGACCGAGACCTGCGCGGTGACGTCGTCGGGGTACATCAGCGTCGACACCACCTCGTCGTCGGTCTCGGCGGAGAAGATCTTGTTGAGCCGGCTGCCCTCGACCCCGGTCGGCATGCCCAGATACCACTGCACCAGGTCGATCGGGTGGGCGGCGTAGTCGTAGAGGCAGCCGCCGCCGGACGCGCGCCGGCTGCGCCAGGTGCCTCCCTTGGGGGCCAGCACGACCGGGCCGTAGGCCTCGGCGACGACGTGGGTGACGTCGCCCAGCGCGCCGGCGTCGATCAGCCGCTTGAGCTCGGCGAAGGCGGCGACGAACCGGTTGTGGTAGCCGACCTGGGTCACCAGGCCGCGCTCGCGGGCCAGCGTGGTGAGGGCCTGGCCGTCGTCGTCGTCGAGGGTGAACGGCTTCTCGCAGAAGACGTGCACGCCGGCCTCGAGCGCCGTGCGCACCATCGGGGCGTGCAGGTGCGACGGGGTGGCGATGACCACCGCGTCGAGGTGCTCCGCCGCGAGCATCGCGGCCAGGTCCTTGTAGGTGCGCAGCCCGGTGTACTTGCTCAGCACGTCGAGGACGTAGCCGGTCGAGTCGCAGACGGCGACGAGGTCGACGTCCGGGTGCGCCTTGAAGATGGACAGGTGGGACAGGCCCATCTTGCCGAGGCCGACGACCCCCATGGTGATCACGACGTGTAACTCCGTATCTGTAGCCCCCACACACCTCGGTGGCCGTCGACGGGTGCGACGGTCAGCGCCCCCTCAGGCGCGGTGCGTGAGCTTTGCGTGGAAGCGCGCCAGGACCGCTTCGTACTGGCCGGCGACGTGCTCCCAGGTGAACTCTTCCGCATGCCGACCCCGGGCCGCGTCGTGCATTTGATGGAGAGCGTCGGGGGAGTCGAGCAGCTCGTCGAGCAGGGCTGCGAGGTCGTCGGCGGTGCTGAAGTAGCGCTGGGCGGGCCCGGCGACCCACCGGTTGTAGACGTTGTCGTGCGCGATCACCGGGTTGCCGGCCGCCATCGCCTCGACCAGCGAGGGGTTGGTGCCGCCGACGGTGTGGCCGTGCACGTAGGCCAGCGAGTGGAACCGCAGCGCCTGCACCACCTCGGGGTCGTAGATGGCCCCGGGGAAGCGCACCTCGTCGCTGGCGGCCTCGAGCACCTGACGGTGGTAGTCGTCGGTGCCGCCGTCGAGGTTGCCCAGGACCACCAGGGTGCGGCCGCGCCGCTTGGCGGAGAAGCCCTCCACGATCTCGAGCAGAGAGTTCTCGGGGATCGGGCGGCAGATCACGGTGAGGTAGCCACCGGGCTGCAGGCCCATCGCCTCGACCGGGGCGGGGGAGGCGTCGACGACGGCGTGCGCGCCATACGTGATCATGCTGATCCGGCTGCGCCGCGCCCACCGGGCGAGGTAGCGCTCGATGTCGGGGTGGTCGGCGATGAGGTGGTTGCCGAAGAGGCTGGCGAACCGCTCGTTGGCCAGCAGGATGGCCTGGCGCACGACCCCCCAGCGCCGCCGGGTCCACTCCATGCCGTCCATGTTGATGACGTTCGGGATCCGCCGGAGCCGCTGGAGGATGTTGAAGACGCCGGTGTTGTAGCCGAACGTCAGGCACACGTCGTCGTGCTGGACGGCGTGGTTGATCGAGGTCCAGTCGAAGGCGGACGTGCCCAGCCAGCCCTCGCGGTGCTGGGGGATGGTCACCCGCTCGATGCCGCGCCAGGTGTCGTAGGTGACCGGGCCGCGGCCCTCGGCCTGGCAGTAGACGACCACCCGCCAGCCCTGGGCCACGAGGTAGAGGCCGATCTGCTCGGCGGCCGTCTCGAAGCCGCCGTATGCCGCGGGCACGCCGTGGGTGCCGAGGATGCGGACCGTCCGTGTCATGCCACCTGCACCCCCCTCGGTCGTGTCGCGCTGTCGCCGGCCGGGCCGGCGGCCTCCGCGGGCCACCCTAGAGGGCGCACGGAGGTCGTGGTCGAGCGTCGTCCCCATGTCGCTCAGGCCACGCGGGACAGGTCGCGGTACCACTTCGCGAAGCCTGCCGCGAGCAGCAGCACCCCCAGCAGGGCGAGGGCGGAGTAGGCCAGTACGAAGAGCTGGTGGAAGCCGAGCAGCACGAACGTCAGGCACAGCAGCCCGTAGTCCAGCGGCAGCACGAGGAGGGAGGCGAGCACCGGCGGGCGTCCCTCGTCGGCCCCCGGTGGGGCGGCCTCGACCGGCGCTGCGGCGGCGGCCCGGAGCTGGTCGGTGAGGATCTTGGAGAAGAAGTAGG
Source organism: Pedococcus dokdonensis (assembly GCF_900104525.1). Taxonomy (GTDB): domain Bacteria; phylum Actinomycetota; class Actinomycetes; order Actinomycetales; family Dermatophilaceae; genus Pedococcus; species Pedococcus dokdonensis. The sequence continues at coordinate 2,369,738 of NZ_LT629711.1, read as the reverse complement.
TCGACGCCTGGATGCCGAACACGATGGGCACGAGCAGCGTCGCGTCGGAGACGTCGAACGAGCGGTACCAGCAGACCAGGACCGCAGCGTGCAGCGCGGCGATCTTGACGCAGTCGATGACGTGGTCGAGCCACTCGCCGGTGCGGCTGCCGCCCCCCTGCATGCGGGCCACCTGGCCGTCGGCGGAGTCGAGCGCGTAGGCCAGCGCGAGCAGGAACGCGACGGTGCACCCGATCAGCACGGTGGCCGGCGCGAGCGCGAGGACGAGGATGCCGGCCAGGCTGGTCAGCCCGGACAGGAGGGTGACCTGGTTGGGCGACAGGCCCACGCCGAAGGCGATGATGGCCAGCTGGCGACCGGCCGGGCGGTTGATCCAGCGCGAGTAGCCGGGGGCGCCCCGGTTGGACTTCCCGGCACCGGCGGAGAGGACCCTGGCCTGGGCCATGCGGCGGAGGGGCGGGCTGATCGTCTCGTCGGACATCAGGACGCGAACTGCTCCAGGGCAGCGCGCAACAGCGTGCTGGAGGTGTGCATCGTGTAGGGGAAGTAGGCGACCTCGACGCCGACCGTGCCCAGGTCGCGCTCGAGCCGCTCGCCCTTGGGCGTGCCCCGCCAGTCGTCGCCCTTGAAGATGACGTCGAAGGGGTGGTCGTGCCAGACGTCGAGCTTGCTCGGCTGGTGCTCGACGATGACCTCGTCGACCAGGGTGATGTGCTCCAGGATCGAGACCCGCTCGGCCAGGGGGATGACCGGGAACTTCGACTTGGCCCGGAAGGCGTTCTCGTCGGTGACCACGCCGGCGATCAGCCAGTCGCACTGTTCGCGGGCGCTGCGCAGGATGTTGAGGTGGCCGATGTGGAAGAGGTCGAAGACCCCGGGTACGTACCCCCGGACCATTCCATCGCCTCCCTCGGGCCTCGGTGCCCCTCCACCGAACCTCGCCAGCTCTTCCATTGCCCTGCCCCCTACAGCCGTCGTCTGCGTCGTCCCGTGGTCATCTGGTCGCGCACGTCATCCGTGCGCGTGTCATCTGTCTCGTCAGCGGTTCCCCCAAGTTTGTCGGCGGAGGGCTCCGGGCGACTCATGCAAACGGCTGACGCCGACCCACCCCCGATGCCGGGTTAGGGTGGTGGCCCACCCCACCAGCGGCTTGCTGTGGGGCGTTTGTGCTGTCTCCGCCCGGTCTGTCCCTGCCTGCCTCGCCGCCTGACACGTCTGCCCCACCAGGAGTCCTCCCCATGACCCTCGCCCCACTGCTCGACCTGCTGGGCGCCGACCCGGGCGTCGCCCGGGCGCTCACGGTCGCCCGCGACGGTGAGCCGGTCGCCGACCTCACGGTCAGCGCCGGCGCCCGCCCCGCGCTGGTGGCGGCGCTCGCGCGCGAGTCCGGCCGGCCGGTGCTCGCGGTCACCGCGACGACCCGCGAGGCCGAGGACCTGGTGTCGGCCCTCGGCTGCTTCCTCGACCCCGACCGGGTGGCCGACTTCCCGGCCTGGGAGACCCTGCCCCACGAGCGGCTGAGCCCGCGCAGCGACACCGTCGGCAAGCGGCTGGCGGTGCTGCGTCGCCTCAAGCACCCCGACCCGAGCGACCCGGCCTACGGCCCGCTCGACGTCGTCGTCGCTCCGGTGCGGGCGGTCCTCCAGCCGGTGGCCCAGGGACTCGGCGACCTCGCGCCGGTGGCCCTCAGGGCCGGGGACGAGGCTCCCCTGGACCGGGTCGTCGAGGACCTGGCGGCCGCGGCATACTCGCGCACCGACCTCGTCGAACGACGCGGTGAGTTCGCGGTCCGCGGCGGCATCCTCGACGTCTTCCCGCCCACCGAGGACCACCCCGTGCGGGTGGAGTTCTGGGGCGACACGGTCGAGGAGATCCGCTGGTTCAAGGTCGCCGACCAGCGCAGCCTCGAGGTCGCCGAGCACGGCCTCTGGGCCCCGCCGTGCCGTGAGGTGCTGCTCACCGAGTCGGTGCGCGCCCGGGCCGCCGCCCTCGTGGACCAGCTCCCCGGCGCGGTCGACCTGCTGTCCAAGCTCGCCGAGGGCATCGCCGTCGAGGGCATGGAGTCGCTGGCACCGGCGCTCGTCGACGGCATGGAGAGCGTGCTCGACACCCTGCGCGACGGCACCGCGGTGGTGCTCTGCGACCCCGAGCGGGTCCGCACCCGCGCCCACGACCTCGTGGCCACCAGCCAGGAGTTCCTCGAGGCCGGCTGGGCCAACGCCGCGGTCGGCAACAGCGTGCCGATCGACCTCCAGGGCATCCTCGGCACGGCGTCGTTCTGGTCCCTCGCCGACCTGCGCGCGCACGCCCGAGACACCGGTATGCCGTGGTGGGACCTCGGCCCGTTCGTCGCCGACGAGGAGCTCGCCGAGGGTGACGCCGTCGTCGTCAACACCGGCCTGGAGGAGGCGCCGCGCTACCGCGGCAGCACCCCCGAGGCGGTCGCCGACCTCCAGGGGTGGGTCGCCGACGGGTGGCGCGTCGTCGTCGTGACCGAAGGGCCCGGTCTGGCCCGCCGGGTGGCCGAGGTGCTGGCCGGCGAGTCGGTGCCGGCCCGTCTGGACGCCGACCTCGCCGACCTGACCGACGGCGTGGTGCACCTCACCACCGGCTCGGTCGGCAGCGGGTTCCTCGCTCCGGCGAGCCGGTTCGCGCTCGTCACCGAGTCCGACCTGACCGGTACCCCCGGCCAGGGTGGGTCCACCAAGGACATGCGCAAGATGCCCTCCCGGCGGCGCAACCAGGTCGACCCGCTGCAGCTCAAGCCCGGTGACTTCGTGGTGCACGAACAGCACGGCGTGGGCAAGTTCGTCGAGATGGTGCAGCGCACCGTCGGCGGCGCGACCCGGGAGTACCTCGTCATCGAGTACGCCGCGAGCAAGCGCGGCCAACCCGGCGACCGGCTCTTCGTGCCGACCGACCAGCTCGACCAGGTCACCCGCTACGTCGGGGGTGAGATGCCCGCGCTCAACAAGATGGGCGGCAGCGACTGGCAGAAGACCAAGGGCCGGGCCCGCAAGTACGTCAAGCAGATCGCCGCCGAGCTGATCCAGCTCTACTCGGCGCGGATGGCCACCGCCGGGCACGCGTTCGCCCCCGACACCCCGTGGCAGCGCGAGCTCGAGGACGCCTTCTCCTACGTCGAGACCCCCGACCAGCTCAGCTCCATCGACGAGGTCAAGGCCGACATGGAACGCACCGTCCCGATGGACCGGCTGATCTGCGGTGACGTCGGCTACGGCAAGACCGAGATCGCGGTGCGGGCGGCGTTCAAGGCGATCCAGGACGGCAAGCAGGTCGCCGTCCTGGTGCCCACCACGCTGCTGGTGCAGCAGCACCTGCAGACCTTCACCGAGCGCTACCAGCAGTTCCCCGTGACGGTCCGCGCCCTCTCACGGTTCCAGAGCGACAAGGAGGCGCGCGAGACCATCGAGGGGCTGGCCAACGGCAGCGTCGACCTCGTGATCGGCACGCACCGCCTCCTCGGCGGCTCGATCCGCTACAAGGACCTCGGGCTGGTCGTCATCGACGAGGAGCAGCGCTTCGGTGTCGAGCACAAGGAACAGCTCAAGACCCTGCGCACCGCGGTCGACGTGCTCGCCATGTCGGCCACCCCCATCCCGCGCACGCTCGAGATGGCGGTGACCGGCATCCGCGAGATGTCCACGCTCGCCACGCCGCCCGAGGAGCGGCACCCGGTGCTCACCTACGTCGGCGCCTACGACGAGAAGCAGATCGTCGCGGCGATCCGGCGCGAGCTGCTCCGCGAGGGGCAGGTCTTCCTCGTGCACAACAAGGTGTCCTCGATCGAGCGGGCCGCCAGCCGGATCCGCGAGCTGGTGCCCGAGGCCCGGGTGGCGACCGCCCACGGCAAGATGGGCGAGCACAAGCTCGAGCAGGTCGTCGTCGACTTCTGGGACAAGAAGTTCGACGTCCTCGTGTGCACCACCATCGTCGAGACCGGGCTGGACATCTCCAACGCCAACACCCTCATCGTCGAGCGCTCCGACGTCCTCGGGCTCTCCCAGCTGCACCAGCTCCGAGGCCGCGTCGGTCGTGGTCGGGAGCGGGCCTACTGCTACTTCCTCTACCCGCCCGAGAAGCCGATGACCGAGACCGCGCACGACCGGCTCCAGACGATGGCCAGCCACACCGACCTCGGCGCCGGCATCCAGATCGCGATGAAGGACCTCGAGATCCGTGGCGCCGGCAACCTGCTGGGCGGCGAGCAGTCCGGCCACATCGCGGGGGTCGGGTTCGACCTCTACGTCCGGCTGGTGGGTGAGGCGGTGGCCGACTTCCGTGGTGACGGCGAGACCCCTCCCGGCGAGATCAAGATCGAGCTCCCGGTCGACGCGCACCTGCCGCACGAGTACGTGCCGGGGGAGCGGCTGCGCCTGGAGGCCTACAAGAAGCTCGCCAGCGTCGTCGACGAGCAGGCCCTGGCCGAGATCGAGGCCGAGCTGGTCGACCGCTACGGCCCGCTCCCGGAGCCGGTGCGCAACCTGATGGAGGTGGCCCGGCTGCGCACGGTGGCCCGTCAGGCCGCGGTGGCCGACATCTCGGTGCAGGGCAACTTCGTGCGGTTCGGCCCGGTCGACCTGCCCGAGTCGGCCCAGCTCCGGCTGCAGCGGCTCTACCCGAAGTCGCTCGTCAAGGACGCGGTGCATACCATTCTCGTGCCGAAGCCCATGACGGCCCGGGTGGGTGGCCAACCGCTGCGCGACACGGCAGTCTTGCAGTGGGCCAGCGACCTCATCCGTTCCGTCCTGCTGGGCAGCGTCGCCGACGCCGCCCGGGTGGGCACCCGCGACGGAGCCGGCTCGGCTCGATGAGCGTGGCGACTGACAGTGAGAGAGAGCGGTACATGACGAAGGGCCATCCCGTGAAGGCAGCCAGCATCCTGCGTGGGTCGATCGTGGCGGCCGCCGCCGCGGGTGTGCTGGTCGTGTCCGGCTGCGCCACCGCCGACACCGCCGCCGTCGTCAACGGCCACCGGATCACCGAGCAGGAGGTGCAGGAGGCGACCAGCCAGATCACCAAGGCCTACCCCGACTCCTCGCTCAACAGCGCGAACGCCCTGTCCAGCCTGGTGATGGCCGGCTTCATCAACGAGGTCGCCGACGAGTCCGGCAAGGGCCTGTCGGACTCGGCCGCCAAGGCCGCGATCACCGAGATCGAGGACCCGTCGGCCGCCACCCTCGAGCTGGTCAAGTCGAGTCTGGCCTCGCAACAGCTCACCACCGAGGAGCAGGGCAAGGTGGTCGGGCTCGCGCGCCAGGCGAAGGTCACCATGAACCCCCGCTACGGCACCTTCGACGCCAAGAACGTCCGCTTCGACGCCAGCAAGCCGAACTGGATCGCGGACGAGCCGGCGGTCCCCGCCACCCAGGCGCCCACCACTCCCGCGGGCTGAGCCGACCGTGGCGGGACGGCTGACCCTGCTGGTCGGCAGCCCGAGGATCGCGCCCGGACTGTTCACCCGCGCTGCCTGGCAGGCGCTCGACGAGGCCGACGCGGTCCTCGCGCGCGACGACTCCGAACCGCTGGCGCTCGCCGTCGACGAGGCGGGTGTGCCGGTGGGTCACCTCGGCGACCTCTCGGCTCCTTCGCTGGCGCGGACCCTGATGGATCGCGCGGCCGGCGGCAGCCTGGTCTGGGTGGCGTCGGCCGACGGCGACCCGGGGTTGACCGACGCCATCGCCTCCGAGGTCTCGCGGCTCGGCAGTCCGCCCGACGTTGAGGTGCTGGTCGCGTCGTGGGACGTGCCCGGCTCGAGGCTCCTCGACCTGGTGGCGGTGATGGACCGGCTGCGCTCGCCCGGTGGTTGTCCCTGGGACGCCGAGCAGACCCACGAGTCGCTGGTGAAGTACCTGATCGAGGAGAGCCACGAGGCGGCCGAGGCGATCGAGTCGGGCGACCGCGACCACATCCGTGAGGAGCTCGGCGACGTGCTGCTCCAGGTGGTCTTCCAGGCGCGGGTGGCCCAGGAGCACGGCACCGAGCCGTTCGACGTGGACGACGTCGCCGGCGCCATCGTCGAGAAGCTGGTCCGCCGGCACCCTCACGTCTTCGCCGACGGCGACGCCTCCACGCCCGCCGAGGTCGAGCGGGCCTGGGAGCAGATCAAGGCCGACGAGCGCGCGGCCAAGGCTGCGCAGGCTCCCCACGGCGGTGGCGAGGACGGGCACCAGGGCCTGCTGCACGGCATACCGAGGTCGTTGCCCAGCCTGCTCGCCGCCGACAAGGTGCTGGCCCGCTGGGAACGCACCGGTCGTGGCGCGCTCCCCGAGGGGGAGGGGTATGGCGCGGAGCTCCTCGCGCTGCTGGCGCGGGCTCGCGCTGACGGCGTCGACGTCGACGCCGAGCTGCGGCGCGCGCTGCGGGCCCTCGACTCGCACTGATCCACCCTTGCTTGGAAGATCAAGCAGCCTTTAGAGTTCCAAACATGAACCTCACCGACCGTGAGCGGGACATCGTCGACCTGCTCCGATCCCAGCCGCTGCTGGATGCCGCCGCGATCGCCGAGCGGGTGGGGTCGACCCGAGCGGCGGTGTCGGTCCACCTCTCGAACCTGACCAAGAAGGGGGCGATCCTGGGGCGCGGCTACATCGTCCGCCCCGAGGACCGCTCGGTCGTCGTCGTCGGCGGCGCGAACATGGACATCAAGGCGCACTCCACCCACGCCATCGAGCTGCGCACCTCGAACCCCGGCCTCGCGATGAGCACTCCCGGCGGCGTGGGGCGCAACATCGCCGAGAACCTCGCCCGCCTCGGCAGCCCGACCCACCTGGTGGCCCCGGTCGGCAGCGACTCGTTCGGCGAGGAGGTCGTCGCGGCCACCCGCGCGGCCGGCGTCCTGGTCGACCACCTGATCCCCACCGACGACGCCACCGGCACCTACCTCGCCGTCCTCGACACCGACGGCGAGCTCGTGGTCGCGGTGTCGAACATGCGCGCCACCGACCGCCTCACCGTGCGGCAGCTGATGGCCTCGCGCGACCTGCTCAGCCACGCGACCCTGCTGGTCCTGGACGGCAACATCCCCGAGGCGCCGGCCGCCTGGCTGCTCGACTTCGCGGCGGCCGTCGAGGTGCCCGTGGTGATCGACCCGGTGAGCGTCGCCAAGGCCCGACCTCTCGGCCACCTGCTGTCGCCACAGCGACCGGTGCTCGCGCTCACCCCCAACCTCGACGAGCTGGGTTCCATCGTCGGCGAGCGGGTGGCCCAGACCCGCCCGGCCATCGCCCGGGCGGCGCGCAGGCTGCACGACGTCGGCGTCCGCACCGTCTGGGTGCGTCGTGGCACCCGGGGGAGCCTGCTCAGCACCCTGGACGACCGGGGCCGGGCCACGGTGGTCACCCTGCCCGCCCCAGCCGTGCGCGCCGTCGACGTCACCGGGGCCGGGGACGCCATGACGGCAGCGTTCGTGCACGCCCTGATGCGGGGCGACGGACCGGTCGAGGCCGCCCGGTTCGGCCAGATGGCCGCCGCCCTCACCGTCGCCAGCCCCGAGACGGTCCGGCCCGACCTCACCCCCCGCTTGGTCGACGCCGAGCTCCGCAAGGCGCAGGACGCCGCCCCGCCGCGCGCCTCGGGTCCCGGCACCTCGAGCCGGCGCACCTCGAGAACCACCCCCCGCACCCGCTCGACCAGGGAGAACGCATGACCACGCCCCACCCCATGCTCCAGCTCACGACGGAGGTGGCCGAGGCGCTGTCCTCCGGCCAGCCGGTCGTCGCGCTCGAGAGCACGATCATCAGCCACGGGATGCCCTACCCGCGCAACGTCGGGATGGCCCTCGAGGTCGAGCAGATCATCCGCGACGGCGGTGCGGTGCCGGCCACCATCGCGGTGCTCGACGGCGTGCCCCGGATCGGGTTGACCCGCGACGAGCTCGAGACCCTGGCCACCCATCCCGACGTCGCCAAGGTGAGCCTGCGCGACCTGCCCTACGTGATCGCCCGCAAGGCGCACGGGGCGACGACGGTCGCCAGCACGATGCGGCTGGCCGCCCTGGCCGGGATCCGCGTCTTCGTCACCGGCGGCCTCGGCGGCGTCCACCGCGGCGCCGAGACCAGCTTCGACATCTCCGCCGACCTGACCGAGCTCGGCCAGACCGACGTGGCCGTGGTCAGTGCCGGCGTGAAGTCGATCCTCGACATCGGGCTCACCCTCGAGTCGCTGGAGACGCTCGGGGTGCCGGTCGTCGTCGTGGGCTCGGACGAGTTCCCGTCGTTCTACTCCCGCGAGAGCGGTCATGCGGCCCCGATGCGGGCCGACGGCGCCGAGGACGTCGCCGCCATGATGTGGGCGAAGTGGTCGCTCGGCCTCTCCGGTGGCATCGCCGTGACCAACCCGGTGCCGGCCGAGGACGAGATCCCGGCCGCCGAGATCGGCGTGCTGATCGACCGCGCGCTGGCCGAGTGCGACGAACGGGGCATCCACGGCAAGGACATCACCCCGTTCCTGCTGGGCCGGATCGTGGAGCTGTCCGACGGCGCCAGCCTGGAGACCAACATCGCCCTGGTCCGCCACAACGCGCGGCTGGGAGCCGCGCTCGCGACGGCATACCAGTCCCTCGTCTGACCTCCACGCGGCCACCCGCCTCCGGGTATGCCGCCGGGCTGGTTCGGCGGGTGCGTCCACGGTGCGGGTCGGTCGTCGCCGGGTGGGGTGTGGCCGGGTAGCCTCGGGGCGTACCTGTTCGGCACCACCCCGGCACCACGATGGAGATGTCTGTGGCCAGCATTGAGGCAGTAGGCGCCCGCGAGATCCTCGACTCGCGCGGCAACCCCACGGTCGAGGTCGAGGTGGCCCTCGACGACGGCACGATCGCCCGCGCGGCGGTCCCCTCCGGCGCCTCGACCGGTGCCTTCGAGGCCGTCGAGCGCAGGGACGGCGACAAGCATCGCTACCTCGGCAAGGGTGTCGAGCAGGCAGTCGACGCGGTGCTCGACGAGATCAACCCCAGGCTGGTCGGCTACGAGGCCAGCGAGCAGCGCCTCGTCGACGGCGTGATGCTGGGCCTCGACGGCACCGACAACAAGGGCAAGCTGGGCGCCAACGCGATCCTCGGCGTCTCGCTCGCCGTGGCCAAGGCCGCCGCCGAGTCGGCCGGGCTGCCGCTGTTCCGCTACCTCGGTGGCCCCAACGCGCACGTGCTGCCGGTGCCGATGATGAACATCCTCAACGGTGGCAGCCACGCCGACTCCAACGTCGACGTCCAGGAGTTCATGATCGCGCCGATCGGTGCCGCGACCTTCCGCGAGGCATTGCGCTGGGGCGCCGAGGTCTACCACGCGCTCAAGGGCGTGCTCAAGGAGCGCGGCCTCGCCACCGGCCTCGGCGACGAGGGCGGCTTCGCGCCCAACCTCGAGTCCAACCGCGCCGCCCTCGACCTCATCCTCGAGGCCATCGACAAGGCCGGCTACCAGGCCGGCACCCAGATCGCGCTCGCCCTCGACGTCGCCGCGAGCGAGTTCCACAACGACGATGACGGCACCTACCAGTTCGAGGGCGTCCGCAAGACCTCGGCCGAGATGGTCGACTACTACGCCGACCTGGTCGACTCCTACCCGCTGGTGTCCATCGAGGACCCGCTCAACGAGGAGGACTGGGACGGCTGGAAGGCCATGACCGACCGCCTCGGTGACCGCGTGCAGCTGGTCGGTGACGACCTGTTCGTCACCAACCCGGTGCGCCTGCAGCGGGGCATCGAGACCGGCACCGCCAACGCGTTGCTGGTGAAGGTCAACCAGATCGGCTCGCTCACCGAGACCCTCGACGCCGTCGACCTGGCCCACCGCAGCGGCTACCGCTGCATGATGAGCCACCGTTCGGGCGAGACCGAGGACGTCACCATCGCCGACCTCGCCGTCGCCACCAACTGCGGCCAGATCAAGACCGGTGCTCCGGCGCGGTCCGAGCGGGTGGCCAAGTACAACCAGCTGCTGCGCATCGAGGAGGAGCTCGACGACGCTGCCGTGTATGCCGGCGCCGCCGCCTTCCCGCGCTTCGCGGCCGGGGCCTGAGGCCCGGACCGGACAGGGACTGACGATGGCCGACCACGGGCACGGTGCGGACGGGCGGGACGAGCCCGGCCGCAGCTCGGACGCGCCCCGGAAGGCCCCGCCGCGCAATGCATCGCCGCGTCCCGGCACCGCCCGGAGCGGCAGTGCCCGCAGTGCCGGCCCCCGCAGTGGCGGCGCCCGTGCCGCCTCGGCTCGTCCCGGGGCCGGACCCGGTCGGTCGCGCGCCACGGCGTCGGGCGCGGCCCGCAAGGTGGCCGGTTCGCCGGTCCCACCCGAGCGGCGCAGCTCGCGCGGCGTGATGCGGGTGGTCGTGCTCGCGTCGATCTTCGTGCTGCTGGCCGTGACCCTCGTGCCCACGCTGCGCTCCTACCTGCGCCAGCAGGGGGAGATCGACGCCCTGCGTGGCCAGGTGAGCGAGCAGCGCAAGGGCGTCACCGAGCTCCAGAAGGAGCAGGCCCGCTGGAACGACGACGCCTACGTCATGCAGCAGGCCCGGGAGCGGCTCAAGTTCGTCAAGGTCGGTGAGAAGAGCTACACGGTCATCGACGGCAAGCCCTCGACCAAGACCCTTCCCGGCGTGGCCACGGCGCCGGCCGCCTCCAGCGACCACCCGTGGTACGGCCAGCTCTGGGAGTCGGTGCAGGTCGCCGATGCCGGCCCCGGCGCGAACGAGACGCCCGGCGCGACCACCGGCAGCTCCCCGGGCACCTCGTCCAAGTGACCGACCGACCGGACCCCGGGACCGACCAGCCGACGCAGGCCGACCTCGACGCCGTGCACGCCCAGCTGGGTCGGGTGCCGCGTGGTGTCGCCGCCGTCGCGCACCGCTGTGCGTGCGGCCAGCCCGACGTGCTCCGCACCGAGCCGCGGCTGCCCGACGGCACGCCGTTCCCGACCACCTTCTACGCGACGTGTCCTAAGCTCACCGGGGCGATCTCGACGCTCGAGTCCACCGGTCTGATGCGGGAGATGAGCGACCGGCTCGCCGACGACCCCGAGCTGGCGGCCGCCTACGCCGCGGCCCACGACGACTACCTCGCGAGGCGCGGCGAGCTCGGTCAGGTCGACGAGATCGACGGGATCTCGGCCGGTGGCATGCCGACCCGCGTCAAGTGCCTCCACGTCCTCGTCGCCCACTCGCTCGCGGTCGGCCCGGGCGTCAACCCGCTGGGTGACGAGGCGCTGGCGATGCTCGACGACTGGTGGGCGGCCGGCTCGTGCGTGCCCACCGCCACCTTCGGCGCTACCCCCGCGAGCAGCTGATGAGCGGCCCGACCCGAGTGGGCGCCGTCGACTGCGGCACCAACTCGATCCGCCTCCTGGTCGCCGACGTCGACCCCGAGCGGGGCACCCTCGTCGACGTCCTGCGACGGATGGAGGTCGTGCGGCTCGGCTACGGCGTCGACCGCACCGGTCGGATCGACCCCGGAGCCATGCAGCGCACCCTGGCCATGGCGGCGGAGTATGCCGGGCAGTGCCGTGAGCTGGGCGTGTCCGGCGTGCGCTTCGTCGCCACCTCCGCGTCGCGCGACGCGTCGAACGCCGACGAGTTCGTCGCCGGGGTGCGCACCGCCTTCGGCCACTACGGGACAGCCCCCGAGGTGATCTCCGGTGACGAGGAAGCCGCCCTGTCGTTCACGGGCGCCACCGGCGAGCTGCGGGCGCACGACATACCCGGTCCCTATCTGGTGGTGGACCTCGGCGGTGGCTCGACCGAGTTCGTCCGTGGCACCGACAGCGTCGAGGCGGCGCGCTCGGTCGACGTCGGGTGCGTGCGGATGACCGAGCGGCACCTGCGCTCCGACCCGCCCACGGATGCCGAGGTGGCCGCGGCCGTCGGCGACATCGAGGCCGCGATCGACCTCGCGGCCGAGCGGGTCGACTTCACCGGTGTCGGGGCGCTGGTCGGGCTGGCCGGCAGCGTCACGACGATCACGGCGCACGCCCTCCGGCTGCCCGCCTACGACCCGGAACGGATCCACCTCACCGAGCTCGACCCCGAGACAGTCCTGGCGGCGTGCCAGTCCCTGCTGCACCTCACCCGGGCCGAGCGGGCGGCCTTGGGGTTCATGCACCCGGGTCGCGTCGACGTGATCGGGGCGGGGGCCCTCGTCTGGCACCAGGTGGTGCAGCGGCTGGCCGGGCTCGGTGTCGAGCGGGTGGTCACGAGCGAGCACGACATCCTCGACGGGATCGCGCTCTCCGTCGCCGGTCGCCCCTGACCCGGGCGGCTCAGCGGCGGGGGAGCAGGGCGTCGAGCCCCGACCACACGGTCGACACGACGACGTCGGTCGCCTGCTGGGTGCTGACCCCCCGCCGTCGCGTGCGCCAGACCGCGACCCGCTCGCACGCGCCGATGATCACCTCGACGTAGCCCTCGAGCAGCTCGTCGGGCACCGCGGCGAGCGCCGGCGCCTGCCGGAAGGTCGCCATCGTGGCCGCCGACTGCTGTTCCCTGATGCTCTCGATGAGCGGGCTGGCCTGCGAGGCGACCGCGCCCTCCTGCTGGATGAGCACGAAGGCGTTGGCGTGCTCGTCGATGAACTCGAAGAAGGCCCGCACCCCCGCCCGGAAGACCTCCTCGAGCGGCGCGTCCTCCCCGGTGGCCTGCCAGGCCGCCTCGGTCGCCACCCGCAGCTGGGTCCGGGCGCGGGTGATGCAGGCCGACAGCAGGCCTTCCTTGGAGCCGAAGTACTCGTAGATCAGCGGCTTGGTGACGCCGACCAGCTCGGCGATGTCCTCCATCGTGGTCGCCTGGAACCCGCGCTCGGCGAACACCTCCTCGGCGATCCGCAGGATCTGCTCCTCGCGCTGGGCGCGCGGCATCCGCACCCGGTGCCTGGGTGCGGAGGCAGGGGCAGTGGCGGCTGCGGAGGGGGCGGAGCGAGTGGGTGACACGGGGCAACCCTACCGTGGAGCCGCGCCAACTTACTGATGGTAAGTTGGCGGCCATGGCGACACCTCACCACCGGGTGGCCATCGTCGGCACCGGGTTCTCCGGGCTCGGCATGGCGATCCGGCTGGCCCAGCGCGGCGACACCGACTACGTCGTGCTCGAGAAGGCCGACGAGGTGGGCGGCACCTGGCGCGACAACCGCTACCCCGGCTGCGCCTGCGACGTCCCGTCGCGCCTCTACTCCTTCTCCTTCGCGCAGTTCCCGCGGTGGTCCCGCGACTACGCCAGCGCCGGCGAGATCTGGTCCTACCTGCGCGCCGTCGCCGACCGGTATGCCGTGCGCGACCGGATCGAGTTCGGCGCCGACCTGCGGGCGGCCGAGTTCGACGAGCAGACCGGCCGGTGGACCCTGACCGTGGCCGACGGCCGGCAGTGGACCTGCGACGCCCTGGTCCTCGGCGCCGGCGCCCTGCACGAACCCAGGCTGCCCGAGATCGAGGGCCTGTCGTCGTTCGCCGGCACGCTCGCGCACACCGCGCAGTGGCCCGAGGGCACCGACCTGACCGGGCAACGGGTCGGCGTGGTGGGCACGGGTGCCAGCGCGGTGCAGCTGGTGCCGGCGGTCGCGCCGGTCGCCGCCCACACCACGGTCTTCCAGCGCACCGCGGCGTGGACGATGAGCAAGCGCGACGAGGAGTGGAGCCCGGCGCGCCAGCGGCTGTTCGCCCGCTGGCCGGCCGTCCAGCGGCTGGTGCGGTGGCGCACCTACTGGTCGCTGGAGGCCAGGGCCCCGCTCTTCGTGCGGTTCCCCGGCCTGGCCCGGCTGGTGGAGCGGATCGCGTTGCGCGAGCTGGCCGCCGCCGTGCCCGACCCGGTCACCCGGGCCGCCCTGACCCCGCACTACCGGATCGGCTGCAAGCGCATCCTGCTGTCCGACGACTACTGGCCGAGCTTCGCGCGGTCGGACGTCAGCCTCGTGACCGACTCCATCGTGCGGGTCGAGCCCGACGCGGTCGTCACCGCCGACGGCACCCGCCACGAGGTCGACGTGCTGGTCCTCGGCACCGGCTTCGACGTCAGCGGCAGCCTCGACCGCATCGAGGTCCGGGGCCTCGACGGCCGCACCCTGGCCGACGCGTGGAGCCACGGGATGCACACCCACCTCGGCATCACCGTCGCCGGCTTCCCCGAGCTCTACCTGCTGCTGGGACCCAACACCGGGCTCGGCCACAACAGCGTCGTGACCATGATCGAGTTCGCGACCGACTACGTGCTCAAGGCGATCGACCGTGGGCGCGGTGGTCCCCGCGTCACCACCCAGAGCGCCCAGGACGCCTTCACCCGCGAGATGCTGCGGCGGTCACGACACACGATCTGGACCACCGGGTGTCGCAGCTGGTACCTCGACCGGTTCGGCCACAACACCGCGCTGTGGCCGGGATCGACGGTCGCCTACTGGGCCCGCACCCGCCGGGTCGACGAGTCCTCCTTCGAGACGGTCGGCACCCATTCGAGAGCGAAGGAATCCATTGATGCGCAAGGCATTTGAGCCCAAGGTCTCGATCGTCACCGGGGCCGCCTCCGGGATCGGCCGGGCGATCGCCGCCGAGCTGGTCGCCCGCGGCAGCCGGGTCGTGGTGGCCGACCTCGATGCCGATGGCGCGACCCGCGCCGCCGCGGAGCTGGGTCCACTCGCCAGCGCGGCCACCCTCGACGTCGCGGACGCCGCGGCCGTGACCGCCCTGGTCCAGCGCGTCACCGCGGAGCACGGTCGCCTCGACGTGATGGTCAACAACGCCGGCATCGCCATCGGCGGACTCCTGGAGGAGCTCGACGAGCGGCACTGGGACAAGGCGCTCGCCGTGAACCTGCGTGGCGTCATCAACGGGGTCACGGCGGCCTACGAGGTGATGCGCGCCCAGGGGAGCGGGCACATCCTCAACACCGCTTCGCTCGCCGGGCTGATCCCGGCCCCGGCGATGCTGCCCTACACGACCACCAAGCACGCCGTCGTCGGCCTGTCGACGGCGCTGCGGGCCGAGGCGGCCAGCCAGGGCGTGCGGGTCAGCGTGCTGTGCCCCGGCTTCGTCGACACCCCGCTGCTCGACGACGTGTATGCCGCGCCGGCCAGCTTCGGGGGGAGCAGCGTCCGGGCCCGGGTCCGGCTGCTGCAGCCCAGGTTCCTCACCCCGGAACAGACCGCGAAGCGGGCGGTGGACGGCCTTGCCGCCAACAAGGCGGTCATCCCGGTCGGGTTCCTTGCGCACCTGACCTGGCGGACGTTGCGCTACGCGCCTCCGGTGGCTCGGGCGATGATCCAGGGGCAGGCCACCGGCCACCGCCGCCTGAACGAGCGTGCCGCCCGGCGGGCCGCCAGCCGCTGACTCAGGGGCTCTGGCCCAGGCCTGCCAGCAGCACGACGCACGCACCGGCGGCGAGGACGAAGAGGATCGCAGCGCCGGCGAGCATGCCGACGGCGAAGAAGCGCGTGCTCTCCCGCGCCAGCCCGAAGACGAACACTGCCAGCAGCCCCACGCTCATCCCGAGGCTCGCGAGCGCGATCAGCCCACCCGGCAGGTCCAGCTCGTTGCCGACCGTCGAGGGGAGGGCGACGAGGAAGCCCGCGACCACGAGCGCCGGGAGGCAGGCGAGCACGCCGATCCAGAACTTCGCGACGTTGGAGAGCCGGCGCCGTCGGGGTGGCTGGGTCATGGATGCTCCTAGGTGATCCAGAAGTAGATGCCGACGCAGGCGGCGGCGGCGAGCGCGCTCAGGTAGAGCAGGACGAGGCGGGTGTCGCCGAGCTTGCACCGTGACCGGAGCAACCCGCCCCGCCGGGCCCGGGCATAGCCGACGATCGCCAGGACGGCGAAGCCGAGCAGAGCCACCGGACCGAGGAGCCACCCCAGCAGCGCGACCGTCGCGAAGACGCACAGCCGCAGCGGGTCGAAGGGCGGGGCCGTGTCCGGCTGCCGCTCTGCGTGCGGCGGTGCGACCTGGCGCGGGTCCGGGGCAGATGGGGCAGTCACCGGTTGGCCTTCACCGAGGGCAACGGGAGGCCGACCGCGGTCGAGATCCGTTGCCGGGACAAGGGTGCCCACGCCTGCACCGCGCAGAACGGCGCGCACTGGTGGCCTCCCTCGTCGCTCACCGTCGCGACGTGGACGCAGCACTGGGTGAGCCGCTCCTCGATCATCGTGTTCATGTCCATGAACGGCTTCACCGTGACCCTCAGGACGCGCTCGCCCAGCAGGGCGCGCAGCTTCTCGCGCTGACCGGGGAGCCGCCCGGCAGCCAGGGTCGCCAGCGTGCTGATCCCCAGGTCGCAGCCGCTGCAGACGTCCTTCCAGATGCCGGCCATCGACGGGTGGGACAGCGACGACTGCTCCGACAGGAGGTCGAGCAGCGACTGCTTGACCGCGGAGCGCAGGGACGCGGGCAGGGCGTCGTCGGCGATCCGGTTGGCGAGCACGTCGGGCTCGAGGTCGAGCCACTGCTTGAGGCGCTCGTGGCCGACCAGCGACACCAACGACTTCCAGCTGCCCGAGTCGTCTCGCAGCAGGTAGCCGACGGAGCAGCAGTGCGGGTGGGAGCAGGGCAGGGCGGTCAGGTCGCGCCAGGTGACCTGACCGGCGGTCTGCCCCTCGAGCCGGGCCAGCACCCCGGTGTGGGTGAGCCGGTCGTGCGGGTCGATGCCGGTGCCCCGCCCGGAGCCGAAGACCGGCTGGATCGTCACCCCACCCACGTAGGGGGTGTCGAGGGCGCGCTTGACGACGTAGCCGATCTCGTCGTCGTTGACCCCCAGCGCGGCGGTCATCGTGAGGGTCGTGAAGACCCCCGCCGCGGACAGCCGCTCGATCGCCCGCTCCTTGAACCGCCGGATGTCGGCGCCACGGTGGTGGGTCGAGGCCTGCGCCGACTCCCCGTCGAACTGCAGGTAGACCTCGACCCGGTCGCGGTGCCGGCGCAGCAGCTCGAGCAGCCCGTCGTCCTTGGCGATGGCGATCCCGTTGGTGTTGACCAGGACCCGCACGATCGGGCGCGCAGCCACTGCCTCGAGCAGCTCGCCCAGCCACGGATAGAGCGTGGGCTCCCCGCCGCTGAGCATGAGCACGTCGATCCGGCCGTTCTCGCGGGACAGCCGTGCATCGACCGAGGCCAGCACCTGCTCCAGCGGCACCACCGAGGCCAGCGCCGGCGCGGACGCGGCGAAGCAGGTCGGGCACTTGAGGTTGCAGTGGTCGAGCAGGTCCTCGAGCAGGATGCAGGTGTGCTGGGTCTGCATCTCCGGCAGGCCGTCGGCGTAGGCGGCCGGCACCGGGGCGAAGTTGCCGACGAGGTCGGGCGTGTGGACCTTGGTCGGCGCGGTCCACTGCTCGAGGTAGGTGAGGATCTCCGGTGACTCGTCGTAGAGCGTGCGCACCAGCCCGTGCGTGGCGCACCCGCGCTCCAGCCAGATCCGCCCGTCGCGCTCGACCAGCCACCCCGAGAGCCGGGCCACCTCGGCCAGCGGGCGGTCCGGCCGCTCCTCGTGGCACAAGGGGCAGAACGCGTTGACGTAACGGTGGATGCGGTCGCCGCGCAACGGCATACCGGGTCCGGTGCGGGTGTTCACGCGACCACTGTCCCCGACCGCAGGCCCTGGTAGGCGCCACGACGCGCCTGGAGCGCCACCCGCGCGAGGATCAGCGGCACCGTCACGAGCAGGAAGAGCTGCGGGCGGGTGAGGCCGAGCCAGGCCACCTCGTTGCCGCGCACGTACTCCAGGAGGAAGCGGGCGACGCCGTAGGCGCCGAGGTACCAGACCAGCAGCTCACCACTCGGCACCGGCTGGTGGCGCAGCCACCACCAGATCACCGCGAACGCCGCCGCGTGGAACGCGATCTCGTAGACGAACGAGGGGTGCAGGGGTATGCCGGCCGGGGCGCCCGTGCGCGTAGCGGCGGCCTCGCCGAGGGTGATCCCCCAGGACGAGCCGGTGGGGCTGCCCGGTCGCTCGGTGAGCAGGCAGCCCACCCGGCCGACCGCCATACCGAGGGCCACGGCAGGGGCGAACAGGTCACCGGTGCGCAGGGAGTAGCCGGACAGCCGCTTGGCGACGTGCACGCCCACCCACGCGCCCACCAGACCGCCCAGGATGCTGCGGTTGCCATAGGCCCACTGCTCCGCGAGCGAGGCGTTCTGCCGCAGGTCGACGTGCTGGAGCCAGGTGCCGAGGCGCATGAAGACCGCGCCGCCGACCAGGCCACCGGTGACCACGAGGAGGAGCCGCTCGTCGGTGGTGGCGCCGCGGCGTCTGCCCTCGAGGGTGAACACCACGAGGGCCGCGACGACGCCGAGCCCGACGAACACCGCGTGCGTGTCCAGCCCGAACAGCGTCGGGACCATCGCCACCCTCCCTTCCCGAGTCGCAGGACTGAAGGGTGGCACGCTGAGCCTCTGAACGACAGCATCCGGGCCGCGCGGCATACTTGGCCCGCCCCCGTGGCCCAACTGGTAGAGGCAGGCGACTTAAAATCGCCACAGGTGCGGGTTCGACCCCCGTCGGGGGCACCTGGTCCCGCCGCTCGGGTCTGCCCCGCCCGGCCTCAGAGGTCGAGGTCGGCCCAGATCGCGGCGTGGTCGGACGCGGCGTCCTGCTCACGGGTCAGCGTCGGGTACATCTCCCAGCGACCGGAGGCGGTCCAGACCCCCTTGCGGAAGATCCCGGACGCGGTGACCTTCGCGAAGACCGCGGGCGAGCACAGGACGTAGTCGATCTTGTTGCCGGCCCGGCCGGTCGTGTAGGTGCCCGGCCACCCGCCGTCGTCGAACGAGGGGTGGGTGGCGATGTCCTTGAGGTCGGTGGGTTGCCCGCTGGGGCCGACGAGCAGGGGCTTGAGCGGCGCGGAGTCGGGGGTGTCGTTGAGGTCGCCGAGGATGACGATGTGGTCGACACCCTCGGCCCGCCTGGCCCGGTAGATCTCGGCCACCCGCCCGGCCTGCCGCTCGCGTCGCCGGTTCGAGTCGCCCGCCGAGCCGTAGCCCTTGGACTTGAAGTGGTTGACGAGCACCAGCAGCCGCACCCCGCTGGGCAGGGCCACGGTGTACTCCGGGCAGTCGCGGCCGAAGATCGGGCCAGCCAGGTCGGCATCGTCGACGTGGCTCACGATCCGCTCGATGGGGTGGTCACCGCGCGTCATCACGCCGACGTCGATGCCGCGGTCGTCGTTGCCGTCGATCAGCATGATGTGCCCGTAGATGCGGTCGCTGATCGGGCGGAGCAGGTCGACGTTGAAGCGCTGCAACGCGATCCGGCTCTCCGCCTCCACCACGCCGAGCACGTCGGCCCCGAGGTCGTGCACCACCTGCGCGGTGTGGCGCACCGCGAGCTCGGTGACGGCTTCGGTCTTCAGCTCGAGCCATCCGACCCAGTCGGTGCGGCCGTCGGCGACGATGGTGATGCCGCCGGTCCGGGGCCGGGTGAGGAGCCGCCCGCGGTTCTGCCGCAGCACCACGTAGGTGCCGGAGTCGCTGGCCTCCAGCCCCAGCGCGACGAGCCACTTCACGATGTTCGTCTTGTCCGTCGCGGAGTATGCCGGGTGCTGCAGGGTGCGGGTCAGCTTGGCGTAGGTGTCGAGGAGTGCGCGGTACGTCGCCCAGTCGTCCGCCGCCAGCAGCTTGGCGCGGTCGAACAGGTTCTCGACGTTGAAGCTCGCGATCCGCACGTCACCAGCGTCCCGCTGCGGGGGCCGTCGCACCAGAGGTTCGCGACCCCCGATCGCGAGCCGGTATGGAGCGGGCCCGGATGACGCCCTGTCCGCCTGGCGCGGTGGGGAACTTTCGACCCCGCTCCGCACGTAGTCTGGGGTGAGCGGCCGACCGCAGGGCCGCCCCACGCCTCCAAGGAGACCAGCATGGCCAGCAACCCGGTGTTCGACCGGATCGACAAGGAGTCCAGTCAGGGCTACGCCGGGTTCGGGCGCGCTGGCGCGCCGGCCCAGGCCCCGACCGCAGGCATGGCATCGACCGACGCCATGTCGAGCCAGCAGCTCCAGGACCTCTACAACCAGCCGTCTGCCGGACCGGTCCAGACCAAGCGCCTCACCATCGACGACGTCGTGATGAAGACGATCGGGCTCTTCGCCGTCGTGCTGGTCTTCGCGGCGGTCGGCTGGCAGCTCGCCCCCACCAGCTGGGGACCCATCGCCGTCTTCGGCGGGATCGCCTTCACCCTGGTCGTCGGTCTGGTGATCGCGTTCAAGAAGACCATCAGCGTCCCGCTGATCGTCCTCTACGCCGTCGCCGAGGGCCTGTTCGTCGGCGCGATCAGCAACTACTACAGCCTGGCCTTCGACCCGCCGGAGCAGACCGACGTCTTCCGCGGGATCGTCGCCCAGGCCGTGATCGCCACGCTGTCGGTCTTCGCGGGCACCTTGCTGGCCTACAAGACCGGGATCATCAAGGTCACCGCGAAGTTCCGCCGGATCGTCACGATGGCGGTGATCGGCTACGCGATCTTCGCGCTGGTGAACCTCCTCTACGCCGTGATCGGCAACCACGCCTTCGGCATCGGGGGCACGGGTCCGCTGGGCATCGGCATCTCGATCTTCGCGATCGGCCTGGCCGCGGCGATGCTCGCGGTCGACTTCGACTCGATCGACCGGGCCATCGCCGCCGGCGCCCCGGAGAAGTACTCCTGGCTGCTGGCCCACGGTCTGATCGTCACGCTGGTCTGGCTCTACCTCGAGATCCTGCGTCTGCTCGGACGCCTGCGCAGCAACTAGTGACCCCGAGATCGCCTGTTCCGCAGGAGGTTTCGACCGAGCTCCAGCGCGTGGTCCGGCGGTGGCGAGAGCTGCCGCTGGACCACGCGCTGTCCTGTGCGCCGACCGTGCGTGCCCTGCTCGACGACCTCGCGGGCGCGCAGGGGCCGGTCCCCGACCTGGGGCCGGCCGTCCTGATGGACCAGCTCACCGTCCTGGTGCACGACGCCTGCGCCGCCGACTGGACCGCCGCGACACCCGAGGCGCTGGCCACCCGCCTCGCCGACCTCCGCCGCGCCCTCACCTGACCCCCGGCCCCCGGGGTTCGAGGTGATATCAGACCGGAATCCGGTCTGATATCACCTCGACCCGGGAGGTCTGTGGATGACCAGGCAGCCGCGCCGGGACGGGCCAGCATGCTGGACCAGGTGAACACCTCCGCGGCTGCCCGATTCCGCACCCGGCGTCAGGACCTCGTCGAGCTCGCCCCCGATGGAGTCCTCAGCCGCGCCGACCTGCGCCGACTGGGGTGGGACCACCGGGCGGTCGCGCGTCAGGTCGCCGGGGGCCGTTGGGCGCTGCACGGCGACGAAACCGTGGCACTGCACACAGCACCCCTGTCCCTCGCGGCTCGACGGTGGAGTGCCGTCTGGGAGGTGGGGGCAGCGGTGGCGGCGCTCGACGGGCCCACTGCCCTGCAGGTCGCCGGACTCAAGGGCTTCTCCGACGACCGCGTCCACGTCTCGGTGAAGCACACGGCCAGGGTCGCGGTGCCACCGGGCGTGGTGCTGCACAAGGTGATCCGGCGCGTCGATGACGAGCTGGCGCTGGCCGGCATACCCCGCACCACGCCAGCCGTGGCAGCCGTCCGGGCGGCCCACTGGGCGGTCAGCAACCGGCAGGCGGCACTCGTCCTTGCCATGCCTGTCCAGCAGCGACTGGTCACCGGCAGTCAGCTGACCGATGCCGTGCAACGCGTCCGCGGGCGGAACCGGCGGGCCTTCATCCGGCAGGTCGCGGCCGACATCGCCGACGGAGCGCACTCGCTGGGTGAGCTCGACTTCGCTGCCCTCTGCCGTCGGAAAGGGCTACCTGAGCCGAGTCGGCAGTCCGTGCGCCGAGGGCTCCGAGGGTCGGTCTACCTCGATGTCAGCTGGGACGACCTGGGACTGGTCGTCGAGATCGACGGGTCGCAGCACACGTGGGGGCTGGCGCTCACCGACGACCACCTCCGTCAGAACGAGCTGGTCCTCGGGGACGAGCGAGTCCTGCGCATCACCCTGGTGGGACTTCGCCTGCAGCCCGACCTCTTCATGGACCAGGTCGTCCGAGCCCACGTGATGCTGCGAGCCCGCGCCGCCTGACCTGGTTCGAGGTGATATCCGACCGGAATCCGGTCGGATATCACCTCGAACGCGGAGAGCCGGGGGTCAGGGGTCAGCTGAGGCGTTCGTAGATGATGGCCATGCCCTGGCCGCCGCCGACGCACATCGTCTCGAGGCCGAACTGGCCGTCGCGGGCGGAGAGGCCGTTGAGCAGGGTCGTGGTGATCCGTGCCCCGGTCGAGCCGAACGGGTGGCCGAGCGCGATCGCGCCACCGTGCACGTTGAGCTTGTCGAAGTCCATGCCGAGGTCGTCGGCGCTGGGGAGCACCTGGGCGGCGAACGCCTCGTTGATCTCGTAGAGGTCCATGTCGCCGATGCTCATGCCGGCGCGGGCCAGCGCCTGGCGCGACGCCTCGACCGGCCCGAGGCCCATGATCTCGGGCGACAACCCGGAGACCCCGGTCGAGACGATCCGCGCCAGCGGCGTCAGCCCGAGCTCCTTGGCCTTGGTGTCGCTCATCACCACGACGGCCGCAGCGCCGTCGTTGAGCGGGCAGCAGTTGCCGGCGGTGATGGTGCCCTGCTCGCGGAACACCGGGTTGAGACCCTGCACCGCCTCGAGCGTGACCCCGGCCCGCGGGCCGTCGTCCTTGCTCACCACCGTGCCGTCGGCGAGCGTGACCGGCGCGATCTCGCGCTCGAAGAACCCGTCGGCGATGGCCTTCTCGGCGCGGTTCTGCGAGGACACGCCCCACTCGTCCTGGCGCTCGCGCGAGATGCCTCGCAGCGTCGCGACGTTCTCCGCGGTCTGGCCCATCGACAGGTAGACGTCGGGCAGCAGACCCTGCTCGCGGGGGTCGGCCCAGGTCTGGTTGCTGGCGGCGATCTCGGCGCTGCGGGCGGCCGAGCCGGCGAACTTCGGGTTCTGGTCGTCGCCGTCGGACCCGCCCGCACCGGCCCAGTTGGTGTACTGCGACACGCACTCGACCCCGCCGGAGACGAAGATGTCGCCCTCGCCGGCCTTGATCGCGTGGTAGGCCATCCGCGTGGTCTGCACCGACGAGGCGCAGAACCGGTTGATCGTCGAGCCGGGCAGCCCGTCGAACCCGGCGAGCACGGCGACGACGCGGGCCATGTTGGACCCGTGCTTGCCGGACGGCTCGGCGCAGCCCCAGTAGAGGTCCTCGACCAGCGTCGGGTCGAGCTCGGGGATCTTGGCCAGGGCGGCCGAGATCACCTGGACCGACAGGTCGTCGGGGCGGATCTCCTTGAGCGAGCCCTTGAACGCGCGCCCGATCGGGGTGCGGGCGGTGGAGACGATGACGGCTTCGGACACGAGGTCCTCCTCAGGGGGCAGGGCGAGGGGCCGCCGAGATAAGCGACCGCTTAGTCAGCCTCGATGGTATGCCGTGGGGCCGGGTCCGCGGGTGTGGCGTTGCTCTCGCCGTCGTCGCTGTCGGGGACGGGCTCGGGGGGCGCCTCCACGACCGGGTTGCTCGGTCGGCGCAGGAGCATCGCCCACCGCCCGCGCGGGCCGCGGGCCTGGCCGGCGATCTGGGTCGCGGAGACCTCGGTGCCGGGATCGCGCACGGCGTAGGTCGCGGCCACGGCCACCGGGCCGACCCCCTCGCCGCGTCGGCTGTCGGGGGTGCGCTCCTCGGTGGGCTCTCCGATCCGCACGCCAAGGGCGGCGTAGACGCTCGGCAACAAGGCCGCCGCCGCGCGGGCGTAGCCGGCGGGGGAGGGGTGGAACCGGTCGGCGCTGAACATCTCGTGCGGTCGCTCGGCGAACTCGGGACCCAGCAGGTCGCCGAGCGACACCGTGCGGCCACCGGCCTCGACCACGGCGACGGTCTGCGCGGCGGCCATGTCGCGCGACCAGCGGCGGCCGATGAGGCGCAGCGGCTGGGGGATCGGCTGGATCGTGCCGAGGTCGGGGCAGGTGCCGACGACGACCTCGGCGTCGAGGGCCCGCAGCGCCCGGACCGTGGTCTCGAGGTGGCGCACGGCGACGGCCTTGTTGATCCGGTGGGTCACGTCGTTGGCGCCGACCATGATGATCGCGACGTGCGGGCGCGGCACCTGGTCGAGCGCGTTGGCCAGCTGCAGCTCCAGGCCGGACGACTCGGCGCCGACGACGGCGGTGTTGGTGAGCCGCACCGGCCGGCCGGTGAGGGCGGAGACGCCGTTCGCGATGATCGCCCCGACCGTCTGGTAGCGGTGGTCGGCCCCCATGCCGGCGGCACTGGAGTCGCCCAGCACGACGAGCTCGACCGGCTCACCCACGCCCGCGCCATACGTGCCGTTGTCGTCGGGGGAGCCGTCGAAGGGCTGGCCGACGAGGCGGCGGGCCACCTTGGCCTCGGCCTTGAGCACGCCGTAGCCGAGGGCGCCGAGCGCACCGATCCCGGCCGCGAGCCCACCGCCACCGTAGGCAGCGGTGGCGGCGATCTTGCGTGCGCGTCGAGCCCGACCCATGGGCCATCCCCTCTCGTCCGGAGTCTCCCTGACGGTAACGCTCGATGCCGACATGACGTGCCCTCCCCCCTCGATGGTGCGACCGCCCCTCGTGCCTCGCATCCCCCACTTGGAGGAGGGGTGACGAGCCGTGCTGAGACACGACGGCCGGTCCGGAGTGCTGTCCAGCATCTGAGAGGATGGCCGGGTGAAGTACGCAGAGCACATCGCCGACCTCGTCGGGAACACGCCCCTCGTCAAGCTCAGCTCGGTCACCGAGGGGATCGCTGCGACGGTCCTCGCGAAGGTCGAGTACCTCAACCCGGGCGGGTCGGTGAAGGACCGCATCGCGCTCAAGATGGTCGAGGCGGCCGAGGCGTCCGGCGAGCTGAAGCCGGGCGGCACGATCGTCGAGCCGACGTCGGGCAACACCGGTGTCGGGCTGGCGCTCGTCGCCCAGCGCAAGGGCTACAAGTGCGTGTTCGTCTGCCCCGACAAGGTGAGCCAGGACAAGCGTGACGTCCTCAAGGCCTATGGCGCCGAGGTGGTGGTCTGCCCGACCGCCGTCGCCCCCGACCACCCGGACTCCTACTACGAGACGTCCGACCGGCTCGTGCGCGAGATCGACGGCGCCTGGAAGCCCAACCAGTACGCCAACCAGAACGGACCGGCCTCGCACTACGAGAGCACCGGCCCCGAGATCTGGGACGACACCGACGGCAAGGTCACCCACTTCGTCGCGGGCGTGGGCACCGGCGGCACCATCACCGGCACCGGCCGCTACCTGCGCGAGGTCTCCGAGTCCCGCGACGGCGGTCGCGTGCGGATCATCGGCGCCGACCCCGAGGGCTCGGTCTACTCCGGCGGCACCGGCCGCCCCTACCTCGTCGAGGGCGTCGGCGAGGACTTCTGGCCCACCGCCTACGACCCCGCGGTCGTCGACGAGGTGATCGCGGTGAGCGACGCCGACTCGTTCGAGATGACCCGCCGCCTCGCCAAGGAGGAGGGACTGCTGGTCGGCGGCTCCTGCGGCATGGCGGTCGTCGCGGCACTGCGCGCGGCCAAGGACCTCCCCGCCGACGCCGTCGTCGTGGTCCTCCTGCCCGACAGCGGCCGCGGCTACATGTCCAAGATCTTCAACGACGACTGGATGAACAGCTACGGCTTCATGCACACCCGCACCGAGACCACCGTGGGCGAGGTGCTGCACAAGAAGGCCGGCGACCTGCCCGCGCTGGTGCACACCCACCCGACCGAGACGGTGCGCGACGCCATCGAGATCCTGCACGAGTACTCCGTCTCGCAGATGCCGGTCGTCAAGGCCGAGCCGCCGGTGATGGCCGGCGAGGTGGCCGGCTCGGTGAGCGAGCGGGCCCTGCTCGAGGCACTGTTCAACGGCAGTGCCCACCTCACCGACTCCGTCGACAAGCACATGGAGCCGGCGCTCCCGCTGGTCGGTGCCGGCGAGGCCGTCACCTCGGCCCGCCACGAGCTCGAGAAGCACGACGCGATCATGGTGGTCGAGGACGGCAAGCCGGTCGGCGTGCTGACTCGCGCCGACCTGCTGATCGCACTGGTCGACTAGCGGCCCGTCAGGGCAGCTAGCGCAGCCGTCGTGCCATCTCCGGCTGCGGCGGCTGTGCCGCGTCCGGGTGCAGGATGCCGGCCAGCGCCTCCACGCCGTCGACGAGCCGCGGCCCCGGGCGGGCGAAGCTCGCGTTGGCGTCCACCGCCCACACGGGTATCCGGGGTGGCAGCTCGCCGTCGTCGATCGCCTTGCGTGCCAACGCCGCCGAGCCCTCGAGGTCGTAACCGCACGGCGCGCACACGATGACTTCCGGTGCGCTCTCGCGCACCGCTTCCCACGACACCCGCACCGACTTCTCGCCGGCCGTGCCGAGCGCGTTGACGCCCCCGGCACGCGTCACCATCTCGGGCACCCAGTGACCGGGCGCGAACGCCGGGTCGGTCCACTCCAGCACCAGCGCCCGCGGGCGGCGGGCGTCGCGCACGGCCGACTCCACGGCATGCAGGCGGGCGCGGAGGTCGGCCACGAGCTCCGCCGCACGGGCGTCGCGACCGGTCGCCTCGCCGAGCGTCGCGACGGAGGCGAGCACCTCGTCGAGGGTGTGCGGGTCGATGGTGAGCACCTCGGCCCGGCAGCCGAGGTAGGCCAGGGCGTCGTCCACGACCGAGACGTCGACGGCGCAGACCGCACAGAGGTCCTGGGTGACGACGAGGTCGGCGTCGAGGTCGGCCAGCGCTCCGGCGTCGAGGTGGTAGAGGTCCTCGCCGGCCGCCATCGCCTTGGTGACGAAGGTGTCGATGTCCCTCGGGGACAGGCCTTCCGGGATCGCGGTGGTCGACACGATCCGGCGCTCGCGCGCCTCGACGGGGGTGTCGCACTCGAACGTCACCCCGACCACCTGGTCGCCGGCGCCGACCGCGAACAGGATCTCGGTCGTCGAGGGCAGCAGGGACACGATCCGCATGCCCCGACCCTACGCAGCGGGCCCGAGGACCCTGCGGCCAGGCGGGTGTGGGGGTATCGGCGCAGGTCAGAGCAGATTCGGCGCGCATTCTTCGCAAACCCGGCGTAGGTTCGCCGGTTGGGTGGCGAGTGCAACCACCCTTCGACTCAGTGAGGAGTGGTTGTGACGACAGCAGCGTCCGAAACCGACACCGGAGCCGTCCGGAGCCTGATCCCGTTCAGGATGGACCGGCTGCCGTGGTCGCGGTTCCACTGGATGGTCGTGGTCGGCCTCGGGGTCTCCTGGATCCTCGACGGGCTCGAGATCCAGCTGGTCTCGAACGCCGGCTTCCAGGACAGCCTGGGCATGAGTGCCAAGGAGGTCGGTCTGGCCGGCACGATCTACCTGATCGGCCAGGTCGTCGGGGCCCTGACCTTCGGCCGGCTCACCGACACCTGGGGGCGCAAGAAGCTGTTCATCATCACGCTCGCCATCTACCTGATCGGCTCGGGTGTCGCGGGTCTGGCGTGGACTCCGTGGTTCCTCTACGTCTGGCGCTTCGTCGCGGGTCTCGGCATCGGGGGCGAGTACACCGCCATCAACTCCGCGATCGACGAGCTGATCCCGGCGAAGTACCGCGGTCGGGTCGACATCGCGATCAACGGCACGTACTGGGCGGGCGCCCTGCTGGGAGCCTTCGCGAGCTTCTGGCTGCTCGACACCGACCACGTCGCGGAGAACGTCGGCTGGCGCATCGCCTTCTTCATCGGGCCGGTGATGGGCCTGGTCATCATCTGGCTGCGCCGCCACATCCCGGAGAGCCCGCGCTGGATGGTGACGCACGGCCAGGGCGACGAGGCCGAGAAGATCGTCGACGACATCGAGGCCTCGGTCCAGGCCCAGGGCCGTGAGCTCAGCCCGGTCGACGAGAGCAAGGCGATGCTGATCAAGGCCAAGGAGAGCATCCCCTTCAAGGACCTGATGCACGTGTTCGTCAAGAAGTACCCGTCGCGGACGGTGCTCGGCCTCACGATGATGATCACGCAGAGCTTCCTCTACAACGCGATCTTCTTCACCTACGCCCTGGTGCTGCAGAACTTCTACGGCCTGGACAAGTCCGCGGCCGCGATCTACTTCATCCCCTTCGCCATCGGCAACCTCGCGGGGCCGCTCCTGCTCGGGCACCTCTTCGACACCATCGGCCGCCGCAAGATGATCTTCGCGACCTACACGATCGCGGGGGCCGTGCTGCTGGTGTCGGCGTTCCTCTTCAAGGCCGGCTCGCTGAACGCGACGACCCACACGATCTTCTGGTGCGTCTCGTTCTTCTTCGCCTCCGCGGGTGCGTCGTCGGCCTACCTCACGGTGAGCGAGATCTTCCCGCTGGAGGTGCGCGGCCAGGCGATCTCCTACTTCTTCGCCATCGCCCAGGTCTTCGGCGCGCTCGGGCCGGTGCTGTTCGGCTCGTTCATCCCCGAGGACGGCAAGGAGCGCAACCCGCTCTTCTGGGGCTACGTGGGCGCTTCGGCGATCATGCTGATCGGCGGTCTGGTGGCCGTGAAGATCGGGGTGGACGCCGAGGGCAAGGGACTGGAGGACATCGCCGACCCCCTCAGCAAGGTCAGCGAGGACCCGCCCCTCGAGCCGGCCAGGGCCTAGGAGCCGGCGATGACAGACCACACCCAGCCCTACACGATCGTGGTCGGCGTCAGCGCCACCTCGAAGTCGCCCACCGCTCTGCACTGGGCCACCGAGCTGGCCGCCCTGCGCGGTGGTCGGGTCGTGGCCGTGCGGGCCTGGCGCCCGACGCCACCCCAGACCACGTCGCGGGTCACTCCGTCCCCGATCACCGAGGACGTCTCGTCGGCGCGCGCCCAGGCGCTCGCCGACCTCGAGGCCGACGTCGCGGAGGTGCTCGGCGGCCAGCACGGCGCCGAGGTGCAGCTCGTCCAGGGGGGCAAGCGCAAGGGGCTCGTCGCAGCCGCCCAGCACGCCGACCTGCTGGTGGTCGACGCGCCGCGACGGCTCGACCGGGGTTCCCTGCCGGGCTTCGCCCAGCGGCTCGTCTACACCGCCCCGTGCCCCGTCGTCGTGATGCCGCCGAGCGTCTCGGGCGCCCCGCGCACGGCGGTGGAGCGGGTGGCCGGAACGGTCGCCCGCAACGTCACCGAGGCCGCCGGACGGGCCGGGCGACCGGGCCTGAGCCACCCCCAGCCGCCGAGCTAGGCGAGGTATGCCGCGGGGCCGGCCCCGCGGCA
The DNA here is from genome assembly GCF_900104525.1 of Pedococcus dokdonensis. Taxonomy (GTDB): domain Bacteria; phylum Actinomycetota; class Actinomycetes; order Actinomycetales; family Dermatophilaceae; genus Pedococcus; species Pedococcus dokdonensis. The sequence continues at coordinate 2,340,552 of NZ_LT629711.1, read as the reverse complement.
TACCCCACCTCGAACTGCGCTGCAGCGCAGCGGCGCTGGCGCGGCCGGGTTAGGTTGGCCGCATGGAGAAGTGGGAGTCTCCGGTCGAGAAGGCGATCCGTGAGGCGCAGGAGCGCGGCGAGTTCGACAACCTGCCCGGCTCCGGCCGGCCCCTGCACCTGGGCGACCCGGAGCGGGACGACCCCGACTGGTGGGTCAAGCGGTTCGCCGAGCGCGAGCACCTCGACCTGTCGGGGGCGATGTCGCCGGCGATGGGGTTGCGCAAGGAGGCGGCGTCCTACCCGGAGTCGCTGCTCGACCTGCGCAGCGAGGCGAGCGTGCGCGCGGTGCTGGAGGACTACAACCGGCGCGTGAAGCTGGACCGGCTGCGGCCGGGGGTGGGTGCGAGCTACCCGATCTGGGCCCCGCTGGTGGACGTCGACGACCTGGTGCAGCGCTGGTGGGTCGCCCGAGAGACCGCGCGGGCCGACCGGGAGCGAGAGGCGGCCGCGCGGGCAGCGTCGATCGCTGCCGCCAGTGCCACCGATCGCCACCACCGGCACCTGCCCAGGTGGATCCGTGGCCTCAAGGGCGCCGGTCGTCGCCGGGACGCGATGTCCGACTAGTCCGTTCGGGCGGCTGTTCGCTGATCCGCCCTTCTCGGCTCGGGGGCCTTCCTAGCCTGCCTCCATGCTCGTCCGCCCCCGTGCCCTCACCGCCGCCCTCGCCCCTGTCACCCTCGCCGCAGTGGCGCTCACCGCGGCACCCACCGCCGGTGCTGCCGTGCCGGCGATCCGGATGACGACCATCCAGTACGACTCCCCGGGCTCCGACACCGGCTCGAACGCCAGCCTCAACACCGAGTGGGTGCGGATCACCAACACCACGGCGCAGAACCGCTCCCTGACCGGGTGGACCCTCAAGGACAAGACCGGTTACACCTACAGGTTCCCGACCTTCACCCTCAAGGCCAAGGCGTCGGTCTACGTCTACACCGGCAAGGGCAGCGCCACGAGCACCAAGCGCTACTACAACAAGACCTGGTACGTCTGGAACAACACCGGTGACACCGCCTACCTGCGGGACAGCAAGGGCGTGCTCAAGGACTCGTGGACCTTCAAGGACGCGAGTGCCGCCGCCTACCGCGTGAGTCGCTGACCGTCTCCCCGCCGGCGGTCAGCCGAGGTCGCTCGAGTCGGTGCCGCTGGAGTCGTTGACCCGCAGCACACTCTCCTGCGAGGGCAGCTGGTCCTGCTTGACGATGCCGACGGGGCAGGTCATGCCGTTGGGCCCGTGGTTGCAGTAGCCGCCGGGGTTCTTGTAGAGGTACTGCTGGTGGTAGTCCTCGGCGTAGTAGAACGTGCCGGCGTCCTCGGCTGACCGCAGCTCGGTCGTGATGGTGCCGAACCCGTTGTCGGTCAACACCTTCTGGAACGCCTCACGGGTCGCCTCGGCGGCCCGCTGCTGGTCGGGGGTGGTCCAGTAGATGGCGGACCGGTATGCGGTGCCGATGTCGTTGCCCTGCCGGTTGCCCTGGGTGGGGTCGTGGTTCTCCCAGAACTCCTTGAGCAGCAGCTCGGGGCTGGTCTGCTCCGGGTCGTAGGCCACCAGCACCGTCTCGGCGTGGCCGGTCAGTCCGGTGCAGGTCTCCTCGTACGTGGGGTTCGGCGTGAGCCCGCCCATGTAGCCGGCGGCCGTCGTGACGACCCCGGGCAGGCGCCAGAAGATGCGCTCGGCGCCCCAGAAGCAGCCCATTGCGATGTAGAGCACCTCGGTGCCGTCGGGCCACGGCCCTTCGAGGGGGGTGTGCAGCACGACGTGCTCGTCGGCGATGTGGAACGGCCGCGTCTGGCGTCCGCTCAGGGCGTTGTCGGCGGTGGGCAGGGTGGTCTTGGCGCGCGATCCGAATATCACGACTGGTCCAACGCGGCCTGCCCCACGCCTGTTCCGGGCCCGGACCTTACGCAGCGGTGACGGGCCGCGGAAACCCGGTGGCCGTTCAGTGGGTTCGTCCGCGAGGGTGGGGGCATGGTCACCATCACGCTGATCGAGGACCCCGACGGCGCGCAGCGGCAGCTCTTCGACGACTGGGCGGAGGTCTTCGCAGCAGACGGCCGGCACCAGTTCGGGCCGGACCACACGGCGCACTCGGCTGACGAGCTGCGCGAGATGGGCCGCAGCACCGCCCGCCACCGGATCGCGTGGGCAGCCGTCCACGACGACGGTACGGTGGTCGGCTCCGCGGCGCTGATGCTGCCCCAGCACGACAACCTCGCGCAGGCGTTGCTGGTCGCCGTCGTGCATCCCGACCACCGCCGTCGGGGACTGGGCACGCTGCTCCTCACCCACCTGGAGGAGGCGGCGAGAGCCCACGGCCGCAGCGTCCTGCTGTCCGAGACGCAGTGGCGGGTGGGCGCGGACGACGAGTTCGGCGAGGGGTTCGCGGCGAAGCACGGGTATGCCGTGGCGCAGACCGTGCTGCGCAGCAGCCTGTCCCTGCCCGCCGACCGGGCCCGGCTGGAGGCCGGCCTGCAGGCTGACGACGCGGACGGCTACGTCGTGCGGACCTGCTGGGACGGCATACCGGACGCGTGGCTGGCGGGGCGCGCGGAGCTGAGCCGACGGATGAGCACCGACATCCCGATGGGCGACCTCCGGCTCGAGGAGGAGCACTGGGACGAGGCGCGGGTGCGCGACGAGTACGAGCGGATCGGCCGGATGGGGCGCCGCGTCATCGACGCCTTCGCCGTGCACGAGGCCACCGGGGAGCTCGTGGGCTACACGCAGGTGCAGGTGCCCCGGGACCACCCGGAGGTGGCGTTCCAGCAGGACACCCTGGTGATGCGCGAGCACCGCGGCCACCGGCTGGGGCTGCGGATGAAGGCGGCCAGCACGCTCGCCCTGACGGAGCAGTCACCCGAGACGGCCAGCGTGCGCACGTGGAACGCCGACGACAACGCGCCGATGCTCGAGGTGAACCGGGCGCTGGGGTTCGTCAACGACGGCATGATGCGCGAGTGGCAGAAGGTCGTGCCGGCGTGATGGACGACCCGCTCGACGTCGACCTCGGGTCGGTCGTCGCGATCCACGTCGCCAAGGCGACCAAGCTGCCGATGCGGCCGGTCGAGTCCGTCGTGGCAGAGGCGGGCGCCGGGCTGGTCGGCGACCGCTACCACGGCTCCAGGCACCGGCACGTGACGGTGCAGTCGGCCCATGCGCTCGCCGAGGCCGGTGCGGACCTGGGCCGCTCGGTCGACCCGGAGTCCACCCGCCGCAACGTCACCCTGTCAGGGGGGCCTGTCCCGGGCCGGCCGGGCACCCGCGTCCGGATGGGGGAAGCCCTCCTCGAGGTCGTGCGACCGGCTGCGCCCTGCCGCCTCATGGACGACCTCATCGGCCCGGGAGCCATGAAGGCTCTCCACGGGCGGGGCGGAACGGTCTTCCGGATCCTCGAAGGAGGGGTCATCCGGGTGGGCGACCCGGTGGTGCGGGAGGTCTCCTGAGCGGGGACTAGCCTTGCCGCCATGAGCGAGCAGCACAGCACCGACCACGGGTTCTCGACGCGTGCGATCCACGCCGGACAGGAGCCCGACGCGGGCACCGGAGCCGTGATCACCCCCATCTTCCAGGTCTCGACCTACAAGCAGGACGGCATCGGCGGGTTCCGGGGCGGCTACGAGTACAGCCGCTCGGCCAACCCGACCCGCACCGCGCTCGAGGAGTGCTTCGCGGCGCTCGAGGGTGGGGCGCGCGGCTTCGCCTTCTCGTCCGGGCTGGCCGGGCAGGACACCGTGCTGCGGGCGCTGCTGGCGCCGGGTGACCACGTGGTCGTCCCCAACGACGCGTATGGCGGCACGTACCGGTTGTTCAACAAGGTCCTGACCGCGTGGGGCGTGGAGCACAGCATCGCGCCGATGGGCGACCTCGAGGCGGTCAGGGCCGCGATCCGCCCCGGCAGCACCAAGATCCTGTGGGTCGAGACGCCCACCAACCCGCTGCTCGGCATCGCCGACATCGCGGCGCTGGCCGAGCTGGCGCACGAGGCCGGGGCGCTCCTCGTCGTGGACAACACCTTTGCGTCGCCCTACCTCCAGCAACCGCTCTCGCTGGGCGCCGACATCGTCACGCACTCCACGACGAAGTACTGCGGGGGGCACTCCGACGTCGTCGGTGGGGCCGTCGTGGTGGGTCGCGAGGTCTCCGTCCCCGGGTTCGCGGATGCGGCGGATCGCGTTGCGTTCCACCAGAACTCGATGGGTGCAGTCGCCGGGCCGATGGACGCGTGGCTCGTGCTGCGCGGGCTCAAGACCCTGGCCCTGCGGATGGAGAAGCACAGCGACAACGCCGAGCGCGTCGTCGAGTTCCTCCAGGGCCATCCGGCCGTGAGCGCGGTGCACTACCCCGGTCTCGAGTCGCACCCGGGGCACGAGGTCGCCAAGCGCCAGATGAAGCGGTTCGGCGGGATGATCTCGTTCCAGGTGCGGGCCGGAGAGGACGTCGCGGTCAAGGTGTGCGGCGAGACCCAGCTCTGGACCCTGGGGGAGTCGCTCGGTGGCGTCGAGTCGCTGATCGAGCACCCGGCCCGCATGACCCACGCCTCGGTCGCCGGCACGGAGCTCGAGGTGCCCGCCGACCTGATCCGCCTGTCTGTCGGCATCGAGGACGTCGACGACCTCATCGCCGACCTCGGACAGGCGCTCGACCGGCTCGGCTGAGCCGGACGGGCACGGGCGGGGACGGGTCGGGTCAGGCGTGCTGCTGCTCTGCGTCGACTTCGGGTCGACCTTCACCAAGGCGGTGCTCGTCGACGGCGACGGGGTCGTGGTGGCGACGGCGTCGACGCCGACGACCATCGGCACCGACGTGCTCGACGGCTACCGCACGCTGCGTGACCAGCTCGCCCACCACGGTGACGTCGACGAGGTGCTCGCCTGCTCGAGCGCCGGGGGCGGCCTGCGGCTGGCCGTGGTCGGCTACGAGCGCGACGTCACGGCGCAGGCCGGGCACCGGGTCGGCCTGAGCGCGGGCGCACGGGTCGCGCACGTCACCTCGGGACCGCTCTCGGGAGCTGACGTGAAGGCGTTGCGCGACAGCCGCCCCGACCTGGTGCTCCTCGTCGGCGGCACCGACGGTGGCAACGCAGAAGTGTTGCTGCACAACGCCACTCGCCTCGCCAAGGCTCGCCTCGGCGCCCCTGTCGTCGTTGCTGGCAACCAGGATGCGCAGGCGTCGGTCGCTGCGGTGCTGTCGTCCACGGGGCGCTCCTTCACGATGGCCGACAACGTGCTTCCCTCGATCGGGGTGATCGCCCCGGAGTCTGCGCGGGCCGCCATCCGTCGCGTGTTCCTCGAGCACGTGATCGGTGGCAAGGGGCTGTCGCGCGGCACGGAGTTCGGGGCGATGGTGCAGGCCCCCACCCCGGACGCCGTGCTCGACGGGGTCGCCGTGCTCGCCGAGCACCTGGACGGTGACGTGCTGGTCGTCGACATCGGTGGCGCGACGACTGATGTCTACTCCGCACTGCGCCCCCAGGGCGAGGACTCCGGCCTGGCCAAGGACGTCGTCGCGCCGCTGTGGCACGCGCGCACCGTCGAGGCCGACCTCGGCATGCGGTGGAACGCCGAGGGCATCGTCGAGGCGGCGGAGCGCGAGCACGTGCCTGTGCCCGACGGGACGGCCCGGTATGCCGCGCAGGTCGTCCGCGACACCGGTCACCTCCCGGCAGGCGAGGGCGAGTGGGCGATGGACCTCGGCCTCGCCCGCGCCGCCGCGGTCGTGGCCGTGCGCCGCCATGCGCGGCCGCCGGCGACCGGCGCGGGGGCCAGGCCGCTGGCCGACGTGCGGGTCGTGGTCGGTTCGGGCGGCGTCCTGCGGCACGCGTCCGATGCCGGTCGCGAGTCGGTGCTGCGCGCAGTCGCCACTGATCATGCGGGCGGGTGGAAGGTGCCGCGGGACGCGGCGCTGGTGACGGACACGGCCTACCTGCTGTTCGCGGTGGGGTTGCTGCGCGATGCGCACCCCGAGATGGCCCGGTCCCTCGCCCGCACAGTGGTGGCTGGCGCTGCCGGCGCTGCGGCTGTCGGTGGTGGGCCCTAGCGTTCAGGGATGGCTGACAACGCTGCGCCCAAGCCCCTGCTCGACCTCGTGGTCATCGACTGCCCCGATGCCGTGGAGCTCGCCCGGTTCTACGGCGAGGTGCTCGGGTGGGAGCTCGAGCCCGACGCGAAGAAGGGGTGGGCGACGCTCGTGCCACCTGGCGGCGGTGTGACCCCTGACAACCCTGGCGGGCGCACCTCGCTCGCGTTCCAGGGCATCGACGACTTCGAGCCACCCACGTGGCCCGGTGGCGAGCACCCCCAGCAGTTCCACCTCGACCTGTGGGCCGGTGACATCGCGGCCGCCGAGCCGGCGGTGCTGGCAGCCGGGGCGACGGTGCACCAGCACCAACCCTCGGAGCGCGGCACCTTCAAGGTCTATCTCGACCCGGTCGGCCACCCGCTCTGCCTCATTGGTCGGGCCCCGGGGTCTCAGTCAAACGCGACATGACGTGATCGGAGGAGCTGAAAATGGATGGTCCGACCAACCACACGCCGCCTAGGGTCGAGCCATGAGCTCCCTGGCGATCGAGGCCGAGCACCTGGTCAAGAAGTTCGGCGACCAGACCGCCGTCGACGACGTGAGCTTCTCCGTGCCGGAGGGGTCGGTGCTTGGACTGCTGGGTCCCAACGGCGCCGGCAAGACGACGACGGTCCGGATGATGACCACCCTGGCCAAGCCCACCAGCGGCACGGCCCGGGTGGCCGGGCACGACGTGCTGCGTGAGCCCGACGCAGTGCGCCGGGCGATGGGCCTGACCGGGCAGGCCGCGACCGTCGACGAGCTGCTCACCGGTCGCGAGAACCTCCGCCTGATCGGGTCGCTCTACGGGTTGTCCGCGAGCTACGTCAAGGCGGCCGGGGCCGACCTGCTCGAGCGGTTCTCGCTCGCCGAGGCGGGTGACCGCACGGTGAAGACCTACTCCGGCGGCATGCGGCGCCGGCTCGACCTCGCGGTCAGCCTGATCGCCACCCCGCCCGTGCTCTTCCTCGACGAGCCCACCACGGGCCTCGACCCCCGCAGCCGTGTTGAGCTGTGGGAGGTCCTGCGTGGGCTCGTCAAGGACGGCACGACGCTGCTGCTCACGACGCAGTACCTCGAGGAGGCCGACCAGCTCGCGGACCGCATCGTCGTGATCGACCGCGGGCAGATCATCGCCGAGGGCACCCCGCTCGAGCTCAAGGACCGCAGCGGCAAGGCCAGCCTGGTGCTGACCGTGTCACGCGCCGAGGACCTGCAGACGGCAGCCGACATGCTCCGCCAGCGAGTCTCCGAGGTGCACGTCGACGAGGCCGCCCGCCAGCTGACCGCGCCCGCCGAGGGGCTGCGCGACATGACCCGGATCGCCGCGGTCTTCGAGGACAGCGAGATCGAGCTCGACGACCTGGGCCTGAAGCGACCCAGTCTCGACGACGTGTTCCTCCACCTGACCGGTCACCGCGCCGAGGACGTTGCCACCGAGACCGAGGAGCAGGCGTCATGACCGCCGACACCACGACGCGGCCGTCGGCCAGCGGGATCGCCCGGCCCGAGATCCGGCAGACCGGCCTGTTGCGCCAGTCGCTGGCGATCACCCGTCGCAACCTGATCCACATCAAGCGGATGCCCGAGATGCTGATGGACGTCACCATCCAGCCGGTGATGTTCGTGCTGCTGTTCGCCTACGTGTTCGGTGGCTCGATCTCGGTCCAGGGCTCGCCGGCCGGCTACCGCGAGTGGCTGATGGGCGGGATCATGGGGCAGACCATCGCGTTCGCCTCGTTCATCGTCGCGGTCGGCCTGACCGCCGACATCGACAAGGGCATCGTCGACCGGATGCGGTCGCTGCCGATCAACCCCTCGGCCGTGCTCGTCGGGCGGAGCATCTCCAGCCTGCTGCACTCCAGCATCGGCATCCTCGTGATGTCGCTGACCGGGCTCTTCGTGGGGTGGCGGATCCGCGGGAGCTTCGCCGAGGCGGTGCTCGCCTACGCGCTGCTGCTCCTCTGGGGCTTCGCGATGATCTGGATCGGCATCCTGGTGGGCTCGGCGATGCGCTCGGTCGAGGCGGTGAACGGGCTGATGTTCACGACGATGTTCCCGATCACCTTCCTCGCCAACACCTTCGCGCCCACCGACAACATGCCGCACTTCCTGCGGGTCATCGCGGAGTGGAACCCGATCTCGTCCCTGGTGCAGGCCGTCCGGCAGCTGTGGGGCAACGACCTGCCCGTCCCCGCCGACGCCCAGCTGCCGCTGCACCACCCGATCATCACCACCTTGATCTGGACCATCGGCCTCACCCTGGTGATGGCTCCACTGGCGATCCGGGCGTTCGCCAAGCGCACCCAGGGCTAGTCCGGCGCACCCTCCCGGAGGGACTAGCCTTCCGGCCATGGCATCACCGTCGCTGTCTGTCACCCTGGCCGACGTCCGCGCTGCGCAGGACCTGCTCAGCGGAGTCGTCCGACCCACCCCGCTCGAGTACAGCCGAGCGCTCTCCGACCGGGTCGGCGCCGAGGTCTTCCTCAAGTGCGAGAACCTCCAGCGGGCCGGGTCGTTCAAGATCCGCGGCGCATACACCCGGATGTCCCGGCTGTCCGACGAGGAGAAGGCGCGCGGGGTCGTCGCGGCGAGCGCCGGCAACCACGCCCAGGGCGTCGCGCTCGCCGGTCAGCTGCTCGGCATCGACGTCAAGGTCTACATGCCGCACGGTGCCCCCATGCCCAAGCTCCTGGCCACCCAGGCCTACGGCGCGACGATCGAGCAGGTCGGCACGACCATCGACGAGTGCCTGGTCAAGGCCCGCGAGTGGGAGGCCGAGCACGGCGCGGTGCTGATCCACCCGTTCGACCACCGCGACATCGTCGCGGGCCAGGGCACCGCCGGGCTCGAGATCCTCGACCAGTGCCCCGACGTCAGGACCATCGTCGTGAGCACCGGTGGTGGGGGGCTGCTCGCCGGCATCTCGGTCGCCGTCCGGGCGGCCCGACCCGACGTGCGGATCGTCGGGGTGCAGGCGGAGCAGGCGGCTGCCTACCCGCTGTCGCTGGCGGCCGGGAAGCCGGTCGCCTACGAGAACATGCAGACCATGGCCGACGGGATCGCCGTCGGGATGCCCGGGGACGTCCCCTACGCACTGGTCCGCGACCTCGTCGACGCAGTCGAGACCGTCAGCGAGGAGGAGCTCTCGCGGGCCCTGCTCTTCGTGCTCGAGCGGGCCAAGCTCGTCGTCGAGCCGGCCGGTGCCGCAGCCGTCGCACACCTGCTCGACCGAGCCGGCCGCCAGCAGCTCGACGGCCCGGTCGTGGCCGTCCTCTCCGGCGGCAACATCGACCCGCTGCTGCTGCTGCGCATCATCCGCCACGGCATGGCCGCTGCCGGGCGCTACCTGCAGTTCCGGGTGCGCGTCCCCGACCGCCCCGGCAACCTCGCCCGGCTGCTGGCCGACTGCGCCAGCGTCGACGCCAACGTCCTCGAGGTCGAGCACATCCGCACCGGCACCCAGATCACCGTCGACGAGGTCGAGATCGGGCTGCAGCTCGAGACCCGGGGCAAGCAGCACTGCGAGGAGGTCCTGCGGACGCTGCGCGGCAAGGGCTACCAGCTCAAGTTCGGCTGACCGGCACCCCCGCACACGACGAAGGGCCGCCCCGAGGGGCGGCCCTTCGTCGTGACCGGTGGTCAGCCGGAGTACGGCGTCGCGTCCTTGACCGACACCTCGATGGTCTTGCCGTTGGGGGCGGTGTAGGAGGCCTTGTCGCCGATCTTCTTGCCGTTGATGGCGGCGCCGAGGGGCGACTTCTCGCTGTAGACGTCGAGGTCGCTGTCGCCGGCGATCTCTCGCGAGCCGAGCAGGAACTTCACCTCGTCGCCGAACATGTCGACGGTGACGACCATGCCGGGCTCGACGACGCCGTCATCAGCCGGCTTGGCGCCGACGATGGCGTTCTCGAGCAGCTGGGTCAGCTGGCGGATGCGGGCCTCCATCTTGCCCTGCTCCTCCTTGGCCGCGTGGTAGCCGCCGTTCTCCTTGAGGTCGCCCTCCTCGCGGGCCGCCTCGATCTTCTTGGCGATCTCCGTACGGCCTTCTCCGGACATCTGGTCCAGCTCGGCCTTCAGACGGTCGAAGGCCTCCTGGGTCAGGTAGCTCGCGGTGGGGGTCGCGGTCTCGCTCACGGTGTTACTCCTTGATCGGGTCCCCGTCGGACGCGGTCGCGTCTCGGAGAGGGTGGTACGCGCAACGGCCCGGACCTCGACCACGCTCGTTGTGACGTCGCAGTGGCTGGTCCAGACCGCTCGGTGAAACAACAAGCCTACCTCGCCGGGCGCGAAAGGGTCCATTTGCTGGCAGATCTGGACAGCGCCCCAAGCCGTTCCCAAGTGGGGCCGGGCATCCTCGTCCCGGACGGCGGGACCGCCGTCACCCACACCGTTCACCATCACCAGGAGAGCACCCGCATGTCCACCACCCTCGCCACCGCGGTGCCGTCCGCGTCGTCCCCGGCTGCACGACGGCTCCGCCTCGCCATGCTGGTCCTGCTGGCCACCGACGTCGTCGGTGGGCTGCTCGCGGTCCGCGCCGGCGTCAACACCTGGGGAGAGGCCTGGGGCCCGGAGGCGCTGCTCGCGGCTCCGGTGCCGATGGTGGTCGCGCAGCTGCTGCTGGTCTGGTTCGCCACCCGCCGACCGGGTCGGGGGGCCACCGTCGCGGCCGCCCTGCTCGCCGCCGCCTGCCTGGTCAGCGTCGTCTCGGGCTTCTTCGACGGAGGACTCGGCAACGCCGAGCTCACGACCGGCCTCGCGGCATTCCAGTACTGGCTGCTGGCCGTGACGACGACGGTCGGTCTCCTCGCCCTCTCTGGCGTCGTCCGCCCCCGGACCCGCTGACTGCGCGGTGGGGGTCAGGGGGTCTTGTCGCAGCTGCGGACGCTGCCGCCCACGGCTCGCGACGCGGTGCGGACGCTCACCTGCTGGTGCACCGACCGCTCGGTCCCGGCCGGTACGGCCACCTGGATCACCCCGACGACCCCGTGGGCGGCGTCCTGCGCCTCCACGGTGCACGTGACCGCCTGGCCGGGGTCGCGGTGCACGTCGAAACCCACCTGCACGCTGCGATCGTCGACGACCTTGTAGTCGGTGTCGGTCCACGTCACCCGCCCCAGGCTGTTGGCCAGCCCGAGCCACACCGCGAGCGCGACCCCGATGGCGCAGCCGATCGTGCCGATGACCCACCAGCGGCCGGTGCCGGGGGCGGGGCGGGGGAGCGGCATGGCTGACCTTCTGCGGGGTGAGAGGATGGCTGGCGGTCCGGTGTTCATGCCGGACGGACACCATTGTCGGCGATGGACGAGTGAGGTTGTGCAGGTGGCTGACCGGTTGCGGCTCATGGCGGTGCACGCGCACCCCGACGACGAGTCGAGCAAGGGCGCGGCGACGATGGCGAAGTATGCCGCCACCGGCTACGACGTGCTGGTGGTCTCGTGCACCGGGGGCGAGCGCGGCGACGTGCTGAACCCGCGGCTCAAGGGCGACCCCCACATCGAGCGTGACCTGGCCCAGGTGCGGCGCGAGGAGATGGCGCGAGCCCAGGAGATCCTCGGGGTCGAGCACACCTGGCTCGGGTTCGTCGACTCGGGGCTGCCCGAGGGCGACCCGCTGCCGCCACTGCCAGAGGGATGCTTCGCACTCGAGCCGATCGAGGTGACGACCGAGGCACTGGTCCGCGAGATCCGCCGGTTCCGTCCGCACGTCATGACGACGTACGACGAGAACGGCGGCTACCCGCACCCCGACCACATCATGACCCACACGGTGTCGATGTCCGCCTTCGCGGCGGCCGGTGACGCGGCGGCATACCCGCATGCAGGGCAGCCCTGGCAACCGCTGAAGATCTACTACAACTCGCACAACCGGGCGAAGTACGCGGCGTTCCACGACGCCTTGCTCGCGCAGGGGGTGGAGAGCCCGTATGCCGACTGGCTGAAGGACTGGGACCCGGCCACCGCCCGGACCATCACCACCCGCGTGAACTGTGCCGACTACTTCGACCAGCGTGACCAGGCGCTGCTCGCGCACGCGACCCAGATCGACCCCGACGGGGCGTGGTTCCAGGTGCCGCGCGAGATGCAGGTCGCGGTGTGGCCGACCGAGGACTTCGAGGCTGCGGTGTCGTACGTGCCGGTCGAGCCGGTCGAGGACGACCTCTTCGCCGGGATCGCCGACGTCGCAGCCGGTGACCGGCTGGCCACCGCCGGCGACCTCGACATCGCCTACGACGGACGCAAGGAGGCGAAGGCGTGAACGGCGCTCCCTCGGCGATGGTCTCGCCCGGGCTGTGGGGCTTCGTGGCGTTCTTCGTGCTCGCGATCGCGCTCTACCTGCTGATGCGCAACATGAACGCCCGCATGCGCCGGATGTCCTACCGCTCCGAGGAGCGGGCCCGCGAGGCAGAACAGCTGCACGCGCAGCAGGACGATGCGGCGAAGGGTCCGGGGGAGGGTGAGGCGACGCCTCAGGAGGGCGAGCCGGCTCCGTAGACCGACATCGACGCCGCGATGTAGTGCACCACGAACGCGGCGACGGTCAGGGTGTGGAAGATCTCGTGGAACCCGAACCAGCGCGGCGAGGGGTTCGGCCGCTTGATGCCGTAGACCAGCGCGCCCGCGGTGTAGAGCAGGCCACCCACCGCGATCAGCGTCACGATCGCCGGTCCGCCGAACTTGAGCAACGGGCCGAGGTAGAAGACCGCGACCCAGCCGAGGGCGACGTAGACCGGCGTGTAGAGCCAGCGCGGTGCGCCGACCCAGAACACGCGGAACAGCACCCCCGCGACGGCGCCGATCCAGACGATGAGCAGCATGGTGCGGGCGTCGTCCTTGGGCAACAGCAGCGCGAACGGCGTGTAGGTGCCGGCGATGATCAGGAAGATGTTGGAGTGGTCCATCCGCTTCAGGATCCCGGCGACCTTCGGCGACCAGTTGCCGCGGTGGTAGACGGCCGAGGTGCCGAACAGCAGCCAGGCCGAGACGCTGAAGACGACGGCGGCGAGGCGGGCGGGAGTCGTGGGGGCGAGCGCGATCAGGACGATGCCTGCCGCGACCGCGAGCGGGACCATGCCGGCGTGCAGCCAGCCGCGCAGGTGGGGCTTCACTGCGGCGACGACAGTCTCGACGGGTCCCTGCGGAGAGCGGGGTGCGGGTACCGTGGTCATGGACCCACTGTAACCTACGGTCGCGTAGGTTACTAGCGCGTAGGTTGTGAGCCTCGCCTCAGCCGGTCGGGACACTCGGGCCGCGTCGAACCTGACAGAGGGGTCCGTACCTTCAGTGCCCGATGACGTCGTAGCCGTTCGCCGGGGACATGGTCGTCATCCTGCCGGACCGCGACCGCCCGGCGGGGGTAGCGTGGTGGGGTGGCTCTGTCCGACCTCCTGTATGCCGCGTACGAGCGGCAGCTGAGCCGTCGCCTCTCCAAGGAGACGCTCCCGCGCCACGTCGGCGTGATGCTGGACGGCAACCGCCGCTGGGCCAAGGCCCGTGGTCACGGCACCAAGGAAGGCCACCAGGCCGGGGCCGACAACATCGCCGGCTTCCTGGACTGGTGCGAGGAGGCCCGCGTCGAGGTCGTCACCTTGTGGCTGCTCTCGACCGACAACCTCAACCGGCCCCCTGCCGAGGTCGTGCCGCTCCTGTCGATCATCGAGACGACCGTGACCGACCTCGCCCAGACCAAGCGCTGGGTGATCAACCCGGTGGGCTCGCTCGACCTCCTGCCGGCCGAGACGGCCCGCCGGCTCAAGGAGGCGGCCGACCTCACCGAAGGCGTCCAGGGCATGACCGTGAACGTCGCGGTCGGCTACGGCGGGCGCCAGGAGATCACCGACGCCGTCCGCTCGATGCTGGTCTCGCACGCCGCGAACGGCACCACCATCGAGGAGCTCGCCGAGACCCTCCAGGTCGAGCACATCGCGGAGCACCTCTACACCAAGGGCCAGCCCGACCCCGACCTCGTGATCCGCACCTCGGGGGAGCAGCGGCTGTCGGGGTTCCTGCTCTGGCAGAGCGCGCACAGCGAGTTCTACTTCTGCGAGGCCTACTGGCCCGACTTCCGGCACGTCGACTTCCTCCGCGCGCTGCGTGCCTACGCCGAGCGCAACCGCAGGTTCGGCGGCTAGGGGCGCACCCGAGTCGGGCGGGCGGCATACCAACGTCCGAGGGGCGGATCGGGCCAACGGGTTAACTCTGGATGACACGCCGCGAGCCTGCCTTCCCCGGGGCGACGTCGGTCGTACCGTCCGTAGTGACGCGGGGCACCCGTCGCGCGTTCGGGGAGGCCAACCTATGGAGCAGATCCAGCTCCGAGCGGAGGGCCGGAACCGGCCCACCCGCACTGGGTTGACCTGGTCCCGGCACCTCGTTCGCGAGTAGGCGCACCGCGCCGAAGCGCGCGTTGTGCCAAGGAGAGACATTGGCCTCGAACCCCGACAGCACCCGTCGTACCTCGACCTCTCCGGCTGCGCCGCGGGAAACACCCGCGGCCAAGCGCAAGCCCAAGGCGACCGCGCCCGAGCTCCAGGCGACCGGGACCAGGACCTTCGTGCTCGACACCTCGGTGCTCCTGTCCGACCCACGGGCGATGGTGCGGTTCAAGGAGCACGAAGTGGTGCTGCCGGTCGTGGTGGTGACCGAGCTCGAGGCGAAACGGCACCACCCCGAGCTGGGCTACTTCGCCCGGCAGGCACTGCGGCTGCTCGACGACCTGCGGATCAGCCAGGGCCGGCTCGACGCGCCGGTCTCGGTCGGCACCGACGGTGGCACGCTGCGGGTCGAGCTGAACCACACCGACCCGACCTCGCTGCCGGCCGGTTTCCGGCTGGGCGACAACGACACCCGCATCCTGTCGGTGGCCAAGAACCTGTCCAACGAGGGCTTCGACGTCACGATCGTCAGCAAGGACCTGCCGATGCGGGTCAAGGCGTCCGCGGTCGGGCTGGTCGCGGAGGAGTACCGCGCCGAGCTCACCGTCGACACCGGCTGGACGGGCATGGCCGAGCTCGACGTCACGGTCGAGGAGATGGACGCGCTCTACGAGCACGGCCGGATCGAGAACGCGACTGCCGCCGAGATGCCCTGCCACACCGGGGTCGTCCTGCTCTCGCCGCGGGGAAGCGGTCTGGGGCGGGTCGGCGCCGACAAGCAGGTGCGCCTCGTGCGCGGCGACCGCGACGCGTTCGGCCTGCACGGCCGCAGCGCCGAGCAGCGGATCGCGCTCGACATCCTGCTCGACCCCGACGTGGGCATCGTGTCGCTCGGCGGGCGGGCCGGCACCGGGAAGTCCGCCCTGGCGCTGTGCGCCGGCATCGAGGCGGTCATGGAGCGGCGCCAGCACCGCAAGGTCGTCGTCTTCCGCCCCTTGTATGCCGTGGGCGGCCAGGAGCTGGGCTACCTGCCGGGGAGCGAGTCGGAGAAGATGGGGCCGTGGGCCCAGGCGGTCTTCGACACCCTCGGCGCGCTGGTCTCACACGAGGTGGTCGAGGAGATCATGGACCGAGGCATGCTCGAGGTCCTGCCCCTGACGCACATCCGTGGCCGCTCGCTGCACGACGCGTTCGTGATCGTCGACGAGGCCCAGAGCCTCGAGCGCAACGTGCTGCTCACCGTGCTGTCGCGGATCGGCCAGAACTCCCGGGTCGTGCTCACCCACGACGTCGCCCAGCGCGACAACCTGCGCGTCGGCCGGCACGACGGCGTCGCAGCGGTCATCGAGGCGCTCAAGGGCCACCCGCTCTTCGCGCACGTGACGCTGACCCGCAGCGAGCGCAGCCCGATCGCGGCACTGGTGACCGACCTGCTGGAGGGCCTCGAGGTCTGAGGAGGGGCGGGGAATCGCCGGATTGGCCCGGTTCCGGCGGTTCCCCTCCACCGAAAGGATGACTCAGTCGTCACATCCGTCACAGGGGCACCAGAATGTGGTTGACGATTCGATTTCGTCGTGGCCCCTGAGGTAAGGTCTCGGTTTCATAACGTGCCGGGACGCTGTTCTGTTGGGCTGTTGGTGCAGCCGCGCAGTCCGTAGGGCGACTTCGGCGAATACATCCCCCCGGCACCGATCTCAGAGGCCACCCACGCATGCGGTGGCCTTCTCTTTGGAGGAACCCCGTATGAGTCAGCCCTACCAGGGACGGCACCGCAACGTGTCGACCCGCGGCAGGCGAGCCCATCGCTCCTCCTCCGGTCTCACGAAGGCGATCCGTCGCCCCGCCGTGACCTCCAGCGTGCTGCTCGCGGTCGTCGCGACCACCGCCGCCGGCTACCAGGCCGCCGACGAGCGCCAGACCGGTGCGGCCGCGTTCACGGTCAGCACCGAGGCGATCGCCCAGGCCAACGAGCTCGCGGACGCCCAGATCGAGGACACCGCGCGCCTCGCCGCCGACCGCAACAACACCAACGCCAGCATCGCCGCCGCGCAGGAGAAGGACCGCGTCGCCGCGATCGCCGCTGCGAAGGCGGCCGACAAGGCGCGTCGCGAGGCCGCCAAGAAGGTCGCCCGCGAGAAGGCCCGCAAGGCGCTCGCCGCCAAGAAGCAGGCCATCCTGGCCAATGCGCAGGCCGACCCCCGCGCCGCAGCCCGCGCGCTGATGCCCGAGTTCGGCTTCGACGACAGCCAGTGGAGCTGCCTCGACAACCTCTGGATGGGCGAGAGCGGTTGGCGCTACACCGCCGAGAACTCCTCGTCCGGCGCCTACGGCATCCCGCAGTCGCTGCCCGGCTCCAAGATGGCCACCATCGCCTCCGACTGGCGCACCAACCCGGTCACCCAGATCCGCTGGGGCCTGAAGTACATCAAGAGCTCCTACGGCACCCCGTGCGGCGCCTGGGGTGCGTGGCAGAGCCGCTCCCCGCACTGGTACTGAGCCGACCCGCGCCTCAGCGCGGTGGGCGGGTCATCGCCAGGACGTCCAGCGCCTCGTCGAGCTGCTGCTCGGTGAGCTCGCCGTTGGCCACGTGGCCACGCTCGATGACGACGTCGCGGATCGAGCGGCGCTCCTTGATCGACTGCTTGGCGACCGCTGCGGCCGCCTCGTAGCCGATGTAGCGGTTGAGTGGCGTGACGATCGAGGGAGACCCCTCCGCCAGCCCTCGGGAGCGCTCGACGTCGGCCTCGATGCCGTCGACGCAGCGGTCGGCCAGCACCCGGGCCGCGGCGGCCAGCAGGGTGGCCGACTCGAGGATGTTGCGGGCCATGACGGGCAGCATCACGTTGAGCTCGAAGGCCCCTGAGGCACCGGCCACCGTGATCGCGGCGTCGTTGCCGATCACCTGGGCGCACACCATCAGGGTGGCCTCGGGCAGCACCGGGTTGACCTTGCCGGGCATGATGCTCGACCCGGGTTGGAGGTCGGGCAGGTGGATCTCGCCGAGCCCGGAGCGCGGACCGGACGACATCCAGCGCAGGTCGTTGCAGATCTTGGTGAGGCTGACGGCGACCACCTTGAGCGCCCCGCTGAGCTCGACCACGGCGTCCTGGGCGGACTGCGCCTCGAAGTGGTCGGCCGCCTCACGGAAGGCCATTCCCGTCCGCTCGCTGACCCGTTCGATGACGGCCCTGGCGAAGCCCGGAGCGGCGTTGAGGCCGGTGCCTGCTGCGGTACCGCCCAGGGGGAGCTCGGACGTCGCCTGCGCGGCCACGAGCACCCGTTCGGCGCCGAGCTCCACCTGCCGTGCATAGCCCCCGAACTCCTGCCCGAGCGTCACCGGCACCGCGTCCATCAGGTGCGTGCGCCCGGCCTTGACGACGTCGACGAACTCGGTCTCCTTGGCCCGCAACGACTTAGCGAGGTGCAGCAGGCTCGGCGCCAGGTCGCGGTGCACGGCGAGGGTGGCGGCGATCCGCAGCGCGCTGGGGAAGGTGTCGTTGCTCGACTGGCCGGCGTTGACGTGGTCGTTCGGGTGGACGGCCTGGTCGGTCGCCAGGTGGGCGATCCGCGCGACGACCTCGTTGACGTTCATGTTGGTCGACGTGCCCGAGCCGGTCTGGAAGACGTCGATCGGGAACTGGTCGTCGTGCTGCCCGTCGGCGACCTCCGTCGCCGCAGCCGCGACGGCCTCGGCCATCGGGCGTTCGAGCACACCCAGCTCGGCGTTCACCTCGGCTGCGGCAGCCTTGAGCTGCGCGAGGGCGTGCACCACCCCGGTCGGCACCGGTTGGCCCGAGATCGGGAAGTTCTCGACCGCGCGGGCGGTCTGCGCGCCCCACAAGGCGTCGGCCGGCACCTCCACGTCGCCCATCGAGTCGTGCTCGGTCCGGGTGGCAGGCGTCTGCTCGCTCATACCCCCATCATGCGCCGAGGCGGGGTGTGCCGCGTGGCCGGCCGCACGGCCTACCTGCCTCAGAGCTTGCGGAGACGGATCCGGCGGACGCTGTGGTCCTTGCCCTTGGCCAGCACGAGGGTGGCCCGGCTGCGGGTGGGGAGCACGTTCTCGCGCAGGTTGACCTCGTTGATGGTCCTCCAGATCCGGGCGGCGGTCTCGCGGGCCTGCTCGTCGGACAGCGCGGCATACCGGTGGAAGTAGGAGTCAGGGTCGGCGAAGGCGGTCTCGCGCAGGCGCAGGAACCGGTCGACGTACCACTGCCGGATGTCGTCGAGGTGGGCGTCGACATAGACCGAGAAGTCGAAGAAGTCGCTCACGGCGAGGCCGCTGCGACCGTCCTCGTGCAGACGCGGCGCCTGGAGCACGTTGAGGCCCTCGACGATGAGGACGTCCGGCTGGCGCACCACGATCCGCTCACCGGGGACGATGTCGTAGGTGAGGTGTGAGTAGACGGGGGCGCTCACCTCCGCCTTGCCGGACTTCACCTCGGCAACGAAGCGCAGCAGTGCCCGGCGATCGTAGGACTCAGGGAAACCCTTGCGCTGCAACAGGTTGCGGCTCTCGAGCTCGGCATTGGGGTAGAGGAACCCGTCGGTGGTGACGAGCTCGACCTCGGGGGTGCCGGGCCAGCGGGACAGCAGCTCCTTGAGGAGGCGGGCGGTGGTGGACTTGCCCACGGCGACCGAGCCGGCCACCCCGATCACGAACGGCGTCTTGGCCGGGCTCTCGCCGAGGAAGTCGCCGGTGATCCGGTGCAGCCCGGCAGTGGCGCCCACGTAGAAGTTGAGCAGCCGCGACAGGGGCAGGTAGACCTCCTCGACCTCGGTGAGGTCGATCCGCTCGCCGAGTCCCTGGAGGCGGGTCAGGTCGTCGGCGTCGAGGCTGAGCGGCTGGTTCTCGCGCAGCCGGGCCCAGGCTGCGCGGTCCAGCTCGACGTAGGGCGACGGGAGGGCGACGTTGCCGTTCGCGGGGTGGCTCACGGGCGCCATTCTTGCTCACGGCGCGTGGGGGTGGCCGGGCGCGCTGCGGGCAGCGCCCGTGGATGCCGTCCCGAGGGCGATGGGCCATTAGGCTGGCCACCATGTGTGGAATCGTCGGATACGTCGGCCCCAACGCCGACGGCAAAGCGCTGGACGTCGTCATGGAGGGCCTGGCCCGCCTGGAGTACCGGGGCTACGACTCCGCCGGGGTGGCCCTCGTCACCGAGGACGGCGTCGCGAGCGAGAAGCGTGCCGGCAAGCTGGTCAACCTCCAGGGCGCGCTCGACGAGGACGACCTGCCCGGCGCGACCACCGGCATCGGCCACACCCGCTGGGCGACCCACGGCGGCCCCACCGACCAGAACGCCCACCCGCACCGCGCCGGCGAGGACGGCAAGCTCGCGCTGATCCACAACGGCATCATCGAGAACTTCCACCAGCTGAAGAACGCGCTCCTCGCCGAGGGCACGGCGTTCACCAGCGAGACCGACACCGAGGTGGCCGCCCACCTGGTGGCCCGTGAGTACGCGCAGACCGGTGACCTCACCCAGGCGATGCAGAACGTCGTCAACCGGCTCGAGGGTGCGTTCACGTTGCTGGCCGTGCACGCCGACAGCCCCGGTGTCGTCGTCGGGGCCCGCCGCAACAGCCCGCTCGTCGTGGGGCTCGGCGAGGGCGAGAACTTCCTCGGCTCGGACGTGGCGGCCTTCATCGGTCACACCCGGAACGCACTCGAGCTCGGCCAGGACCAGATCGTCACGATCACGCCGGACTCCTACTCCGTCATCAACTTCGACGGCAGCCCGGCCGAGGGCAAGCACTACGAGGTCACCTGGGACGCAGCAGCGGCCGAGAAGGGCGGCTACGCGACCTTCATGGAGAAGGAGATCAACGAGCAGCCGCACGCCGTGGGTGACACGCTGCTCGGCCGGACCGACGTCGACGGCCGGTTGGTGCTCGACGACATGTCGATCACCGAGGACCAGCTGCGCGACGTCGACCGCATCATCATCGTGGCGTGCGGCACAGCGGCCTATGCCGGCATGGTCGCCAAGTACGCGATCGAGCACTGGACCCGCATCCCGGTCGAGGTCTCGCTCGCCCACGAGTTCCGCTACAGCGACCCGATCGCCACCGACCGGACGCTGGTCGTCTCGATCAGCCAGTCCGGCGAGACGATGGACACGCTGATGGCGGTCAAGCACGCCCACGAGCTGGGTGCGCTGACCCTCAGCATCTGCAACACCCACGGCTCGACCATCCCGCGCGAGTCCGACGCCGTGCTCTACACGCACGCCGGCCCCGAGATCGCGGTCGCCTCGACCAAGGCGTTCCTCGCCCAGATCACGGCCTGCTACATCCTCGGCCTCTACCTCGCCCAGCTGCGCGGTGGCACCTTCGCCGACGACGCGCAGTCGGTGATGAAGGAGCTGCACGAGGTCCCGGCCAAGCTCGAGGAGCTGCTCGGCCGGATGGACCGGGTCAAGGAGATCGCCCGGTTCATGGCCGACACCCGCTCGGTGCTCTTCCTCGGCCGAAACGTCGGTTACCCGGTCGCCATGGAGGGCGCGCTCAAGCTCAAGGAGCTCGCCTACATCCACGCCGAGGGCTTCGCGGCCGGCGAGCTCAAGCACGGCCCGATCGCGCTGATCGACGCCGGCCAGCCGGTCTTCATCGTCGTCCCCGGTCCGGGCACCCCGCACGAGCTGCACAAGAAGGTGGTCTCCAACATCCAGGAGATCCGCGCGCGCGGCGCCCGCACCATCGTGGTCGCCGAGGACGGCGACGAGGACGTGCTGCCGTTCGCCGACGAGGTGATCCGCGTGCCCGCGACGTCGCCGTTGCTCGCGCCGCTGCTCACCGTGGTGCCGCTCCAGGTCTTCGCGCTGCACCTGTCCACCGCCAAGGGCCTCGACGTCGACCAGCCTCGGAACCTCGCGAAGAGCGTCACGGTCGAGTGAGCGACCGCCGGTGATCATCGGGGTCGGCATCGACGTGGTCGACGTCGAGCGCTTCGGGCAGACGCTCGAGCGCACCCCCGGCCTGCGTGACCGGCTGTTCACCGACGAGGAGCGCGGGCTGCCGCTGAACTCGCTGGCCGCGCGGTTCGCCGCCAAGGAGGCCCTGGCCAAGGCCCTCGGCGCGCCCGTCGGGCTGCACTGGCAGGACGCCACCGTGCGCCGCGGCGAGGACGGCCGTCCGCACCTGCAGGTCACCGGCACCGTCGAGGCGCGCGCCGAGGCCCTGGGGGTGCACGCCATGCACATCTCGCTCTCGCACGACGCCGGCATCGCCTCGGCCGTCGTCATCGCCGAGGGCTGACGATGCTCCGGGCCTGGTCCGCAGCGCGCGTCCGCGCCGCCGAGGAGGCGGTGATGGCCGACCTCCCTGAGGGCGAGCTGATGGCCCGCGCCGCCGACGGGCTGGCCGAGGTGTGCCGTGCCCGCCTCGCCTCGTCAGGGGGGAGTCGCGTCGTCGTCCTCGCCGGAGCGGGCAACAACGGCGCGGATGCCTTGTATGCCGCGGTGCACCTCGCCGCCGAAGGTTTCGACTGCGTCGCGCTGCAGGGTGATTGGATGCTCGCGATCGGGGATGCGGCGTCGTGGGGCGCCTCCGGAGTGCGGGTGCTCGGACCTGACGATGACTGGGCTGGGGCTCTTGCCTCCGCCGAGCTCGTGGTCGACGGGGTGCTGGGGATCGGCGGCCGACCGGGTCTGCCCGACCTGGCCGCGCAGTGGGTCGACGCGATCCCCGACAGCGCCTACGTGGTGGCGGTGGACCTGCCATCCGGTCAGGACCCCGCCGGCCGACAGGTGTCCGACACCGGGGTGTTCGCCGACGAGACGGTGACCTTCGGGGTGGCCAAGCCGGTGCACCTGCTCCCGGCCAGCGAGGCCGCAGTCGGGCGCCTGACCCTCGTCGACATCGGCCTCGGCATCGGTCGGGACGGTGACGACGAGCCCGCTGACGTGGAGCGGCTCGACTTCGCCGACGTGGCCAGGCTCTGGCCGGTGCCGGGTGCGGGTGACGACAAGTACTCCCGCGGCGTGCTGGGGGTCGTGGCCGGGGGAGAGGACTACACCGGCGCGCCCCTGCTCTGTTGCACGGCCGCGGTCGGGGCCGGGCTGGGCATGCTCCGCTACGTCGGCACCCCGACCCCGACGGCTCTGGTGAGGGCCGAAGTGCCCGAGGCGGTGCACGGGGAAGGGCGGGTGCAGGCCTGGGTCGTCGGTCCCGGCCTCGACACCCACTCGCGGGCGGCCGGCTCGAAGGCCCAGCTCGACGTCGCACGCAGCGCGCTCGCCTCCGACCTGCCGGTGCTGGTCGACGCGGGCGGGCTCGACCTCGTCGACGGTCCACGCCCCGGCCCGACCCTGCTGACCCCGCACGCGGGTGAGCTGGCCCGGCTGCTGAGCCGGCTGTCCGGCGAGGAGACGGATCGCGAGACCGTGCAGGCCGACCCGCTCGGGCACGCGCGGCAGGTCGCTGACCGCACCGGCGCGACGGTTCTTCTCAAGGGCGCCACCACCCTGGTCGTGCCGCCCACCACGGCAGGACTACCGGTGCGCTCGCAGAACGACGCCCCACCGTGGCTGGCGACCGCCGGCGCCGGCGACGTGCTCGCGGGCGTCTGTGGTGCGTTGCTCGCCGGGGGCCTCAGCCCGCTCGACGCCGGCAGCCTCGGCGCCCTGGTGCACGGAGTGGCCGCCGACCTGGCCAACCCGGGTGGTCCGGTGCGCGCGCTCGCGGTGGCGCACGCCATACCGGGAGCCGTGGCGCACCTGCTCACCCGCTGACCCGCTAACCCGTCGCTATCTCATGCAAAAGGCGAGTTAGCGACAGGTCCGGCGTCGCTGTCTCATGCAAAAGGCGAGTTAGCGACGGGTCCGGCGTCGCTAGCTCATGCAAAAGGCGAGTTAGCGACAGGTCCGGCGTCGCTATCTCATGCAAAAGGCGAGTTAGCGACGGGTCCGGCGTCGCTATCTCATGCAAAAGGCGAGTGAGCGACGGTCGGGTCGCCCACCTGCTCGCTCGCTGAACTGGGCGTCCGTGAAAGACTGGACGACGATGAGTGCCACCACGTCCAGCACCCCCCCAGCCCCGGTCCCGCCGGGGCTGCCCGCGTGCGCCCAGGTCGACCTCTCTGCCATCAGCAGCAACGTCTCCGCGCTCAAGTCGCGGGCCGGCGACGCCGAGGTGATGGCGGTCGTGAAGGCCGACGCCTACGGCCACGGGCTGGTCCCCAGTGCCCGCGCCGCCCTGCGTGGCGGTGCCACCTGGCTGGGGGTCGCTCAGCTGCCCGAGGCGGTGGAGCTGCGCCGTGCCGGGGTCGTTGCTCCGCTGCTGTCATGGCTGCACGTCCCGGGGCAGGACTTCACCGAGGCGCTCGAGCTCGGCATCGACCTGGGTGTCTCGACGACGTGGGCGCTCGACCAGGTGATGGCTGCTGCGACGGCGACCGGACGCACCGCCCGCGTGCACCTCAAGGTCGACACCGGTCTGGGGCGCAACGGCGCCTGGGACGACGACCTCGCTGCCCTGCTTTCCACCCTGGCTGGCGCGCAGGCTGAGGGCTCGGTCGAGGTGGTCGGTCTGTTCAGCCACTTCGCCTACGCGGATGCCCCGCAGCACCCGACCGTGCGCGCGCAGCAGGAACGGTTCGAGGGCATCATCGAGCAGGCGGCCAGGGCGGGGGTCGAGCCGCAGGTGCGGCACCTCGCCAACTCCGCAGCCACGCTGACCAACCCGTCGGCGCACTACGACCTGGTCCGTCCGGGCGTCTCCGTCTACGGCCTGTCGCCCGTGCCCGACCTCGGCGCACCCGAGGACTTCGGGCTGCGCGAGGCGATGCGACTCGTGTCGCGACTGTCGAGCGTCAAGGATTCGCCTGCCGGACAAGGTGTTTCGTACGGTCACGTCTACACCACGGCCGAGCCGACCAAGCTCGGGCTCGTGCCGATGGGTTACAGCGACGGAGTGCCGCGGCACGCCACCAGTGTCGGCCCGGTGCAGGTGGGCGATCGTCGGTATGTCGTCGCGGGCCGGGTCTGCATGGACCAGTTCGTGCTCGACCTCGGCGCTGACTCGCCCGCGCTGGCCGGCGACGAGGTCGTGCTGTTCGGCGTCGGTGCGCAGGGCGAACCGACCGCGCAGGACTGGGCAGCGGCGATCGACACGATCAACTACGAGATCGTGACGCGGGTGGGGGCGCGGGTGCCGCGGGTCCATGTCGGTGGGGAGGGCGCGGCGTGAGTCCAGCCAACCGCGGGCTGATCGGGCTCGGCGTCGGTCTGGCGGCTGCAGGGGCCGCGACCGCCGCAGGCATCGCCGCCGGACGGGTGAGCAAGGAACGGCACGCGCGGCTGTCGGTGCTGGCACCCGCGGGCGCCTACGCCCACACGCCCGACAGGGAGCTCGTCGTCGTCGCGGACGACGGAGTGCCGCTGCACGTCGAGATCGATGAACCCGAGCCGTCTGCGGCTGCGGGCCCCGGTGAGCCCGCGGACAAGCCGACGGTCGTGTTCTCGCACGGGTTCTGCCTCAGCCTGGAGAGCTGGGTGCTGCAGCGGAAGGCACTGGTGCGCAACGGCTACCGCGTCGTGACGTGGGACCAGCGCGGGCACGGACGGTCTGGCCGGGGCAGTGAGGCGTCGTGCGACATCGACCAGCTCGGCCGCGACCTGTCCCGCGTGATCGAGGAGACCACGCCGTCCGGGCAGCTCGTCCTCATCGGTCACTCGATGGGTGGCATGACGATGATGGCGCTCGCCGGCGAGCACCCTGAGCTGGTGCGCGACCGGGTGGTGGCGACGGCGTTCGTGGCGACCAGCGCCGGCGGGGCACAGCTCGTCTCGCTCGGCTTCGGACAGTACTTCGGCAAGCTGGTGGGCCGGTTCGGGCCCGGCGTGCTCGACCGGCTGTCCGCCCGTCCGGGTCTGGTGCGCACCGCACTGCGGGCCGGCCGCGACATCGAGGAGTTCCTCGTCGAGCGCTGGAGCTTCGCGTCACCGGTCCCGCCTGCAGCCGTACGGCTCACCGGCGACATGATCTTCGGGACCCCGCTCGACGTGATGGCCGACTTCCTGCCGACCTTCGACCGGCACGACAAGCGGCACGCGCTGGTGCACTTCCACGGCGTCGAGGTGCTGGTGCTCAACGGAGTCCACGACGTGCTCACGCCGCCCGACCACAGCGAGGAGATCGTCCGGCTGGTGCCGGGCGCCGAGCACGTGGTGATCGAGGAAGCCGGGCACATCATCATGCTCGAGCACCCTGAGGTGCTGAACGAGCAGTTCGAGGCGCTGATCGACCGGGGCATGCGAGCTGCCGCCGAGGGCGTGAAGGTCGCGCGCAAGCCGCGGGTCCGTCGCACCGTGACCGACCTCGCCAAGCGTCGCAAGGTCGCCAGGGCCCGTCGTGGAGAAGGCCGTGCCTGACGTCGCTTCGCCCCCGCTCGTCACTCCCGAGGACACCCGCGCCTGGGGCGCTCGGTTGGGCAGGCTGTTGTCCGCAGGCGACCTGGTGGTGCTCACCGGTGGGTTGGGGGCTGGCAAGACCACGCTCACCCAGGGTCTGGCGGAGGGGGTCGGGGTGCGCGGCCCGATCACCTCGCCGACGTTCGTCATCGCCCGGGTGCACCCGTCGGTGACCGGCGGGCCAGCGCTCGTGCACGTCGACGCCTACCGGCTGGGCGGGTTCGCCGAGCTCGACGACCTCGACCTCGACACCTCGTTGGAGGAGTCCGTGACCGTCGTCGAATGGGGTCACGGCCTCGCGGAGGACCTCGCCGACGACCGGCTCGAGGTGACCCTCACCGGGGAGTCGACGCGCCAGGCCCGTGTCCAGTCCCACGGCGGCCGCTGGGACGGCGTCGACCTGACTTCCCTGGAGGTGCCGGTATGAGTCGTGTGGTGCTGTCCATCGACACCTCCACCCTCGTCTCGGTCGCCGTCTCGACCGGGCCTGACTGGGCGCTGGGCGGGTCCGACGACCCGCGAGGACACACCGAGACGGTCGCTCCACTGATCCACTCCCAGCTCTCTCGGCTGGGCCTGACCCCGGCCGACGTCACCGACGTGGTGGTCGGCAACGGCCCGGGGCCGTTCACCGGGCTGCGGGTCGGGATCGTCACCGGGCTCGTCTTCGGTCACGCCCTCGGCATCCCCGTCCACGGCGTGTGCAGCCTCGACGCGCTGGCGCAGCAGGCCGTGGAACAGGTCGGGTCAGGCGAGTTCGTCGTGGCAACCGACGCGCGACGCAAGGAGGTCTACTGGGCCCGCTACCGCGTCGACCCCTCGCGTCCCCAGGAGGACCAGGCCCTGCGCCTCACCGAACCAGCCGTGATCCGGCCTGCGGACCTGCCCGAGGGCGTGCGATCCCTCCCGACGGCCGGCCAGGGGCCGACGATCTATCCCAACCTCTTCCCGCGTCCGGTGGGCGTCGTCGGCGTCTCCGCCGGCTTGCTCGGTCACATTGCGGTGCAACGGCTCTCGCAAGGGGAGACCCTGCCGGTCGAGCCGCTCTACCTGCGTCGCCCCGACGCCCTCACGACTGCCGAGCGGGCCAAGTCATGAGCGCAACGATGACCCTGCGCGACCTGCGGTGGACCGACGTCGACGCAGTCGTCGCACTGGAGACCTCCCTGTTCCCCGACGACGCTTGGACAGCCGCCTCGGTCTGGGCCGAGCTGGCGGCCCGTCCGCGCCGTTCCTACGTGGTCGTGGAGTCTTCCGATGGCGAGCTCGCTGGTTATGGGGGAGTGGACCTGGGCGGCGAGGTCGCCGACATCATGACGATGGCCGTCGCGCCGCACGCGCAGGGCCACGGTCTGGGTCGCCGGCTGCTCGACGAGCTCGTGGCGCGCGCGGTCGCCGACCACGCGGCATACCTCATGCTCGAGGTGCGGGCGGACAACGGTCCGGCGCGGAAGCTCTATGACAGCACGGGCTTCGAGACGATCTCGGTGCGCAAGCGCTACTACCAGCCAGGTGACGTGGACGCGATCATCATGCGGTTGAAGCTCCAGGAGGTGGGACGATGAGTGCGGACCAGCCGCTCGTGCTCGGTCTCGAGACGTCGTGCGACGAGACCGGTGTCGGGATCGTGCGCGGCGAGACGCTGCTGGTCGACGCGATCGCGAGCAGCGTCGACGAGCACGCCCGTTTTGGCGGCGTTGTGCCCGAGGTGGCCAGCCGTGCGCACCTCGAGGCGATGGTGCCGACGATCGAGCGGGCGACCCGCGAGGCCGGCGTCAAGCTCTCCGACCTCGACGCGATCGCGGTGACGTCCGGGCCGGGCTTGGCCGGCGCGTTGATGGTCGGTGTCGCCGCCGCGAAGTCGCTGGCGGTTGCCCTCGGCAAGCCGCTGTATGGCGTGAACCACCTGGCGTCGCACGTCGCCGTCGACATCGTCGAGCACGGGCCGCTGCCGGAGCCGACGCTGGCGATGCTGGTGTCGGGTGGGCACTCGTCGCTGCTGCTGGTGCCCGACGTCACGCACGACATCCAGTCGCTGGGGTCGACGATCGACGACGCGGCGGGGGAGGCGTTCGACAAGGTGGCGCGAGTGCTGGGGCTGCCGTTCCCCGGGGGGCCGCACATCGACCGCATGGCGCGTGAGGGGGACCGGGTGGCGATCGACTTCCCGCGCGGGCTGACCACCGGGCGCGACATGGAGCGCCACCGGTTCGACTTCTCGTTCTCCGGTCTGAAGACCGCGGTGGCGCGCTGGGTGCAGGCGCGCGAGGCGTCGGGCGAGCCGGTGCCGGTCGCGGACGTGGCTGCGTCGTTCCAGGAGGCGGTCACGGATGTGTTGACCCGCAAGGCGATCCTGGCCTGCAAGGAGCACGGCGTCAGCAACCTGCAGATCGGTGGTGGCGTCGCCGCGAACAGCCGACTCCGCGCGATGGCCCAGGAACGTTGCGACGACGCCGGCATCACCCTGCGCGTCCCGCGGCCCGGGCTCTGCACCGACAACGGTGCGATGGTCGCCTCGCTCGGCGCCCAGATGGTGCTGAAGGGACGCACTCCCTCCGAACTCGGACTCCCCGCCGACTCCTCGATGCCCGTCACCCTCGTCCAGGCGTAGGGGCTAGCCAGCTCGGACCCGCTTGGTGTCGTAGGCCCACATCGCGATCTCGACGCGGTTGCGGGCACCGAGCTTGGCCATCAGGGACGCGACGTGGCTCTTGACCGTGCTGAGGCCCACGAAGAGCTCGGTGGCGATCTCGGCGTTGGTCCTGCCCCGGGCGACGAGCGCGAGAACCTCCTCCTCGCGCTCGGTCAGCGGGACGACGGGCTGGACCGGCGTGGTCGGTGTCTGGTCGGCGAAGGTCGCGAGCAGCCGGCGGGTGACGTTGGGGGCGATCAGTGCGTCTCCCTCGGCCGCTGCGTGGATGGCCTGGACGAGAAGAGCCGGCCCGGCGTCCTTCAGCAGGAAGCCGCGCGCGCCAGCTCGCAGCGCACCCAGGACGTACTCGTCGAGGTCGAAGGTGGTGATGACGACGACCGCCATCGGGTCCGGCACGTCCGGCCCGGCCAGCCGTCGGGTCACCTCGACCCCGTCGAGGCCCGGCATGCGGATGTCGACGAGGAGGACGTCGGGACGCAGCCGGGTTGCCAGGGCGAGCGCCTCGAGCCCGTCGGCAGCCTCGCCGACGACCTCCAGGTCGGGTTGGGCGCCGAGGATCATCACCAGCCCGGTCCGCACGAGGTCCTGGTCGTCGGCCACCACGACCCGAATGGTCATGACAAGGCTTCCACGGGCAGGACGGCCTCGACCACCCAGCCACCGTCGGGCCCCGGTCCGGCGGAGAAGGACCCACCCAGGAGCTCGGCCCGTTCGGCCATGCCCCGCAAGCCGAACCCGCGCGCCGGTCCAGGCCCCGGCTCGGTCCGTCCGTCGTCACTGACACGCAGCCGCACGGAGCCAGCCTCACGGCATACGTCGATGGCGACACTGGTCGCGCTCCGGGCGTGGCGCACGGCGTTGGTCAGCGACTCCTGGGCAATCCGGTAGATCGCGGCGTCCACGGGTCCGGGCAACGGGTGCTGTGAACCGTCCACGACCACCTCCACGGTGGGAGAGGGGTGGGCTCGCGCCAGCGCGGGAAGGTCGGCCACGCCCGGCTGTGGTGCGAAGTCGACGGCATCCTCCTCACGCAGCACCCGCACCATCGACCTCATCTCCGCCAGGGTCCGCGACGCCTCGATCTCGATCGCGGCGAGGACCTCGGCGGCCCTCTCGGGCTGCGCGGCGGCGACCACTCCACCGGCCTGTGCCTGCACGGCGATCGCGGAGACGTGGTGGGCGACGGTGTCGTGCAGGTCGCGGGCGAGCGACAGTCGCTCGTCATTGCGGATCTCGCGCTGGCGGCGACGCGAGACGTCAGCGCGGTAGCGGAACGCCGCCGCGAGGGCGACGACCAGCAGCAGGAGGACGACCCCGCCGAACAGCTCGGCCCAGCCCGCGGATGCCGCATACATCCCGAGCGCCACGACCACCGTCACGAACGCGAGGCCCGCGACCACCTCCCGGCCCGACCCCCATCGCGCCAACGAGTAGAGGAGGACCAGGACGGCAGCCATGGAGTAGAGGCCGAGGTCACCGGTGTTCGCCGTGAGCTGGAGTGCCGAGAGTATCCCGGCGACACCCCACCCGAGCGCGGCGGCTGTCAGGGGACGCTGTCGACGCCACGACAGCGCGGGCACCAGCACGAGGGCGAGCACCGTGACCAGGGGTCGCCAGTCCAAGCCCGGCCGGACGATGCCCTCCACCAGTGCTGCGACAGCGAATCCGCCGGCCAGCAGCTGGTCGAGTCGACCGATGGGCGGAGCGTCGGGCGGCCTGGGCTCCTCCCAGACCGAGCTCAGGACAGCGACCACGGCTCCAGCCTAGGGATCGGCTTCCTCTGGGCCTACTGGCCGAAAGAACGACTGGAGAACCGTTCTTCAGGCCGGGTGGGCTGTGGCCTGCGGGCTGATGTGCGTGCCTCTGGACTCGGCGACCGTGGAGCCCACGATCCCTTTCAATCCCTTGGAGCCCACGATGAGTCACACCAGCACCAGCACCGCCCGCACCGCCGCCGCCCGCATGACTGCCGCGGGCGATTCCGCCCGCACGACGGCCGCGGGCGATTCCGCCGCCCGCACCCTGGACGACCCGCGCCTCCCGGTGAGGGTCAAGCTCGCGGCAGCCTGGACGAGCGTCATGTTCCTGTACGCGTACGTCGACATCATCGCCTTCTTCAAGCCCGGCGTCGTCGACACCATCCTCGACGGCAAGGTGTGGGAGTTCGATGCCACCCAGACCCTGTTGACGACCATCATCGCCCTCATGGCGATCCCGACCTTCATGATCGTGCTGTCGACCACGTTGCCTGCGCGGGCATCTCGCCTCACGAACCTCGTTGTGGCCTCGGTGCAGATCCCGTATGCCGCGTTCAACCTGGCGGGCGGGACGTGGCCGTTCTACTACGGTCTGGGCGTCGTCCTGGAGGTCGGCCTGCTCGTCCTCATCCTGCGGATGGCAGCGACCTGGCCGAAGGCTGCCTAGCCAGCGAGTTCTGTGACCAGACCGGTTCAACCTGGGGCTCGGTTAGTAGCCCGCACTCGAGGTGACCGCTCCCAGCTCGGGTGGACACTATGCGCTCGGCAATGCCCAGGCCTGTCTCAGGGGCTGGGCACTGCCGCGTGACTGCCGGTGACTCGGCGTGACTCGACGTGACGCTAGATGACTAGAAAATTAGTCATTGACGGGCAATTTCAATAGAGCGAAAGATGCTTCTGCCACTTGGTCGACGGGACTGCACATAGGGCGCAGATGGCCTCAGGGGCGGGAGGGGTCATCACATGCGCTATGCGAACCTCAAGCGAATCGGCGCTGGCGTTGCGGCGGCTGGCTTGGTGCTGTTGGTGGGCGCCACATCGGCATCAGCCTCTGACGGCGGCGGCACCCAGCGCTGCGCGGAGTACGGCTGGAACTACAAGACATACTCCAGGACGGACAACTGGCGCATCCCCACAGGAGTGCACTGGAAGCATGGGCCGGGGGGCACCGTCTCGGCTAGCCGGGAGAGTACGCAGACGGCAACCATCAGTGTCTCGATGGGGGTTTCGGTTTCGTACTCGGCGATCGTGGCCGAAGCGGAGGCCACCTTCGGCATCGACGCATCGGCGTCGAGTTCCCGATCCGAGACTATTGGGTACTCGCGCAAGATCTCGTCGAACACCAGGTACGGACACGTTCAGTTCGGCAACTGGGGTTACCGAATGGGCGTGAAGAAGTATTACGTGAACTCTGCGTGTGCAGTGACGTCCAGCTATACGGGCACGGTCACCAAGATGCCCAGTGCCAACGTGTGGGGGTACTACTACTGGGAGACCGCAGCGTGATCCCTTCGCTGCGGCGGGTCGGCTTTCGGACCTTTACGGAAAGGCTCGCGCTTGGGCTCGTCGTGACCTTCGTGACCGTCGTGCTTGCCGGCTGTACCGACGCCGATGGCGACATCTCCCGGGCTTCACCCGCGTCTGCGTCCTCCGCGCAGGCCGGTGGGTCCGCCAACTTCGTCGCTCGGATGGATGCCCTGCTGGCAGACGTCAATCAGGTGAAGGATCCTGGCGCGGTCGTGAGTGTGCCGGCGCGGCCGACGGTCGTCCAGCGTCAGCATGGCGTCCAGACAATGATCATCCGCGACGAGGACGCCGGAACTTGGACGCCGGGGAAGTATCGACTTGTGGTCCGGTGCGCCGGCGAAGGCGTACTGGTCGCACACCTCTCGCTCGGCGGTCGTTCGAACATCCGGCAGCTGGATGCTTGCACCGCGGCGACGATGACCGACGCCGTGGAAGTGCAGCTTGATCAGCCCGCTCACAACTCCGTCGTCGTCATCGTGCCCGCCGGCGAGTCCATGGCCGCAGTGGGCTACCAGATCGAGAAGGTTGGATGATGGCACTCGGGCCCAACCGGTGGCGAAGGAGACGGCATGGACGGCGGAGCTCAGGCGGAGCGAGGCAGTGGAGCGCTGGTCAAGTGCCTTGTCGGCGGCTTCGCCCTGGGGGTGGTCGCGGCAGCTCTTCTGGTGCTCCTGCCAGCAGTCATCTCGGGCGACTGGTACGAGTGGAGCGACAGCGCGATCTACCTCGGACTTCCCCTCCTTGCCCTGGGAACGCTGGGCGGGGCCCTGCTCGGCCGCGTCCTCACGACTGGCCAACGCAAGGCTGGGCCCGGCACATCGGCGCGCTAGGTCTCAGTCACTCACTCGATCAGCGTGATTCCTGCTCGAAGGACGCCTTGAGGGCCTCGAGGGTCGTGGTGCGTTCCTTGAGCGCCATGCGACGAAACATCGGTGCGCCCAGCCCCCACACGCCATACGCCAACATCTTGGCGTGGTGGCGGACCACCGTCCCACCGTCGGTGCTGGACTCCAGGTTGTAGCTCGGCCAACCCTCGAACTTGACCTTCCCCGCTCGGGACTTCTGCCACCAGTGGTAGACGATCTCGTAGGGGCGCTCCAGCACCGCGATCTCGCCCGGCATCGCACCCTGCCGCGTCTGGTCGACATAGGTCGTGCCGACTCCGGCTTCTCCCGGCGAGGTCTGCCGGGTGCGTTTGAGCATGCTGCCGCGATGGGCCATCCAGTCGTTGTGGCCCTCGATGTCGACGAGTCGGGCGAAGACCTCCTCGATCGGGGCACGGACCTCGCGCGTGATCTCGAACTCGATCGGCTTCATGCACCCAGACTCCTCGCGAGGGACTGGCGGGACAAGGCTTGGCTACGCGGCTCAGAACGGCACGAAGGTCGCCATCAGCCCGGTGCCGGGGGTTCGCCCGGACAACGTCCGGCAGAACAGCTCGGCATCCATCGTGATCGACTCGCCGGTGGTCCCGGACGACCACCGGCCGCCAACCGGCCCGGTCAGGGTGAGGTCGAAGGGCTGCCCGTGCCGCACAGCCCACTCGGTGACGACGTCGGCGACGAGTATGCCGTCGTGGTCGGGGGTGAGCTCCATCGGACGTTCCAGCGCCTGGGCGATGTCACTGCGGTGCATCCAGGGGTCGCGGGTCAGGATCGTGTCGGTCAAGAAACCGACGGTCCAGGACTCCGGGCTCGCGCCGTCAGGACCCTGGTCGACGATCGTCCTCGACCGCAGGAACGCCGGGCGACGGCGACGCCCCGCGGCTGCCTCGGACCCGATCCGGTGAACGGCTGCAACGAGATCCGGCACGCTCAGCTGCTGGTGCTTGCGCACCTGGAGGTCGGTGAGCTCGTCGATCTGTGGGCGCCCGGAGCGCTTCGCTGCGCGGGTGGCGAGAAGCATCTGGCGCGCCATCTCGGGCAGCGACGCGGCGAGCTCGGCCATCCCGAGCGTGTGCCCCACCATGTCTCGGACCGTCCAGCCCGGACAGCTGGTGGGTGCCCGCCAGTCGTCGTCGTCCAGATCGTCGAGGACGCGGGCGAACCGGGAGTACTCCTCGGCCGCAAGCCTGATGGCGGTGTCGTGGTCGAACCGGCTGTCGTGGACGGCCTCCTTGCGTGCGGTGGTCGTGGCCATGTCGCTTCCTCAGAGTCCGAAGTGGTCGGCGAGCATGCCGAGGGCGCGGTCGAGCTGCCGCGCGTAACGGTCGCCCCCCGGGTCGTTGGCCAGCTGTGCGTCGACGAGTCCGCCGACGACCGCGGAGAAGAGGTCGAGGTCGTCCTCGGCGGACAGCCCGATCCTGGCGAAGTTCTCCTGGGCCAGCTCCCACACTGCGAGCGACGGCAGGTAGGCCTCCTCGCTCGGCTGGAAGTCCGCGCTGATCCGCACGTTCATCAGCTGGTTGCGGGACTGGTCGGCGACGGCGTAGTCGAAGTAGGCGCGACCCATCACCGTCAGCGCTTTCCGCGGATCCTTCGGGAGACCTGCGTCAGCGACCGCCTGCATGGCGTCGAGACATCCCTGCCACGCCTGACCGAACATGGCGTCGTAGATCGCGTTCTTCGAGGCGAAGTGGGAGTAGAGCGAAGGCGCACGCATCCCGACGCGGTCGGCGACATCCTTCAGGGTCAGAGCAGCGATGCCCTTCTCGTGCGCCACGTCCCAGGCGGCGGCGAGGATCTCGGCCCGGGTCGCCTGACGACGTTCCGCGACCCTATCGCGGGTAGGTGCGCCTAACATGGTTAGGAGAATGCGCCTGCTCGGAGCTCGTGTCAAGACCGGCCGGCACGGTCAGTGCAGGTTGGGCAGTGGTCGTCGTTCCCTACTCCGGCGCCATCCTGATCGCCGGAGCGGGGGAGGGCCGGTCCTGGCGCAGCGACGGCCAGTCCGCCTGCTCCCACTCCTCGACGAGGTCGAGCAGTGCCTTGGTGGCGGCGAGGTCCTTCTCCCGCCAGGCCTTGCCGTCCATGTACGAGGTGCCGGGCGCGCCGCTGGTCGGGTAGTCCTCCACCAGGCCGCCGTAGTCGCGCGCGTCCCACGCCACCTCGAAACCCTCCAGCACCTCGGAGAGACGCGTCATGGCGTTGCGGTAGCGGATCACCCGGTGCGGGTCCCACTGGAAGCCGAGCAGCTTCTCGCCCGCCTCGGCGCCGCGACCCGCGAGGGCCATGATCACGTCGTCGGGCATCTCCAGGTTGAAGCCGCCCTCGCCCTTGCGCAGCCGGATCTCGACGACGCGCTCGGCATACCCGCGTTGGGTGACCTGGGTGTTGTCCGACCAGTTCTGCACGCTGTCGCGCAGGGCCTGCACGAAGCCCGGCACCGTGGTGAACGGCTGCGCGCGAGGTATGACGCCGCCCTCGGCCGCCGCGGACAGCCAGGTCATCTCGGGGTGCTGCGGGTGCGGTGAAGCCAGGTTGATGCCGAAGGTCGGGCGGGTGGGCAGGAGCGAGTCGAAGAAGTGCATCGGGAAGTTGCTGCTGATGCCGCCGTCGGAGAAGAGGTGTCGCACCACCGACTGGTCGCCGTTGTAGTCCACGGCATACAGCGGCACGGCGGCGATCAGGCCGGGGAAGCTGAGGCTCATCCGCGCCATCACCACGAGTGGCAGCGCCTCCGGACCGGGCCTGCGCTCGCCCTTCTCCGGAGCACCCGGTCCGGGGAAGTAGAAGAGCGGCTGCTTGGTCTTCGGGTGCAGGTGCGTCGATGGCGGCAGGCCGGCCACCATCGTGTCGACGACGTCGCGCGGGAAGAGGCCGAGCATCTCGTCGCGGTCGAACAGGAAGACCTGCTGGCGGAACGGCATCCGGAACGGTCGACGGATGGTGAGGTTCGTCGTCATCGTCTCGAGGTCGATGGCCCGCTTGCGGCGCACCTCACCGATGGGGCGCTGTGTGGTCGGTGTCGCGGCGGCATACGCCTGCCACGCTGCCAGCCCGGCCGAGCCCCACAGGTCGCCCAGGGTCAGGCACCGGCCCTTGGGGAGCCCCGCCACGTCGTTGACCGTGCGGTTGAGCCACTCGGTGAGGGCCGGCTCGTCGGCGTTGCCCGAGTGCGTGGCGCCGTCGGTGAGGCCGAAGTCGTGACGGGGAAGGACCTTCACCGCCTTGAGGGCGAAGCCGACGAGCGCGGCCACGACGCCGACGACCAGCCCCAGCAGGACAGGCAGGATCAGCGCGAGGGTGAACCGCCCCCAACCCTCGTCGCCCGGGATTCCGTTGAGCAGCAACGCCGGCGCCGCCACCACGAGCACGAGGAGCAGCCCGCCCAGGAACCACCAGAGCCGCTCCCTGACCAGCGCGACCACTGCGGCCCGCACCTTGCCGGGGCCGAGCGCCGCGAGCAGCACCCCGAAGATGGGCTCGGTCTCGGGGTGCGGCTGGAACAGGGTGGCCAGACGCTTCGACACGTCGAGCGGCAGCACCGCCAGTGCCTGGTAGCCCTCGGCCGGCGCTTCGGAGTCGTGCTGGCGGCGGTACTCCGCGGCGGCTGCGACCACCGCCGCGATCGCCCCCGCCGACGTGCCCCCGATGCTCTTGAGCCGGTACTTCGTCGCCAGCCGGCAGATGGTCAGCGGGTAGACCACCCCCGACGTGATCCCACCCTTCATGATCACGTCGCACTCCGTGGGTGGCCCGGCTGTGGTGGGCGGCGCCGCCGCGACGTCGTATGCCGCGTGGCTGAGCTCCTCGATCTCTGCCCTGGCCCGGCGCCGCTCGTCCTCGGCGGTGGGGACGTGCGAGGTCGTCTCCGTAGTGGTCATGAGTGCCTCCCTCACTGCGACCGGACGTCGAGGACGTCGAGGTCCAGGACTGCCACCAGAGTGGGACCTCCGCCCGTCACCGGCAACCCTTCACAGCGGGAACGCGCCAAGAGCAGTAGCGGCGGAAAGACCGGCCCCGCTCGACCACAGTGACCGGGGTTCAGAGCCCACCGCGACCTTTTGTCGTGTGCGCGAGCCAGACCCGTAAAGAATGGACGGCAAGCTCAGCCCGTGAACGGACGACGAAGCACGCACGGCGAACAACAACATATCGAGCAAAGGCATCCCGCCGGCCAAGGTCCGGGCGCATCGCGCGAGCCGTAAGCGAGGTTCGCGAGGGGAACCATCGCGTGCCGTTGCAAGTCA
This sequence comes from Pedococcus dokdonensis, assembly GCF_900104525.1. Taxonomy (GTDB): domain Bacteria; phylum Actinomycetota; class Actinomycetes; order Actinomycetales; family Dermatophilaceae; genus Pedococcus; species Pedococcus dokdonensis. Next base: position 2,303,600 of record NZ_LT629711.1, on the reverse strand, counting down.
GTTGGGGGATTCCGTTTCCCGCGAACGAGTGGCCAATCATGAGACGGCCATGACCCTGCTGTGGGTTGTGTCCACACATGGGGCCACGGCCAGGTCGTCGCAGACTCGATTGCCGCCCCGCTCCTGATGTCGCCCGGCCGGAGACCCGTTCGCCCGGCCACAGTGGGGACACGAAGCGCGTTTCGTTCTGGGCCGACCAGGCACACCCGGGGCCTCGGCTAGTCGAGTAGGCGACGACAATTTCCCGCACGGGGCTATGACGCATCGGCGACGGCGATTGGCAGAAGCCGTCAGTGGTCCGCGAACATGTTCACCTCATCGCGCACCCACCGCTCCGCGAAATCCTGCAGCTTCGGAGGGAGATCGAGTTGCGAGATGGACCGCAGAGAACCGCCCTCAAGTGACGCCTCTCCTCCACTGAAGACCAGTGACACGACGCGGTCACGAGGCAGACCGTGGGGATCTCCCGCCAGTTCCAATAAGCCCATGGCCGCTAGGAGCCTGGCAGCCTTCTCGCCTTGATCGGCCGCCTCCACATCACGCCGTTCATCGTCGGGACTCTCAAGTCCAATAGCGAATGGGGTGTCGGACGGAGCGGAGATCTGCCCGCCGCCGTCGAGTGCCGCCATGATCTCCTCGGTGTAAGCATTCAACACTAAGGGGTCGAAAGAGGCTGAACTCCGAAGCACCCGAGAGGCCAAGCCTATTAGGTAGTAGCCATTCCCGACTGCGGAATCAGCGAAAAGGCCTTCGACACCATGGTGCTGAACCATTAGTCGAACGGACTCGCTTGATAGCGGACCCGCCAAGGCGCACCAAAGATGTTTGGTAACCCCTGACCGGCGCCACTCCTCACGTATCGGCCCGAGAGCCTCCCGCCAATCCTCTCGTGGATCGTCGCCCTCCCGGCCAGAATGGCTCATAGGTGTGACCACCAGGGCCCGAAGCGCCGACGAGCAACTTGTTGGCCCGATCGCCTCGATTCGCGCGGCAAGGGCGCGGAGCCACTCGTACCGGATCTCCGCGCTGACATCGAGAATGGAGACAAGAAGCGAACCAGAAGTCTCGAACTCCGGATCTGACTGACGGTTCAGCAGAGCCACGACGCGGTCCGCCACCGCGTCAAGCGTGCGGGGGGACGGAACGTAAAATGCGAAGCAACGAATGATGAAACTCAGCAGGTTGGCTTCTTGCTGATCGCCGCCGACATCACCCTTAAGTAGCGCACGAATGGCTTTATCGGAACCATCGACCTCCGTATCATTTATGATTTGGACCGCGAGCTGGCAAACAACGTCCCATTCGGCCGCTAGTACCTTTTGCCTCATTACCTCAGCTAGCGCCTTTGGATTCTTGGCTTGACGCGTGAGTTGTCTAGCGGCGAAGTACTCGATAAAGGTGGCGTGCGTGAAGGTGTACCGTTCCGGCGAAACTTCTGACAGGATCCACGCGCGGCCACTGCAATGGTCAACGAAGTTTGCGGCGGCGGCTCGCGCTTCGTCGAACGTTCGGAAACGCCGCTTCTTGAGGTACTTAGCCAGACGCTTGACAAGAAGGGCGCGCGTCAATCCGGCCTCGTTCAGCCCACTTCCGTACATGTATAGGGCGAGGGCGTCCAGCGCGCCCATCATGTGCGACTGAAATGACAGGGTTGGTCGAATCCCGCGGTTCCTGTCCCAGCTGTCGAACATCAAGCGTGAGCACTTCTCGTAAACTTCCGGCCGATTGCGGGGTATGTATTGGTCATAGGAGTAAAGAGCGCACATCAATGAAAGCATCAGCGGGTTTGAGGCGATGTCATTTAGGCTCTCCGCCTCGCGAATGAAGGACTCCGCCCTTTGACCCCGTTCATCCTGCGAGAGATCGTCCTCGAAAGAGAACCATCTCGTGACGTAGTCCTTTCGCTGTTCAGGCACAAAGCCCGATATCTCGACGACGTTGAAAAGGTCGCCGTCCAACGGCGCCTGCGGATACCCCACGCGGCGGCTCGTCACAATGACCGGAACTAGCGGAAAGCGGTGAACGAAGCCCTCCACGACGTCGACCACGCGATGCCTGTCTGCGGTGTCAAGCAATTCGTCTAGTCCGTCAAAGAAGACTTTGACACGACCCGACTCCAATAGGGACTCAAGAACGCCTTCTGGCGGCTCCAGACTATGTCGCGAGGCGCTGACTCTATGGAGCACCTCGACCACGGTCATCTTGCCGCTCGATAACTCTTCTGCCCAGTCTCGTAGCACGATCATAAGCGTCAGCGAACGATCGGCCCGGCGCGCCAACTGCTCGCCGGAATAGATGTTCATCATACGGCGACTGGTTGTTGTTTTTCCGCCGCCAGGGTCCCCTAGGACGACCAATCTGTGAAACTGCCGTCCGACGCTCAGTATGTCTCCGCGCCCGAATCTGCGATCTGTGCTGGCTTGTCGATAGGGTACTGCGTTGGGTGCGACGTACAGCTCAGCAAGGGGGACGCTTTTCAAGTTGCCCAAGTGTGGCATCTTGGATTTCGTCGTTGCCTGCTGCACTGATCGGAGAACGGCATCTATGTAGGAGTCTGCAGCAGCACTTGAGGCCAGATCATTTAAGATGGCCGAGTCCGCCAGTGAGAGCCTGCCCACCAATGCGGCATTCTTTGCCAACACCCGCTTAGTCTTAGGCGTCGCGTCTGTAGCAAAGGCGCCAGATGTGCCTAACGCATCAGATATGTTCGCGACGATCTCACGCCCCACGTGAGCGGCTATGGCCCGCGCGGACACGGCAGTGACTTGCTTCGTGTAGCGCAGGATTCCACCAGATAAGCGACCGACGAGAATGGCTTCCGATTCGCTGCTCCATTTGTCGGTTACCTGGAGCGCTGCCACCCACTGCAGCAGGCGTTCCACTTCATCTCCGGCCAAGAACTCGACGATGGCGGATGAGTCGCCGGTACGGAGCTCATCTTGGTACGGCGCTAATTCCTCAATATATGTCGGGGCCTTGAGAAGTTGCTCGAGTTCGCGCGCTCGCAATCGCGATCGTCCGACATCGACGGCAACGGCCCCAAGCCGGGCCACGCTTCGAACCGCCTGCTTGGCCAGGAAGGTTGACGGCTCAATGTCGGTGGGATCGACGCTCATGCTACTCCTCGTTCGGCGGCTATTGCGACAGTACTATCCGGTGGTGCCGGACGACTGCGTTTCCGGGCGCCGGTGCCGAAGCCAAGGCCATTGGCCCACATCGAAGACTCGCCAATCCTCATGCGATCGGGCGGGTAAGCTCCGGTACCCGATTGACCGTAGTGAGATCGGCCTCTACCGCGTGTGCTGTCGCGTGGATTGCGCGCTCACGGGATCTGCCCGCCAGCCCCCATCAGCGATCCTCGAGCCGCTCATTCTGGGCGGAAGGATGCGACGCCAGGTCCTTGTTGGCGCTCGGGGCTGATCCGCTTAGCTGCACTTCGCTAGGCCGAGGGTGGACTTGAGGTCGAGGACTCTTGCGGCGGCGGCGTCGACCTGGTCGGCGAACTCGGGGCTGGACTTCCGCTGGGCCGCGATCGCCTTGAGCATCGCCGGCGCCTGGCTCGCCTTGGCGGTCAGGACGATGTCGCCGCCAGCAGCGATGAACCGCGTCGCCCGAACTCCAACCGGGACGGCCGCGACGGCCTTGGCCGCCCCGACGTCATCGGTGATGACGACGCCCTGGAACCCCAGCTCTCCACGCAGCAGATCCGTCACGATCGCGGAGGAGAACATCGCCTGGTTGTCCGGATCGAGTTTGGGGTAGCGCGCCGACGAGATCATCACGAGCGGAGCCCCCGCCTCGATCCCCGCCTTGAACGGCGCGAGATAAGGATCGGAGCCAGACGCGGTGGAGTCGGTGATGCCGTTGCTCGTGACGTCGGTGTTGCCGGTGATCCGCCCCAGCCCCGGGAAGTGCTTGACCGTCGGCGCGATGCCGGCGGCGAGGGTCCCGCGGACGAACGCCGCGGCATACTTGGCGTTGGTCGAAGGGGAGCCGGGCGCGAAGTCGCGGCGGTAGCGGCCGATCGGCTCGTTCGCGGCGCCGAGCGAGGTGGGCACGGTGTCGGCGACCGGCGCGAGGTTGATGTTGACGCCGGCCCTCTTGAGCTCGCGGGCCCACTCCTCGACGTTCGCCTCCTCGGTGCTGACCCCCGACTGAGCCTGCGTCCGCGCCGACGGGATGCGCGTGAACCCCGCTCCGCGCAGCTGCTGCACCTGCCCGCCCTCCTGGTCGGCCGCGACCAGCAGGCCGTGCGAGGCGGCGCGAGACAGCCGGGCCGAGATGGTGGCCATCGACGAGGTGCCGTTCGACCAGCCGCCGAGGTAGATGACCCCGCCGAGACCCTGCGACTTCACCTGCGCGGCGAGCGCCCGCGAGCTGCCCGTGGGCTGCAGCCCGACCATCAGCAGCTGCCCGGCCCGCTGCGCCGGAGTCATGGCGGCCGCGAGCTGCTCCCCGCACGACGGCGCCTCGGTCGTCGTGGTCGAGGACGGCGACGACGAAGACGACGAAGAGGAGGAAGAAGGGGCCGACGAGGACGACGACGAGCCAGAGTCCGCGGAGGTAGAAGAAGAGTCCGACGGCGAGATCCCGGTGCACGCCGTCGCGGTCAACGCCAGTGCCGTCAGCCCACTCACGAGGAGCAGGGGGCGGCGAGGGAGGCGGGCGTGGCGGCCGAGGTGCGCTGTCACCGCACGAACCTATCCCGCGCCCCGGGCCGCGACGAAACCCGCAGGCCAGCACGGCATCGCGGTGAACCGGAGCCGGACAGACCCCTCTGGCAGGATCGCGACATGCCGATCCCCGTGGTCCTCGACGTCGACACCGGAGTCGACGACGCCTGCGCCCTCTTGCTGGCCGCACTACACCCTTCCCTCGACCTCAGGGCGGTGACCTGTGTCGGCGGCAACGCCCCGGTGGACGCCGTCCTCGCCAACACCCTCACTGTCCTCGACGCGGCCAACCGGCCGGACGTCCCCGTCGCGCGCGGCGCCGAGCGGCCGCTCCTGGAGGAGCCGGTCGATGCCCGCCACGTGCACGGCCAGGACGGCATGGGCGACCTCGACTGGCCGAAGTCGACTCGCCAGCCCGACCCGCGCCACGCCGTCGAGCTGCTGCGCGACGTGCTGCTCGAGGCGGCCGGGGGCGACCAGGACGGCCGGGTCACCCTCATCCCACTCGCGCCACTCACCAACATCGCCCTCCTCCTGCGCTCCTATCCCGCTGTTGCCAGCGGAATTCGCGAGATCGTCTTCATGGGTGGCGCGGCCGAGGTCGGCAACGCGACCGCCTCCGCGGAGTTCAACGTGTTCCACGACCCGGAGGCCGCGGCGATCGTCCTCGACGCCTGCGCCGACCTCGACATCGACGTCACCATGTATGGCTTGGACGTCTTCTACGCCCCGCGGGTTGGGCGCGAGGTGGCCAAGACCCTCTCCGCGCCGGGAGACCGCAGCGCCGCCGACCTCGCCGGGCGGCTGATCGCCTTCCAGTGTGAGCGGTTCGGCGGCGAGGGCGCGACCATCGGTGACGCCGGCGCGGTCTGCGCGGTGCTCGAGCCTGCGGGTGTGAGGAGGGAGCGCCTCCCCGTCCGCGTCGAGCTGGCCGGCACCTGGTCGCGTGGGCGCACGATCGTCGACCGTCGCGACTGGACCGGCGACATGACCCATGACCCGCACGGCCAGGCCAGGTCGAGCATCGACGTGTGCCTCGAGGTCGACGCCCAGCGCTACGCGACCCTCTGGCTCGACACCGTCAGTGGAGGCCTGCGCTGATGGGGCGGGTCGTGGTGCTCGGGTCGCTCAACGTCGACCTCGTCGCCTCCGTCGAACGCCACCCCGGGCCCGGCGAGACGATCCTCGCCGACGCTGCGCTGCAACGGTTTGCCGGCGGCAAGGGTGGCAACCAGGCCGTCGCCGCAGCCGCAGCGGGCGCGCAGGTGGCGATGGTCGCCGCCGTCGGTGCGGACGACGGGGGACAGGCGTACGCCGCGAGGTTGCGCGACCGGGGCATCGACGCCTCCGCGGTGCGCACCTCCACCACGGCACCGACCGGTCAGGCCTGGATCACGGTCGACGACGAGGGTGAGAACGCCATCGTGGTCATCCCCGGCGCCAACGCCGAGGTCACCACCGACGATCTCACAGCGGTTGACGGGCTCACTGAAGGCGACGTCCTCCTCATGCAGCTCGAGGTGCCGATCCGCACCGTCGCAGCCGCCGCCCGCCTCGCCCGGAGCAAGGGTGCGCGGGTGGTCATCAACGCCGCCCCGTATGCCGCCCTCCCGCACGACGTCGTCGACCTCGCCGACCCGCTGGTGGTCAACGAGCACGAGGCCCTCCAGCTCGCCGACAGCGACCTCACGCCGAGCTCGTTGCTCGTGACCTTCGGTGCCGCGGGGTGCAGCTGGGACGGGAGGCGGCACGACGGCATACCGGTCGACGACGCTGACGTGGTCGACACGACCGGTGCCGGGGACGCGTTCTGTGGCGCGCTCGCGGCGGCACTCGCCGCCGGGGCCGACCGCGACGAGGCGGTCAGGGCAGCGAGCCGGGCCGGTGCCGACGCCGTGCGGCACCGGGGCGCGCAACCGGACCCCGAGCTGTAGGCACGTCGGGGCGCCCGGCTACACAGGCTGCCAGCCGGGAGATCGGTCAGTAGACCGAGACGTGCACGTGGTCCATGTGGTTGGCGGTCGGGCTGCCGCGGTCCTCCATGGCCTGCCAGCCGCCACCGTTCGGGTACCAGATGCGCTGGCGCCAGATGACGTACTTGACGTTGAGGGTCTTGGCGTTCGCCTGCACGAAGGCGGCGATCTCGTTGCCCTCGGTCGTGCCGCACATGATGTCGACGGCGTGGCCGGTGCCGTGGTCGAGCGGGTCGCCGGGGCGGTAGCCGCCGAACGGACCGGACCCGGGGAACTCGGCCTTCACCGCGTTGATGACGGCGATCGCGTTGGGGGTCATGCCGCCCACGTTGCTCAGGCCGGAGCGTGAGGTGTTGCGGGAGATGCCGGTCGTGCTGCGGGCGCTCGCGGCAGCGTCGGTGGCCTTCTTCGCCTTGGGCGCGGCCTTCGCGGTGAACCCGATGACGCCGTAGTCGGCGATCTTGGCCGGGCCCGCGACAGCCTCAGCCCGGGCGACCACCGGGGCCTGGGCGACGTCGGCCGCAGTCAGCTCGAAGCCGGCACCTGCACCCGGGGCCGCGAACGCGGTCGCGACACCGAGGGCCGACGCGGCAAGGCCGAGGCCCTTCACGGCCGAGCGGTGGCTCGGCCGTCGCCAGAGCCCAGCCAGCACGGCTCGACGGGGGGCACTCGCTCCGCGATGGCGACCGGAAGCGACAGGTGAGGGGGAGGACATCGCCGACGAGGATACGAGATGGTAACGGCGAAGGGCCAACTACCGGAGGTTTCGGGCACCAGTAACACCCGGAGGCTTGCGGTTGCCTCCACTTGCGGGGTCCGTGGGCCGGGCCGCCGCGGGGGTCAGGCCGGGTTGACGATGAGGGCGACCTGGTTGCTGCGGACCCGCGTCAGGACGACCGTCGCCTCGACCTGGCCCTTGGCCGGCAGGCGGAGCTGACGGCGCAGCAGGTCGGCGTCCACGCTGATCCCGCGCTTCTTGATGGTCAGCCGGTCGATGCCGTGGTCGCGGAGCCAGCCGCGCAGGGCCTTGACGTTGAACGGCATCGCCTCGACCACGGCATACCGGCGCGCATAGGGGAGGTCGACGGACCGGCTCGACCCGACGTAGCCGACCCCGGCATCGAGCTCGGCGCCATCGGTGGCGGCGGTCAGTGCCCCCACGAGCCCGGCTCTGAGCAGGGCCTTGTCGGGCTCGTAGAGCCAGCCGCCGAGCTCGGCGAGGTTGACCAGGGCCGGGGTGTCGCCGTCGGTGTCGGCCTCGGTGACCACCACTGCCGGGCCGCGCGCGCGGAGCACCGCGGCGCTGCGACCCGCGGTCCGCACCAGGGGCCCGAACCAGACCGCGCACTCCACGACATCGCCCTCCCACGAGGTCCACTGCGCTTCGGCGCCACCGGGTAGGGCGGAGTGGGGGAACGCAGGACTGAGCTTGGCCCCGGTCGCGGGCAGCGCACGCGCCACCTCCTGCACCGTGGGCCAGCTGGGCGAGATCTCGGCCAGGTTGAAGATGCGCCGGGTGCGGCCGGTCACGTCGGCCACCCCGGGCGTGCGCCGCGCCGGGTCGAGCCACGCGCCGACGCCGCGGGCACCCTCGCCGGACGGGGCGGTGAACTCCTCGACCATGCCGTGCTGAGCGGTCGAGTCGGGCCAGTGCCGCAAGTTGACGGCGGCGATCCCGGCGGTGAGCTCGTCGGCGTCGATCGCGCGCACCCGCAGGTCGAGCCCGGCCATCGCCATCGCGTCGGCGCCGATGCCGCAGCCGAGGTCGTGCACCGTGTGGATGCCCGCCGCCCGGAACCGCTGCGCGTGCTGGGCGGCGACTGCCAGCCGGGTCGCCTGCTCGAGCCCGTCGGAGGTCAGCACCATGCCCCGGGCGAACTCGCCGAACTTGTCGACGGCCTTCGCGCGGAGCCGAGCCTGGTTGAGCGCGGCGGCCACGAGCTCGGGGTCGAAGCCCGCGCCCCGCAGCCGCTGCTGGAGCGCGAGCGCGCCCGCCTCGTCATACGGAGGCAGTGACTGCAGCAGTCCCCAGCCCTCGCCGGTCGTCAGCCGTCGCAGCAGGGCCAGGTCCATGTCGCGCATTGTTGCGTATGCCGTCGCGGTCGTGTGCCTGAGCGCAGGCCAGGGCGCGCGCTCAGGCACACGACCCTCGTCAGGAGAGGGTGACGGTGCCCTGGGCGGTCTTGTTGGTGCAGCCCGGCCCGGAGCAGGCACTCGCAGTGACGACGGCCTGGGCGGTGCCGGTCGAGAACGCCTGCGGCCCGGTCACGAGCAGGCTCCACGCGTGGGTCGCCCCGTCGCACGTCCCGTCGACGGGGGAGGAGATCCCCTGGGTCCCGCCCTGGGACAGCCGCCCGGAGATCGTCACGGTGGTCGGGGAGCCGGAGCCGGTGCAGGAGTAGGTGCCGCTCAGCCGTGCGCCGCCCCCGTCGAGCGCGCCGACGGCGTCGAGCGTGACCGTGGCGGCGGGCGCCGGAAGCGCTCGGAAGGCCAGCTCGAGGTGGGTCGCGGTCCGCGCGTCGGAGAGCGCCGCGAGGTAGAACGGTCCGGCGGGGCCGCCGGACGCCGTCAGCACCGACCCGCCGCTGCAGCCCATCAGGACGTTGTCGCGAGGGTCGCCGCCGAGCATCGCGATCCCCACCCGGTGGTCCGAACCCGAGGCGTCCACGACGAAGCCGAGGCCGCTCGGGTCGTCGACCCGGTACCAGACCGCCCGGTCGGTGGCCGGGAAGCCGCAGTCGGCAGCCAGCCCGGACTCGAGGGAGTCGAGGGTCGCGCCCGCGACGTCGAGCCGAAGGGTGGTCGGGAGCGCGCGGACAGCGACGGCCTTGCGGGCGGTGTCGTTCGAGGGGGCCTTGGGCTTGGCTGTCGAGGCCTTCGGCAGCTCGGACACGACCGCTCGCGGTCGGCTGCCGACCGTGGGACCGGTCGTCGCGGCGGAGGGACGGACCGTCGTGGCGGCGGACTGTCCTGGAGGAGTCGCTGACGAAGGCCTGCTGGGTGTTACGGCTGTCGCGGAGGCGACGGGGGTGATTGCCCCTGCTGCCGGGGCCGTCCGGCTGGGGCTGGCACTCGCGACGGTGCCCGGTGCCGCCCGGTCCGGCGCCGGGCGCAGGCTGAGCGCCGCGGCCGGCGCGGCGGCCAGCAGGGCGGCGGCGGAGACGGCGATGACTGCGTGGATCGACTTCACTGTGGAACCCCCCGATTCGTGCGCGGACCCGATCGGGCCCTCATCCACCCAGACGCCCGAGACACCCGAACGGTTGTGCCCATCGTGGTCGTGTGCCTGAGCGCGGGCCAGGGCGCGCGCTCAGGCACACGACTCGGACGTCAGCTCTCGCGTCGCCACTCGTAAGGGGTGGTCGTCGACACCTTGAGGAAGCCCGACCGCTCGAGGATCGGCCGGGAGAACTCGGTCGAGTCGCTGTTGATGTAGCGCTTGCCGTGCTCGATCGCAGACCTGGCCCGGGCCGACGTGAGGGCCCGGTAGATGCCACGACCCCGGTACTCGGGCAGCGTCGCGCCACCCCAGATCCCGGCGAACTCGGTGCCGGCCACCGGCTCGAGCCGCCCCGCGCTGACGATCCGCCCGCGGTCCTCGGCCACCCACATCTCCATGTCGTCCCGCGTCCGCAGCCGGTGCAGGATCTGCTCGGCCATCGCAGCGAGCTGGGCAGGCGAGTCCCCGAACACCTCGCCCTGCATGGCCGTCATGGCCTGCACCTCGTCCTCGTCGGTGACCCGGCGGACGGAGAGGCCGTCCGGCAGCTCGACCTCGACCGCGAGCAGGGACGCCTCGCCGACCATGATCGACTCTGGCTCGTCGGGGGTGAAGCCGCGGGCGACGAGGGCGTCGTGCAGCCCGGGCGCGTGGTCGTGGCCGCGCGTCTTCCACTCGACGGTGCTGATCTCGGGAAGGGCCTGGTAGTGCGCGAGCGCCTGCCCGACCAGGTCGCGGACGAAGGCCTCGTCGGCGGGTCGGTCCTCGGTGTCGAGGCTGCGGTAGGTGATGAAGCCACGCCCGCCGAGGTAGGTCGCCAGCACCAGAGGCCCCAGCCGGTCCACCGTGATCGCCGACGGCACCTCGGCCTCCTGGCGCAGCTGTTCGTCGTACGCACGCAGGAGGGCAGCGGCCTCGGCGGGTGGGGTGGCGGGGGAGGTGTCGGTCACGGCTCGACCCTGCCGCGTCGCGAGGGGTCCGCGCCACCGGATAACCACCCAGTCCCGACCCGGCGCGTCCGCCCTCGGCGAACGCCCGCGAGACTTCTGGCACTCGAGTTGACCGAGTGCTAACCACGAGCCTAGATTTGCCGTTGGCACTCCGGTTCGCCGAGTGCTAACGCAGCCAACCGGTCGACCCCCGCGACGGCGACCGGACCGGCAGCACCCCAGCACCACACGCATCACCACTCACTGTCCAACTTTCGACATTCCCGAAGGGGAGGTCCTCACCGTGTCGGTTTCCATCAAGCCGCTCGAAGACCGCATCGTCGTCAAGTCCGTCGAGGCCGAGCAGACCACCGCGTCCGGCCTCGTGATCCCGGACACCGCGAAGGAGAAGCCCCAGGAGGGCGAGGTCCTTGCGATCGGCCCGGGCCGCATCGACGACAACGGCAACCGCGTCCCGCTCGACGTCACCGTCGGCGACCGCGTGATCTACAGCAAGTACGGCGGCACCGAGATCAAGCACGGCGGCGAGGAGTACCTCATCCTCTCCGCGCGCGACATCCTCGCCATCGTCGGCTGAGCATCCGCACCGCATGAGTGACATGCCCTGTATGCCGGCTGGCCGGCATACAGGGCATGTCGCCTTCAAACCCTGAACTCATTGCTAGAGAAGGACTTTCATGGCTAAGACGCTGGAGTTCAACGACTCCGCCCGCAAGTCGCTGGAGCGCGGCGTTGACGCGCTCGCCAACGCGGTCAAGGTGACGCTGGGCCCCAAGGGCCGCAACGTCGTCATCGACAAGAAGTGGGGCGCTCCCACGATCACGAACGACGGTGTGACCATCGCCCGCGAGATCGAGCTCGAGGACGCCTACGAGAACCTCGGCGCGCAGCTCGCCAAGGAGGTCGCCACCAAGACCAACGACGTGGCGGGTGACGGCACCACGACCGCCACCGTGCTCGCCCAGGCCATGGTCAAGGAGGGCCTGCGCAACGTCGCCGCAGGGGCCGCCCCGGCCAGCCTGAAGCGCGGCATCGACGCGGCGGTCAAGGCCGTCTCGGAGCGGCTGCTCGAGACCGCCCGCGAGATCGAGGGCAAGGACGAGATCGCCCAGGTCGCGTCGCTGTCCGCCCAGGACCAGGTGATCGGCTCGACCATCGCCGACGCGTTCGACAAGGTCGGCAAGGACGGCGTCATCACCGTCGAGGAGTCCTCGACCGCGACGACCGAGCTCGAGTTCACCGAGGGCATGCAGTTCGACAAGGGCTACATCTCGCCCTACTTCGTCTCCGACGCCGAGCGCATGGAGGCCGTGGTCGAGGACGCCTACATCCTCATCAACCAGGGCAAGATCTCGGCGATCGCCGACGTCCTGCCGGTGCTGGAGAAGGTCGTCAAGACCGGCAAGCCTCTGCTGATCATCGCCGAGGACATCGATGGCGAGGCGCTGTCGACCCTGGTGGTCAACAAGATCCGCGGCACCTTCAACGTCGTCGCGGTCAAGGCTCCCGGCTTCGGTGACCGTCGCAAGGCGATGCTCCAGGACATGGCGACCCTCACCGGTGGCCAGGTCATCTCCGAGGAGGTCGGGCTCAAGCTCGACCAGGCCGACCTCGAGGTGCTCGGCCAGGCGCGCCGCGTCGTCGTCACCAAGGACACCACCACGATCATCGACGGCGGCGGCAACTCCGACGACGTCACCGGCCGGGTCAACCAGATCAAGGCCGAGATCGAGCGCACCGACTCCGACTGGGACCGCGAGAAGCTCCAGGAGCGGCTCGCCAAGCTCGCCGGCGGCGTCTGCGTCATCAAGGTGGGTGCCCACACCGAGGTGGAGCTCAAGGAGAAGAAGCACCGCATCGAGGACGCCATCTCGGCGACCCGCGCGGCCATCGAGGAGGGCATCGTCGCCGGTGGCGGCTCCGCCCTCGTCCACGCCTCCACCGCCATCGACGACCTCGTGCTCGAGGGCGACGAGGCGACCGGTTCGCTGATCGTCAAGAAGGCGGCGGCCGAGCCGCTGCGCTGGATCGCCGAGAACGCCGGACTGGAGGGCTACGTCGCCGTCTCCAAGGTGCGCGAGCTCACCGCGGGCAACGGCCTCAACGCCGCGACCGGCGAGTACGGCGACCTGATCAAGGCCGGCGTCATCGACCCGGTCAAGGTCACCCGCTCGGCCCTGGTCAATGCCGCCTCGATCGCGTCGATGGTGCTCACCACCGACACGCTCGTCGTGGAGAAGAAGGAAGAGGAGCCGGAGGCTGCCGCCGGCGGCCACGGTCACGGCCACGGCCACTGACCCCTCTCGCCGAAGGCCCGTCCCCAGCTCGGGGGCGGGCCTTCCGCATGCCCGGCACCCGCGGCATACGATGCCGGGAGGCAGGTTGCGCAGAGTGGGGTGACCATGGCGGAGCGGTTCGCCGAACCTCCCAGCTTCGACGAGTACGTCGTCGCGCGGGGCAGCGACCTGCTGCGGACGGCCTGGCTGCTGGTGGGCGACGACCGTGCGGCCGAGGAGCTCGTCCGGACGACGCTGCGCCGAAGCTGGCCGCAGTGGCACCGTCTCTCGCAGGTCGGCGCCGGCTCCTACGACGCGGAGCTGCGGCGCGCGGTCGTCGCCGGCTACCTCCGGCACCACCACCGCCGACCCGGCAGTGCCGCCCCGGCGACTCCCCAGGCCGACCCGCCCTCGCGCGCGGACCTGCTCAGCGCCCTGTCCGAGCTCGGCCCCCGCGAACGGGTGGCGTTGGTGCTGTGGACCTTCGACGGACTCTCGGACGCTCAGGTGGCGGCCGCTCTCGACGACGTCGTCGCCACCGCCCACCGCCACCGCGTGCACGCGCTCGACCGGGTGGGCGGCCGGCTCGGCCTCGACGAGGACAGCCTGCGCTCAGCCCTCGAGCTGTTGCCACCACCGGATCCTTCCGTGGCCGGCTTGCTCGACCAGTCCCGCCCGTATGCCGCCCGCTGGCGTGGGGTGCGCGGCTGGGCATTCGCTGCCGTTGCCCTAGTTGTTGCGGTGGCGGTCGGCGGGCTGCTGGCAGCCGGAGAACCGAACCGGGTCACGCCGGTCCCCTCCCCGACGGCCACCGCCGTGACCTGTCGGACCTCGGCCGCGACGCCGGTGCCCCCGGCCGTCACCGCTGAGCCGCTGAGCCGGACCGTGGCAGCAGTGCTGGTGTGCGCCCAGACCGACGAGGGCTCGGTGTGGTCGGGGTTCCTGCCGCCGGACGCACCGGTGAGTGCCCCGCTCGCCGTCGACGCACTCGTGCTGGCGCCCCGAACGGCTGGCGCCGAGTGTCCCGCCCTGCCCACCGGGCCGGCGTTCCGGCTGCTGCTCCAGGGCATCGACGGAACGGTCCGCGCCTACGCGAACGAAGGTCTGGCCTGCAACGGCTGGCCGGCTCTGGCCAGCTACTACACGGCGCTGGCCGAACAAGGCGTGTTGGACCAGCGCGCCGCCGGATCCATCGACGACATCTTCCTCGGCTGCCCGTCGGTGCTGGGTCGCACCACCGACGCGTCCGGCTCGGCGCGCCCGAGCCTGCCGCGGGGGACCGTCCTCGAGGCAGCCACGGCGTGCCTGCACCCCAGGCCGGTGCCGGGCGAGCTGCCGAAGTTCCGCCCGGTCCGCGCCAACGTGATGGGCTCGCCGCAGCTCGACCAGCTGAACGCCGACCTGAGACGGTCCGGTTCGCGCGCCCAGACCGCCACGGTGTGTCCGGCCAGCGGCGCGCTGTTCGTCGTGGAGGCGCGCACCTTCGAGGGCCGGTTGGTCGAGCTGAGCGGCAGCTGCCCCGACAGCCTCTCGGTCGACTGGCGCCCACGGGACACCTGGGCGCTCAGCGACCAGACCGGTGACATGCTGCGCAGCCTCCTCGTCGCCCGGTAGCCAACCGGCCCCGCGTCGCGCCTCCCTTCCCAGACCTCAGGCGCCGGACGAGTTCGCGACGGTGGAGGCGAAAGTCGACCGTGGCTGACAACCTGAGAGGGCGCCCGGCCGCTTCTGACAAGTGTGAAGACGAGGCCGAGCCGGGACGAGGTGGTCGTGATGGAACGAGCCGCGGTACCGCCCGGCTTCGACGACTACGTCGCAGCCCGAGGCCATGACCTCCTGCGCACCGCGTGGCTGCTGACCGGCGACCACCAGAGGGCCGAGGACCTCGTCCAGACCGCGCTCGCGAAGGTGTGGCCGCACTGGTCACGGGTCGCCCGCGACAGCGACGGCCGACCCGACGCCTACGTCCGCAAGGTGATGCTGACGACCTACTTCGCCTGGTGGCGTCGGCGGTGGAACGCCGAGTACCCCACCGAGGTCCTGCCGGAGCCCACGAACGCCGCCGGCCCCGCCCCTGAGGACGTCACCGAGCTGCGACGCGACCTGCTGGTCGCGCTCGCCACCCTTCCCCGCGGCCAGCGCGCCGCCGTGGTGCTGCGCTACTTCGAGGACCTCACGGAGGCACAGGCCGCCGAGCTCCTGGGGTGCAGCGTCGGCACCATCAAGAGCCAGTGCGCGCGGGCGTTCGCCACCTTGCGCCACAGTCCACTTCTGCTCGTCGACGAGGGGGCCCGTCATGACTGACCTCGAGACCCGGTTGAGGGACGCGATGCACGCCGCGGTCCCGGAACAGTTCGACACCTCGGACCTGGCGGTCGCGGCCCGGCGGCAAGCCATCAGCACCCGGCGGCTGCGCCGAGCGGCCGTGGCGACCGGCGCCGCCGTTGTCGTCGCGGTGGTCGGCGTCGGCGCCTCGGGGGTGTTCCGCAACCGCGCGGCCGAGCCGGCGGTGCCGTCACCGAGCCAGAGCCGGCCGATCAACCCGTGCCCCGAGCTCCAGTCGACGATCAGCCCGCTGGGCGGCGTTCCCGCCTCGCCGCTCAGCGAGCGGGCCGACGCGGTGCTCGTCTGTGCCCTGGTCGGAGGCGACTCGGTCTGGCCGGGCTCGCTGCCGCCCGACGAAGCGGTCGTTCGCCCGGCCACCCTCGACCTCCTCAACTGGCGGCTCGCGAGTGACCCGGACGCCAAGAAGTGCGGGGACCGGCCGCATGGTCCGGCGTTCACCGTGAGCGTCCGTGACCGGCAGGGACAGGCCAGGACCTACCTCAACACCGATCTGCTCTGCGACGGCTGGGTGTTCCTCGACTCCTACTACGTCGGCCTGGCCGAGCAGTCCGCCGACTGGTCCGCCGCCCTGCCACCCCTCGACGACTACCCGACCTGCCCGTCCGCGCTGCACGACCCCGACTCCAACCCGGTCGAGCTGCCGAAGGGGACGGTGCTCGCGTCCGCGTCGTCGTGCACCTACCCGGCCATCGACCCGCTCGCGGTCACCTCGGACACCGTGCCCACGATGCTGTACCCGCGACGGGGCCCGTTCGGTGAGCGAGACCTCGCGCTGCTGAATGCCAGCCTGGCCCGCACCGGGACGACCGCGGCCCTGGACCCCGGGTGCAACGCCGAGGCGCACCTGCCGCTCACCTACGTCCTGCGAGCAGTCACCACGGCAGGGCAGCGGGTGTGGCTCACGTCGTCGCCCCAGTGCCTCCCGCACTTCCACGTGAACGGCCAGCGGCACATCACGATCGTCCTCGACCCACCGGCCGTCGACGCCATCACCGGTCCGCTGGACCGCTTCCCGTGAGGTGACCGACGGGCGGCGGCAGCGGCGCTAACTCGCCTTGTGCATGAGTGGGCGACGGCGGCGCAAACTCGCCTTGTGCATGAGTGGGCGACGGCGGCGCTAACTCGCCTTGTGCATGAGTGGGCGACGAAAGCGGCGCCAACTCGCCTTTTGCATGAGTTAGCGACGGCGGCGCTAACTCGCCTTTTGCATGAGTTAGCGACGGCGGCGCTAACTCGCCTTTTGCATGAGTAGGCGACGGCGAGGGTCAGGTGTCGCTGACCACGGTCAGCGACTGACCGCCATACGTCACGACCTGGCCGGGGCGCACCTGCGCACCGCGGCGGGTCTCGACGGCACCGTCGACGGTGACCTCACCGAGCTCGATCACCGACCGGGCCATGGCGCCGTCGTCGACCACCCCCGCCAGCTTGAGCAGCTGGCCGAGCCGGATGGACTCGTCGCGGATCGGGACCTCGAGGGGCGCTGCGGGGCTGCTCACGCAGCCGAGTGTAGGTCGCCGGTCAGCTGGCGGCGGGCACGGTGTGGCCGGCGTAGTGCTGCTCGCGCTCGTCCTCGGTCATCGCGCCCCACACGCCGTAGGGCTCGCGCACCCGGAGCGCGTGCTCACGGCACTGCTTGAGGACGGGGCAGGAGAGGCAGACCTCCTTGGCCTGCGAGTCTCGCGACCGACGGGCCGGGCCACGCTCTCCCTCCGGGTGGAAGAAGACCTCGGGGTTGAACTGTCGACAGGAGCCTTCGAGCTGCCAGTTCCACAGGTCGGCAACAGGTCCCGGAAGCCGTGACAACTCAGCCATGTCGTCCTCTTCTCCCCGCGGCGCCTTGCCGCACGTCTCGGACGCTATCGCTGTGTGACCTGCGGAAACAGGGCCGGAACGTAAGGACTTGTTCAAGGGCGTTCACACGAACGACAGCCGTCCCAGATGGTGGACAAGGCTTGGACATGACTCGCCGTAACTGGCCGTGACCAGCGCCGCGCGGGCCGGTCCGACCCGGCCCGGACGGGCCGTTACGATTGGGCAATGAGCCTTGGTGTTGACCTCTCCGACCGTCACCGCCTGCAGGAGCCCGCTCCTGCCGATGCCACCGCAGGCGCTCCGGCACCCGCCCCCTCCCCGGAGGTCGAGCCGCACGACCCCTTCGGCAAGCTCGGCCTCACCTACGACGACGTCCTGCTCCTGCCCGGCGAGACCGACGTGATCCCGTCCGAGGTCGACACCACCGCGCGGCTCACCCGCGAGATCTCCTTGCGCATCCCGCTCGTCTCGGCGGCGATGGACACCGTCACCGAGTCGCGGATGGCGATCGCGATGGCCCGCCAGGGCGGCCTCGGCATCCTGCACCGCAACCTGTCGATCGACGACCAGGCCTACCAGGTCGACCTCGTCAAGCGCACCCAGACCGGCATGATCAGCAACCCGGTCACGATCGGTCCCGACGCCACGCTCGAGGAGCTCGACCGCCGCTGCGGTGAGTACCGCGTCTCCGGCCTGCCGGTCGTCGACCCGGGCAACCACCTGCTCGGCATGATCACCAACCGCGACCTGCGCTTCACGCCCGTCGCCGAGTGGGCCACCACCCGGGTGAGTGACGTGATGACGCCGATGCCGCTGGTCGCCGGTCGGGTCGGCATCTCGCGGGAGGACGCGACCGCGCTGCTGCGCCAGCACAAGCGTGAGCGGCTGCCGCTGGTCGACGACGAGGGTCGCCTCGCCGGGCTGATCACCGTCAAGGACTTCGTGAAGTCCGAGCAGTTCCCGCACGCGAGCAAGGACGACCACGGTCGCCTGCTCGTCGGTGCGGCGATCGGCTTCTTCGGTGACGCCTGGGAGCGCGCGACCACCCTGGTCGACGCCGGGGTCGACGTCCTGGTCGCCGACACCGCGAACGGCCACGCCCGGCTGCTCCTCGACATGGTGCGCCGGCTCAAGTCCGACCCGGCCACCCGCCACGTCCAGGTCATCGGCGGCAACGTCGCCACCCGCCCGGGTGCGCAGGCGCTGGTCGACGCAGGGGTCGACGCCGTCAAGGTCGGGGTCGGCCCGGGCTCGATCTGCACCACCCGTGTGGTGGCCGGCGTCGGCGTGCCGCAGGTGACGGCGATCCACGACGCGTCGCTCGCCTGCCGCCCGGCCGGGGTGCCGGTCATCGGCGACGGCGGCCTCCAGTACTCCGGCGACATCGCCAAGGCGCTCGTCGCCGGCGCCGACACCGTGATGCTGGGTTCGCTGCTCGCCGGCTGCGAGGAGTCGCCCGGTGACCTGATCTTCGTCAACGGCAAGCAGTTCAAGTCCTACCGCGGCATGGGCTCGCTCGGCGCGATGGCCTCGCGCGGCAAGAAGTCGTTCTCCAAGGACCGCTACTTCCAGGCCGACGTCTCCAGCGACGACAAGATCGTGCCCGAGGGCATCGAGGGGCAGGTGGCCTACCGCGGCCCCCTCGGCAACGTCGTCCACCAGCTCGTCGGCGGCCTGCACCAGTCGATGTTCTACGTCGGGGCGCACACCGTGCCCGAGCTCCAGGCCCGTGGACAGTTCGTGCGGATCACGTCGGCGGGGCTCAAGGAGAGCCACCCGCACGACATCCAGATGACCGTCGAGGCGCCCAACTACAGCGGTCGCTGACCGCGTCCGTCGGGCCGGCACAGCGGCCCCGGTATGCCGGGTGGCCGGCGGCCGGGTGCGTCCTCGGCCCCGTCTGGGAGGTGTCCAGAGCGGCATACGCAATCTGGGTGATACGCACTGCGGACCGGCCACCTAGGGTTGGGCAACGGACGAGATCTCGTCCAGCAGGGGAGCCCCAGAACGTCGTCGCTGACGGACCATGGTCGGTCGCGACGATCCAAGGACGTCCCGTCGCCGGTCGCCCCCCTCACCCGGCGACGGGACGTCGCCTCTGGCTCGGACGGGCACGCGCGACCGAGCACCCGTCGGCTGCCGATAGCCTTGCGCGGTGACTGAGATCGAGATCGGCCGAGGCAAGCGCGGCCGCCGGGCATACTCCTTCGACGACATCGCCGTGGTGCCCTCGCGCCGCACCCGCGACCCCGAGGACGTGTCCGTGGGCTGGCAGATCGACGCCTACCACTTCGACATCCCGGTGATCGCCGCCCCGATGGACTCGGTCGTGTCGCCCGACTCCGCGATCGCCCTCGGCCGCCTGGGTGGGCTGCCGGTCCTCGACCTCGAGGGACTCTGGACCCGCTACGAGGACCCCACCCCGCTGCTCGCCGAGATCGCCACGCTGGATCCGGCCCTCGCGACCGCCCGGATGCAGGAGATCTACGCGGCCGAGATCCAGCCCGAGCTGATCACCTCGCGCCTGCGAGAGATCAGGGAGGCCGGCGTGACCGTGGCGGGCGCGCTCAGCCCGCAGCGCACCCAGCAGTTCTGGAAGACCGTCGTCGACGCCGGGGTCGACCTGTTCGTCATCCGTGGCACCACGGTCAGCGCCGAGCACGTGTCCGGTCGGGCCGAGCCGCTCAACCTCAAGCGCTTCATCTACGAGCTGGACGTGCCCGTCATCGTGGGTGGCGCCGCGTCATACACGGCTGCGCTGCACCTGATGCGCACCGGAGCGGCAGGGGTGCTGGTCGGCTTCGGCGGAGGAGCGGCGCACACCACCCGGCGCACGCTCGGCATCCACGCGCCGATGGCCAGCGCGATCGCCGACGTCGCCGCGGCCCGGCGCGACTACCTCGACGAGTCCGGGGGCCGCTACGTGCACGTCATCGCCGACGGCGGCATGGGTGACAGCGGTGACATCGTCAAGGCGGTTGCCTGCGGCGCCGACGCCGTCATGCTCGGCGCTGCGCTCGCACGGGCCACCGAGGCGCCCGGTCGTGGGCTGCACTGGGGCTCGGAGTCGCACCACCCCGAGCTGCCGCGTGGTGAGCGGGTCGAGGTCGGGGCGCTGGCGCCGCTCGAGCAGATCCTGTTCGGCCCGGGACGCACCGCCGACGGCAAGAGCAACCTGATCGGCGCGCTGCGTCGAGCGATGGCCACGACCGGCTACTCCGACCTCAAGGAGTTCCAGCGGGTCGAGGTCGTGGTCGCCCCCTACCAGCGCAGCTGAGGTGTGGGGAAGGTCGCGAACTTACTGCTGGTAAGGAGAGGCCGCCGCGCTTAGGCTGCGAGCATGGCCCACGACGTCGTCGCCGACCCCGAGACCGACCCCACCGCCACGTATGCCGTCGACCCGGCGCTCGTCCGCCGGCTCGCCCGGCGCGTCGTGTCGGCCCCCCGGGCCGAGCACCACGTCAGCCACACGCCGCTGACCGGCGCCCCACTCGCGTCGCTGCCGGTGTCGACCCGCGAGGACGTCGCCGTCGCCGTCGACTCGGCCCGTGCTGCCCAGCGCGCCTGGGCCCGGACGCCGATGGAGCTGCGCGAGCGGATCTTCCTGCGCTACCACGACCTCGTCCTCGAGCGGCAGGTCGAGCTGCTCGACATCGTGCAGCTGGAGTCCGGCAAGACCCGGCGCCAGGCGTTCGAGGAGGTCGCCGACGTCGCGATCGTGGCGCGGCACTATGCCCGCGCCGCGGCGGCATACCTGCGTCCGCGGCGCCGCGCAGGGCTCTTCCCGGTGCTCACCCAGAGCACCGTCCACCACCACCCGCGCGGGGTGGTGGGCATCGTCAGCCCGTGGAACTACCCCCTGTCACTCGCGATCACCGACGCCATCCCGGCGCTCATGGCGGGCAACGCCGTCGTCCTGCGACCCGACCTGCAGGCCTCCCTCACCGCGCTGCAGGCGGTCCAGCTGCTCACCGAGGCGGGTCTGCCCGAGTCGGTGCTGCAGGTGGTGCTCGGTGACGGGCCCACGGTCGGGCAGGCGGTCGTCGACCTGAGCGACTACGTCTGCTACACCGGCTCGACCGACACCGGTCGGCGGGTGGCCGGCTCGGTCGCCGGGCGGCTGGTCGGCTACTCGCTCGAGCTCGGCGGGAAGAACTCGATGTACGTCGCCGATGACGCCGACCTCGGCAAGGCGGTCGAGGGCGCGGTGCGGGCCTGCTTCTCGTCGGCCGGTCAGCTGTGCATCTCGATCGAGCGGCTGCTGGTGCACGGGGCCGTCGCCGACGAGTTCACGCGGCGGTTCGTGGCCGCCGTCGGGCAGATGTCGCTGGGGCGGGAGCTGGCCTATGGCACCGACATGGGGTCGCTGGTCTCCGCCCAGCAGCTCGAGCGGGTCTCGGCGCACGTCGAGGACGCCCGGGCCAAGGGTGCCCGGGTGCTCACCGGCGGACGCGCCCGCCCCGATGTCGGGCCCTACTTCTACGAGCCGACCGTCCTCGACGGTGTCACCGCCGCCATGGCACTGCGTGACGAGGAGACCTTCGGCCCGGTCGTCGCGATCTACCGCGTGCACAGCGACGAGGAGGCGATCCGCTTCGCCAACGACACCGACTACGGCCTCAACGCCGCCGTTTACACCCGCGACGTCGGCCGCGGACGCCGCATCGCCACGGCGATCCACGCCGGCACCGTCAACGTCAACGAGGGGTATGCCGCGGCCTGGGGGAGCGTCGCGTCCCCGATGGGTGGGATGAAGCAGTCGGGGGTCGGTCGGCGGCACGGCAGCGAGGGCATCCTGAAGTACACCGAGTCGCAGAACGTCACCGCCCAGTACCTCCTGCCGATCGCCCCCGTCGCCGGGATGGGTGAGGAGACCTACGCCCGGGTGATGACGGCGGCGCTGCGCGTCCTCAAGGCAGTGGGGCGCGCGTGACGGGAGGCGGCGACCACTACGACGTCCTGGTCGTCGGGTCGGGGTTCGGTGGCTCGGTCACCGCGCTGCGCCTCGCCGAGAAGGGCTACCGCGTGCACGTGGTCGAGTCGGGGCGCCGGTTCCGTGACGAGGACTTCGCCAAGACGTCGTGGGACCTGCGCCGCTACCTCTGGGCGCCCAGGCTGAAGTGCTTCGGCGTGCAACGGGTGCACCGCCTGCCCGACGTCATGATCCTGGCCGGCGCGGGGGTCGGTGGCGGTTCGCTCAACTACGCCAACACCCTCTACGTGCCGCCGGCCGCGTTCTTCGCCGACCGGCAGTGGGCCGACCTCACCGACTGGCAGTCCGAGCTCGCGCCGCACTACGACACCGCCTCGACGATGCTCGGTGTCGTGACCAACCCGTGCGAGGGCGTCGTCGAGGAGGTCATGCGCCAGACCGCGGCGGACCTCGGCGTCGGCGACACCTTCCGCAAGACCCCGACCGGCGTGTTCTACGGCATGCCCGGCAAGCGCGTGCCAGACCCCTACTTCGGTGGTGCGGGGCCCGACCGCACCGGCTGCACGCAGTGCGGCAACTGCATGGTCGGTTGCCGGGTCGGCGCCAAGAACACCCTCGTCAAGAACTACCTCGCGCTCGCCGAGGGCCTCGGCGTCACCATCGAGCCGCTGCGCACCGTCGTCCGCGTCGCCCCGCGCCGGCTGGGCGGGTATGCCGTGACGCACGAGGCGACCGGCGCGTGGTTCCGGCGCGCACGGCATACCGTCACCGCGGACCAGGTGGTGTTCGCGGCGGGGACGTGGGGCACCCAGAAGCTGCTCCACGCGATGCGCCAGACCGGCGTGCTGCCGCGGCTGTCCGCTCGGCTAGGGCACCTGACCCGCACCAACTCCGAGGCCGTCAACGGCGTGATGATGGAGAAGGTCAAGCCCGGTCAGGACCTGTCGCGCGGCGTCGCGATCACGTCGTCGTTCCATCCCGACGCAGACACGCACGTCGAGAACTGCCGCTACGGACCCGGCTCCAACGCCATGGGGCTGCTGGCCACCATCCTCGTGCCGGGCGGTGAGCTCCCGCGGCCGCTGCAGTTCGTCGTCGAGGTGGTCAGGCACCCGGTGGTGTTCGCGCGCTCGCTGTCCACCTACCGGTGGAGCGAGCGGACCGTGATCGGGCTGGTGATGCAGTCGCGCGACAACTCGCTGCACGTCAACGGCACCAGCGGGCTGTTCGGCGGGCGTGGGCTGACCTCGCGGCAGGGACACGGGGAGCCGAACCCCACCTACATCCCCGCCGGACAGCAGGCGATGCAGGCGCTCGCACTGCGGCTGAGCCAGGCGACCGGGTTGCGGGCCTTCGCCGGCAGCAGCGTCGGCGAGATCGCGAACATCCCGCTCACCGCGCACTTCCTCGGCGGGGTCGCGATCGGGTCGAGCCCGGAGCGTGGTGTGGTCGACGGCTACCAGCGGGTGTGGGGGTATCCCGACCTGCACGTCGTGGACGGGTCGGCCGTCTCGGCGAACCTCGGCGTCAACCCGTCGCTGACCATCACCGCCCAGGCCGAGCGGGCGATGTCGCTGTGGCCCAACAGGGGCGAGGCCGACCCGCGCCCCGCGCAAGGCACGGCCTACCAGCGGCTCGACGCCGTCAAGGCCGCCCGCCCCGCCGTGACCCGCTACACCCACGAGAGCGCCACCATCTGAGAAAGACGGTGGGCGACGCACGCCCCTGCGCTGCGTCGACCACCGTCTTGAGTGGTGTGGCTGGAGACGAGCCGGGGGGTGGGTCTCCAGCCACACCACCCAGACAACGACGGCGATGAGCGGGGGTTACGGCAGGTCTCGAAACTTTCGGGGCGACCTCCCGGAGCAGTCCGCGGGCCGCACTCTCGTCCGTCAGGACTCGGCGGTGGGTTCGGAGTGGCCGCCGGGGCCCCCACCCGAGACGCCGGTGGCTGCGGCGGGCTGGTCGCGCCAGGAGGCCCACAACGCGGCGTAGGGGCCGTCGGCGGCGACCAGCTCGTCGTGCGTGCCGATCTCGCTGACCACCCCGTCCTCGACCACGGCCACCCGGTCGGCGTCGTGGGCGGTGTGCAGCCGGTGGGCGATCGCGACGACGGTGCGGCCCTCGACGACCGCCGCCAGGGACCGCTCGAGGTGCCGGGCGGCGCGCGGGTCGAGCAGCGAGGTCGCCTCGTCGAGCACCAGGGTGTGCGGGTCGGCGAGCACCAGCCGGGCGAGCGCGACCTGTTGTGACTGGGCCTCGCTGAGGACGTGTCCGCCACTGCCGACCTGGGTGTCGAGTCCCTCGGGCAGGCCGGCCGCCCACTCGTGCGCGTCGACCGCCCGCAGTGCCGCGTCGAGCTCGTCGCGGGTCGCGCCCGGCCGGGCCAGCAGGAGGTTGTCGGCCAGGGTGCCCACGAAGACGTGGTGCTCCTGGGTGACGAGCGCGACCTCACCGCGCAGCTGGCCCAGCGTGAGGTCGACGAGCGGCACACCGCCGACCTCCACACTGCCCTCGCGGGGTCCGTCGATGCCGGCCATCAGCCGTCCGAGGGTCGACTTGCCGGCGCCGGAGGGGCCGACGATGGCAAGCCGCTCACCGGGCCGCAGGTCGAGCGAGACACCCCGCAGCACGTCGTGTCCCTGGCGGTAGGCGTAGCGGACGTCGTCGACGGTCAGGTCGGAACCGGCCGGCTCCTCGCCGGTGCTGACCCGGTCGGGCGGCACGTCGCCGACGCCGATCACCCGGGCCAGGGAGGTCGCGCCGACCTGGATCTCGTCGAGCCAGCCGAGCACCTCGTCGAGCGGGTTGGTCATCTGGTGGATGTAGAGGGTGACGGCGGTGGCCGCGCCGGCGCTGATGTGGCCGTTGATCGCCAGCCAGCCGCCCCACAGCACGGCACCGGCGGTCGGCACGTAGTAGCCGAACACCACCGACGGGAACCAGTGCAGCCGCAGGCTCAGCGTGTAGCGCTCGGCCTGGAAGCACTCGCGCAACGCCTCGTGGAACCGGGCCCGACGCACCTCGGTCAGGGACAGTGCGTCGATGGTGCGTGCCCCGTCGACCGTCTCGGCGATGACGCCGTTGAGCTGGGCGTAGGTGGCCCGCTCCCAGAGGTAGCCGTCGGAGGCGTGCCGCAGGTAGCGCCGGGTGGAGAACCAGTAGAACGGCAGCCCGAGCAGGATGGGCAGCGTCGCCAGGGGCGAGGTGAACAACGCCGCGACGGTCGTCATCAGCACCGTCATCGACGCGACGAACAGCGACGGGATGCCGAACCGCACCACGTGCGACAGCGCCTCGACGTCGTTGGTGGTGCGCGCGACCAGGTCGCCGGTGCCGGCGCGTTCGACGGTCGACAGTGGCAGGTTGACCGCCCGCCCGACGAACTGCTCGCGCAGCTGCGCGAAGACGGTCTCGCCGAGGATGAAGGACGAGCGCCGCGCCGCCCAGGTCAGTCCGGTCTGGGTGAGCACCGCGACCGCGAGCCCGACGGCGATCTTGTCGACGGTGCCGGTGTCGCCGTGGCTCCCGCTGACGACGTCGACGAGCCGACCGACCAGCCACGGGGCGGCCAGCGCCGCGAGGGCCGCGAACGCGTGCAGCCCGAGCACCCGTGTCACCAGTCCGCGGTGCTCGCGCGCGAGCCCGCGGGTGTGCTCCCAGACGCCGCGCATGTCGGCGATGGGCAGGGTGCGGCGGGCGTGGTCGGTGATCACTGGTCGTCCTCCTCTCCGCGGATCACGATGTGTCGGTATGCCGGGTGGTCCAGCAGCTCGCGGTGCGTGCCGGTCAGGGTGGCCAGGCCGTCCTCGAGGACGACGACCTCGTCGGCCTGGCCGAGCAGGAGTGGGCTGACGGTGGTGACCACCGTGGTGCGTCCGCGGCGGTGCTCGGCCAGTCGCTCGGCGACCCGGGCCTCGGTGTGGGCGTCGACCGCGCTGGTCGGCTCGACCAGCACCAGCACGGGGGCGTCGGTGAGCAGGGCCCGCGACAGCGCGAGCCGCTGGCGCTGGCCACCCGAGTAGGACCGCCCGCGCTCCTCGACGGTGCCGTCGAGGCCGTCGGCGACGGCGTCGAGGACATCGAGGGCGCTCGCGGTGGTGAGCGCGGCCATCACCGCACGGTCGCCGGTACCGTCCTGAGTCTCGCCGACATCAGCACCGCGGAGCTGGTCGCGGAGCACGCCGGTGAACAGCCGCGGGTCGGGCTCGCTGACCACGATATGCCGACGCACGTCGTTGATCGCGAGGTCATCGAGCCGGGTGCCGCCCCACGTCGTCTGGTGCGGGCCGGGTCCGTGTCGGCCGAGGCGGTCGGCCACGGCGGCGGACTCCTCGGGCCGCGCGGAGACGATCGCGGTGAGCCGTCCCCCACGGACCACGGTGCCGGACAGCGGGTCGACGAGGTCGGCGTCGTCCGCCGGGACCGGTGCGGTCGAGGCGCGGGCGGCGTCGTGGTCGGGCTGGACCGCCATCACGCGGAGCATCTTGCCCGCCGCGATCTGGGCGCGGATGCCGCGGTCGACCACCTCGATGGCGGTCTGCAACGGCATCGTGAGGAACGCCGTGTAGCCGTAGAACGCCACCAGCTGACCGGCCGTGATCTCGCCGGTGACCGCCTCACGCGCGCCGAGCCAGGTGACCAGCACGACGAAGATGCCGGGGATCAGCACCTCGGCGGAGTCGAGCGCCGCCTGGATGCCGGCGACCTGGAACCCGCGCTCGCGCACCCGGCTCGACTGCTGCTCGTAGCGGCGCAGGAAGGTCTGCTCGCCGCCGATCCCACGCAGCACCCGCAGGCCGGCGACGGTGTCGGCGCCGAGGGTGGTCAGGCGACCGGCCTCCTCACGCTGGCGGGCCTGGCGACGCTGCAGCGGCCGGACGATGAGGCTCAGGCTGGCCAGCATCACCGGACCGCCGAGCAGCACCAGCCACCCGAGCGCGGGCGACGCGGCGAGCAGGATCGCCCCGACGACGGCATAGCTGACGACGGCGCCGGAGAACCGGCCCATCACGTCGTAGAGACCGCCGAGCCGCATCACGTCGTTGGCGAAGACCGCCACGACCTCGCCCGAGGGCATGGTGCGGGTCAGCGCGGGTCCGGCCCGCTCCGCCCCCTGGGCAGTGAGCTGGGCGCCACGGTAGGACGCGAACAGCCAGTTGTAGACGGCGAAGTAGTGCCGGATCGCGGCCGTCACCGCACAGACCGCGCCGAGCCCGATCAGGACCAGGGCCCACCGGAGCAGGCCGCCGAGGTCGCCGGGCACGATGCCGTCGTCGACGCCCTTGCCGACCGCGGCGGGCACCAGCGCGATGGCCAGCATCCACGCCATCCCCGCCAGCATCCCGAGCACCTGGGTGCGCCACTGTTGCCGCCCGACCCAGAGCATGAACCGCGCCGTGCTGCGGGTGTCGGGTCGGCCGGGGTCGGGGAACGGGATCGTCTGCATCAGAGGCACCACGGTATGCCGTGGGCACGACAGCCCGACACCGATTTTCACCCGTGCGCGGTGAGCCTTCGGGGTGGTCGCACGGACCCGGCATACCGTGCGGGTGAAGGGCGTGGCGGGAAGGGGTGGGTGGCGATGGTGGTGCGCAACGAGGCCGTCTACGTGCGCCGCAGGCGCGTCGCGCTGCTGGTCGTCGTCGCCTTCGTCGCGCTGAGCGTGCTGGGTGTCAGCCGGCTGGTCGGCGTCCTGTCGGGTGGCTCCGCCGAGGCCGCCGCACCCCGGCCCACGCCCGTGAAGGCGGCCGTGTCGCGACCCGGCATCCCCGTGCCGAAGCCCAGCCCGGTCGAGCCGCAGGGCGACCCCGGTCCCTCGGCGAAGACGGCGATGGTGCGGGTGCTGAGGCTGACCGGCGGACTCACCCCGAAGTCGGTGGTGGCCAGCAAGCAGGGTCTCGTCTTCGCCCAGAACATGATGTACACGCACAGCGTCGTGGCTTTTCGCGCGGACGGTGCCCGGCTGCAGTCGATCGACGACTCGGTCGACCTCTCGGAGTTCGGCGTGAAGGGCCACCCCGGCACCTCGAAGGGGTCACCGGTCGAGGTGGCCTTCACCCCCGACGGCCGCTACGCGTGGGTCTCGAACTACTCGATGTACGGCAAGGGCTACGGGCCCGAGGGGCTCGACACCTGCACCAAGGGCGACGGCACCTCGCCGAGCACGGTCTACCGGATCGACACGAGGACGTACGCGATCGACAAGGTGGTCGCCGTCGGCTCCGTGCCGAAGTACGTGGCCGTGACACCTGACGGCAAGACCGTGCTCGTGACCAACTGGTGCTCGTGGGACCTGTCGATCATCGATGCCTCCTCGGGCCGGGAGACGGCGCGGATCCCGTTGGGGGGCAAGTACCCCCGTGGTGTCGCCGTCTCGCCGGACAGCCGCACCGCCTACGTCGCGCTGATGGGCTCCGACCGGGTGGTCCGCGTCGACCTCCGGGGCCGCGCGGTGCACGCCTACGCCCAGACCGGGGACGGCCCGAGGCACATCGTCGAGAGCCCCGACGGCAGGTACCTCTACGTCACGAACAACGGTGACGGCACGGTGAGCAAGCTCGAGCGCAGCACCGGCAAGGTCCTCAAGTGGGTCCGCACCGGCAGCCAGCCGCGGTCCATGGCGATCTCGCCCGACGGTGCCGCCATCTACTCGGTCAACTACGAGTCGTCGACGGTGACCAAGCTGCGCACCAGCGACCTCGAGGTGGTCGACGAGGTGAAGACCGACTACCACCCGATCGGCATCACCTACGAGCCGACCAGGAAGATGGTGTGGGTCGCCTGCTACGGCGGGAGCATCCTCGTCTTCGACGACTCGAGGCTTCCCGTAGCCTGACCGGGTGCTGCGAACCGCCCTCAAGCCCCGGTGGCTCGGCCTGTTCGCACTCCTGCTCGTGATCATGGCGGCCTGCGGCCAGCTCGGCCTCTGGCAGCTCCACGTCGCCCAGGACAAGGGCCTGGCCGACGCGCTGCGCAAGGCGCACGAGGCGCGCCCCGCCCTCGTCGACACCGTCATCAGGCCGCACCAGGCGTTTCCGAACGACCAGTCGAACCGGGCCGTCACCGCGATCGGGAGGTATGCCGCGGCCGACCAGTTCCTCGTCGGCCCGCGACGTCTGGACGGCCGCACCGGCTACTGGGTCGTCACGCCGCTCGACGTCACCGAGTCGGGAGCGCGGCTCGCCGTCGTGCGGGGGTTCGTGCTCGACCCGACCACTCCGGTCGAGCCCCCGTCGGGGCCGGTGTCCGTCGACGGCACGCTCGCCCCGGGGGAGTCGCCGGCCGACCCGCCGGCCGGACTCCCGGCCTGGCCGCAGGAGGCGCGGGGCTCGATCGACTTCTCGACGCTGGTCAACGAGTGGCCGGGCGAGCTCTACAACGCGTTCGTCTTCGCCCAGACGGAGCGGACCGGCGCCGGGGTCGGGATCCCTGCCCCGGCGGGGGTCGAACGGGTGCCGCCGCCCGAGGTGACGGGCGGGCTGAAGTGGCGCAACGCGGCATACGCGCTGCAGTGGTGGATCTTCGGCGGCTTTGCCGCGTTCATGTGGTTCAGGATGGTGCGAGAGGATGCGGTCCGTGACGACACAGGCGACTGAGATCAAGGACCCCGAGGCGGCCCGGAAGGCGCTCGGCTTCTTCAAGGTGATGGCGTTCGTGGTCGGCGTGGGGCTGCTCGTGCTGGTGCTCGAGATGGTCCTGCGCTACGGGTTCGACAACCACGCGCTGGACTGGTGGCCGCAGCCGCACGGGTTCATCTACATCGTCTACCTGGTCGCGACCGCGAACCTCGGGTTCAAGGTGGGCTGGTCGCTGGGTCGCATGGTGCTGGTCATGCTGGCCGGTGTCGTGCCGTTCCTGTCGTTCTGGGCGGAGCGCAGGGTCGCGGGTGAGACCGAGGCGCGGCTCGCTGCTGCGCGCCGGTAACCTGTGCGCGTGAGCGACCCCGCAGCCGCCGACGTGGTGACCCAGGCCCAGGATGACGACCGGGTGGAGGCCCCCGGCGCCGAGCGCTCGGAGGAGCCGACCACGCCCCTGCAGGCCAAGCCGGTGCTCGTCGTCGACTTCGGCGCCCAGTACGCGCAGCTGATCGCCCGCCGGGTGCGCGAGGCCAAGGTCTACAGCGAGGTCGTGCCGCACACCCTCTCCACCGAGGAGCTGCTGGCCAAGGACCCGGCCGCGATCGTGCTCTCCGGCGGACCGTCGTCGGTCTACGCCGAGGGTGCCCCGGCGCTCGACCCGGCCGTCCTCGAGGCCGGGGTCCCGGTGTTCGGCATGTGCTACGGCTTCCAGGCGATGTCGCAGGCGCTCGGCGGCACGGTCGCGCACACCGGGCTCGGGGAGTACGGCGCGACGCCCGCGAACGTCTCCGACACGTCGTCGACGCTGTTCAACGGCCAGCCCGACGAGCAGTCGGTGTGGATGAGCCACGGCGACTCCGTCACCGAGGCGCCGGCCGGCATGACCGTCACGGCGGCCACGGCCGGCGCGCCGGTCGCCGCGATCGAGGACGACGAGCGACAGCTCTATGGCGTGCAGTGGCACCCCGAGGTGATGCACTCGACGTTCGGGCAGCGGGTGCTGGAGAACTTCCTCTACCGTGGCGCGGGGCTGTCGCCCGACTGGACCGCCGCCAACGTCGTCGACGAGCTCGTCGAGGCGATCCGCGCGAAGGTCGGTGACTCGCGCGTGCTCTGCGCGCTGTCCGGTGGGGTCGACTCGTCGGTCGCGGCCGCGCTCGTGCAGAAGGCGGTCGGCGACCAGCTGACCTGTGTCTTCGTCGACCACGGCCTGCTCCGAGCGGGCGAGGCCGAGCAGGTCGAGAAGGAGTTCGTCGCCGCGACCGGGGTGGACCTGGTCGTCGTGGACGCCCGCGAGCGCTTCCTGTCCGCCCTCGACGGCGTCTCGGACCCCGAGGAGAAGCGCAAGATCATCGGGCGCGAGTTCATCCGGGTCTTCGAGCAGGCGGCGCGCGACGTCGTGGGGTCGCGTGGCGACTCCGACCACCCGGTCGAGTTCCTCGTGCAGGGGACGCTCTACCCCGACGTCGTCGAGTCCGGTGGTGGCACCGGCGCGGCGAACATCAAGTCGCACCACAACGTCGGCGGCCTGCCCGACGACCTGCAGTTCAAGCTGGTCGAGCCGCTGCGCTCGCTGTTCAAGGACGAGGTGCGCCAGGTCGGTCTCGAGCTCGGCGTGCCCGAGGCGATCGTGTGGCGGCAGCCGTTCCCCGGCCCGGGCCTGGGGATCCGGATCGTGGGCGCGGTGACGGCCGAGCGGCTCGAGATCCTGCGGGCTGCCGACGCGATCGCGCGGCAGGAGCTGTCGGCGGCCGGTCTCGACCGCGACATCTGGCAGTGCCCGGTGGTGCTGCTCGCCGATGTGCGGTCGGTGGGCGTCCAGGGTGACGGGCGCACCTACGGGCACCCCGTCGTGCTGCGCCCCGTGTCCTCCGAGGACGCCATGACCGCGGACTGGACGCGGGTCCCCTACGACGTGCTGGCCAAGATCTCGACCCGCATCACCAACGAGGTGCGTGAGGTCAACCGTGTCGTGCTCGACGTGACCAGCAAGCCGCCGGGCACCATCGAGTGGGAGTGAGACGTGCGGCCGGGTAGGGCGCGCGGTCTCAGCACGGCCGCGGTGAACGACGCCGTGAGCCGGGCCGTGATGCGCTACGTCCTCATCGGCCCGCCGTTGAAGCTGCTCACCGGGCTGCACGTGGAGGGTCGCGAGAACGTGCCGCGCGAGGGCTCGCTCATCGTCGCGTCGAACCACCTGTCGTTCATCGACTCGATCGTCATCCCGCTGGCCTCCGGTCGGCAGGTGCACTTCCTGGGCAAGGCCGAGTACTTCCAGGGCAATGGGGTGCGCGGGGCGGCGGTGCGGTGGTTCCACTCGACGGCCGGCACGATCCCCGTCGACCGCAAGGACCCGCGGGCCGCGGCTGCCTCGCTCGAGCTGTCAGAGGAGGTGCTGCGGCACGGCGAGGCGTTCGGCGTCTACCCCGAGGGCACCCGCTCGCCGGACGGTCGTCTCCACCGCGGGCGCACCGGCGTGGCCCGGATGGCACTCTCAACCGGGGCGACGCTGCTGCCCTGCGCCGTGATCGGCACCGACAAGGTGCAGCCCTCCGGCTCGAACGGTTTTCGCCCGGCGCGGGTCACCGTGAAGTTCGGCAAGCCGATCGACGTCGAGGAGCTCTCGGCGCAGTACCAGAAGGCTGCGCTCCTGCGCGCGATCACCGACGCCACCATGGACGCGATCGGCGACCTGTCCGGGCAGGAGCGCTCGGGTCAGTACGCCTCCGACGTCAAGGCCGCCATGGAGGCCGGCCACTCCGCCTGACCCGCGCCTCAGGCGCCGGAGTGCATCGCGGGGCGGTCGCCGAGGGCGGTGCGGGCGAGGCCCAGGTTGGACAGCCCCTGCAGCTCGCGGCCGAGCCGGGTCTGCGCGTCGAGCTCGACGATGAGCGTGTTGCGCTGGTCGTCGGCGCTCATCTGGCGCAGCGCACCGTCATCGCGGATGCGGGCGTTGCGCATCAGCACCATGACCGCACCCACGCCTTCGAGCTGGGCGTCGTTCAGCGCCTGGTAGGACTCGGTGGACTGGTTGCTGTGCTTGGTCATCTCGACGATCAGGGTGTTGCGCATGTCGTCGTGCGACATCGTGTTGAGCTCCTGCTGCGTCCGGAACCGCCCCACGAGCAGGACACCGCGGATCCACGAGCTGACCAGGCCCGGCACCCGGCCGCGGATGGCCAGGTCGCTGCCGAGAGCGATGAGCACGAGGTCGAGCGTCGAAAAGCCTTGCAGCGCGCGCCCTTGCCCGGTCTGCGCGTCCATCTCGACGATCAGGGTGTTGCGCTGGTCGTCGGCGCTCATCTGTCGCAGGGCAGCGTCGTCCCGACTGCCGGTGTGCCGCAGGTAGACCATCGCGGCGCCCATCCCCCCGAGCGTGGCGTCGTCCTGTCCCTGGTACCAGCCGATGGGTTGGTTGCTGTGCTTGGACATCTCGACGATCAGGGTGTTGCGCATGTCCTCGTACGACATGGCGTTGAGCTCGTGCTGCGTCCGGAAGCCCCCGAGCAGCAGGACCCCGCGGATCGCGAAACCCTCGTCCACGTCGAACGGGGTGGTGAGGCTCGCGCCGAACGTCCCGAGATAGCTGACGATGCCGTTGGTCAGCTGGTCCTTGAGCGTGTTGTCGATCTCGCGGTTCGTCGCCCAGGCGAAGTCCCACCGGCCGGTCGTCGGCATGGTCGTCGTGGCCCCTGCACTGGTGCCGACGAACGTGCCGTACCGGGTGCCGCTGTTGCGTCCCCCTAGCCCGTAGACGTTGTGCCGGTCGATGAAGCGGGCCACGCTGGCCGGGCTCGCCAGCAACCCGCCGCTCGCGGGTCGCCCCTCGAGGTAGAAGTCGCCGCCGTAGACGTCCACCTCGGTGGCGGTGGGCGCGAGGTCGAGCTGCGAGGGCAACAGCGTGCCGGGGCTGTCGTAGCCGCCGACTTCTCCCGGCAGCCGGTCCCCACGCGCCGTCCGGGCACCCGCGACGTCATACAGACCCATGGAACGGGCCACGACCTTGGTGAGGTAGTCGACGTAGCGCATGCCGCTGGCTTTCTCGATCACGGCGGCGCAGACGTCGAAGGCGGTGTTCGAGTATCCGGTGTCGCCAGTTCCCGGAGGCGGTGACCCGGGCGTGAAGGCGAGTGGGCTGACGAAGTACATGTGCCGGGCCTGCTCGGCGATCGAGGCGTGGTGCCCGAGCCCGATCGAGATGTCGCGCAGCTTCGTGCCGGACGTGTCGTAGTCGTGCGGCATTCCACTCAGGCTGGTCGCGCACTGCCCGATCGTGATCAGGTCCTTGTTGGTGTCGTGCGGGTTGGGGTCGAACAGGCCGAGGTAGCCGAACACGGAGGCGTTGAGGTCGATCTTGCGCTCGTCGGCGAGCCGCTGGATAGCCGCCGCCGTGAACAGCTTGCTGACGCTGGCGAGCCGGAACGTCGTGGTCGTCGTCGTGACCGGGTTGCCCGGCTCGGCCCAGGTGTACGCGCGCTTGGCGTAGATCGTCCGCCCCGAGGCGATGGCGACCGATGCCGCGCGGATGTTCTGGGCCGTCATCACGGCCTGGAAGACACCATCGAGCGTCGCTGCCCCGGCCACCGCGGGCCCTTCCACGTGCCACTGTGCGGTCACGGTGACCACCCCCTCACAGCAGCCATGGTGATCCGCTCCGGGGTGGCGCCGCAATGGTGCCAAGGGTTTGCGGCAAACACCCCACCTGCCCGGGTTTGGGCTGTTCTCTAGAGGTCGCGGTCCACGTGGCGCAGGATCTCGTCGACGACCTGGGTCAGCGGGGGAGTGGCATCGATGACGACGCCGGTGCTGGGAATGTCCTCCTTGGTGCGGTGGAGTCGGACGATGAGCTCACGGGCCGAGGGGTCCGAACCCCACTCGTCGGGTCCGCGCTGGTCGAGCCGTCGGTGCAGGGTCTCGAGGTCGACGTTGAGGACGAACACGCCGTCGAACAGGTCGATGAACGTGTCGTAGTTGCGCGAGCCCCCGCAGAAGAACGTGATCGGCTGGGTGTGGTCGGCGACCAGCGCCCGGACCCGGTCCACATCCCAGATGTGGTGCTGGTGCACGGCACCGTCCAAGGGCTCACCGGTGTCCGGGTTCCCTTGGTAGGCAAGCTCCCGGTCACCGTTGATCGCCGGGTAGCCGCGGCGGGCGAGCTCGTGGCACACCGACGTCTTGCCCGTGCCCGAGACCCCTTCGACGAGGTAGTTGCGGACTCCCACCCGTGCAGTATTCAGCCAAGCACCTCTACTGCGCTGATTGCATCTCCCACTGGAGCGCCGGTGGGGGCATGGTGGGTGCGTGAGCGAACCGTTGAGGGATGGCGGACCCCATCCCGGGTATGCCGTGTGGGACCGGCCGGTGGTGGCGTCCGGACGAGCACTGGTGCTGGCCATGCTCGTCCTGCTGGTCTGTGACGTGGTCGGCGGAGTCATCGCCGCCGTGCAGGGGATCGACACCCTGCCGCACGCCTGGGGCTTCGACACCGAGTCCACGGTGCCGCTCCCGATGGCCCTGGTCCAGCTGGCCTTCGCATGGGTGGCCAGCCGGAACTGGAAGACGCGCTACCCGATGATCGCGGCCGTGGTGCTCAGCGTGGTCTGCCTGGCCAGCATGCTGTTCGGGCTCTTCGACGGCGACCTGCGCGGGAGCGTCGCCTCGAACGGCTGGTCGTCCGCGACCGTGCTGTGGTCGTTCGTCCTCTTCCCGGTGAACGGCGTCGTGGGGGTGCTGGCGGCAGCCCGGGCGAGGCAGCTCCGCCGGCTCCGCCGGCTCCGCCGGCTCCGCGGCTAGCTGCCGCGGTTCGGTCGCGTGGATCTGGCGACCCGACCCGGGGACCATTGCCTGCACAGGTGATTCGGAGGAACCTAGGAGCACTTCGGGGACGGCGCCGGCAGGAAGCCCGAAACCGGTTCCAATCGGTTCGAGGGGTGAGCCATGGATCGAGACCAGCTTGCTGCCGTGTTCTACGGCACCGGACCGGTGCCGGTGGTGTGGGCCACCGACTGCCCCGTGCGCTTCGACGTGTGGAATGCCTTCGCTGCCGCGAACGGAGACGTCCCCCCGCGCCGCGTGGACGTGATCCTCGCCATCAACGAGGAGCACGGGACCCGCAAGGTGCTCCAGGAGCTCCACAAGGTCCAGATGCCCGACGCCAACCCGCTCGCCTCGGGCAGCTTCGTCTCGGCGGTGATGACTCTCGAGGAACTGGTTCGTGCCGTGTTGCCGATGACCAACCTGGCCAGCCTGGTGGCCACCGCCCAAGGGCTGTCAGCAGCCGCGGAGGCCGACGTACGAAGGGGCGTGTCGCCGCCTGCGGTGCCGATGAGCACCCCGTCGTCCGAGGAACGGGTCCAGGAGCGGGCTCGACAGCTGGTCTGGCTGGTGCGGGTCCTCGCCACGGTCGTCCACGGCGCCCGGCAGCCCCGGGAGTCGAAGGCGCGAGCCAGACCCCCGGTCGCGGCATACACGGAGGCCTTCAGGCTGTTGCGGACGGCGGTCGTGGACCGCGCGGTCACCCAGGCTCCGGGCAACCCGCGATCGAAGGTGATCGACCGCCGACAGCGCTACCCGGTTGTCTCGGTGACGCTGAACCGGACCGCGAGCACCGCCGTCACCCGGTCGCGGATCACCGTCAAGGCCGATGCCGCGGAGCAGCTTTTCGACGTCGACTGCTCCAGCATCGGTTGGGCGGTGGTCGACAGCGGTGTCGACGTCACGCACCCGGCCTTCTACGAATGGTGGCCCCGGCCCGACTCCGTGCGACCCGAGTGGGACCGCGGCCCGACCAGGGTGGTGCGGTGTCTCGACTTCGTGGGCGCGCGCCGGCGGCTCTCGCTCGACGCCACGGACAACGGGCTGGTCGACTGGGTTCGCGCACTGCCCTACCTCGAGGTCCAGCTCCCAGAGCTGCCGCTCCCCGAGCCCCCGCCCTACCCGCCGCCGGCTGACTACGAGCCGCCGAAGAACCCGCACGGGACCCACGTCGCCGGCATCATCGGCGCGCACTGGCCGGAGCAGCAGTTCGCGGGATTGTGCCCGAACATCAAGCTGTACGACTTCCGCGTGCTGGGGGAGGACGGCAGGGGCGACGAGTTTTCGATCGTCGCGGCGCTGCAGGCGATCCGGCACATCAACGAGCAAGCCGGCCGCATCGTCATCGCCGGCGCCAACGTCAGCCTCTCGGTGCCGCACGACGTCGCGACGCACTCCTGCGGGTGGACCCCGGTCTGCGTCGAGGCCGACCGGCTTGTCAGGTCGGGGGTGGTCGTGGTGACCGCGGCCGGCAACTCGGGGTTCAGCGGGGTCATGCGGACCACCGGCGGCGGCTACCAGACGCTGAGCATCTCCGACCCCGGGAACGCCGACTCGGTCATCACCGTCGGCTCGACCCATCGAAGCGACCCACACCGTCATGGCGTCAGCTACTTCTCGGGGCGCGGGCCCACGGCCGACGGGCGCAGCAAGCCCGACCTGCTCGCTCCGGGAGAGGACATCGACGGGCCGGTGCTGGGCGGTGGAATCGCCGCGATGCACGGCACGAGCCAGGCGGCCGCCCACGTCAGCGGCGCCGCTGCGATGCTCGTCGCGCGCTACCGCGAGCTGCTGGGTCGCCCCGAGCGGGTCAAGGACATCCTCTGCTCCACCGCCACCGATCTCGGTCGCGAGAAGGCCTTTCAGGGCAGTGGGCTGCTCGACGTCCTCCGCGCGATGCAGTCGATCTGAGGTGCGTGGTGCTGACCCTCGAGTTCTTCGACGCCAAGCACGGCGATGCCTTCCTGACCCGTTGGGGCGACGGCGGCGACCGTGCCATGCTCGTCGACGGCGGCCCGACCGGTCTCTGGGAGGGCAGCCTCAGGGCCGCCCTGCTGCCTCGCCTCCCGCGGTCGGGCGTGGGCGCGCCGACTCTCGACGCGGTGATGCTGTCCCACGTCGACGACGACCACGCGGCAGGGCTGGTGCGGCTGCTGGCCGAGATCCGCAGGGCCCGCCGTGACCACAAGCCCGACCCGATCTCGGTGCGGCGCCTCTGGTTCAACGCCGTCGAGGAGCTGGTCGACCGGGTCGACCCCGACCTCTCGGCATCGGTGCAGCCGCTGCTCGACGACGCCCATCACGACGAGGCAGTGGCCGCGAGCTACAACCAGGGACGCGAGATCCGTGACGCGGCCGAAGTGCTCGGCCTGCAAGGAAACCAACCATTCGAAGCCCCCTTGGTATGCGGTGCGGTCACCGACCTGGCGGGCCTTGCCGTGACGGTCGTGGCACCGGACCAGGCCGCGCTGGACGCCCTCGCCACGAAGTGGCGTCAGGCGAAGAAGGCCAAGGACCCTGGCGTCCTCGCGGCCTCCTACACGGACCGCTCGATCCCCAACCTGTCGAGCATCGTCGTGCACGTCGAGCACGGAGGTCGGACGGCGCTGCTCACCGGCGACGCGCGCGGCGACCGCCTGCTCACCGGCTTGGAGCAGAGCGGACTGGTGGCGAAGGGTGGAGGCCTCCACGTTGACGTGTTCAAGCTGCCGCACCACGGCAGCATCAACAACATGGAGCCCGACCTGTTCGAGCGGGTCACTGCAGACCACTACGTCATCTCCGCCGACGGGGTGCGGCACCACCACCCCAACGAGGAGACGTTGGAGGCGCTGGTTGGCGCGAGGGGGTCTGCCGACAAGTACACGATCCACCTCACGAACGAGATCCCTTTTGCGGCAACCAAGCTCGCCGACCTGCAGGACGGGCGAGCCTTCGCCACCCGCACGCGGGCAGCCGCCGAGCCGGTCATCCGGGTCGAGCTGTCCTAGCCGGGCCGACACGAGGAGGAGCTGTGGGCGCAGGGTTCAACGAGGGCAGCCGGTCGCTGCAGGACCGGTTCGACACGCGAGCACTGGCCGACCGGATCGACGGACTGCTCGTCCACGACACGATCAGCCAGGGGGATCGCGAGTTCATCGAGGCCCGCGACATGTTCTTCCTCGCGACCGCCGACGCCGAGGGCCGACCGACCTGTTCCTACAAGGGTGGTGAGCCCGGCTTCGTCCGCGTCGTCGACGAGCGCACCGTGGCGTTCCCGAACTACGACGGGAACGGCATGTACCTGTCGACCGGCAACCTGCTGGTGCACCCCGACGTGGGGATGCTGTTCATCGACCTCGAGCGCGGCCACCGGATGCGGCTGGACGGCACCGCGAGCATCGACCCCGACGACCCGCTGCTGGCCGACTACCCCGAGGCCCAGTTCGTGGTGCGGGTGCGGCCGCGCGCTGTCTTCCCGAACTGTCCGCGCTACATCCACCGCTACGAGCTGAAGCAGCGCTCGCGGTTCGTGCCGCGCGACGACTGCCTGACCCCCGTGCCCGAGTGGAAGCGCTCGGACTGGGCGGTCGACGCGCTGCCCAGCCATGACCCCGCCCGCGACCCGGGCGAGCGCGAGGTGCTCGGGCGGTGAAGGCCGGTTGGGGAACCGGAGCAGCCCCAGCAGCGCGCCCCTCAGCCGGTCCGGATCAGCTCGGTCATCCTGGCCAGGCCGGGCTCGGTGTGTCTGGCGAGACGCTCGCGTGCGTCGTCGAGCGCGGGTGACGCGGGGTGGTCGACCGCGACGCGGGCCGGGTTCAGGGCCACCCGGTTGGCCCAGTCCCTGATGTCGGGCTCCGCCGAGAACGTCTGCACGGCGCGGGTGCCCACCACGTTCATCCGCGCCCAGTCGGCGAGCGAGTTGCCGTAGCGGGACGGTGGACAGAGCCGGTTCTTCTCGTCGTCGTTCTCACGAGTCGCCTCGACGTAGCCGGTGATCGCGGCGCCGAAGCAGGGGAAGCCAGCGCGAACGGGTTGCAGGATGATCGCGTCCGGGGTCCACACCGGCGTCAGCGGCGGGTACTTCAGCCCGTCGGCGGCACAGTGCACGACGACCGCGTCGTCCGCGACAGAGACCGAACCGTCGGCGAACGACAGCGCGCCGCGGGAGACGCCAGTGAGGTGTCCACGACGCACCACGTTGGACAGCGTGCGCAGCTGCTCCAGCTCCCAGCTCGCCAGGGTGGGTGCCTTGGCCATCGTCGGCAGCACCGAGCGGTCGACCCGCAGCATGATGCCGGCGTCCTCGAGCCGCAGGAACAGGTCGTCCAGTGACGCGGCTTCCCTTGCGGCGAGCCAGGTGTCGGCGACCATCCCGAGGAAGATGGAGGGGTCGGGCTGGACGACCGCGCGGTTGATCATCCACGGGTCGCGCGGGCGCACCCAGCAGATCGCGTCGGGGTCGACGCCCCGCGAGAGCAGGAAGATGCAGGCATCGGTCGCGGTCTTGCCCGCACCGACGACGACGTACTGGCTCGGTGCCTCCTCCAGCCGCGCCAGGTCGTTGACCGGCACGACGCGCGCCCCCGCCTCCACCGCGAACGGCGGCGGCTTCTCGGCCGGGATGCTCGGCGCGAGATAGCTGGCGTCCACGACCCGGCAGGTCGGGGGGACCTCGAACCGCGCACCGGAGACGCGCGAGACGAAGGTGCGGTCACCGGCATACTCGGTGTTGGGGAAGAACTCGACCCGTCCCGTCGCGGTCATCCGGTCGAGCACGCGCGCGTAGTAGGCGCAGATCTCCGGCTGGGAGGCGCGCTCCTGGAGCCCCTTCTCCGGGCCGCGCTCCTGCAACCGCCCGCCCCCGAGCAGCGTCGACGGCACGCCGTAGAACGCCGAGGACTGGTGCAGGCGGACGAAGGGGTAGGCCTCCAGCCAGTGCCCGCCGACGCCGTGCCGGCGGTCGACCAGGGCGACCCGGGCGTCGGAGTGGTCCGTGACTGCGTCGGCGAACGCCATCCCCGTCGCGCCCGCACCCACCACCAGGTAGTCGACATCAACGGCTCGAGTACGCGTCATGGCTCCTCACTCGCATGGTCGACGCCCTGCCGGGTGCAGGGTCTGGGTCGACGGTAGGACTCGTCCGCCGCCACCGCATCAACCGCCGCCACGACCGCCCCTAGAACATCTGCGGTGCTCCACCGGCCTTTCGGAGCACGCGGGCCGCATGATGGGTCGACCGAACCCGCCCGGACGACGACCCGACCGATCCTGAGGAGATCCATGGCCTTCCTGACGCGCTACGACGACGACACCTCCTCGCCCGGTATCGGGTCAGCCGTGCGGGACCTGGTCGTGCGCGCGGTTGCGCCGGCGGTGGTCCTCTGGCTGGCGATCGTCGGCGTCGGGCTCCTCATCCGTGGCCCGCTCGGTGGCCTCGACTCGGAGGACTCGATCAGCAAGGACGTCCAGGAGCTCCGCACCCCCACGTGGGACACCGTGACGAAGGTGTGGTCGCACATCGGCAACACCGAGATCGTCATCGGAATCTGCGTCGTGGCCGTGCTGCTCGTCTGGTGGCGCACTCGCCAGTGGTGGGTGGCGGTGGTCCCGGCGATCGCGATCTCCCTGCAGGCAACGGTCTTCGTGATCGCCACAGCAGTGGTCGGGCGCCAGCGGCCGCACGTGCCCCACCTCGACCCGGCCCCTCCGACGTCGAGCTACCCGAGCGGTCACGTGGGTGCCTCGACGGCGCTGTGGCTGAGCTTCGCCTTCCTGGCGCAACGGATCCAGCAGCCCTGGTTGCGCCGGCTGGTCACCGTCGTGTGCATCGTGGTCCCGTTGCTCGTGGCGTGGGCCAGGCTCTACCGCGGGATGCACCACCTCACCGACATCCTGGTCGGATTCGCGAACGGCATCGCCTGCGCGCTGCTCGCCTGGGCGTACCTGCGCCGCAAGGCCACCGGGCACCGCTGACCGACGAGGTCTCAGCCGGTGGTCAGCCGCTCGGGGCGCCAGGGCTGGTGCTCGTGCGAGAGCCAGGCCTCGACGGGGTCGAGCGACCGGACCAGGCGCTGGCCCTCGGTGGTCGGCTGGTCGAGCTCGGCGTGGAAGACCGCTGTGTCGCCGCAGATGACGACCTTGCCGGCCGCGCTGTCGACCACGACGACCTGTGAGCCAAGGGTGTGTCCTGGCGCCGGGACCAGCCACACCCCGGGGAGCAGCTCGTGCTTGCCGTCGACGGGCACGTATGCCACGCCCGGCGCGTCGACCCACTCACGGATCGTGTAGTCGTCCTCGGTCCGCGCGTCCTCCAGCTCCCGGCGCTGCACGTGCACCGGCAGGCCCTCGAAGAGGTGGTTGCCGCCACAGTGGTCGAAGTGCAGGTGCGTGTTGACCACCAGGTCGATGCTCGACAGGTCGAAGCCCGGTTGTTCGCTGAGGGGAGTGAGCTGGGGGTCCATGTCATCGACCAGGGGATGCAGCTCCGTCATGCCGGTGTCGACGAGCACGCGGCCCTGCGGGTGGTCGACGACGTGCACGTAGACGGGCATCCGCTCCTCCTCGGCGAGCAGGGTGGCCACGAGGACGGGGGTCACGGTGATGCCTTCAGCCATACCGGGCGCTTCTCCTTCGGAACGGGCCGCGCCTTCGCGCGGCAGTCAGCACTATGACCCGCGCAGGGCAAAGAAGTCATCGGCCACCGTCAACCCGGACAGGGCGCCGGCTGCACGTTCGGCCTGCTGGACGTGCCCCTTCAGAAGGTCCAGCGGGTGGCGCCGCCCGGCTCGTGGACGGACAAGGCGGTCGCTGACTTCGGCTCGATCCGGAAGACCGACCACGGCGGGGGCCCGGCGGAGGGTGCACTGTATGGCGCGGTGACCGCAATGCCGCTGGCGTCCACCTCAGCAGGCCAACCGCCGTCCGCGGCCACGGCGACGATCCGGGCCACCTTCGCGGTGTCGGTGACGAGCTCGGCCGAGCCCTCGACGCACAGGTCGTAGTCACTCGTCGAGACACTCATGGCGCAGCGCGGCTCCGCGAGCAGGTTGCGGCCCTTGCGGGTGGACTTCCCGGTCACCACCCAGAACGCACCGTCGTCCCAGAAGGCCCCGACACCGGTGACGTGCGGACTGCCATCGGGGTTGACGGTGCTCAACCAACAGGTGTGCCGGTCGGGTCCGCCGGTGCCCGGCGCCTGGGTCAGCGCAGGTCCGAGCTGGGTCTCGACGGGGCCCCACTCGAGGAGTGGCAGGTCGTACAGGTCAGCGAGGTTCTTGGTTTCCATGCAGGTACAGACCGCCGGGAAGCCGATACCTCATCGGTCAGGACCCGACGGACGAGCCGGACCGCGACCGGAGCAGTCGCCGACGGGTCAGCGGTGCAGCAGGCCGCCCGCGAACGACGCAGCCGGCTCCAGCGACGGCAGCAGGGCGGCCTGGTAGGCGTGGTAGACGTCCGGCTTGCCGACCCACACCGTGGCGGCCGGCTGGTTCGACGGGTCGAGCTCGTGCCGCCACGACCCGTCCACGCGGTCGATGAAGTGCCGCTCGGCCTCGGCCCACCACACGGCATACCACTCGGCGTAGGACGGCTCGTCCACCTCGCGCGCCAGCGCCCACGCCGCACCGATGCCCTCGGTGAGCACCCAGTGCAGCCGGTTGCGCACGACGGGCACGCCCTGGAAGTCGGTCGTGTAGACGAAGCCGTCCTCGCCGTCGGCGTGCCAGCCGTCGCGAACCGCGGTGTCGAACAACGACATCGCGTCGTCGAGCAGCCACGACGGAGCGGCCGCGCCGAGCGCGGTGCGCAGGTGCAGGGTGAGCCGTGACCACTCCAGCAGGTGACCGATCGTCACCCCGAACGGCCGGAACTGGTCGGCCGGGGTGTCGCGGTTGAAGTCGGGCAGCGGCAGCCAGTCGGCGGTGAAGTGCTCGGGCAGCCGCCAGTCGTTGCCGCTGGCGAACCCGTGCACGACACGCTCGACGATCCGAGCGGCCTGGGCGCGAGGCTCCGGGTCGCCGGTGACCTCGTGGACGGCCAGCAGCGCCTCGACGCTGTGCATGTTGGCGTTGACGCCGCGGTAGTCCTCAGCCGTCCGCCACGCGCGGTCCCAGCTCTCCATGGCGAGGCCGTCCGCGTCGTTCCAGAACC
This sequence comes from Pedococcus dokdonensis, assembly GCF_900104525.1. GTDB lineage: Bacteria > Actinomycetota > Actinomycetes > Actinomycetales > Dermatophilaceae > Pedococcus > Pedococcus dokdonensis. Next base: position 2,259,887 of record NZ_LT629711.1, on the reverse strand, counting down.
GCGTCGCGTAGACCTCCCGCGCGTCGTCGAGCAGCCCCTGCGCACCGGGGTGTCCGGCGGCAACCGCGCTGGATGCCGCGAGCAGCACGAAGGCGTGCGCGTAGCACTCCTTCGTCGCCACCACCGGCTCGTGCGTGGTCGGGTCGACCGACCCGAACCAGCCACCGTGCTCGGGGTCCCGCAGCACCTCGCGCAGCGCGTGCACCCCGTGGTCGAGGGCCGCGCGGGCGTCGTCGTTGCCCTGCAGCACCTCGAGGGCCGCCACGTGCGTCATCCGGCAGCTCAGCCAGGTGTGCACCGGCTGGTCCAGCTCGGGCTCGCCCCGGTCGTCCAGCCACGCGAAGCCGCCGTTCGGGTGCACTGCCCCGCGCGCGAAGGTCCACAGCCGGGTGCGCTCACCCGCCAACCAGGTCTCGTCGGGCGTGAACGGCGTGGGAGCGGACGACATGCGTGGATCGTATGCCGCGTGCTTGCGGCCACGTCGCACCGTCCGGCCCGCGACCGGGCCGCGACCTCGGACGCACTAGGGTTTGGGGCGTGCTGAGGACGACGGCGGCAGTGGTCGCAGGCAAGGCGGCGCGGGCAGCCTCGCGGCTGCGGGGTGGCGGTTCCGCCCTGCCGGGCCTGGTGGCCGAGCGGATCGACCCGGGCTTCCTTGCCCACGCCCTGGCCGACGTGCCCGGCGGGATCGTCGTCGTCAGCGGCACCAACGGCAAGACCACCACGACGAAGATGCTCGTCGCCGTCCTGCGGGCCCACCGCCGCACCGTCTTCACCAACCCGACCGGCTCCAACTTCACCCGCGGTGTCATCTCCTCGATGCTCGGCGAGCTGCCGGTCCGTGGACGGCTGACGGCCGACCTCGCCGTCCTCGAGCTCGACGAGGCCCACGCCCTCAAGTTCGCCGCGGCCGTGAAGCCCACGCACGCCTTGCTGCTCAACGTCGCCCGTGACCAGCTCGACCGGTTCGCCGAGATCGACCACACCGCCAAGCTGCTTGCGAGCCTGGCCGAGCAGACCACGAGCGGGGTGGTGCTCAACCTCGACGACTCGTTCGTCTCGCGGATCCGTGACCGGGTCGCGCAGGGGGTGGCGATCCGCTACTTCGGGGTCGACGCGTCGATCGCCGACCGGCTACCCGAGCTGCAGGAGCAGGACGTGCGGTTCGAGGACGACTTCGTGCCACCGGTCGCTGGCCCGGACGACGGGCTGCTCAAGCCGAGCGACGAGCGCACCTTCGAGGTGCTGTTCGGTGATGGTGGGACGGGTTCCGGCACGGTCGGACCGCTCGAGCTCCAGCAGCGTGGCCTGGCGGCCATGATCAACGCCACCGCGGCGACGGCGACCGCTCGGATGCTGCTCGGCGACGCCTTCGACCCGGCGGCGACCGCCGCCGCCCTGCGCGCGGTCACGCCGCCGTTCGGGCGTGGCGAGGTCGTCATGGTCGACGGCCAGCCGCTCGAGCTCGTCCTGGTGAAGAACCCGGCCGGCTTCACCGTGGCCCTGGGCACCTACGGATCGACGCCGGTCGCGACGATGATCGCGATCAACGACAACTACGCCGACGGCCGCGACGTCTCCTGGCTCTACGACGTCAGCTTCGACAGCCTCCGCGACCGGGGCGTCACGACCACCAGCGGGGTCCGCGGCTACGACATGGCGTTGCGGCTGCAGTACGACGACGTGCCGGTCGGCGGGGTCGAGCCCGACCTCGACACCGCACTCGACGCGTTCCTCGCGCAGCACCCCGAGGAACCCAAGCGGATCTTCTGCACCTACACCGCGATGATGGCGCTGCGGCGCACCCTGGCCGCGCGCTACGACCTGCCCGACATCGGCGAGGAGGCGTCATGAGCCAGCCCGGCGGCCTACCCGACGTCGCGATCCCCGGCGAGCCCGAGGGGTCGGCGCGCGTCCCCGACGCCGACCGCGCCGGGAAGGGCGTCATCCACGTGGTGCACCTCTACCCGCGCGAGATGAGCATCTACGGTGACCTCGGAAACACCCGCACCCTCGCCGCGCGGATCCGGCGGCACGGCTACAGCCCGGTCGTCCACCAGCACCACCCGGGCGGTGAGTTCCCGGAGCAGGCGCACCTCGTCGTCGGCGGTGGCGGCCAAGACTCCGGACAGGTGCGCGTCGAGGCCGACCTTGAGCAGATCGCCGCCCGGCTGCGGGCCCTCGCCGAGGGTGGCACGCCGATGCTGATGATCTGCGGGATGTACCAGCTGCTCGGCAACGCCTTCATCACCGTCGACGGCAAGCGGCTCCCCGGGCTCGGCATCCTCGATGTCACGACGCAGGGGAACGCCAAGCGGATGATCGGGCCGGTCGTGCTCTCGACCGACTTCGGTGACGTCGTGGGCTACGAGAACCACAGCGGGTCGACCACGCTCGGCGCCGGACAGGCGCCGTTCGGGCGGGTGCGGTCCGGGTTCGGCAACAACGGCACCGACGGCACCGAGGGCGCACGGACCGGCAACGTGTTCGGGTCCTACCTGCACGGCCCGATCCTCCCCGCCAACCCGGTCTTCGCCGACGCCCTCATCGCGCTCGCGGCGGAGCAGGCGACGGGGCGGCCGTTCGAACCCGTCCCGCAGGACGACGGCATCGCCGACGAGGCTCGCCAGCGGCAGGTCCGGCGTCTGGTCAAGCGCTGAGCAGCAGCGCCTCGAAGAGTCTCTCCAGCGGGCTGGTCGCCGCTCTCGCGCGGACCCGTGCCGGCAGCACTGGCGGGGCTGTCGAGTCGTAGCTGTGCCCGGTGGGTGTCGTGGTGCGGACGGTGTGCGCCGGTCCGGCCCGCACCGTCCTGGCCCGCCAGCCCGGCGCCTCCTTGGCGTAGTTGCAGGCCTCGCACAGCCCCTGCCCGTTCGCCGTGGTGGTGGAGCCACCGGCGCGGGTCGCGATCACGTGGTCGAGGTGTCTGATCGGTGCGTCGCACCACGGGGTGCGGCAGCGCTGGTCGCGCAGCAGGATGAATCGCCGCGCCGCGCCGGTGAACAGTCGACCGGGTGCGCCGTCCGCGGGGGCGGGCTCGCCCGACCCGCGAGTCCGGGCTGGCTGGTTGGGCTGCTCGGGCAGGGCTCGGCGCCGGGCCGAGACGTGCGCGAGGTCCACGCCGTCGGTGGTCGCGATGACCTCGCGCAGGGTCGCCCGTGCGCCCGCCTGCCGGGCACTGGCCAGCAGGTCGAGGGTGGTCTGCGCCGGCAGCACCTGGTCGCCCAGCCGCGCGGGCTCGTCACCCCCTGCTGCGGGGAGCACCAGCTGGACCTCGATCGGGACCGCCTCCGCGGTCGCCTGGCCGGTGACCCGCTCGACCAGGGTGTCGGCCATCAGCTGGCTGCGCCCGCGATCGTCACCGCCGGCCCGGGCCGACGCGGCGGCCGTCTCCAGCGCGGCGAGGACCGCGACTCCCTGGGCGACGGGAAGCAGCGCCGTGAGGTGGGTCATCGTGTCGGGAGCCGGCCGCAGGCTGACCCGACGCTCGCTGTGAGCGCGGCGGGCCCGCTGCGCCATCGCCGCCGCGTCGAGCTGGCTCGCGAGTGCCCTGGCCCTGGCCTCCACCTGACGGTCTCCCAGCCCCGGCAGCTCGGTGGCCAGGGCCTCGTCGACCGCGCCGCGGTCCTCGGGGCTGAGACAGGCGGTCTCGCGACAGACGATGGTGGCCCGCCACTCGCTGACCGACCCCGCCGCGAGGTGCTCCATCGTGTGCGGTAGCTCGCGGACCAACGCCTCGGCGAGCCCGAGGTGCCGGGAGCCACGAGCCGGGGAGTCCCTGCGCGCCAACGCGACCTGCGCCGCGATCCCGCGACCACGCTCGCCGCGCGGCACGCCTGCGACGGCCTGCGTCTCGCGCTGGGACGCGGCGAAGGCCACGGTCGCACGTGCCTGAGCGCCCGCTGCGGCTGCCTTGATCGACTCCAACAGACCGATCTGCTCGACCCGCTCGGCGTCGTCGACGTCCGGGTCGAGGAGCGGCAGCAGGGCCAGGAAGCAGTGCAGGTCGTCGGTGGTCAGCACCGAGGCCACGCCCCGCCGGTCCCGCCCCGCTGTCCTCATCACGTCCCCCAACGCAGTCCCCGACCCTCTTCCCAAGCCGGTGAAGTCATCCTGGCAGCAGGGTCTGACAGTGCCCCGCCACCCGGCGGTGCTCACCGTCGACGACGCGGACGCCTCCTACGACAGGGCCGTCCTGGCCGGCGCCACGCCGCACCCGGCCTCCTCAGGCGAAGCCGTTGCCCGCGTCGAGCCGCCGCTGGAGCAAGGCGTCGAGCGCGATGGACTCGCCGTCCCGCGCTCCCTCGCCGACCTGCAGCGGTGGCGGGCTCGGTGTCAGGGTGACGCCGCGCCAGCGACCCCACCGCTCCGGTGACACCACCAGGGGGTGGTAGCCGCCGTCGACGTCCACCCCCACGGACAGGTCCGGACGCAGGAACCACCCCTGGAGACCGGTGCGGTAGCGGCCGCGACCCGAGTAGGGGCGGGCGGTCAGCTCGGTGGTCGCGATCCCCGCTGCGACGGCGTCGCGAACGAACTGGTCGACGAGCACCTGGGCCTTCGCCGACTCGCGCTCACGGCGCTTGCGATCCGCCTCGACGTGGTAGGCCGCGCGCTCGGCTCGCTCCGACTTCTCGCGTTCCGCGTCACTCATCGGCAGGCTCCTGGTCCGTCGCGGTCTCCTCGGCAGGTGCCTTCTTGGGACTGACCGACCAAGCCGCCCAGCCCAGGGCACCGAGCGGGACCTCCATGAAGTGGGTGAAGAGTGAGAAGAGGACGACGGTTGCGCCGGCCTCGGCACTGCCTGCGCCCCAACCGACCAGGGCCACCGTGGTGGCTGCCTCGGTGACGCCGAGACCGCCCGGGGTCACCCCGACCGCCGTCAGCAGCCGGCCGATCGCATAGGCCGCGAAGAGCTGGCCGTAGGGGAGGTCGACGCCGGTGGTGTGCGCGCAGAGCAGGAAAAGCAGGTAGTAGACGCCGAAGAAGCCGACCAGACCGAGGGTCATGCTGAGCCAGCCGCTCCGGACGACGTCGTTGATCCTGGCCCGCAGGTCGACCACCAGCGAGCGCACGCTCATGCTGCGTCGCTTCCAGAGCCGGCCGATGACCTTGTCGAGGCCCTGCCCGATCGCGATGGCAGCTCGTTCGGACGCCAGGATCGACACGAACACGGCGAGGATCACCGACCCGCTCAGTGCGCCGGCGACGGCCAGGTCCTCGAGCTTGGTGGGGACGTCCTGGTCGTTGCCGGCCAGCAGACCCAGGATCGCCAGCACCGGCAAGGCGATTCGCGCGAGCACGTTCCACACGCCGGTGACGATCGCGGACGTCGAGATGTCGCGTCGCGAGAAACCCCAGGAGCGGCAGATCGTGTAGGTCGCGGCCAACCCGGCGGCCCCACCGCCGGGGAGCAGGTTGCCCACCGACGAGCCGGCCACGTTGACGATCAGTGCCTGCCAGTGCCGCAGCCCGCGCATCGACCCGGTGAGGGTGAAGGTGTAGCAGTAGAGCCCGACCACCACGCCGCCCAGCAGCAGCAGTGCGGTGCCGACCGGCACGCGCGAGAGCACCCGCCAGATCTCCGACCACGTGGTGTCCGCGAAGTGCGGCACGCCCCAGGCCAGCAGGAACGCCGCGAGCCCCAGCCCCAGCGCCCCCTGGATGACCGTGCGCAGCCGCGACCGGGGTGGGCGGGTGCCGGCCCCGTCCGAACCCACCTCGGTGGTCCCGTCGGTCGACTCGATGCTGCTCACGACAGCCCCTCGAACACGTCGTGCGACATCGGCGCCCCGGCCGGTCGCTGCCTGTCGACGAACCACTCGCGCCCGAAGACCAGGTCGAACAACGGTCGCGGGATGCGCAGGAACGCCGCCAGGGTGCGGTCCGCGCCGTCGTCTGCACTCGCCTGCGAGGCGTGCGCGCGCATCGCAGCCCGCTTCGCGGCGGCATACCGGCGCACGTCGATCCGGTGGGTGATCTCGGAGCGGGCGCTGAACGCCCGCCCGAACGCGGCCCGGTCGAACTCGGGCGGGAACCGGTAGACCTTGGCGGCCAGGTCGACCGCCCGGGCGATCGTGTCGCGCGGCACCGTGGCCTCCAGGACACGAGGCGTCCCCGCGAGGTATGCCGCCCGGGCACCCACCTCGTGCACGCGGACGTGGTCGCGGTGCCCGTAACCACCGTTGCGGTCGTAGCTGAGGAGCACGTCGGCGTCCTCCTCGCGGAGCACGTCGGCGAGCCGCTGGGCGGCCTCGGCGAGGGGAGCGCGCACGAACCGGACCCGATCCGGCGGGTCGGGGTGGAGCTCGGGACCCAGGCCGCTGTCGGCGTAGCCGAGGTAGACGACCCGCGCGACCCCCAGCGCGGAGGCCGAACGGCGCAGCTCCTCGAGCCGTCGGGCGCCCAGGCGGCCGTCGCCCCGGAAGTCGTCCGACGCCAGCCCGAGGTCGCCGTCCGTGGCCACCACCACGACGACCCGGTGACCCTCGGCGGCCGCGCGCGCGAGGGTGCCCGACGTGAGCAGCGCCTCGTCGTCGGGGTGGGCGTGGAACGCCACCAGGGTGTGGGTCATCACGAGCCATCCTGTCGCATGGCAGGCTCTTGCCTGTGAAGGTGGCGCTGCTGACGGACTGTTACCTGCCCAGGTTGGGCGGGATCGAGGTCCAGACGCACGACCTCGCGGCCCAGCTGCAGGCGCGGGGTCACGAGGTCGAGGTCTTCACCGCCACGCAGGGGGAGCGCGGCGAGCGGCACGGTTTCGTCGAGGACGTCGACGGCGTGCCGGTGCACCGGATGGCGATCCGGCTGCCGTGGGAGCTGCCGGTGAACCCGCTTGCGCCACCCGAGGTGCGTCGGCGCCTCGCGGCAGGTGGTTTCGACGTGGCGCACGTGCACATGGGGGTGGTCAGCCCGTTCGCCACGGACATGGCGCGGGTCGCCCTGGGGCTCGGCCTGCCGACCGCGATCACCTGGCACTGCCTCATGGAGCGGTCGCAGCCGGTGTTCCGCGCGCTCGGCCACGCCCGCCGCTGGGGGCGCACGGCGCCGCGCTCTCGGCCGTCTCGGGGGTGGCGGCGGCGTCGGTGCAGGGAGTGGTCGGCCGCGGTACTGAGGTGCGGGTCTTCCCCAACGGCATCGACACCGGGCTGTGGCGACCACCAGCCCGCCTCTCGCGTGATCCTGGCGCTCCCGCGGAGGTGGTGGCCGCGATGCGCTTCGCCGCGCGCAAGCGGCCGCTGGCCGTCCTCGAGGTCGCAGCTCGGGCCCGCGACCGGCTCGGCGGGGACCGGCCGATGCGGTTGACGCTCTTCGGTGAGGGACCGGAGCGCGGGCGGCTCGAGCGGTTCGCCGAGCGGCACGCCATGTCCGACTGGGTGTCGATGCCGGGTCGGGTCGGGCGCGACGAGCTACGAGCCCGCTACTGGGACAGCGACATCTACCTCACGCCGGCGCGGCTCGAGGCGTTCGGGATCGCAGCGCTCGAGGCCCGGACCGCGGGACTGCCGGTGGTCGCACGGCTCGACACCGGTGTGGGCGACTTCGTGGTCGACGGCGTCAACGGACTGCTCGGTGCCGACGACGACGCGCTGGCCGTCGGGCTCGCGAAGCTGGTCGGTGACTCGGCACTGCGCGCCGGCATCGCCACGCACAACCGCGAGGTCGCCCCGGCACAGGACTGGCCGGCCGTCGCCGCACTGGCCGAGGACGAGTATCGCCGGGCAGGCGCCACGTGACCGAACCCGTTGCGTCGCAAGGAGATCCGATCATCGTCCGCGCCGACGCCGCGCCGGGGCGCCCGGTGGTCGAGTTCGTCCTCGCCCATGGCGACGACCCGGTGCGGGAGCTGGCCCGGCTCGGCTGGTCACGCCCGCACCTCGACGACGCACGCCGACAGGCCGACGGTGCCCTGGTCCTGCACTACACGGTGGCCCCGTCGTCCGCCGTGGTGCCGGCGGCCTCGGCGGTCCCCACGGACCCCGGACTGGTGCTCGCACCCGGGGAGGAGGCGAGCCCCTACCAGCGCACCGCGGCATACGGCGTCGTCACGAGCTCGCGGGGAGTGCTGCTCACCGAGCTGTCGGAGCTGACCTCCGCACCCGGGCGTTGGACCCTCCCGGGGGGTGGGCTGGATCCCGGCGAGGAACCGGTGGCCGGGCTGCACCGCGAGGTGTGGGAGGAGAGCGGTCAGCAGATCGAGTCGGTCCGACTCCTGGAGGCGCAGACCTCGCACTGGATCGGGCGGGCGCCCAGCGGCCGGCTGGAGGACTTCCACGCCGTGCGCATCGTGTATGCCGCCCGCTGCCCGGCGCCCTCGGACCCTGTGGTGCACGACGTCGGCGGATCGACCGCCAGTGTCCGGTGGGTGCCGCGCGACCAGCTCGACCGCGTGCACCTGAGCCGCTCCTTCGCCCCCCACATGCGCCGCTGGCTCGCCGCCCACTGACCCCACCCCGACAGGCGTGAGGTCAGTGGCGGGGTGAGGTCAGGGGGTCCTGGCGCCGCGACGCGAGGAGAGCAGGCCGACCAGCCCGAAGAGCACCAGCACGGCGCCGGTCACGACGATCCCGACCGGGCCGACGTCGCCCCAGTCCACGCTGAGGTCGCCGAGCTCCTGCCCGAGAATGATGCCGGCCACGACCATGCACACCAGGCCCAGCACGATCGCCGGTGCGTGCGGCCCCGTGGGACGCTCAGGGAGCGGCGTGGCCGGGTGCTCGTGCGATCCGTGTGCCGTGCCGACGGGCTCGGTGCGCTCGTCGCCGACGACCGGGTTGCCGAACAGGTCGCGGGGGGTGGCGGGCTCGTCGACCGCGATGGCGCGGGTGGCCTCCGTGGTGTCGAGCTGCTCGGTGCGCTCGGTGGTGTCGAGCTGCTCGGTCCGGTCGGTGTGCACGGTCTGCTCCAGCTGGGTGGTGTCGTCGGTGGTCGAGGTGTCGAAGGTCGGGTCGTCGTGGGCGTCGTTCTTGGTCATGGCGATCACCCCTTGCCGATCAGGATCTGGCCGAGGCCGACGTGGGCGTCGATCACGACATCCGGTGTGCCGGTGCCGAAGGTCTCGACGGTGCTGATGTTGCGACCGTCATGGCCGTCGAGCTGGACCGGGTCGCCGTCGCCGTCCACCCCGGGAGGGGCGATCGGCCCGAGGTCGGGGGAGCCCATCCGGGAGATGTCGCCGGCGCCGACCGAGCTGCGCACCTCGACGGTGAGGTTGTCGGGGATGTAGATCCGCAGCTCGCCGATGCCCACCCGGGCCTCGATCTCACGAGCAGTGCCCGGGTTGTCGGGGGTGCTGGCGAGGTCGAGCTCGGCCGATCCGATGCTGAGCCGGTAGCGCTCCGACGTGTCGGTGGCCGACGGACGCCAGGTGCGCTCACCGATGCCACCACCGAACGTCACGTCCGGCACGACCGACGCGGTCCAGGTGACCAGGGCCAGCACGACCGCCAGGAACCCGGTGAACCCGGCGCGACGGCCCAGGAGGCCGAGGACGAGGGTGCCGAGGCCGAGGACCCCGAGGGCCGCTGCGAGGGCGACCGTCTCGTCGCTGCCCGCCCAATTGTTCGCGTCGTGGAGGGAGAGCGTCGCGCCGTAGGCGGCGAGGGCCAGACCGCCCACGAGCAGGGTGGCCACGAATCCGCCACTGCGGCGGCGCGGTGCCCGTGGCGGCTTCGGGGGACGCGGTCGCGGGGCGACCGGGGCGGGCGGCGGGCCGTAGACCCCGCCGGGCGGGGTGGCCACGGGAGCCGGGGCTCCGGGGGCGTAGGTGGTGGTGGACACGGTGGGCGTCTCCTGCGTCGGGGAGTCGGTCGACTCGGGTACGGGGCTCGTCACGGTGGGCGAGCTGGCTGCTGTGGGCGTGCCGGGCGCGGCGGCATACGTCGCCGGTGCGGCGGACCAAGCGGACGGCCCGGCATAGGGCGCGGCATAGGGCGCGGACGGTGGCGTGTAGGACGCCGGGGGAGGGCCGTAGGCGGGCTGGCCAGGGGGCTTGTGACCACGGTTGCGCGTCACGAGCCACACCACCAGACCCACGGGGACGAGCACCCACCAGACCCAGCCGATGCCCCAGTTGTCACCGGCGAGGCCGGTGCCGCCCGCGAGCGAGAGGCCGATGACGACCAGCAGGATGATGCCGAGCACGTCACCGTCGCGCAGCGCCTTCTCGGCGATGATCTCCTCGCGGTTGTTGGGCAGGAACGCCCACGCGATGAGGTAGACGGTGATGCCGACACCTCCGAGGACGACCAACAGCACCAGGACCGCGCGGATCACGATCGGGTCGACGCCGAGGCGCTGGGCGATGCCGGAGCACACGCCGGCGAGCCACTTGTCGTCGCCGTCCCGGCGCAGGTCCACGGAGCGGATCCAGCCGAAGAAGCGGTCGAGCCCATTGGTGTGGCCCGGCTGGCTCCCGGGGCGGGTCTGGTTGGTCGGGCCTGCGGTCGGCCCAGGGTTCTGCGTCATGTCATCCATGGTGTCGTCGGGACCGCACTGCTGCCATGAGGGTCGACCCTGAACCGACCCTGAAGGGGGCCGGAACCACCCTGAATGCGTTCGGCATCTCCCGGATCGTGCGTCAGGATGAGGGCATGCCGACTCCCTACGAGCGGCCCGTCCCCCCAGCGGAGGCGAGGGCCGCAGAACGCCGCGCCGCGCGTCCGCAGCTCACCCGCCCCGCCGAGGGCAAGGTGATCGCGGGGGTCGCCATCGGCCTCGCCCGCCACCTGCGTTGGCCGGTCCGCTGGATCCGGTTGGCCTTCGTGCTGCTGTCGATCCCGACCGGTGCCGGCCTGGTCGCCTACATCTTCCTCTGGGCGCTGACGCCCCAGTCGCGCGGCGGGGTGGTCGGTGCGGGTCGCCGCGCGGTCGACCCCGCGGACGCGGACGCCCTCGCCACGGCTGGTGGTGCACCCGAACCGGTGACCGCACCGGCCGAGCGCGACGCGACACGGGTGCTGCTCGTGGGTGGGCTGCTGTTGGGCATCGGCCTCATCGTCGTGGCGCAGAATGCCGGGCTCAACGCGCGCCTCGGCATCCTGGTTCCGCTGCTCGTGGTCGCCGCCGGAGCCGTGCTCGCGTGGTCCCAGCTCGACGACTCGCAGCGTGGTCGCTGGCTCGGGTCCGAGACCGGCACCCGGCGTTTCAGTGTCGCGAGGCTCGCCTTCGGCGGGATCCTGGCGCTCACCGGGCTGGTCATCATGGCCACCCGCGGGCGCTCGCTCGCCGCGATCTGGGACATCGGTGCCGCGGTGCTCGCGGTGCTCGCGGGCGTCGCACTGATCGCGGCGCCCTGGGCGCTGCGCCTGTGGTCCGACCTGCGGCACGAGCAGGCCGAGCGGGCCCGCGCCACGGAGCGCGCCGACATCGCCGCGCACCTGCACGACTCGGTCCTGCAGACCCTGGCCCTGATCCAGCGCAAGGCCGGCGACCCCGGCGCCGTCACCCAGCTGGCCCGGGCCCAGGAGCGCGAGCTGCGCTCGTGGCTGTATGCCGGTCCGGCCGACTCCGACGCCACCCTCGCCACCGCGGTGGTCGAGGCCGCGCACGAGGTGGAGGACCTGCACGGCACCCCGATCGAGGTGGTCTCCACCGGCGACCGGCCGCTCGACGACGGGGGCCAGGCCCTGGTCCGGGCGGTGCGCGAGTCGCTGCTCAACGCGGTGCGCCACGGCGCGCCCCCGGTGTCGGTCTACCTCGAGGTGGGCCCGCAGGGGGTCGAGGCATTCGTGCGTGACCACGGTCCCGGGTTCGAGCTGGGCGACATCCCCGAGGACCGCCTGGGCGTGAAGCAGTCGATCCTCGGCCGGATGGAGCGGCACGGTGGCACTGCCCGGGTGCGTCGGCTCGAGAACGGCACCGAGGTCAGCCTCGGCCTGCCGCCCGACCTGCGCCCGCCCCAGCCCGCGGCCGACCCCGACCCGTCAGCGACTGCCCCGCCCGCCCAGCCCGCCCCCGAGGAGACCCGTGAACACGCCTGAGAAGAAGCCCGTCGAAGTCGTGCTCGTCGATGACCACCGGATGTTCCGGTCGGGCGTGCGGGCCGAGCTCGGGGGAGCGGTGTCGATCGTGGGGGAGGCCCCCGACGTCGACACGGCGATCGCCGTGATCCGCGACGTCAGGCCGCCGGTCGTCCTGCTCGACGTCCACCTGCCGGGGGGCAACGGCAACGGTGGCATCGACGTGATCCACGGCTGCAAGGGCCTGGAGACCGCGGACGGCCAGCCGGTCCGGTTCCTGGCGCTCTCGGTCTCCGACGCGGCCGAGGACGTCATCGCCGTGATCCGGGCCGGCGCCCGGGGCTACGTCACCAAGACGATCAGCGCCACCGACCTGACCCGCGCGATCCAGCGGGTGGCCGACGGCGACGCCGTGTTCTCGCCACGACTGGCCGGGTTCGTGCTCGACGCGTTCGGGGCGGCCGCGGGCGAGGTCGCGCAGGTCGACGAGGAGCTCGACCGGCTCTCGGCCCGGGAGCGCGAGGTGATGCGACTGATCGCCCGCGGCTACCAGTACAAGGAGGTCGCCAAGGAGCTGTTCATCTCGGTCAAGACCGTCGAGACCCACGTCTCGTCGGTGCTGCGCAAGCTGCAGCTGTCGTCGCGGCACGAGCTGACCGCCTGGGCGATGGGCCGCCGCCTCCTCTGACGCCGCCCTACGGGGTGACGTCCTCGGTGCCGCCACCGGTGCCGGCCGACCGCGCGCTCGGGCCACCCCGACCGCTGGTGCGGGGGTCCACGTACCCGCCTTCGGGTGGCACCATCTCGGCCCGGACCCCGAGCAGCCGGATCGGCCGGTCGTCGGCGAGCCCGGTGAGCAGGTCGAGCGCGGTCGTCGCGATCACCTGGGGGTCGAAGGTCGGCTCACCCAGCTTGCGCACCCGGTTGGTGGTGAAGAACGGCGCGAACCGCACCTTGAGGAAGACCCGCTGGCAGGCCCGCCCCTCACGGCGGAGGTCCTCCACCACCTGGCCCGCGAGCGACCGGATCGCCTCGGCCACCTCGTCGGGCTCGACGAGGTTGGTCTGGTAGGTCGTCTCGCGGCCGTGCGCCCGCGCGATCCATGGCGTGTCGTCGACCGTCGCGGAGCTGACCCCGCGCCCGAGCCGGCCGTAGTGCGGACCCATCGACGGGCCGAACTCCGCCACCAGCGTGGCTTCGTCGGCGGACGCCAGGTCGCGGACCGTCTGGTAGCCGTGCGAGGCCAGCCGCTGCGAGATCTTCGACCCGACTCCCCACAACGCGATCGTCGGCCGGTCGCCCATCACCTCGAACCAGTTGTCGCGGGTGAGCACGTAGACCCCGCGCGGCTTGCCGAAGTCGGTGGCGATCTTGGCCCGCACCTTGGTGTCGCCGACCCCGACGGAGCAGTGCAGGTCGGTCGCCTCGAGGACCGCCGCCCGAATCGACTGCGCGTAGGCCACCGGATCGGACGTCGTCACCCCCACGAACGCCTCGTCCCACCCGAGCACCTCGACGACCGCACCCGGCATACCTCGCAGGGTCTCCATGACCCGCGCGGAGGCCGCTTCGTAGGCGGGCGCGTCGACCGGGAGGAACACCGCCTCGGGGCACCGGCGCACGGCGACCTTGAGCGGCATACCGGACCGGACCCCGAACTCGCGCGCCTCGTAGGACGCGGTCGACACCACCGCGCGCTCGGTCGGGTCGCCGCGTCCACCCACCACCAGCGGCACCCCGGCCAGCTCGGGGTGGCGCAGGATCTCGACGGCGGCGATGAACTGGTCCATGTCGACGTGCAGCACCCACGGCACAGCGGCATGGGCGGGGCTCGCGGAAGCCATGTCCCCATCCTGCCCTGCGCCGGTGTCAGCGCAGGGCTTCGAGAGCCGGCCAGCGACGCCAGGTCCGCGGGTGCACCGTCGAGCACTGGAGTCTCCCCCAGGGGGAGAGTGCAGACTGCGGGCATGTTGGCGATCGGCGAGTTCTCGCGCATGACCCACCTCAGCGTGCGCACGTTGCGCCGCTACCACGAAGCAGGGCTGCTCGAGCCGGACGTGGTGGACCCCTCCAGCGGCTACCGCTACTACTCGACCGACCAGATCCCGGTCGCCCAGGTGATCCACCGGTTGCGCGAGCTCGAGGTCCCGCTGACCGACGTGCAGCGCATCCTCCGCTCGCCCGACCCCGATCAAAGAGCCGCGCTCGTGGCCGAGCACGTCGGCCGCCTCGAGTCGGAGCTGGCGCGCACGCGCGCCGCGGTCGTCTCGCTGCGGCGGCTGCTCGCCCCGGAACCCGCGCCCCTGGAGGTCGAGGTGCGCGCGGAACCCGCGACGACCGTGGCGGCGGTCGAGGACCTCGTCGACGAGCCGGACGTCTCGGCCTGGTATGCCGGCGCGATGGCCGAGCTCGACGCGGTGGTCGGCCCCACGCCGGAGCACGGACCGCCCGGCGGGCTCTACGACAACGCGCTGTTCGAGCGGGGCCGCGGGCGCCTGGTGGTCTACCGGCCGACTCCAGAGCCGCCCACTCGTGGGCGCGTACACCCGGTGACCCTGCCGGCCGTCGAGCTCGTCGTCACGATCCACGAGGGCGAGCACGACAGCGTGGAGGTCACCTACGGGCAGCTCGGCACGTGGGTGGCGAGCAACGCCCTGACGGTGGACGGTCCGGTGCGCGAGCGCTACCTGGTGGGACCGCGGGACACCCCTGACCCGGCCGCCTGGCGTACCGAGATCGGGTGGCCGGTGTTCCGGGTCGGCTCCTCGGGCCACTCGTGACCTGACGACCGGGCCCTGAAGGCCCGGTCGTGTCGCTCGTCGCCCATCCTTCCGTGGGCGATCAGCCGAGGACGATGTCGAGCCGCGAGATGCGGTCGCCTTCGAGCGTGAAGCGGTAGTCGAGGTCCGCCTTCCCGCCGGGGAAGTCGCCCTCCAGGTGCTCGCTGACCACCCAGACGGGTCCGTCCTGTCGGACGTCGGTGATCTCGGTGGTCAAGGTGAACTCCGCGCCGGCCTCGACGATGAAGCGGCGGATTCCCTCCCCGCCGGCGAAGGACTCGCCGACGTCGGAGATGACGGCGCCCTCGACGAAGAGGGCGAGGGCGGCCTCGGGGTCGCGGACCTCCTGGGCGTCCAGGAAGGTGCGGATCGTGGCGGGCAGGGACTGGGTCTTGTGGTTGTTTTCCATGTGCTCGAGCCTGTGCGCTCGCGGGGCGGGAGGGTCAAGCACGAGAGTCTCCCCCGGAGAGAGGGTCGCGGCGTCGAGGAGCTCGGGACGACCACCGTCGACGAGCTGGTGAGCCGGACGGTCAGGGGACGAGGAGGAGCTTGCCGGTGGTGCGGCGGGCTTCGAGGTCGTCGTATGCCGCGGCCGCGTCAGCCAGGGGGTAGCGGCCACCCACCTCGAGCGCGAGCCGTCCGGCAGCGAGGTCGCGCAGCACCGAGGTGCCGCGTTCGAGCAGCTCCTCGCGCGTCGCGGTGTAGCTGCCGAGGGTGGGCCGGGTGAGGAAGAGCGACCCGAGCGCGTTGAGCCGCTGGATGTCGAACGGCGGCACCTGTCCGCTCGCCCCACCGAAGAGCACCATCAGCCCGCGCGGCCGGAGCGAGGCCAGCGACGCGTCGAAGGTCGCCTTGCCCACGCCGTCGTACGCGACGTCGACTCCGTTGCCGCCATTGGCGTCCCGCACCTGCGCCGCGAGGTCGTCCGACTCGCGGTAGTTCACCACCGCGTCGGCTCCCAGCCGCCGGGCGATCTCGAGCTTGTCCGGGGACCCCGCGGTGGCCACCACGCGTCCGCCCTTGGCCTTGACCATCTGCACGAGCAGCTGCCCGACCCCGCCCGCCGCGGCGTGGACAAGGGCGGTGGTGCCGGGCCCCACGGCATACGTGGAGTTGACGAGGTAGTGCGCCGTCATGCCCTGGAGCATCGCCGCCGCGGCGACATCGAGGTCGAGCCCGTCGGGCACCGGGACGAGGGTGTCGGCGGCGCGGTTGACGACCGTCGCGCCGGCACCCAGCCCGCTGCCCCAGGCGACCCGGTCACCGACCGCCACGTCGGTGACCCCCGACCCGACGGCGGTCACGGTGCCGGCGCCCTCCGAACACGAGACGAACGGTGTCGGGAGGGGATAGACGCCCTGTCGCTGGTAGACGTCGATGAAGTTGACGCCCACCGCCGCCACCTCGACCTGCACCTCGCCGGCCCCCGGAGGTGACACCTCCACGTCCTGGACCTCCAGGACCGAGGAGTCACCGTTGCGGGGAACGACGAGGGCGCGGGCGGTGGTCGAGGTCATGCCTCCGACCCTAGGCGAGGTCGGTCAGGAGAGCGCCTTCTGGTAGGCGACCATCGCCTTCACCGGGGGCTTCACGGCATACGCCTGGGCGAGCTGGGACTGGTCGACGAACCACAGGTGCGTCATGGCGCCCGAGGTGCGCAGGGTCGTCCCCGAAGCACACTTCCCGTCGACCGGCTTGAGCTTCTTCACGCCACCACCGGTGCACGCCTCGTGGGTGTGCCAGCGGACGTACGGCTGGTAGCTCGTCGGCGGCGCCTTCTTCTCGGCCGTGAACATGACCCCCACGAGGGTGAACTTCCCCTCTGCGGACCGACGGTAGATCAGCGTCTCCGGGGCATTCGGGTCCAGGATCCTGCCGTCGGCGCGGTTGGCCTTCTTGGGCACGTGCACCTGACCCTTGTCGCGGGCCTCCTTGCCGAGGGCAGCGAGCTTCTTCTGCTTGCGGTCCCAGGCGGCCTGCACGTCGAACCCCGCCTTGGTCGCGGCAGCCGGGTCACGGTAGGCAGCCGTCGCTGCGATCGTCTTCGCGAGGAGGTCCTTGGCGGCGGCGGTCTGCTCGGGCGTCGCCCGGCTGGTGTCGGGCAGGTTCGGGATGTCGCCGTGGTCGTGCGCGTGCACGGCGCCTTCGGCGTCATCGCCCTCGTCGGTCGTGGCATCGCCGTGGCTGTGCGTCGTCGACGCGGAGGCCTCGTCGGTGGCGTGGCCGTGACCGGGCGCCGCGATGGCCGCGCCGCTGGCGACGAGCGTGAGGGCCGCGACGGCACCCGTGATCGCCGCCGCGCGATGCGGGGTCGACGGCGACCTGAGCCGCGACGGAGCCCACGCGGTGGCGGCGACCACCGCGAGGGCGGCACTGAGCACCTCGAGCGCGACGCAGACGGTGTCGGCGACGCCCACCGGCTCGGCGACGCCGGCCTCCGGTCCGATCGGCAGGCCGCTGGAGCGCGACACCACCCAGACCAGGGCCAGCGCCACCGAGCCCCCGGCCCCCGCCAGGAGCACGCGTCGCGACACAGGTCGCGACCAGCACCACACGGCCCACCCGAGCTGGGCGGCCGCGGAGACGAGGAAGAACAGGCCCGCAGCCCACCACTCCTGGAAGTGGTCGGCGCTGACCCCGACGTGGATGAGGGCGGCCCCGACGGTGAGCAGCGCCGCGCAGCGGATGAGGAGGGTTCGGATGTCCATGCGCCGACCATGCCCGCCCGATGTCCGAGCGACGTGTCCGCAGTGTTCGGGGAATGTTCGGGTTCGGCCACGGCCGAGCACCGATCAGCCGGTATGCCGCGAGGCCGCTTGCCGTGGCACCCCCGGTTCGGCGACGGTTGCGCCATGACCACGACACCGGGGGTGACCTCGCGCGTGCTGCTCGTCGAGGACGAGCCGGCGCTCGCCGAGCTGGCCCGGCTCTACCTGGAGCGCGACGGTCACCGGGTCGACGTGGTGACCGACTCCGACGCGGCGCTGAGCGCGGTGGCGCGTCGCGACCACGACCTGGTGCTGCTCGACATCGGGCTGCCGGGCAGTGTGGACGGCATCGAGGTGTGCCGCCGGATGCGCTCGGGAGACGACTGGACCCCGGTGATCTTCGTGACCGCCCGCGACGACGAGGTCGACCGGATCATCGGGCTCGAGCTCGGCGCCGACGACTACGTCACCAAGCCCTACTCGCCGCGCGAGCTTGCCTCGCGGGTCCGCGCCCTGCTGCGGCGCCAGCACCGAGCCGCGCAGTCGGCTGGGCAGGAGCCGCGCACCCTCACGGTGGGACCGCTCGTCCTCGAGACCGACACCCGCCGAGGGCGCCTGCACGACCGCCCGATCCCCCTGACGACGACGGAGTTCGACCTGCTCGCCCACCTGATGGCCAGGCCCGGACGGGTCTACACCCGCGGCGAGCTGCTGACCGCGGTGTGGGACTACCCGGCCGACGACCCCACCCGCACCGTCGACGTCCACATCGCCCAGCTGCGTGCGAAGCTCGGTGGTGACAGCCCGATCCGCACCGTGCGTGGGGTCGGCTACAGCGTCGAGCGGCCATGAGGGTGACAGGTCCAGCCCGGCGGGGCACGCTCGAGCGGCGCACCGCCGCCCTGATGGCTGCGGTCGTCACGATCGCGGTCGTCGTCGCCGGCCTGGTGTCGGTGGGGCTGGTGCGTGGCGCCGCCGAGGGTGAAGCACGAAAAGCGTTGCGCAGCAAGGCTGATCTGGTGACGGCAGTCCTCGAGGCGAGTCGCCCCGTCGACATCACGCCGGCCCTCCGGGTGGTCCGACAGCAGGACACCCCGGTGGCCTGGCAGGGGCCGGGAGGTCGGTTGGCGGGCGACGCCCTGGCGCGCACCGCATACACCCGGCTGCCGCAGGCGCAGCGGACGGCGAGCGGCTCCCACACCCTGCGCATCGACGGCCGGAAGGTGCTGGTCGAGGTGCGACCGCTGTCGACCGGCGCGACGGTCGTCTTTGCCGAGCGGGCCAGCCTGGCCACCGGCCAGAGCCTGCGCCTGCTCAACCGGGTGCTGCTCGCCCTGGTGATCGGACTGGTCCTCGCGGTGCTCGCCTCGGTGCTGTTCGCGCGACGCCTCGCGGCACCTCTGCGCAGCACCGCTGCCGCGGCGCACCGGATGGCCTCCGGCGAGCGGGCCGTGCGCGTCGTGCCCGGCGGACCGACCGAGGTTGCCGAGACGGGGGAGTCCGTCAACGCGCTCGCCGAGGCGCTGGAGCACAGCGAGCGACGGCAGCGCGAGTTCCTGCTGTCGGTGTCGCACGAGCTGCGCACGCCGCTCGGGGCGGTCAAGGGCTTCGCCGAGGGCCTGCAGGACGGGGTGATCACCGGGGACGCCGTGCCCGCCGCGGGACGGACGATCGTGGCCGAGTCGGCCCGGCTCGAACGCCTCGTCGCCGACCTGCTCGACCTCGCCAGGCTCGGCGCCGACGACTTCCGGTTCGACGAGGTGGAGCTCGACCTGCGTGAGTTCGTCGACCAGGCCGCACAGGTGTGGGGCGAACGGTGTCGCCGCGAAGGGGTGCTGTTCTCGGTCGAGCGGCCGTCGGGGCCGGTGTCCGTCCGGAGCGATCCGGTGCGGCTCCGGCAGGTGGTCGACGGTCTCGCGGAGAACGCCCTGCGGGTCACCGACGCCGGCGCCCCGCTGGTGCTCGCGCTGCGCACCCGGGACGGGCGTGCCGTGCTGGAGGTCCGCGACGGCGGCCCGGGACTGACCGACGACGACATGGCGGTGGCGTTCGAGCGGTCCGAGCTCTACCAGCGCTACCGCGGCGTCCGCCGCGTCGGCACCGGTCTCGGGCTGGCCCTGGTGAAAGCCCTCGTGGACGGTCTCGGCGGCACCATCACGGTCGAGCGGGCGGTGGCCGAGGGCGGCACCTGCTTCCGCGTCGAGCTGCCCAGCGGGTGACCCCTCAGGAGCCGGACCGCACGACCTGCGCCTCCGGGCTCCGGCGCGGGTCCACGATGACCTGCAAGGTGACCGGCCGGCTCCCCGGGAAGGCCACCTGGCCGGCGGCGTCCACGAGCTTGAACCGCACGAGGCAGAACGTCGGGCGGCTCGGCAGGGTGACACCCACGGCCACGTCGACCTGCGCCCCCGGCGCCGTGTCGGAGACCGTGACGTCGGGGATGGTCTGGCACTGGTCGCGTCCCTGCGGCAGGTCGATGCGGCGCAGCGTGTAGCCGACCCACGGGACCGAGCCGGCGTTCTTGAGGCGCCACACCTTCGTCACCACCTGGCCCGCCGGCACGTGGCTGCAGTCGCCCAGGGTGACGTCCGAGACGAAGGTCGCGCGATCACCTCGGTGGGTCGGTGCGGCCGCGGGCGGGTTCTGCTGGTGCACCGGGCAGTCCGCGGCCACCGGACCTCGGGCAGGTCGTGCCGGCGGGTCAGCCTGGCCGTGGGCCGACCACGTGACGCCGAGGCCGGAGGCCACCGCGAACACGGTCGCAGCCGCTCCCAGCAGGACCCGGCGATCTCGACGCCACCAGCGCGCGGTGGGCTCGGGCCGGGAGGTGGTCGGCACGGCTTCGGACGAATCGTGCTCGGGCCCGTCGACCGCCGTCTCGGCCGGCTTCACGGCCCCGTGCGTGACGGCCGCGACAGCGCAGCTGGCCCTGGCCCACTGCTCGCGGTAGAGCCCGGGGTCGGCACCACAGGCCTTGACGAACTCTGCTGTCGTGGCCCAGCTCGGCAGCCGGTTGCCGTGCACCGCTTCGTGCAAGGTGGTGTGCGAGATGGCCTTCGAGCGCCCGGCCATCACCCTGAACGACGGTCGTCCCGCCGCGTCGCGCAGGTCTGCGAGCGTGGCGGCAAACCCCTCGATGGCCTGCGCCCTCATGGTCGTCGTACGGTCCCCCACGCCCCCTCCTCGGCGTCGTCGTGATCCGAGCGAAGGTGAGGTTACCCCTCAAATCGGACATCGGCACCCGGAGAGCAGGCCAGGGCTGCACAGGGGACGACGCGGCCGCCCGCCCTGGGGCGGGACGGGCGGCCGCCAGCTCAGGACGTGAGGACGATTCCCGAGTAGTAGTGCCGCAGGATCGCCTGGTAGCCGGAGCCGCCGGCGGCCAGGTCGCGCGAGCCGTACTGCGACATCCAGTTGCCGTCCACCCACGCGCCGCACGCCGTCGTGGTCGAGCAGTAGTGGGCCTGGAGGATGTTGCCGCTGCGCGTCATCCTCGTGCTCCACGTGCGGTCGACCGCGGCGCTGGTCGACGAGAGCGCGGACGACGGTCGGTAGACCTGGTCACCGGTGTCGTCCCGGACGTCGTAGCACGCACCCCACGACGTCTTGCGGGTCGAGTGCAGGGCCCAGTACCAGCCGTAGCTCTTGACCGCCATCGCGCCGGCACTCAGGGACTCGGCGGGCCAGCTGGAGATCCACTCGTTGGGCAGCACGTTCTCGACGTACGTCTTGAAGGCGACCCGGTCGACCCGTCCCAGCTGCACGCGGTAGACGAGGATCGACGTGGGCTTCGTCGTGTTGGTGCCGTCGGTGTGGCAGCCCGTCGTCGTGCTGAGCAGCTGGTGCGAGGCGTTGTTGTTCTTCAGGGTCGCGTTGAGGTTGGCCTTCGTCCCGGCTGCCACGTCCTGGTGGGCCCCGGCGAAGTTGCTGTTGTAGTAGATGCGGACCGTCTTGCCGGTCCGGTTCCAGACCGAGGCGGCGTTGTTCTTGACGCACACGCCCTGTCCGTTGCCGGCCCCCTTGAACTCGTAGCAGGTCGGTTGGGTGTCGCCGTAGTCATCCAGCGAGTCGGTGAAGTCGGACACCGAGCCGGCCTCGTTGCTGTTGTAGTAGTAGCAGAACTCCCCGCTCTGGCACTGGCCGTCACGGTCGGCTGCCGATGCCGGCCCCGCCAGCGACAGCCCGGTCACCGCAAGGGTGATCGTGGCCAGCAGGGTGGCGAACGCCGTTGTTCGTCTCGACATGGTGGTCTCCTCTGGGTCGCGCGACCGGCGGGTGGGTGGCCACGTGCGCCCACCCACCCGCCGGTCGAGGCTCATCCGGTCAGTGGTTGGCCTGGAACCAGGGCTGGGCCCAGCCGAGGTAGGGCTTGCCCCAGGACGACTTGATCTCCGCGATCGTGGTCTCGGTGTAGGAGCCGTTGCCGTGGATGTCGTTGGAGATGAACTTCCCTCCGCCGATCGAGATCATCACGTGGCCTGAGCCCTCGCCGAAGAAGGCGAGTCCGCCTGCGGGCACGTCGGTCGAGCCGGCGTGCTTGAAGCTGCTCGGGATCGCGTTCCAGTGGGCCAGCGCGGTGGTGGAGCCGCTGTGCGCGAAGCCGTAGGCCAGCCCCACGAGGTGGTCACACAGGTTGTAGTAGCCGTCCTGGTAACCGCTGTGCACGTGGTTCTTGGCCCAGGTGACCGCCTCGGCGCAGGTCTTGGGGTCGCCGGTGCCGGCGATCGAGCAGCTGGCCGAGCTGAACGGGCCGAACTTGTGCGAGGCGTTGTTGTTCTTGAGGGTGGCGTTGAGGTTGGCCTTGGCGCCGGCCGCGATCGACTGGTACGTGCCGGCATACCCGCTGTTGAAGTAGACCCGCACCGTCTTGGAGCTGCGGTTCCAGACCGAGGCGGCGTTGTTCTTGACGCACAGGCCCTTGCCGTTGCCTGCGCCCTTGAAGTCGTAGCAGCTCGGCTGGGTGGTGCCGTAGTCGTCGATCGAGCCGGTGAAGTCGGAGATCGAACCGGCCTCGTCGCTGTTGTAGTAGTAACAGAACTCGCCGTCGTTGCACACGCCGTCACGGGATGCGGCCTGCGCCGGCGCCGCGACCGCGAGCATCGAGGTGAGGACTGCCGCGGCCAGGCTGGCTGCGGCGAGGAACTTGCTTCGCTTCATCGTGTCTTCCTTCTGCGTGGTGGGTTGGTGGTGGTGCGGTGCTGTCACTGCAGGCGCTGGTACTCCTCCCAGGTGTGGATCGTGATCCGCGGGCCGTCGTCGGGCTGACGGTTCGCCAGGCCGTTGAGTCCGAGGTAGTAGTCGCCGACCTGGTGCTGGGCCTGGCTCGACAGGTCGGTGTCGTTGATTGCCGCGGCGTGGATGTGCCAGGGCCAGTCCCCCTGGTTCGGGTTTCGCAGCCACGCGGCGAAGCCCACCTGGCGCAGCGCCCGCACGACGTTCGTGCGGGTCGCGGTGGTCATCCCCGCGACGGAGATGTCGACGACCCCGCCGCCGTCGTGGGTGCCGGCCGAGGTCGGGTCACCGCCGGGGTTGTAGGAGCCCTGGTCGAGCACGATCGACCGGTTGAGGATGCCCTCGGCCGCCCGCAACATGCTCTGCGTGCGCTCGTTCACGGTCTGCCCGTCCCAGTCCACCCGGGCTCCCGGGCTGATCGGGTGGGTGACGGTGAACCGCCCCTGGCCGAGCGTGGTGAGGGAGGTGCGGCCCGGCAGGCCGTTCGCGTCGAGCCCGGTGTAGCCGAGCGACCGCTGGTAGGCCGCGTAGGCATCGACCGTCTTGGTGCCGAAGTAGCCGTCGACCCAGCTCGCGTCGAGCAGGTGCCGAGCCTGGAGCGCCTGCTCGACGGCCAGCACACTCGCCTTGGCGCCGGTGGTCACCGTGTCGTCGGCGCGCCGCGGGTCGATCTGGGCCGCCTTGACCGTCGCCTCCATGTTGACCGTGGGGAGGGTGGCTGCCGATCCTCCTGCGGTGGCCGCTCGGGCGGAGCCGGCCCCGGGCGGGGCCGCACCGAGCGTGATGGCCAGGGCAGTGGCTGCCGTCACCGACAACAGGGATCGAAGCATGGGGCGTCCTCCGGTCAGGGTGGGGGAGTCGGTCCGGCGACCGATCGGTGCCCACTGTCACGAGCGGTCGCGGTGTCCGGCACCCCGCAACCGCGATCTGACAGCACCGACCCCATCGACAGGGCCTCTGACCTGTGAAGACACCGGTGTTGTCAGATTCGCGGAACCCCTGACGGACGCCTCGCGGCGGCGCCGGCTACGCGTCCGTGGCGATCCAGTAGCGGCGCTTGCCGCGCAGCTCGCCCTCGAGCTCGCCGCCGTTGGCCTCGATGGTCCGGGCGGACGCCTCGTTGTCGAGGTCGCAGGTCACCAACAGCCTCGGTATGCCGCGCGCGGCAGCCAGCGGGACCACCTGCCTCAACGCGTCGCTCGCAAAGCCCCGGCGCCGAGCTCCCGGTCGGACGCCGTAGCCGACGTGGCCGCCGATGCTGGCGAGCATCGGGTGGTCGATGCTGTGCCGCAAGGAGATCCCGCCGACGAACTCGTCCGGCCGGTCCGGGTCGGCCATCCACCAGTGCGTGGTCGCTGCCCACCCCGGGGGTCGTGGGGCGTCGTCGTCGGCGTCGCCCACCCGGTTGGCCACCAGTCGGGCGAACTCGCCGGGCTCCTCGAGTCCCTCACGGGTGAACGTGATGCCGGGGAAGTCGCCGTCGGCAGGCAGGCTCAGGATCCCGTCGTGCTGCCACTGCCCGGCAGCGCGGAACTCGTCGGCGGCGTCGAGGAAGGAGCGGTGGAACCTGACGTGCGGGATCGCGAGCAGCACCATCGTCAGGCGTCCTCGCCGAGCCGCGCGATCGCCGCATCCAGCATCGCCTCGGTGAGCTTGCCGGTGAAGGTGTTCTGCTGGCTGACGTGGTAGCTCCCGACCAGCCGCACCGGGCGCCCGTCGGGGGTCGTGAGCACGGCTTCCGCTCCGTGGCCGAAGCGCGGCTTGGGTCGCGGGACCTCCCAGCCGAGCCGTCGCGCACTGCCGACGGCGGCGTCCCAGCCGATCGAGCCCAGCGCCAGCATGGACCGCAGCCGGGGTGCGGCGAGCTCGAGGTCGCGGTCGAGCCAGGGCGCGCAGGTGGCCTTCTCGGCCGTTGACGGCTTGTTCGCGGGCGGCGCGCAGCGAACCGTCGCGATGATCCGGAGCCCGGTCAGCGCCAGCCCGTCGCCGGCGGCCACGGACTGCGGCTGGTTGGCGTACCCGGCACGGTGCAACGCGGCATACAACCAGTCGCCCGACCGGTCACCGGTGAACATCCGGCCCGTTCTGTTCGTGCCGTTGGCGGCGGGCGCCAGCCCGACGACGAGGACCTCGGCATCGGGGTCACCGAACCCCGGACCGGGTCGGCCCCAGTAGGGCTGGTCGGCGAACGACGCTCGGCGCCCTTGTGTCGCAACGGTCTCGCGCCACGCGACCAGCCCCGGGCAGGCCCGGCACACCGAGATCCGGGCGTCCAGCTCGGCCACATCGGGGGCGGTGCAGGCGAGGGCGGAGGTCTGGGCGACGGTGCGGGCCACCGGTGTGGCGGCGGTCGCGGGATCGCCCGGCCAGCCGGTGCCGGGCGGCACCGGCGACTCGAAGAGCTCACCCGTCACGGGGTGGGGGTCGACGTTGCTCACGGCACCAGCCCCGGGACACCGCGCGCCGCCCCCGTGGGGGCCGCCGGCCCCTTGGAGGTGAGGTTGCGGACGCTGGGGAAGCACAGCGCGAAGAGGGTCGTCGCCACCATGACCAGGCCGCACACGACCAGAGCCGGGTGCGCGCCGAACCGGGCCGCGGCCGGTCCCGCCAGCAGCAGGCCGATCGGCCCGAGCAGGAGCGAGCCCAGCTCGTCGTACGAGCTGACCCGGGAGACGGCCGAGGCCGGCACCTCGCGCTGGATGGTGGTCTGCCACAGCACGGTGAAGAGGTCGAAGCACAGCCCCAGCACGAAGGCGGCCAGCACCACGGTCCAGAGCGGCGCGTGCCCGCCGAGGAGCAGGTAGGGCGGAGCCGCGCCGAAGCTGATCAGGGTGACGGCCAGGATGGGGCGCCGCGGCCGCCAGCGCAGCGCGATCAGGACGCCGACGATCAGCCCGACCGACTCGCCGGTGAGGACGGCCGTCCAGGCCGCGGGCCCGCCGAGCTCCTGCTTGGCGACGACCGGCCCGAGCACGAGGTGGGCGGCCTGCCAGACCATGACCAGGACGGAGAACTGGACGACGACCACCCACAGCCACTGCCGCGACCGGAACTCGACCCACCCCTCGCGCAGGTCCGCGAGGACCGAACCGCTGCTGTCCCTGGCCGACGACCAGCGCGGCCGCAGCCGTGACACCAGGGCACCGCCCGCGAGGAACAGGGCAGCTGCGACCACGAGGGACCAGCCCGCACCGACGGCGACGACGAGCACGCCACCGGCGACGAGGCCGGCCACCCGGGCGATGTTGCCCCCGAGGCCGAGCAGCGCGTTGCCCTGCTGGAGACCGGCCGCCGGGACGACGTCGGGGACGATGCCGGTCAGGGCGGGCCAGACCATGGCGGTGGCCGTGCCGGAGACGGCGGCCGCAGCCGCGAGCCCCGCGGTGGGCGCGTGCCGCGTCATCACCATCAGGGCCAGGGCCAGGTGGGCGGCAGCGTTGACCCACTCGGCCAGCTGGAGGATCCGGTGGCGCGGGTAGCGGTCGGCCACGACGCCGCCGGCCAGCACGAACACCACGATCGCCACGGACTCGGCGGCCAGCACCACGGACAACGTCGTCGCGGTGGCGCCGGGCAGGTCGAGGATCCCGAACGCCAGGGCGACGGGTGCGAACGCGATGGCCAGCATCGACAGGGTGCGGGCCGAGAACAGCACGGCGAACTCCCGCTCCCGCAGGAGGACCAGAGCCCGCTGTTCGCCGTCCACGGCACCAACGCTACGGGGTGGCGCAACGGGATATCGGCGGCAGCCGATGCGGGTGCCAGGGCGGTCAGCCCGTGGGCACCCAGTAGCGCCGGGTGCCGTTGCGGGAGTCCTCGTAGACACCGCCGTTGGCCTCGATGGCACGGCGGGAGCCCTCGTTGCCCTCCTTGCAGGTCAGCAGGACCTGCTCGAGGCCCAGCTCCTCGCGAGCCACCGGGAGGGCGAGCCGCAACGCGTCGCGGGCATGGCCGCGGCGGCGGGCCGACGGGCGGATGCTGTAGCCGATGTGCCCGCCCTCGCTCAGCAGCCACTCGGTCAGCTCGTGGCGAAGGGCGAGCGACCCGACGTACTCGTCGTCGTCGTCGACCACCCAGAAGAAGTGGCAGGCCGTCCAGTTGGACCGGCGCGGGGCGTCCTCGTCGCGAGCGCCGACGCGTTGCGCCACGAACCTCGCGAACTCCGTGGGGTCCGCGAGGCCCTCACGGGTGAAGGTGTAGCCCGCGTACCCACGCTCGGCAGGCTGGGCCAGGTCGCCGTCGCCGTCCCGCTGCTCGCCCGTGCGGACGAACTCGTCGGAGGCGGCCAGGTAGCCCGCCTGGTAGCGGACGTGCGGGTCGACGAGGCGGGTCATGGCTCGACGCTAACGCGGCGTCCACGGGGCAGCCACGGGATATCCGGTCTGTCGGCCGGGGCACGTAGGCTGGGACCAACATGAGCACGCTCTTCGACGACCTGGGCCTCGACGGCCCGCAGCCCCCCGACCGCCGCCCTTCCGCAGCGGCAGCCCGTGCGACGGCAGTCGACGACCGCGGTGTCCCGACCTGGGCCCAGGCGGCTGCCGAGGGGCGTGGCCCCGATGAGGGGGGCGCGCGCCATACCGACCCCGAGACGCTGCTCGAGGGGCTCAACCCGCAGCAGCGTGAGGCGGTCCTGCACGAGGGCGGCCCGCTGCTCATCGTCGCCGGCGCAGGCTCGGGCAAGACCCGCGTGCTGACCAACCGGATCGCCTACCTCCTGGCCGCCCGCGGCGTGCAGCCGGGGCAGGTGCTGGCCATCACCTTCACCAACAAGGCCGCCGCCGAGATGCGCGAGCGGGTCGCGGCCCTGGTGGGCCCACGGGCCAAGGCGATGTGGGTGATGACGTTCCACTCGGCCTGCGTGCGCATCCTGCGCCGCGAGGCGGCCAAGGTGGGGCTCAAGTCGACGTTCTCGATCTACGACGCGGCCGACAGCCAGCGCCTGATGGCGATGGTCATGCGCGACCTCGACCTCGACCCCAAGCGCTACCCGCCCCGGTCGTTCAGCCACCAGGTCTCCAACCTCAAGAACGAGCTCGTCGACGAGGAGACCTTCGCGTCGCGGGTGGGTGAGGGCACCCACCAGGAGCGGATGCTCTCCGAGGCCTACACCGGCTACCAGCGGCGCCTGCGCCAGGCCAACGCGCTCGACTTCGACGACCTCATCATGACGACGGTCAACATCCTGCAGGCCTTCCCCGACGTGGCCGAGCACTACCGCCGCCGGTTCCGGCACGTCCTCGTCGACGAGTACCAGGACACCAACCACGCCCAGTACCAGCTCGTCCGTGAGCTCGTGGGTGGCGCCGCAGGCAGCCCCGGTATGCCGGTCGGCGACGGCCCCGCCGTCGACCCGGCCGAGCTGGTGGTGGTCGGCGACGCCGACCAGTCGATCTACGCCTTCCGGGGCGCGACGATCCGCAACATCGTGGAGTTCGAGGAGGACTACCCGACGGCCCGGACCATCCTGCTCGAGCAGAACTACCGCTCCACCCAGACCATCCTGCAGGCGGCCAACTCGGTCATCGCCAAGAACCCCGAGCGTCGCAAGAAGAACCTGTGGACCGACAGCGGCAACGGCGCCGCGATCATCGGCTACGTCGGCGACAACGAGCACGACGAGGCGGCCTTCGTCGCCAAGACCATCGACGAGCTCGGTGACTCCGCCGGGGTGAAGCCCAAGGACGTCGCGGTGTTCTACCGCACCAACGCCCAGTCCCGTGCGCTGGAGGAGGTCTTCGTCCGGGTCGGGCTCCCCTACAAGGTGGTCGGCGGCACCCGGTTCTACGAGCGGCGCGAGGTCAAGGACGCGCTCGCCTACCTGCGGGTCATCTCCAACCCCACCGACACGGTCAACCTGCGGCGCATCCTCAACGTGCCCAAGCGCGGGATCGGCGACCGCGCCGAGGCCTGTGTCGCGGCGCTCGCCGAGCGCGAGCGGATCCCGTTCATCGCGGCGCTCGGCCGGCCCGAGGACGCCCCTGGGATCGCCACCCGCTCGGTCGCCGCCATCAAGGGCTTCACCGGGCTGCTCGAGCAGCTCGGCCAGGTGCACGCCGACGACGAGCAGGGCGTGGGAGCGCTGCTCGAGGCCGTGATCGAGAAGTCCGGCTACCTCGCCGAGCTGCGGGCCAGCCACGACCCCCAGGACGAGACCCGCATCGAGAACCTCGCCGAGCTCGTCGCCGTGGCGCAGGAGTTCGACGAGACCCGGGCCGCCACCGGTGAGGTGGCCTCGCTCGAGGACTTCCTCGAGCAGGTGTCACTGGTGGCCGACGCCGACGAGATCCCCGACTCCGAGGAGGCCGAGGACTTCGGGGTGGTCACGCTGATGACCCTGCACACCGCCAAGGGGCTGGAGTTCCCGGTCGTCTTCCTCACCGGCATGGAGGACGGCACCTTCCCGCACCTGCGCGCCCTCGGCGACCCCAAGGAGCTCGAGGAGGAGCGCCGGCTCGCCTACGTCGGCATCACGCGGGCCCGAGAGCGGCTGCACCTGTCCCGCGCTGCGGTCCGGTCGGCCTGGGGGGCACCCCAGTACAACCCGGCCAGCCGGTTCCTCGACGAGATCCCGCCCGAGCTGGTCGAGTGGCAGCGCGCCGAGGCGGCGACCACCACCCGTCGACCCGGCCTGCCGGCCGTCGCGACGCTCGCGGCCCGTCCCGGGGTCCGCTCGCCGGGCAACCGGCCGCTGATCTCGCTGCACCCCGGCGACAAGGTCACCCACGACAGCTACGGCATGGGCACCGTCGTCAAGACCGAGGGAGAGGGCGACAAGACGCAGGCCCACGTCGACTTCGGTGGCGACACCGGCGTCAAGCGGTTCCTGCTGCGCTACGCCCCGCTCGAGAAGCTCTGACCGACTTCTACTGGAGGCCGTGGTTGTGCAGCCACGGGGCGGGGTCGATGGCCGCGCCGCCGTCCGGGTGGATCTCGAGGTGCAGGTGCGGTCCGGTGGAGTGGCCGGTGTTGCCGGAGAGGCCGACCAGCTCGCCGGGGGCCAGCTGCTGGCCGACCACGACGTTGATCACGCTCATGTGGCCGTAGACCGAGACGGTGCCGTCCCAGTACTCGATCTCGACCTTGTTGCCGTAGCCACCCTCGACGCCCGCGAAGATCACGGTGCCGGTCGACATCGACCCGAGCCGGGTGCCGACGGGGGTGCCGAAGTCGTTGCCCTCGTGCATCCGGCCCCAGCGCCAGCCGTAGCCGGAGGTGAAGGTCGCGCCCTTGATCGGCAGGAGCCACTTCTCGCGGGCCTTGCGCGCGGCCTCGGCCTTCTTCAGCGCGGCCGCTGCGGCCTTCTTGCGGGCGACTGCCTTGCGCTCGGCGTTGCGGGCGATCCGGCTGGCCTCGAGCACGCGGGCCTGCACGGCGGTCACCTGCGCCTCGCGCTGCTGGGCCGCCTCCACACGGTCGAACTCGGCCATCGCGGCGTCGTTGGCCTTGGCCTTCGCGTTCGCCCCGGTGAGGTCGAAGTAGGCCGGTGCCGACTCGGCCACGGTGGCCCCGGTGGCGGTGACGACCAGCGCCGCGGCAGCCGCACTCGGCAGGAGGTAGCCGCTCTTGGCGATGCGGACACCCCTACGAGGCGCGCGGTGGCGACCCGGGGCACGGTGACGGCCCTGGTAGGAAGCGTTGCTCACAGAAAGAAAACCTTGGGTGCGGGGGGACGCGGAGTCACAGAGGGTAGCGTGATCAGTTCGTTATCCATAATCAATCCGGCCATTCCCGCGGCTTTTGTGCCGAAATGTCTGAACGGCTGAGGTCACGAGCCGCGCCGCCGCAGCTCGGTGACCCCCGGTGTCAGGGTGTGCCCGTCGGAGTCGAGGTGGGCCAGCGTGCTCGAGATGCCGTGCACGACGCTGCCGATGATGGGCAGTGACATGTGCCCCACGCCGTGCAGGTCGATGTTGCGGGCCTGCAGGTCGGGGTGGGTCAGGGCGGCGTTGCGCTGCGGGAAGACCATCTGGTCGAGGTCCGACCAGTAGACGACGAACCGGGTGCGGCAGTCTGGCACCGGCTGGTCGAGCTCGCGCATCAGCCCGCTGCCGGGCCGCAGCTGCCGGGTCAGCTGGTTGTGCCACCCGTAGGCGGTGTACGTCCCCTGGTGGGGTGTGCCCAGCGTGACCAGCGTGTGCACGCGCTCGTCACCGCCGAGCCTGGTCACGTAGTAGCGGGCGATCAGACCGCCCATGGAGTGGCCGACGACGTGGATGCGCTCGTAGCCGGTCTCGGCCACCAGCGCCTCGACCTCCTCGGCGAGCTGGGCGGCCGCGACGCGCACGTCAGCGGTGAACGGCGAGTAGTTCATGCTCGTCACGCGCCCGAACCCGCGGCGGCGCAGGCCGAGGCGAAGCAGGGTGAAGATCGAGCGGTTGTCGACCATGCCGTGCACCAGCAGGATCGGCGTGCCGGCGGCCTCGACGTCGGAGATCACCAGACCACGCTGGATCGGTGGCAGGTGCTCGACCCGGAAGCCGAGCTGGCTGTCGCTTCCGTGCCGCCCCACGAGGCCCCACGGGTAGAGCGCCAGGTGGGTGGTCACCCAGGCCGCCTCGACGGCTGCCCCGAGGGCTCCGGTCGGGGTGGCGAGGGCCTTGGCGGCGCCCCCGACGATGTCGCCGGCGGCCGCCGCGGTACTGCGGACCCGCCGGGTGGCCCGGGTGGCCCGGGCCAGCGCGCCGGGGCGTGCCGCGTCGCCCGACGGTGGCCGCTTCGGTGCAGCCGGTCGGCGAGGGCGCGGGACGCTCTGCGACATCCCACTGAACCTAGTCGTTGCGGTGTCCACTTTGGCGGGATGTGGCGGATGAGACACGCGGACCAGCGCGATCCTCTCCACCACGTGGTGCCATCTCATGGTCAGGAGACCGGGTTTCGGGGGTCTGCGTGACGCGCGGATCGCAACAGGTCGAGGCAAACCGGGTGGTCTGCGCCACCCGGGAGGGGTGGCGGCCCGGCGAAGTGACTAGTCTGCGGGCCATGAGTGACTCTCCGCTGCGCGTCGTCGTGGCCAAGCCCGGCCTCGACGGACACGACCGTGGCGCCAAGGTGGTGGCCCGGGCCCTGCGTGACGCGGGCATGGAGGTCGTCTACACCGGGCTGCACCAGACGCCCGAGCAGATCGTCGAGGCAGCGATCCAGGAGGACGCCGACCTGGTCGGCCTCTCCGTGCTGTCCGGCGCCCACATGACGCTCTTCGCGAAGGTGATGGAGCTGCTGGCCGCCCGCGACGCCAGCGACATCGTGGTCTTCGGCGGCGGCATCATCCCCGAGGCCGACATCCCCGAGCTGGAGAAGATCGGCGTCGCCAAGGTCTTCACCCCCGGCGCCACCACCACCGAGATCGTCGAGTGGGTGCGCGGCGCCGTCACCGCCGACTAGCCGGCCGGCCGGCCGGCCGACCAGCCGGCCCGCCCCGTCAGCCCGCCGACCGGCCGGCGCACGCAGAAGTGAGGGGCCGGATAGGTCGTCCGGTCCCTCACTCGGTCGGCGCTACCGCAGGAAGCCGTGGCGCCTGACCAGCCCGGTCCGTGCCCACCGCTGGCCGAAGCCCCAGGTGTCCCCAGCGAGGAGGGCCGCCAGGACGACGACGCTGATGGCACCGATCATGTGGTCATCGATGACCGGGTTGTTCTCCAGCGGCAGGGAGGCTGCCCACATCAGCGCGTAGAGCAGGGTGCCAGCAGCTGCGGCGATCCGCATGCCGATGCCGAGCGTGAGCGCGAGACCGATGCCGAGCAGTCCGGCCATGAACAGCCAGTCAGCCCAGGCCTGTCCAGCCATGCCGTTGAAGAAGCCCTGGAAGGGATTGTTCTCCGGGACCCCGAACTTGAGGAATCCCGTGGTGGGGCTGCCGCCGTTGATCCACGCCGCCGGACCGAACCGGTCGGTCACGCCTTCGGCATTGACGCCGGTGTGGAAGCCGAGGGCGAACAGCTTGTCGAAGAAGGCCCACAGGAACGTGAGGCCGAAGGCGACCCGCAGCACCGAAAGCGCCCTTCGGGCCGTGGAGTGGGTCACCACGTCGTGCTCAACCAGCACATCGAGCTTGGGGTGGCGCTGGACCGTTGTCATGACTGCTTCCTCCTTGGTGGGCCGAGTTGCCCGGTTGTCCTGCTCCTCCATGCTCCGGTCCGGCGAGGTGGATTCGGCAGGGCACTTGGTCCCGTCGCACGGTCGTGGCCGTGTCTGCCGCGTCACACTGGGGGTGGCTGGTTGTGCCGTGGGCGAACTCGCTTCCGGCTGCCCGGAGCGAGGCCTAGCGTTGGCCCATGAGAGCTGCCACGCCCCTCCACCTGGTGCAGCCGACCGAGCACGGGTCCCGGTCCGCGCCGCTCGGGCGTGCTCCCGGCGGCCGTCTGCCGGGAGACCAGGAGCCCCTGTGGCGCGAGGTCGTCGGTGCCCGGCTGCGGCACCTGCGACGGCGCCGTGGGTTGACCCTGGTCGAGGCGGCTGCTCGCGCGGGCATCTCGCCGCAGTACCTGTCCGAGGTCGAGCGGGGGCGCAAGGACCCGTCGTCCGAGGTCCTCGCGGCCATCACCGGCGCGCTCGGTGCGCAGCTGGTCGAGGTCACCCACCTCGCCTCCCTCGACCTGCGCCGCCAGCACAGCGCGCTGGCGGCACCCCCTCCCGGCGAGATCCGGCTGTCCGCCTAGGCGTCGGTCGCGCCGCGGTAGGCGACCAGCTGGTCGACCAGGCCGTACTCGACGGCCTGCTCGGGGGTGAAGATGCGGTCGCGGTCGGTGTCGTGCCGCAGCGCCTCCAGTGGTTGCCCGGTGTGCCGTGACAGCACCCGCTCGGCCTCCGCCCGCAGCCGGATCACCTCGTCGGCCTCGAGGATGAGGTCGGGTATGGCGCCCTGGCTGCGCGCGGAGGGTTGGTGCAGGAGGACTCGGGCGTGGGGGAGGATGCTCCGCTTCCCGGGTGCACCGGCGGCGAGCAGGATCGCCGCCGTGGAACAGGCCTGGCCGATGCAGGTCGTGGCGATCGGCGCCCGGACGAACTCCATCGCGTCGTAGACGGCAAAGGTCGCGGTCAGCGAGCCGCCGGGGGAGTTGATGTAGAGGTCGATCGGCTGCTCCGAGTTGTCGGACTCGAGGTGCAGGATCTGGGCGATGAGCGCGTTGGACACGCCGTCGTCGATCTCGGTGCCGAGATAGACGATGCGTTCGCTGAGCAGGTGGCTGTAGACATCCATCACCCGGTCGCCGCGGGGATGGGTGCGCACGACGTTCGGGATCGTGTAGGTGCTCATCGGTGGCTCCCGAGCCCGGCGCGGGCGACCCGCTGGGGCCGCACGCTGTCGAGCGAGTCGAGGATGCCGTCCACGAAGCCGTAGTCGAGCGCCTGCTCGGCGGAGTACCACCGGTCGCGGGCGGAGTCCTCGCGGATCCGTTCGAGCGGTTGCCCGGTGTAGGTGGCGATCAGCCCGAGGACCGTCTCGACGGTGTGTCGCAGGTCGTCGGCCTGCAGCTCGATGTCGACGGCGGTCCCGCCGATGCCGGCCGACCCCTGGTGCATGAGGATCCGCGAGTGTCGCAGCGCGTAGCGCTTGCCGTGCGTGCCGGCGGTGAGCAGGAACTGCCCCGCGCTGCAGGCCAGCCCGAGCGCCAGGGTCGAGACGTCGTTGGGGATCAACCGGATGGCGTCGTGGATGGCGAGCATCGCCGGCACCGAGCCGCCGGGGGAGTTGATCCACAGGCTGATGTCGGCCCGCGGGTCCTCGGCGGACAGCAGGAAGAGCTGCGAGCACAGCCGGGTGCCGCCGTGGTCGTCGAGCTCGCCGTCGAGGACGATGATCCGTTGCTCGAGAAGGCGCGTGGTCAGGTGGTCGGACGGGGCGAGTGGGGAGCTGGTGGATTCGCGCATGCCGCCACCGTGCGACCCGGCTCCCCACGGCGGCCAGCCTCTGCTGCTCTGAGCAGAACGCCAGCTCCGAGCCGCCCCCGCACCCCCGCACCCCCGGCACCCCCCGCCCCCGCGTCGCTAACCCATGCAAAAGGCGAGTTAGCGCCGCCCCCGCGTCGCTAACCCATGCAAAAGGCGAGTTAGCGCCGCCCCCGCGTCGCCAACCCATGCAAAAGGCGAGTTAGCGCCGCCCTCGCGGCGCTAACTCGCCTTTTGCATGAGAGAGCGACGGTTAGGGGACCACGGGGAGGCTCAGGGTGGCCGGTGCGGTCGGTGCGGCGCGGACGGTCACCGGCTGCACGGCATACGCGTTCTTGTATGCCGCGTCCGTGCTGGCGAGCACGAGGCGCAGGCGGTGGCCGGCCTCGACCCGGTGCACGACGGCCGGGAGCTCGATGTGCACCGGCTGGGTGACGTCTGCGACGCGGATCGGGCTGATCAGCTTGTGCACCAACGTGATCGAGCCGTCGGGCGCCACGTCGTAGAGCTTGGCGAAGACCTGGAGCTGGCCGCTGGGACCGGCCGCCTGGGTCAACGCCACGGTCGGCGACTCGAAGCGTACGTCGAGGGTCGGTGCACCGACGACGGTGAGCGGCCCGGTCAGTGCCGGGGTGGTCCACGCGCCGAAGGTGCCCGGGGTGTCGAACGGCACGGTGAGGTTGTCGGGCAGGTCGACCTGGCCCTCGAGGCCGGAGACCTCGGTGTAGGACGCGGGCACGCCGAGTCCCGGGTTGGACCACGAGGTCGAGCCGGGCAGGATCGCGGACCGCGACGGGACGAGCTGGTCGGCCGCCGACAGGTACCACGAGGATCGTGTGCCGACGGGATAGCTCGACGCGCTCGCGTAGGCCGGTGCAGCCGTGCCGGTGTAGGGGACCCAGTCACGGAAGTACGCGAACGCCGGTCCGGTGGAGACGGTCGACCCCTTGAGGTGGTGGTCGAACCAGTTCTTGATCCGCAGTCCGAGGTAGGTGTCCTCGATGTGCTCGCCGGTCAGGTCGAGCTCGCCGGGGGCGGCACCCGTGTTGGTGCCGGTGCCGCCGGAGTGCCCCCACGACTGCCACGCCATCGTCACCGGGACGCCGCGCGCCTTGAGCGAGCGGTAGGTGGCGGTCGCCTCCTGCAGGTTGAAGAGCGTGTCGTTCTCGCCGTGGATCAGGAAGGTCGGCACCTTCACCTGGTCGATGTAGTGGCCCACGGAAACCCGGTCGGTGAGCCGGAGGGTCGAGGCGGTGGGGTAGCCGAGCGTGTCGAGCGTCGCCTTGGCCGCGCACGCCTCGGCGACGAAGTTGGGGCACCCGACGTTGCGGGTTGGGTCGATGGCAGCCCCTTGGAGCCCGTCGAGGATGCCGAC
Source organism: Pedococcus dokdonensis (assembly GCF_900104525.1). GTDB lineage: Bacteria > Actinomycetota > Actinomycetes > Actinomycetales > Dermatophilaceae > Pedococcus > Pedococcus dokdonensis. Next base: position 2,223,946 of record NZ_LT629711.1, on the reverse strand, counting down.
CCCGAAGAACAGCCCGGCCCACCCGAGCTTCTCGGTGCCCGGGTTCGATCCGGCATAGGTGACCCCGCTCGTGAAGCTGGTGTTGTTCGGGGCTAGGGAGTAGCGCAGGTCGTTCCAGGTGATCAGCGGGACCAGGGTGTCCACGCGGGAATCCACTGCAGCAGTAGCAAACTGGATCTGACCGCCGTAGGAGCCGCCGATCATGCCGAGTCGCGGGTCGTGGCTCTTCGCATTGTCCAGGACGGTGAAGTCGGCAGCCACGCTGCCCGCCCCACCGGTGCGTCCGCCCACGACGGAGGAGGTGTATGCCGCCGTGCCCGCCCCGCCGAGGAAGCTCACCAGCGAGGAGGCAGCGACCCCGTCCACGCCGGGGTCGTCGAGCGAGATCTTGCAGCCGCTGTCGGGGAAGCCGAGGCCGGTGTAGGAGAGGACCGCGTAGCCCCGCTTGGCGAAGGCGGCGCCCAGACCGGCCTGGTCTGCCTTGCTGCCGCCGAATCCGTTGGTCGTGAGGATGGCCGGCACCCGGTTGGTCCGGCTGGCCGAGTGGGGCTTGTAGAGGTCGGCGTCGATCGTGCAGGTCTGAGGTTGTCCGAGGTCGTTGCGGCCTGCTGGCACGACGAACGTGAGTCCGGAGTAGGTGTCCACCGCGTCGAGCGTGCTCGTCGCCACCGACGTACCCGACGGTCTCGCGTCCACCACGGGTGTGGCGGTGGCCTCCGCCGCCACGAGAGGTGGCGCGACCAGCGCGGACAGCGCCAGCACCGTGAGGCACCTGACGAGGGACGGGGTACGGCGCGACATCGGGCCTCCACGGTGGCGGGGCGGGCCGGGATGGCGCCGCTGCAGTGCACTGACAACGACACCGGGGGTGGTGCGGTTACGTTCTTCCGCGGAGTCCGCATGGTGAGTCGAGGCGTCCAGGGAGTGGACGGACAGGTGGCGGCTGCGGCGCGACGATGACGCGATCTTGGCCAAGCGCAGAAGATTTCGGCTCCTAGAACGTGACAATCCGCAGGTTCCCACGCATTTGGCAAAGTCTTGTCAAGAATCGTTGACCGGCCATTTGCGCGACGGGTTAGGTCGGCTCTCGGTGCGAAGCCCACGGCAAACCCTGTGCCGTCCCTGGAGGGAGATTGCGCCGCCCCACGTGCAGGCAACCAAACCTGCGCATGTCCGAGAAGAGGATTTCCGTGATCCGACTGTCTACCGGCGCCGCCCTGGGCGTCGCAGTCGCAGCGGCTGTGGCCACACCACTGTCCGCAGCAGCCGCACCACAGTCCGCGCCCACCCAGGCGCAGACCAGCGTCACGGCAGCGCAGTCGCGCGCCGACCAGGACCACGCGGCCCTCGGCCTGTCGAAGGACGAGAAGCTGGTCGTGCGCAACGTCGTCACCGACGCTGACGGCACCCAGCACGTCCGGTACAACCGCACCTTCAAGGGCCTGCGGGTCGTCGGCGGCGACCTGGTCGTCGAAAAGTCCAAGGCCGGCGCGACCAAGGACGTCATCTACAACGCCTCGGGCAAGGTGGCTGTCGCCTCGACCACTCCCACCGTGACGCGCACCAAGGCGCTGTCCGAGGGCAAGTCGGCAGGGCGCAAGACCGAGGCGCCGTCCGGCGAGCTCGTCGTCTGGGCCGGCGGTGCCAAGCCCGTGCTGGCCTACGACGTCCTGGTCAAGAGCGTGCGGGCCGACCAGGTCCCCTCGCGGCTGCACACGATCGTCGACGCCAAGTCGGGTGCGACGCTGACCAGCTACGACGAGGTGCAGACCGGCACCGGCGACGGGATCTTCTACAACGCGACGCTCGAGACCAAGGCCCACACCGGCGGCGGCTACGAGCTGACCGACACCCACGGCAACAACACCCGCGACGCGCACAACCAGGGCGACCCGAACACCGGCGTCGGGCCGGCGGGTGACCTGTTCCTCGACTCCGACGACGTCTGGGGCAACGGGGCGGTCTCGGACCGCGCGTCGGCTGCGGTGGACGCCCACTACGGCGCGACGACCACGTTCAACTACTACAAGAACGTGTTGGGACGCAACGGAATCTGGAACGACGGCCGTGGCGCGCCGTCGCGCGTGCACTTCGCCAACGCCATGGAGAACGCCTTCTGGGACGGCACGCAGATGTCCTACGGTGACGGGGCGGGCAACGCCGCACCGTTGACCGAGATCGACGTGGCCGGCCACGAGATGTCGCACGGCGTCACGGAGAACACTGCCGGCCTGGTCTACAGCGGCGACGCCGGCGGCCTGAACGAGGCGACGTCCGACATCTTCGGCACCGCCGTCGAGTTCTACGCGAACAACCCGAGCGACCCGGGCGACTACCTCATCGGTGAGGAGATCGACATCAACGGCAACGGCACGCCGTTGCGCTACATGGACAAGCCCAGCAAGGACGGTCTCTCGAAGGACTGCTGGTCGTCCACGCTCGGCAACCTCAACCCCCACTACTCCTCGGGCCCGCTCAACCACTGGTTCTACCTGGCCTCCGAGGGCAGCGGCGCCAAGACCATCAACGGCGTCAGCTACAACAGCCCGGTGTGCGGCAGCGCCCCCGCGGTGACCGGCGCGGGTCGCGCCAACATCGAGAAGGTCTGGTACCGCACGCTGTCCACCAAGCTCACCAGCAACAGCAACTACGCCGCTGCTCGCAACGGTGCGATCAACTCGGCGATCGAGCTCTACGGCGCGAGCAGCCAGACCTGCAAGTCGGTCGAGGCCGCGTTCACGGCCATCGCCGTCCCGGCGGGCTCCGCGACCTGTGGCGGGACGACCCCGCCGCCCACCGGTGGCAACCTGCTGCTCAACCCGGGCTTCGAGTCGGGCGCGGTGAGCTGGACCGGCACGGCCGGCCCGATCACCAACAACACCGGCCGTCCGGCGCGCACCGGCAGCTGGAAGGCCTGGCTCGGTGGGAACGGCTCGACCTCGACCGAGACGGTGCAGCAGAGCGTCGCGATCCCCTCGACCGTCACGGCCGCGACCCTGTCGTTCTGGCTCCGCACCGACACCGCGGAGTCCGGCAGCACGGCCTACGACACGATGAAGGTGCAGGTGGTCAACGGCTCCACGACCACCACGCTCGCCACGTACTCCAACGTGGGCACCAACGCGACGTACACGCAGAAGTCGTTCAACGTCACGGCCTACAAGGGCAAGACGATCACGGTGAAGTTCCTCATGAACGAGGACTCCTCGCTGCAGACGTCGTTCGTCGTCGACGACACGGCACTGGCCACCAGCTAGTCCGAGCCAGCCGGGCCGGCGCTCCCCCTGAGCGCCGGCCCGGTCGTTCGTCGCCCAAGTCTTACGTCGCCCAAGGCGCGGTCAGCTCCAGCTGACGCGCCCCCAGAACGGGTGGCGGTGGGTCCCTGGTACCTCCAGGCAGGCGCCCACCGCCACCACTTCGCGTGTACGTCGCGGTGCCCGCGGGAGCACAGGTCGCCTAGGTGCAGAGCTTGCGGCTGGCCTTCGGGCCGTTGACGTCGGCGAGCAGCTGGTTCACGACGGGCTCGGCCCCGGCGACCCGAGGGTCGTTGACGCGCAGCATCCCCGTGCCCGCCCCGAACAGCACGTCGAGCTGGTCGGAAGCCGTCTGTGGTGGCCCGGTCGGCTGGTCGGTGTCGTGCACCTGCAGGGCCGCCTCGTTGAGGACCGCGAGGCTCGCCTCGTCGAGGGTGCAGGTCACCTGGCCGTTCTTGGTCACGGCCAGCACCCCGCCGTCGTCCTGGATCGAAAGGTTGTCGGTGAACCCGGCGATCCCGCCCACCCGGCTGATGGTCAGCGGGAAGCTCGCCTTGGCCGGTGCGGTGGTCGACGACGTCGTCGTGGCCGGTGGGATCGGTGGGTCCGCGGTGCCACAGGCTGTCAGCGTCACGGCCGCCAACCCGGAGGACAGGAGGGAGGCGACCTTTGGCAGAGCGGTGATTCGCGACATACGCCCCATCTTGCCGGTGTCGCCGGTCGGGTGCAGATCTGCCGCGAAGCGTCACGGTCGAGGACGTCGGGCAGACTGCTGGGCATGTCCTTCACGCACGCCGAGCTCGACGCGGCGACCGAGGTCGTGCGCCGCCACTTCCCGGCCACGCCGCAGATCGCGTGGCCCCTGCTGGGTGAGCACGTGGGCGCAACGGTGTGGGTGAAGCACGAGAACGCGACTCCCACAGGCGCTTTCAAGGTGCGCGGCGGCCTGGTCTACGCCGACCGTGCCAGTCGTGAGCGGCCCGCCGTGCAGGGTTTCGTCTCGGCCACGCGCGGCAACCACGGGCAGTCCCTCGCGTATGCCGGGAGGAGGGCCGGGCTGCGCGTCGTCATCGTGGTGCCGGAGGGCAACAGCCCGGACAAGAACGCCGCGATGCAGGGGTTCGGCGCCCAGCTGGTGGTGCACGGCCGCGACTACCAGGAGGCCCGGGAGCACGCGATGGGGCTCGAGGACGAGCTCGGGCTCGAGGCCGTGCCGCCGTTCCACCCCGACCTCGTCGTGGGTGTCGCGACCTACGCGCGCGAGCTGTTCGACGCGGCGGGACCGCTCGACACCGTCTACGTGCCCGTCGGCATGGGATCGGGGATCTGCGGGGTCATCGGCGTGCGGGACCTGCTGGGCCTCGACACCGAGATCGTCGGCGTGGTCTCCGAACAGGCTCCCGCCACGGCGCTGTCGTTCGCCGCCGGCGAGGTGGTCACCACCCCGGCAGCCGCGACCTTCGTCGACGGAGTGGCGTGCCGCGCCCCGGTGCCGGACGCGGTCGCCGAGATCGTCCGGGGCGCCGCGCGGGTGCTCGCCGTGTCGGAGGACGCGACGGCCGAGGCGATGCGCGTGCTGCTGCGCACGACCCACCAGCTGCCCGAGCCGTCCGGGGCGATCGCCCTCGCGGGGCTGCTCTCCGAGCGGGACCGCCAGGTCGGCCGCAGGGTCGCGGTGGTGCAGAGCGGCGGCAACTGCGACGCCGACATCCTCGGCACGGTCCTGGCAGGACAGACCCCGACGCCCTGACGCCCGGGGCGTCGCGCTGGCTCGCGACCGGATCGCGCCTATCCTCGTGGCCGTGCCCCGCCACGCAGCCCTGCCCGTCGTCGCCGCCCTGACGGTCGCCGCCCTCGGCCTCGCCGCCTGCTCCGGCGACAAGCCGGCCGCGGCGCCCACGAGCACCACGCCGACGACGACGACCGCCGCCACGACCACCCCCGCGCCGACGCCCAGCGGCCCGGTCCCCTTGACGGGTGGCCCGGTGCTCGCAGTGAAGATCGACAACACCCCGGCCGCCCGACCGCGGATCGGACTCGACCGGGCCGACGTCGTCTACGTCGAGCCGGTCGAGGGTGGGCTCACCCGGCTCCTCGCAGTGTTCAGCCGCACCCAGGCCCCCGAGGTCGGTCCGGTGCGCAGCGGGCGGGAGTCCGACGTCGACCTGGTGGCCAACTACGGCAAGGTCGCGCTGGCCTTCTCCGGGTCGTCCAGCTACACGAAGCGGATCCTCGACCGCGGCAAGCAGGTCAACCTCAGCTTCGACCAGAACTCCCGGGGCTACCACCGCGACCGCTCCAGGCCGGCGCCCTACAACGTGATCGGCAACCCCAAGCAGCTCCTCGCCCGCGCGGGCGGCAGTGTCGAGCCGGCCGACATCGGCTTCCGCTACGGCGACGCCCCTGCGGGTGGCAAGGCCGCCACCTCCGTCGCCGCCCGCTGGCCCTCGTCGCGGGTCTCGCTGGCCTGGAGCGCCAAGCGGAAGGCCTACCTGATCACCACCGACGGTCGCGCGGAGGTGAGCCCGGGCGGCAAGCAGTACACCGCCGGCACCGTCGTGGTGCAGTACGTCGCCACCCACCAGTCCGGGAACCGGGACAAGAACGGCCAGCCCACCCCCGTCGTCGACGTCGTCGGCAAGGGCAAGGCCGTCGTCCTCCGCGACGGCAAGGTCTGGACCGGTGCGTGGTCACGCAAGGGCGTCACCGCGCCGACCGCGTTCACGGTGGGCGGCGAGCCGCTGACCTTCGACCCCGAGGGCGCGGTCTGGGTCCTGCTCGTCGCACCCGGACAGTCCGTCACCGTCCGCTGACCCGGTCCCCGCGGCATACCCACCGCTCACGGTGAGATTGGTCCCATTGGGCACTGCGGCCCGCACCCGAGGGCGCCGCGCGCCCGCGACAGGGCTAGTCTCGGCGTCGAACCACCCCCATCCGTAGACGAGGACGTCAGACGTGGATCTGTTCGAATACCAGGCCCGAGACATGTTCGAGGCGCACGGCGTGCCGGTGCTCGCCGGTGCCACCGCCACCACCCCCGAGGCGGCCCGCGCGGCCGCCGAGGAGATCGGCCCCAAGAGCGGCGGCGTGACCGTCGTGAAGGCCCAGGTCAAGACCGGTGGTCGCGGCAAGGCCGGCGGCGTCAAGGTCGCCAGGTCGGCCGACGAGGCCCAGCAGCACGCCGAGGCGATCCTCGGCATGGACATCAAGGGCCACACCGTCGGCACCGTGATGATCGCGCAGGGCGCGCAGATCGCCGAGGAGTACTACTTCTCCGTGCTGCTCGACCGCGCCAACCGCACCTACCTCGCGATGTGCAGCAAGGAGGGCGGGATGGAGATCGAGCAGCTCGCCGTCGAGCGCCCCGAGGCCCTCGCCCGCATCGCGGTCGACCCCAACACCGGGATCGACGAGGCCAAGGCGCAGGAGATCGTGTCGGCGGCCGGCTTCGACGACGAGACCGGCGCCAAGATCGTCCCCGTGCTCCAGAAGCTGTGGGAGGTCTACCGCGACGAGGACGCGACGCTGGTCGAGGTCAACCCGCTGGTCAAGACCGAGGCCGGCGACATCGTCGCCCTCGACGGCAAGGTGACCCTCGACGAGAACGCCGGGTTCCGCCACCCCGACCACGAGGCCCTCGAGGACAAGGCCGCCGCCGACCCGCTCGAGGCCGCCGCCAAGGAGAAGGACCTCAACTACGTCAAGCTCGACGGCTCCGTCGGCATCATCGGCAACGGAGCCGGGCTGGTCATGTCCACCCTCGACGTCGTCGCCTACGCCGGAGAGGAGTTCCCGGGCCAGCCGAAGCCGGCGAACTTCCTCGACATCGGTGGCGGTGCCTCGGCCGAGGTCATGAGCAACGGGCTGCACATCATCCTCGGCGACGAGCAGGTGAAGTCGGTCTTCGTCAACGTCTTCGGCGGCATCACCGCCTGTGACGCGGTGGCCAACGGCATCGTCGGCGCCCTGAACAACCTGGGCGACGAGGCCACCAAGCCGCTCGTCGTCCGCCTCGACGGCAACAACGTGGAGGAGGGCCGGCGCATCCTCGCCGAGGCCAACCACCCGCTGGTGACCATCGAAGAGACCATGGACGGCGCGGCCCGCAGGGCCGCCGAGCTGGCTTCGGCCGCGACGCCGAGCCCGACGAACTGAAGCCCAAGGACCGGAGAACACACCAATGGCAATCTTTCTCGACGAGAACTCCAAGGTCATCGTCCAGGGCATGACCGGCTCCGAGGGCATGAAGCACACCCAGCGCATGCTCGCGTCCGGGACCGCCATCGTCGGTGGCGTCAACCCGCGCAAGGCGGGCACGATGGTCGACTTCGACGGCGGCGTCTCGGTGCCGGTCTACGGCACGGTCGCCGAGGCCGTCGAGGCGACCGGCGCCAACGTGTCGGTCATCTTCGTGCCGCCGGCCTTCGCGAAGTCCGCCGTGGTCGAGGCGATCGACGCGCAGATCCCGCTCGCGGTCGTCATCACCGAGGGCATCGCGGTCAAGGACTCCGCGGAGTTCTACAACTACAGCAAGGGCAAGGCGACCCGCATCGTCGGCCCGAACTGCCCCGGCCTGATCAGCCCCGGCAAGTCCAACGCCGGCATCATCCCGGCGAACATCGCGGGCGCCGGCCGGATCGGCCTGGTCTCCAAGTCGGGCACGCTGACCTACCAGATGATGTACGAGCTGCGGGAGTTCGGCTTCTCCTCCGCAGTCGGCATCGGCGGTGACCCGATCATCGGCACCACCCACATCGACTGCCTCGAGGCGTTCGAGAAGGACCCGGAGACCGACGCGATCGTGATGATCGGCGAGATCGGCGGCGACGCCGAGGAGCGGGCCGCGGCCTACATCAAGGAGCACGTGACCAAGCCGGTGGTCGGCTACGTCGCCGGTTTCACCGCCCCCGAGGGCAAGACGATGGGCCACGCGGGCGCCATCGTGTCCGGCTCCGCGGGCACCGCTGCCGCCAAGCAGGAAGCCCTCGAGGCCGCCGGCGTCAAGGTCGGCAAGACGCCGTCCGCGACCGCCGACCTGATGCGCGAGATCATGCAGGGCCTGCAGAAGTAGCTACTGCCGCAACGCGGCTCACGACGAGGCCGTCACCCCGCAGGGGTGGCGGCCTCGCGTGGTCCGCGGGTATGCCGTGGGGGTGCGTAGGGCGTTCCCGCGGAGGTCGGCGTGGTTGGGGGACGGTCTACTTCTGTCGGGCCAGGGCGAGCAGCCGGTCGAGCTCGGCGAAGGCCCGGTCAGGGTCGGTCGTCGCGGTGATGACCACGGTGCTGACTGCGCCGGGGGTCCGCTGGGCCGTGACGCCGACCCACTCGGACAGCGTGTCCGAGCCGTCGTTGAAGACGGTCTCGAGCCGGAACGTGCCGTCCGTCGGGCCGGGTGTGGACTTGACCGTGTAGTTGGCGCCGTCGCAGCCCTTGGCGTAGAGGGCCTTGGCCTCGGCGAGCCGCGCGCTGACGTAGTCCTTCTGCACCGCCGCGTCGGTCGCGTCGTCGAGCTGGACACGCTGCCGGCCGATGTAGCTGGTGGCGCCGGTGCCGGAGCGGATCGAGACGACCCCGACCCGGCCGCCGATGCCGGCCTGCTGGTCGTCGGTCTCGCAGCTGGCGACCGCGGTAGACCCCTCGAGCGCCCCGGGACCGTCGCTGGCTCCGACACCGTTGGTCAGCCCCTGTGATGCCCACTGCGACGCGGCGACGAAGAGGTTCGACGACGGGACCGGGTCGGGTCCGGTGACGGTCATCTGCTGGTTGATCGCCTCGGGTCCCGACGCGGGCGGGGCAGTGGTGGCCGCGGCAGATGCCGAGCCGTAGCGTGCCAGTCGCTCCTTGGCCACCTCGGCGAGGGCGGTGACCTGGGCGAGCGTGAACCGCGACTTCGTAGCGGTGGGGTCGGCGATCTGGATCAGCGCGACGTCGGAGTTCCCGGTGACCACCGCGAACCACCCCGATCCCGCGTCGCCGGCGGTGTAGGAGTACAGCGAGCCGGCGTCGGTGTCGTCGAGGCGGTTGACCTTGAAGTCGGGGCCTTGCTGGCACTGGGAGATGTCACCGGTGAGCCCTTGGGCCACTGTCTCGGGATCGAGCTTGGACGAGACGGCGAACTGGGTCTGCCCACCCTGGAAGCCACCCGCGTCGAGCGTGATCTCCTGGCGCAGCCTCTGCCCGGTCGGCACGCTGGTCAGGCACTCGAACGACCGGTAGTCGCCCGACTTCGGGTCCTGGGTCGTCATCCGTGCGTCGCCCTGGAGGTCGAGCGCCGTGGTCCACTCCTGGAGGAGGGGGAGGGCGCCGGGCTGGTCGAGGGACGACGACGTCGTGGGCGAGGGCGAGGGCGTGGCGGACTTCGCCGCGGAGGTGGCCGGCACGATCGGTGAGCGGTCGCTGGCAGGTGACCACACGGCATACCCGATGCCACCGGCGACGATCAGCGCCGCCGCGGCGGCCGCACTGGTCGCGAGAAACCGGCGGCGCCGCAGCGCACGCCCCCTGGCCTTGACGAAGCGGACATCGGGCAGAGGCGCGGCCTCGACCTCGGTGCGCAGCGACGCCAGGGCAGCGCGCAGCTGGGCGTCGTCCTGCGCCGTCCAGTCCTCGTGCTCAGCCATGGTGGTTCTCCTCGTGCGCGAGGGCCTGCGCGAGCTGCGCGCGGCCCCGGTGCAGGCGCGCCTTGATGGTGCCTGCGGGGGTGTTGGTCTCGTGGGCGATCTGCTCGATGCTCAGGTCGCCGATGTAGTGCATGGCCACGGCCTCGCGGACCGGCTGGGGCAGGGTCCGCATCGCGGCGACCACCGCCACCCGGTCCTCGGTCGGCGGGCCGGTCGTGTCGTGCGCGCCGTGCCGCTCGTAGGCGCGGTCCTGGGTGGTCTTCTTGCGCCACCCCGAGATCGCCACCCGGCGGGCGACGGTGCGCACCCACGCGAGCGGGTCGTCGTGGGTGCGGACGGTGGACCACTGCTGCCACGCCTTGGCGTACGCCTCCTGCGTGGCGTCCTGGGCCACGGTGAGGTCGCCGGTGAACGCGTAGACCAGGTGCACGACTCGCCGGGAGGTGTCGCGGTAGAACGCGTCGAACTCCGCCTCGGCGGGCTGCGCGCCCATCGTCACCTCCCCATGCCGCAGCGCTGAAGCGCCGCTCGGTTGCACCATGGCCATCACACCGCAGCAGACGCGCTGGTGCGAACTCAGGTTGCGGCGCGTTCGGACATTTCTCGGCCGCCGTCGGCGTTGCACGCCGGCTCAGCACGGGCCGTCGGAGACGATGGGCCGGCAATGACTGTGATGGAGCTGCTGAGGGCGGGGACCTCGTCGACCGGCGACGGGCCCGGCTCTGCCGTGCACCCCCGGGCCCTGGTGGCAGGGGCGCTGGCGGCGCTCGGGTCGGCGATGGTCTACGTCCTGCCGGCCCTCCTCGTGTGGGTCGCCGCCTCCGAGAGCACGGTCTCCTGGACCAGCTCGCTGGGGGTCGGGGCCGGGCTCTGGCTGCTCGCCGGAGGTGCCCACCTGGTGCTCGGTGCGACGCAGGTGACCGTCGTCCCCCTGCTCGGGTTCGCCGTCAGCGTGGGCGTCGGCGCGTGGGCGGCCACCCGGGCGGCGCGCGAGGCCGCCGACGCGCGCACCATCCGCCTCGCACGCGACCTGCTGCACCGTCCGCTCGCCGCCGCGCTGCTCGCCTGGGGCGCCGGGTATGCCGCGGGCGCCCTTCTCTGGGTGCTCGTCGCCTTCCTGGCCGGTCCCCACCCGGTGGTGTGGACCCTGGTCCTGCCCGTGCTGGTCGTGCCGGTGCTCGCCGTCCTGCTCGCGCTGGCGCGGCTGGTCCGCGGTCGGCCCGAGCTCGCCGGGCCCGCGCTGCGCCGCCCGGGCTGGCTGCCCGAGGCGGTCCGCCGAGCCCTGCGGCCGGGGATCGAAGGCGCTGGGCTGCTGGTCGCACTCGGCACGGCGACCTGTCTGGTGCTGCTGGTGGTCCGCTTCGGAGAGGTCCGGCACCTGCAGGCCGAGCTCGCGCCGGGGGTCGTCGGGGGAGCGGCACTGATCCTGGCCCAGCTCGCCGTCCTGCCCAACCTCGCACTGTGGGCGGTCTCGTTCGGCGCCGGCACCGGCTTCTCCGCGGTCGACGGCGCGTCGGCGACCTGGACCGGCAGCCGCACCTCGCTGATGCCGATGGTCCCGGCGTTCGGGGCGCTGCCGCAGCCCGGGGCCTTCCCGGGGTGGCTGCCGCTGGTCGTGCTGCTGCCGGTGGCCGTGGGCGCCTTCGTCGGCTGGCGGTCGCTGCGGGCCGTGGCCAGGCTCTCGACCGAACGCACCAAGCTGACCGTCGCCGGCACCGCCGTCGTCCTCGCGGCCGGGGGCGTCGGGCTGCTCGACGTGCTCGGCGGCGGTTCGCTGGGCACCGCCCGGCTCGCCGACATCGGGGCGCCGGCCGGGGCGATGACGCTGGCCCTGCTGGTCGAGCTCACTCTGGGCGCCGGCCTGGTGCTCCTCTGGGACCGCTGGAAGCTCCGCCGCTGACCCAGCCCGATCCCCGCTGACCCGCGGTTCGAGGTAACACGCCGGAGATCCCCGGCGTGTTTACCTCGACGCGGGAGGGTATGGGCCTTCCATGACCCGATTCGGCTACACCCTCATGACCGAGCAGTCCGGCCCCCGTGAGCTCGTGGGGTATGCCGTGGACGCCGAGGCCCAGGGCTTCGACTTCGCGGTGAGCAGTGACCACTACTCGCCGTGGCTCACCGAACAGGGCCACGCACCATACGCGTGGACGGTGCTCGGAGCGGTCGCGCAGGCGACGCAGCGGCTCGAGCTGATGACCTACGTGACCTGCCCGACGATCCGCTACGAGCCGGCCGTCGTGGCCCAGAAGGCCGCCACGCTCCAGCTGCTGAGCGAGGGCAGGTTCACGCTCGGGCTCGGCAGTGGCGAGAACCTCAACGAGCACGTCGTCGGCGAGGGCTGGCCCATGGTCGCCGCTCGTCAGGACATGCTCGAGGAGGCGATCCACATCATCCGTGAGCTGCACACCGGCGAGCTCGTCACCTGGGAGGGCGCCTACTTCAGGGTCGACTCGGCGCGCATCTGGGACTGCCCCGACGGCGCGGTGCCGATCGGCGTGGCGGTCTCGGGGGAGAAGTCCTTCGAGCGGTTCGGGCCGCTGGCCGACCACGTCATCGCCGTGCAGCCGGAGCGGGAGCTCATCGAGGGCTTCCTCGGCTCCCGCCCGGACCGGGCTCCCACGCCGCGCGCGATCGGGCAGGTCCCGATCTGCTGGGACCGTGACGCCGAGCGCGCCAAGCAGCGGGCGCACGAGCAGTTCCGCTGGTTCGGCGGGGGCTGGGCGGTCAACGCCGACCTGCCGACGCCTGCCGGGTTCGCCGGGGCCACGCAGTTCGTCACCCCCGAGGACGTCGCCGAGTCGATCCCCTGCGGGCCGGACCTCGACCAGGTCGTCGAGGCGGTCTCGGCGTACTGGGAGGCAGGGTTCACCGACATCGCCCTCGTGCAGGTCGGCGACGAAGGGCAGCAGCAGTTCCTCGACGAGGCGGCCGGACCGCTGCTCGACAGGCTGCGCGCCGCCGCTCCCTGAGCGCGGCGACGTGGACGCGGGTGCGGGTCGCGGGCCGCCGCTCGGTATCCTCTCCCGCGTGACTGCCCCCGAGCCGACCGGGATCGTCGTGCTCGTCTCCGGATCGGGCACCAACCTCCAGGCCCTCATCGACGCCAGCGCCGACCCCGCCTACGGCGTGCGGATCCTGGCTGTCGGCGGCGACCGGGCCGGCATCGCCGGGCTGCACCGCGCGGGGGCGGCCGGCATCACGGTCTTCGTCTGCCGGGTGGAGGACTACGACACGCGCGCCGAGTGGGATGCCGCGCTCGCGGCGCGGATCGCCGACCACCAGCCGGCGCTGGTGGTGTCGGCCGGGTTCATGAAGCTGCTGGGCCCCGAGGTCCTCGGCCGCTGGACCGTGCTCAACACCCACCCGGCGCTGCTGCCGGCGTTCCCTGGCGCCCACGCGGTGCGCGACGCGCTGGCCGCCGGCGCCACGCAGACCGGGTGCACGGTGCACGTCGTCGACGCCGGGGTCGACACCGGCCCGGTCCTCGCCCAGGCCACCGTGGACGTCGAGCCCGACGACACCGAGGCCACGCTCCATGAGCGCATCAAGGCCGTCGAGCACCCGCTGCTCGTCGAGATCGTGGGCCGGGCGGCCCGCGAAGGAATCACCGTTTCCGATGGGAAGGCCACCATTCCGTGACCGAGCAGCCAGCCTCCACCCCCACCCCCGAGGACCAGGGCCGTCGCCCGATCCGCCGCGCCCTGGTCTCGGTCTACGACAAGACCGGGCTCGAGGACCTCGCCCGGGGCCTGCACGAGGCCGGCGTCGCCCTGGTGTCGACCGGTGGCTCGGCCGCCCTCATCGAAGGGCTGGGTCTGCCGGTCACGAAGGTCGAGGACCTCACCGGCTTCCCCGAGTGCCTGGAGGGCCGGGTCAAGACCCTGCACCCCCGCGTCCACGCGGGCATCCTCGCCGACACCCGCAAGCCCGACCACGTCGCCCAGCTGGCCGACCTCGGCGTGGAGCCGTTCGAGCTGGTCGTGGTGAACCTCTACCCGTTCCGCGAGACGGTGGCGTCCGGCGCGGGTCCCGACGAGGTGATCGAGCAGATCGACATCGGCGGCCCCTCCATGGTGCGGGCCGCGGCCAAGAACCACCCGAGCGTCGCGGTCGTCACCGACACCACGGCATACCCGGCGGTGCTGGCGGCGGTCGCGGACGGTGGCTTCACGCTGACCGAGCGCAAGCGGCTGGCCGCGCAGGCCTTCGTGCACACCGCCGACTACGACAACGCGGTCGCGAACTGGATGGGCAACGCCTACGTCGACACCAGCGACGGCACCGGCTTCCCGGCCTGGACCGGCGCGACGTTCCAGCGCGCCAACGTCCTGCGATACGGCGAGAACCCGCACCAGCCGGCCGCCCTCTACCGGCACTGGCGTCCCGGCGTCGCCTCGGCCGAGCAGCTGCACGGCAAGGAGATGTCCTACAACAACTACATCGACACCGACGCCGCCGTGCGCGCCGCCCACGACCAGGGCGACCAGCCGACCGTCGCGATCATCAAGCACGCCAACCCTTGCGGCATCGCCGTGGGCGCCACCGTCGAGGTCGCGTATGCCGCCGCGCACGCCTGCGACCCCGTGTCCGCCTACGGCGGCATCATCGCCACCAACGTGCCGGTCACCAAGGCGATGGCGCTCGCCGCGAACGAGACCTTCAGTGAGGTGATCGCCGCGCCGTCGTTCGACGACGACGCGCTGGAGGTGTTGCGGGAGAAGAAGAACCGCCGCCTGCTCCAGCTGCCCGCCGACATGGCGAAGTTCCGGGACCCGATCGAGACGCGACCGATCAGCGGTGGCCTGCTGGTGCAGCTGCCCGACCGGATCGACGCCGTGGTGTCCGGTGACGTGCCCGGCGGCGACGACGCCGCGCACTGGCGGCTGGTGGCCGGCCAGGCGGCGGACGCGGCAACCCTGGCCGACCTGCAGTTCGCCTGGCGGGCGGTGCGCGCGGTGAAGTCGAACGCGATCCTGCTCGCCAGGGACGGCGGCTCGGTCGGCATCGGCATGGGCCAGGTCAACCGGGTCGACTCGTGCCACCTCGCGGTCTCTCGGGCGAACGCCGAGGGGGCTGACCGGGCGCGTGGTGCGGTGGCCGCCTCCGACGCGTTCTTCCCCTTCGCCGACGGGTTGCAGGTGCTGCTCGACGCCGGTGTCCGGGCCGTTGTCGCCCCGGGTGGGTCGGTGCGGGACGAGGAGGTCGTGGCGGCGGCCGAGGCCGCGGGCGTCACGATGTACTTCACCGGCACCCGCCACTTCTTCCACTAGCCCGCACTTCTGGCCGGGTATGCCGGGTGCCGGGCTCGCGAGAGCGCTCCCACCCCGCACGGGTGGCCAGGAGTCCGGGTCTTCCGTGACCGGCCTGACGTTCAGTCGGGCGTGGGGGCGCGGTAGCCGGTCGGCTCGCCCGAGCCGAGGTCGACGATCGCCGCGACCGGGCCACCACCGTCGGGACCCTGGTGGGCCGCCGACACCGAGACGAACACGGCCGGGTCGCCCGTGACGGAGGCGGTGACACCGCCGACCGCAGACTTGATCTGTCGGTGCCAGTGCACGTCGGAGTCGTCGAGCATGGCGTTGCGGCGACCCCGGACCTCGCCACTCTGGCTGACCTCGCACTTGAGGAACACGTTGACCAGCCGGCCCTGGAGGTCGGACGAGTGCGGCCGATCGGGAAGGTCGAGCCCGGCGTCCTTGATGGCCGACCAGACGCCGTCCGCGTCGAGGGCATCGCGCATCACCGAGTGGCCGATCCGGTAGCGACCACCGATCCCGCGGGTGTTGCCGACCACGACGACCTGCGCCTGGTCGAGCTCGACACCGGAGGAGCAGGACGCGACGGCCGAGTAGAGCGAGCGGTCGTTCATCACGTCGGCGTCGGTCGGCATCTCGATCTCACCGAGGGCCACCGCGATGCCGAGCCCGGTCGTGCCGTTGGAGAGGTCCATCGACTCGTGGGTGTGGTGGGTCCAGACCGACTTGCCGCGGGACTCGGCGTCGCGGATGGTGTGGATGGTCAGCAGGGGAGTCTTGGTCTGGACGTAGTGCACGTCGGCGGGGTCGGTGATCCCGGCCCGCTCCATCGCGACCTTCACGGCGTCGGCGACCTTGGTGATCATGCCGGTGTAGCCGATCTCCTCAGGCAGGATCGGCTCGCTCATCGCGAAGCCGACGGTGAGCCGCAGGTCGTCGGACTGCTCGGCGCTCTCGGCCGGCACGGTCGCGAAGATCGTCGCGTGCGGGCTGATGATCCCGTCGGTGCCACCGGACCAGACGATGGGCACCTGCCTCACCTGGTCGGCCGGGGCGCCCTTCGCGACGAGCACCTCGCGGAACGCGCGGTCGGCGATGATCCGGGTGTAGTCGTTCACCCCGCCGTTGCCCTCGGTCTTGCCGATGATGGCGATGACCCGACTGGCGTCCATCACGCCGTCGTCGATGAGCTTGGCCAGCTCGCTCGCGTCGGCAACGCTGTGGATCGGGACCTTGCGGACTTCGATGGGCTCGGGCACGGCAGTCACTCCTCTGGTGGGGTGGGGTCGGACGTGGAGATCGTTGGTACTGAATAGCCTTCGACGACCGTGCCGACCTCGCCGGTGAGCGAGTCGGCGATCCGGTCGAGAGCCGTGATGACGCACCGGCCGCCGCCACGGCGGACGAACCGCAGGGCCGCCTCGACCTTCGGCCCCATCGACCCGGACGCGAACTGGCCGGCCGCGGCATACCCCTCCATCTCGGCGAGCCGGACGCACCGCACCGGTCGGGCCTGCGGGGTGCCGAAGTCGAGGACGGCGTGCTCCACGTCGGTGGCGATGACGAGGACGTCCGCGCCGATCGCGGCGGCGAGCACGGCCGCGGTGAGGTCCTTGTCGATGACGGCTTCGACGCCGTGCACCGAGCCGTCCGGCTCACGCACGACCGGTATGCCGCCGCCGCCGGCAGCCACGACGACGTAGCCCGCGGCCAGCAGGGTGTGCAGCGTGTGGGTCTCGAGCACCTCGATCGGCTCGGGGGAGGCGACGACGCGGCGCCAGCCCTTCTCGCCGCGGTCCTCCCAGGTCTCGCCGTGCTCGATCAACGGCCGCGCCTGGTCATGGGGGAGGAAGCGCCCGATCGGCTTGGTGGGCGTCGCGAACCCGGGGTCGTCGGCGGCGACCAGGGTGCGGGTGACGAGCGCTGCCACCCGGCGCTCGAGGCCCCGCTCGGCGAGGGCGGCCTCGAGGGTGTCGAGGATCGTGAAGCCGATGGTCCCCTGCGTCTGCGCGCCGCACCAGTCGAGCGGCACCGGGGGGACGACGTGCGCGGCGAGCTCGTTCTTGACGAGCAGGTTGCCGACCTGGGGGCCGTTGCCGTGGGTGATCACGACCTCGTGACCGGCGGCGACGACGGTCGCGACGTGCTGCATGGCCCGCGAGATGGCCGCACGCTGGGCCTGCGGTGTCGCGCTGCCGTCGGGTCCGGTCATGGCGTTGCCGCCGAGCGCGATCAGGACCCGCATGCCACCTCCGTCGGTCGTTCGTGGGCCGAGTGTCGTGCGGTGAGCCTAGGGATGCCCGGAGCCGTGTGACGTTGGCAGGACCTGCCCAATGCAGGGGGGCGGCTTGGCACTTCTACGGCTGGGGTGCCGCACGTGTCGACGGCGCCGTCGTCCGAGCGGCCGACCTGGGGGGCGACGGCTGGCCGGTGCCGAGCGCGATGACGAGGTCGGCGACCCGTCGCGGGTCGTCGAGCGCGTCGCCGAAGAGCTCACGCAGCTGTCCGACGCGGTAGCGCACGGTCTGCGGGTGGACGAACAACGCCTCGGCGACCGGCTCGCGCCGACCACGGTGCAGCAGCCACAGCCGCAGGGTCTCCTCGAGCCGCTCGCGACTCGCTGGGGTGGCGTCGGCGAGCGGGGCGAGGGCCTGCGCCCGGAGGTCGGCGAGCGCCGCGGGGTCGGCGCCCAGCACGATGTCGGCCAGGTGCGCCTCGGTGTCGTATGCCGTGCGCCGGGTGGTCCGCGTCGCGCGCCCCCGCAGGGCGCGCTGGTGGGAGGTGGCGGCCTCTCGCCACGGACGGGTCGGGCCGAGGACGACGTCGTGGCTGTCGAGGGCGGCGACGAGGCGACGCCGCGCGGTCACGGTGAGGCGGGGGACGATGAGCGCCGCGACGTCCTCGCGGGCGTCGACCCCGGGCACGTCCTCGGTGAGCACGAGGGAGCGGCCGTCGACCATGGTGCGGGCGTGGTGCAGCTCCGCGTCGGGGGCCAGCAGCACGGTGACCGTCCGGGGCAGCTCCCAGCCGGCCCGCTCGGCGCGGCGTTCGACCAGCTCGTCCGACGCGCCGCGCAGCATCTCGATCGCCAGGCGCTCGAGCTCGCGCTGCTGCACCCGCTCGGCCGTCGCGAGCTCGTCGGCGTGGCCGGCGACGCTGGCCGCAGACAGCTCGTCGATGTAGGCGAAGACGAGCTCGGCGAACCGCGCCAGGACCTCGGCGTCCATGCCGGCCCGGACACTCTCCTCGGACAATCCGCGCCACGACACCCGTGCGCCGATGCGGTAGGCGGACAGCAGTGCGTCCATGCTCCGTCCGCTGCGGGCCTCGCCGCGGCCGAGGTTGTAGGAAGCCTGGCGGGCCGGGCCGAGCGGGGTGCTCGGGTCGTCGGAGCGGGCGGCGATCGACAGGAAGGTGCCCAGCGCGACCTGCACCGCGGTCTCGATGTTGCCCACGAGGTAGTCGCGGGCACTGGCGTAGCTGGGGACCTCCTCGATGATCGCCTCGACGGCGTGGCTCGCGACGGAGGGGAGGGCACCCTTGAGGCGGGCCAGCACCTCGGGCGACATGGTCAGCCCGGCGGCCCGCTCGGTGACCATCGCGGCGGATGGGGAGGGTGTGACGTCAGAGGTCATGATTTGTTCCTAGCGAACAAAAGAGTGCAGAGAACTCACTCGAAGCGGTCAGGAAATTAGCCTACCTGATCGTTGATGATGGAACCATGACCGTAGTCCTCCCACTCCGCACGTCCACGGAGTCGCCGCAGGAGTCCACCAGACCCCGCCCGGCACTGCGCACGGTCCTGCGTCGCGTCGCCGAGGCACTGGTCCACCCGGTGCTCCCCGACGACTACCTCGACCTCATTGCGCCGATGCGCGCCGGCGCCGACCTGCGTGGTCGCGTCGTGTCGGTGACTCCCGAGACCCGGGACGCCGCCACCGTGCACATCCGCCCCGGCCGCTCCTGGGCCGGCCACGTCCCCGGGCAGTACATCCGCATCGGTGTCGACGTCGACGGGGTCCGCAACTGGCGGGCCTACTCGCTGACCTCACCCGTGACCGCGCCGGACGGGCTGATCTCCATCACCGTCAAGGCGATCCCGGACGGCAAGGTCAGCAACCACGTGGTCCGGGCCCTGCAGCCCGGCACCCTGATCCACCTTGACCAGGCGACCGGTGAGTTCGTGCTCCCGACGCCCCGACCGGCCCGGGCGCTGTTCGTCACCGCCGGCTCCGGGGTCACGCCGGTGATGGGGATGCTGCGCAACCACCTCGACGAGCTCCAGGACGTCGTCGTCGTGCACTCCGCGCCCACCGAGGCCGACGTGATCTTCGCCGCCGAGCTGCGGGCCTGGGCTGACTCCGGCCGGCTCCGCCTCATCGAGCGGCACACCGACACCGAGGGCATGGTGGGCACCGACTCCCTCGACGAGCTGGTGCCCGACTGGCGCTTCCGCGAGACCTGGGCCTGCGGGCCCACCGGCATGCTCGACGCCTTCGAGGCAGCCTGGGCCGACGCAGGCCTCGCCGACCGCCTCCACACCGAGCGGTTCCGCCCGGTCGTGATCGCCGAGGGCGAGGGTGGCACCGTCACCTTCGGCGGCCAGCGCATCACCGTCGATGCCGACGGCTCGACCCCGATCCTCGATGCCGGCGAGGCCGCCGGCGTCCTGATGCCATCCGGCTGCCGGATGGGCATCTGCTTCGGCTGCGTCGTGCCCCTGAAGGAAGGTGCCGTGCGCGACCTGCGCAACGGCGACCTGACCATTGCCGCCGAGGGCGACGGCATCCGCATCCAGACGTGTGTGTCGGCGGCTGCCGGCCACTGCGAGATCGACCTCTAAGGAGACACCATGACTGCCACCGCAGAGACCTTTGACCTCACCATCGACGGTTCCGCCGCCTCGACCCCCAAGGCGCCCGGCACCCCCTCGACCCGTCCCGCGAACAGCCGGCTGTCGACCGCCATCGCCGAGCGCCGCCACGTGCCGAAGCGCTCCGGCAAGGCCGACCCCACCGCCCACCTCACCGCCGAGGACGTCGAGGCGCTCGCGATGGAGCTCGACGAGCTGCGCCAGGGAGTCCTGGAGAGCCGCGGAGCCAGCGACGCGGCATACATCCGCAAGATGATCGACGTGCAGCGCAAGATCGAGCTCGCCTCGCGCGCCGTGCTGCTCTTCTCGATCTTCCCGCCGGCCTGGATCGTCGGCACCGCCGGCCTCTCCGTCGCCAAGATCCTCGACAACATGGAGGTCGGCCACAACATCCTGCACGGCCAGTGGGACTGGATGCGCGACCCCAAGATCCACTCGACGACGTGGGAGTGGGACAGCGCCACCCCGGCCGCGCTGTGGAAGCACAGCCACAACGAGCTGCACCACACCTACACCAACGTGATCGGCAAGGACAACGACCTCGGCTACGGCATCATGCGCGTCGACGAGGACCAGCGCTGGACCCCTGCCTACCTCGGCCAGCCGGTCTACAACTTCCTCAACATGTGCTTCTTCCAGTACGGCATCGCTGCCTACGACCTCGAGATCGGCAAGCAGCTCGCGGGTCGTGGTGACAAGGAGGAGTTCAAGCGCAACGGCAAGATGGTGCTGCGCAAGATCGGTCGCCAGGCGCGCAAGGACTACCTGCTCCACCCGCTGCTGTCCGGTCCGTCGTTCTTCCACACCATCGCCGCCAATGCGACCGCCAACTTCGTCCGCAACGTGTGGTCGCACGCGGTCATCATGTGCGGTCACTTCCCGTCGGGTGTCGAGACGTTCGCCCGCGCCTCGATCGAGGGCGAGAGCCGCGGCGAGTGGTACCTGCGCCAGATGCTCGGTTCCGCGAACATCTCTGGCAGCAAGGCCATGCACATCATGACCGGCAACCTCAGCCACCAGATCGAGCACCACCTGTTCCCCGACCTGCCGAGCAACCGCTACGGCGAGATCGCGCCGAAGGTGCAGGAGATCTGCGAGCGCTACGGCCTCACCTACACCACCGGCCCGATCTACAAGCAGGTCGCGTCGGCGTGGGCCGAGGTCATCTCCCTGTCGCTGCCCAACAAGGAAGCCGGACGCAACCGGCTCGGCATTGCTGCCGAGGTGATCGGCAAGCAGGTGCGGCGCAAGCTGCGCAACCGCAAGGCGCTGCGCCCGGCCTGACGCACGAGCTCTCGCGTTCGAGGTGATATCCGACCGGAATCCGGTCGGATATCACCTCGAACCGTCAGGTCCCGTCGGCGAGCCAGGCGCGGATGCTGTCGCCGTGCTGGTCGAGCATCGGGGGCGCGGCGTGCTCGCTGCGCCCACCGGCATACCCGTTGTCGTCGAAGCGGATCGGCGGACCGGGCAGCTCGATGTGGCCGAGCACGGGGTGGTCGACGTCGAGCACGAGGCCCTGCGAGCGGGTCTGGTTCCAGTCGTAGACGCGGTCGATGGTGCGCACCTCCCCGGCCGGGATGCCCAGCTCGGCGAGGCGGGGCAGCAGCTCGGCGAGCGGGTATGCCGCGAAGGCGGCGTTGAGCGCGGCGGTCACCTGGTCGCGGTTGACGGTGCGCTCGCGGTTGGTGGCCATGCCGGGCGCGGCCGGGTCGAGGTCGAACGCCTCGGCGAGCTTGCGCCACAACGACTCGCTACCGCAGGCCACCTGGATGTCGCCGTCCTGGCAGTGGAAGAGGCCATAGGGGGAGAGGGACGGGTGGTGGTTGCCCTGGGCGCGCCCGACGTGCCCGGCAACGGTGTAGGCGGTGCCCTGGAACGCGTGCGCCCCGACGAGGGCGGCGAGCAGGCTGGTGCGGACGACCCGCCCGACACCGGTGGTGTTGCGCTCGTGCAGCGCGGTGACCACGCCGTAGGCGCCGTACATGCCCGCGAGCAGGTCGCCGATCGGCACGCCGACCCGTTGCGGTGTGTCCGCGTCGGGGCCGGTGACCGACATCAGCCCGGACTCGCCCTGGGCGATCTGGTCGTAACCGGCGCGCCCGCCCTGTGGGCCGTCGTGGCCGAACCCGCTGATGCTCAGCACGACGAGTCGCGGGTTCAGCTCGTGCAGCTGCTCGTTGCCGAAGCCGAGCCGGTCCATCACACCGGGGCGGAAGTTCTCGACGAGGACGTCGGCCCGCCGGACCAGCCCGGTGAGGACGTCGCGCCCGTCGTCGGACTTGAGGTCGAGGGTGATCGACTCCTTGTTGCGGTTGGCGGCGAGGAAGTAGGTGGAGATGGGCTCGTCGTCGGGGCCGACGAACGGCGGCCCCCACCCGCGGGTGTCGTCCCCGGTGCCGGGCGACTCGACCTTGATGACGCGAGCGCCCATGTCGCCCAGCATCATCGCCGCGTGGGGGCCGGCCAGGGCGCGCGACAGGTCGATGACGACGATGCCATCCAGCGGCGCGCTCATGGTGCGGTCTTCCGGGCCGCGGCGCGGCACAGGCGCCACACCAGGACGCCGCCCCCGAGCAGCACGAGCGCCAAGGACGTCCATGCCCCGAGGTTGATGCCGAGCTCGGTGTGCGACGACTGCCAGCCGATGGTGGGGAGGGCGACCAGTGCGACGAGGGCGAGTGGGGTCAGCAGGCAGAGGGTCACCTTCTGGCGGTTCGTCCAGAGCGGCGATGCCAGGGTCAGGATCGTCGCGGGCACCCAGAAGAACCACGATGCCAACAACCCGATCACCACGCCGCCCGGGCCGGGGCTGGTGAACTGGACCTCCGGATCGACGACGGTGGTGCCGTCGGACGACAGGCCGTCGCTGGTCGCGTAGCTGCCGAGGGATCCGATCACCAGGACCGTCACCAGCAGCGCCAGACCCAGCAGTACGCCGACGGTCACCGGGACCCACGCCCTCGACATGGCGCCCGGACGAGGAGGTGACGCCGGCGGCGTGGCCGGCCGGCCGGCATACGCCTCGTCGGCAATGGCCTGCGGCGAGCCCAGCTCGTCGAGGGCGGCCAGGACCGCCGTGTCGTCGGCGCCGGGGGCGAGGGTGCCGTCGAGGTGCTCGCGCACCCCGGCAAGCACCTCCGCCCGCTCGCCCGCCTCGACGCCGTGCAACAGCAGCTCGAGGTCGCGCAGGTAGGACCCGACCAACGGGTGCGTGGTGGATGAGCTCATGGTTGTCCCCCTCGGAGGGCGGTGTCGACCGCGTCGCGGAATGGTTTCCAGGTGCGTTTGAAGGCGGCGAGCGAAGCGTGCCCGTCGCTGGTGAGCGAGTAGTAGCGGCGGGGTGGTCCCTCGACCGACTCCTGCCAGCTGGTGTCGACCAGGCCAGCCTTGCGCAGTCGGGCGAGGAGGGGATAGAGCGTCCCCTCGCTCGACATCAGCACCCCGTCGGCAGTCAGGCGCCGGGCGATGTCGAGTCCGTAGAGCTCGTCGTGTTCGAGCATGGCCAGCACGCAGTGCTCCAACGCCCCACGACGCAGGTGCGTCAGGATCGCGTCGTCGCCGGGTACCATGCGACACAAGATAGGTGCAGGTCGCGACGGGGGCAAGGGGGACGGCTTCTTGCGATGCGTTGCCGTCGTGGCGGTCGCGGCAACTCAGCTCGCGCGCGGCCTCTCCCCACCGGACCAGGGCTAGTAGCCGGGGAACACCTTCCGCAGCTCGTCCAGGGTGACGTTGCCCGTGACGGCGACGCCGCC
Source organism: Pedococcus dokdonensis (assembly GCF_900104525.1). Lineage (GTDB taxonomy): Bacteria > Actinomycetota > Actinomycetes > Actinomycetales > Dermatophilaceae > Pedococcus > Pedococcus dokdonensis. The sequence goes on along the minus strand of NZ_LT629711.1, from coordinate 2,200,183 downwards.
GGCGTGCTGGGGGCGGAGCCGGCCGCTGAGCAACCGCACGACAGCCTCCGGTGCGGCGTCGAACACGGCCGTCGGGTCATCGGCTGACTCGGTCACGGCGACCGCGTCGGTGATCTCGACGGCGCCGCCCGGGATGGCCAGGCGGACCTCGTGGTCGATCTCGTTCGCCTTGGCGGAGAAGCCCAACAGGAAGCCCAGTGGTCCCCGGAAGAGCTCCACGAGCAGCTCGGCAGACTCGGCGTCCACGGTGGCCGTCTGGTCGACACCGACGCGCACGTCCCACGCATGGTTCGCGACCTCGTTGAGCCGCATTCCGAGCGCGACCGACAGCGGCACGGGCTCTGGCAGGAAGCCCAGGTCCACCCGCAGGTCTTCGCGTTGCGCAGGGCTGAGCGCCTCGACGGTGTCGAGGTACGCCTCGTTGTGCTTCACGAACTCAGCTGCCTGGTCGGCCGGGGAAGCTGCGTTCCAGCGTGCCCAGACGGCTTGGTTCTCCTCAGCATCCACAGGCTCGCCCGCGGCAGCCGCAATGGGCTTGCGGCCGATCTCCGCACCACTGCCGAGGTGTGAGAGAGCCTGGGCCACGCTCCACTCCGTCGCTCCACTTGGCTTGGCCAGGTCGTCGTCGGACAGGGTCGGCACCAGATCGGCGAGAGTCTCGTGGTTGGCACGCAGGGCCGCGATGGTGCGGTCGACAAGATCGGTCATACTCGGCGCAACCACGCACACCCCACCGTTCTTCCCGCTGGTCCCAGCGATCGGACCCGGTCGCGTCCCGGCGCTAGCCGTCCAGGTGGGCATCCAGGCGCTCGACCGTGCCGTCGACGTCGGTCAGCTTGTCGAGGCCGAAGAGGCCCACGCGGAACGTCGAGAAGTCGTCGCGCTCGCCGCACATCAGCGGCACGCCTGCAGCGACCTGCAGCCCGCCGCGCTTGAACCGGGCACCGGTGCGGATCTCCGGGTCGTCGGTGAACGAGACGACCACGCTCGGAGCTGCGAATTCCGTTGCGGCGACAGAGGGAAAGCCACGGGACACCAGCAGCTCGCGCACCCGCGAACCCAAGGACACCTGGGCCTCGCGCAGCACCTCGAGACCCAGCGAACGGGTCTCGACCATGATCGCGGCGTCGCGCGCGAGCGAGTCGGTGGGCATCGTCGCGTGGTACGGCGTCTGCCCCTCGGTGTAGGCCTCGGTGATGGTCAGCCACTTCTGCAGGTCGACAGCGAAGCTCGTCGACGTGGTCGCCATGACGGCTTCGCGGGCCGACTCAGACAGCATCACGAACCCCGCGCACGGTGACCCGCTCCAGCCCTTCTGGGGAGCGCTGAGCAGCACGTCGACGTGCAGGTCCGCCATGTCGACCCAGAGCGCACCCGAGGCGATGCAGTCGAGCACGAAGAGCCCGCCGACCGCATGCGTCGCGTCGGCGATCGCTCGGACGTAGTCGTCCGGCAGCAGGATGCCGGCCGCCGTCTCGACGTGCGCTGCGAAGACGACCGACGGGCGGTCCCGCTCGATCGCCTCGACCACCTCCGCAACGGGTGCCGGCGACCAGGGGGCCTGCGGCTCGTCCGCGGCCGGGCGGGCACGGCACACCGTCACGTCGCTGGCGATCGCGCCGGCCTCGAGGATCTGCGACCAGCGGTAGGAGAACAAGCCGTTCCGCACGACCAGGCACCGGCGGCCGGTGGCGAGCTGTCGGGCGACGGCTTCCATCGCGTACGTGCCGCCACCCGGCACGACCGCGACGGTGTGCGCCGAGTACGTCGTCCGAAGCACGTCGACGATGTCCTGCATCACGCCGACGAAACGCTTCGACATGTGGTTGAGCGAGCGGTCGGTGAAGACCACCGAGTACTCGAGCAGGCCGTCGGGGTCGATCTCGGGGCGAGGAAGGGTCACGTCAGCAGGTTGCCACAGCGGGCGCTCGGGTGGGCGGGGGGAGCGGTGCGCGGTCGTCAGAGCCAGTCGACGTCGGCGGCGTCCTTGCCGTCGGCCAGGTGGGCGTAACCCGGCCCACGGTCGAAGAACGGTGCCGCCTCCGGGCGCGCCCCGCGCAGCTGCTCGCGCAGTGCATCGCTCGCCCCGACGTCCACCGCCGGCGCGTCCTTGCTCCCCGTCGCGACCACGCCGTATGCCGTCCGCGCACCCTCGAAGGACACCTTGCCCCAGCGCAGGTCGCGTTCGACGTCGGCATAGGGCCGGTCGAGCGGGTCGCCCCATCCTCCGCCCCCGGTGGTGCGGATGCGGATCACCTGCCCGGCCTTGACCGGCTCGGCATCGGCCAGCGCGTCGACCTCCCGCTCGTCCGGACCACCGACGTCGATGGTGACGTTGAACGGCATACCGGCCTTGCCGCCCTTGACCCCCCAGCAGGCGAGGATCGAGCGGTCGGCGATGGACATGAAATGGGCGTCCTTGAGCATCCGGATGTGCTTCTCGTAGCCCAGGCCGCCGCGGTAGCGCCCGGCACCACCGGAGTCGACGGCGAGCCCGAGCCGCTCGACGATGAACGGGAACCGGCTCTCGGTGAACTCGGTCGGCAGGTTGCGCGAGTCGGGCACCACATGGATGGTGTCCTCGCCGTCGGCGTAGTAACGCCCACCCGACCCGCCCCCGAGCACCTCGCGCATGAGGTAGTCGCTGCCGTCGCGGTCCTTGCCGTAGACGCCGGTGTAGCGGATCGTCTCCTGGTCGGCCGGCATCTTGCCGTCGACCGCCTTGGCCACGACGCCGGCCAGCACGCCCAGCAGCCGCAGGATCACGAAGGTCCGGGCGTTGGTCGGTGCCGGGAAGATCGGTGTCAGCAGCGTGCCCTTGTCGGGGAAGCGCATCTCGATCAGCGGGACCACGCCCTCGTTGACGTCGAGCTCGGCCATCCGCTCCGGGGTGTCGGCGAGGTTGCGCAGGATCGGGGCCAGCCACTTCTTGAGGAAGTTGCCGCCCACGTAGTCGCCGCAGTGGTTGATCGGCCCCTTGGCCTGGGGCGCCGTGCCGGTGAAGTCGACGATCAGGCGCGGCCCGGCGGGGCGGCCGTTCTCGGGGTCGGCGGGCGCGTCACTGACCTTGGTGAGCGTGATCCGCTGGGTGTGCAGCATCGGCTCGTCGACGCCGTCGTGCTCGGCGTAGTCCTCCCAGACGTAGGTGCCGTCGGGGATCTTCGACAGGATCTCGCGCCGGTAGGTCTCGGTGGTCTGGTCGAGGATGGTGTCGAAGGTCGCCTCGATGGTGTCGCGTCCATAGCGCTCGAACAGCTCGGACAGCCGCCGGGCGCCCATCAGGCAGGCCGAGCACTCGGCGTCGAGGTCGGCCGCCAGGGAGTCGGGCATCCGGCTGTTGCGGGTCATGATCCGCAGGGCAGCCTTGTTGGGAACTCCCTTGTCCCACAGCTTGATCGGCGGGACTGCCAAGCCCTCCTCGTGGACGCTGGTGGCATTGCTCGGCATCGACCCGGGCACCGCGCCACCGATGTCGTCGTGGTGGCCGAACGCCTGCACGAAGGCCACCACCTCGCCACCGCTGAAGACCGGCACCGTGACGCAGAGGTCGGGCAGGTGGCCGATGCCACCCTCGGACTCGTAGACGTCGTTGTGGAAGAAGACATCACCCTCGGCCATCTCCGCGAGGGGGTAGTCGCGGACGATCGGGTGCACCAGCGCGCTGTAGGAGCGGCCGGTGAGCTTGCGGAGCTGCCGGTCGTGAATGCCCGCCCGGAAGTCGTGCGCATCGCGGATCATCGGCGAGCGGCTGGTGCGGGCGATGGCGGTCTCGACCTCCATCTCGACGCTCGCCAGCGTGCCCTGGACGATCTCGACGAGGATCGGGTCGACCTTGGTGCCCTGCGGGGTCAGCCGGTTGCCGTGCTCGTATGCGGTGGGGAGGCCCGCGCTGTTGGCCATCAGGACTCCTTGGTGATGACGAGGTTGCCGATGGTGTCGACGTGGACGGAGAAGCCGGGGTGCACCGGCACGGTCGACCCGAACTCCTCGACGATGGCCGGGCCCTGGAAGGTGTCGCCGGCACGGAGGTCGGGTCGCCACAGGACGGGAGTCACGACATACCCCTCGTCGGCGTCGAAGCAGACCCGCCGGACGCGGGTCGTAGAGCGATCCGACGGGTCCTGGTCTGTCGGACCGCTCAACGACCCGGGGTCGCCGGGGTCGCGGGACGGCAGCTCACGCAGCTCGGGACGGGTGATCGGACCCACGCCGGTCACCCGCAGGTTCACCCACTCGACCTGCTGGCTCGGGTCGGCGGCGAAGTCGTAGCCGTAGAGCGCCCGGTGTGCCTCGTGGAACGCGGAGGCGACCTGCGCGGCATACGCCTCGTCGACCGGACCGTCGGGCGCGGCGACGCGCACCTCGAAGGCCTGGCCGAAGTAGCGCAGGTCGACGGTGCGGGCGTAGCGGTGGGCGTCGCGCGGAAAGCCTTCTCCGTCAAGGGCTCTGGCGGCGCGGTCGGTGAGCTCGTCGAAGGTCTTCTGCACCGCTGCGTGGTCGAGGGCGGCGTGCTTGGCCACCATGGTCTGCACGTAGTCGTTCTTCACGTCGACGGTGAGCAGGCCGAATGCGCTGACGTTGCCGGGGTTCTGTGGGACGACCACCCCGGCGAGGTCGAGGATGTCGACGAGCCGGCAGGCGAGCAGCGACCCCGAGCCGCCGAACGTCGTGAGCATGAAGTCACGGACGTCGAGGCCGCGCTTGACCGAGACCTGGCGCAGCGCGTTGGCCTGGTTCCAGGCCGAGATCTCGAGGATGCCGGTGGCGCAGCGGACCGGGTCGATGCCGAGGGTGGCCGCCAGGGCGTCGACTCCGGCCCGTGCCGCCTCGACGTCAAGCGGGATCTCGCCGCCCAGCAGGTGCGGAGGGATGCGGCCGAGCACGACGTGCGCGTCGGTGATGGTCGGCTCGGTGCCGCCCTTGGCGTAGCAGAGCGGGCCCGGGTCTGCCCCGGCCGAGTGCGGGCCGACCTTCAGCGTCCCCTCGGGGGAGACCCAGGCGACGGACCCGCCACCGGCGCCCACGGTCACCACGTCGATCATCGGGATCTTGCTCGGGTAGGCGCCGACCGTGCCCTCCGTGGTCAGCGTGGGCTCGCCGTCGAGGACGACCGAGACATCGGTCGAGGTGCCGCCTCCGTCGCAGGTCAGCACCTTCGGGAAGCCGGCCCGCTTCGCGATCAGCCCGGCGCCCAGCGCGCCGGCCGCCGGCCCGGAGAGCACTGTCGTGATCGGCTGGTGGACGACCTCGTCGGCCGAGAGGACGCCGCCGTTCGACTTCATGATGGAGAACGCCGCCTGGGGCGCGATCTCGGCGAGCCGGTGCTGGATGTTGGTGACGTAGCGGCTGACATTCGGCTTCACGGCCGCGTCGACGAGGGTGGTCATCGAGCGCTCGTACTCGCGGTACTCGCGCAACACCTCGCTGCTGATCGAGACGACCGCGTCAGGGTGCTCGCGCTTCAACACCTCACGCATGGCCAGCTCGTGGGTGTCGTCGGCGTAGGAGTGCAGGAAGCAGACGCCCAGGGTGGTGATCCCGCGGTCGCGGAACCAGCGGGCGGCAGCCACCGCCGACTCCTCGTCGAACGGACGGATCTCGTTGCCCTGGAAGTCCATCCGGCCGCCGACCGTCCGGACCGCGTCAGCGGGGACGATGCGCGGTGGCTTCACCCAGAAGTAGGAGTTGCCGTAGCCGTCGGGCACCGCCTGCCGGGCGATCTCGAGCATGAACTCGTAGCCCTCGCTGGTGATGAAGCCCAGCCGCTCGACCTTGCCCTCGAGCAGCTTGTTGGTGGCGACCGTGGTGCCGTGGGCCACCGCGGTGACGTCGGCGCCGGTGGCGCCCATCAGCTCGAGGACCTTGCGCACGCCGGTGATGAAGCCGTCGGCCGGGTTGCTCGGCGTCGAGGGGGTCTTCGTCGTGACCAGCTCCCCAGTGCCCTCCTCGAAGGCGACGACGTCGGTGAACGTCCCCCCGGTGTCGATGCCGATCCGGATCCGTCGCTGCGCCATGCGTGAGATTCAACCGGTCACGGATGGCCCGTCGCCTTGGCACATGTTGCCAACAGGAGAGACGTGCGCTGTGCCGTCAGTGGGCCCGCACGAGCCGGTACGCGCGCACCGCCGGGAACAGCGCCTTGTTCGGGTCCACGCCGAGACGGTCTGCCTGGGGGCCCGCTGCGTTCGGCGTCAGGTCTGGGGTGGCGCGGCGGGGCCGCGCAGCGAGAGGTAGAGAGGGTCGTCGGTCTGCAGGGGCACCTCGTGCCAGCCCAGGTGGACCGTGCCGTCGCCGCGGGTGCGCACCCGCACCGTGTGCGGCGTCTCGATGAGCCGCAGGTCGGCCGCGAACGTGCCGTCCTCGGCCCAGCCGCCGGCCGCCGAGAACGGCAGCACCCGTCCGGCCAGCTCGGGTGTCGAGTCGACCCACACCCCGTCACCGACCGGCACCGTCACCTCCGCGCCGTGCCCCTCCAGGACGAGCGAGTATGCGGTGTCGGCCGTCTCGCCGTCCTCGCCCACGCGGGTGAGGCGCACGGCGGCATACGCCTCCGGGAAGGTGCTGTCGCCGGCGCGACGCCAGCGGGCGTCGTCGGGGCCGTCCGCGGTGGAGGCGGGAGTAGGCACCTGCAGCAGCTCCATCCGCTCCTCGAGCGCGGCGTCCGCGAGCTCGTCGCCCACCTCGTCGACCTCGCCGACGGCCGGCAGCAGGTGGTCCCAGACGAGGTCGAGCACGGCCTGCATGTCGGTCGTCTCCGACGTGATCGCCAGCGCGATGTCCTGCTCCGGCAGGACGATCGCGTACTGCCCGTAGGCACCGTCGCCGCGGAAACCGTGGCGGGCGTGCCAGAACGAGCAGCCGTAGCCCTGGGTCCAGTCCGGGTTGGGCGCCTCCTCGCGGTTCGGCAGGCCGGTCGAGGCAGTCGCGGCGGCGACCCACTCGGGCGAGAGGAGGCGTCGGCCGGCCGCCTCCCCGCCGCCCAGATAGGCCTGGGCGAGAGCCAGGATGGCGTCGGTGCCGACGTGGATCCCCGAGAAGCCGAGCTCGCGCCCGGTGATGGTGCGGTGCCAGCCGACCCGGTCCACCGACGAGGGGTCGAGGAGCGGCAGCACCCGCTCGCGCAGCAGGGACAGGACCGACCCCCCGGTCGCCCCCCGCACCGCCCCGGCGGCCAGGTAGGTCGCGACCTGGTTGTAGGCCCAGGCGGTGCCGGGTTCGTGCTCGGGGTCGTGGGCCAGGACGGCACGCAGCACCGGGTCCTCGTCGCCGGCAGGCGGTGTGGACGCGGCCTGCGTGACCTCGGGGCCCCAGGCGTCCCCGTCATGACCGGTGGCCATCGTGAGGCAGTGCCCGAGGGTGAGGCGGCGGTAGCGGTCCGAGACCTCGGTGTCCTCCGGCAGGTCTGCGGGCGGCAGGAGCTCGAGCACCGGCTGGTCGAGCGAGAGCCGGCCTTCGTCGACCAGCACCCCGACCGCGGTGGCCGTGAACGTCTTGCTCAGCGAGTAGACCAGCTGGACCCGCTCGGGTGCGTAGGGAGCCCACCAGCCGCGGGCGATGACCTGACCGTGGCGGGCGAGCACCAGGCTGTGCGGGTCGTGGCCCTGCGCCTCGAGGGCGTCGACGAGGTCGAGCACGCCGAGCGCGTCGACCCCCTGCTCGCTGGGCGTGCTGCGCGGGAGGACGGTCACCCGGTCACGCTAGCCCGTCGCCGGTCCGAGTGCCCCGCGGACCACGTCGAGGTCGACCGGACCGCCTGAGCCGGTTCGATGTGAAAGCGCCCGAGGTCACCGCGGGTCCACATCGATTCGGGGGGAGGTGGAGGCCGGCCGCTGCCCCGGGTCAGTGGGGGAACGAGGTCTCGGCCGGGCGTTCCAGCTCGTCGCGGTGCGCCCGGATCAGGTCGAGGTTGCGGTCGCGCAGGTGGTCGAAGCCCTGGCCGATGTTCGATCCCGGGGTCAGCGACGCGAGCGCGGTGGCCGGGTCGAGCAGGGCGGAGACCCAGCCCTCGTGCGAGGCGGCCTTGGCGGCGATGTGGGCGTTGGGGGTGACGATGTGGGAGTTGCCGAAGTAGAGCACCCCGGCCGGGTCGACCCCGGTGGCGTTGGCGCCGACGACGTAGACGTGGTTGTCGTAGGCCCGCGCCCGCGAGGTCAGCTCCCAGATGTCGGCCGACCGCAGCAGTGCACTGGGGCGGGCGATCACCTCGGCCCCCTGGACTGCCTGGATGCGGGTCAGCTCCGGGTAGTCGCCGTCGAAGCAGATGATCATGCCGATCCTGCCGAGGTCGGTGTCGCACACCGTCACGGTGTTGCCGGGCGTGACCCACCCGCCGCCGTCGACGTGCTCGGTGCAGAAGGGGTGCGTCTTGCGGTAGACCCCGATCACCTCGCCACCTCGGTCGATCAGCACCGAGGAGTTGTAGACGACGCCCCGCTCGGGCCCACGCTCGTAGGTGCCCAGCACGACATACACGCCCAGGTCCCTGGCGACCTGCTGCACCGGCTCGGTGACGGGTCCGGGGAGCTCGGACACGAGGTCCCACAGCTCCTCGACCGGGCAGTCGGGGGTGAAGCCCGTCGTCGCAGACTCGGGCAGCACGACGAGCTCGGCCCCGGTCGCGTCGACGCAGCGTCGGGTGAAGTCGACGCACTTGTCGAGGTTCTTGCGCACCGACTCCGGCGACAGGGGTCCGGGGACCGGTGCGAGCTGGATGGCAGCCGCGGTGAATGCGCGCATCATCGTCCTCCGATCAGCCATCCCACGATAACCCCGGCGACGGCCACGGCCCCGCCCGTCAGCACGCCCCAGCCGAAGTCGCGTGGCCCGCTCCGCCCGGCCGTGGACGTGCCGACCACCTCGATCGGACGGGGACCTGACGGCGCCTCGGCCGGCTTGGTCTTCTTCTCCCTGCGCACCCCGGCGATGTCGTCGTCGACGGCCTCGAAGAACTGCCCGGCCATCTTGCGGGTCACGCCCGACAGCATCCGCTGCCCGACCCCGCCGATCATCCCGCCGACCGCCGCGTCGGCGTCGTACGACAGGTCGGTCCCGCCCGACGCCGACGGCACGAGGTGCACGACCACGTCGGCGTCGACGGTGCCGGGACCGCCGGCTCCCTGCGCCTTCATGGTGAACCGCTCGGGGTGGTGCGGGTCCAGCAGCGCCACCTTGCCGTCATACGTGCCCTTGATCGCGGCGACGCCGGCGGTGACCGTCATGGCGTACTCGTCCGGGCCCACCTCGGTGAGGGACTCGCAGCCGGGGAGGCAGCGGGCCAGCACCTCGGGGTCGTGGAAGGCGTCCCACACCTGCTGCGGTGTCGCCTTGAGGGCGGCTGTGCCGGAGATCTTCATCGTGCCTCCTGGGCGTCGGTGGCGGGGGCGGGCGACGCAGGCGACGGGGTATGCCGGGTGCGGGCCAGCGAGGGGATCTCACCGCGGGCGTGCCGCTGGCGCAGCTCCCACAGCTCGACCGGTGAGATCGGCATCGAGGTGATCGGGAAGCCCTCGGCGTCCTCGATCGCCGACGCGATGACGGCGGTCACCGGGATGCACCCGGCCTCGCCGGCGCCCTTGATCCCCAACGGGTTCAGCGGCGACGGCGTCTCGAGATGGTCGGTCTCGATGTGGGGGACCTCCGAGGCGTAGGGCATCAGGAAGTCCATGAAGCTCGCGTTGAGCAGCTGCCCGGACTCGTCGTAGACCATCCGCTCGTAGAGCGCCCCGCCGACGCCTTGGGCCACGCCGCCGTGCACCTGGCCCTCGACGATCATCGGGTTGATCATCGTGCCGCAGTCGTGGATCACGCAGTAGCGCAGGATCTTCACCTCGGCGGTGACCGGGTCGGTCTCGACGATCGCCGCGTGCATGCCGTTGGCGAAGGTGGCCTGGGTGGGGGAGTAGAAGTCCTTGCCCTCGAGGCCCGGCTCGTCGTCGTCGGCGACCGGCGGCTTCGACGGGTCGGCGCTGCCGGCGAACTGGGTGGCTGCCTTGGCCGCCTCGTCGAACGCGTATCTGAGCGGGTTGGACATCACCGAAACGGTGCCGAGCGACATGTGGGTGCCGGGGGCGCCCTTGACGCGGATGTCGCCGTCGACGATCTCGAGGTCGTCGGCCGCGACCTCCAACGCATCGGCGGCGATCCGCAGCGCCTTGGCGCGGACGTTGCGGGCGGCGAGGGCGATCGCGTTGCCGCTCATCACAGCTGCCCGCGACGCGAAAGTGCCCACGGCGTAAGGCATCCGACGGGTGTCGCCGGTCGTGACGAAGACGTCCTCGATCGGCACCCCGAGCTCCTGCGCGACGATCTGCGCGAACGACGTCTCGTGGCCCTGGCCCTGCGAGGTCAGACCCGTCGACACGTTGACCCGGCCGCTCGTCTCGATCTGGATGTGACCGCCCTCGTAGGGGCCGACGCCCGTGCCCTCGACGTAGCAGCCGATCCCGAGACCGACCCGCCGGCCCTCCGACTCGGCCTGCTCCCGGTAGGCGGCGAAGTCGTCCCAGCCGACCAGCGCCTTGAGCTTGGCCAGGCTGGCCGGGAAGTCGCCGGAGTCGTACTTCAGCGGTCGCCCGTCCTGGAAGAGCAGCCCGTGGTCGTAGGGCATCTCGCTCGGGAGGATGAAGTTGCGCGACCGGACCTCCGCACGGTCGAGGCCGAGCCGGTCGGCGATGGCGTCCATGGTGCGTTCCATCGCGAAGCAGCCCTGTGGCCGACCAGCGCCACGGTAGGGAGTGACCAGCACGGTGTTGGTGTAGAGCGACCAGAACTCGCAGCGGTAGGCGCCCGGCTTGTAGGGGCCGAGCAGCTGGGTCGAGGTGATGATCGGGACGATGATCCCGTAGGGGGTGTAGGCGCCGTTGTCGTGCCAGAACTTGACGTCGAGCCCCAGGACACGACCCTCGTCATCGAACCCGACCCGCACCTGCTGGAGCTGGCCGCGCTCGTGCGCACTGGAGATGAAGTGCTCGCGGCGGTCCTCGGTCCACTTCACCTCACGGTCGAGAAGCATTGCGGCCCAAGGGACCAGCACCTCCTCGGGCCACGGGTGGTTGATCTTCACGCCGAAGCCGCCACCCACGTCGGGGGCGATGCACTCGACCTTGGCCAAGGGGAGGTCGAGCTTCGCGGCGACAGCGGCGCGCACCCCGGTCGAGGTCTGGGTGGAGGAGAAGATGCGGAGCTCGCCCTTGTCGGAGTCCCACCGCGCCAGGACGCCCTTGCCCTCCATCGGCATGCAGGCGCTGCGCTCGATGTCGAGGTCCAGCTCGAGGACGTGCGGTGCCGCGGCGATGGCCGCCTCGACGTCGCCGACCTCCTGGAGCATGTGGGCGGCGACGTTGCCGGGCACGTCGTCGTGCACCAACGCCTCGCCTTCTCTGGCGTTGGCCACCCCCACCACCGGGGTGAGCAGCTCGTAGTCGACGCGGATCCGCTGGCAGACGTCCTCGGCGGTGTAGCGGTCGCGGGCGACCACCAGCACGACCGCCTCGCCCACGTAGTTCACCTCGTCGCGGGCCAGCGCGTACTGGGTGCGCCCGTGGGTGAGGGTCGGGTGGGGGATGAGCAGCGGCAGCGGCTCACCGACCCGTCCGGGCAGGTCCTCGTGGGTCCAGATGCCGACCAGCCCGTCGACCTCGAGGGCGTCGGTGACGTCGATGTCGACGACGCGGGCATGGGCGTGCGGGCTGCGGACGAAGGCCGCCGCGAGGGCACTGTGCCCCAGGTCGTCGAGGTAGCGGCCCCCGCCGGTGACCAGCCGCGGGTCCTCGCGACGCTTCATCGGTGCCCCGAACATCTGGCTGGTCACGGCTGCTCTGCCTTCAGCTCCGCGGCACGCAGGACCGACTTCACGATGTTCTGGTAGCCGGTGCAGCGGCAGAGGTTGCCGGAGATCGCCTCGCGCGCCTCGTCGGCCGTGGGGTGCGGGTGGTCTTCGAGGTAGGCCGTGATCGTGGTGAGGAAGCCCGGGGTGCAGAAGCCGCACTGCAGCCCGTGGCACTCGATGAAGGCCTGCTGCACGGGACCCATCGAGTCGATGCCGCCGAGCCCCTCGACCGTCGTCACCTCGTGGGCCTGTGCGGTGACGGCGAACATGAGGCACGACCGCATCGGCTGGCCGTCGACCAGCACCGTGCAGGCCCCGCAGACTCCGTGCTCGCACCCGACGTGCGTGCCGGTGAGCCGCAGGTCGTGACGCAGGAAGTCGGACAGCAGTCGCCGTGCCGGCGCCTTCGCGTGCCGGGGCACGCCGTTGACGACGACGGTGAGATCGAGCAGCTCCTCGGCCGAGTCGGCCGACTCGTCAGTCGGTGTCCCGTGCTCCGTCATGCCACTCCCCCCGGCGGTGACTCATGCACAAGGCGAGTTACCGACGCACCGCCGGTCGGTAGGTCGCCCTTTGCATGAGATACCGACGCACCGCCGGTCGGTAGGTCGCCTTTTGCATGAGATAGCGACGCTGCGGCGGCCTGCGCGAGGGTCAGGCGAGACAGCTCGACGGCCAGCATCGCGCGGTAGGCCGCCGTGGCGTGGATGTCGCCGTCCGGCTCGATCGCGTCGCGGACCAGGTCGGCGGCAGTCGACCAGTCCGCCGCACCCGGCTCCTGGCCGGCGAAGGCATCGGTGACGTCGAGGGTCGTCGGCACGTCGGTCACCGAGACGAAGGACAGCAGTGCGTCGGCCACCACCCCGTCGTCGACCCGAACCGCCGCCGCGACCCCCGCCATGGCGTAGTCGCCGTGCCGGCGGGCCCGCTCCATGAACGCGGTGCCGGTGCCGGCGGCGAACCGGCGGAACCGCACCGCGACCGCCAGCTCGTCGGCAGCCAGTGACGTCTCCAGAGCTCCCTGGAAGAAGTCGGCCACCGCGATCTCGCGCGTGCCGCTCGACGAGGCGGCTTCGACGACCCCGCCGGTCAGGGCCAGCATCGCCGGCATCTCGCCGGCGGCGTCGGCGTGCGCGATCGAGCCGACCGTGGTGCCCCGGTTGCGGATCACGGGGTGGGCGACGTTGACCAGGGCCTGGCGCAGCAGCGGCAACGCGACATACGCCTCGTCGCTGTGCTCGAGCTGCGCGTGTCGCACCAACGCACCCACGCGCACCTCGGCGTCGGTGACGGTGACCTCGTCGAGCCCGGCGACCTGATTGATGTCGACCAGGTGCGCCGGGGACGCCAGCCGCATGTTGAGGATCGGGATGAGGCTCTGGCCGCCGGCGAGCACCTTGCCGTCGTGGCCCACCTCGGCCAGCGCCGTGACGGCTTCCGCGACGGTGCGCGGTGCGTGGTGCACGAAGGGGGCTGGCTTCACGGACTGATCCTGCCGTCTGGGAGGGGTGGGCGAAAGGGTGACGGGGCGTGTCTGATCTCCTGGTTCCCGGAACGGGTGCAGGCCCCCGACCGCGTCGAGGGCCCACACCCGTCTGTCGTCAGCGGCGGTCGTCGCCCTGATAGAGGTCGTCGACCCCGTCGCTGTCGCCGTAGGTGCCGCCGTGACCGCTCACGGCGAGCATCGTCCCTTCGGCCCGTTCGCGCAGCTCGCGAGGAGCGACCGCCTTGGCGAGGTGGTATGCCGCGACGGCCACGATGGTGCCGAGCGCGATGCCGGACAGCGAGAAGCTGTCGGAGAACTTGAGCGTGACGTTGCCGATGCCGATGACGATGCCGGCCGCCACGGGGACCAGGTTGATCGGGTTGGCGAAGTCGACGCCGTTCTCCTTCCAGATCTTGGCTCCGAGCAGGCCGATCATGCCGTAGAGCACCACGGTGATCCCGCCGAGGACGCCGCCCGGGGTGGATGCGACCAGCGCCCCGAACTTGGGCGACAGGCCGAAGAGGATCGCGACTGCTGCGGCCACGTAGTAGGCGGCCGTCGAGTAGACGCGGGTCGCCGCCATCACACCGATGTTCTCGGCATAGGTGGTCGTGGGCGAGCCGCCGACCGCGGTGGCCAGGACGGTGCCGACACCGTCGGCGGCGATCGCCCGACCCATCACCGGGTCGAGGTCCGTCTTGGTCATCTCGGCGACGGCCTTGACGTGGCCGGTGTTCTCGGCGATGAGGGCGATCACGGCGGGGATGACGAGCAGGATGGCCGCCATCGAGAACGACGGCGCATGCCAGCCGACGACCTCCTTGCCGGCGACGATCTCGGTGTGCGGCGGGAAGCCGAACCACGCGGCGTCCTTGACGCCCTGGAAGTTGGTGCGGAAGTGGGTGGTGACCTTGCCGGCACCCGCGTCGTAGGACGTGATCTGGCCGAAGCCCTTGTCGAACAGCCAGGACAGGACGTAGCCGAAGATCAGCGCGAGGAAGATCGCGATGCGACCGACGAAACCCTTGAACGCCACCGCGCAGACGATCACGAAGACCATCACCAGCAGGGCCACCCACTGGTCCTGCGGCCAGTAGATGTTGGCCACCACGGGGGCCAGGTTGAACCCGATCAGCATGACCACGGCACCGGTGACGACCGGCGGCAGCACCGTGTGGAGCACCGACGACCCGAGGAAGTGGATGAGCAGGCCCACCAGGGCCAGGACGACACCGGCGACGAGGATCGCGCCCGTGACGGTGGCCGAGGTGGCTCCCTCCTGCGCGCGGATCGCCACCACGGCGCCGACGAACGACGCGGACGTGCCGAGGTAGCTGGGCACGCGACCCTGCACGATCAGCAGGAACGCGATGGTCGCGATGCCGCTCATCATGATGGCGAGCTGGGCGTTGAGGCCCATGATCAGCGGGAAGACGAAGGTGGCGCCGAACATGGCCACCACGTGCTGGGCGCCCAGGCCCACCGTCTTGCCCCAACCGAGACGTTCGTCGGGGGCGACGACGTCGTCGGGTCCGGCGAGGTTGCCGTCGCCGTGCAGTTTCCAACCCAGGCCCAGTGACATGCGGTCTCCTTGTCCACCGGCGTGCCCGCCGCTGTGGCGTGGCGCACAGTCCCGTCAGGGATAGGCGAAAACTAGCGGCCCGACCGCCCGGTGCATTGGGCAATTGTTGCTATCCGGGGCCGCGCGGCTTTCGGCAGAACATGCGGAGTGGCGCGCTCGCATTCGTCGCCCGGCAGGAGTCCAATGGGCTGTGCCGCGTCCCTCCCGCCAGAGGGCGCGGCACCTTTGTGTGGGGGCGCCATACCCCTGCACGAACCTTTGCTAGCAAACGTTCGTGAGTGACGGACAGGTTGCAACCTGTCCCTCACACGGTTTCCTTTGCTAGCAAAGGTTCGTGCAGCCAGCAAAGGTTCGTGCAGCCAGCGGTCAGATGCCGCGCATCTGGTGGACCTTGAGGGCCAGGGCGAGCTTGAGCCGCAGCTGGGGGTCGGTCGTGAACGGGCCCAGCATCTTCTCGAGCTTCACGATCCGGTAGCGCAGCGTGTTGTAGTGGAAGAACAGCTGGCGCGCGGTCTCGGCGACGTTGAGGTTGGTGTCGATGAGGATCGTCAGGGTGCGACGCAGGTCGGCGTTCTCGGCGGAGTCGTCGGTGGCCAGCGGCCCCAGCGCCTCGTCGACGAATCGCCGTAGGTCGGCGCTGTCGGGGATCAGTGCGAGCAACCGGAACACCCCGAGCCCGTCGAAGTGCGTCACCGCCGAGTCGCCGTGCAGCTGCCGGCCGACGCTGACTGCCGAGAGCGCCTCGTCGTAGGCCTGGGGGAGGTCGGCCGCGGACTCGACGGGGCGGGAGACACCGGTCGAGAAGGTCCGCCGACCGCCTCCGCCGATGCCGCTGATGACCCGGACGATCTCGGTGACGCCCCGCATGATCGTCTCGGTGTCGGCTCCGTCGGGCACGGCGCAGAGTGCCACCACCTCCTGGCTGAAGCCCATCACGGGGGCGCGCGGGTCACGCACCGCCATCGCCTGCGTCCACGCCCGGGCGAACCGCTCCTGCAGGGTCTGCACCTCGGCCGGGGGACGGGTGGAGTGCGCGTCGTCCTCGTCGGTCTCGGCTACGACGACCACGAACCGCCGGTCGATGTCCCAGCCGAGGGCGGCCGCGTGGGCGACCGCCTCGCCCGGGGTGCCGGCACGCCCGGCCAGGGCGTCGCGCAGGAACTCGGCGCGGTACTTGCTCTCCACGGCGGAGACGGCCTGTTCCTTCGTGATCGCCAGGGCCGCGACCGTGGCCGCCCGCTCCAGCAGGTGCACGTCGTCGGCGGTCAGCGCGCGGTCCTCGACGAAGGCGGCGAGCAGACCGTGGTTGAGGCTGCCGGCAGCGATCCGCACCATCGCGCGCCGGGCCTCGGCGCCGCGGCTCGGGCGGATGCCGACGGGCTCGTGCTCGGTGATCAGCCGCCCGGTGCGGTCGAAGCAGTCGAGCGCCAGGGCGGCGCCCAGTGCCTGTTCCGACCCGGCCTGCGCCAGCACCCGTCCGTCGCTGCTGGTCACCATCGCCGCGCCACCGAGGAAGCCGGCCAACCGCTGGCAGAGGTCCTCCAGACCCCCACCGGCGAGCACGACGCCGACGAGGATCTGGTGGGCCTCCTCGACGCGCTCGAGGATCCCCGACTGCTGGTCGAGCACCGCCCCCAGGACCTCGGTGACGATGCGCTCGGCCCGGACGGTGTGGGACGCCAGCCCGAGGGGTAGGCCGACGTCGCTGGCGCGGGCCCGCCACCGCTCCACCTGGGCGACCGAACCCCCGGCCACGACCAGCGCGGCCGCGCCGTCGAGGGCGCTCTGCTGCAGGGGGTCCTGGCCGGCCGACTCCCACGCCTCGACGGTCTCGGCGTCGGCGCACACGAGGTGGTGTCGCGGGTCGGGGGCCGCCCCCAGCAGTGAGGCGCGCAGCACGTTGCGGACCAGCTGGTCCGGGCGGTGCACCAGCTCGGCGCCGGCCAGGGACGGGAGGGTGAGCAGGCCTTCGAGGCTCACGCCGCCCACGAGGTCGCGGCTCGGGACGGCGGCCCCGGCCGATGGCAACTCCGCGTCAACCAAGCCGTCATCCTTGGCAACATTCACCATGAGGCGACTGTAATCGCAGTCGATAGCGTCGCTGCGTCAGTCCGGCGATTCCCGACCGGCCGAGCCCACGTCCGAGGAGCGGAGGAGGTCAGGTGTCATCCCCGACGACCTCCATGACGACCTGGCCGGCCGCGGTCTCCGAACGGTCCGCCGACCTCGTCCACGGCGCGCCTCGCCCGGCCACCGTGCTGGCCGCCTTCCCGTCGGCGCTCTACCTCCAGGTCGGCGGCCACGCCGACGTGCTGCCGGTCGTGACGCGCGGGGGTCTGCGCCTGCCCACCGCGCTGACCGTCGGCACGCACCTCCCGACCGTCGGGTGGGGTGCCCAGCCGGGTGACCGGGTCGTCGTGGGTGCCGGTGCGGTGGTCCTCCCCGCCGTGTCGATCAGGGCGGTCCGCACCTGGCGACCGCGCCGCACCACGAGCCGTCTCCCGAGCGGTCCCTCGAGCCTCCTCCCGAGCGGCGCGGCGGCGCCGGACGCACCGTGGGGGGAGGTCCGGCTGCCCTGGCGGCCCACGGCCCGCGCGCTCGTCGAGACGCTGCGCGAGACCGCGCGCGGCGAGGACGCGGCATACCTGATCGACGGGCGGGTCGGCCCACTCGTCGGGGCCGGCCCCGGGCTCACGCCCAGCGGTGACGACGTGCTCTGTGGGGTGCTCCTGGGACTGCGCCTGCACGGGGCGACCGACCTCGTCGACGTGCTCTGGCGGGCGGTGCGACCGCGCCTCGGCGCCACCACCAGCCTGTCCGCCGCCCTGCTGCGCGAGGCTGCCGACGGGTATGCCGTGCAGCCGCTCGAGCAGCTCCTCGCAGCCCTGGCCCGTGGCCGGGCGGGCGAGGACGACCGGGCAACCTCCGAGGCGGTGCAGGCAGTGCTCGCCATCGGCCACACCTCCGGCGCCGACCTGCTCGGTGGCCTGGCCGGCTGCCTCGACGCCCTGGCGGGCGCTCCCCGTCGGCCCGTCCTGACCGTCCCCACCGACCCCGCGAGGAGCCTGCCGTGACCGACCACCTCGAGGTGCGCAGTGGCGCCTACTTCGACTCGGTGAGCCTGATGCAGGTCTCACGCCAGGTCGCGGGCGCCACCGGGGTGAGCGCAGCGCAGGTGGCGATGGCGACCGAGCTCAACCTCGAGGTGATCGCGGCGATGGGCTTCGCGATCCCGCAGGGGATCCAGCCCAACGAGCTCCTGGTCGCGGTCCGGGCCGACGACGAGAGCGGCGTCGCGGCAGGGCTGACCGCCCTGGAGACGGCTCTGGCCGGACTCCGGACGTCCGGGTCCGGTGGAGGCGGCTTCGGCGAGGCCCCACCACCGCGCACGCTCGGCCGGGCGGTGACCGCGGGGGAGGCCACCCTCGCGCTGGTCTCGGTGCCGGGGCAGCACGCCGCTGTCGAGGCCTTCGACGCGATCGCCCGAGGCGTGTCGGTGATGGTGTTCTCCGACAACGTGCCGGTCGAGGACGAGGTGCGCTTGAAGGACGCCGCAGCCGCCGCCGACGTCCTGGTGATGGGCCCGGACTGTGGCACCGCCGTGGTCGGGGGAGTGGCGCTCGGCTTCGCGAACGTCGTGGACCGCGGGCCGGTCGGGATCGTCGCCGCGTCGGGCACCGGAGCGCAGCAGGTGATGGCGCTGCTCGACGCCGCGGGCCTCGGGGTCAGCCACTGCCTCGGGGTCGGCGGGCGCGACCTCTCCGCGGCGGTCGGCGGGCGGTCGACCCGCCAGGCGCTCGCCGCCCTCGCGGCCGACGACGGCACCGAGGCGGTCCTCGTGGTGTCCAAGCCACCGGCGGCCGAGGTGCTGGCCGAGCTGGAGACGTATGCCGTCGGGCTGGGGAAGCCGGTGCACTGGGCGACGCTCGGTGCCGGTCGCCCGGACCTGACGGCCGCCGTGTCGTCGTTCCTCGTGGCGTCCGGCCACGAGGTGCCGTCGCCGTGGCCGCACTGGACGCCTCCCGCCAGTGACCCCCACACGCCCGCGAGTCTGAACGATCGTCCGCCCCAGGACCCGGACGATCCTTCAGAGTCGGGTGTGGGGACCCCGCAGGGCGGCTACCTGCGGGGGTTGTTCTGCGGCGGCACGCTCGCCGACGAGGCGATGCTCGTCGCCGGGCCCGCTCTGGGCGGCATCCGGTCCAACATCCCGTTGTCGCCCGACCTCGCGCTCGGCGCAGACCTGCGGGCCGACGCACACGTGGTGATCGACTTCGGTGACGACGAGCTGACCCGTGGCCGGGCCCACCCGATGATCGACCCGACCCTGCGGCTCGAGCGGATCGCCGCCGAGGCGGCCGACCCCACCTGCGGAGTACTGCTGCTCGACCTGGTCCTCGGCCACGGCGCGCACGCCGATCCGGCCCCCGAGCTGGCCGACGCCATCCACGCGGCTCGCGCCACCGCAGCCGCCGGGGGACGCCACCTGCCGGTCGTCGTCTCGCTCACCGGCACCAGTCGCGATCCGCAGGGCCTCGACGCGAGTGCCGCCCGGCTCGCGGCTGCGGGCGCCAGCGTCCACCTGTCCAACGCCGCAGCCGCGCGACACGCGGTCGAGCTGCTCGGCCACGCCGTCGGAGGCACCCGATGACCACCCCACTGCACGGGCTCCTCGAGACCGACCCGGTGGTCGCCACGGTCGGGGCGTCGATGTTCGCCGACGCGCTGCGCGACCAGGCCGTCACGGTGACCGAGGCCGACTGGCAGCCGCCCCTGGACGGCACGGCCCCCCACCTCGCCCGGGTGGCCGCTGACCCTCGACGAGGTGCAGCCAACCAGCTCGCGCTGGAGCGGATGACGGCCGCCGGTGCGGACTTCGTCGACGTCCGGCCGGCGAGCGAGGCGCTGGGGCTGGAGCGGGGGACCTTCCTGCACGCCGGACCGCCGATCGAGTGGGAGCGGGCGTCGGGTCCGCTGCGGGGGGCGCTGATCGGGGCACTGCTGTTCGAGGGGATGGCCGACAGCCCGGAGCAGGCCGAAGCCACGCTCGCCCGCGGCGACGTCGCGCTGGAACCCTGCCACCACCGCGACGCCGTCGGCCCGATGGCGGGGGTGGTGTCACCGTCGATGTGGGTCTACGAGCTGCGCGACGAGGTGCACGACCACACCTCCTGGTGCTCGCTCAACGAAGGCCTCGGCAAGGTGCTGCGCTACGGCGCCTACGGTCCCGAGGTGATCGACCGGCTGCACTGGATGAACTCCGTGCTGGGGCCGCTGCTGCAGCAGGCGATCCGGGCGGCCGGCCCGATCGACGTGAAGTCGGTGATCGCCCAGATGCTGCAGATGGGCGACGAGGGTCACAACCGCAACCGCGCCGGGTCCCTGATGTTGCTGCGCGAGCTGCTGCCGTCGCTGATCACCGCCGACGGGTCGTCGAGCGACATCGCCGAGGCGGTGCGCTTCTCCGGCGCGAACGAGCACTTCTTCCTCAACCTCGGTATGCCGGCCTGCAAGCTCTCGACGCTGGCTGCGGAAGGGATCCCGGGCTCGACCGTCGTCACCACCATGGCGCGCAACGGCACCGACTTCGGCATCCGCACGGCGGGCACCGGCGACCGGTGGTTCACCGGCCCGGCCAACACCCCGGAGGGCTTGTTCCTCGGCTCGTACGGCCCGGACGACGCGAACCCCGACATCGGCGACTCGGCCATCACCGAGACCGCGGGGATCGGTGGCTTCGCCATGGCGGCGGCCCCGGCGATCGTGAAGTTCGTCGGCGGAGACGTCCCCCTCGCCCTGCGGGCCACGCGCACGATGTACGAGATCACCATCGGTGAGCACACCGCATACCAGGTGCCGATCCTGGAGTTCCGTGGCACACCCACGGGCATCGACGTCGCCGCCGTCGCGCGGACCGGGATCCTGCCGCAGATCAACACGGGCATGGCCGGTCGGGTCGCGGGGACCGGGCAGGTGGGGGCGGGCCTGGTCAACCCACCGGCCGAGTGCTTCACCGCGGCGATCGACGCGCTCGCCGCGGCGGTGCCCCGCGACGCGTGACATCGTGCGGCCGTGGCAGGATGGGCGACCGTGACGGCACGCATCCTCGACGGCAAAGCGGTCCTCGCGACCATCAAGGACGAGCTGCGTGGGCGGGTGGACGTGCTCCGCGAGCACGGCGTCGTCCCCGGTCTGGGCACCGTGCTGGTGGGCGACGACCCGGGCAGCCAGTGGTACGTCAACGCCAAGCACAAGGACTGCGCCGAGATCGGCATCACCAGCATCCGCCGCGACCTGCCGCCCACCGCGACGCAGGCCGAGGTCGAGGCCGTCATCGACGAGCTCAATGCCGACCCCGGGTGCACCGGCTTCCTCGTGCAGCAGCCGACCGGCCTCGACGAGTTCGCGCTGCTGTCGCGGGTCGACCCGACCAAGGACGTCGACGGCCTGCACCCCACCAACCTCGGCTGGCTGGTGCTCGGCAAGGAGGCGCCGCTGCCGTGCACGCCGGCCGGCTGCATCGAGCTGCTCCGTCGCTTCGACGTGCCGATCGCGGGCGCCCGCGTCGCGCTGGTGGGTCGCGGCATCACCGTCGGCCGCCCGCTCGGCCTGATGCTCACCCGGCGCAGCGAGAACGCCACCGTCGTCCTGTGCCACACCGGCACCCGCGACCTCGCCTCGGAGGTGCGCCAGGCCGACATCGTCGTCGCAGCGGCCGGCCAGCCCGGCCTCATCACCGCCGACATGGTCAAGCCGGGTGCCGCCGTGCTCGACGTCGGCGTGAGCCGGATCGTCGCCGAGGACGGGAAGTCCAAGGTCGCGGGTGACGTCGCCGCCGACGTGGCCGAGGTGGCCGGCTGGGTCAGCCCCAACCCCGGTGGGGTCGGCCCGATGACCCGCGCCATGCTGCTGTCCAACATCGTGGCCGCCGCCGAGCGCCAGCTCCCCGGCCCCCTGCTCGCGGAAACCCGCTGACCCGGTGACCGCGCCGCGCCTGGGCTGGTGGTGGCTGGCCGCCCCGGTGCTCGTGGCCGGCATCGTCTTCTTCGTGCTCGACGACGTCCGGACGGCCGGGTTCGTCATGGCCGGTGGCCTCGGGCTGGCTGCGCTTCTGCGGCTGGTGCTCCCCACGGCGCGCAGCGGTGGCCTCGCCGTGCGGTCGCGCGGTGTCGACGTGGCCACGATGGCGCTGCTGGGACTGGCGCTGGCGTTCATCACGTCCGTGCTGGACCTCACCCCGCGCGGCTGACCTCTCCCGAGGCCCCTGGCACGCCGAAGCGGCCGCCCCCGAGGTGGGGACGGCCGCTTCGCGGTGTCTGGCTGGGTCAGCCGAGCAGGCCCAGACCGCGGACGGCCTCGCGCTCCTCCTCGAGCTCCTTGACGGACGCGTCGATGCGGGCGCGCGAGAAGTCGTTGATCTCCAAGCCCTGCACGATCTGCCAGTCGCCACCGCTCGTGGTGACCGGGAACGACGAGATGAGGCCCTCGGGCACCCCGTAGGACCCGTCGGAACGCACCGACATCGAGACCCAGTCGCCGTCGGGGGTGCCGAGCGCCCAGTCGCGGGCGTGGTCGACGGTGGCCGACGCGGCCGAGGCCGCGGAGGAGGCGCCGCGCGCGTCGATGATCGCCGCGCCGCGCTTGGCCACCGTCGGAATGTAGGTGTCGGCCAGCCAGGCCTCGTCGTTGACGAGCTCGGCGGCGTTGCGGCCACCCACCTCGGCGTGGAACAGGTCGGGGTACTGGGTGGCGGAGTGGTTGCCCCAGATCGTCATGTGGGTGATCTCGGTGACGGCGGCGCCGGTCTTGGCGGCGAGCTGGCTGATCGCACGGTTGTGGTCGAGGCGGGTCAGCGCGGAGAACCGCTCCTGCGGGATGTCGGGGGCGTTGCTCATCGCGATGAGCGCGTTGGTGTTGGCCGGGTTGCCGGTCACGGTGACGCGGATGTCGTCGGCGGCCACCTTGTTGAGAGCCTTGCCCTGTGGCGCGAAGATCCCGCCGTTCGCCTCGAGGAGGTCACCACGCTCCATACCGGGGCCGCGCGGGCGCGCGCCGACGAGGAGGGCGTGGTTCACGCCGTCGAACACCTTCTCGGCGTCGTCGCCGATCTCGACCTTGGCCAGCGTCGGGAACGCGCAGTCGTCGAGCTCCATGACGACACCCTCGAGCGCCTTGAGGGCGGGGGTGATCTCGAGGAGCCGCAGCTCGACGGGGGTGTCCGGGCCGAAGAGCGAACCGCTCGCGATCCGGAAGAGGAGGCTGTAGCCGATCTGGCCGGCGGCGCCGGTGACGGCGACCTTGACGGGGGTAGTGCTCACGATGGGCCCTTCGGGGTGGACTGGCGGAGGGAGGTCCTGCGGCACCGACGCTAGCAGGGCTGCGGGGTCCCGAGACCGGGTGGTTAGGGTCGGGGCATGCCGACGCCCGACTTCGTCCTGGCCCTGCGCGACCGGCTGGGTCACGACCTGCTGTGGCTGCCGGGAGTGACCGCCGTGGTGCGCGACGACGAGGGTCGGGTGCTGCTCGGGCGGCGGTCGGACAACGGCCGGTGGGGACTGGTCAGCGGCATCCTCGAGCCCGGCGAGCAGCCGGCCGCGGGCATGCTCCGCGAGATCGAGGAGGAGACCGGCGTCATCGCTCGGATCGAGGCCATGGCCGGGGTCTGGGCGCAGCCGGAGGTGACCTACCCCAACGGCGACCGGGCGCAGTACCTCGACCTCTGCTTCCTGGCCAGGCACGTGTCGGGCCGGGCCCGGGTCAACGACGACGAGTCGACCGAGGTCGGGTGGTTCGCCCTCGACGCCCTCCCCGACGACCTCGCCGAGAACTCCCGGCGCAAGCTGGCGTCGGCCCTCACCTTCGACGGGCGGACCCGCTGGCTCGACGACGGGTATGCCGCCGTGCCCCACACCGGCCCGGCAGCCCTCGCGGTGCTGGAGCCGGGTGGGGTGGTGCTGCGACGGGCCGTGGCCGCCGACGTCGGCCCGATCGTGCGCCTGATCGCCGACGACCAGCTCGGGGCGACCCGCGAGGACCCGGGTGACCTCGCGGCATACCTGCGCGCCTTTGCCGCGATCGACGCCGACCCCGCACAGCTCCTGGCGGTGCTCGACGACGACGGCACGGTGGTCGGGACGATGCAGCTGACCGTCATCCCCGGGTTGTCGCGCAGTGGTGCGACGCGCTGCCAGGTCGAGGCGGTGCGGGTGGCGGCCAGCCACCGCGGCCAACGGCTGGGCGAGCAGATGGTCCGGTGGGCGGTGGACGAGTCGGTGCGGCGCGGTTGCGCGTTGGTCCAGCTCACGACCGACAAGAGCCGCGCCGACGCGCACCGGTTCTACGAGCGTCTGGGGTTCACGGCGTCGCACGAGGGGTTCAAGATGGCCCTGGACGTGGGGACCCACCGACCGGACGAGGAGCACCGATGAGCGGCACCGGCACGCAGGACGACCCTTGGACCCTGAAGACACCACCGGGTAGCGGCGACTACACGATGTGGCGCGACGACACCGCCGTCCCGCCACAGCTGGTCTGCCAGGTGGGGTCGACCAGGCTGCTCTACGACGCGCGCGTCATCGACGACCTCGCCGCGTGGTTGCGCGAGCAGGGCGACTGGGTGCCGCTGGGCAGCGCAGACGAGCAGAAGCCGGCCAAGGACGGGACCGTCGAGGCGTGGGGTCGCTCGGACACCAACCCGGTCGGCGGGTGGTACGGCCTGCGCAAGGGCTACCGCGGCCGGGTCGGGATGTACCTGCCGCCGCTGCTGGAGGAGCTGGGGCTGGCCGAGGTCGAGCACAACCCGCGCAACAACCGGATGCGCGCGGTCTGACCTCCCGTCAGGCGGTCGGCCGCAGCCCCTGCACCGGGATGGTGCGCGACGTCGTCTTCGCGTCGTCGCCGAACCCGGGGGCGCTCGCGCCGAGCACCGAGCCGTCGTCCTGTGGCCCGATGGTCATTCCGCGGTGAGGATGGGGTGATGACGCGACGGTGGCTGTTCGCCGACCAGCTGGGCCCGCACTTCGGGTTCGGCCAGGACGGCGTGCTGCTCGTCGAGAGCCGGGCGGCTCTCGGCCGCCGCCGCTACCACCGGCAGAAGCTGCACCTGGTCCTCTCCGCGTTGCGCCACCGCGCTGCCGAGCTCGGCGACGCGGCCACCTACCTCCGGACCGACGGGTATGCCGCGGCGTTGGCCGAGCTCGGCGAGCCGGTCCGCGTCTACGAGCCGACCTCGCGCAGCGCGATGACGTTCGTCGAGCGGCTCGCCGCCCGGGGACTGGTCGAGTCGATCGACCCGACGCCGGGCTTTTCCTTGCCCCGCAACGAGTTCGAGGAGTGGACGAACGGACGCCGCCGGCTGCGGATGGAGGACTTCTACCGGTTCCAGCGCGAGCGGCTGCACCTGCTCCTCGAGCCGGACGGCTCGCCGGTCGGAGGCAAGTGGTCGTTCGACGCCGACAACCGCGAGCCCCCGCCCAAGGGGGCCGAGACGCTCGACGTGCCCGCGCCATACCGGCCTCGCGAGAGTGACATCGACGCCGAGGTGAGAGAAGACCTCGACCGCTGGGAGCACGACGGGGTGCTCCAGACCGTCGGTCGCGACGGGCCGCGGCTCTTCCCGGTGACCCGGCGCGAGGCGCTCGCGGCACTGGACCGGTTCGTCACGACGCGGCTCGGCGCGTTTGGCCCGCACGAGGACGCCATGCTGCGCGGGGACTGGGCGATGGCGCACAGCCTGCTCTCGGTGCCGATGAACCTCGGGCTCCTCGACCCGGTCGAGGTCGCCGACCGTGCGGTGCAGGCCCATGCCGACGGCGATGCGCCGCTCGCGTCGGTCGAGGGCTTCGTGCGCCAGGTGGTGGGCTGGCGCGAGTACGTCTGGCAGCTCTACTGGCACTTCGGCCCCACCTACCGGCGACGCAACTCGATGTCGGCCCACGCAGCTCTCCCGTCCTGGTTCGACGACCTCGACGCCGACGAGGTGGAGGCGGCGTGCCTGCACGACGTCCTGGGCGGGGTGCGCGACCGCGGCTGGGTGCACCACATCCCGCGACTGATGGTGCTGGGGGGCTGGGCCGCGGAGCGGGGGTACGACCCGGACGCCCTGACCGAGTGGTTCCAGACGCGGTTCGTCGACGGCTACGACTGGGTCATGCCGGCCAACGTCGTCGGGATGAGCCAGCACGCGGACGGTGGCGCGATGGCGACCAAGCCGTACGCGTCCGGCGGCGCCTACATCGACCGGATGTCGGACTACTGCGGCGGCTGTCGCTACGACCCCAAGGTGCGGGTCGGCGAGGACGCCTGTCCGTTCACGGCCGGCTACTGGGCCTACCTCGACCGCAACGCCGACCGGCTCGAGGGCAACCACCGGATGGCCCGGCCGCTCCAGCAGCGGCACCGGCTGCGTGACCTCGCCGACGCGGTCGCCCAGGAACACGACCGAGGGGACGCCGCGCCCTAGGCGTCGCCATCTCATGCAAAAGGCGAGTTAGCGACGCGTTCGGCTGTCGCTAGCTCATGCAAAAGGCGAGTTAGCGACGCGTTCGGCTGTCGCTAGCTCATGCAAAAGGCGAGTTAGCGACGCGTTCGGCTGTCGCTAACTCGCCTTTTGCATGAGATACCGACGCGGAGCGGGTATGGCGCCGGGCCGGGTTCGCGTCAGCGCAGGCTGGCGAGCGCCTCGTTGAAGGTCTTCGAGGGGCGCATCACGGCGGCGGTCTTCTGCTCGTCGGGGCGGTAGTAGCCCCCGATGTCGGCCGGGTGTCCCTGCACCGCGAGCAGCTCCTCGCTGATCGTCGACTCCTGCTCCGCGAGGGTCTGCGCCACGGCGCGGAACGACTCGGCCAGCTCGGCGTCCTCGCTCTGCGTCGCGAGCTCGTGCGCCCAGAACTGCGCCAGGTAGAAGTGGCTGCCGCGGTTGTCGATCTGGCCGACCTTGCGGGCCGGGCCCTTGTTCTCGTTGAGCAGTCGCTCGGTGGCGCGGTCGAGGGTGTCGGCGAGGACCTCGGCGCGGGCGTTGTCGGTGGTGGTTGCCATGTGGCGCAGGCTCTCTGCGAGGGCGAGGAACTCGCCCAGGCTGTCCCAGCGCAGGTAGTCCTCCTGGACCAGCTGCTGCACGTGCTTGGGCGCTGAGCCGCCGGCTCCGGTCTCGAACAGCCCGCCGCCGTTCATCAGCGGCACGACCGACAGCATCTTGGCGCTGGTGCCGAGCTCGAGGATCGGGAAGAGGTCGGTGTTGTAGTCGCGCAGCACGTTGCCGGTGACAGAGATGGTGTCCTCACCCTTGCGGATCCGCTCGACCGAGAACGTCGCCGCGTCCACCGGGGCCATGATTCGCAGGTCGAGGCCGTCGGTGTCGTGCTCGGGGAGGTAGGCGTTCACCTTGGCGATGAGGTTGCGGTCGTGGGCGCGCGACTCGTCGAGCCAGAAGACCGCGGGGGTCTGCGAGGCGCGGGCGCGGGTGACGGCGAGCTTGACCCAGTCGCGGATCGGGGCGTCCTTGGTCTGGCAGGCGCGCCAGATGTCGCCGGGCTGCACCTCGTGCGACATCAGCACGTCGCCGGCCGCGTTGACGACCTGGACGGTGCCGGCCTCGGCGATCTCGAAGGTCTTGTCGTGGCTGCCGTACTCCTCGGCCTTCTGGGCCATCAGCCCGACGTTCGGCACCGAGCCCATGGTGGTGGGGTCGTAGGCGCCGTGGGCCCGGCAGTCGTCGATGACCGCCTGGTAGACGCCGGCGTAGGAGCTGTCGGGGATGACGGCGAGGGTGTCGGCCTCGGCGCCGTCGGGTCCCCACATGTGACCCGACGTGCGGATCATGGCCGGCATCGAGGCGTCGACGATGACGTCGCTCGGGACGTGCAGGTTGGTGATCCCCTTGTCGGAGTTGACCATCGCGAGGGCGGGGCCGTCGGCCAGGCCCTGCTCGATGGCCGCCTTGATCTCGGCGCCCTTGTCGCCGAGGGCGCCCAGCCCGTCGAGGATCGAGCCGAGGCCGTTGTTGGCGGACAGTCCCGCGGCGGCGAGGTCGGCGCCATACGCCGCGAACACGTCGGGGAGGAAGGCCCGGACGACGTGTCCGAAGATGATCGGGTCGGACACCTTCATCATGGTCGCCTTGAGGTGCACCGAGAACAGCACGCCATCGGCCTTGGCCCGGGCGATCTGCTCGGTGAGGAACGCGTCGAGCGCGGCGGCGCGCATGACGGTGGAGTCGACGACCTCGCCCTCGAGCACCTTCAGGCCGTCCTTGAGGACGGTGGTCCCCGTGTCGGTGACCAGCTGGATGGTGAGGGTGTCGGCGGACGGGATGACCACGGACTGCTCGTTGGACCGGAAGTCGTCCTGGCCCATGGTCGCCACGTTGGTCCTGGAGTCGGGGCTCCAGGCGCCCATCGAGTGCGGGTGCTTGCGGGCGTAGTTCTTCACGGCGGCGGGCGCGCGCCGGTCGGAGTTGCCCTCGCGCAGCACGGGGTTCACGGCGCTGCCCTTGACACTGTCGTAGCGGGCGCGGGCGTCGCGCTGCTCGTCGGTGTTCGCCTCGTCGGGGTAGTCGGGGAGGGCGTAGCCCTGAGACTGCAGCTCGCTGATCGCCGCCTTCAGCTGCGGCACGGAGGCGGAGATGTTGGGGAGCTTGATGATGTTGGCTTCCGGCGTGGTGGCCAGCGCGCCGAGCTCGGCGAGGGCGTCGCCGATCCGCTGGTCCTCGGGGAGCACGTCGTCGAACGCCGCGATGATCCGACCGGACAGCGAGATGTCGCGGGTCTCCACGTCGACCCCGGCGGTGCCGGCGAACGCCTCGATCACCGGGAGGAAGGAGTAGGTCGCCAGCATGGGCGCCTCGTCGGTCAGGGTGTAGATGATCTTGGCCATGGAGGCGACTCTCCTGAGGTGGGGTCCGGGCGGTCTGGCGGTGCTGCACGAAGCGGTCGGAGGACGCTGTTCAGGCTATCGGCCCGCGGTGCGGCCGTCCCGTGCGTGCACCACAGTATCTTGATATCAAGATATCTGCGCAACCGAGGCTCCCCACGACGCGAGGGGCACCCACACCGGTCTGCGGTGTGGGTGCCCCTCGGGACTGCTGCCTCAGGCGACGGTGGGCTTGAGGTCCTCGGGGTCGACGACGCCGGTGATGTCCTCGTCACGGCGGTCGACGCCGGTCACCAGGTGGTAGGTCGCGCCGGCGATCACGGCGCCGATGATCGGGGCCACCCAGAAGGCCCAGAGCTGGGCGGGTGCGCCGTTGCCGTTGAAGAAGGCCACCGCGGTGGAACGGGCCGGGTTGACCGACGTGTTGCTGATCGGGATCGAGATCAGGTGGATCAGGGTCAGCGCGAGACCGATCGCGATCGGGGCGAAGCCGGTCGGGGCCCGGTCGTCGGTGGCGCCCAGGATGACGTAGAGGAAGAAGGCGGTCAGGATCGCCTCGGCGCACAGCACGGCGACGAGGGTGTAGCCGCCGGGGGAGTGGTCGCCGTACCCGTTCGCCGCGAGGTTGCCGGTGGCGTCGAAGCCGGAGACTCCACGGGCGATGCCCCAGAGCGCCAGCCCGGCGAGCAGTCCACCCAGGACCTGGGCGACGACGTAGAGCGGGACGTCCTTCCAGGGGAACCGCTTCGCGACCGCGACCCCGATCGTCACCGCGGGGTTGAAGTGTGCGCCGGAGACGTGCCCCACGGCATACGCCATCGTGAGGACGGTGAGCCCGAAGGCGAGGGCGACGCCGACGAACCCGATGCCGAGCTGGATCCCCTGTCCCGTCACCACGTTCGGCGCCAGGTACTTGGCCGAGAAGATGGCGCTGCCGCAGCCACCGAAGACGAGCCAGAAGGTGCCGAGGGCCTCCGCGCCCAGGCGTGAGGTCAGTGCAGGTGTGCGCATGCGCAGCTCTCCTCTTGTGCAACAAGTGGGCCCACCCGGCCCCTGCCGGGACAACTCTCCCGCAACCGCACGGCTTTGCCCACCGCGACACCCGGACTGGACGCAGCCGGCTTCCGACAGGTCTGCGGTCGGCACTCCGCCGAAGGGATGAGGGCCGCATCGGGGGACCAGTTCGAAGCGGCGCCGAAGAAGGGGCAAGTGCCGCGAAACGGACGGGCGGTTCCCGGAATTTGCCGAGCCGGTCGCGCTCGGTCGCCTACCTTCGGCTCAGGGTCACGGCGGGCGGCTTTGCAGGGGGGCGGCCGCCGTGGTCCGAAGAACTTTCGGGCCAGCACCGCCCGAGGCAGGGAAGACGCAGCGGCGGTCTACTCCGGCAGCAGGGAAGCCGGAGTCGACTCGCTACCCCCGGCCGCCGGGGGCCGCGCCGCTGGACCGCTGGACGAACGTCGCCAGGTCCTTCGACTGCTGCAGCCGGCTGGGCTCGTGCACGTACATCATGTGCCCGGCCTCGTAGTAGGCGTGCTCGATGTTGTCGCGCAGCGACTCCGGGATCTCCAGGTGCGCCACGACGTCCTGCGCCCCGTAGTAGGGGGTGGCGCCGTCGTGGTAGCCGTAGGCGACGTGCACCTTCAGGTGCGGGTTGCCACGCATCGCCCGTGCCAGCAGGGCGCTCACGTCGATCGGCTTGCCCTCGAACTCCTTGTAGGACCATTCCCTCGAAGCCAGCTCCGAGATCTGCGCGTACGGCAGGTCGTTGAGGTAGCCCAGCTCGTCGCGGACGTAGTGGTTCCACGCCGCGGCGTACGGACCGCTGATGGCGTCCATCGACGGGTCGGCGTCCCAGGTCTCGGCGTTCCCGTGGGCGAGCGGTCCGGAGAACCGCGCGTCGAGACGTCCCACGGCCAGCCCCCGGTCGCGCAGCAGCTCGGTGAAGAAGCGGACGTGCTCGATCCGCAGGTTCGCGCGGTCCACGTACTCCTCCGACAGACCGGTCAGGGCAGCCAGTCGCGCCACGTGCTCGGCGCGCTCCGCCGGGCTGAGCCGCGCACCCCGTGACAGCGCCCACGGGTAGTCGCGGGCGGCATACTCCTCCGCCTCGGCGAGGACGGTCTTGAGGGACTTGCGCCCGTGCTTGCCGTGGTAGTGCGCGGTCGCGGCGTACGTCGGCAGGTAGTCGACGTGCGCGCGGTCGTTCCGGAACTCGAAGTCGACGGTGGCCAGGTCGAGGACCGAGCTGATCAGCATGATCCCGTTGACGTAGAGCCCGTGCCGGGTCTGCAGGTGCTCGGCGAGGGCCGCCGCGCGGATCGTGCCGTAGGACTCGCCGGCGATGAACTTCGGTGACAGCCAACGGTTGTGACGGGTGGTCCAGAGCCGGATCAGCTCACCCACGCTCTCGATGTCGGCCTTGAAGCCGTGGTAGTCCTTCGGCTTGCCGCCCTCGACCGCCCGCGAGTAGCCGGTCGACACCGGGTCGATGAAGACGAGGTCCGAGACGGCCAGCAGCGTCTCGGTGTTGTCGACGAGGCCGTACGGCGGCGGGGTCAGCTGGCCCGCGTCACCGGAGTCGACCCGCCGCGGGCCCAGCAGCCCGAGGTGGAGCCAGACCGAGCTGGAGCCCGGACCACCGTTGAACGCGAACGTCACCGGTCGCCGCGTGCCGGCCGGTGCGTCGAGCACGTATGACGTGACGCTGAGCTCCGCCTTCGCCTTCAGTCCCTTGAACACCCCGTCGTCGAACACCTCCTCGCGCAGCACGATGCGCCCGGCGGTGGCGGTGTACCGCAGGGTGCGTCGACCGACCTTGAGGCTGTGCCGGGTCGTCACCAGGTCGTCCTCCGGGGGACCGGAGGGGCCGCCGGGTTGGGCTTGGCGGCGGAGTCGCCGGCCAGCGGTGAGGTGTCGGCGGGGCTGGTGGGCGCGGGGGAGGTCTGCGTGGTCTCGTCGGCCATGCCCGGCACCCTAGTCCGGGCAACCGGACGCCGGGACGCGTCGAGACCTGCTCGACGGGCGGGACGCTGCGGACCGCACTAGGTTCGGGTCGCATGGGTCACTCTCCGCACCGGCCGCTCCTCGTCGCCGCGCTCGCCGCCGCACTCGCGCTCCCGCTCGCCGCGACCGCCTCCGGCGCAGCGGTCCAGCCGTCCGCCACACCGGTGGGGGAGACGATGGCGCCGATCGGAGGTGGCTACGAGGAGCCCTCGCTGGAGGGCTTCGGACGGCTCTCGGCCCAAGGGGCGAGCGGGCCGACGGTCGACCTCGTCGTGGTGCCGAGCGCCTACGGCGACAAGGCGAAGGACCGCGCGGAGAACCTCGTGCTCGCGCAGGAGCGCACCGACCAGATCGACGCGGCCTGCGACGCCGTCGTCGCCGCGCCCTACACCGGGTGCACCGCTCGCCTCGCGGTGCTGCTCAACCGCAAGGACGCGATGGACCCGGCCAACTCGGTCGGGATCGACAGCGCCGACGGGATCTACATCCTCGGCGGCGACCAGGGGCTGGCCATGAAGGTGCTCGCCGCGTCGCCCGCGGAGGCGGCGATGGGCCGGGCGGCGGCGGCCGGCGCGACGATCGGCGGCACCAGCGCCGGAGCGGCCGTGCAGTCGCGCAACATGATCAACGGCTACGTGGGGTCGCTCGGGCCGGCCGACGGGCTGCAGCGCGGCAGCACGCTGATGTGGTGGGGCGACGACGCCGACCTCGAGCGCGGCCTGGACTTCGGCTCGACCCAGGTCCTCTACGACCAGCACTTCTACCAGCGCGGGCGGTTCGGCCGGCTGCTGTCGACCCTGGCCACCAGCGACGAGCGACGAGGTGGCGCAAGCCTGCTCGGCCTCGGGGTGGACTACGCGACCGGGATCCACAACACCGGTGACCAGACGCTGAGCGGGGTGTTCGGGGCGAGCTCCGCGGCCGTCGTCGACCTCGAGACCCTGCACTCGACGCACTCGTGGGTCGGCAAGGTGCCGGTCCTGTCGGCGCGCAACGTGCTGACCCACCTGCTCACCCCGGGCACCGCGAGCTACGCGATCCCCACCCGCACCCTCACCGTCGACGGCGCCCCGGTCCCGCCGCCAGCACCGCTCGGCTGGACCGCCCCCGCCACCCCGGGCGCGGGCACCCTCTACCTCGGTGGCGACCTCCTCGCCGGTGACGTCCGCACCGGCGGACTGCCGGCCTTCGTGCGCACCGCGACCGCCGCAGCCGACGGGTCGGTGAAGGGCGCACGGATCGTGGTCGTGTCCGCCTCCTCGGGCGACACCACCACCGCCGGCAGGTATGCCGCGGCCCTCAAGACCGCGGGCTGGGGCGGCGTGGTCCAGCAGGTCACCTACGGCACCCCGTCGTGGTCGTCGGCCTCGCTGACCGGCGCCGCTGGGGTGGTGGTCACCGCAGCCGACCCGACGACGCTGGCCCCCGCGATGGCGGACCCGGGCCTCCGGAGCCTGATCGGGGCCGCAGCACGCACCGCTCCCGCGTTCCTCGCCGACGACCACTTCGCTGCTGCGATGGGCAGCTGGTGGTCGCCCAAGGCAGACCCGACCAGCGCCACCCTGGAGGACGAAGGCATCGCCGCCTTCAAGTCCGCCGACGGCGCGTGGCAGCCCGGTCTCGGACTGGTGGCCGCCAACGTCGTGCCGCGGCTCAATGGCGACTCCCGCTGGGGTCGCCTCTACGGCCTCGGCCAGGTCGACCCTGCGCACCTGGCGGTCGGCCTCGCCGACGGGACGGCCGTCGCGCTGACGTCATCCGGCGCCACCGTCGCGGGTGGCAGCTCCGCGGTCGTCCTGGACGGCCGGCAGGCGACCTTCAGCACCGCGGCCAACGGCGCGATCGGTGCGACCAACGTGGTCCTCGACGTCTTCGGCTCCGGTGAGGTGGTGACCTCCGCCCGCTGACCGGACCACCCGGCATACCCCCCGGACCCGCCTCTGCCCCGCCCCTGCCCCGCCCCTGCCCCCTGCACGAACCTTTGCTAGCAAAGGAAACTGGTTGACGGACAGGTTGCAACCTGTCCACCACACCGGAACCTTTGCTAGCAAAGGTTCGTGCAGTCAGCAGTCAGCAGTCAGCGGTCGCGGTGGGCTGATGCGGAGGCGGTGACCACGAAGCAGTCCGGCGCGCTGAAGCCGCGTGCGGCGAAGGCGGCCTCGACAGCCTCGGTCGCCGCCTCGGTCCGGTTGGCGGGCACGAGGGCGATCGCCGAACCGCCGAAGCCGCCACCGGTCATCCGGGCGCCGAGCGCTCCTGCCGCGAGGGCCGCCTCGACGGCGGTGTCGAGCTCGGCCACCGAGATCTCGAAGTCGTCGCGCATGGAGGCGTGGGACTCGACGAAGAGGTCGCCGACCGTTCGGAAGTCGTTGTGGCGCAGCGCCTGCACCGTCTGCCGCACCCGCTCGATCTCGGTCACGATGTGGCGTGCACGGTGTCGCAGCAGGTCGGTCGACAAGGCGGCGAGCTGCCCGTCCAGGTCGTCGACCGCGACCTCGCGCAGGCTGGTGACACCCAGCTCGCGGGCGGCCTGCTCGCAGGACTCGCGGCGCTCGGCGTACTGGCCGTCGACGAGTGCGTGCTCGGCGCGGGTGTCCATGACGAGGAGCGCGAGGTCGTGGGCGGACAGGTCGAACGGCACCTGCGTCGTGCCGTGGTCACGGCAGTCGAGCAACAGGGCCCGGCCGGCCTCGGCCAGCAGCGCCGCGGACTGGTCCATGCCCCCGGTGGGTGCCTGGGCCACGGTGTTCTCGGCCTCCACGCAGACCGCCGCCAGGGCGGCGCGGTCGGAGGCGGTGTCGAGCAGCCCCAGGTCGTGCAGGTCGGACGCCCCGGCAGCGACCGCACACTCCAGCGCGGCCGAGCTGGACAGTCCCGCGCCGAGCGGCACCCGGCCGTCGACCGCCACGTCGAGCCCGCCCACGGTGTGCCCGGCCCGACGCAGTGCCCACGGCACCCCGGCGACGTATGCCGCCCAGCCGGCCGGGTGCCCTGCGCCCACGTCCTCGAGGGTCACCTCCACGACGCCGTCACCCTGCGCGGACACGACCCGCACGAGGTCGTCGTCGCGGCGCCGCACGGCAGCGAAGGTGCGCTGCGGAAGGGCGATCGGCAGGCAGAGGCCACTGTTGTAGTCGGTGTGCTCGCCGATCAGGTTGACCCGACCAGGAGCCGACCAGACGCCGTCAGGCCGGGCGTCGAAGGTGGAGCGGAACAGGTCGGCGGCCGCGTCAGCACTCACCGCGCCATCCTCACAGGACCGTCCTCACGGCGCCACGTCCCGCAGCCGCTCGGCGATCTGTTCCGGCGGCACGTCGTTGACCCAGCCACCCACACCGGACTCGGAGCCTGCCAGGTACTTGAGCTTCTTCGGCGACCGCAGCACCGACATCACCTGGAGGTGCAGCCGGGAGACGTCACGCCCCTGGCGCGCCGGCGCCTGGTGCCAGCCGGCGATGTAGGGCAGCCGAATCGGGCTGCCGTCCTTGGCGACGTAGTAGCGGTCGAGCCGCTGGAGCAGGTCGAGGTAGACCTTGGCGAGGTCGTCGCGCTCGGCGTCGGTGAGCGCGGGCAGGTCGGGCACGTCACGGCGTGGGGCCAGGTGCACCTCGACCGGCCAGCGCGCCGCGAACGGCACGTAGGACACCCAGTGCTCGCTCTCCGCGACGATCCGCACCTTGTCCTCGAGCTCGGCGGCCAGGATGTCGGCACCGAGCAGCCGGCCGGTGCGCGCGTGGTGCTCCTGCGCCTGGGTCAGGATCGCGGCGGAGCGTTGTGGCAGATAGGGATACGCGTAGATCTGACCGTGCGGGTGGTGCAGGGTGACCCCGATCTGCTGGCCGCGGTTCTCGAAGCAGAAG
This sequence comes from Pedococcus dokdonensis, assembly GCF_900104525.1. GTDB lineage: Bacteria > Actinomycetota > Actinomycetes > Actinomycetales > Dermatophilaceae > Pedococcus > Pedococcus dokdonensis. The sequence continues at coordinate 2,164,556 of NZ_LT629711.1, read as the reverse complement.
ACCTGCTCGACCTCGGGTGACGCGCCGAGCTCGGCGGTGCGGTCGGCCCACGCGTCGATGACGGTGCGGGCCCGCCCGGGCGTCAGCTCGGCGAACGTGGAGTCGTGGTCGCTCGTGAAGCAGACCACCTCGCAGCGTCCCAGCGCGGGCGCGGTGCGCTCGAGGTCGTCGAGGGGCCCGCGGCCGGCGTCGGGATCCGGTTCATGGTCCGAGAGCGGCGCGTAGGAGGGGAAGCGGTTCTCGAACACGACGACGTCGTAGGCCGCCTCGGGCACCTCCGAGGGCACGCTGCCGGTGCCGGTCGGGCACAGGGGGCACTCGTCCTTGGGGGCAGGAAGGTGCGGTTGAGGCGGTGGCCCGCCACGGCCACCCAGTCCCCGACCAGCGCGTCGTGGCGGATCTCCCCGGACCGGGCACGCTCACCGAGCGGGCGCAGGTCCTCGGCGGTGCGCGGCGGTGCGTCGGGGCTGTCGTCGAAGTAGATGATCTCGCGCCCGTCCGCGAGCCGCCGGCTGGTGCGGGTCAGCCTCACGGGGTGCCTCGCCGGCGCCGGTCGAACCGGGTGCGCGGGGCTGCCGTCATCAGCTCCGCGCCGGCCTCGGTGAGGGCGGTGCGGGCCCGCGCGCCCAGCCCCTCGTCGGAGACCACCAGGTCGACCGACGAGAGCGGGATGATGGTGCTGAGCCCGACCGTGCCCCACTTGGTGTGGTCGGCCAGCACGCAGACCTGCCGCGAGGTCTCGACCATCGCCCGGTTGGTCTCGGCCTCCACGAGGTTGGGGGTGGTCAGGCCGGCGCGGGCATCCATGCCGTGGACGCCCAGGAAGAGCCGGTCGACGTGGAGCATCCGCAGGGCCGTCACGGCCACCGGTCCGACGAGGGCGTCGGAGGGGGTGCGGACCCCGCCGGTCAGCACCACCGTCTGGCCCGGTGCGCCGGACTCGTGCAGCAGCTGGGCGACGGGCACCGAGTTGGTCACCACGGTGAGGTCGGGGACCGTGCAGACCGCACGCGCCAGCTCGAACGTCGTGGTCCCGGCCGAGATCCCGATCGCCGCCCCGGGCTCCACGAGCTGGGCGGCGGTCTCGGCGATGGCGATCTTCTGGGCCTGCATCAGACCGGACTTGGCGGTGAATCCAGGCTCCTCGGTCGACCGCGTGCCGACGGCCAGGGCGCCACCGTGCACGCGCTGCACGAGCCCCTCCCCGGCGAGCTGCTCGATGTCACGCCGCACCGTCATGTCCGAGACGCCGAGCTGCTCGACGAGCTCGGACACGCGGACCGCCCCGCTCTCTTCGACGAGGCCCAGGATGGTGGTGCGACGCTGGCTGGCGAGCATCTCGGTCAGTCCTCCCTGACGACGGCGACGCCGCCCGGTGCGAGGGTGATGGTCGGTCCCACGGGGGCGTCGGCCACCAGGTCGTGCCCGCTGGCGGTCACCCGTTGGGGTTCGTGGGTGTCGTTGAGGAGGAACAGCCACGACCCGTTCGCGCCGCTGCGCCGGGTGGCCTCCACGCCCGGAGGCACGTCGGCGACCGGGCTGACGCCGGCCGCAGCGGTCACCCGGGCCAGGAGGTCGGCCAGCGAGTCGTCGTCGGGCAGCGTGCTGAGGTACCACGCCGCCCCCTGCCCGGTGTCGCGACGGGTGAGGCTCGGCCGCCCGCTCAGGGGGCCGGCGGCATACCGGTCGAGCACCTCGGCGTCGACGGCCGTGACGTCCTCGCTCCAGAGCCGGCCGACGCCACCCTCGCCGAGCGCGACGGTGTCGCCGGGGAGCAGCGGGAAGAACTCCTCGACCCGCACGCCGAGCAGGTCCCGAAAGGCGCCGGGGTAGCCCCCGAGGCGCACGTGGTCGTCCTCGGTGGCGATGCCGGAGAAGAAGGTGACGACCACCTGCGCGCCGGCGTCCGCGGCCGCGGAGATGGCGTCGGCGTGCTCGTCGGTCACCAGGTAGAGGGTCGGGACGACGACCACCTGGTATGCCGTGAGGTCAGCTCCCGGGTGCACGACGTCGGCGGTGAAGCCCCGGTCGCGGAGCGCGCGGTGGATCGCGTGGGCGGTGGTCGGGTAACGCAGCTCGCTGGACGGCATGGCGGGTCCGTGCGCAGCCCACTGGGCCTGGTAGTCCCAGAGGATCGCGATGTCCGACTCGACGCGGGACCCCTTGAGGTCGCCGAGTCGGCCGGCCAGCGCCCCCAGCTCGCAGACCTCGCGGAACCGAGCGCTGTCCCGGCCGGCGTGCGGGACGAGCGCCGAGTGGAACTTCTCCGACCCAGACCGGGACTGCCGCCACTGGAAGAAGCCGATCGTGTCGGCGCCCCGGGCGACGTGCGCGATGCTGTCGCGCACGGTCTGGCCGGGGTCCTTCGCGGGGTTGACCGGCTGCCAGTTGACGGCGCTGGTCGAGTGCTCCATGAGCATCCAGGGCGCGCCACCGGCCAACCCGCGGGTGAGGTCGCCGCTGAACGCGAGCTCCGCGCGGGGGTGCTCGAGGGTGGCCACCACGTAGTGGTCGGTGCTGACGACGTCCTGCTCCGGCGCCCACTGGCTGTAGTCGAGGTGCTCGAAGTGGGCCAACGTCATGAAGTTCGTGGTGACCGGCACCCCGGGGGAGAGGTCCTGCAGGATCGCCTTCTCGGTGCGGTAGAAGTCGAGGAGCGTGTCGGACTGGAAGCGCCGGTAGTCGAGGACGTGGGTGGGGTTGGCGAACGTCGTGGTGAGCCGGGGCGGCAGCACCTGGTCCCACTCCGTGTAGCGCTGGCTCCAGAACGCGGTGCCCCAGGCGTCGTTGAGCCGGTCGAGGTCGGCGTAGCGGAGCTCCAGCCACCGGCGGAAGCCCACCGCGCAGGTGTCGCAGTAGCACGGCAGGTTGTGGCAGGCGTACTCGTTGGAGACGTGCCACATGGCCAGGGCCGGGTGGTCGTGGTAGCGCTGCCCGAGCTGGCTGGTCAGCGCCAGGGCGTGGTCGCGGTAGACGCCGGAGCTGGGGCACCACGCCTGGCGGCTGCCCGGCCAGAGCGTGCGACCCTCGTGGTCGACGGGGAGCATCTCGGGGTGGGCTGCCGAGAGCCACGGTGGCGGGGTGGCGGTGGCGGTGGCCAGGTCGACGGCGATGTCGTGCTCGTGGAGCAGGCCCATGATGTCGTCCAGCCACCCGAAGTCGTACTCACCCTTGGCGGGCTCGAGCCAGGACCACGAGAACACGCCCAGGGTCACGAAGGAGACGCCGGACTCACGCATCAGCTCCATGTCCTCGGTCCACACCTCGCGGGGCCACTGCTCAGGGTTGTAGTCGCCGCCGAAGGCGATCCGGTCTGTGGGCCACTGACGCATGGCCGACAGTGTTGCGCCGTGGAGGAAGGCATGTCAACAAAAATCAACATGTCCGCGCCGGGGTCGTCGAAGGTTCTCGCAACGTGGACGGCTGGTCGCATCCGCCCTTGCTGTTGAGCCGATCCAGCTCGATGGTCACGATAGGAGACCGGTCGCCACAAATGCTTGACAGCGATGGGCGAGGCGGTCATCCTCGTTTCTTGTTGGTGGTTTTTGATCGAATCTGTCGAGATGATCGACCTCACCACGTCGGTGCCAATCGCGTTCAAAGGAGACCGCATGTCCCGCCCCGCCACTGAGGCCGAGTACCTCGCCAGCCTCGTCCCCGCATCCGTCCGCGGCGTCAGCCGCCGGACCCTGCTCCGCGGCGCCCTCGGCGCCGGCACCCTGCTCGCCGCCCCCTCGCTCCTCGCCGCCTGCGGTGGCGGGGGCAGCGGCTCCGGTGGCGGTGCCGCCACCGGCACCGTGACCGTCGGCTCCAACCAGTCGGACGCCGTGCCGAAGGCGGCCATCCAGGCCGTCATGGACGCCTTCCAGAAGGCCAACTCGGGTCTGACCGCCAAGATCAACACGATCGACCACAACTCCTTCCAGGAGAACATCAACAACTACCTCCAGGGCTCGCCCGACGACGTGTGGATGTGGTTCTCCGGCTACCGCATGCGCTTCTTCGCCTCCAAGGGCCTCGCCGGCGACATCTCCGACGTCTGGAAGGACCTGTCCGGCGCAGGCATGACCGACGCGCTCAAGAAGGCCTCGACCGGCGACGACGGCAAGCAGTACTTCGTGCCGTCGACCTACTACCCGTGGGCGATGTTCTACCGCAAGAGCGTCTTCGAGAAGTTCGGCTACGAGGAGCCCAAGACCCTCGACGAGTTCAAGGCCCTCGGCGCCCAGATGAAGAAGGACGGCCTCGTGCCGATCGCCTTCGGCGACAAGGACGGCTGGCCGGCCATGGGCACCTTCGACCAGCTCAACCTCCGGGTCAACGGTTACCAGTTCCACGTCGACCTGATGGCCGGCAAGGAGGCCTGGAACAGCGACAAGGTCAAGAAGGTCTTCGACACCTGGGCCGGACTGCTCGACCTGCACCAGCCCGACTCGCTCGGCCGCACCTGGCAGGAGGCCGCGCAGGCGCTCCAGAAGAAGCAGGCCGGCACCTACCTGCTCGGTTCCTTCGTGGCGCAGCAGTTCGAGAAGGGCGCCGAGCAGGAGGACCTCACCTTCTTCAACTTCCCCGAGGTCGACTCCACGATCGGCGCCGACGCCATCGAGGCCCCCATCGACGGCTACATGATGGCCAAGCGGCCCAAGAACGAGGCCGGCGCCAAGAAGCTGCTCGGCTACGTCGGGTCGGCGGACGCGCAGAACATCGTCGTGAAGGCCGACCCCAGCGTCATCGCCACGAACGACAAGGCCGACCAGTCGGGCTACACCTCGCTGCAGAAGAAGTCGGTGGAGTTCGTCTCCCAGGCCAAGTCGATCGCGCAGTTCCTCGACCGCGACACCCGGCCCGACTTCGCGTCGACCGTGATGATCCCGGCAATCCAGTCCTTCATCAAGAACCCGAAGGACATCGACGGCCTCTGCAACAGCATCGAGAACCAGAAGAAGAGCATCTTCGCGAGCTGACGCTCGCCCGGACATCGAGGTTCTCGTGGCACGCACGAAGTACAAGGGGATCGACCACCTCAGCCCGACCGACCGTGTCGTGGTCGGGCTGATGGTGGCGATCCCGACCCTGCTGGTCGTCTGGCTCGTGTGGTTCCCCGCGATCGGGTCGGTGCTGCTCTCCTTCACCAACTGGGACGGCATCGGCTCGATCTCGGACGCCAAGGTCATCGGGCTGAAGAACTACTCCGACGTCGTCAGCATCTACCCGCCGTTCTGGCCGGCGGTGCGCCACAACCTGATCTGGCTGGCCGTGATGTTCCTGCTGGCCACGCCGTTCGGGTTGTTCCTCGCGGTGCTCCTCGACCGCGAGCTGCGCGGCTCGCGGGTCTACCAGACGGCGATCTACCTGCCGGTGGTGCTGTCCCTCGCCCTGGTCGGCTTCATCTGGCAGCTGATCTACAGCCGCGACCAGGGCCTGATCAACCAGGTCACCGGCAGCACCATCGACTGGTACGGCGACCAGCGCTACAACCTGGGAGCGGCGCTGCTGGCGGCGAGCTGGCGGCACGTCGGCTACATCATGCTGCTCTACCTGGCCGGTCTGAAGGGTGTCGACCCGACGCTCCGTGAGGCGGCCCGCGTCGACGGGGCGAACGAGCGCACGACCTTCTTCCGGGTGGTCTTCCCGGTGATGGCGCCGATCAACGTCATCGTGCTGGTCGTCACCGTGATCGAGTCGCTGCGGGCCTTCGACCTGGTGTGGGTGATCAACAAGGGGCGCAACGGGCTCGAGCTCATCTCCACCCTGGTGACGAGCAACATCGTCGGTGAGGCCAGCCGGATCGGCTTCGGCTCGGCGATGGCCACGATGATGCTGGTGATCTCCAGCGTGTTCGTCGCCCTCTACCTGCGCTACATGTTCAAGGAGCAGCGATGACCGCCAGCAGCGAGGCACCCCAGGTGGCGGCGCCGCGGAGCCGGAACCCGTTGACCACCAAGCGCTCGCCGGGCGCCGGGGGCAGGAAGGGCCACCTCGCGGTCCAGGTGTTCCTCGCGGTCGTGGCGCTGGTCTGGTTGTTCCCGGTGCTGTACGCCCTGCTGGGGAGCTTCCGCGACTACCAGTACACCTCGGAGAACGGCTACTTCTCCTTCGGCGGCTTCACGCTGCAGAACTACAAGGACGCCTGGCAGCAGGCGAACTTCTCGCACACCATGCTCAACTCCGCCTACATCACCATTCCCGGGGTCACGCTCACGCTCTTCCTGTCCTGCTGCGTGGCCTTCGTCGTGGCGAGGTTCTCGTGGAAGTTCAACGTGGTCCTGCTCGGTCTCTTCACCGCCGCGAACCTCCTGCCCCCGCAGGCCCTGCTCATCCCGGTCTACCGGATGTTCCGCGCCATCGAGGTGCCCTTCTGGTTCAGCGAGTCGGGCACCCTGCTCAACAGCTACTGGGGCCTGATCGCGGTCAACGTCGCCTTCCAGTCCGGCTTCTGCGCCTTCGTCCTGTCCAACTACATGAAGGCGCTGCCCCGCGAGATCTACGAGTCGGCCGTGGTCGACGGTGCAGGGGTGCTGCGGCAGTTCTTCCAGCTCACCCTTCCACTCTGCCGTCCGCCGCTGGCCGCCCTGGCGACCCTCGAGGTGACCTGGATCTACAACGAGTTCTTCTGGGCGACCGTGCTGCTCCAGTCGGGTGACAAGTTCCCGGTGACGAGCTCGATCAACAACCTGCGTGGTCAGTTCTTCACCGACAACAACCTCGTCGCTGCAGGCTCGATCGTGATCGCGCTGCCCACCCTCATCGTCTTCTTCCTCCTGCAGAAGCAGTTCGTCGCAGGCCTGACCCTGGGAGCAACCAAGGGATGACGTCGCAGACCGCCACCCTCCGGTCCGCTGGCACCTGCCTGGTCCTCGACACGTCCGGAGACGGGCTGCCGAGGGTGCTGCACTGGGGTGCCGACCTGCCCGACGCCGGGGTCGCCGACCTCGCGGCCATCACGCCGGGTCCGGTGCCGCACAACGCGCTCGACCAGCCGTGGCCGCTGACCGTGCTGCCCACCACCGGTGACGGCTGGATGGGCACCCCCGGGTATGCCGTGCACCGCGGCGGTGGCTCGGCCGCGCCGAGGTGGGACGTCACCTCGGCGCGGTCCGAGGACGGCCGCTCGCTCGTGACCACCGCACGGGACGGCGCGACCGAGCTGGTGCTGCGGCACACGCTCGACGAGCACGGTGTGCTCCGGGTCTCCGCGTCCGTGACCAACGCCGGGGGTGGACCGGGCGGCGACACCGGCGCCGACGCCATACCGCTCGACGTGGGGGCACTGCGCGCCCTGCTGCCGCTGCCCTCGCGCGCCACCGAGGTGCTCGACCTGACCGGACGCTGGTGCCGTGAGCGCTCACCCCAGCGGTCGGTGCTGCAGGACGGCACCCACCTGCGCGCCTCACGACGCGGCCGCACGGGTCACGACGCGACCTTGCTCCTCATGGTCGGCACCGCCGGCTTCGGCTTCCGAAGCGGCGAGGTCTGGTCGGTGCACGTCGCCTGGAGCGGCAACCACGAGCACCTCACCGAGCGCCTGCCCGAGGGCGCCGGCATCCACGCCGCCGTGCTCGGCGGGGGCGAGCTGCTCGAGCCCGGCGAGGTGCGGCTGGCGCCCGGCGAGACCTACACCGCACCCGACGTGGTCTTCGTCCACTCCACCGACGGCCTCGACGGGCTGTCCCGCCGGCTGCACCGCAGCCAGCGCGCCACGGCCACCCACAGCAACGACCCCCGCCCGCTGGTCCTGAACACCTGGGAGGCGGTCTACTTCGACCACGACCTCGACCGGCTGACGCAGCTGGCCGACACGGCCGCCGAGATCGGGGTCGGCCGGTTCGTCCTCGACGACGGCTGGTTCGGCAGCCGTCGCGACGACCACAGCGGCCTGGGCGACTGGGTCGTCTCGGGCGACGCGTGGCCGGACGGACTGGCCCCCCTGGTCGACCACGTGAAGGGCCACGGCATGGAGTTCGGGCTGTGGTTCGAGCCCGAGATGGTGAACCTCGACTCCGACCTGGTGCGCGCCCACCCCGACTGGGTCCTCGGGCCGCGAGCCGGGCACCCGCGCCCCTCCCGCGACCAGCACGTGCTCGACCTCGCCAACCCGGAGGCGGCGGCCCACGTCGAGGGGCAGATCAGCGCGCTCGTGGGCGAGCTCGGCATCGACTTCATCAAGTGGGACCACAACCGAGACCTGCACGAGGCCGTGCGGTCCGACTCGCACGGGACCGACCAGCCGGCCGTGCACGCACAGACGACGGCCTTCTACGCCCTGCTCGACCGGTTGCGGGCCGCGCACCCGGACCTGGAGATCGAGTCCTGCTCGAGCGGCGGGGCGCGGGTCGACCTGGGGGTGCTCGCCCGCACCGACCGGATCTGGACGAGCGACTGCAACGACGCGCTCGAGCGTGCCCAGATCCAGCGCTGGACCTCGCTGCTCGTGCCGGCCGAGCTGATGGGCACCCACATCGGTCCTGCGACCGCCCACACCACCCACCGCACCCTCGACCTGTCCTTCCGCATGCTGCTGGCCCTCCAGGGCCACGCCGGGCTGGAGTGGGACGTCACCGGCTGCTCCGCAGACGAGCTGACGGCGCTGGCCGCCTGGTCGGCGCTCTACCGCGAGCTGCGGCCACTGGTGCACACCGGCGACCTGGTGCGCGCCGACCTGCCCGAGGAGCAGGGCCTGCTCGTGACCGGCACGGTCGCGCAGGACGGTGCGCAGGCGGCATACACGGTGCTGCGCACGCACACGGGGCCGTCGGCCACCCCGGGGCTGCTCACGCTCCCGGGGCTCAACCCCGCGCGCAGCTACACGGTGCGGATCCGGCCGGAGGCGGGACTGCCGGCCGTCACTCAGTCGCGCGGACCCGGGTGGTGGGAGCAGGCTCTCGACGACGGGATCCGGGTCAGCGGTGCCGCCCTCGGCCAGGTCGGATTGGCCCTGCCGGTGCTCAACCCTGCCCAAGGTTTCCTCCTGCACCTGACCTGATTGAATGACGGGCATGCCTGAATCGTCCGCGCCTGCCGTGCTGCCCCGGATCCTGTCCGGGATGCAGCCGACCAGTGACTCCCTGCACCTCGGCAACTACCTCGGGGCGCTGGTCAACTGGGTGAAGCTGCAGGACGAGTTCGACGCCTACTACTTCGTCGCCGACCTGCACGCCCTCACCGTCCCGACCGAGCCGGCGGTGCTGCGGCAGCGCACCCGGGTGACCGCCGCGCAGTTCCTGGCCGGCGGGGTCGACCCCAAGCGGTCCGCCGTGTTCTGCCAGAGCCACGTCACCGAGCACGCCGAGCTCGGCTGGGTGATGAACTGCCTCACCGGTGACGGCGAGGCCCGGCGGATGACGCAGTTCAAGGACAAGGTCGCCAAGGGCCAGAATGCCAACGTCGGCCTGCTCACCTACCCGATGCTGATGGCTGCCGACATCCTGATGTACGACGCCGCCTACGTGCCGGTCGGTGAGGACCAGCGCCAGCACCTCGAGATCACCCGAGACCTCGCAGAGCGCTTCAACTCGCGGTTCGGCGCGACCCTCGTGGTGCCCGACGCCTACATCGTCAAGGGCTCGGCCAAGATCATGGACCTGCAGGACCCCACGGCCAAGATGAGCAAGACCGGCTCGTCGCCCAAGGGCCTGATCGACCTGATGGAGGACCCGGCGCGGATCGCCAAGAACATCCGCTCGGCCGTCACCGACACCGACGGTGAGGTCCGCTACGACCCCGACACCAAGCCCGGCGTCTCCAACCTGCTGGTGATCCACTCGGTGCTGTCGGGCACTCCCGTGGACAAGCTGGTCGCGACCTTCGCCGGTCGCGGTTACGGCGACCTCAAGAAGGAGGTGGCCGACGTCGTCGTCGAGCGCCTCACGCCGTTCCAGGAGCGGATGCGCGAGCTGCTCGACGACCCGGCCGAGCTCGACCGGATCCTGGCCGACGGGGCCGACCGGGCCCGCGAGGTCGCCCGCGCCACGATGGCCCGGGTGCGCGACGCTGCAGGACTGTTGCCCAGTGCTCGATAGGACTGCAGTGCCCGCTGAGAGCCTTCGGTAGGGTCGCCGTCGTGCCCACCATCGGTGTGTCCATCGCCATCCCGTCACCCCACGCGGAGATGCTGCAGGCCAAGCGCGCGTCGTTCGGCGACCCGCTGGCCGAGTCGATCCCGACCCACGTGACCCTGCTGCCCCCGACCGAGGTCGAGGACGACGAGCTGGCGGCGGTGGCCGAGCACCTCGAGGACGTTGCCGCGAAGGGCCGGTCGTTCCCGATGGTGCTGCGCGGGACCGGGTCGTTCCGGCCGATCTCGCCGGTGGTCTTCGTCCAGGTCTCTGGCGGGCTGGCCGACTGCGAGCTGCTGGAGAAGTCGGTGCGCCGGGGCCCGCTCAAGCGCAAGCTCGACTTCTACTACCACCCGCACGTCACGGTGGCCCACCACGTGTCCGACGACAACCTCGACCGCGCCTTCCGCGAGCTGGCCGGCTTCGAGTGCACCTTCGACGTCAGCGAGTTCCACCTCTACGAGCACGGTGCCGACGGCGTCTGGCGGCCGGTGCGGTCGTTCGCGCTGGGCGGGGCCTGACCCGTGCAGACCCTCAAGGCCTGGTGGGCCCGGCTGCAGGGCACCCCGGTGTGGCGGGCGTGGAAGCGCTACGGCGACCACCGCGGCAACCTCATCGCCGGAGGCGTCGGCTACTTCGCGTTCTTCTCGGTCTTCCCCGCGGTGCTGCTGGCCTTCACGGTCTTCGGCATCGTGCTGCGCAGCCAGCCGCAGCTGCTCGCCGACACCAAGGACGCCATCAACGACCTGCTGCCCGGGTTCGTCAAGACCGACGCCAACCCCGACGGCATCATCGACGTCAAAGCGCCCACGGGCGCCGCGCTCTCCGTCCAGGGCGTCATCTCGGTGGTGGGCCTCGTCCTCGCCGGCACCGGCTGGCTCGGCGCGCTGCGCGACGGCATCCGGGCGATCTTCGGGGTCGAGGGCTCGCCCGGCAACGTCGTGCTGGCCAAGCTCCGTGACCTCGGGGTGCTGCTGCTCCTGGGCGTCGCGATCCTGCTGTCTGCCGCGGTCGGCGCGGTAGCCGGATCGGCCGCCACGTGGGTGGCCGAGCTGGTCGGGCTCGGGGGTCAGGAGTGGGTCCTCGGCGTCGTGGCGTTCGTCGTGGGCGTCGCGCTCGACGGCGCCATCGTCGCGGTGATGCTGCGCATCCTCTCCGGCGTCGACCTGCCGTGGCCCGCGGTCCGCAACGGCGCCATCTTCGGCGGCGTCGGCCTCACCGTGCTCAAGACGTTCGGTGCGGTCCTGCTGTCGAGCACCACGGACAACAAGCTCTACCTCGGGTTCGCCCTGGTGGTGGGCCTGCTCGTGTGGCTCAACTTCATGTCGCGCGTCATCCTCGTCTCGGCTGCCTGGGCCGCGAACGACCTCGACACCGGCCGAGCCGCCACGCCCGGCCTCAGCGCGGGGCAGGTCGACAAGCTGGTCGAGGGGCCCGACACCGAAGCGCTCGTGACGGTCCGCCAGCGCACGGATGCCGGTCTGCCGACCTTCGGGCAGCGGGCGGCCGACCGCACCAGCGTCGCCGCCGGGGCGGTGCTCGGCGCCATCGGGGCGGTCGCGGTCGGCACCGTCGCCCGCGGCATACGCAGCCTCGTCCGCCGCCGCTGAGGCCGCGCCAGCACGTCCCGATGGGGGTGCACCGAGCCTGGCACACATATTCATGTGGTCGCGGATGTCACCTGCCGACTGGCGTCACTCTTCGGCGTCGAAAACGTCGCAGCCTACCTGCGGTCACCCCGTAGCTGGACTCAGCGGTGGCGGGGGCGGCCCTTGGCGCGCCGCCGCTTGATCACTGCACGGCGGCGGACGAAGAGGAGGGTGAGCGCCAGGACCAGCAGCGCGATGCCGGCCTCGACGAGCTGCTCGGTGTCGAGCCGCCGACCGGCGGGGCGGGTGTCGGTCTGTGCGGGGGCGCCGGCCACCACGGGTGCACCGCCTGCGCCCGGGCCGGCGTCGGGCGCGAGGCTGGGTGAGGTGGCGCTCGGGAGCGGGGTCGGAGGCGTCGTGACGGTGCCCGGCTCGACCATCTCGCCGACAGCGCCGGCCACGGCCCCGTAGCGGAAGGCCCAGTCGTACATCGCCGCCTGGGGGCGCCACGACGAGTCCAGCCCGTACATCTCGCTGAGCAGGTAGGTCTTCCCGCCGCGGGTCACCGCCGAGATGTAGGTGCGGTTGGCGTGCTCGGTGTAGCCGTTCTTGATCCCGATCGTGCCCGCGTAGTTGTAGAGCAGCTTGTTGTGGTTCTGGATCTTGTAGGTCGCGCGCTTCTTCGTCTTCGGGTCCACTCGCCCGGGGAAGTCCACCTGTTTCGTGGTGACGTAGGCGCGGAAGTCCTTCAGCTGCAAGGCAGCCCGCCCGATCAGGGCGAGGTCGTAGGCGCTCGAGGTCTGCCCCGGTGCGTCCAGGCCAGAAGGGTCCTTTGCGACCGTGTCGTGCGCCCCCAGGTATGCCGCCCGCTCGTTCATCGCGGCCAGCGTCACCTCGCGGCCGCCCCCGGCCTCGGCCAGCGCGTAGGCCGCGTCGTTGCCCGATGACATGAGCAGGCCCTGGAACAGCTGGCGTCCGGTGTAGGGGAGCCCGGGCACGACTCCGACCCGCGTCCCGTCGGCGTTGGCGTCCGACTGGGTCGCGACCACCTTGCGGGTCGCCGGCACCTTCGGGATGAGGGTGAGGGCCGTCAGCGTCTTGAGCGTGCTGGCGGGCAGCAACCGGGCATGCGCCGCCTTCGCTGCGACCACCTTGCCCGTGTCGAGGTCGGCCAGCACCCACGACACGTCCTTGAGCCTGGGCGGCGCAGGCACGCCGGCCGGCAGGTCCGTGACCACCCCCATCGAGGCCAGCTGCGGACCCCCGACGGACACCTGCGGGTCCACCGTCGCCCGCGGCACCGGGAGGGTCTTCGTGGTGGCCGAAGGAGTCGGCTTCGCCACCGCAACCGCAGCCCCCGCGTCGATCGTCCCCGCCGACAGCGCTGCAGCGATCAGGACGGCAAGGCCCGCGCGCCGGTGGCCGTGACCGCGAAGCCGGGTCACCTCAGAACCGAGAGGTCAGGAGCGCGCGCTTCACTTCCTGGATCGCCTTGGTCACCTCGATGCCACGAGGACATGCGTCGGTGCAGTTGAAGGTGGTGCGGCAGCGCCACACCCCCTCCTTGTCGTTCAGGATCTCCAACCGCTGCGTGCCGCCGTCGTCGCGGCTGTCGAAGATGAAGCGGTGCGCGTTGACGATGGCGGCCGGGCCGAAGTACTGGCCGTCGTTCCAGAACACCGGGCAGCTCGTCGTGCAGGCAGCGCAGAGGATGCACTTGGTGGTGTCGTCGAAGCGGTCGCGGTCGGCCTGGCTCTGGATCCGCTCGCGGGTCGGCTCGTTGCCCTCGGTGATGAGGAACGGCATGACCTCGCGGTAGGCGTCGAAGAACGGCTCCATGTCGACGATGAGGTCCTTCTCGACGGGAAGGCCCTTGATCGGCTCGACGGTGATCGGCTTGTCGGGGTTGACGTCCTTGATGAGCGTCTTGCAGGCGAGCCGGTTCTTGCCGTTGATCCGCATCGCGTCGGAGCCGCACACGCCATGGGCGCAGGACCGGCGGAACGACAGCGAGCCGTCCTGGTCCCACTTGATCTGGTGCAGCGCGTCGAGCACGCGGTCAGTGGCGTGCGAGGTGACCTCGTAGGTCTCCCAGTGCTGCTCGCTGTCGGTCTCGGGGTCGAACCGGGCGATCTTCAGCGTCACGGTGAACGACGGCACCGCACCGGCCTTGGCGGACTCGCCGGTGTTCTGGGTCTTCTCTGCGGTCGCGGTCATCAGTACTTGCGCTCCATCGGCTGGTAGCGGGTGACGGTCACGGGCTTGTAGTCGAGCCGCACCTCGTCGGCGAACTTCGGGCCCTCTTCCACGTCGGTCACGGGGGCGCGGTAGGCCATCGTGTGGCGCATGAAGTTCACGTCGTCGCGGGCTTCGTAGTCCTCGCGGAAGTGGCCACCGCGGGACTCCTTGCGGGCCAGCGCGCCGAGGGTGATGACCTCGGCCAGCTCGATGAGGAAGCCGAGCTCGACCGCCTCGAGCAGGTCGGTGTTGTAGCGCTTGCCCTTGTCCTGCACCACGACGGAGGCGTAGCGCTCCTTCAGCTCGTCGATGACGCCGAGGGCCTCCTTCATCGAGGCCTCGGTGCGGAACACCTGGACGTTGCGGTCCATCGTCTCCTGGAGGGCGCGGCGCAGGTCGGCCACCCGCTCGCCGCTCTCTCGGGTGCGGATCGTCTCGACCATGCCCTCGACGAGCGCCGACGGGTGCTCGGGCAACTCGACGAACGGTGCGTTCGCGGCATACTCCGCGGCGGCGATGCCGGCACGGCGGCCGAAGACGTTGATGTCGAGGAGGCTGTTGGTGCCGAGCCGGTTGGACCCGTGCACGGAGACGCAGGCGACCTCACCGGCGGCGAACAGGCCGGGCACGACGTCGGTGTTGTTGCGCAGCACCTCGGTCTCGACGTTGGTCGGCACACCACCCATGGCGTAGTGCGCGGTCGGGTAGACCGGCACCGGCTCGGTGTAGGGCTCGACGCCGAGGTAGGTGCGTGCGAACTCGGTGATGTCGGGGAGCTTCGCGTCGATGTGGGCCGGCTCGAGGTGGGTCAGGTCGAGCAGCACGTAGTCCTTGTTGGGACCGGCGCCGCGGCCCTCGCGCACCTCGTTGGCCATCGACCGGGCGACGATGTCGCGGGGGGCGAGGTCCTTGATGGTGGGGGCGTAGCGCTCCATGAAGCGCTCGCCGTCGGCGTTGCGCAGGATGCCGCCCTCGCCGCGGGCGGCCTCGGAGAGCAGGATGCCGAGCCCGGCCAGGCCGGTCGGGTGGAACTGGAAGAACTCCATGTCCTCCAACGGGATCCCGCGGCGGAAGGCCACGCCCATGCCGTCACCGGTGAGGGTGTGGGCGTTGGAGGTGGTCTTGAAGACCTTGCCGGTGCCACCGGTCGCGAAGACGACGGACTTGGCCTGGAACACGTGCAGCTCACCGGTCGCCAGCTCGTAGGCGACGACTCCCGCGGTGTGCTCGACACCGTCCGGGCCGGTGTTCATCAGCAGGTCGAGGACGTAGAACTCGTTGTAGAACTCGACTCCCTGCTTGACGCAGTTCTGGTAGAGCGTCTGCAGGATCATGTGACCGGTGCGGTCGGCCGCGAAGCACGACCGGCGCACGGCCGCCTCACCGTGGTTGCGGGTGTGCCCACCGAACCGGCGCTGGTCGATCTTGCCCTCGGGGGTGCGGTTGAACGGCAGCCCCATCTTCTCGAGGTCGATCACCGCGTCGATGGCCTCGCGGCACATGATCTCCGCCGCGTCCTGGTCGACGAGGTAGTCACCGCCCTTGACGGTGTCGAAGGTGTGCCACTCCCAGTTGTCCTCCTCGACGTTGGCGAGGGCGGCGCACATGCCGCCCTGGGCCGCGCCGGTGTGGGACCGGGTGGGGTAGAGCTTGGTCAGCACCGCCGTGCGGGTCCGGGTGCTCGACTCGAGCGCCGCCCGCATGCCGGCTCCGCCGGCCCCGACGATCACGACGTCGTACTTGTGCGTCTGCATCAGTGCTGTGTCCTTCGGAGTTCCAGGGTCAGGTGGTCCGGCGTCATCGTGCGGTGCACACGGAGAGGGTGGAGGACGGGTCCAGGCACGGGTCGAAGGTGAAGATCACCAGCGTGCCGAGCACCATGACGAGCACCGCGCTCGTGACCAGCAGGCCCTTGAGGATCCAGCGGGTGCGGTCCTTCTCGGTGTAGTCGTTGATGATCGTGCGGACCCCGTTGAAGCCGTGCAGCTCGGCGAGCCACAGCATCAGCAGGTCCCAGGTCTGCCAGAACGGGCTGCTCCACTTGCCGGCGACGAACGCGAAGTCGATGCCGTGGATGCCCTCGCCCAGCATCAGGTTGACGAACAGGTGCCCGAACACGAGGACGAGGAGCAGCACGCCGCTGGCGCGCATGAAGACCCACGACCAGAGCTCGAAGTTGCCGCGGCCCTTGGAGACCCGCCGATAGCGGGACTTGGTCGTGGAGACGGCGTCGGGACCGGCGTGGTAGTTGGCCTCGGTGGTGGCGCTCATGAGTTCCCCCGCGCTCTCAGTGCGTGAACACGATGGTCAGGTGCCGGATCGCGAAGGGCGCGAAGAGCACGACGAATCCGATGACGACCGCCCAGAACAGCTGCCGCTGGTAGCGGGGCCCCTTGGACCAGAAGTCGACGGCGATGATGCGCAGGCCGTTGAGCGCGTGGAAGATCACCGCGGCGACGAGCCCGGCCTCACCCAGACCCACGATGGGGTTCTTGTAGGCCTCCATCACCTCGTTGTAGGCGTCGGGGGAGACCCGCACCAGCGCCGTGTCGAGCACGTGCGCGAACAGGAAGAGGAAGAGGAGGAGGCCACTGACTCGGTGGGCCACCCACGACCACATGCCTTCACGGCCGCGGTAGAGGGTGCCGTTGGCTGCCTGCGCCACTGCGCGTCCCTTTCGAAGCAGATGTCACGGCAGTCGTCGTCCAGCGTCGATGGCCGTAGTACGTCCGTCAGGTTATCGGCCCTGCGCTCGGACCGATAACGCGCCCGCTGTGAGAAAGCAGACAGGCCCGGTTACCGCCGGGTATGCCGCGTGGCCGGGCGGGTGCCCGGGTCTCACCCCACGTGTTCGCGCTCGCCGTCGGGCAGGGACGGGCGGGACCCGTGGGTCGCCCTCGCGATGTCGTAGTGGCCGAGCAGCTGCCCGGTGAGCGCAGCCCAGGAACGGCCCTCGACCCCGGCCCGCCCGGCCGCGCCCATCGCCCGGCGCTTCACGCCGTCGCCGGCCAGGTGGACCACGGCCTCGCGCAGCGAACCGGGGTCGTCGGGGTCGAAGAGCAGGCCGGTGCGGGAGTGGTCGACCAGGTCGAGCGGTCCGCCGCGGGCCGGTGCCACGACCGGGAGCCCGGTGGCGGCCGCCTCCTGGAGGGTCTGGCCGAACGTCTCGCGGGTCCCGGGGTGCACGAAGAGGTCGACGGCGGCATACGCCCTCGCGAGGTCGTCGCCCTCGCGCCGTCCCAGGAAGACGGCGTCGACCCCGGCCGCCGCGAGGAGGGCCGCGTCCGGCTCGCGGGTGGGACCGTCGCCGACCAGCACCACCCGCAGCCCCGCCAGACCCGTGAGCCCCGCGAGCCGGTGCAGCTCCTTCTCGAGGGCCAGGCGTCCCACGTAGCCGACGAGCAGCTGGCCGTCGGGGGCGAGCGACCGGCGCAGGGCGGCCGTGCCGGCGTCGAGCCGCCACCCCGGGTGGAACTGGACGGCGTCGACGCCGCGCGCCCACAACGCGGTGCGGGGCACGCCGTGGGCTCGCAGCTCGGCCAGCGTCGCCGACGACGGCGCGAGGGTCAGGTCGGCCAGCTCGTGCATCCGCCTGATCCACCGCCACGCGGCCCTCGCCGCGCCGCGCCCCACCGCACCCCGGCCGTGCTGGCGCAGGTAGCTGGGCATGTCGGTCTGGTAGACC
Source organism: Pedococcus dokdonensis (assembly GCF_900104525.1). Taxonomy (GTDB): domain Bacteria; phylum Actinomycetota; class Actinomycetes; order Actinomycetales; family Dermatophilaceae; genus Pedococcus; species Pedococcus dokdonensis. Next base: position 2,146,989 of record NZ_LT629711.1, on the reverse strand, counting down.
GCCACCGTCGGGAGGTCGAGGCGGTCGGCTGCCGACAGGGCACTGGCCCCCAGGACGAAGGGCGAGGCGACGTGCACCACGTCGGGGCGGAAGTCGGCCAACAGCGACTCCACCTCGCCACCCAGCGGGAGCCCCACCGGGAACTGGCGGACGGGCACGGACGCGAGGCCGTGCACGGCATACCCGGCGTAGGACGTGGGCGCCGGCCGCGGCGCGATGACGACCACCTCGTGGCCGCCGTCGCGCAGGCACTCCACCACCCGGCAGACGCTCGTGGTCACGCCGTTCAGGTAGGGCAGGAAGGACTCGGTCACGATGGCGACTCGCACGACTCCAGCGTCCGCACCGCCGGTGAGGAGACGGCCACGGCCAGGGGTGTGTCAGGTGAGCGGCGGGTGACCGGCTGGTGGGTGGGCTAGCGTTCCGGCCATGTCAGCAGGTCACGCAGCAGCCGACGAGACGGTGACGGGCGACAGCCATTTCTGGGCGGTGGTCCCGGCCGGTGGGGCGGGCACCAGGCTGTGGCCGGTGTCGCGGGCCTCGTCGCCGAAGTTCCTGCACGACCTGACCGGCACCGGGCGCTCGTTGCTGCAGGCGACCTGGGACCGGCTGACGCCGCTGACCGGGTCGCAGGTGCTCGTCGTGACGGGCGCCGCCCACCGCGCGGCCGTCGCCGCCCAGCTCCCCGACCTGCCGGCCGACCAGCTGCTCGCCGAGCCGGCGCCGCGCGACTCGATGGCCGCGATCGGCTGGGCCGCCGCGGTCCTGGAGGCGCGTGACCCCTCCGCCGTGCTGGGGTCCTTCGCCGCGGACCACGTGATCGCGGACGAGGACGCCTTCCGCGCCTGCGTCACCGACGCGGTGGCTGCTGCCGAGCAGGGGTATGTCGTCACCATCGGCATCGAGCCGACCGGTCCCGCGACCGGGTTCGGCTACATCGAGCTGGGCGAGCCACTGGGGGAGGGCCCCGCCCACGCAGTGCGTCAGTTCGTGGAGAAGCCGGACCGCTCCCGGGCCGAGGCCTATCTCGCGACGGGCCGGTTCCGGTGGAACGCGGGGATGTTCGTGGTCCGGGCGACGGTGCTGCTCGACCTGCTCGCGCAGTGGCACCCGGAGCTCGCAGCCGGGGTGCGGGCGCTCGCCGCCGACCCGTCGCGGCTCGAACAGGTCTGGCCCGGGCTCGAGAAGATCGCCATCGACCACGCAGTGGCCGAACCCGCGGCCGCCGAGGGGCGGGTCGCGGTGGTGCCGGGTGGCTTCGGCTGGGACGACGTGGGCGACTTCAGCTCGCTCGGTGCCCTCCTCCCCGACGCCTCGGGTATGCCGGGGGTGCGGGTCCTGGGCGACGCCTCCAGCGTGCGGGTGGTCGACGCGACCGGGGTCGTCGTGCCGTCGGGGGACCGCGACGGGCGGGTGGTCGCGGTGGTCGGGCTCGACGACGTGGTCGTGGTCGACACGCCCGACGCGCTCCTGGTCGTCTCACGGGACCGGGCCCAGGACGTCAAGGCCGTCGTCGACCTGCTCAAGTCCGAGGGCCGCACCGACCTCCTCTGACCCCCGCGCTGGCTGCACGAACCTTTGCTAGCAAAGGAAACCGGTTCGCGGACAGGTTGCAACCTGTCCGTCACGCAGGAACCTTTGATAGCAAAGGTTCCTGCGTCGGGGGGGCTGGGCTGGTCGGTCGGGTCAGGTGGCGAGGTCGCGGCGGCGGAAGGCGGTGGCTCCGACCGCCGTGACTGCCACCGCGACTGCCAGCAGGCCCGCGAGCCCGGCCGGATTGGCGTCGCCGCCGGGGAGGCTGCCGAGGTGGTCGAACGGCGACAGTCCCAGGGCCCAGTCGGGCAGCGACAACAGTGCGCCGAACTCGCCGAGCAGCACGAACAACGCCAGCAGTCCCCACGCCGCCGTCGACATCCGCGGCAGCAGCCCGAAGAGCAGCACCGTCAGGCCGACGCAGACCAGCACCGCCGGAGCCGTGGCCAGCGCCGCGGGCAGCAGCTCGGACACCCCGGTGCCGCTCACCGCACCGGCCGCCAGGCCCGCGGCGACGCCCACCACGGCGAGCAGCCAGACCGACCCGGCGGCGGCGATGACGAGGTGGCTGCCGAGCCAGCGCCACCGGCTGACCGGGGTGGCCAGGACGACCTCGGCGCGCGCTGCGTTCTCCTCGGAGCGCAGCCGGAGCGCGGTGGCGATGCCGTAGGCGGCGGCGCCGATCGCGAGGAAGCGCAGCTCGGTCCCGAAGAAGGCGTCCAGCAGGGAACCCTGCCCACCACTCATCTTGCGCAGCATCTCCTCGACGGACGGGCTGTCGGCGATCTGGTCGACCGAGGAGGCGATGTTGCCGACGACGAGGCCCAGGACGGCATACCCGATCGTCCAGCCGAGCAAGGTGCCCCGCTGGAGCCGCCACGCCAACCCGAGCGGTGACCGCAGCGCCGGCCGGGCCCGACTCGGCCCGGGACGCGCCGCCCAGAGACCGGAGCCGAGGTCGCGCCGGTGCAGCAGCGCGTCGGCGACCAGGAGCAGCCCGGCGGTGGCGACGAGGGCGGGAAACACCAGCCACAACCGGTTCGCGCCGAACGGGCTGACCTGCTCGGCCCAGCCCAGGAACGACAACCAGACCAGCCCCGAACCACCGCTGCTGGTGTCGGCGGTGGCGCGCACCACGAAGGCCAGCCCGAGCGCCCCGACCGCGATGCCTCCGGCACCTCGCGTGGTGGAGGTGAGCTGCACGGCCACGGCGGTCACACCGATCATGACCAGGCCGGCGACCACCTCGACGGCCCCGAGTGCGAACGACCCCGTGGCGTCGACACCGGTCCCCAGCAGGCTCAGCGCCGAGAGCAGACCGGTGGCGAGCACGGTGAGGGTCGCGAGCGCGACGGCCGCGGCGAGCGGAGCCCGACGACCGACGACGCCGGCGGCGACCAGCTCGAGGCGGCCGTCCTCCTCCTCGCTGCGGGTGTGCCGACGGACCAGCGCGAAGGCGAGGAAGGCCGTGGCGAGACTGCCCATCATGACGGTCTTGAGCACGCCGATACCGGCGGCGGTGGCAGAGGGGAGCGGCCCGTACAGCGCAGTGAGCGACGGGTTGTCGACCATCGCCGCGGCACCACCAGCGGCCGCGGCGTCGGTCGGGTAGAGGTCGAGGGTGGCTGCCATCGAGCCGTAGGCGGTGGCCACCAGGGCCAGCACGCTCGCGACGACGATCCAGCGGTCCCGGCGCCACGCCAGCCGCAACAGCGCACCGGCGCCGGCGAAGCTGTCGCTCACGCCGACACCTCTTCCTTGGCGCCGGCCCCGGCGCCGTTGCCCGCGGCAGTGCCCAGGTCGTCGCGGTACTGCGAGAGGAACAGCTCCTCGAGAGTCGGTGGCTGGCAGGTGAGCGCCTGGATGCCGTGCCCGCCGAGCCGCTGGAGCACGTCGCCGACCGAGCTGGTCCCGACCGAGAGGACGAGGCGCTCGCGGTCCTGGCGCGCCGACTCGACGCCGGGCCAGCGGCCCGCTTCGGTGTCGGACACCGGGCGGGCGAGGGTCGCGGTGATGCTGGTGCGGGTCAGGTGCCGCAGGTCGGCCAGTGACCCGGAGTCCACCACGCGTCCGGCGCGCACGATGCTGACCCGGTCGGCTGCGGTCTCGACCTCGGACAGGATGTGGCTGGAGAGCAGGACGGTGCGCCCCTCGTCGCGGACCCGGGCCAGGTGCTCCTGGAAGACCTTCTCCATCAGGGGGTCGAGTCCCGACGTGGGTTCGTCGAGGACGAGCAGTGGCACGTCGGACGCGAACGCCGCGACGAGCGCGACCTTCTGCCGGTTGCCCTTGGAGTAGGACCGGCCCTTCTTGGTCGGGTCGAGCTCGAACGCCTCGAGCAGCTCGGCGCGCCGGCCCTCGGAGACCCCGCCGCGCAGCCGGCCGAGCAGGTCGATGACCTCACCGCCGGTTAGGTTCGGCCAGAGGACGACGTCGCCGGGCACGTAGGCGAGCCGGCGGTGCAGCTCGGTGGCGTCCGCCCAGGGGTCACGGTCGAGCAGCCGGACCGTCCCGGCGTCGGCGCGCAGGAGTCCGAGGAGGACGCGGATGGTGGTGGACTTCCCGGCGCCGTTGGGGCCGAGGAAGCCGTGCACCTCACCCTCGTGGACGGTCAGGTCGAGGCCGTCGAGGGCGGTGGTGGAGCCGAACGTCTTGGTGAGGCCGACGGCCTCGATGACAGGAGCCATGAGCCCAACTCTACACTGTTTTCAGAAATCTCTGAATGATCTAAACTGTCCTCATGACCCCCACCCCCGCCGCCGCGGACCCCGCGCGCTTCGTCGAGCGGTTCGGCTCCGCCCTCACCGCTGCCGGGATGCAGCGGTTGCCGGCCAGGGTCTTCGCGGCCCTGCTGGCCGACGAGGACGGGCGGATGACGGCGGCGGAGATCGGTGAGGTGCTGACGGTCAGCCCCGCCTCGGTCTCGGGGGCGGTGCGCTCGCTGGAGCAGTTGCGGATGATCCACCGGGAGCGCGAACCGGGCACCCGGCGCGACGTGCACGTGGTCGCCGACGACGCCTGGCACGACGTGATGATCAACTCCGCCACCATCTACACCCCGCTCACCGAGACGCTGCGCGACGGCGTCGACCAGGTCGGCGGCGCGGGCACCCAGGCCGGCGACCGGCTGGCCCTCAGCGTCGCGTTCCTCGAGTTCGTCACCGAGGAGATGCAGCAGCTCTCCGACCGCTGGGACAAGCGCCGCGCCGAGCTCGGCCACTGAGCCGGGGGTGATGCAGCCCACGGTGAGGTGGGCCACGAGCGGTGACCACGCGGCATACCGGCTCACTATCGTGGGCGGCATGGCCGCCGACGTCCCCGCTGCACGCTCCGAGTCCGACCTGCCGATCAAGGCCGTGTATGCCGCGGGCGACCTCGAGGGCTTCGACGCGGACGCCCAGCTCGGTGACCCCGGGCAGTTCCCCTACACGCGCGGCGTCTACCCGAACATGTACACGGGGCGGCCGTGGACGATGCGGCAGTACGCCGGGTTCGGGACGGCCAAGGAGTCGAACGAGCGCTACCACGAGCTGGTGAAGGCGGGCACCGGCGGACTGTCCGTCGCGTTCGACCTGCCGACCCAGATGGGCTACGACTCCGACGAGGCGATCGCGCACGGCGAGGTCGGCAAGGTCGGCGTCGCGATCGACTCGATCGAGGACATGCGCACGCTCTTCGGCGGGCTGCCGCTGGGCGAGCTGTCGACCTCGATGACGATCAACGCTCCCGCGTCGACGTTGTTGCTGATGTACCAGCTGGTGGCCGAGGAGAACGGCGCCGACCCGTCGCGGCTGGCCGGCACCATCCAGAACGACGTGCTCAAGGAGTACATCGCTCGCGGCACCTACATCTACCCGCCGAAGGAGTCGTTGCGGCTGATCAGCGACATCTTCGCCTACTGCCACCAGGAGCTGCCGCGCTGGAACACCATCTCCATCAGCGGCTACCACATGGCCGAGGCCGGGGCGACGCCCGCGCAGGAGATCGCGTTCACCCTGGCCAACGCCAAGGAGTACGTCCGCGCCGCGATCAAGGCCGGGCTCGACGTCGACGACTTCGCCCCGCGGCTGTCGTTCTTCTTCGTGGCCCGGACGACGCTGCTCGAGGAGGTCGCGAAGTTCCGCGCTGCCCGCCGGATCTGGGCGCGGATCATGCGGGACGAGTTCGGGGCCAAGAACCCCAAGAGCCAGATGCTGCGGTTCCACACCCAGACCGCCGGGGTGCAGCTGACCGCCCAGCAGCCCGAGGTCAACCTCGTGCGCGTCGCGCTGCAGGGTCTCGGCGCGGTGCTCGGCGGCACCCAGTCGCTGCACACCAACTCGTTCGACGAGGCGATCGCGCTCCCGACCCAGAAGGCCGCCCGGCTCGCGCTGCGCACCCAGCAGGTGATCGCCTACGAGACCGACGTGACCAAGACCGTCGACCCGTTCGCCGGGTCGTACGTCGTCGAGTCGATGACCGACGACGTCGAGGCCGCGGCGCTCGAGCTGATCCAGGCGGTTGAGGACCGTGGGGGAGCAGTGGCCGCGATCGAGCAGGGCTTCCAGAAGTCCGAGATCGAGCGGTCCGCCTACCGGATCGCGCTCGAGATCGACAGCAAGGAGCGCACCGTCGTCGGTCTCAACCGGTTCGCCCTCGACGAGGAGGAGCCCTACGAGCCGCTGCGCGTCGACCCGCAGATCGAGCACGACCAGCGCGAGCGCCTCGCCGCGCTGCGCGCCGACCGCGACAACGATGCGGTCGAGGCCGCCCTCGAGGCGCTGCGGGAGGCGGCCCGCGGCACCGACAACGTGCTCTACCCGATGCGCGAGGCGCTGCGGCTGCGCGCGACCGGCGGCGAGGTCAGCCACGCGCTGCGCGACGTGTGGGGCCTCTACGTCCCCCGCGAGACCTTCTAGTCCTGCCGGGAGCCGCGGCCTGGTCCTGCCGGGAGCCGCGGCCTGGTCCTGCCGGGAGCCGCGCCCGCCGCGAGTAGAGTGCGCGCTGACATGACAGACCATCTCCTGATGGGCGCACTCTGCGCCACCATCGACTCCCTCGCCCCCGAGCTCCTCGACCTGCAGCACGACCTGCACGCCCATCCCGAGCTGTCCCGCGGCGAGATCCGCACGACCGCCCAGGTGGCCCGTCGGCTCGCCGACGCCGGGATCGCGCACCGCACCCTGCCGGTCAGCGGCCTGGTCGCCGACCTGGGCGCCGAGCAGCCGGCCTACCGGGTGGCCCTGCGCGCCGACCTCGACGCGCTGCCGGTGGGGGAGCGGACCCACCTGCCGTGGGCCTCGACCACCGAGGGCATCTGCCACGCCTGCGGGCACGACGTGCACGTCGCCGCGATGCTCGGGGCGGGGCTCGCGCTCAAGGTCCACGAGGACGCGCTGCGCGAGCGGGGCATCGGCGTGCGGCTGCTGTTCCAGCCGGCCGAGGAGGTCATCCCCGGTGGTGCCGTGGACCTGCTCGCGGAGGGTGCGCTCGACGGGGTCGACGCCATCTTCGCGGTGCACTGCGACCCCAGCCTCGACGTCGGCAGCGTCGGTCTGCGTGACGGAGCCATCACCGCCGCGGCCGACCGCGTCACCGTCCACCTGAGCGGACGCGGGGGGCACACCTCGCGCCCGCACCTGACCGAGGACCTCACCTTCGCGCTCGGCAAGGTGGTCACCGAGCTGCCCGCCGTGCTGTCGCGCCGGCTCGACCCCCGCACCGCGTTCGCGCTGGTCTGGGGCGAGGTGCACGCCGGCCAGGCGGCCAACGTGATCCCGTCGAGCGGCGTCGCCGCCGGCACGCTCCGGATGCTCGACGCGACCGCCTGGACCACGATCGGACCGCTCCTCGCGGAGGCGGTCGAGCACGTCGTCGCCCCGTATGCCGTGACGGCCGTCCTCGAGCACGTCCAGGGGGTGCCGCCGGTGGTCAACGACCCGGAGGCGATCGAGGTGTTCCGCGCCGCGGCCGACGGCACCGGGCTCACCGCGGTGGGCACGCCGCAGTCACTGGGTGGCGAGGACTTCGCCTGGTACCTGCGCCAGGTGCCGGGAGCGATGGCCCGCCTCGGCACCCGCACGCCGGGAGGGTCGACCTACGACCTGCACCAGGGCGACCTGGTCGTGGACGAGGGGTCCGTCGTGCAGGGTGCCCGGCTGCTCGCCGGTGCGGTCGTGGCCGGAGTCGTCAAGACCCGGGACACGCCCGGTACGGCTGGCTGAGGGACAGTCGCGGATCGGTAACGGTTTGTGACCCAACTGGCCCAAGGCCGACGAACCACGCGGAGCGTCGGGCTATCCTCTCCGCCTAGCGGCGCATCAGAGCGCCCCTTTGCTTTTCCATGAAGCGATTTTTACCAAAGAACAGGAGACAGCCTTGCGTCACACGATGAAGGTTGCAGCGGTGGTGTCAGTGGCAGCACTGAGCCTTGCCGCATGTGGTGACTCGGGCGACGACCCGGGGACCAGCGGTTCCAGCTCGAGCACGACCAAGAAGGCCTCGATCAAGGTCGGCATGGCCTACGACGTCGGTGGTCGTGGCGACCAGTCGTTCAACGACGCCGCTGCCGCGGGCCTCGACAAGGCCAAGACCGAGCTCGGCGTGGAGACCAAGGAAGCTGCCGCGGTCAACGGTGAGAACGAGGCCGCCCGCGAGGAGCGTCTCCAGCAGCTCGTCGACGCCGGCTACACGCACGTCGTCGCGGTCGGCTTCGCCTACGCCGCCTCGGTGGGCAAGGCTGCCAAGGACAACCCCGACGTGCACTTCGCGATCGTCGACGACGCGTCGGACGACTCCAAGGGCGCCAACGTCGACCAGATCACGTTCGCCGAGAACGAGGGCTCGTTCCTCGTCGGTGCGGCGGCCGCGCTCAAGTCGAAGTCGGGCCACATCGGCTTCGTCGGTGGCGTGAACGTCCCGCTGATCAAGAAGTTCGAGGCTGGCTACATCGCCGGTGCGAAGGCGGTCAACCCGTCGATCAAGATCGACTCCCAGTACCTCACCCAGCCGCCGGACTTCAGCGGCTTCGGTGACCCGGCCAAGGGCAAGACCGCGGCGCAGGGCATGTACGACAAGGGCGCCGACATCGTCTACCACGCTGCCGGTGGTTCCGGTGGTGGCGTCTTCACGGCGGCCAAGGCTGCCGGCAAGCTCGCCATCGGCGTCGACTCGGACCAGGCCCTCACCGCCCCCGAGGACGTCCGCTCGGTCATCATGACCTCGATGATCAAGAAGGTCGACGTCGCGGTGTACGACTTCATCAAGTCGGCCGCTGACGGCCAGGAGAAGACCGGCAACAACGTCTACGACCTCAAGGCCGGCGGTGTGGACTACTCCACGACCGGTGGTCAGGTCGACGACATCAAGGCCAAGCTCGACGACTACAAGGCCAAGATCATCGCCGGCGAGATCAAGGTGCCCACCACCCCCTGATCACGATGATGGTCGTACACGGCCCGGGCGGCGCGGTAGCGTCTGACCCGGGCCGTGTGCTTCCCTGATCGACCCGCCCGAACGACCGCTTCCCGGTGCCGCGACCCGTGCCGGAAGCGTCCCGAAATGCGCCCCGCCCGCGACGTCGCGGGCCCGGACCAGGAGTGTGAGCCATCACTGCCTCCCCACCGCTGACGCAGCCCACTGCCCAAGGGGGTGCCCCAGCCGTCGAGGTGGAGGGGATCACCAAGCGGTTCCCGGGTGTGGTCGCCAACAAGGACATCACCTTCTCGGTGCGTCGTGGCACGGTCCACGCGATCGTCGGTGAGAACGGCGCCGGCAAGTCCACCCTGATGAAGATCCTGTATGGCGTGCAGCGCCCCGACGAGGGGACGATCAAGGTCGACGGCAAGGCCGTCAACCTGCACTCGCCGTCCGACGCGATCGCGGCCGGCATCGGGATGGTGTTCCAGCACTTCATGCTGGCCGACAACCTCACGGTGGTCGAGAACGTCGTGCTGGGGGCAGAGAAGCTGCACGGCATCGGCGACGCGGCGCGAGCCGAGATCCGGCGCATCTCCGACGCCTACAAGCTCGACATCGACCCGGACGCGCTGGTCGCCGACCTCGGGGTCGGGGCGCGCCAGCGGATCGAGATCCTCAAGGTCCTCTACCGGGGCGCCAAGACGCTGATCCTCGACGAGCCCACCGCCGTCCTCGTGCCGCAGGAGGTCGACGAGCTGTTCGACCAGCTCGCCGAGCTCAAGGACGAGGGCCTCACCGTGCTCTTCATCTCGCACAAGCTTGACGAGGTGCTCAAGGTCGCCGACTCGATCACGGTGATCCGCCGCGGCACCACGATCGACACGGTCGACCCGAAGTCCGTCAACGCCCGCCAGCTCGCCGAGCTGATGGTCGGCTCCGAGCTGCCGTCCCCGACCACCGAGGAGTCGACGGTCACCGACCGCGTGCTGCTCAAGGTCGACGACCTGGTGCTCGGGGTGGCTCCGGCCGCCCGGTGCTCGACGGCATCTCGCTGACCATCCACGCCGGCGAGGTGCTGGGGATCGCGGGTGTCGAGGGCAACGGCCAGGCCGAGCTGGTCGAGGTCATCATGGGGATGCGCGAGCCCACGTCGGGCGAGGTCTACCTCGGCGACACCGACATCTCCGACTGGCACACCCGCGAGATCCGCGAAGCCGGGGTGGGCTACATCCCCGAGGACCGGCACCGCCACGGCCTGCTGCTCGAGGCGCCGCTCTGGGAGAACCGCATCCTCGGACACCAGACCGAGCGCCCCAACGTGAAGGGCCAGCTGATCGACGCCGCTGCCGCCAAGGCGGACACCGAGCGGATCGTCAAGGAGTACGACGTCCGCACCCCGTCGATCTTCGTCACCGCGGGATCGCTCTCCGGTGGCAACCAGCAGAAGCTCATCATCGGTCGGGAGATGAGCCACACGCCCAAGGTGCTCATCGCAGCCCACCCGACCCGTGGCGTCGACGTCGGCGCCCAGTCGAGCATCTGGGACCACATCCGGGCTGCGCGGCGCGAAGGCCTCGCCGTGCTGTTGATCTCGGCCGACCTCGAGGAGCTGATCGGGCTGTCCGACACCATCCGCGTCATCCTGCGCGGCAAGCTGTCCGGTGAGTTCGACCCCGACAAGGTGACCGCCGAGGACCTCGGCGCTGCCATGACCGGCGCCGGCGAGAAGGAGGCCTCCTGATGAAGTCGATCAGCCCCCGCCGGATCCTGCTCAGCGTGGCTGCGCCGGTGCTCGCCCTCCTCGTGGCGTTCGCCATCACCTCGTTGATCCTCGTCCTCTTCGGCGACCCGGTCGGTGAGGTCTGGAAGACGATCCTGCACGCGCCCAAGCCCAGGCAGACGGTGCAGATCATCAACAGCGCCACCGTGTTCTACCTGTCGGCCATCGCCGTCGCAGTGGGCTTCCGGATGAACCTGTTCAACATCGGCGTCGACGGCCAGTACCGCGTCGCCGTCTTCGCGGCCGCCGTGTTCGCCGGCCAGGGTTGGCTGCCCGGGTTCCTCAACGTCGTCGCGGCCATGGTCGTCGCGATGGTGGCGGGCGGGCTCTGGGCCAGCATCGCGGCATACCTCAAGGTGAAGCGCGGCGTCTCCGAGGTGATCTCGACCATCATGCTCAACGCCATCGCCACCGGCGTGGTGAGCTGGCTGTTGCTCAAGGTCGCCGACCGCAAGGAGGGCAGCAACGCGATCGAGACCAAGACGATCCCGGACTCCTCGCAGCTCGAGGGCTTCAAGCTGATCCCTGGTGCGACCAACCGCGTCTACACGCTGCTGGTGCTGGCGATCCTCGTCGGGTTCCTCTACTGGTTCGTGCTCGGCAAGACGAGGTTCGGCTTCGACCTGCGGGCCACGGGCCGCTCCGAGAGCGCCGCCGTCGCGAGTGGCGTCAAGGTCCCGCGGATGGTCATGACCGCGATGATCGCCTCCGGCGCGCTCGCCGGGCTGGTGGGCATGCCGCTGCTGTTCGGGCAGGACCACAACTACGGCACGACGTTCCAGTCGGGGCTCGGCTTCGCAGGCATCGCGATCGCGCTGCTCGGGCGCAACAACCCGGTGGGCATCGCGTTCGCGTCGGTGTTGTGGGCGTTCCTCGACATCCAGTCCAACGCCCTGCAGATCACGGCCGGTGTGGCCCAGGAGATCGTCTTCATCATCCAGGGCGTCATCCTGTTCGCCGTGGTCATCGCCTACGAGCTGATCCGCCGGGCCGACAAGCGGTTCGAGCAGCAACGGGTCGCCAGGGAGCTGGCCGCCCAGCGAAAGGCCCAGCCCGCCACGGAAGGAGCCCCGGCATGAGCGCCGCAGGACTCGAGGTCGGCACGCAGGCCGTCGTCGACCGCCCGAAGCGGCGCCGGCTCGGCCCGCGCGAGTGGGCGATCATCGCGCTCGGCACGATCGCCGTGGTCTCGGTGCTGCGGCTGGTCACCGGTGCTGACGACATCGCGTCGTCGGGCGCCCTGGCCGCCGCCATCGGACTGGCCGTGCCGATCGGGCTCGCCGGTCTGGGCGGCCTGTGGTCCGAGCGTGCCGGCGTGGTCAACATCGGCCTCGAGGGCATGATGATCCTCGGCACCTGGGGTGCCGGGTTCTTCGGCTACCACATGGGCCCGTGGGCCGGCGTCCTCGGCGCCATCCTGCTGGGCATGGTCGGTGGCCTGATCCACGCCGTCGCCACGGTGACGTTCGGGGTCGACCACATCGTCTCCGGTGTGGCGATCAACATCATCGGCCTCGGGGTCGCGAAGTACCTCGCCGCCCGGTTCTTCGACGGGCTGCCCGGCGGTGGCCCCACGCAGTCGCCGCCGGTCAAGGCGCTGCCCGACTTCACCGTCCCCGGCATCTCCAGCGGGCTGGGCACGATCGAGAAGAAGGACTGGTTCTTCGTCAGCGACCTCGCGGCCGTGCTGCGGGCGGTCTGCACCGACCTGTCGATCCTCACGATCCTGGCGCTGCTGCTGTTCGCCGGCACCTGGTGGGTGCTGTGGCGGACGTCGTTCGGCCTGCGGCTGCGCTCCGTCGGTGAGTCACCGGTGGCGGCCGAGTCGCTCGGCGTCAACGTGCTCCGCTACAAGTTCCTCGCCGTGATCGTCTCCGGTGGCCTGGCCGGCCTCGGTGGCGGGTTCCTCGCCCTGGTGGCTGCGAACATCTACCGCGACGGCCAGACCGGCGGACGTGGCTACATCGGCCTCGCGGCGATGATCTTCGGCAACTGGCGACCCGGTGGCCTGCTCACCGGCGCAGCGCTGTTCGGCTACACCGACGCGGTCCAGCTGCGCGGTGGCGCGACCGTCCACGCGTTCCTGCTGCTCTTCGCGGTGCTGCTGGTGGCGGTCGGCATCTGGCAGGTCGTCCGCAACAAGCGGATGGTCCAGGGTGTCCTTGCGATCGCCGTCGGCGTCCTCGTCGGCTGGTGGTACTTCGCCAGCGACGCGGTGCCCGCCGAGCTCACCGGCACCACCCCCTACGTCACCACGTTGCTGGTGCTGGCCTTCGCGTCGCAACGGTTGCGGATGCCCGCTGCCGACGGACAGATCTATCGCAAGGGCGAGGGGCACTAGGTGTGCCCTGAGCCCGATCACCAGCAGCAGGAGGGGTATGCCGCGGAGCCGGCTGCGCGGCATGCCGCCCCTCCCGCCCCGGAGCACGTCGACTGGGAAGCCTTGCGCGCCAAGGCGATCGACATCATGGGTCGGGCCTACGCGCCGTACTCGAACTTCCCCGTCGGCGTGGCCGGCATCGTCGATGACGGCCGGGTCGTGGCGGGCTGCAACGTGGAGAACGCTGCCTACGGCGTCGGGCTGTGCGCCGAGTGCGGCATGGTCTCCGAGCTGCACGCGACCGGGGGCGGCAGGCTCGTCGCGGTCTCCTGCGTGGGTGGCGACGGCCAGCCGTTGATGCCGTGCGGCCGGTGCCGCCAGCTGCTGTGGGAGAACGGCGGGCCCGAGTGCCTGCTGCTCACCCCCGAGGGCGTGCTGCCGATGCGCGAGGTGCTGCCGCAGGCGTTCGGTCCCGACAACCTGACCGCCGCGGCCCACCCCGCCTGACCCTCGCTTTCCCCCACCGAGGAGCAGTGCGCAGCGCGGTCGGGGTCTGACACGATGACCCCATGAGTGAAGCCTTCGATGCCGTCGACGTGATCATTGCCAAGCGGGGGAAGGGCGAGCTCACCGACGGGCAGATCGACTGGGTGATCGACGCCTACACCCGCGGCGCGGTGGCGGACGAGCAGATGTCGAGCCTGGCCATGGCGATCCTGCTCAACGGCATGACCCGGCGCGAGATCTCCCGCTGGACCGGGGCGATGATCGCCAGCGGTGAGCGGATGGACTTCTCCGGTCTCTCCCGTCCGACCGCCGACAAGCACTCCACGGGCGGCGTCGGCGACAAGATCACGCTGCCGCTGGCCCCGCTGGTGGCGGCCTGTGGTGTGGCGGTGCCCCAGCTCTCCGGCCGCGGCCTCGGGCACACCGGTGGCACCCTCGACAAGCTCGAGTCGATCCCCGGCTGGCAGGCCGCCATGAGCAACGAGGCGATGATGCGCCAGCTCGAAGACGTCGGGGCAGTCATCTGCGCGGCCGGCGACGGCCTGGCCCCGGCCGACAAGAAGCTCTACGCCCTGCGCGACGTCACGGGCACCGTCGAGGCGATCCCGCTCATCGCGTCGTCGATCATGAGCAAGAAGATCGCGGAGGGCACCGGGGCGTTGGTGCTCGACGTCAAGGTCGGCAGCGGCGCGTTCATGAAGAACGTCGACGACGCCCGCGAGCTGGCCCGCACGATGGTCGACCTCGGCACCGACGCCGGCGTGAAGACGGTGGCGATGCTGACCAACATGCAGGTGCCGCTCGGCCTCACGGCGGGCAACGCGATCGAGGTGCGCGAGTCGGTCGAGGTGCTGGCCGGTGGCGGGCCCGAGGACGTCGTCGAGCTGACCCTGGCGCTGGCCCGCGAGATGCTTTCGGCCGCTGGCCGGGAGGACGTCGACCCGGCTGACGCACTGCGGGACGGTCGCGCCATGGACGCCTGGAAGGCGATGATCCGCGCCCAGGGCGGCGACCCGGACGCGACGCTTCCGGTCGCCAAGGAGAGCCAGGACGTGCTCGCGCCGGCTGACGGGGTGCTCACCGAGCTCGACGCCCTCAAGGTCGGCGTCGCCGCCTGGCGGCTCGGCGCGGGCCGGGCACGCAAGGAGGACCCGGTGCAGGCCGGCGCCGGCGTCGAGATGCACTACAAGCCGGGCGCCACCGTGCGTGCCGGCGAGAAGCTGCTGACGCTGCACACCGACACCCCCGACCGGTTCGAGCGGGCGCTGGAGTCACTCGAGGGCGCGTTCACGATCGCCCCGGAGGGATCGCGACCCGACCTGCTGCCATTGGTCATCGAGAAGATCTCCTGACCCGGTCGGCGGCCGCCGCCGCGAAGGCGCCCACCTGCTCGACGACAGCGGGGTCCCACAGCACGCGTCGGTGACCCAGTCCCTCGGTGGCGACCAGCCGCGCCCCGTGCCAGGCATCCTTGAGGCGCACGCCCCCCGCGAAGGGCGCCTCCCGGTCGCCGCGGTCGTGCACCACCAGCAGGTGCGGCAGCGAACCGTGCTGGGACGCCATGGTGAGCAGGTCGAGCGCCTCCATCGGCACACCGACCCGCCGCTCGGCCAGCGTCACCATCGTCGCCTGCGAGCGGCGCCCGATCCCGAGCGCGGTCGTCACGACGGGCAGCATGGCCGGCACCCCCTCCGAGGGTGCGACCAGCACGAGCGAGTCGGGCTCGGAGCCGAGGCCCAGGGCATGCACCGCCGCCAGCCCGCCGGCCGAGTGGGCCACCACGACACTCGGCCGGCCGAACTCGCGCACGACGGCGGCGAGCGCCTCGGCCATCTCGACGAACGTGGTCGACCGGCGACCGAAGGCTCCGGCGTCCGAGTCGCCGTGGCTGGGCGCGTCGAAGGCCACCACGCACAGGCCGCGGTCCACCAGCGGCGCGACGTGCGCGCCGACCTGCTGCCACCAGCCGCCCCAGCCGTGGACGAGGTATGCCGTGGGGTTGCCCCAGTCGCCGTAGACCCGTCCGCGGACGGTGCCGTGCGCCCACGCGACCTCGAACGGCTCACCTCCTCGAGGGGTCCGCTCGGCCCGCACCGCCGCGGCCGGGCGGGCCGGGAGCCGGAACCAGAGGTGCTCGGCCAATCGCCCACCCACGGCGGGCGCGCGCCGCTCGAGCAGCTCGAAGGTCGAGCGCAGGGCCGACGACCCAGGCAGGCCGGTGGCCGTCGTCGCCGTGCGGTCGTGGGCCGCGGGGACCGATCGTCGGGGTCGTCGCGCGAGAGTGATTCGGTCGATCGTGCTTCCTTGGGTCGACATGGCTGGAACCTCCTGAGTGGGTGTGGCCGGCAACGGGTCGGGTCGAGCGGGCTGCTGACCGCGCGGCGTCGGTCTGCCGCCTCCCCAGACTCGGGTCGCGAGCAGGTCTCGGGCATCGGCACCCACCACCCATCTGGGCACCGGGCCGCTGCCCATCCGGGTGGTCCGCCACCGGGGTGTCGTAGAGGAGGACGGGCCCTCGTCAGAACCGAAACGATCGATCGTGCTTTTTTCTGCGGACATGGCGGCTACCTCCGGGGTGGGTGGGATCAGCTGCGGATGTGGTCGATCAGGCGGTCGAAGGCGTCGTGGGCCCGACCCGCGGCGGCCGGGTCGCGCAGCAACCGGGCCGAGAAGTTGTAGCCCAGCACGATCGCGAGCATGTCGTGGGCGAACGCCGCCGCGTCAGCCGCCTCGTCGAACTGGCCCTCGGTGACCCCGCCCCGCACGATCGTCTCGATGGTGTCGAGCAGGTCGCGCTCGGTCTGCACGACCTTGGCGCGCACCGGGCCGTCGGGCTCGTCGTCGAACTCGCTGGCCACGGACACGAAGATGCAGCCACCCGGCAGTGCGTAGTCGGCGTAGCCGCCCCACCCGAGCCAGCGCTCGAAGAGCAGTCGGAGCCGGGGCTCACCACGGGGGGCCCTGAGGGCCGGCCGGATGACGAGCTGGGTGAAGGACTCGGCGGCGTAGTCCATCACCGCGGCCTGGAGCCCCTCCTTGGAGCCGAAGTGC
Organism: Pedococcus dokdonensis; assembly: GCF_900104525.1. GTDB lineage: Bacteria > Actinomycetota > Actinomycetes > Actinomycetales > Dermatophilaceae > Pedococcus > Pedococcus dokdonensis. Next base: position 2,130,400 of record NZ_LT629711.1, on the reverse strand, counting down.
GCGAACAGCCCGCTCTTGGACATCTCCAGGGCGTCGGCGAGGGAACCGATCGTGATGCCGCGCAGGCCGACCCGGCTGGACTGCGCCAGGGCCACGCGCAGCACCGAGTCGCGGGTGTCATCGCCCTTGCTCACTGCCGGCTCTCGTCCACGGGTCAATAAAAGCACGACCGTTCGGATCCGGCAAGGGCCGTCCCGCCCCCATGGCGGGCGTTCCCGCGCCGGGCGCTCCCACACCGGGCGTTCCCGCGACCGATGCTCCCGCGGTGGATGCTCCCGCGACGGATGCTGCCGCCGTGGACGTTCCCGCCAGGGCGCGCAGCACTAGGCTGGGCGGGTGCCTGAGCTCATCGCGACCCCCACGACCATCCCCGTCCCCGGCGGCAAGATCATCGACGAGCACGTCGGCCGGGTGAACACCGGCAGCGAAGCCGTCTCCGTCGCCCACATGAAGGCCCCTGCCGACTGGACCGAGCCGTTCCAGGCCCCGGAGTTCGACGAGATCACCCTCGTCATCGCGGGCTCGGTCCTGCTCGACCACGACGGGGGCCAGCTGCGGGTCGAGGCCGGGCAGAGCGTCATCACCCGCGCCGGCGAGCGGATCCGCTACTCCACCGGGTCGGCGGGAGCCGAGTACGTCGCGGTGTGCCTGCCGGCCTTCAGCCCCGACACCGTCAACCGCGAGGAGGAGGGCGCGTGATCTTCGGTCGCAAGGGCTCCAAGGACGACGCCGCGGTCTCCGACGACCTCGTGCTGCGCGCCCCGAAGGCGCTGCTGCACGACCACCTCGACGGCGGTCTGCGGCCCCAGACGATCGTGGAGATCGCCGACCAGGTCGGGTATGCCGGTCTGCCGGCAGGCGACGCCGAGAGCCTCGGTGCGTGGTTCCGGGAGAGTGCGGACTCCGGGTCGCTGGTGCGCTACCTCGAGACCTTCGACCACACCCTGGCCGTCATGCAGACCACCGAAGGGCTGCGCCGGGTGGCCCGCGAGTCGGTGCTCGACCTTGCCGCCGACGGGGTCGTCTACGCCGAGAGCCGCTACGCGCCCGAGCAGCACCTGTCCGACGGGCTGGCCCTCGAGGACGTCGTCGAGGCGGTCAATGCCGGCTTCCGGGAGGGGGAGGAGCAGGCCGCCCGGGCGGGCACCCCGATCCGGGTGACCGCCCTGCTGACCGCGATGCGGCATGCCGCCAAGAGCACCGAGATCGCCGAGCTCGCAGTCCGCTACCGCGACCAGGGCGTCGCGGGGTTCGACATCGCCGGCGCCGAGGCCGGCTTCCCGCCCACCCGACACCTCGACGCCTTCGAGTACCTCCGCCGCGAGAACGCACACTTCACCATCCACGCGGGCGAGGCGTTCGGCCTCCCGAGCATCTGGGAGGCGATCCAGTGGTGCGGCGCCGACCGGCTCGGTCACGGCGTCCGGATCGTCGACGACCTCACGGTGGGTGACAAGGCCTTCGGCGACGACGTCGCGGCGTCGGTCTCAGCGGCGCCGGACGACGTGCACCTCGGCCGCCTCGCGGCATACGTGCGTGACATGCGCATCCCGCTGGAAATGTGCCCGAGCAGCAACGTCCAGACGGGGGCCGCGGAATCCGTTGCGCTGCACCCGATCTCGCTGCTGAAGCGGTTGCGGTTCAGGGTCACCGTCAACACCGACAACCGGCTCATGAGCGGCACCTCCATGTCGCGCGAGATGGGGCTGCTGGTGCAGGACGCGGGCTGGACGATGGAGGACCTGCGCTGGGTGACGATCAACGCGATGAAGTCGGCGTTCATCCCGTTCGACCAGCGCCTCGCGATCATCGAGGACGTCGTCAAGCCCGGTTACGCGGCCCTGCAGGAGCAGACCGAACAGGTCTGACTCGCTGAGCCCGGCTGGTCAGGCCAGCGGGTCGGGAGGCAGCAGCCTGGCCAGGCGGTGGTCGTCGCGGGCCAGCCGGTCGGCGTCCCGTCGTCGGCGGTCGGCGATGACGGCGGCGAGGACGTGCTCGGCGTGGAAGCCGGGCGGGGGCGGCGGTGAGACGTGGGGGAGCACCGACCGCAGGAGAGCCTGCCCGAGGTCGTGCCGCGAGGCCGGCGTGAGCCCGTGCGCGCGACCCAGGAACTGCCGCACCGCGATCGCCAGACCCGGCGGCAGGGCAGCCAGGTCGGCCCCGGCGGCCCACTGCGCGAGCGGTGGGGGCATGAGTGGGGGCGGGAGGAGCCGCATCGACGCGCGCTGCGACACGACATACGTGCCGGCTGCCATGTCGCCGAGCCGCTTGGCGCGCGGGCTGATCAGCGACGAGACGAGCGCGCCCGCCCCGACGAGCAGGTAGATCTCGGGCCACCCGACGAGCGCTCGGGTGAGGGCGTGGCGGGCGGTGATCGGGCCACCGTCGTCGCGCACCACGCGCAGGCCCAGCGCGAGCTTGCCGAGGGTGCGCCCGCGCGTGAACGTCTCGACGACAGCGGGGACGCCCACCGTGACTCCCACGACCAGCAGGATCGACACGGTGCGGACCACCGCCGTCGACGTGCCGGCGAACAGCGCCCTGACGAGGAACCCGCCGGCGATGAGCAGCGCGGCGGCCACCAGCAGGTCGATGATCCCCGACAACGCCCGCGACGGGACGCCGGCGATGGGCAGCTCGACCGCTACCCCCTCGCCGGTGACCATGTCGTCGCCCGCATAGCTGCGGTAACCGGCCCCCGTGCTCATGGCCGAAGCATAGAGTGGCGCCGTGGACCTGGATGCGTACGTCGCCGCACGCAGCCGGTACTGGGGGCGACTCGAGGAGCTGTCGAACCGGCGCCGCCTGACCGGTGCCGAGGGGGACGAGCTGCTCGACCTCTACCAGCGGGTCTCGACCGACCTGTCCGTGGTCCGGTCGGCCGCCCCCGACCCGTCGGTGGTGTCCTACCTGTCGATGCTGCTCACCCGGGCCCGCGTGAGCATGGTGTCGACCCGCACGACGACATGGGCCGACCTGGTCGGCTTCTTCACCCGCACCTTCCCGGCCGCGCTCTACCGCACCCGGTGGTGGTGGGTCAGCACGGCCCTGACCAGCGTGCTGGTGATCGCGCTCATCGCAGCCTGGACGCTCCGGCACCCCGAGGTCTACACCGCCCAGCTGACGCCGGCCGAGATCGACGCCTACGTCGGCACCGACTTCGCGCACTACTACCGCGAGTTCCCGCACCACGAGTTCGCGACCCTCGTGTGGGTCAACAACGCCTGGGTGGCCGCGCAGTGCATCGCGCTGGGGGTGCTGGGGCTGCCGGTCCTCTACCTGCTGTTCACCAACGTCGCGAACGTGGGCGTGGTGGCCGCGCTGATGATGGGACACGACCGCACCAGCCTGTTCTTCGGCCTGATCCTGCCGCACGGTCTGCTGGAGCTGACGGCCGTGTTCGTGGCCGGAGCGGTGGGCCTGCGGTTGTTCTGGTCGTGGGTCGAGCCCGGCCCCCGCACCCGGCTGCAGGCGTTCGCCGCCGAGGGCCGCACGGCCGTCGCGATCGCGGTGGGTCTGGTCGCGGTGCTCCTCGTGAGCGGCGCGATCGAGGGCTTCGTGACCCCCTCGGGGTTGCCGACCTGGGCCCGGATCGGGATCGGCGTGGTGGCCGAGTCGGCCTTCCTCGTCTACGTGTTCGTCGTGGGCCGCCGGGCGCACCTGCACGGGGTCACCGGCGACGTCGAGGCGCGGGACGTGGGCGACCACGACATCGTCGCGGCCTGACCTGCCCCGGCTCCTCCCGCCCCCTCTCGACTCCTGGCCACCCATGCCGCATGGAGCCCCTGAAACCGGGCCCGGACGGCGCACCAGTGGCCAGAAGTGCGAGAAGGGGTCAGAGGAGGCCCTGGCGCTTGAGCATGAGGTAGTGGTCGGCGAGCCGGACCGGCAGCTGGTCCGGTGGCTCGTCCAGGACGTCGACCCCCAGGCTGGCCAGCGCGGCCGCCGTGCGCCGCCGCAGGGTGGTGGTGCGCTCGGCGGCGGCCGCGTCGTAGACCTGCGCGACGGTCTCGCGTGCGGCCCGCATGCGGGCGACCGCGGGGTCGGCGACCGACGCGACGACGACCCGGTGGTGGGCGCAGAGGGAGGGCAGCACGGGAATGAGCCCCTGCTCGACGGCGGAGGACTCGAGCGGCGTCAGCAGCACCACCAGCGCCCGCTGCGTCCCGAGCCGACGGACCTCGGTGGCCAGCAGTCCCCAGTCGGCCTCGACCAACCGCGACTCGACCGGGGCCAGCGTGCTGATGGTGTCGTGCAGGAGCTTGGCCCGGTCGGCGCCCCCGACCCGGGCCTGCACCACCCGGTCGCCGGCCAGCACCTGCACGCGGTCGCGCGCGTGCCCGGCCAGGGCGGTGAGGAGCAGGGCGGCATCCATGGCGGCATCGAGGCGGGGCGAGTCGTCGACCCGCCCAGCTGACGTGCGCGAGGTGTCGACGACGATGACGATCCGTCGGTGCTGCTCGGGCTGCCAGGTGCGCACCACCAGGTGTTGGCGTCGCGCGGTGGCCCGCCAGTCGATGCTCCGGACGTCGTCGCCGTCGACGTACTCGCGCAGGCTGTCGAACTCGGTGCCCTGCCCGCGGGTGCGCAGCGCTGCCCGGCCGTCCAGCTGGCGCAGCACCGCCAGCCGGCTCGGCAGGTGCTTGCGGGCGGGGAACGGGTGCAGCGTCCGGAGCTGCCCGGGCACCTCGAAGGACCGCTGTCGTGCGGCCAGCCCGAGCGGACCCGTGGCGCGGATGGTGACCCGGTGCGCCCGGCGGTCGCCCCTGCGGGTCGGGTGCATCGCCGTGGTGAGGCGGGTGCGTTCCCCCGCGGGCACGTCCAGCCGGTGTGCTCCGGCGGAAGCCCCGGCCGAGGGTGGCCAGGCGTCGCGGAGCGCTCCGCGCACCCTGCGGCGGCCGCCGTTGGTGACCAGCACCGAGGTCGCGGTGTCGTCGCCGAGGCGCACCTGGCCGGGGCCCTCACGCGTGAGCGTGAGCGCGCGCGGTGACGGCGCCAGCACGGCGTCGAGGCCGACCAGCAGCACCGTGACGAGCAGCCACCACCGCGCCGTGTCGCCCTGCGGCCACACGGCGACCGGCACCAGCCCCACCAGGGCGAGCACCACGGCGCGGTAGGTGAGCGCCATCAGCGGGGGACCGGCACCGCTCCGAGCGCGCTGTCGAGGACGGCGCTGACGCTGACACCCTCGAGCTCGGCCTCCGGACGCAGGGACAGCCGGTGGGCCAGGGTGGCGTGGGCGAGGGCCTTCACGTCGTCGGGCGTCACGAAGCCTCGGCCGTTGATCCAGGCCCAGGCACGCGCCGTCGCCATCAGGGCGGTGGCGCCCCGAGGGCTCACCCCGAGGGCGAGTGACGGTGATGTCCGCGTGGCCCGGGCGATGTCGACGATGTATGCCGTGACCTCGTCGGAGATCTCGACGCTGCGGACCGCCTCGGCGCCGGCCGCGAGGTCGGCTGCCGAAGCGACCGGGCGCAGTCCCGCCGACTCCAGGTCGCGGGGGTCGAAGCCGGTCGCGTGGCGGCGCAGGACGGAGATCTCGTCCTCGCGCGGCGGCAGGGGCAGCGTGACCTTGAGGAGGAAGCGGTCGAGCTGTGCCTCGGGCAACGGGTAGGTGCCTTCGTACTCGACGGGGTTCTGGGTGGCGGCCACCATGAACGGCTGGGGCAGCGGGTGCGGGCGACCGTCGACACTGACCTGGCGCTCCTCCATCGCCTCCAGCAGCGCGGCCTGCGTCTTCGGCGGGGTGCGGTTGATCTCGTCGGCGAGCAGCAGGTTGGTGAAGACCGGGCCCTGCCGGAAGGTGAAGTCGCTGGTCGACGCGTCGTAGACGAGCGATCCGGTGAGGTCACCCGGCATCAGGTCGGGGGTGAACTGGACCCGCTTGGTCTCGACGTCGAGCGCGGCGGCGAGGCCGCGCACGAGCAGTGTCTTGGCGACGCCGGGAACGCCCTCGAGCAGGATGTGGCCGCGCGCGAGCAGGGCCACGAGGAGCCCGGCGACCGCGGCGTCCTGGCCGACGACCGCCTTGGCCACCTCGGCCCGGACCGCGAGCAGGGCCGCCCGCGCATCCGGTGCGGCGGGCGGCGGGCCGCCGCCGCCCGGCGAAGTGCCCGGCGACCCGCCCGTTGGTGCGCCGGGCGTCGTGGGCCAGGGCTGCGACGGTGCCGCCGGGATTGGCTCGCCCATCGCCCCGAAGGGCTGCTCGGGCGACGTGGGCTGGGGCTGGTCGGTCATGACGTACGGACTCTCTCCTCGAGATCGGCCAGGGCGTTGGCCAGGGCGTGCAGCTCGGTATCGGTGGTGGGCGGCGGCCCGGTGAGCAGCGCCGCGACGTGCGTGGGCGGCATACCGGACGCGGCTGCGGCAGCAGCCTGGACCGCCTCGACGGCGGACGGGGACAGGGCGAGGCGCCGGGCGAGTCGTTCGACGCTGCCCAGCCGCAGCACCGCGGCGGCGCGTCCGCGGTCCCGCGCCCGGCGGTAGATGCGCCCTCGGCTCTCGGTGGTCTCCACCGCGCGGACCAAGACCGGCAGCGGCTCGGTGACCAGCGCGCCCAGCCGCCGTCCGCGGACGAGGGCCAGCGCGACGACGGCCAGGGCGAGGATGCCGGATGCGGGGCCGAGCCACGGCGGCCACGCGCTCGGGCCTTGTCCACCCGAGCTCGCGAGGTCGCCGATCCCGGGCTGGTACCAGACCAGCCGGGGCGACTGGCCCAGGGCGCGTACGGCGAGTCCCGCGTGGGACGCCTCGTCGATCCAGCGGTTGGTGAGGCCGGAGCCGATCCCGAGGGCGACGACCTCGGGGTGGGCGTCGGTCGCAGGGGCCGTGGCCATCGCGGCACCGAACCCGAAGTCGGACGGTGCCGAGTCGTCGGCGCCCCGCGGGTTGGGCAGTCCGAAGCACAGGGTGGGCGCCGGGTTGGTCGTGCTGGCAACCGGCACGAAGCGGGTGTCGACCACGTCTGTGGTGTCGTCGGCGCGCGCGACCGCGGACCGGCAGCCGGCGGTCACCGTCAGGCGGGCGCCGACGTCGGTGGCGGCGAGCGGCACGTCGAGCTGGTCGAGCTGCTCGGTCGTCGGCGACACCAGCACCAGGCGGTCGGCGACGGACACCGTCTCAGCCAGGTTGGTGGTGCTGTCGTGGCCGAGGTAGTCGGGGTTGCCCACGACGACAGTGGTCCCGATCCCCGGGTCCGCCTCCACCAGCTCGTCGGCGGACCGCACCACCTCGACGTCCACGCCGTGGGCCCGCAGCACCTCGACGAGCGCGCGGCCGCCCTGGGGACCGGTCTGGTCGGGGTCGAGGACCTGGTCGGGCGCGTTCGTCGACAACGCGATCGCCACCAGCGCGGCGACGCCGATGGCGACGACCAGCCCCCAGAGCGCGCGCCGGCGCCACCGGGTGGCCCGGTTCGCCGGGGGCGGAGCGACCCCGAGCGTCGGGCCGTGGACGGCGACCGGTGCGGTCACGAGGTGGCCAGCTCGCCGAGCACGGGTCGGGTGGACTGCAGCGTCGCATCGAGGTCGGCGACCGCGCTGGCCTTGTCCTGGGTCGTGCGTCGGTGTCCGTAGCGGACCGCGTCGAACTCGGCCGCGCTCACGGCGAGCGCCCCGGCGTGGTCGGGAAAGGCCGGCTCGAGGGCCACGGCCACCTCGTGGGCGGTGCGGCCGGGCAGGTCGGTGAGGAGGGTTCGCTCCACCGCGGCGGCGGCCAGGGCGCGGTAGCTGTCGAGCAGCACGGCGTCCCAGTCGCCCCGCGCCCGAGCCGCCGTGGCGCGCGCCCGGTAGTCGGTGGCCGCGAGTCCTCCCTCGTCGACGACCGAACGGCGCGAACCGCCACCACGAGCGGAGGGCTCACCCCTCACCCGCAGCGCGACCACCAGGGCGACCGCGGCCAGGACCACTACCACCAGCACGGCCACGGCCCACGAAGGCAGCAGACCCCCACCGGGCCCGCCGCCGAGCTCTCGCCACAGCCACTCGAGGAACCGCTGGAGCGGCGACGGCTGCGTCGTGTAGTGCCCCTTGGCCAGCTCGTCCAGCACCCACTGACGGGCCTCGGGTGAGCTCGGGTCGAGCGGCGGACCGTCGGACGCGGTGGTCGGGCTCGTCATCTGGCGGCGGTCGCTCCCGGCCAGGCCCGATCGGCATCGGCCTGCGCCGCAGTGATCAGCTGCACGTCGAAGCCCTCCCGCCGGATCCGCTGGTCGACGTAGAGCAGCGCGTCGACGCCGGCGGTGAACGGCGTGGTCAGTGCCCCCGTGATCAGGCCGGTGACACCGGAGACGATGGCCTGGAAGACGTAGGTGTTCTGGGGGTCGCCGGATGCCACGATGGCGACCCCACCGATCGCGCCCAGCGGGAAGGCGAGGATCTGCGCCGCCACACCCACGATGAACCCGGTCAGGATCCGGATGCCGAGGACCCGCCAGAACTGGGAGCCGGACGTGAGGGCCCACGACCTCGCGATCCCACGCCCCACACCGGCCTTCTCGAGCACCACGGCGACACCCACGAAGGCCAGCCGGGTGGACAGCCAGAGCGCGAGCAGGACGGCGATCAGGGCGGCGGCGACCCCGAACAGGATGGCCAGCACGAGGCCCGAGTTGTCGGGGGCCACGGACTGCGTCTGCACCGCGGAGATGATGGCGAGCACCGGCAGCACGACGACGGCGGCGATGGCGAGGAGGACGGCCAGCCCGGTGACGATCGTCGCTCCGACGAGGGGCAGGATCCGACCGCGCGTGCCCTCCCAGGTCTGGCCGGCGCTGACCCTGCGCCCCATCACGGCCTGGCTGATCACGAACGCGACGAAACCGGTCAGCAGGATGGTCGACCCGGACGTTCCCAGCGAGGGCACCAGCGAGCCGAGGGTGCCGGCCACCGGGAAGACGTCGTCCGTGCCGACGTCGAGCACCTCCTGCTGGGCAGCCACCCAGACGCCGAGGGCGGTGGTCGGGACGAGGAAGAGCAGGGTCGTGACGAACGCGAGGCCCATGGTCGCTGCGACGTTGCCGCGGATCGCCTTGAGCACCGCGCCGTAGACGTCGCCGAGGTTGAGGGGGCGCAGCGGGATGATGCCGGGCCGGAACTCCATGGCGGGGTGCGCGCCCCAGCCGGGCTGCCCCTGCGACCAGGCCGGCCCGGCGCCGACGGCGCCCGCACCGACGGGCGGGGCGGCTGGCGGCTGCAGCGGTGGCGCCGGCGGGTGTGGCGGTGGGGGTGCCGCGTGGCCTCCCGGCGGGCCAGCCGCCGGGTCCGTGGGCGCACCGCTGCCCGGTGCCACCCACTGCGGATCGGTCATGGCTGTCTTCCCCCTCGCTGACGTCGTCGAAACCCTAACCGACGGGGGTGGCGCCCGGGTGGCAGCCGCGCGAATCCGAGCCGCTCCGGGCTCCCGGGTGAGGGCTCAGTGGGCGAGCGCGGACAGCAGCGGCTCGAGGTCCTTGGCCCGGGCCGACTCGGCCCCCAGGGCTTCCTGCCGCGCCACGACCCGGGGTTCAGCGCGCATCAGCGCGAGCCCGCGTCGGACCAGGGTCCACGGCGGCTTGCGGTGCTCGGAGAGGTCACGCAGCAGCCGCCACACGAAGGTCACCACCCGGTGGTGGTGCACGCAGTACGCACCGGCCAGGAGGCCGCGGTCGCGCAGGTCGCCGATGATCTCGGCGGCGAAGATCCCCTCGGCGAGGATCAGGTCGTGCTGGTCGGCGCGAACGGTCGTCGTGTCCACGGCCCGGCTGAGCGAGATGTCGTAGACCGGCGTCTGCACGGCACCGGTCGCGACCAGGGTCTCGAGGGCGTCGACGGCCGCCTGGCGGTTCCACGAGTCGGGGTGGTCCCAGTCGACGATGCCCAGCTCTTCGCTGCGCGGCATCGCCGGGTCGTCCTCGTCGCGGTAGAAGTCGTCGAGCCGCACGATCGGCCACCCGTGCGCCCCCTGGAGCCGCGCCGCCAGACGCGACTTGCCGGCCCCACTGGGGCCGGCAAGGACGACGACGCGGGCGCGGGTGGTCGCGTCCGACGCGGGTGCGGTCAAGGGTCAGCGGCCCTTGGGGTGCCAGACCGTCTTGGTCTCGAGGAACGGCGTGATGCGGGACAGGTCGGGCGTACGCGACCAGTCGGGCTCGACGGCGCCGGAGCCCTCGCCGGCCGGGCGGACGACGCGCTTGAGGTTCTCTGCGGCGGCCAGCTCGAGGTCGCCCCAGCTCACGCCCTCGGCGTCGGCGGCGCCGGCCAGGTCGATGGCGTTGACGTCACGGTGCGAGGCGAGCCACGGCGCCACCTCGGCGGTGCGGCCGGTGATCAGGTTGACGACACCACCGGGGACGTCGGAGGTCGCCAGCGCCTCGGAGAGGGTGATCGCCGGCAGGGGGCGCAGCTCACTGGTGAGGACCACGGCGGTGTTGCCTGAGCAGACGACCGGGGCCAGCACCGACACCAGGCCGAGCAGCGAGCTGCGTTGCGGCGCAAGGACGGCGACGACACCGGTCGGCTCGGGCGCCGAGATGTCGAAGTACGGGCCGGCGACCGGGTTCAAGCCGCCGAGGACCTGCGCGAGCTTGTCGGTCCACCCGGCATACCAGACCCAGCGGTCGATGGCCTGCGAGACGATCGTCTCGGCGCGACGTTCGGCGACGCCCTCGCTGGCGCGCACCTCGGCGACGAACTGGGCGCGGCGCCCCTCCATCACCTCGGCGACGCGATAGAGCACCTGACCACGGTTGTATGCCGTGGCGCCGGCCCAGCCGGCCACCGCGCCCCGGGCGGCGACGACGGCGTCACGCGCATCCTTGCGCGAGCCCTGGGCGGCGTTTGCGAGGAACTTGCCGCGACCGTCCACCACCTCGTAGGAGCGGCCCGACTCCGAGCGCGGGAACTTCCCGCCGATGTAGAGCTTGTAGGTCTTCCGGACGTCGACGCGGGCGTCGGCACCGGCCGAGCGCGTGGCGGTGGGGCTCACTTGCTGTCTCCCGTCGTGACGTAGGCGGCCAGGCCGTGCCGGCCACCCTCGCGGCCGTAGCCGGACTCCTTGTAGCCACCGAAGGGGCTGGTGGGGTCGAACTTGTTGAACGTGTTGGCCCACACCACGCCGGCCTTGAGCTGGTCGGCCATCCAGAGGATGCGCGAGCCCTTCTCGGTCCAGATGCCCGCCGACAACCCGTAGGGCGTGTTGTTCGCCTTGGCGACGGCCTCGTGCGGGGTGCGGAAGGTGAGGACCGACAGGACCGGCCCGAAGATCTCCTCCTGCGCGATCCGGTGCGTCTGGCTCACGCCAGTGAAAACCGTTGGCCTGAACCAGAATCCCTTGCTCGGCAGCTCGCAGCCGTTGTCCCAGCGCTCGGCTCCCTCGGCCTCGCCGGCCGCAGTGAGGTCGACGATCCGCTTGAGCTGGGCCTTGGAGTTGATCGCGCCCACGTCGGTGTTCTTGTCGAGCGGGTCGCCCACGCGCAGGGTCTCGAGGCGGCGCTTGAGCCGCTTCTCGACCTCGTCGGCGATGTTCTCCTGGACCAGGAGCCGCGAACCGGCGCAGCACACGTGGCCCTGGTTGAAGAAGATGCCGTTGACGATGCCCTCGACGGCCTGGTCGATGGGCGCGTCGTCGAAGACGATGTTGGCGGCCTTGCCACCGAGCTCGAGGGTGGCCTTCTTGCGGGTGCCGGCGATCGAGCGGGCGATCATCTTGCCGACCCCGGTCGAGCCGGTGAACGCGAGCTTGTCGATGTCGGGGTGGTCGACGATGGCCTGCCCGGTGGCCCCGGCGCCGGTAACGATGTTGACGACACCCGGCGGCAGGTCGGCCTGCTGGACGACCTCGGCGAAGAGCAGCGCGGTCAGCGGGGTCGTCTCAGCGGGCTTGATCACCACGGTGTTGCCGGTCGCGAGGGCCGGCGCGATCTTCCACGCCAGCATCAGGATCGGGAAGTTCCAGGGGATCACCTGGCCGACGACGCCGTGTGGACGCGGGTTGTCTCCCAGGCCCGCGTAGTCGAGCTTGTCGGCCCAGCCCGCGTGGTAGAAGAAGTGCGCCGCTGCGAGGGGGACGTCGACGTCGCGGCTCTCCTTGATCGGCTTGCCGTTGTCGAGGCTCTCGAGCACCGCGAACTCGCGGGCCCGCTCCTGGAGGATGCGGGCGATCCGGAAGAGGTACTTGCCGCGGTCCGCACCGGACATCCGGCCCCAGGCGCCGTTGTAGGCCCGGCGGGCCGCCGCCACCGCGCGGTCGACGTCGGCGTCGCTGGCAGAGGTGACCTCGGCGAGGACCTCCTCGGTGGCGGGACTGATCGTCTTGAACGCCGAACCGCCCTGGGAGTCGGTGAACTCACCGTTGATGAACAACCCGTAGGAGGGCTTGATGTCGACGACGGCGCGGGACTCCGGCGCCGGTGCGTACTCGAACTTGGCCATCAGGTTTCGTGTCCTCTGGTCGGTGCGGTGGTCAGTAGAGGCTGGGCGAGTCGTCGGTGACGTAGTCGGCACCCGAGTAGGCGCCGATGGCCATCCGCTGACGCTGGAGGAGGAGGTCGTTGAGCAGGCTCGAGGCCCCGAACCGGAACCAGTGCGGGTCGAGCCAGTCGTCGCCCGCGATCTCGCTGACGGTGACGAGGAACTTCAGGGCGTCCTTGCTGGTGCGGATGCCACCGGCCGGCTTCACCCCGACCATCTCGCCGGTGAGGTCGCGCCAGTCGCGGACCGCCTCGAGCATGATCAGGGTGACGGGGAGGGTGGCCGCGGGCGAGACCTTGCCGGTCGAGGTCTTGATGAAGTCACCGCCGGCGAGCATCGAGAGCCATGACGCCCGGCGGACGTTGTCGTAGGTGACCAGCTCACCGGTCTCCATGATCACCTTCAGCCGGGCGCGGCTGCCGTCCTCGCGGACGCAGGCCTCGGCGACCTCGGCGATCTCGCGGAACACGGTGAGGTAGTCGCCCGACAGGAACGCGCCACGGTCGATGACCATGTCGATCTCGTCGGCCCCGGCGGCGACGGCGTCACGGGTGTCGGCGAGCTTGACCGGCATGAGGGCTCGGCCACTCGGGAAGGCCGTGGCCACGGCCGCGATGTTGACGCCGCTCTGGCCGAGGACCTCCCTGGCGGTGGGGACCATGTCGCCGTAGACGCACACCGCCGCGGGGCGCGGGGTCGACAGGTCGGTGGGGTCGGGCGTCAGCGCCTTGGCGCACAGGCCACGCACCTTGCCGGGGGTGTCGGCGCCCTCGAGCGTGGTCAGGTCGATCATCGAGATCGCGGTGTCGATGCCCCACGCCTTGGACGTGGTCTTGATCGAGCGGGTGCCCAGCCCCGCTGCGCGAGCCTCGCAGCCCACCTGGTCGACGCCGGGGAGGCCGTGCAGCCAGCTCGTGAGGGCGGAGTTCGTGAGGCGGGAGACGCCGAGGAGGTCGCGCGCCCTGGCCGTCGCGTCGACGGAGGGGGCCGCAGCTGTGGGGGTGCTCACCGACCAATGCTATCGGTGTCTCAGCCCGTGGTCAGACCGCGCGGGTTCCGGCCCGAACCGTGCGCTCGGGGTCAGTCGGCGGGGCCGGAGCCGAGCGTCACGGTCGCGGAGTGGGCGGTGCCGTAGGCGTCGACCCAGGTGACCGCGACCCGGTCGCCCGGGTCGTGCGCGGTCAGCGCGTCGGTCAGCCCGCTCGACGTCGAGACCGGCGTGCCCCCGACGCGGGTGATGGCCGACCCCGACGTGATCCCTGCCGCCTCCGCCGCGGAGCCGTCGACGATCCCGACCACGGGGACGCCGCCGGTGACCGCCACCTGGCCGGTCTGGATGCCGAGGAACGCCGGCACGCCCTGGTGGATGGTGGCGTCGTCGACGCCCGACCTGATCTTCTGTGCGACGGCCAGCGCCGTGTCGATCGGTATGGCGTAGCCCGCCACGGTCTCGCCGGTGCGGCTGGTCTGGGCAGCGGTGTCGATGCCGACGACCTGGCCGTCCGCGTCATACAACGGGCCGCCGGAGTCGCCGGCCTCGATGGCGGCGTCGGTCATGATCAGGCCGGAGAGGTCCTCGCTGTCGGTGCCGCTGCCGTCGCTGGCGGTGATGTCCTGGTCGAGCGCGGTGACCTGACCGGTGGCGGCGGAGGTGCCCTCCTCGTTGCCGGCATTGCCGACACCCGTCACCGCGTCGCCGACCTGGAGGGACGAGGAGTCGCCGAGGTCGACGGTCGCCAGCCCGGTCGCGCCGGACAGCTGGAGGACCGCGACGTCGTTCGTGGGGCTGGTGCCGACCACCGTCGCGGAGTAGGTGCGACCAGTCGACAGCACGGTGACCTCGATGCTGGTGGCGCCTTCGATGACGTGGTTGTTGGTGAGCACCTCGCCGTCGGAGCGAAGGACCATGCCGGTCCCGGCGGCCTCGCCCTGCCCGTAGTTCACCGTCGACACGATGTCGACCACGCCCACCAGCTGCCGCGCGGTGGCCTCGGTCGTGCTGCCGCTGCCGGTCGAGCCGGTGCTGCCACCGCTGCCGCCACCGCTGCCGCCGCTGCCGCCGCCGGTGGACCCGCCCCACCCCGGCCAGCCACGGGGGGCGAGGTCCGCGCCGGACCCCGAGCTGCCGGCATACGGGTTGGCGGAGCGGGCGATGCTGGTGCCGGTCGTCGCGCCCGAGGCGCTCGCGGTGTGCGCGAGCTGAGCGCCGCCGATGGCGATCGCCGTCGCGGAGGCGATGCCGGCCGCGCCGAGCAGGAGGGGTAGGGGGCGCTTGGCGATCTGCATGGCGGTCACCTTCGTGAGGTCTGGTCGTGCGTGGTGTCACGACCTACTTCACGGCACTGCGGTGGAGGTGCGCTGTGGACCACCTCGACGTTCCCTGTGAGCGCGCTCGGGCACTTGGGTGCGCACCGGTGGTCACGGGCCGGTCGCTCGGGTGGCCGGTGACGATCCGCGCGCACCACGTCGGGCTAGGGGCGGGGGCGCTCCAGCGCGGCGAGGGCCTTGACCCGGCTGACCAGCTCGCGACCGCGGAACGGCTTGACCATGTAGTCGTCGGCGCCCGCAGCGAAGGCCTGGTCGATGTCGGCCTCGTGCGCTTTGGACGTGAGCATCAGGACGGGGACGTCCTTGGCGTGCGGGTCGGCGCGGATGGCGCGGCAGACGTCGACACCACTCATCCCCGGCATCATCCAGTCGAGGATCACCAGGTCGGGGTCGCGCGTGAGGGCGGCACTGAGCCCGGCCGAACCCTCGTCCTCGGCCCGGACGTCATAGCCCTCGCGACCCAGGATGGCGACGACGAGGTCCTGGATGTCCCGGTCGTCCTCGACCACCAGCACCTTCATCCCCAGCACTGTACGCGGCGACCGTGCCCGGGCGGGGGAGGCGGACCTCGCCGTTCGCCCGCGTGCTTCGTTGCCGATCCGGCTCAGGTGGGGCAGTCTCGGCCGCGTGGACCGCACCGAGTTCAAGCTGCTCAGGGAGGGGCTGACGACCAACCTGCCCCCGGCCTCGGGAGCGCTCGTCGACGGCGCCGCGGCCCGGCTCCGCCGCCGACTGGAGTCGAGCGTCATGTTCGCGCAGGTGGAGCTGGAGGTCACCGAGGACCCCGAGCGGCTGCTGATCGCGCTCGTCCGCTACCGGCCGGGGACGCGGGAGCGTCAGGTGGCCAGCTTCCTCGAGGCGCTGTGGATCACCGAGCTGCGGCTGTCCGGGCTCGACGCCTTCAACTTCGTCATCGAGCCCGGCTACGTCGAGCTCGAGGCGGTCACCGGCGACCACGATGCCGGCTACTTCGTCAGCCTGCAGCTGGTCGCCCTCGAGGGCGATGCGGACCTGTTCGCCCGCGCGGACGCCCAGCCTCCGACACCGCCGCCGGCGCCGGACGAGTCGGGGCGCAGGAAGCCGTTCTGGAAGAAGTCCTAGCCCGGAGCCGGACCACTAGAGGGCGGTGAGCTCCTCCATGGCCGAGCGGATCGCCGCCAACCGGTCTGCGGCGGCCTTGCGGGCCGCGGCGAGGTCACCCGACACCGGCTCGATCACCTCGAGGTAGACCTTGAGCTTGGGCTCGGTGCCGGACGGCCGCACGATGATCCGCGAGTCGTCGGCGAGGTAGTAGCGCAGCCCGTCCGTCGGCGGGAGCGACTCGCTGCCCTGCGACAGGTCATCGGTGCGAGCGACGGCGGTGCCGGCCACGTCGGTCGGGGGAACGTCACGCAACCGGGCCATCACGGTGCCGATCAGCGACAGGTCGGCAACCCGCACCGAGAAGGAGTCGGTGGCGTGCACCCCATGGGCGGTGGCGAGGTCGTCGAGCAGGTCGGTGAGCGAGCGCCCCTCGGCCTTGAGGGTGGCGGTCATCTCGGCGACCACGAGGGCAGCGCTGACGCCGTCCTTGTCACGCACGTGGGGCGGGTCGACGCAGTAGCCGAGCGCCTCCTCGTAGCCGTAGCGAAGCCCGTCCACGCGCGAGATCCACTTGAACCCGGTCAGGGTCTCCTCGTGCGGCACCCCCGCAGCGGTCGCCATCGCGGCGAGCAGGCGTGACGACACGATCGAGTTCGCGAAGACGTCGCCGTCCGCCACCCCGCGGGCCAGGATGTGGGCACCGAGCAGGGCGCCCACCTCGTCGCCACGCAGCATCCGCCACCCGCCCGGGCCGGGCACCGCGACGGCACAGCGGTCGGCGTCGGGGTCGTTGGCGATCACGACGTCGGGGCCGGTCTGCTCGGCCAGCTCGAGGGCGGCGTCCATCGCGCCCGGCTCCTCGGGGTTCGGGAAGTGCACGGTCGGGAACGCCGGGTCGGGCTGGGCCTGGCTCTCGACCGGGATCGGGGCGGCATACCCGGCGCGCACGAACGCCTTCGCGACGGTCTCGGAGCCCACCCCGTGCAGGGCCGTGTGCACCACGGTGACGTCGCGGGCGCTGTCGGCGGACACGACCGTCACGACGTCCTCGAGGTAGGCCGCGAGCACGTCGTCGCCGAGCGTCTCCCAGCCGTCCTCGGCCAGCGGCACGTCGGCGACGGCGTTGACCCGGGCGATCTGGGTGGCGATGTCGGTATCCGACGGTGGCACGATCTGCGACCCGTCGCCGAGGTAGACCTTGTAGCCGTTGTCCTCGGGCGGGTTGTGGCTGGCGGTCACCATCACCCCGGCATCGGCGCCGAGGAACCGGATCGCGTAGGCCAGCACCGGCGTCGGCAGTGGCTCCGGCAGGATCGCGGCGCGCCCGCCCGCGCCGACCACCACCGCAGCCGTGTCGCGGGCGAACACGTCGGAGTTGCGGCGGGCGTCGAAGCCCACCACCACGAACGGCTGCGGCTTGCGTGCCTGCAGGTATGCCGTGAGGCCGGCTGCCGCACGGATCACGACGGAGCGGTTCATCCGGTTGGGACCGGCGCCGAGGGCGCCGCGCAGCCCGGCGGTCCCGAACTCGAGCATCCCGGAGAACCGGTCGGCGAGGTCGTCCACAGCCGTCTGGTCGCCCTGCTTGACGCGAGCCAGGACGTCGCCGAGCTCGACCCGGGTCTCGTGGTCGGGGTCGTCGTCCACCCACGCCTGTGCCGCGTCGACGAGCTCCTGGGCCCGCTCGCGGGCGGAGTCCTCGGGGCTCGTGGGTGAGTCGGCTCCGCGGCCGTGCCGCGCGGCATACGTCATGGCGGGGCTCCTCGGGTCGGGTGGTGGTTGGCTTCAGATGGTGGCGACGACGGCGGCGAGGAGCTTCCCGCACCGCTCCGCGGCGGCCTGGCCGGCCTCGATGACCTCTTCGTGCGACAGCGGCTGGTCACTGATCCCCGCGGCGAGGTTGGTGACCAGGGAGATGCCGAGCACCTCCAGGCCGGCCTGTCGGGCCGCGATCGCCTCGAGCGTGGTCGACATCCCCACCAGGTCGCCGCCGAGCACCTTGGCCATCCGCACCTCGGCGGGGGTCTCGTAGTGGGGGCCGCGGAACTGCACGTAGACGCCCTCGTCGAGGTCGGGATCGACCCGACGGGCAGCCTCGCGCAGCCGGGGCGAGTAGAGGTCGGTGAGGTCGACGAAGTTGGCGCCCTCGATGGGGGAGGCGGCGGTGAGGTTGAGGTGGTCGCCTATCAGCACCGGGGTGCCGGGTCCCCACGCCGGGTTGAGGCCGCCGCACCCGTTGGTCAGGACGATGGTCTGGCACCCGGCGGCAGCGGCCGTGCGCACCGCGTGCACGACGGCTCGGACGCCCTTGCCCTCGTAGAAGTGCGTGCGGGTGCCGTAGACGAGGGCGCGGCGACCGGTGTCGGCGATCGCGACCGACCGCATGATGCCGCTGTGGCCGGCAACCGCGGCCTTGCCGAAGCCGGGGACGTCGGCGTTGTCGATGGTGGCGAGGGTCTCGCCGATGAGGTCGCCGGTCTGGCCCCAGCCGGAGCCGAGGACGAGGGCCACGTCGTGGCGGTCGGCGCCGCTGCGCTCGGCGATCACCGCGGCGGCGGCCTCGGCGACCGCGAACGGGTCGGTCGCCGGGTCGGACAGGTCGGGGACGCCCACGGACGGGCTGCTCTGCTCGCTCACGGCGAAAGACTATCCACCCTGCGTCGGCCCAGCGACGGCGTGACACCACCCGCTACGACAAGAAGTCGGGAAGCCAGTATCTCCGCAGCGTCAACACCGGGCACCGCTCGAGTCCCGGCTGGTCAGTCGGGTCGTACGGAGTGATCTCGGGAGCGGGCGCCGGGTGCCGGTGATACCCAGCAGCGCCTGCTGTCCGGCAGCGGGAGTTCCGCAGGCGGGCGGAGCTCCTGCTGCCTTCAGGTGATCGGGTGCCTGGCGCTTCCACCCCGGGGTGGGGTGGTTGGATGGTCGCGTGAACGCGCCCCAGTCCTCAGTGGTGATCCTCGGTGGTGGCCCCGGTGGCTACGAGGCCGCCCTGGTCGCCGCCCACCTGGGTGCGAAGGTCACCGTCGTCGACCGCGACGGGGTCGGTGGGGCCGCGGTGCTCACCGACTGCGTGCCGTCCAAGACGCTGATCTCGACCGCCGACTTCATGAGCCAGTTCGAGACGGCGTCCGACCTCGGCGTGCACCTCGAGGACCACGAGGGCGACGAGGTCTCCGACTCGGTCGCCGAGCTCACCGCGGTGAACCGGCGCATCCTGGCGCTCGCCGCCGCGCAGTCCCGCGACATCGGTGCCCGCCTGGCCGCCGACGGGGTCGAGGTGCTGGCCGGCACCGGTCGGCTGCTCGCGGGCTCGGGTCCCGGCTCCGTCGAGGCCACCCTCGCCGACGGCAGCACGCAGACGCTGGACGCCGACGTCGTCCTGATCGCCACGGGGGCGACCCCCCGCGTGGTGCCGACCGCGCAGCCTGACGGCGAGCGCATCCTCACCTGGCAGCAGATCTACTCGCTGGCCGAGCTGCCTGACCACCTGATCGTCGTCGGGTCCGGCGTCACCGGTGCCGAGCTGGCGCAGGCCTACCTCGGCCTCGGCTCGCGGGTCACCCTCGTCTCCTCGCGCGACCGGGTGCTCCCGGGTGAGGACGCCGACGCCGCCACCGTCATCGAGGACGTCTTCCGCAAGCGCGGCATGGACGTCCTCGGGCGCTCCCGGATGGCCTCCGTCGAGCGCACCGAGAGTGGCGTCGTGGTCCGGCTCGAGGACGGCCGTGAGGTCGAGGGGAGCCACGCGCTGCTGGCCGTGGGCTCCATACCGCAGACGTCCGGCATCGGGCTCGAGGACGTCGGTGTCGCCGTCAAGGACTCCGGACACGTCGTCGTCGACAAGGTCTCGCGCACGTCCGTGCGCGGTGTGTATGCCGCGGGCGACTGCACCGGGGTCCTGCCCCTCGCGTCCGTGGCCGCCATGCAGGGGCGGATCGCGATGGCGCACGCGCTCGGTGACGCCGTGGCACCCCTCAACCTGCGTGCGGTGTCGGCGAACATCTTCACCGACCCCGAGATCGCCACCGTGGGGTTCTCGCAGAAGGACCTCGACGAGGGCACCGTCGACGCCACCGCGGTGATGCTGCCGCTCGCGACGAACCCCCGCGCGAAGATGCAGGGGATCACCGACGGGTTCGTGAAGCTGTTCGCCCGCAAGGGCGGTGGCACGGTCGTCGGCGGTGTGGTCGTGGCGCCGCGGGCGTCCGAGCTGATCTACCCGGTGACCCTGGCGGTGCAGCACGGCCTGACCGTCGACCAGCTGGCCGGCACGTTCACGGTCTACCCGTCGCTGTCCGGCTCGGTGGCCGAAGCCGCCCGCCAGCTGCACCAGCGCGACTGACCCGCCACTCGCGCGCACCTCTGGCCACTGGTGCCGGGTGTGCGGCCGGATTCGGGCGCTGCACCCTTCATGGGTGGCCAGAAGTCGGGTCGTTGCGGGGGATTTCCCACCTCGTGGTGGGTAATGTCCACGCTGAGCGTGCGGCCTGCGCGCAGACCCGAGCTTCCCGACGGAAGGCGAATCATGGCTGGCTGGCTCGACAAGGCGAAGGACTTCATCAAGGGCAACCCGCAGCAGGCGGACTCGGCCCTCGACAAGGTCGAGGACGTGATCGACAAGCAGACCGGGGGCAAGTACTCCGACCAGATCGACCGGGGCGCCGACGCGCTGCGAGACCAGCTGGGGATCCCGCAGGACGAGCCTGCCCCGGCGCCCACGCCTGAGCCCGCCCCGGAGCCCGAGCCCGCCCCGGCACCCGAGCCCGCCCCGGCACCCGAGCCCGAGCCCGCCCCGGCACCCGAGCCCGCCCCGGCACCCGAGCCCGAGCCCGCCCCGGCACCCGATCCTGAGCCCGCGCCCGAGCCTGAGCCCGTCCCCGCCCCGGCGCCCGAGCCGGTGCCGGCGCCGGGCGACCCGATCCCGTCCGACCCGACCGCCGACCCGGTGCCCTCGGAGCCGGCGCCCGACCGGCCCAGCTGGGACGAGCCGGCCCCCACCACGCCCGAGCCCACTCCCGCTCCCAACCCGCTGCCGGGCACGAACGACCCGCAGCCGGGATCGAGCGACGGCCCGCTGACGCCGGGTGAGCCGCAGCAGCCGGGTCAGCCCGGGGGCCCGCTCGACCCGAGCCAGCGCCCCGAGCCGGGTGCCGAGGGGGAGTCCGGCGACGAGGGCACCAAGGAGCTGCCGCCCTTCGGTCGCTGAGCGACCGGTCGGTCGCGGCGACGCGACCACGCGGTACACGGCGGCGGCGCCGTCTCCCTGCTGGGAGGCGGCGCCGCCGTCCTGCGTGCAGTGGCCGGGGTCAGTCCTTGATCTCGGCGATGACCGCGCCGTTGGTGACCGTCTGGCCCACCTCGGCGACCAGGCTGCTGATCGTGCCGGCCTTGTGGGCGTTGATCGGCTGCTCCATCTTCATCGCCTCGAGGACGACGACGAGCTCGCCGGCGGCGACCTCCTGACCCTCCTCGACGGCGACCTTGACGATGGTGCCCTGCATGGGAGCGGTCAGCGAGTCACCCGAGGCGGCGGCGCCGGACTTGGCCCCACCCGAGCGGCGCGGGGCCTTCTTCTTCGCGGCGCTGCTCCCGCCGCCGAGAGACAGACCGCCGGGCAGCACGACCTCGAGCCGCTTGCCGCCGACCTCGACGACCACGCTCTGTCGCTCACCGGCCGCTTCCGGCGCCTCGGCGACCACGCCGGAGTAGGGCTCGATCTGGTTGTCGAACTCGGTCTCGATCCAGCGGGTGTGCACCGAGAACGGCTGGTCACCCTCGGGCGCGAAGGCCGGGTCGGACACGATCACGCGGTGGAACGGCAGCACCGTCGGCATGCCGTCGACGACGAACTCCGCCAGCGCCCGCCGCGACCGTTCGAGCGCCTGGTGCCGGTCGCGACCGGTGACGATGAGCTTGGCCAGCATCGAGTCGAAGGCGCCGCCGATGACGTCACCGGCGACGACGCCCGAGTCGAGCCGGACGCCCGGCCCGGACGGCGGCTCGAACACGGACACGACGCCGGGGGCGGGCAGGAAGCCGCGACCGGCGTCCTCGCCGTTGATCCGGAACTCGAACGAGTGCCCCACCGGAGCGGGGTCGTCGTAGCCAAGCGCCTCGCCGTTCGCGATGCGGAACTGCTCGCGGACCAGGTCGATGCCGGTGACCTCCTCGGTCACCGGGTGCTCGACCTGGAGCCGGGTGTTGACCTCGAGGAAGGAGATGGTCCCGTCCTGGCCGACCAGGAACTCGCAGGTGCCGGCGCCGGTGTACCCGGCCTCGGCCAGGATCGCCTTGGAGGCGCGGCGCAGCTCGGCGTTCTGCTCGTCGGACAGGAACGGCGCGGGCGCCTCCTCGACGAGCTTCTGGTGGCGGCGCTGCAGAGAGCAGTCACGGGTCGACACGACGACGACGTTGCCGTGGGTGTCGGCGAGGCACTGGGTCTCGACGTGCCGCGGCTGGTCGAGGTAGCGCTCGACGAAGCACTCGCCGCGGCCGAACGCGGCGACGGCCTCGCGGGTGGCGGAGTCGAACAGCTCGGGGATCTCCTCGATGGTGCGGGCCACCTTGAGCCCGCGGCCCCCGCCGCCGTAGGCCGCCTTGATCGCCACCGGGAGCCCGTGCTCCTTGGCGAACGCGACGATCTCGTCGGAGTCCTGCACCGGGTCGGGCGTGCCCGGCACCAGTGGAGCGTCGGCGCGCGCGGCGATGTGCCGGGCCTTGACCTTGTCGCCGAGGGAGTCGATGGCCTCGGGTGAGGGGCCGATCCAGGTCAGCCCCGCGTCGATGACGGCCTGGGCGAACGAGGCGTTCTCGGCGAGGAAGCCGTAGCCGGGGTGGACCGCGTCGGCGCCGGACTTGCGGGCGACATCGAGCAGCTTCTCCTGGACGAGGTAGGAGTCGCCGGGGGTGGTGCCGCCGAGGGCGTAGGCCTCGTCGGCGACCTTGACGTGCAGGGCGTCACGGTCCGGGTCGGCGTAGACGGCGACCGAGCCGATGCCGCTGTCGGCGCACGCGCGGGCGATCCGGACGGCGATCTCGCCCCGGTTGGCAATGAGGACCTTGGAGATCGGCTTCGTCGTCGTCTCGGAGTTGGGCGCCATGCGCCGGAGCCTAGCCCGTTTCCGCGACGGCACCCCCACCCACCCGGTGTGGCCTCGGTGACACCGGGCGGCGCCCCCGTCCCCACCCAGGACGGCCGGTGACGGCTCGTCAGGAAGCCGCCGCCGGGGCGGCATACAGTCGATCTCATGACCTCCGTCCCGAACCTCCAGCTCTCCACCGGCAGCGGCACCATCGACATCCCCCAGCTCGGGTTCGGTGTCTGGCAGGTGCCCGACGACGAGGTCGACGCGGCCGTCGCGACGGCCCTGGAGGTGGGCTACCGCAGCATCGACACCGCCCGCCTCTACGGCAACGAGGAGGGCGTCGGTCGGGCCATCGCGGCGTCCGACCTGGCCCGCGACGAGCTGTTCGTCACCACCAAGGTGTGGAACGACGACCACGGCTTCGACTCGACCCTCACTGCGTTCGACGCGTCCATGCAGCGGCTCGGGCTCGACGTCCTCGACCTGTTCCTCATCCACTGGCCGACCCCCGCCCGCGACAAGTACGTCGACACCTGGAAGGCGCTGCTCAAGCTGCGGGACGACGGGAGGGTGCGCGCCGTCGGGGTGTGCAACTTCGAGGTCGAGCACCTGCAGCGGCTCGGCGACGAGACCGGGGAGCTGCCCGCGATCAACCAGGTGGAGCTGCACCCCTACCTCCAGCAGGCCGAGCTGCGCGAGTTCCACGCGGCGCACGGCGTGCTGACCGAGGCGTGGAGCCCGCTGGCGTCCGGGGGCGACGTGCTCGACGACGACGTCATCCGCGGCATCGCCGACAAGCACGGCGTCACCCCGGCCCAGGCGATCCTGCGGTGGCACCTCGACGTCGGCAACGTGGTCATCCCCAAGTCGGTCACCCCCAGCCGGATCGCCGAGAACTTCGACGTCTTCGGCTTCCGCCTCGACGACGACGACCTCGCCGCCATCACGCCGCTGGACCGCGGAGCGCGCACCGGCCCTGACCCCGTGCAGTTCAACTGACCCACCCCCCTAGGGTGTGCGGCATGAGCGACGAGCAGGAGGCCCGGGCGGTCCGGCAGATCGAGGAGGGTGTCCAGCGCGACTTCTCCGCGGCGATGTCCTACGGCGACTACCTCGGGCTCGACCAGCTGTTGTCGGCGCAGCACCCGCGCAGCCAGCCGGAGCAGCATGACGAGCTGCTCTTCATCGTGCAGCACCAGACCTCGGAGCTGTGGCTCAAGCTGATGCTGCACGAGCTGCGTTCGGCCCGCTCGCTGCTGTCCTCCGACGAGCTCGCGCCGGCGCTGAAGAGACTCGCCCGGGTCAAGCGGATCCAGGAGATCCTCACCGAGCAGTGGTCGGTGCTCGCGACCCTGACGCCGAGCGAGTACGCCGAGATCCGCCCGTTCCTCGCGACCAGCTCGGGGTTCCAGTCCTGGCAGTACCGCGCCGTCGAGTTCCTGCTGGGCAACAAGAACGCCGACATGGTCAAGGTCCACGACCACGACGAGGCGGCCCGCTCGATGCTGGCGCAGCTGCTCGAGGAGCCGAGCCTCTACGACGAGTTCCTGCGCTACCTGTCGCGGCGCGGCTATGCCATCCCCGCCGAGGTGCTGGAGCGCGACCTCACCCAGCCCTACCGGGAGAACGCCGAGCTGGTGGACACCTTCGCCGCCGTCTATGCCAGCCCGGTCGAGCACTGGGGCGTCTACGAGACCTGTGAGGAGCTCGTCGACCTCGAGGACAACTTCCAGCAGTGGCGGTTCCGGCACCTGCAGGTGGTGACCCGCACGATCGGCCACAAGAAGGGCACCGGCGGCTCGTCGGGCGTCGACTTCCTGCGCCGGGCGCTCGACCTCACCTTCTTCCCCGAGCTCTACTCGGTCCGCACCCGCGTCTGACCCCAGTTGTGTGCCTGAGCGCGGTCCATGACGCGCGCTCAGGCACACAACTGGTCAGGGCGTGAGGCCGTCGGACCCGGCGGCATACTCCTCCAACGGAACTCGCCCATCGGCCCAGGCCTTGATGACCGGTGCCATCACCCGCCAGCACTCCTCCGCGGCATCACCACGCACGGTGAGCAGCTGGCTGCCGTCGAGGATCTGCGCGAGCACCTCGCCGTAGGGCTGCATCCGTGGTGCCGCCAGTGTGGCGGTGAGGGTCTTCTGCTCGAGGTCGATCGGGTCACCCTCGGCGTTCATCGTCAGCGTGAGAGACACGGCGCCGGGCTTGAGGTCGATGGTGAGGAGGTCGCCGTCCGAGCCGCCGACGAAGCCGGTGGGCAGGTGCGGCACGTCGCGGAAGTGCGCGACGATCTGCTTGCGCGGTGTGCCCAGCGCCTTGCCGCTGCGCAGGACGAACGGCACCCCCGCCCAGCGACTGTTCGCCACCTCGAGCGTCACCTCGGCCAGCGTCTCGGTGCAGCGCTTCGGGTCGACGCCCTCCTCCTGCACGTAGTCCGGCACCTTGCGACGGCCGATCGTGCCCGCGGTGTAGCGGGCGCGCCGCGACGAGCGCTTGGGCGACCCGCCCCAGACCCTGGTCGCGCGCAGCACCTGGGCCTTCTGGTCCTGGAGCTCCCGCGCGTCGAGGGCGGCGATCGACTCCATCGCGAACAGTGCGAGCACCTGCAGCAGGTGGCTCTGGAGCATGTCCTTGAGCGCCCCCGCCCCGTCGTAGTAGCCGGCCCGACCCTCCAGCGCGAGGTCCTCGTCGTAGACGATCTCGACCCGTTCGATGTGCTCGGCGCTCCAGACCGGGGCCAGCAGGCGGTTGGCGAACCGCAGGCCCACGAGGTTGAAAACCGTTGCAACACCGAGGAAGTGGTCGATCCGGAAGATGTCCTCCTCGGCGACCACCTTGTGCAGCAGCGTGTTGAAGTCGACCGCCGACTGGTGGTCGGTGCCGAACGGCTTCTCGAGCGCGAGCCGGGTCGTGTCGGGCAGGGCGACGTGCTGCAACAGCGCGCAGACCTTCATCGTCACCTGCGGTGGCAGTGCGAAGAAGATGACGAGGGGTCCGTCGCCACACCCCCCGACGAGGGCGCGCAGGGCCGCTTCGTCGAGCAGGTCCGTGCGGACGTATGCCGTGTGCCTCGTGATCGCCGACGTCACCCTGGCGGCCGGCTTGGCCGCAGCGAAGGAGTCCTTCACCCGCGCCTTCCAGTCGGCCGCCGAGATGTCGACGCGATCGGCACCCACGACACGGACCACCCGCTCCGGCTCGACCGCCAACAGGCTGGCCAGCCCCGGCAGCAGCAAGCGGTGGGTGAGGTCACCTCCGGCGCCGAGGATCAGCAGGGTCGTCGTGGGAGGGGTCGCCATGTCTCGCAGCATTGCACGGGCACCCGGGAGTCGCGCGTGGCGGGCGCGGCAGGTGGCCACGCGGCATACTCCGTCAGCATGACCACCCACGAGGCGGAGCCGCGCGGGCCGCGGATCATCCACACCGCGCAGGCACTCGTCGACGAGGTGGTCGAGGTCGATGCCCTGCCGGCCCGGGGAGGCAACGCGGTCGCGCGGTCCTACGCGCGGTATGCCGGGGGAGCCGTGAACATCCTCGTGGCAGCCGCGCGGTCGGGCGCCGACGCGGTCCTGGCGGGAGCCGTGGGCACCGGTCCGAACGGCGACCTGGTGCGGGCTGCGCTGGCCGTCGAGGGTGTGCACGTGAGCAGTCCGGCGGTGCCCGGTCTCGACACCGGGATCTGCTTCGTCATGGTCGAGCCGAGTGCCGAGCGGACCTTCGTCACGACCCAGGGAGCGGAGCGCCGGATCAGCGTCGAGTCGCTCCAGACCTCGGCGCCCTCGGCGGGCGACCTCGTGTGCGTGAGCGGGTTCTCGCTGGTCGGGCTGACCCGCGACCCGTTGGTGCAGTGGTTGGACGGCCTCGACCCCGACGTGGTGGTGGTGCTCGACCCGGGCGCAGCGTTCGCCGACCTCTCCGACGACCTGCGCGAGCGGGTGCTGGCGCGCACCCGTGTCTGGACCAGCAACGCCGACGAGGCGGCCGCGCTCACCGGACTGACCGATCCCGCGGCGGCGACCGTGGCGGTCGCGGGGCGGCTGGGCCCGGGAGCGGTGTCGATCGTGCGGGACGGGCCGAAGGGCTGTTGGGTCCTCGTGCAGGGCGAGGCGGGCGACTCGGGCAACCCGGGCGAGGCGGCCTACCTGCCGGGCTACCCGCAGGAGCCGGTCGACACCAACGGGGCGGGGGACACGCACACCGGGGTGCTGGTGGCCTGCCGCGCCGCGGGTGACGACTGGGAGACAGCCGCGCAACGGGCCAACGCCGCCGGTGCGATCAAGGTGACGCGCAAGGGGCCGGCCACTGCGCCGACCGCGGCCGAGATCGACGAGTTCCTGCGGTCTCGCAGCTAGCGCCAGCCGGCGGCGACCTCGACCGCGGCGAGCGCCGAGGCGGCCGCGCAGACGAGCACGAACGAGCCCGTCCACACCGCCCGAGGCAGCGGGGTCAGGGAGGCCAGCACGGCCGGGTCGCTCCCGCGGGTGCGGGACCCCATCACCGCGCCGAGGTGCCGCCAGGCCCCGACGAGCAGGACGATGCCGGTGGCGACCAGCACCTGGGCCTGCACCGAGTCGTCTCGCCACCACCACAGCGCGCCGGTCAGGGCGATCGCGACGAGCATGACCAGGGCGGTGAGCAGGGACCGGACCCGCACGAGGACGACGAGCCAGACCACCAGGACGACGGTGAGCACCGGGGCGGCCCAGCCGCGCCCGGCCGTCCAGACCAGGCCCGCGCCGACGACGGCGGGCGCCGGGTAGCCGGCCCAGGTGGTGACGACCCGGCCGGGGCCGCGCGCCGGGCCGACCGTGACCGCGTGCCCGGACATGTCGCCACGCAGGACGAACCCGGTGAAGCGTCGCCCCACGGCCAGCCCGACCAGGGCGTGCCCGAGCTCGTGCACCAGCGTCACGGCCAGGCGCAGGACCTGCCAGACGGGCGGGACCGTGAGCGCCAGGACCGCGGCGACCAGGGCGACCGTGAGGGCAGGGGCACCCAGCGCCACGTCGCCCGGGGCCGTGACGATCCGGGTGCGCAGCTCGTCCCAGTCCACGCCGGCGAACCTAGCCGACGCTCCTGTGCGGGTCAGACGCGGTGGGCCGCGATGAGCCGGTCGTGGAGCGCGTCGAGCCGCGCGTCGACGACCTTGCGGGCCGGGTCGGCGTCGTGCCACTCGACGATCTCGCGGGCGCCCTGGCGGAACGGCACGACGGCCTGCCACCCGGGCACCAGTGCCTTGATCTTGCTGTTGTCGAACAGCATGGTGTGCGCCTTGTCGCCGAGCAGGCTGGCGCCGAGCTCCTCGTCGGCAGCGGCGACCGCGTCGGACGGCACGTGCACCAACCTCGGCTCGACGCCGGCCGCCTCGGCGATGTCGGTGTAGATGCGGTTCCAGCTGGGAGCCTCGTCACCGGTGATGTGGAAGGCCTCGCCGATCGCCTCGCGCCGCCCGAGCAGGCCGACGAAGGCCCGCGCGAAGTCGGTGTGGTGGGTGATGGTCCACAGGGACGTGCCGTCGCCGTGCACGAGCACCTCCTTGCCCTGCCGCATCCGCTCGACGACGGTCCACCGGCCCCCGAACGGCGCAAGCGTGTGGTCGTAGGTGTGCGACGGGCGCACGATCGTCATCGGCAGGGCATCCTCGCGGTAGGCGCGCACGAGCAGGTCCTCGCACGCGATCTTGTCGCGGGAGTACTGCCAGAACGGGTTGCGCAGAGGGGTCGACTCGGTGACGGGGAGGCGCGAGGGCGGGGTCTGGTAGGCCGAGGCCGAGCTGATGAAGACGTACTGGCCGGTGCGGGCGCCGAGCTCGTCGAGCTGCTGCTGCACCTGGTCGGGCGTGAACGACAGGAAGTCCACCACGACGTCGAACTCGCGCCCGGCCAGGGCGTCCCGCACCGCGCCTGCGTCGCGGACGTCCGCCACCAGCGCCTCGGCGTCCGGGTGCGGCGGGTGGGTGGTGCTGGTGCCACGGTTGAGGATGGTGACGTCGAGCCCCCGCTCGACCGACTCGGCCACGCAGGCCGAGCTGATCACGCCGGTGCCACCGATGAAGAGCACGCTCTGGCTGGCCATGCCGCGAGCCTAGGTCCCCGCGGGGCTCGCGGGGAGGGGAGCGGTCAGGACCGAGCGGGGCGCCTCAGGAGAGCCGGGCGAGGTCGGCCCGGCAACGGCGCTCGAACTCGGCGAGCTCGGTGATGGCGTCCTCGAGGTCGCGGCGCCGCTGCTCGAGGTCGGTCCGGCGCTCGTCGATCTGTCCCAGCACGTACTCGAGCTGGCTGGCGCGTCCGCGGGGCCGGTCGTAGAGGTCGATGATCGTGCGGATCTCCTCGAGCGGGAAGCCCAGCCGCTTGCCGCGCAGGATCAGCGCCAGCCGGGTCCGGTCCCGGCGGTGGTAGACGCGCGTCGTGCCGCGTCGCTCCGGGGTGATCAGCCCGAGGTCCTCGTAGTGCCGCACCGTGCGGTGCGTGACGGCGAACTCGTCCGCGATCTCCCGGATCGTCCAGGTCCGATCGAGGTCGGTGGCTACGGGGGTTGGCATACCCGCGAGTATTGCTTTACGTTTACGTCAACGTCAAGCACCACAACCCTGTATGCCGCGTGGCCGGGCGACCCTCGGAGCGCACCACCAAGGAGAAGCGATGTTCGAGCTGAGCGAGGAGCACGAGGACTTCCGGAAGGTCGTCCGGGAGTTCGCCGAGGCGGAGGTCGCCCCGCACATCGCCAAGTGGGACAAGGACCACCACTTCCCGACCGACCTGGTGCCCAAGATGGGTGACCTCGGGCTGTTCGGGCTGGTCGTGCCGGAGGAGTTCGGCGGCATGGGCGACGACGGCGACTTCACCTCGCTCTGCGTCGCGATCGAGGAGCTCGGTCGGGTCGACCAGTCGATCGGCATCACGCTCTCGGCGGGTGTCGGCCTGGGCATCAACCCGATCCTCACGTACGGCTCACAGGAGCAGAAGGAGCGCTTCCTGCCCGACCTGGTGGCCGGTCGCGCCCTGGCCGGTTTCGGGCTGACCGAGCCCGACGCCGGTTCCGACGCCGGCGCCACCCGCACCAAGGCGGTCCGCGAGGGTGACGAGTGGGTCGTCAACGGCGCCAAGGCGTTCATCACCAACTCCGGCACCGACATCACCTCGGTGGTCACGGTCACCGCCCGCACCGGCACGAACGACGACGGGTCCGCCCAGCTCAGCGCGATCATGATCCCTTCCGGCACACCGGGATTCACCGTCGAGCCGGCCTACGACAAGCTCGGTTGGCACGCCTCCGACACCCACGGCCTGACCTTCGAGAACGTCCACGTCCCCGCCGACCACCTGCTCGGCAAGGAGGGCGAGGGCTTCAAGCAGTTCCTCAAGACCCTCGACGACGGTCGCATCGCGATCTCCGCGCTCGCCGTCGGCATGAGCCAGCGGATGCTCGAGGAGACCACCGAGTACGCCAAGACCCGCAAGGCGTTCGGCAAGCCGATCGGCGTCAACCAGGGCGTGTCGTTCCAGATCGCCGACCTCGCGGTCATGGTCGAGGCCTCGCGCCAGCTGACCTACAAGGCGGCGTGGCTCAAGGACGAGCTCGAGCACGGCCGTCGCTCGGTCCAGGAGGTCAAGCAGGCCGCCGCGATCTGCAAGCTCTACTCGACCGAGGCGGCGGTGACCGCGACCCGCATCGCCACCCAGGTCTTCGGGGGCAACGGGTTCATGGAGGAGTACCCCGTGGCCCGCTTCTACCGCGACGCCAAGATCCTCGAGATCGGCGAGGGCACCTCCGAGGTGCAGCGCATGGTCATCGCCCGACACCTCGGCCTGCCCACCGCATGAGTGCCGAGCCCACCGACGTGCGAGAGGGTGTCGGGGTGACCACCACTGCACCGGACCAGCCCGAGCCCAGCCCCTTCGCGGTCGGCGCCGACGGCGGCACCGACCCCAAGGTGACGGACGTCCGCGAGCGGCTCGCGACGGCATACCGGGCCTCGGCCTCGGCGCCCGAGAAGGCGCAGGCGAAGCTCGACGACCAGGGCAAGCTCTATGTGCGTGAGCGCATCGCGCTGCTGTTCGACGAGGGGAGCTTCGTCGAGGACGGCCGCTACGCCAACGCGATGGCCACCGGGCTGCCGGCGGACGGTGTCGTCACCGGCCGCGGCACGGTCGACGGCCGGCCCGCGGTCGTCATCGCCAACGACCCCACCGTCAAGGCGGGGTCGTGGGGGTCGCGCACCGTCGAGAAGATCGTCCGGGCCACCGAGCTCGCGCTGCGCGAGGAGCTGCCGGTCTTCTGGTTCGTCGACTCCGCAGGTGCGCGGATCACCGACCAGGTCGAGATGTTCCCCGGGCGTCGCGGCGCGGGCCGGATCTTCCACAACCAGGTCGCGCTGTCCGGCAAGGTGCCGCAGATCTGCTGCCTGTTCGGTCCGAGCGCCGCGGGTGGCGCCTACATCCCGTCGTTCACCGACCTGATCATCATGGTCGAGGGCAACGCGTCGATGTACCTCGGCAGCCCGCGCATGGCGGAGATGGTGGTGGGGGAGAAGGTCTCGCTCGAGGACATGGGCGGCGCGCGGATGCACTGCACCGTGTCCGGGGTCGGCGACCTGCTCGTCTCCGACGACGCCGAGGCCATCGAGATGGCCCGGCTCTACTTCTCCTACCTGCCGACCTCGTGGCGCTCCGAGCTGCCGAGCTACGCGCCCGAGGAGCCGTCCACCCCGCTGACCCGGCACACCGTGCCCGAGCGGGAGAGCCAGCCGTTCGACATCCACGAGGTCATCGACGGGCTCGTCGACGACGAGTCGTTCTTCGAGATCAAGCCCCTCTTCGCGCCCGAGCTGGTGATCGGCTTCGGCCGGATGTCGGGTGAGACGGTCGGCATCGTCGCGAACAACTCCGCGGTCAAGGGCGGCGTGCTCTTCACGGACAGCGCCGACAAGGCCGCGCGGTTCATCTGGCTGTGCGACGCCTACTCGATCCCGCTGGTCTACCTCGCCGACGTGCCGGGCTTCATGATCGGCTCCGAGGTCGAGCGCGGCGGCATCATCCGGCACGGCGCCAAGATGGTCTCGGCCGTGTCGTCCGCGACGGTGCCGCAGTTCTGCGTGATCGTCCGCAAGGCGTATGGCGCCGGGCTCTATGCGATGGGCGGCCCCGGTTTCGGGCCGGACGCCACGATCGCCCTGCCGACCGCGCGGATCGCGGTGATGGGACCGGAGGCGGCCGTCAACGCGGTCTACGCCAACAAGATCGCCGCCATCGACGACCCGGCCGAGCGGGAGCAGTTCGTCCAGGACATGCGGCGCGAGTACGAGGAGGACGTCGACCTCGAGCGGCTCGCCGCCGACCTCGTCCTCGACCAGGTCATCGAGGCCGACGCGCTGCGCGCGGAGCTGTTGCTCCGGCTGCGCTACGCCAAGGCGCGCGAGCGGCACTTCGCGACCAAGCGCCGCGACATCCCGCCGGTCTGACTCCGAGCACGCCGCGGAGCTGCGACGTGCAGTGGCCGCCGACGGGTTGCGCCCCTCAGCGCAGCCGGCGCGGCCTCGGGTCCGCTCAGCACGTCGGTGCGCCGCGTGGGTCAGGTGTCGCGGCGCCCCTGCGCGCCCCGGTGCGCCGACGTGCGCAGGTCGTGCCAGGCCAGCCCGAGCTCCGAGAGCAGCTCGCGCAGCAGGGGGAGTGACAGGCCGACGACGTTGCTGGGGTCGCCCTCGATGCCGGTGACGAACGGACCACCCAGCCCGTCGAGGGTGAACGCGCCCGCCACCCGCAGCGGCTCGCCGGTCGCGACGTAGGCCTCGATCTCGTCGTCGGTCAGCTTGGCGAAGTGCACCGTCGTCGACGCGGTCGCGCCGAGGGTGGCGCCGGTGCCGCCATCGGCCTCGGCCCGGGTGTCGACCACCCAGTGCCCGGTGTGCAGCACGCCGGAGCGGCCCCGCATCCGGCTCCACCGCGAGATCGCCTCGGCTGCGGACGACGGCTTGCCGTGGATCTGCCCGTCGAGGTCGAGGACCGAGTCGCAGCCGATCACCACGGCGTCGTCGATCTGGTCGGCGACGTCCTCGGCCTTGGCCCGCGCGAGCACCAGTGCGACGTCCTCGGCGACCAGCTCGCCATACGTCTCCTGGGCGGCCGCGGTCACGGCCGGCTCGTCCACCGAGCTGACGACGATGCTGGGCTCGAGACCGGCGGCGACGAGCAGCTTGCGACGGGCGGGGGAGGCGGAGGCGAGGACGAGGTGGGTCACGAGGCGAGGCTACCGACCCCGGCACCCCGGGGGCGGCTCAGCCGAGCTGCTCGTCGACGAAGCACCAGCGCCACGACTCGCCCGGCTCGAAGCTGCGCATCACCGGGTGGCGGTCCTCGCGGAAGTGCGCGGACGCGTGCTTCTGCGGCGAGGAGTCGCAGCACCCCACGTGCCCGCAGTCGAGGCAGAGCCGCAGGTGCACCCAGGTGGTGCCGTCGCGCAGGCACTCCTCACAACCGTGCGGACTGGTCGGGGCGACGAACCGGTCGTGGTGCGACGCCAGGTGCTCGCACTCGTCCTCGGCCCGCTCGGGCGGCAGCAAGGGGTCCTCGCGGAGCTCGTCGGAGCGCTCCTCGATGCGGTCGAGCATCGACTCCTCGATGTCGAGCTGGGCGAAGACGTGGCCCAGGACCTCCTGGTCGACGGTGCCGGCGTCGCGGATCCGCAACAGCTCGGTGCGCTCCGCGTCGAGCATGATCATCCGCACCCGACGGTAGGTCGCGCTCGGCGTCTCCACCGCGTCGGCCCGACCCTGCCCGAGCCGCTCCCAGACGATGTTGGTGCGGTTCTCGGCGCGGCTTCGCAGCGTCTCGATGATCTCGCCGTCGACGTCGTCGTGCTCTTCCAGGGCCTTGAGCCCGGCGGCCACGGACGACTGCAGGATGGTCGCCTCCTGGAGGGCGTCCTCGCGGGGGTCGGGACCCCGCACGCCGAGGGTCTTGGCCAGCCAGGGGAGGGACAGGCCCTGCAGGAGGAGGGTGGCGACCGTGACGGCCATGGCTGCGAGGACCAGGGTCGAGCGCTGCGGGGTCTCGGCCGGCAGTGCGAAGGCGGCGGCGAGGGTGACGACGCCGCGCATGCCGGCCCACGAGATGACCGCGGCAGCCTTGGGGTGGAACTTGCCCTCACCCTCCATGAACCGGTGCTGCACCCACTTGAACGGGAAGACCCAGATCGGCCGCAGGATGATCACGGTCGCGAGCACGGCCAGGCAGGTGGCCACGATCGTGCCCCAGCCGGGGCCGGTCTCGCTGGCGTCGGAGACGAGTCGCCGCATCTGCAGGCCGAGCATGAGGAACACGACGTTCTCGAGGATGAACTGGATGGTGCTCCAGTTGATCCGCTCGCTGACCCGCGACGAGGCGTTCTGCACGATCGGCGACTTGTGCCCGAGCAGCAGCCCGGCCACGACGACGGCCAGCACCCCCGACCCGTGCAGCTTCTCGGCGGGCAGGTAGGCCA
This sequence comes from Pedococcus dokdonensis, assembly GCF_900104525.1. GTDB lineage: Bacteria > Actinomycetota > Actinomycetes > Actinomycetales > Dermatophilaceae > Pedococcus > Pedococcus dokdonensis. Next base: position 2,095,974 of record NZ_LT629711.1, on the reverse strand, counting down.
GGTAGGGCACGATGAACGAGATCGAGGTGTCGATCGCCGACTCGGTGACCTTGCGCCGCACGTAGGCGATGACCAGGCCGACGACGACCCCGAAGCCCACCCCGAGCACGACGGCGCGGGTGAAGTCGAGGGCGACCGATCCCAGGGTCACCTTGTCGGTGTGCCCGCCGACCGCGGCCGCCGCCAGGGGGAAGGCGGCGATGGCGGTGCGCAGGGAAACCAGGGCAGTGGCGTCGTTGACCAGCGACTCGCCCTCGAGGATCGTCACGATCCGCCGTGGCAGGCCGATCCGGCGGGCGACGGCGGTGGCGGCCACGGCATCCGGGGGTGCGACTATCGCGCCCAGGGCGAAGGCGACCGCGAAGGGCACGCCCAGGATCCAGTAGCTGACCAGCCCGACGCCCGCTGCGGTGAACAGCACCAGTCCCACCGACAGGCCGAGGATCGGGAACAGGTTGGCCCGGAAGTCGACCAGCGACGTGCGGATCGCCGCGGCATACAACAACGGTGGCAGGAGACCGACGAGGACGACCTCCGAGCTCAGCTCGGGGTTGTCGAACCAGGGCACGTAGCTGGCCGCCACCCCCACGACGAGCAACGCCAACGGTGCGGCCACCCGCAACCGCTGCGCGAATCCCGCGACGACGATGACGGTCCCGATGATGGCGACGATCGCGCCGGCTGTTCCCACGCACCCATCCTGTCAGGCTGGGGCCGACCCAGGACGACCCGTCTCGTCAGGTCAGGCGACGTCGCCGGACAGCTCGCCCAGCACGGCGGCCCGCAGGGTGTCGAGGCCGACCCCGCCGATGTCGAGGGAGCGGCGGTGGAAGTCCTTGAGCGAGAAGGTCGCTCCCTCGCGCTCGGCCACCTGGTCGCGCAGCTGCATCCAGAGTCGCTCGCCGATCTTGTAGGACGGCGCCTGCCCGGGCCAACCGAGGTAGCGGTCGAGCTCGAAGCGCAGCCACGCCTCGTCCTGGTTGGCGTGGGAGGTGAGGTACTGCCACGCCTTGTCGTAGGTCCACGGGCCGCCACCCACCTCGGCCGGCGCCTCGAACCCGCAGTGCACGCCGATGTCGATGACCACGCGGGCGGCCCGCAGGGACTGGCTGTCGAGCAGGCCCATCTTGTTGCCGGGGTCGTCCATGTAGCCGAGCTCGTCCATGAGCCGCTCGGCGTAGAGGGCCCAGCCCTCACCCTGGCCCGAGGTCCAGGCGACCATGCGACGCCAGTTGTTGAGCTGGTCCGACCGGAACACGGTCTGGGCGATCTGGAGGTGATGGCCCGGCACGCCCTCGTGGTAGACGGTGGTGAGCTCCTTCCAGGTGCCGAACTCGGTGACGCCCTTGGGGACCGCCCACCACATCCGACCCGGGCGGGAGAAGTCCTCCGAGGGAGGCGTGTAGTAGATGCCGCCGGTCTGCGTGGGGGCGATCAGGCACTCGATGGTGCGCACGGGGTCGGGGATGTCGAAGTGGGTGTCGGCCAGCTCTGCGATCGCCTCGTCGGCCCGCTCCTGCATCCACGCCTTGAGCTCGTCGGTGCCGTGCAGCTGGTAGGCCGGGTCGGCGTTGAGGGCGGCGATCGCCTCCTGCACCGTGCTGCCGGGCTTGATCTGGTCGGCGACCGCCTCCATCTCGGCGGTGATGCGGGCGACCTCCTCCTGGCCCCAGGCATAGGTCTCGGCGAGGTCGACCTCGGCCCCCAGGAAGGCCCGGGACAGCAGCGCGTAGCGCTCGGCTCCACAGGCGTCCTCCACGGGAGCGTCGTCGAGCAGGTGCTCCCTGAGCCAGCCGCCCAGCTCGGCGTAGGCGGAGCGGGCTCCCTCTGCCGCCGCCGTCAGGGTCTCCCTGGTGGCGTCCGCGAGCTCACCCGGACCGCCATCGGCGGCGAGCCGGGCCTCGGCGACCAGCGTCGCGAAGTAGCCGTCGTCGGTGACGAGGTCGGCGCACTGCGCGATGCAGGCCTCGACCTGGCGCCGCGGCGCGATGTTGCCCTTGGCCGACGCTGACAGCAGGCTGACCTTCCACCCGGCGAGCGCGTCCGGCACGCGCTCGAGCCGGCGGCTGAGGGTGCCCCAGTCCTCGTCGGTGGCCGTGGGCATCAGGTCGAAGCAGCCGCGGATCGACTGCAACGGCGACGCGATGACGTTGAGGGCCATCTCGTCGAGTCCCGCGCGGTGGGTCTCGTCCTCCAGCCCGAGGCGCTCGCGCATCGCCGCGAGGGTGACCCGGTCGATGTCGTCGACAGGGGTGGCCCGGTCCAGTGCGGCCAGGGTCTCGGCCCGCAGCTCGGCGTGCGCCTCGTGGCCGGCGGGCGAGAAGTCGTCGAGCTCCTCGTCGTGGCCGGGGATGCCGAAGTAGGTGGCGGCGATGGGGCTGAGCTCGGCGAGCTTGGTGAGGTAGTCGTCGGCGATCCGGTCGATGTCGGTCGCGGGTCGGACGGCGCTGGTCTCGGTGCTCACGGTGGCGAAGGTACCCCAGCGCCCTGACGACGGCTCGCCCGGTGACGGCTGACGACGGCTCGCCCGGTGACGGCTGGCCATGCCGTCCAAAAGTCCTTGCGCTGCCTCCCTAGGCTGGTCCCATGGGAGCCCACCTGCTGTCGCTCAACATCGGTCGCGCCGAGCCCAGCACGGCCAAGAAGGTCGGCGTGACCGGGATCGCCAAGCGCCCGGTCGAGTCGGCCGTCCTTCGCGCCCCCGGTCCGAAGCGGGGCGGACTCGGCAGTGGCGTCGAGGGCGACTTCCTGGGGGACACCCGGCACCACGGCGGCGACTACCAGGCGGTCTACGCGTTCGCCCGCGAGGAGCTCGACTGGTGGGGCGAGCGGCTGGGTCGCGAGCTGCCGCACGGCATGTTCGGCGAGAACCTCACCACCGCCGGGTTCGACGTCGACGGGGCGCTCGTGGGGGAGCGCTGGGCGGTCGGGGACGAGGTCGTGCTGGAGGTGTGCGGGCCGCGCATCCCGTGCGCGACGTTCGCGGCGCGGATGGGGGAGCGGGGATGGATCAAGCGGTTCACCGAGGTGGGGCGTACTGGCGCCTACCTGTCCGTCGTGACCGGCGGCACGGTGCGGCCCGCTGACGCGATCGAGGTGGTGTCACGGCCCGACCACGAGATCACCGTTCCGGAGACGTTCCGCGCCTTCATGGGCGACCTCGAGGCCGCCGACCGCGTGCTCGCCGCCGGTTGCCTGGTCGAGGTCGAGGCCGCCGAGCTGCGCGACACCGTGGCCCGCCGCCGCGCCGCCGGCACCGAGCTCGACTGACCCGCCCCTGTCGCTATCTCATGCAAAAGGCGAGTTAGCGCCGCGCGGTCCTCCCGCTCCTGTCGCTATCTCATGCAAAAGGCGAGTTAGCGCCGCGCGGGCCTCCCGCTCCTGTCGCTAACTCATGCAAAAGGCGAGTTAGCGCCGCTCTTGCCGCGCCACGGCATACAAGCTGTGGACAAGGTTCGGCGCGCCCATCGGCGGCGGCACAGTGGGTGGATGCCTTCCGCCCTGGACGTGTCACAGCCCTTCATCCATGCCGAGGCGCGCGCCGCCGGCCTCAGCGATCGCGCCCTGCGGGGGCCGTCGTTCCGGAAGGTGTTCCCCAACGTCTACATCTCGTCGGCGATCCCGGACACGCTCGTGGTCACGTGCCGAGCGGCCCTGCGGATCCTGCCGTCGGATGCCGTCTTCAGCCACCACACCGCCGCGAAGCTCTGGGGCGGCGCGGTCCCCGACGACCCCAACGTGCACGTGGCTTTCAACCGGGCCGTTTCCTGCGCGCTGCCTGGCATCAAGGTGCACCGGTTCAACGATGAGTTCGCCAAGGACGTGCGAAGGCATGGGCTTCCCGTGACCAGTCCGGAGCAAACCGTTCTGCACCTCGCGCGACCGCTGGACCTCGTCGAGCTCACCGCCTGCGCGGACCAGCTGGTGCGCCGACGGGTCACCACCCAGACCGACCTCCTGACCGCGACTGACCGGTACCCGGGGCAGGGGCGACGGCTGGCGCGGCAGGCGGCGCTGCTGTGCCGGGACAGGGTCGACTCCAGCACCGAAACCCGGATGCGCCTGCTCATGGTGCTGGCTGGACTGCCCGAGCCGGAGGTGAACCATGCCCTGCGGCGGCCTGACGGCACGGTGCGATATCGCCTCGATCTCTCGTTCCCAGACCTGCGAATCGCGATCGAGTACGACGGACGTTGGCACGAGGATCCCGAGCAGAAGCTGCTCGACGAGGCTCGCCGTGCAGACCTGGTGCGACGCGGGTGGACCGTGATCGTCCTGCGGGCCGAGGACCTTTTCGAGACGCCGGGCGCGACCGTGGCGACACTGCACGCGCAGCTGACCTCGCACGGCCTACCGGTGCCGTCGGTGCTCGACGACTCATGGCGTCGTCACTTCCCGTGGCGCGGCCTCGTGGCATGACGGGGGAGCGGGAGGACCCGTGCCAAGTGCGGCGCTGACTCGCCTTTTGTATGAGATAGCGACGGGGGGCGGGGAGGATCCGTGCCAGGTGCGGCGCTAACTCGCCTTTTGCATGAGATAGCGACGGGGGGGGCGGGGGTCAGCGCCAGGCGGAGGACTGCCAGGCGCCGGGGCCGGGGCTGAGGGGGCGGCGCACCGCCCGCTCGCGCGACGCCCACTGGGAGGTATGCCGCGGGGCCGGCTCGGCGCTGCCGCCCGAGACCGCGGTCAGCACCGCCAGGACCGCGGCCACCTCCTCGGGCGTCGCGTCGCCACGGACCAGCCGCAGCGGTCGGTCCGTCGAAGGGCCGTCCGTGCTCACCGGGCCGGGTCCCCCTGAGCTCGGAGCCTGCGAGGAGGTCACCGGGCCGGGTCCCCCTGAGCTCGGAGCCTGCGAGGAGGTCACCGGGGCGGGTGCCCCTGAGCTCGGAGCCTGCGACGAGGTCACAGTGGGATGTTCCCGTGCTTCTTGGGCGGGAGGGTCTCGCGCTTGGTGCGCAGCGCCCGCAGCGCCTTGGTGACGTTCATGCGCGTGTTCGACGGGGTGATGACGGTGTCGACGTAGCCGCGCTCGGCCGCGATGTAGGGGTTGGCCAGGGTGTCCTCGTACTCGGCGATGAACCGGGCCCGGGCCTCGTCGACGTTCTCGCCGGCGTCGGCGGCGGCCGCGAGCTGGCGGCGGTAGAGGATGTTCACCGCGCCCTGTGCACCCATCACCGCGATCTGGGCGGTCGGCCAGGCCAGGTTGATGTCGGCCCCGAGGTGCTTGGACCCCATCACGTCGTACGCGCCGCCGTAGGCCTTGCGGGTGATCACGGTGACCAGCGGGACGGTTGCCTCGGCGTAGGCGTAGATGAGCTTGGCGCCGCGGCGGATGATGCCGTCCCACTCCTGGTCGGTGCCGGGCAGGAAGCCGGGCACGTCGACGAAGGTGAGCACCGGGATGTTGAACGCGTCGCAGGTGCGCACGAACCGGGCCGCCTTCTCGGAGGCGTCGATGTCGAGGGTGCCGGCGAACTGCATCGGCTGGTTGGCGACGACCCCGACGGAGCGGCCCTCGACCCGCCCGTAGCCGACGACGATGTTGGGGGCGAACAGCGGTTGCACCTCGAGGAACTCGCCGTCGTCGACGACGTGCTCGATCACGACCTTCATGTCGTAGGGCTGGTTGGCGCTGTCCGGGATGAGCGTGTCCAGCTCGCGGTCCTCGTCGGTCACCTCGAGCGACGGGAGCTCGGAGTCGTCGGCGAACGACGGTGGCTCCTCGAGGTTGTTGGACGGCAGGTAGGAGAGCAGCTCCTTGACGTAGTCGATGGCGTCCTGCTCGTCGGAGCCCATGTAGTGGGCGACACCGGACTTGGTGTTGTGCGCCCGTGCGCCGCCGAGGTCCTCGAACGACACGTCCTCACCGGTCACGGTCTTGATGACCTCGGGGCCGGTGATGAACATGTGGGAGGTCTGGTCGACCATCACGGTGAAGTCGGTGACGGCGGGGGAGTAGACCGCACCACCGGCGCAGGGCCCCATGATCAGCGAGATCTGCGGGATCACCCCGGACGCGTGGACGTTGCGGCGGAAGATCTCGCCGTAGAGGCCGAGCGAGACCACGCCCTCCTGGATGCGGGCGCCACCGGAGTCGTTGAGGCCGACGACGGGGCAGCCGACCTTCATGGCGAAGTCCATGACCTTGCAGATCTTCTCGCCGAACACCTCGCCCAGCGACCCGCCGAAGACGGTGAAGTCCTGCGCGAAGACCGCGACGGTGCGCCCGTCGACGGTGCCGTAGCCGGTGACCACGCCGTCGCCGTAGGGGCGGTTGGCCTCCTGCCCGAACGCCGTGGAGCGGTGCCGCGCGTACTTGTCCATCTCGACGAACGACCCCTCGTCGAGCAGCAGCTCGAGCCGCTCGCGGGCGGTCTTCTTGCCCCGCGCGTGCTGCTTCTCGACGGCGCGCTCCGACCCCGCGTGGGCGACCTCGGCGACGCGACGCTTGAGGTCGGCCAGCTTGCCCGCGGTCGAGTGGATGTCGATGCCGGAGTCGGGATCGGGGACGTCGGTGCCGCCCACGGAGAGCGGATCGGCGACGGGATCGGTGGTCTGCGCCATGCCGGCGAGCCTAGCCTTGCCCGCATGCGCGAATCGCTCGACCGTGAGGCATTGCACGAGGCGTTGGTCACGCCGGGCCAGCCGTGGACGGGGGTCGACGTCCACCCGGAGCTCGGCTCCACCAACCTCGAGGCGGCGCGCCTCGCCGAGCCGTGGCGGGTGGTGGTCACGGACCACCAGCAGGCCGGTCGTGGCCGGCTCGGGCGGGTCTGGGACACCCCGGCGCACACCTCGGTGACGCTCTCGGTGCTCGTGCCGGCGCCCGACCAGGGCCGCGCCTGGATGCCGTTGGCCACGGGTCTCGCGGTCCGCGACGCCCTCGCCGAGGTGGCCGGGGTCGAGGCCGGCCTCAAGTGGCCCAACGACGTGCTCCTGCCCGCCGACGCCGAGCGCAAGGTCTGCGGCATCCTGTGCGAGCTCCAGCCCACCGGGATCGTGGTCGGTCTCGGTGTCAACGTCGACCAGGACCGTGCCGAGCTGCCCGTCGACACCGCCACGTCGCTGCGGCTCGCCGGGGCGCCCGACGTCAGCCGCGAGCGCCTCGTGGTCGCCGTGCTCACCCACCTCGCGCGCTGGCACGCCGCGCTCAGTGGCACTGGCGCCGACCGCTCCCGGGTGCACGCGGCATACCGCAGCGCCTGCCTCACCGTGGGGCGCGAGGTGGAGCTACACGTGGCCGGTGGCGAGGTGCGCCGGGTGCGCGCCGTCGGCGTCGACGACGAGGGTCGGCTCGTGGTCGCCAGCGCGGGCACGGAGTATCCGGTCGCCGCCGGTGACGTGGTCCACGTGCGCCCGTCCACTGGCTAGGGTTCGTAGCGTGAGCGAGGTTGGCCGGCACCGCGTGGTGCGCCCGGAGGACTTCGCGGCACTGCGCCCCGACGACCTCGAGGCGCGCCTGCTGGGCAAGCCGGCCACGATGGCCCGCCGGGACGTGTCCCGCGGCGCCGAGGTCTCGCTGCTCTCGGCGCGCAAGTTCTGGCACGCGCTGGGCTTCCCCAACGTCGAGGACGACGACGCGATGTTCACCGAGGCCGACCAGATGGCCCTGATGGCCGTCGCCCGGCTGGTGCGTGAGCAGGAGCTCGACGAGACCACCGCGCTCGCGATGACCCGCGCGTTCGCCCGCACCACCGACCGGCTGGCGGTCTGGCAGACCCAGCTGATGGCCGAGGCCCTCGCCGAGCCGGGGCTCGAGGCCGCCCTCGACGAGGCGGATGCCCGAGCGGTCCCCGACCTCTCCGCCGCGGAGGCCGCGGCCCGCAAGCTCACCGACATGGCCGACGAGCTGGAGCCGCTGCTCATCTACGCCTGGCGCCGGCACCTCACCGCCGCCATCTCGCGCATGCTCGCCGACGCAGACCCCGAGCAGTCCGACCAGGGGGTGCGTCGGGTCGTCGGGTTCGCCGACCTGGTGAACTTCACCTCGTTGGTGCGCCGGATGACCGAGCGCCAGCTGGCCGTGATGGTGCAGCGCTTCGAGGCCCTGGCGACCGACATCGTCACCGCGCACGGCGGCCGCGTCATCAAGACCGTGGGCGACGAGATCCTCTTCGTCACGATCGGCGCGGCCCCCGCGGCGGCGGTGGCCCTCGACCTGGTCGAGACGATGGAGGCCGACGACCTCCTCCCGGACGTCCGGGTCGGGATGGCGGTCGGGCCGGTGCTGTCACGGCTGGGTGACGTGTTCGGCACGACGGTCAACCGGGCCGCGCGGCTGACCAGCGTCGCGCCGGGCGGGGGAGTGCTCGTCGACGACGCGCTGGCCCAGTCGCTGGCTGCCGTGTCGGGTTTCGAGACCACCGCGCTGCGCCGTCGCACCCTGCGCGGCATCGGGCAGGTCACCCCGAGTGAGCTGCGCCGCTCGACCGGCGGCCGCCAGACCCCTGCCCCTGCCCGAAAGGCCTCCTCATGACCGCAGACCTCGTCCGCACCGAACGCCACGGGGAGGGCGGGTACGTCGCCGAGCTGGTCCTCGACCGTCCCGAGGCGATGAACGCGGTCTCCACCGCCATGGCCCGGGCCATCGCCGCCGCCACGACCGCCCTGGCGCAGGAGCCGGACGTCCGGGCCGTCGTGGTCTCCTCGAGCCACCCGAAGGCGTTCTGCGTCGGAGCCGACCTCAAGGAGCGCAACTCCTTCAGCGACGACGACCTGAGGGCGCAGCGGCCGCTGGCCCAGGCGGCCTACCGGGGCGTCCTGGACCTCCCGGTGCCCGCGATCGCCGCAGTCGACGGCTACGCCCTCGGTGGCGGCTTCGAGATCGCGCTGTCCTGCGACCTCGTGGTGTGCGGCGCGGACGCCGTGGTCGGACTCCCCGAGGTGAGCGTCGGCGTCATCCCCGGCGGGGGCGGCACCCAGCTGCTGACCAGGCGGGTGGGCTGGTCCCGGGCCGCGCAGATGATCTTCACGGCGCAGCGGTATGCCGCGGACGACGCCTTCCGTCTCGGCGCCGTCGACGAGGTGGTGCCCGCGGGGTCGGCGCGCGACCGCGCGCTCGAGCTCGCCACCCTGATCGCCGGTCACTCGCCGGTCGGGATCCGCAACGCCAAGGCCGCGATGCGGGAGGGTTACGACACCGACTTGGCCTCCGGGCTGCGCCTGGAGGACGAGCGCTGGGCGGCCACGGCCTTCTCCGCTGACCGCGCCGAGGGTGTCGCCGCGTTCAACGAGAAACGCCGACCTGCGTGGCCCGGTCGCTAGCGGGGGGCCGTTGTACATAGCATCACCCCCATGACCCGTGTGCTCCTCGCTGAGGACGACCCCGCCATCTCCGAGCCGCTCGCCCGCGCACTGCGGCGAGAGGGCTACGACGTCGATGTGCGCGCCGACGGGCGGGCCGCCCTCGAGGCGTCGGCGGAGAACCCCGACCTGGTCGTCCTCGACCTCGGTCTGCCCTACGTGGACGGGCTGGAGGTGTGCCGACGCATCCGGGCCGAGGGCCGTACGGTGCCCGTGCTGATCCTCACCGCCCGCGCCGACGAGGTCGACACGGTGGTCGGCCTCGACGCCGGCGCCGACGACTACGTCACCAAGCCGTTCCGCCTGGCCGAGCTGCTCGCCCGGGTGCGCGCCCTGCTGCGGCGCAACCCCACCGACGCCCCGTCGGCGCATGAGCTCGTGCGCATCGACCCCGAGGGTCGGCGGGCGTGGTTCAAGGAGGAGGAGCTGCAGCTCACCGCCAAGGAGTTCGACCTGCTCCGGGTGCTGGTGCGCGAGCAGGGCAAGGTCGTCTCGCGCGAGCAGCTGATGCGCGAGATCTGGGAGACCGCGTGGTTCGGGTCGACCAAGACGCTCGACATGCACATCTCCGTGCTGCGCCGGAAGCTCGGCGACGACGCCGCGCAGCCGCGCTACATCGCCACTGTCCGCGGGGTCGGCTTCCGGTTCGAGCGCGGCGACGAGATCTGACCGCTGACCATGCGGCAGCAGCTGATCCGCTCCACCGTGCTCGCGGTGGGCCTGGCCATCCTCATCACCATGGCGCCGGTCGTCATCGCGATCTGGAACGCCACCGTGAACGGCAAGGGCCCGGTGGCCCAGTGGCTCGACCAGGGCACCCCGTCCTCGACCTCGCTGCGGCTGGTCCTCATCGTGGTGGGCCTGGCGGCCCTGGCGCTGGCCGCGGGGGTGTTCGTCGCCACCCAGCAGGCCCGCCGGCTGGCCCTGCCGATGACGCTGCTCGCCGACCGCGCCGAACGACTCGGTGCCGGTGAGTCCCGGATCCAGCCGCTGCACTCGGGAATCGCCGAGCTCGACCAGGTCTCCGAGGTGCTGTCGCGCAGCGCCCAGCGGCTGACCAAGTCGCTCGCCTCCGAGCGCGACTTCGCCTCCGACGCCTCCCACCAGCTGCGCACCCCGCTGACCGCCCTGCTGATGCGGCTCGAGGAGATCGCCGCCACCGACGACCTCGAGGTCGTGCAGGAGGAGGCGAACATCGCGATGGACCAGGTCGAACGGCTCACCCGTGTCGTCGACGACCTGATGTCGCGCACCCGCCGGAGTGGGGACGAGTCCAAGGCCACCGTGTCGCTCGACTCGGTCATCGCGGCCCTGCAGCGCGAGTGGCAGCCGGCCTTCGAGCAGGCCCGGCGCAGCGTGCGGGTGCACGGCGAGCGCGGGCTGGTCGTGCAGGCCAAGCCCGTCGACCTCTCCCAGGTGCTCTCCACGCTGCTCGAGAACTCGCTCGCCCACGGCCGGGGCACCGTCGACCTGCACGCCCGCCGCAGTGGGCCCTCCGTCGTCGTGGAGGTGAGCGACCAGGGCGAGGGCGTGCCCGCCACGATCGCGCCCCACATCTTCGAGCGCTCGGTCACGACGACGGGCACCGGCCTCGGCCTGGCCCTGGCCCGCGACCTCGCCGAGTCCAACGGCGGCCGGCTCGAGCTGATCCAGGCCCAGCCGGCGATCTTCGCGCTGTTCCTCAGCGAAGCCGACTGACCCCCGCTCAGCGCTGGTGGTGCTCGGCCAGCGGTGAGGTGTCGGAAAGCGGCTCGTGGCTGAAGACGAACCGGCGGTAGGCCCAGAAGCGGAACAAGGTGCCGAGACCGATGCCGACCAGCTTCGCGAGGTTCTCGACGACCAGGCTCTCCTGGCCCAGGAAGTGGTGCGAGAAGCCGACGCACCCGGCCTGGATGAGCAGCGCGACGCCGTTCGTGAGCGCGAACAGCAGCGCCTCGTGGTGCACGGGCCGGTTGCGCCGGTGCCGGAAGGTCCACGCCCGGTTGCCGATCCACGCCACACAGGTCGCGACGGCGGCCGAGATGATGGTCGCCACCACGGCACGCGAGAGCGGGCCGTTGCCGTAACCGGACAGCACGGTGGCGCGCAGGATGTTGAACAACCCCAGGTCGATGACGAAGGCGACCGCGCCGACGATCCCGAACTTGATCATCTCGCGGTAGAGGACGTCGACGGTCCCGCGCAGGCGGTCGACGAGGGAGGGGCTTCCGGGCACCCGAGGAGCCTATCCGCGCCCGGCGCCTCCATGTGCTCCACGGTCGGGCAGGACCACCGTTCGGGCGATGCCCCGCCCCGGGGGCCGGGCGAGGGGCCGATATCCTCGCGGCGTGACGTCACCGCAGCGCGCCCCCGGAGGCTTCCCGGTCGTCGGCATCGTCGGGGGCGGTCAGCTCGCCCGGATGTGCGCCGCCCCGGCGGCCGAGCTCGCGATCAGCCTGAGCGTGCTCGCGGAGGCGCCCGATGCGGCTGCGGCGCAGGTGATCCCGTCCGCGCCGGTGGGTGACCACACCGATCTCGACGCGGTGCTGGCGTTCGCGCGGGAGTGCGACGTGGTCACGTTCGACCACGAGCACGTCCCCTCCGACGTCCTCGCCGCCCTGGTCGCCGAGGGCATCCCGGTGCACCCGACCCCCGAGGCGCTGCGCTTCGCGCAGGACAAGCTGGCGATGCGCGAGCGGCTCACCGAGATCGGGGTGGCCTGCCCGGCCTGGGCGAGGGCGCGCACCGCCGACGAGGTCGAGGCGTTCGCGTCGCGCGTCGGCTGGCCCGTGGTGGCCAAGACCCCGCGCGGTGGGTATGACGGCAAGGGAGTCCGCGTCGTCGGCTCGGTCGCCGAGGTGCGCGACTGGCTGGAAGCCGTCGGCACCGAGGGTCCCCTCGCCGACGGGCTGCTCCTCGAGGAGAAGGTCGACTTCGTCCGCGAGCTCGCCGTGCTCATCGCCCGCAGCCCGTCCAACCAGGCCGCGGCGTGGCCGGTCGTGGAGACCGTCCAGACCGACGGCATCTGCACCGAGGTGCTGGCCCCCGCTCCCGACCTCGACCCGACGCTGGCCGCCGTGGCCACCGAGGCGGGCCTGCGGATCGCCGAGCAGCTCGGCGTCACGGGGGTCTTCGCCGTGGAGATGTTCGAGGTGCGCGACGCTGGGAGCGGCGCCGCGGCATACGTCGTCAACGAGCTGGCCATGCGCCCGCACAACAGCGGGCACTGGTCGATGGACGGGGCGGTGACCGGCCAGTTCGAGCAGCACCTGCGGGCCGTGCTCGACCTGCCGCTGGGCGCCCCCACCCCGCGCGAGCCGCACACGGTCATGGCGAACGTGCTCGGCGGCGACTACCCCGAGCTCTACCCCGCCTACCGGCACGTCATGGCGCGCGACCCGGGGGTCAAGGTCCACCTCTACGGCAAGGGCGTCCGCCCGGGCCGCAAGATCGGCCACGTCAACGTCTCCGGCACCGATCTCGCGCAGCTGCGCGAGCGGGCCGGCCACGCGGCCGACTACCTCGCAGGAGTGATCACCGAATGAGCACACCGGCAGACGGCACGAGCACGCCCCTCGTCGGGCTGGTCATGGGCAGCGACAGCGACTGGCCGGTGATGGAGCTGGCAGCGCAGGCCCTCGAGGAGTTCGGCATCCCCTACGAGGCGGACGTCGTGTCGGCCCACCGGATGCCGGACGAGATGATCGCCTACGGCCAGAACGCCTCCGGGCGCGGCCTGCGGGTCGTCATCGCCGGTGCCGGGGGAGCCGCCCACCTGCCGGGCATGCTCGCGTCGGTCACGCCGCTCCCGGTGATCGGGGTGCCGGTGCCGCTCAAGCACCTCGACGGCATGGACTCCCTGCTGTCGATCGTGCAGATGCCGGCCGGTGTGCCGGTCGCGACGGTCTCGATCGGCGGGGCCCGCAACGCGGGCCTGCTGGCCGTGCGCATCCTCGCCGCCGGCGACGGTGGGTATGCCGCGGGGCTGCGGGAGCGGATGACCGCTTTCCAGGCCGAGCTGCGCGACCAGGCGCACGCCAAGGGCGCGGCCCTGCGGGCCCGGCGCAGCGAGTCCTGACGCCCAGTCGTCCCGAAGGCTCAGTCGTCCCGAAGGCCCAGTCGTCCGGAAGGCTCAGCGGGCCATGCCCGCGGAACGGACCCCGCGCCACTCGATGCGCGGACAGGTGTCCATCACGACGTCCAGACCCGCCCCGCGGGCCCGGACGGCCGCGGCCTCGTCGACCACGCCGAGCTGCATCCAGATCGCGTCGATCTGGAGCCGGTCCTTGTGGGCGATGGCGTCGTCCACCACGGCCCCGACGTGCTCGGAGTTGACGAAGCAGTCGACGACCTTGATGTCCGTGCCGTCCGGGATGTCGGCCAGGCTCGCGTAGCCCTGCTCGCCGTGCACGGTCTCCGCCTTGGGGTGCACCGGGATCAACCCCTTGCCGAGCTCGACCTTCAACCAGCGGGACACGCCGAAGGCCTCGCGCTCCTGGTTGTTGGAGAGGCCGACCACGACCCAGATCCCGGGGTCGATCAGGAGCTCGCGGATGAGATCGGGGTCGTTCTGGTGGCGAAAGCTCATGCCCTCAGCATCACACTCATCGCCCGGCTTGGGGAGGGGAGGGCGGCGAGCGGGCCGCGGCCGAGGGAAGTAACGTCAGCGGCATGAAGTTCGGAATGTTCGTCCCGCAGGGCTGGCGCATGGACCTCGTCGGCATCGACCCGAGCCAGCACTGGGGGGTGATGGCCGGTCTCGCCCGCCGGGCCGACGCCAACGAGGACTGGTCGTCGATCTGGGTGTTCGACCACTTCCACACCGTGCCGGTGCCGAGCGAGGAGGCGACCCACGAGGCGTGGACGCTGATGGCTGCCTTCGCCGCCGTGACCGGTCGGGTGCGGCTCGGCCAGATGTGCACCTGCATGGCCTACCGCAACCCGGCCTACCTCGCGAAGGTCGCGGCGACGGTGGACATCATCTCCGAGGGCCGGCTCGAGATGGGCATCGGCGCCGGGTGGTACGAGCACGAGTGGCGGGCCTATGGCTACGGCTTTCCGCGAGCGGGGGAGCGCCTGGCCGCCCTCGACGAGGGTGTGCAGATCTTCCGCCAGATGTGGACGACCGGGTCGGCGACGTTCGAGGGAAAGCACTTCCAGGTCGACGGTGCGCGCTGCTACCCGCAGCCGTTGCAGGGCACCTCGGTGCCCGGTTCGAAGGGCAACGGCATCCCGATGTGGATCGCCGGCGGTGGCGAGAAGAAGACCCTGCGGATCGCCGCCCAGTACGCCGACTACACCAACTTCGACCCGACCCCTGAGGTGTTCGCCGCGAAGAGCGAGATCCTGCGCGGCCACTGCGACGACCTCGGCCGCGACTTCGGCGAGATCGTCCGCAGCAGCAACCTCAACGTCTTCATCGGCAGCGACGAGGACGAGGTCGAGGAGCGCTTCGCGGTGCTCCGGGACCGGCTGCTGTCGGTGGGGTCGCCCGAGGCCCGCGTCGACCAGCTGTTCGCCGACTACCGCAAGCAGGCGACGGTCGGCACACCGGAGCAGATCGTGGAGAAGCTGACGGCGCTGCAGGAGCTGGGCATGACCTACGCCATCCTCAACTTCCCCGAGGCCGCCTATGACACCACGGGGATCGCGATGTTCGAGCGTGACGTGATGCCCGAGCTGCTCGATCGCGAGCAGCACGGGCACCTCTGGCACCTGCCACGTCGTCGTTGACCACTGCCTCCCCGGTCAGGAAGTGAAGGAGTACGGCCCCCAGCCGGTGCCGACCAGGTAGACCTCGTTGCCGTCGAAACGCCCGTCCCCGACCACGGCGTAGGAGATCAGCGTGCCGTCGGCCCGCTTGGCGTAGACGAACGGGTTGGGGCCGAGCAGCTCGGGACCGGCGATGCCCTTGAAGATGTTCCACCCGCTGCCGACCTGGCGACGGGCGCTGAAGCCGCCCTGGCCGTTGCCGGGGTAGAGCCAGAGCTTGGACGTCGAGGCCTCGCGGGCGATGAGGTCCGCGTCGTTGTCGAGGTCGAAGTCCCCGACGCCGACGATGCTGTTCATGCCCTGCCACCCGGTGCCGAGGCGGGTCCGGGTCGCGAAGGTGCCGAGTCCGGTGCCCGGGTAGAGCCACAGCTCACCGGTGGAGGAGCGGGCGACGAGGTCGGCCCGGCCGTCGCCGTTGAAGTCACCCGGGGCCAGCGGCAGGTAGCCGCCCCACCCGGCGCCGACCTGGACCCGGCCGGCGACCTTGCCGCCGCCCTTGCCGTCGTAGCGCCACAGCTTGCCGGCCGTGTCGCGGGCCAGGATGTCGGCCTTGTCGTCGCCGTTGAGGTCGCCGGCGGCGAGGAAGGCGTTGTAGATGTTCCAGCCGGTGCCGATCTTGACCCGCGTCCCGGCGAACTTGTCGGGGGTGCTGGGGTAGGCCCAGAGAGTGCCGGCCGAGTCCCGGGCCAGGATGTCGGGCCCGGCGTTGCCGACGAAGTCGGAGGTGCCCTTGGACTTCGGCTGACGCACGTCGTAG
Organism: Pedococcus dokdonensis; assembly: GCF_900104525.1. Classification (GTDB taxonomy): domain Bacteria; phylum Actinomycetota; class Actinomycetes; order Actinomycetales; family Dermatophilaceae; genus Pedococcus; species Pedococcus dokdonensis. Next base: position 2,080,163 of record NZ_LT629711.1, on the reverse strand, counting down.
CCGAAGAAGCCGCCGGAGCTGTCCGCCCGGCGTGCTCCGATCGCGGTCGCCTCCGGGGTGTCCGTCCCGTTGGTCGACGACATCACCGTGAACTCGTTGTCGGCCGGGTCGTCCAGGACCTTGAGGTCGATGTCGACGTAGAACACCGTGCCGTCGGGGGAGACCCGCGGGGTCTCGAAGGAGTGGCTGGTGCTGCTCTGCAGCGGCGTGATGACGCCGGTCGTGGACAGCACGTTGAGGGCGAAGTTGGTGCCGTCGCCCGTCGTGAAGTAGGTCTTGCCGTTGGGGGCGACCTCCGGGAAGCCGGCGTTGGAGGTGCCCGCCACGGGGACCTTCGTGCCGCCGGTCGCCCCGATGGTGAACAGGCCCTCGCCGGGTGCCCCACCCGCGGCGATGAAGGTCGAGGTGGACCGCCAGTCGGCCTGCACGAGCCCGGTCGACCCGCCCACCGCCTTGTCGACCCCGGTGACCACGTCGACCACGCGCAGCTGGGAGCCGGTGACGTCGCCGGTGGCCGCGTCGACGGTGTAGCGCGTGTAGACCACGCGTCGGCCGTCGGGGGAGAAGCTGGGCTCGGCGGCGAGGGTGCCCGCGGGCTGGGGGCTGCTGCGGTAGCCGCTCTCGACGCCGCGCGGACCGACCTCGCTGATCTGGAGGGTCCAGCTGGTGCCGTCGGTGCTCGCGGCGGACGCCAGCAGGCGGCCGTCGGGCGAGTAGGCCGGGTCCATGCCGGTCAGCGTGCTCGGCATGCCGTAGGAGAAGGTGTCCTGCATCAGCAGCGGCCCGGTGCCGTCGCCGGTGCCCGCCGTGCCGAACACGGCGTCCGGCACGCCCCAGCCGTCCTGGGTCGACATCGACGCCCAGTAGCCCAGCGGGCAGCTGATGCCATCCGCGTCGAGGCGGTACGTGAAGAGCCCCCGCGGGTTGACGGTGCGGTCGACGAAGGAGGTCTGGTCGGCTCCGACGACCCCGATCTGCTTCCACGAGCCGCCGTCGCGCTGGCGCAGGATGGTGTAGTTGTCCAGGCCCAGGGTGTTCCAGTGGACCCACACCCGGTCGTTCGTCGGGGTCCAGTCGAGGGCGAGGTCGTCACACGTGGGTGCTGCGTCGACTGCGTCGGGGGCCGGCAGGGTGCGGTTGCGCACGAGCCCGGGGTCCGGCGCCTTGTCGACGTCGGCCGCCTTCGTGGTGGCCGACGAGGCGGTGGGGTTGGCGGCTGCCTCGCTCTTCGCGGCGCGGCGCGACGACGCGGCGTCGATCATCGCGTTGACGGCGCGCACCTTGAAGTCGGCGCCGCCGCGGCTGGCGGGCGAGTCGGCTGCCTGGGTGGCCGGCACGGCGCCGACGGCCAGGGCCGCGGTGAGGGCAAGGGTGAGTCCCGTGCGGACGCGGGCAGGGCTGCTCATGTGGTGGGGTCCCCCCGAGGAAGTGGGCTGACGAGGCCCAGTGCGTGCGTCGGGAGATTCCTACCAGTAGGAGGTGACCTCCGGGTGGCCAACGGCCCGAACCGTGCCCGATTTGTCGGTGATCCGCACGTGTCGGCAAGCCCACACCCACAGCCGCTGCCACGCGGCATACCAGCGGGTAACCTGAGGGACTGTGAGCACTGGCAACCCCGACTTCGACCTGTTCCGGATCTCCGAGGACCACGAGGCGCTGCGCGACGCCGTCCGTGCGGTCGCCGAGGACAAGATCGCCCCGTATGCCGCGGCCGTGGACGAGGAGGCGCGCTACCCGCAGGAGGCGCACGACGCCCTGGTGGCGTCGGACTTCTTCGCCCCGCACATCGCCGAGGAGTACGGCGGTGTCGGGGCCGACGCGCTCGCCACCTGCATCGTCATCGAGGAGGTCGCGCGCGTCGACGCGTCGGCGTCGCTGATCCCCGCGGTCAACAAGCTCGGCACGATGCCGCTCATCCTCGCGGCGAACGAGGACGTGAAGAAGCGCTACCTGACGCCGCTGGCCGAGGGTCGCACGACGTTCTCCTACGGCCTGTCCGAGCGCGAGGCCGGCTCCGACACCGCCGCGATGAAGACCCGTGCGCGGCGCGACGGCGACGACTGGGTCGTGAACGGCCAGAAGTCGTGGATCACCAACGCCGGTGTCTCCGACTACTACACGGTCCTCGCGGTCACCGACCCCGACGGCAAGCGCGGCAGCAACGTCACGGCGTTCGTGCTCGAGAAGTCCGACGAGGGCTTCACCTTCGGCGAGAAGGAGCGCAAGCTCGGCATCAAGGGCTCACCGACCCGCGAGCTGCACTTCGACAACGTCCGGATCCCCGGCGACCGCGTCGTCGGCGAGGTCGGTGACGGTCTCAAGATCGCCCTGCGCACCCTCGACCACACCCGGGTGACGATCGGTGCCCAGGCCGTCGGGATCGCCCAGGGCGCGCTCGACTTCGCGGTGTCGTACGTCAAGGAGCGCAAGCAGTTCGGCAAGGCGGTGGCCGAGTTCCAGGGGGTGCAGTTCATGCTCGCCGACATGGCGATGGCCGTCGAGGCCGCCCGCCAGATGGTGTATGTCGCGGCCGCCAAGTCCGAGCGTGGCGACGCCGACCTGCCGTTCTTCGGCGCGGCCGCCAAGTGCTACGCCTCGGACGTCGCGATGCAGGTGACCACCGACGCCGTGCAGCTGCTCGGCGGCGCGGGCTACGTGCGCGACTTCCCGGTCGAGCGGATGATGCGCGACGCCAAGATCACCCAGATCTACGAGGGCACCAACCAGATCCAGCGGATGGTGATGGGTCGCCAGCTGCTGGCCCGCAAGTAGCGCTAGTTGCCCGAGGGCTTGCCGTCGGTGCCCTCGGGAGGCGCCTCGAGCGGGGTGTCGTTGCGCAGCAAGGTGAAGAGCGCCTTGGCGCGGGCGGTGTCCCACTTGACCGAGCTGCCGGCGTTGGTCTGGTAGTTCAGGCTCGAGAGCGGCACGACCAGGCTGAGGCCCTCGTCCTTGGACACGGCGCGCATCGCGAGCAGCACCCGGCTGGCATCGCGCATCGAGGTGTCCTCGCCGACGATCAGGCCCTTCGCCGCGGCGTGCGAGAACGACCAGTAGCGGGTGGGGATGAGCACCGTCGACGGGGTGAGCGCCTTCTTCATGATGGCGGCGAGGAACTGGCGCTGCCGCTCCGCCCGGCCGATGTCGCCGCGCGGGTCGGAGTAGCGGGCCCGGACGTAGCCGAGCGCGTTCTTGCCGTTCAGGACCTGGCAGCCCTTCTTGAGGTTGATGCCGGCCTTCTTGTCGTTCATCGTGAACGGCACGCAGATGTTGACGCCGTCGACGCTGTCGACGACGGAGGCGAAGCCCGCGAAGCCGATCTCGACATAGCCGTCGATGTGCAGGTCGGTCACCTGCTCGACTGTCTCGACCAGCAGGTTGGGGCCGCCGAACGCGAACGCGGCGTTGATCTTGTTGCTGCCGTGGCCGGGGATCGGCACGTAGGAGTCTCGGGGGAGTGAGACCAGCGCCGGCTTGCCACCGTTCGCGGGGACGTGGACCAGGATGATCGAGTCGGTGCGGCGGCCGGCGGCGTTGCCGGTCGCGTACTCCTTGCGCTGCTCCTTGGTCAGTCCCGCGCGGCTGTCGGAGCCGACCAGCAGGTAGTTGTAGCCCTTGGAGTCGGTCGGTCGGGTGCCCCCGGGGGTGGTGTCGACCTTGGTGACCGAGTTCCAGGCGTGCAGCGGCGTGAAGACCATGAACGCGACCCAGGCGACGACGAGCAGCAGCACGAGCCGGCCGACCGGGAAGCGACGTCGGCGCCGGGGCTGGTCGTCCCACTCGTCGGCGCGACCGCCGTCGACGGGTGGTGGGGGCGTCGAGCTCCGCTGTCGGGCGGGGCGGCCCGATGCGGGGCCGGTGGTGGGCATGACACGGGTCGCACCGGAGCCCTCGGTGGCGTCGGACGAGCGGCCGCGGCGCCGACCCCTGACGTCGACGGTGTAGACCTCGGTGTCGTCGCCGGAGCCGCCCTGGGAACCTGACTGGGGGATGGCGCGGGCGTCGTCGGGGTCGTGGGGGCGTCCGGTCATGGGAACCAGTGTCCAGTGCCCGGCCGCGGACTGGCAAAACGCCGAAGTCACACACGTCACACGAATCACACGAGTGCTCCCCGATACTGGTCCACCATGAGGCCCACCCATGCCGCGCGCCCCGGCACCGACGCCGGGGTCTACGTGTCCCGCCGGTCCGGTGGCGGCCTCGGGGACGCCGACTCCCTGACACCGCGGATGCGGCGCCGGCGGGCCTTCACCCTGGTGCTGCTCACCCTGCTCGTCCCCGGCAGTGCCCAGCTCGTCGCAGGGCGCCGCGGGCTCGGCCGGTTCGCCCTGCGTGCCTGGGCGTCGCTGGTCGCGCTGGCCGTCGTCCTGGGCGTGGTGTTCCTGCTCAGCCAGTCCCTGGCGATCGGGCTGCTGGGCCGGGGCTGGGTGCTCACCGTCCTGCAGTGGTTGCTGGCCGGCTTCGCGATGCTGTGGGCGGTCCTGTTCGTCGACGCCTGGCGGCTCGGCCGCCCCGCGACCCTGCTGATGGCGACCCGGCGCTGGCTGACCGGCGTCACCGCCGCGCTGCTCGTCGTCACCTCCGGTGGTCTCGTGTATGCCGCGAGCTCAGTGGGTGCCGGGCGCGACGCGATGAACGCGTTGTTCCAGGGTGACGAGGCGTTCGGCGCGGTCGACGGCCGCTACAACATCCTCCTGCTCGGGGCCGACAGCGGCCGCGACCGCGTCGGGACCCGACCCGACAGCATCCAGCTGGTCAGCGTCGACGCGGAGACCGGTAGCGCGGTGACCTTCGGCTTCTCGCGCGACACCGAGAACATCAACTTCCGGCCCGGCTCGACGATGGCCCGACTCATGCCCGAGGGGTGGAACTGCGGCGACGAGTGCCTGCTCAACGGCCTGTTCACCTGGGCCCAGGACAACCGGGCCAAGTTCCCGCCCGGGACCGCGAACCCCGGCGTCCTCGCCACCCGCGAGGCGGTCGAGGCCCTGAGCGGCCTGGACATCCAGTACTACGTGATGGTCGACCTCAGGGGTTTCAAGAAGATGGTCGACGCCGTCGGCGGCCTCGACGTCACAGTCAAGTACCGCACCCCGATCGGTGGTGGCACGTCGCCGATCGTGGGCTGGATCGAGCCCGGCGAGCAGCACCTCGACGGCTACCACGCCCTCTGGTACGCCCGCTCCCGCCAGGGCTCCACGAACTACGAGCGGATGGCACGGCAGCGCTGCGTCATGACCGCGATGGCCGACCAGCTCGACCCGCAGCGGGTGCTGACCCGGTTCCAGAAGATCGCCGGCGCGAGCTCGGGCCTGATCCAGACCGACCTGCCGCAGTCCGAGCTGGGGCGGTTCGCCGACCTGGCGATGAAGTCGCGCCAGCACCCGATCCGCAGCGTCAACTTCGTGCCGCCGCTGATGAAGCCGTGGGACTACGACGCCAGCCTGGTCACCACGACCGTCCAGAGGACCATCAAGGCGTCGGAGCAGGCAGCCGACACGAAGGCCAAGTCCACCAAGGGCGCGACCACCGCGACCAGCAAGCCGAAGTCCACGGTGAAGAAGAAGAAGCCCAAGGCCCAGCCGGGCACGAACGTGCAGGACCCGAACAAGGCAGCGGGCAACGCGGCGGAGGACGACCTCTCCTCCGTATGCTCAGCAGCCTCATGACGACCCCGCACCACCACACCACCCCCACGCCGGACGACCTCTCCGGACCCGACCACGACAGCGGGCCGGCCGGGCTGCAGCCACCGGCCGTCGGCGTGATCATGCCGATCCTCAACGAGGAGCGGCACCTGCGCGAGGCGGTCGACGCGGTCCTCGGCCAGGACTACGCAGGTGACGTCCACCTCGTGCTCGCCCTGGGCCCCAGCACCGACGCGACCGACCGGATCGCCGCGGAGATCTGTGCCGAGCAGCCGCGGGTGCGCACGGTGGCCAACCCGACCGGGCGCACGCCCGAGGCGCTCAACGCCGCGATCGAGGCGCTCGGCGATGCCGCCGTCGTCGTCCGGGTCGACGGGCACGGCGTGCTCGACCCCGACTACGTCCGCACCGCCGTGGAGCTGCTCGACGAGACCGGCGCGGTCAACGTGGGCGGTCTGATGGACGCCGAGGGAGTCACCTCGTTCGAGCGGGCGGTCGCCGCCGCCATGACCTCCCGGCTGGGGGTCGGGGCCTCGCGCTTCCACACCGGCGGTGACGCGGGCCCGGCCGACACCGTCTACCTCGGGGTCTTCCGACGCGAGTGGCTGACCCGGCTCGGTGGCTACGACCGGCGGTTCACCCGGGCGCAGGACTGGGAGCTCAACCACCGCATCCGCGAGGCCGGCGGGCTGGTGTGGTTCTCCCCGCGGCTGCGCGTCGCGTACCGCCCGCGCCCCACCCTCGGGGCGCTGGCCCGGCAGTACCGGGACTACGGGCGGTGGCGTCGGGTGGTGGCACGCACCCACGCGGGCACCATCAACGCCCGCTACCTCGCCCCACCGGTGGCCCTGCTGGGCGTCGTCGCAGGGCTGGTCGGCGGCTTCCTGTGGTGGCCCCTGTGGCTGGTCCCCGCGGCCTACCTCGCTCTGACCACGATCGGCGGACTCACCGTCCGCGACCCGCGGCTGGACGCCCGCGACCGGCTCTGGCTCCCCGTGATCTTGCCCACGATGCACCTGGCGTGGGGCTGGGGCTTTCTCAGCAGCCGGGTGCGCATCGACGGCGTCTAGCCCTCCCTGGCGGGGCTGGGGGCAGGCCCCGCGAATGGGCCTTCGGAGGCCGTCAGCGTCTAGCATTGCCTGACCTCGACCTGCCGAACCCGACCGAAGGACCTGCCTCTTCATGCCCTCGCTGAGTGTCGTCGTGCCCATCTACAACGTGAGCGACTACCTCGTGGCATGCCTGGACTCCCTGGCCGCGCAGACCCTGGAGGACCTCGAGGTCATCCTCGTCGACGACGGTTCCACCGACGGGTCCGGTGAGCTCGCCGACGGGTTCGCCCGGAACCGGCCGCACTGGCAGGTGCTGCACGTCGAGAACGGCGGTCTCGGACGGGCCCGCAACATCGGGATGGACCAGTCCAGCTCGGAGTTCGTCGCCTTCGTCGACTCCGACGACCTCATCCCGCGCGACGCCTACGAGCTGATGCTGCACGCCGTCTCCGAGTCCGGCTCCGACATCGTCAGCGGCGGGGTGCTGCGCTTCGACGGCGCCAAGACGTTCACCTCGCCGCTGCACGCCAGGGCGATCAAGCGCAACCAGATGCGGACCCACATCCGCGAGACGCCCTCCCTGATCTACGACACCACCGCCTGGAACAAGGTCTACCGCCGCGCCTTCCTCGTCGAGCACGGACTGCGCTGGCCCGAGGGCGTCTACTACGAGGACATCCCCCTCACCCTGCCCGCGCACTTCCTGGCCAGGTCGGTCGACGTGCTCTCCGACCCCGTCTACCTCTGGCGCGAGCGGCAGACGGCGGTCCAGTCGATCACCCAGCGCCGGGCCGAGACCAAGAACCTCGTGGACCGGCTCGCGGCGGTCGGCTCCGTCGACGACTTCCTCGTGGCCCGTGGCGACGAGGCGGGCAAGGCCGTGCACGACGCCAAGGTGCTGTCGATCGACATCCCACTGTTCATCGACGTGCTCCACGAGGGCGACGACGAGTTCCGAGAGCGCGTCGTCGAGCTGGTCGGCCGCTACCTCGAGCGCATCCCGGCCGAGGCCATCGCCAAGGTGCCCCCGATCCGCCGGTTGCAGTACCACCTGATCTCGCGCGGGATGCTCCCCGAGCTGCTCGAGGTGCAGGCCTACTACCGGACCCCGGCGAACCGCGGGAACTTCGTGCGGTCCGGCGTCCGCCTCTACGCCGACCTGCCGTTCCGCACCGACCCCTCCAAGGGCATCCCTGACTCGGTCTACGAGACGACCCGGTCCCAGCCGTTGCGGACCGGCGTGCGCGACGTGCAGTGGCGTGGCGACTCCCTCGAGGTCGAGGGTCACGCGTTCATCCACCGGGTCTCCGAGGCGACGCCGCTGTCATCCGTGCGCCGGTTCCAGCTGCGGCGGCTCGGGGCACCGGCCTCCGAGCGCACGAGCCTGCGGGCCCGACGGGTTCGCCGACCCGACCTCACCGCCTACACCATCGGCACCGCCGTGTCCTACGACGCCGGTGGCTTCCTCACCCGCATCCCGGCCAGCAAGCTGCTGCTCGCCGACGGCGAGCAGGAGGCGACCCACGAGCTCCTCGTCCAGCTCGCCACCCCGGCCGCCCGGCGCGGCTCGAGCGTGGGCAACCCCGAGCTCGGGGCGGGCCGGCACCCGCGCCGCAACCTCATCGCCCCCGACCAGCTCGCCGTCCCCGGCTACGACGCCCGGCGGTTCACCGTCACGGTCCACCGCGTCGAGGCCCTGCTCGAGTCGGTGACGGCCGAGGGCGACGACCTCCGCTTCACCCTGCGGCGCACCGTCGGCGACTGGGACGACTCCTCGCTCTACCTGCGGCGCACCGACGCCCTCCGCGGCATCAAGGTCCCGCTGGTGGTGGACGGGCGGACCGCCACCGCCGTGGTGACCGCCGACCAGCTCGAGGTGCGCGCGGTGTCCTTCGCCGCCCGTGAGTGGGTGCTGGGGCTGGCTGCTGCCGACCAGCCCCTCGACGCGGGCCCGAGCGCGGTGCTGCACCTCGCGCCCGAGATGGAGGACGCGTTCGTCACCGTCCGCAGCCGTTCAGTCGTCGTCCGTGAGGGCGCGGACGGCGGCGCCCGGCTCTGGGACGCCCGGCCCGGGCCGGTGCTCACGTCCTTCTCCTGGGACGACGGTGGCCTGCACCTCGAAGGGGACACCGGCGGTTCGCAGGTGCACGCCCTCACCCTCACCACCAGCAGTGGGGCCAGCCACCGCATACCGGCCACGGCTGATGGCACCCGCTGGTCGGCGACCATCCCCGCGCGGGGTGAGCCGGGCAGCGCCGTGCTGCGCTGGCTCGAGGACGGCCGGTGGTTCGTCAGCCTCAGCACCGACGACGACGCCCAGCGCCTGCGGGGCGTGCGCCTGAGCAGCACCGCCGAGGCCCTGCTTCGCCAGGCCGGCACGGTCGACGAGCTGCGTTTCCAGCTGCGCTCGGACTTCGCCCACGAGCTGTCGCTCGCCGTCGACGCCTCCGGCGACTACAAGGACCGTGGCGCCCTGCACGCCATGCGCAACCGGCGCTACTACTACCGGATCCAGCGTCGACGCCCGCTGGAGGACACCATCTTCTTCGAGGCCTGGAAGGGCCGGCAGTACTCCGACAACCCGCGCGCCGTCTACGAGGAGCTGCAGCGCCGCGGCGACCCCAGGAAGTGCGTGTGGGCGGTGCGTGACCACTCGGTCGAGGTGCCGGACGACGTCACCCGGGTGGTCACGGGCAGCCGTGCCTACTACCGCAGCCTGGCCACCGCCCGCTGGGTCGTGAGCAACGACTCGATGCCGGTCCACTACGTCAAGCGCGAGGGCAGCAGCTATGCGCAGACCTGGCACGGCACGCCGCTCAAGCGGATCGGCTTCGACATCGACTCGATCCAGATGTCCAACAAGAACTACCTGACCCAGTTCGCGCGGGACGTGGCGAAGTGGGACACGCTGGTCTCGCCCAACGCGTTCTCCACCGAGATCCTCAGCCGAGCCTTCAAGTACCCGGGCGAGGTCCTCGAGATCGGCTACCCGCGCAACGACATCTTCCACCGTCCCGAGCTGGCCGCTGAGCAGGCCGAGGCCACCCGGCGCCGGCTCGACCTGCCCGAGGGCAAGCGCGTGATCCTCTACGCGCCCACCTGGCGCGACAACGACTACGACGCCTTCGGCCGCTACCAGTTCACGATGAAGCTCGACCTCGAAGGGCTCTACCGCACCTACGGGCACGACAGCGTGCTGCTCATCCGGGGTCACCAGCTGGTGGCCTCGCAGATCGACGCCGCCATGTTCGGCGGCTTCGTCCGCAACGTGTCGAGCTACCCCGACATCCGCGACCTCTACCTCGTGTCCGACGTCCTCATCACCGACTACTCGTCAGTGATGTTCGACTTCGTCAACACCGGCCGACCGATCGTCTTCTTCACCTGGGACCTCGCGGACTACCGCGACAACCTGCGCGGCTTCTACTTCGACTTCGAGCAGGAGGCGCCGGGTCCGCTGCTGACCGAGTCGTCCGCGGTGATCGACGCGTTGGGGCGTCTCGACGAGGTGACGAGTGAGTATGCCGCCCGCTACCGCGCGTTCCGCGAGCGCTTCACGGGGCTCGAGGACGGCCGCGCGTCGGAGCGTTTCATCGAGCGGGTGCTGGGCTGAGGCTGTCACCGAACGGCCATCTTCAGCCGTTACCCTTGCCCCACCCCGAACCACCCACCGGAGGAACCCTTGACCGACATCGAGAGCTCCAGGCGTGAGCACGCCCTGGGGTCCCGCGACGCGGTCGACGAGGCCAGGGGAGACGCACCGGCCCGGGAGGCTCCCCGTGACCCGAAGGGCCCGGGCGAGTCGCGAGCCGTGGGTGCCAGGGACTGGCTGGCCGGGGCGCGCTGGACGCGGGTCGACGTCCTCACCGCGGCGCTCGTGGGGGTGCTCGTCATGGTCGTGGCCTACGTGTTCCGGTCGATCGTGGTGCCCACCGACCCGTGGCACTACGTCCGCTCCGCACTCGAGTTCCCGTCCGACGACTGGGTCCCGCTCGGCTACACGCGCTACGGCATCATCCTCGCCAACATCCCGCCGGCCCGCCTCTTCGGCAACGCCCAGGCCAGCTACTACTTCTGGCCGCTGCTCTCGGCCGGACTGCTGTCCGGTGCGGTCTACCTGCTGGGGCGCCGGTGGTGGGGACGGCTGGCCGGCCTGGTCGCGGTGGTGCTGGTCGTCTCCAACGCGGTCGTCTTCTACAACCTGTCGCGGGGCTACCCCGACATCATGTCGATGGCCCTGTTCACGCTGGCCATCGTCGTGGCGCTGCTCGCGCGCGACCGGGAGTCCTGGGACCGCTGGACCGCCCTCCTGGTGGTCGCCGTCGGGTTCCTGCTCGGCTGGGGGTTCGAGACCCGCGAGACGTCGATGCTGGCCTGGCCGCTCATCGCCGTGATCCTCTGGCGCCGGGGCCGCCTGGTCCGCACCGCGATCTTCCTGCTGCTGCCGCTGGCGCTGTGGGCGGCCATCGACGTCGGCATCAGCGCCGTCGCCTACGGCGACCCGTTGCTGAAGCTCCACGTCCTGAGCGGTACCGACATCAGCGCGACCAAGACCGCGACCGGCGAGCTGGCCAACGGCAACCTGGTCAACCAGCCGCGCCTGAGCTACTTCACCTTCATCCCCAAGATGGCCTGGGGCATGGAGGGCGGCAGCGCCATGGTCGTGATCGGGATCGTCGCGGCCCTGGGCATCTTCGTCCGCAACGCCGGCGTCAGGCTGATGGCCTGGTGGTTCCTCGGTGTCTACCTGCTCACCGTGCTCGCGGCCGGCGGCCTCGACCCGGCCCACCCCCGTGGCCGGCTCGACATCGCCCGCTACTGGATCCCGTTCGTGCCGGCCGAGTCGCTCGTCGTGGCCGGGATGGCCGCGTTGGCGGTCGCGTGGGTGGTGCGGCGGCTCGCGTCGAGCCGGGTCCCGCGCGGCGTCGTGCAGGTGCTGCCGGCCCTCGTGGCCGTGGCCGTGCTCGCCGTCCCGGTGACCGAGGTGGCCCGCTACGCCACCGTGGGCGAGCCCAGCACCGCCTTCGCGGTCAACGGCGGGGACGCCCTCGAGGAGCTGCGCGACCACCTGGACGCGCAGGACTTCAGCACCACGACCGTCTGGACCGACTGGGAGACGGTGCGCATCCTGCCGGCCTACCAGCGCGAGTTCTTCGGGGGCGACAAGGTCTGGAATGGTCGGGGCAAGTCGATCACCGGCAAGCGCGCCAAGCCGGTCAGCGGCGACTACGTGCTGCTCTTCCAGCCAGGCTCTCGCACCTGCGGTTTCTGCCTCACCGCGTTGACCCCATGGACGATCCGGCACCCGTCCGGCCCGCCGTCCACGTGGGAGCCGGTGTTCGAGTCCAGTGCCCGCAACCTGACGCTCTACCGGGTTCGGTGACCGCCCAGCCCGGCGGGACGCCGCTGCTCAGCGTCGTCGTGGCCGTCTACGACGTCGAGCGGTGGGTCCGCGAGTGCCTCGAGTCGATCGCGCAGGTGGTGCCGCGCGACACCGAGGTCATCATCATCGACGACGGATCGACCGACGCCAGCCCTGCGATCTGCGACGCCTTCGCGGCGGACCGGCCGGGCTGGAAGGTGGTGCACCAGAGCAACGCCGGGCTCGGCGCCGCCCGCAACGTCGGCATCGACCTGGCCACCGGCGAGTACGTCGGCTTCGTGGACGGTGACGACGTGCTGATGCCCGCCTACGCCGACCTCGTCCGTCGCGCCGTGGTCCAGGGTGTGCACGTGGCGACCGGGGCGGTGAACCGCACCGACGGCGAGCGCGACTGGCCCAGCGGCCTGCACGCGCGGGCGCTGCAGGACGTGGGTGACCGCGTCGTGCTGGTCGACGACCCGTCCCTGATCTACGACACCACTGCCTGGAACAAGGTCTACCGGCGGTCCTTCCTCGCCGAGCACGGCCTGCGGTTCCCCGAGGGCGTTCTCTACGAGGACCTGCCCGTCACCGTCCGGGCCCTGCACTTCGCCGGACCGGTGGCCGTGGTCCACGAGCCGGTCTACCGCTGGCGCAGCCGACAGGGGGAGCGCTCGATCACGCAGCGGCGCAACGAGCTGGTCAACCTCACCGACCGGTTCGCGGCGGTGCGCGACGTGGACGAGTTCCTCGAGACCCAGCAGCTCCTGGTGCTGCGCGAGCACCACGACGCCAAGGTGCTCCAGCTCGACCTCCCCCTCTACACGGCGGCGCTGCCGGAGTCCGACGAGGCCTACCGCGCGGCATACCTCACGTTCTTCCGCCACGTCGTGGCCGGTCTGCCGCAGTCGCTCATCGACGCGGAGCCGCCCACGTTGCGCCTCTACGTCACGCTGGCCGCCGCGGGCCGGATGGACGACCTGGTCAAGGTCGTCCGGGCACGGCGCGGCCGACGGGCCTGGGCGGACGACGACCGGGGTCACCTGGCCCGGGCGCGCGACAACCTCGCCAGCTTCGCCATCGAGCGCGACGCGGGCCCGACCTCGACCCTGCAGCTGGTCTGGCGGGCCACCACCAGCACGCTCAAGGCGCTGCTCCCGGACTGGGCCAAGCAACGGGTCGCGATCCTGCTCGGCCGGCTCCGCCGGCAGGGTGGCTGACCGTGCGGGTCAGTGCGCGGACGGCCGTTCGGGGTGGCGTACGCTCGGTCGGCGGTCTCGACGCGAGACGATGGCCTCAGGTGGAAGGGCCGCGGGTGCGGCACAGGACAGGCAAGGACGAATGAGACTCATCTCCCGGACGCAGGCCATCGCGGCCAAGCGGAGTGTGCTCTGGACCCTCATCGTGCGCGATCTTCGGGTCCGTTACTCGCGCAGCGTGCTCGGGTACGTCTGGACCGTGCTCGACCCGCTCCTGATGTCCCTGATCTACTTCCTCGTCTTCGTCTACATCTTCAAGCGCGGCGACATCGGGCACCGCCCGTACTTCCTCTTCCTCGTGGTCGGGCTGCTGTCCTGGCAGTGGTTCTCCGGCTGCCTGACGGACACCTCGCGAGCGTTGATCCAGGAGTCCAAGCTGGTCCGCTCGACCAACCTGCCGCGTGAGATCTGGGTCCTGCGGGTGGTGTTCTCCAAGGGGATCGAGTACCTGCTGTCGCTGCCGGTCCTGGTCGCGTTCACGATCATCTACTTCGCCAAGGGCGACACCCACCTCAACGGCTGGCTGGTGCTCTTCCCGTTCGCGATCGTCGTCCAGGCGGTCGCACTGACCGGGCTCGGCCTGCTGCTGGCGCCGGTGACGGCCCTGGTGACCGACATGCAGCGGGTGATCCGGATCTTCATGCGGATGCTCTTCTACGCGACCCCGGTCATCTACGCCAGCCACGTCGTGCCCAAGCCCTACGACAAGGTCACCTGGCTCAACCCGATGACCGGCATCCTCGAGATGATGCGGGCCGGCTTCTTCTCCCACGAGGGCAAGCAGGCGATCTCGTGGGGTGCCATCGTCGCCTCGCTCGTCGTGTCCGTCCTGCTGCTGCTGATCGGCAACGCCGTCTTCGGTCGGCTCGAGCGCGCCGTCCTCAAGGAGATCTGATGGTCGACCCGGTCAGCTCCGACCCCGTCATCTCCGTCCAGGGGCTCGGCGTCGAGTTCTACCGCTCCCGGCGCCGCAAGATGCAGCTGCGTGAGCTGCTCTTCCACGGTCGCAACAGCGCGCCGAAGGAGTCGTTCTGGGCGCTGCGCGACGTCAGCTTCGACATCCACGCCGGTGAGGCAGTGGGCCTGGTCGGCGGCAACGGTGGCGGCAAGAGCACGCTGCTCAAGATGATCGCCGGCGTCCTGCTGCCCGACGAGGGCACGGTCCAGGTCAACGGCGGGGTGGCCCCTCTGATCGAGCTCACCGGTGGCTTCGTCGGCGAGCTGACGGCGCGCGACAACATCTACCTCACCGCCGGGCTGCACGGCCTGAGCAAGGACAAGATCGAGGAGCGCTTCGACGAGATCGTCGACTTCGCCGGTCCCGAGGTCCGGGCCGGGCTCGACACCCCCTACCGGCACTTCTCGTCGGGCATGAAGGTGCGGCTCGGCTTCTCCGTCGTGACCACCCTCGACGAGCCGATCGTGCTCGTCGACGAGGTGCTGGCCGTGGGTGACCGGGCGTTCCGGGAGAAGTGCTACCGCCGGATGGAGGCGCTGCTGGGCGACGGCCGCACGCTGTTCCTGGTCTCCCACTCCGAGAGCGACCTCAAGCGGTTCAGCACCCGTGGCCTCTACCTCAAGCGTGGCGAGCTGCGGATGGACGGCCCGATCACGGACGTGCTGGAGCGCTACAACTCCGACCTGGATGCCGGGGCGTGACCGAGGACGCGACGCCGCCACCCGGGTCCGTGGGCGACGCCGCAGCCCGCGCGGTCCACGGCTGGACCCGCGGTGCCGAGGTCGTCGTCCTCGGCGCGCCGACGGCGCACCTGCTGGAGGCGCTCGAGCTCTTGGGGCTGGCGCCCACCACGTCGCCCGAGGACGGCCCGGTGGCGGCTCGGCTGGCCGCCCTCGCCGGGGTGCTGCCCGGCTCGTCGGAGCGCCCCCTCGTCGTCGTCGCGGGCGACCTCGACATCGAGGGCCCGGCGCTCTTCGACCTGCTCGACCGACCGGGTGTCCGCACCGCCGCCCTCGTCGCCGACCCCCTGACGCTCTCGGAGGTCGACTCCACCGTGTCGCTCGCCAGGGTCGGCGAGGACGGTCGGCTGGTCGAGTCCGTCGGCTCGCGGGTGCACCGCGTCGGCGAGCCGACCCACGTCCTGCCCGGGGTCGTGCGGATCGACGGCGTCGACCGCGCCGAGGCGGCGCGCCTGGTCCGCGACGCGCTGGCCCACGTCGAGCCCGAGTGGGGTGAGGACGCCGTCGGCATCGTCACGCTGGCCCTCGTGCGAGGAGGCGTGAGGGTGCAGGCCAGTGCGCTGGGACCGTTCCGCTGGCGCCGCGGCGGGTCGGCGGCCCAGGGGGCCGACGGAGACGTGTGGCGCCAGCGCCTGCGCGGTGCCTCGCGCGGGGGAGACGGCTTCTTCTCCACGTATGCCGTGCGGCCGCTCTCGCGCCGCGTCACCGCCGTGGGCCTGGCCCACGGGTGGTCGCCCAACGTCGTCACCGTGGTCTCGCTGCTCGCCGGGCTCGTCGCGGCTGCCCTGGTCGCCACCGGCTGGTGGTGGGCGTGGGTGGTCGGGGCGGTCGTGCTGCTCGCCGCGCTCGTCGTCGACTGCGTGGACGGCGAGATCGCCCGGTTCACCCGTCGGTTCAGCCCGCTCGGGGCCTTCCTCGACGCCGTCGGCGACCGGGTGAAGGAGTACGCCATGCTGGCGGCCGTCGCCCACGTCGCGGTGCGCGAGGGGAGCCCGGGATGGCCCGTCGCGGTGGCGGCGATGGCGACGGTGACGCTGCGCCACCTCGAGGACTACGCCTACGAGTGCCGCTTGGCTGCGGGGCGCAGCAGCCGACCCGACCTCCTGCCGACCACCACGCTCGACGACTCCCGGTCGGCGACGACCACCACCGCCACGGCGCCCGCTCCCACCCGGCGCGAGCAGGTCGGGCACTGGACCAAGAAGGTGGTCCACATGCCGATCGCGGAGCGCTACCTGCTCATCTCGCTGGCCCTGCTGACCCGCCGCCCGATGCTGGTGCTCTGGGTGCTCCTCGTCGCGGTCGCGCTGGCGGTGCTGTGGACCCAGGGCGGCCGGCTCGCCGTGGTGCTGCTGGGGCGGGACCGCATGTGGGGCCCGGTGGAGCGGCCCACCTCGCGGGACCAGCTCGACGAGCAGCTCGACCTCGGACCCCTGGCCACCCTCGCCGGACGACTGCGCACGCCGTTCCTCGTCGGCCTGCTCGGTGCCACGCTGCTCGCCGTCGCGGTGCCGGTGCTGCTCTGGTTCGACCAGCCCTGGGCCGCGCTCGGGGCCGCTGCCGTCGCCGCGCTGCTGGTCGGATCCGGCTGGCAGCCGCCGCTGCACCATCCCCTGGCCTGGCAGGCGCCGGCCCTGCTGTGGATCGGCGAGGCGCTCGTCGTCGGGGTCATCGTGCACCAGGCTCTCGATGCGGTCACCGCAGCGGGCTTCGCCTACCTCGCCGCCGTGGCCTACCACCGCTACGACGTCGTCTACCGGCTGCGCGACACCGGCGTCGCACCACCACGCGGTCTGGCGCTCGTCAGCCTCGGCACCGACGGTCGGGTCCTGCTCCTGGTGCTGCTCACGGCCGTCGCGCCGGGTGCCGTCGTCCCGGTCCTCTGGGTGGCCGCCATCCTGCTCGCCGTGTTGTTCGCCGGCGAGTCGGTCCGGGGCTGGCGCTCGTGGATCTCGAAGCAGGACACCACGATCCGCACGGGAGCCAGCGCATGACGGCATACACGCACGACCCTGCTGACAACCACCCGTCGCTCGCCGAGCTGCGGGCGGTGGCACAGCCCCCCGAGCACATCGCCCGCTACAACGCCGAGCACTGGGCGGGCGCCCTCTACATCCGGCACCTCTCGGTCCACGCCACGCGCGCGCTGCTGCCGACCGGGATCTCGCCGAACGGCGTCACCTGGCTGATGATCCTCGTCGGGGTCGTCGGCGCCCTCCTGCTCCCGCTGCCCGGCGTGGTCGGGCCGCTGCTGTGCGTGCTCGCCATGCAGCTGCAGATCCTGCTCGACTGCAGTGACGGCGAGGTGGCGCGCTGGCGCCAGCGGTTCTCCCCGGCGGGCATCTACCTCGACCGGATCGGCCACTACGCCACCGAGGCCGCCATCCCCGCGGCCCTCGGGCTGCGTGCCGACGGCTGGTCGCTCGCGCACCCCGGCGAGGTCGGTGGCTGGACGGTGCTCGGTCTCCTCGTGTCGCTGGTCGTGCTGCTCAACAAGGCGTTCACCGACCTCGTCCACGTGGCGCGGGCCAAGACCGGGCGGCCGGTGCTCGAGGACGTGGCCGCGACCACGCGCTCCAAGGTGTCGGGCCTGGCCGCGGTCCGCCGGGCGATGGGCTACCTGCCCATCTTCCGCGCCTTCGTGGCCGTCGAGGCATCGCTGCTGGCGCTGCTGGCCGGAGTGGTCGACGTCGTGCGGGGCGACCTCGTGGGCACCCAGGTGCTCGTCGCGGTGATGGTGCCGCTGGCCGTCGTGACGGCGGGTGGGCACCTGCTCGGCGTCCTGACCAGCTCGCGGCTCGACTGATGCCGGCCGACGTCGTCGCCCCCGGGACCCGCGTCCTGCAGTGGGCCCAGGAGCACGGCGAGGTGGGCGGTGTGCACGCCAGCCACCGCCAGCTGACCGAGGCGCTGCGCGCGGCCGGGTGCACCGTCGCCTACGTGGACACCGGCAACGCCCGCCGCGCGGCCCGGTCGATGCCGCTGTGGTGGCGACGCCGGAGCCTGCACCTCTTCCACATCACGCGGTTGTGGCGGGCGGTGGTGCTGGCCCCGGTCTTCGCGATCCTGCCCGGCCGCACCGTCGTCGTGCTGCACTCCGGGTCGACCCTCGCGCAGGTCGAGCGGCTGGGCCGGGTGGGCGGCGCAGCGTTGCGCCTGGCCCTGCGGGCCTACGACGAGGTCTGGGCGGTGAGCGACGAGATCCGGCAGGTCCTGCCGGCGTCGTTGCAGGACCGGGTGCGGGTCGTGACGCCGTTCGTGCCCTCGGCCCCACCGGCCGGACCGGTGCCGCCCCGCGATCCGCACGCCGTCGCCGTCGCGACCAACGCCGGGTTGGCCCACTACCACGCCGAGCTCGCCGTCGAGGCGGTGCGGCTGGTGCGGGACGACGCGGCCGAGGGCTGGCCGGACGCCACGCTCAGGGTGCTGGCCTACGGTCGGGAAGGCGCCGAGCTGGCCGCCCTGCGGGCCGCGGTGGCGGACCTCGAGTGGGTGACCGTGAGCTTCGACGCCACCAGTGACGAGGTCGGCGCGGTGCTCGCCTCGAGCGGTGTCTTCCTGCGGCCCACGGCCTGGGACGGCGACTCGGTGATCGTCCGGGAGGCCCTGGCCGCGGGAGCCCGCGTGGTCGCGAGCGACCGCGCACCGCGCCCCGCGGGGGTCGAGCTGGCCGCCCTCGACGCCGCGTCGATGGCGACAGCGCTGCGGCGAGGTGGTCGGCCGAGCGACGGGGCGGGTCTGGCGGTGGACACGCTGGCGGTCGCCGCGCGCCGCGCCCTGGCGATGCTGGCCTGAGCCGCGGTCAGCGCGGGTCCGGCTCCGGCGGGTCGGTGGGCGCCTCGCCGGGCGAGCTGGTGCCGCTGGGAGCACCGGTGGCGCTGGGAGTGCTGGGGGCGCCGGCGCTGGGGGCGCCACTGCCGAAGGGCTGGCCACCCGGACCTCCGCGCACCTCGTCGAGCGCCAGCCGTCGCGCCAGCCGGGTGTAGCGGGCCTCGAAGTCGCGGAACCGCAGGTAGGTCGTCACCGTGAAGCTGAGGAACGCCACCACCAGGGAGTAGAGGACCAGGTCGGTGCCACGACGGACACCGGCGACAGCGGCCATCCGGTTCCAGAGGTTCGGGAACAGGATCGACACCACGGCGAAGGCCGCGAACATCAGCAGCCCGAGGCGTCGCACCGCCTGCGACCGGGCGCCGCGGGAGCGGAACAAGCGGGCCGCGACGACGACCACCACGACGATCAGCAGGACCTGGATCAGGACGATGTTCATGTCAGTGCGCTCCCGCAGTCGGCCGGCTCATCGCAGGATCAGCTCGGCCAGGATGTTCACGGCGTTCCAGAGGGACTGGCCCTTGGCCTTGGAGTAGTCGGTGTAGAGGATGTGCACCGGGCTCTCGGCGTAGCGGATGTCGAGCGCACCGATCTGCTGCACGAGCTCGGAGGCGTGGGCCATCCGGTTCTGGGTGATCTCGATCTGCTGGACGACGTCGCGCGAGATCAGCCGGAGACCGTTGTGCGCGTCGGTCAGCCGGGTGTGGGTGGTCAGGTTGGTGTAGCCGACCGCCATCCGCAGCACGAGCTTCTTCAGCGTCCCTGCCTCGGTGCGGTCGTCGAGGAACCGTGACCCGAAGACCACGTCGAGGTTCTCGGCCCGGGCCTTGACGAGCATCGCCAGCACGTCGTCGACCTGGTGCTGGCCGTCGGCGTCGAAGGTCACGACCCACCTCATGGAGGGCTGCGACAGGGCGTACTCGAAACCGGTCTGCAGGGCCGCGCCCTGCCCGAGGTTGACCGGGTGCCGCACGACGACCGCGCCGGCCGCGGCGGCGGCCTCGGCGCTGCCGTCCTTGGACCCGTCGTCCACGCAGACCACGCGCGGGAAGGTCTCGCGAGCCTGGGCGATCACGTCACCGATCACCTTGGCCTCGTTGTAGAGGGGCACCACGAGCCAGACGTCGTCGTTCATCGGGGCCCAGCCTAGTGGTCGCCCCCGGCCGGGCCCCGCAGCCGCCCCGATAGCCTTCCGGCATGGAGTCGCAGAACCATTTCTACGGGCACAGCGCGGCCTTCGCGGTGTATGCCGGACGCCCCCGACCTCGGCACATCCACGGCCTGGTGCAGCACGGGTGGACGGCGCTCTCCCCGGTGCAGACCCACTTCCGCGACTTCCCCCGGATCGGTCTCGACCCGCGGAGCCGGCGGCGGCTGCTGGTGTGGTCGCACGACTCGCGGGCCTGGGACCCGGCGGCCGAGCGACACGCCACGACTCCCGTGGGAGCGCAGTTCGCCTACCTGGCCCGGGCCGCGGGACCCACCCCCCAGCCGCGGGACGAGCGGGACGAGGTGGTCCTCATGCCGGTGCACGGCATCCAGACCCAGCGGGTGCGTGGAGACCACGCCGGGCTCGCGGGTCAGTGGCGCGAGCAGGAGGGGCCCGCCACCGCCTGCCTGTATGCCGCCGACGCCGCGGACCCGGAGATCCTCGCCGCCTACACGGGGGCCGGGCACCGGGTCGTGGTGCTGGGGGAGCGGATGGACGCCGAGTTCCTCTGGCGGCTGTGGGCCCTGCTGGGCCGGGCCCGACGGGTGGTGTCCAACCGGCTCTCCACCCCGGTCCTCTACGGTGGCCACCTCGGAGCCGCACTCGGCGTCTACGGAGACGCGCTGCGCATCGACGGCGAGGGCGACGAGATGAACGAACGGGTCCGGCAGACCTGGCCCGAGCTGCACGGTGAGCACCTCGACCCCGCCGTCACCGGTCCGCTGGTCGACCGGGAGCTGGGGGTCCAGCACCTGCTGCCGCCGGCCGGCCTCGAGGCGGTGCTGGGTTGGCGCGGCCTGGAGCCGGCCGTGCCGGCGGTGGAGTTCTGGACCACCTCCGTCGCGGCACGAGCGGTCGTGAACCTGCGTCGTCGCGCCGACGCCCCGGCCCCGGCGCCCACCCCCGGGGCGGACGGACCCGCCGGCCTGGCCTTCGGCCCGTGGCTGCGCGCGGCACTGTCCTACCTGCCGAGGCCGCTGCCGCGGAGCCTGCCCGCTGCCGGGCAGGTCGTCGAGCCGATCGAAGTCGGCTAGCCCGATCCGACGTGCCCTGGTCCGCCAGCTCCCTGCAAGACCCGGGTCGAGGAGGTCCGATCAGCGGGTGAGGACGCGGCGCAGCACCACCAGGCTGGCCACGAGCACCACGGCGGCCAGGGCGATCCGCACCGCGGTCCACGGCCCGTCGGCGGGCAGCGCTGCGCCCACGCCGCAGAGTGCGAAACCCAGCCCCAGGGCTGGGACCAGGGCGCCCTCGTGCCAGCGGGTCGCGCTGACCCGGCGGGCGAGGCGCGCCACGCCCAGGGCCATCGCGGCATACGTGATGGTCATCCCGACACCCACGGCGGCAACCCCGAGGAGGTCGCCGGCCAGCCAGGCGCCGGCGGTGCCGAGGGCCAGGGACAACGGGGTGACCAGCGCGAGGCCCTCGCTGCGCCCCGACGCGAAGACGAGGTGCACGTTGCAGAGGTAGAGGACCGACAGCACCGTGCCGGCGGCGACCAGCCCCACGGCAGGCGTCATCTGCCCGGGGTCGTAGGAGGCCGGGGCCACGATGCGCAGCAGCACGGGGGCGGCCGCGGCGACGAACCCGGCGGCCAGCGAGGTCAGCACCGCGATGTCGCGGCCGGTGTGCTCCAGCACCTCGGCGCGGTGGTGCTCAGGCGTGCGGTAGACGACCGGGGCCCAGGCGTTGTTGAGGCTGGAGGTGAGCACCCCGGGGGCCGACCCGATCAGCACCGCGAGCTGCAGCCGACCGGCCTCGGCCGAGCCGAACAGCCATCCGGCGACCAGCACGAGGATGCCGCTGGCGAGGAAGATGGCGACCTGGTGGGGCACCGTCGGCACACCCACCCGCAGGGCGCGCCGGGTGTCGCCGCGGTGGTGCTCCACCCCTCGCACGACCATGGCCAGCCCGGCCAGGCCCGCGGCGAGGTAGCCGATGGCCAGCCCGCCCAGGTAGCGCGCCGCGCTGGGTGGCCCGCTGACGAGCAGCAGCATGCCGAGCACCGGGCCGCCGAGGGCGCTGCCCAACGACAGCAGCACGAAGGGCAGCGGACGGTCCAGCACCCGCAGGTAGGACTGGACGTTGACGACCATCGAGAACCCGGCCGCGGACGCGAGCGCCAGGACCAGGGCCAGCGGCTCACGGATGCCCACCCAGCCGGCGGTCCACCCCGCGGTGAGGGCGGCCAGCCCGGTCAGCAGGACTGCGGCGGCCGCGCCCCGGAGCACCAGGCTGCGCGCTCCCGAGACGCCGGAGCTCTCGAGGATGCCGTGCCGGGTGATCGCCGCGGCGAGCCCGAGCCCGGCGACGATCATGCCGACCTGCACGACGACCAGCCCGGTGGCCACCGAGCCGTACTCGGCGGTCCCCAGCTGGCGGGTGACGAACGGGGTCACGACGGCGTTGCTGAGGACTGGTGCGGCGGTGCCCACGGTGTAGAGCAGGCCGCGGCCGAGCACCGCCTTGCTCGCGGTGCTGCCCGTGGACCCGGCACCAGCCTGGTCGGTGAGCCCGGGGTCGGAGGGGAGCGGCTCAGCCACCCGGCTCAGCCACCCAGGAACCCGCGGACCAGCTCGATGACCCGGTCGACGTCGGAGTCGAGCAGGTCGGGGAACAGCGGCAGCGAGATCTCCTGCTCGTAGTACTCCTCGGCCACGGGGCACATGCCGCGCTGGTAGCCCTGCGCGGCATACAGGGGGTGCCAGTAGACCGGGATGTAGTTGACCTGCACGCCGATCCCGTGATCGCGCAGGTGGTCGAACAGCGCGCGGCGGCGGCCGTCGCGGATCCGCAGCGAGTAGAGGTGCCACGTCGGGTCGGCGCCGTCGCGGGTGGGGGGAAGCACCAGCTCGTCGAGACCGGCGAGTCCCTCGGTGTAGCGCCGGTGCAGCTCGGTTCGCCGGGCCTTGAAGCGGCCGAGCCGGGTCAGCTGGTTGGAGCCGAGCGCCGCGAGGACGTCGGGCAGCCGGTAGTTGACCCCCAGCTCGTGCACCTCGTACCACCAGGCGCCCTCGTCGCTGCGCTGCATCCGGTCGGGGTCCTTGACCATGCCGATGTTGCGGAACGTCGCTGCCCGGCGCAGCACCTCGGGGTCGGTGGCGACGACCGCCCCGCCCTCGGCCGTGGTGAGGTTCTTGGTGGGGAAGAACGAGAAGGTGGTGACGTCCGCCAGCGAGCCCACGGGCGTGCCGTCGAGGCTGCCACCGATCGAGTGGGCGGCGTCCTCGAGCAGGAGTGTGTCGCGGTCGGCGACCAGCCCGCGCAGCCCCGCCACGTCGATGGGGTGGCCCCCGTAGTCGACCCCCGACACCACCCGGGTGCGGTCGGTCAGCACGGCTGACACCGAGTCGGGGTCGAGGTTGCCGGTGTCGGGCGTGACGTCGGCGAAGACGACTGTGGCGCCCAGCATCGTCGCGGTGCTCGCGGTGGCCACGAAGGTGAGCGGGGTGGTGACCACCTCGTCGCCGGGGCCGATGCCGATGGCCGCGTATGCGGTGTGCAGGGCGGCGGTGCCCGAGGTCACCGTCACCGCGCCCTGGGTGCCGGCGAGCTCGGCCAGCTCGGACTCGAAGGTGCGCACCCACGGGCCGGTGGTCAGCCAGTCGCTGGTGAGGACCTCGGAGACCGCCGCGACATCGCCGTCGTCGACCGACTGGCGGCCGTAGGGGAGCACGCTCAGACGTCCGTCTCGAGCAGTGCCGTGAAGTCCTCCCGGGTGAACCACTCGGTGTTGTTGTCCGAGGTGTAGTGGAACCCCTCGGGCACCGGCTCGCCGTGCTCCGGCGGGGTGTAGCCCCACGAGGCGAGGTCGGGCTGGAGGACGAAGCGGTCGCCGAGGCGCAGGGCCCGGCGGCCCTCCTCGGGGCTGATCATCTCCTCGTGCAGCTTCTCGCCCGGACGCAGGCCGATCTCGTGCATCTCGGCGCCGGGAGCGACGGCCTGGGCGAGGTCGGTGATCTTCATCGACGGGATCTTCGGCACGTACAGCTCGCCGCCCTGCATCAGCTCGAACGAGTCGGTGACGAACTTCACCGCCTGGGGCAGCGTGATGAAGAACCGGGTCATGCGCAGGTCGGTGATCGGGAGCGACTGGCCGGCCTCGGCGAGCTTGCGGAAGAAGGGGATCACGGAGCCGCGGCTGCCCATGACGTTGCCGTAGCGGACCACCGAGAAGCGGGTGGGGTAGGCGGCGGCGTAGTGGTTGCCGGTGATGAAGAGCTTGTCCGCGGTCAGCTTGGTGGCGCCGTAGAGGTTGATCGGGGAGGACGCCTTGTCGGTGGACAGCGCGACGACGCGCTTCACGCCGGCGTCGATGCAGGCCTCGATGACGTTCTGCGAGCCCACGACGTTGGTCTGGACGAACTCCCACGGGTTGTACTCGGCCGTGTCGACCTGCTTGAGGGCGGCGGCGTGCACGACGTAGTCGATGCCGTGCATCGCGCGGTTGAGGCGGTGCCGGTCGCGGATGTCTCCGATGAACCAGCGCAGCCGCGGGTCGTCGCCGAACAGCTGCCGCACCTCGTACTGCTTGAGCTCGTCACGGCTGAAGATGACGATCCTCTTGGGGTCGTGGTTCTTCAGCGCCTCGGTGATGAACGCCTTCCCGAACGAGCCGGTGCCGCCGGTGACCAGGATCGAGGAGCCGGCGAGGACGGACGAGGGTGCAGCAGTGACGTCGGGCATGGGCGCAATAATGACACGTCCGCCCACGCCCAGTAGGAGCCGCATGCGCGTCATCGTCGTCGTCCAGGCCCGGATGGGATCCACCCGGCTGCCCGGCAAGGTCCTCGAGGACCTCGGAGGGCTCCCGGTGCTCAGTTGGGTGGTCCGGGCCTGCCGCGCGGCCCGCCTCGTCGACGACGTCGTCGTCGCCACCAGCACCCTCCCGGGCGACGACCCGGTGGCCGGTCTGGCCGCGGAGCTCGGCGTCCCGGTCGTCCGGGGCAGCGAGGACGACGTGCTGTCCCGCTACGTCCAGGCGCTGGAGGCCCACCCGGCCGACGCGGTGGTGCGGATCACTGCCGACTGCCCCCTCACCGACCCGGCCGTGATCGATGCGGTGGTGGGCGCCTGGCGGGCCGACCCGACCCTCGACTACGTCTCGACCGTGGTGGTGCGCACGTTGCCGCACGGGCTCGATGTCGAGCTCGTCACCGCGGACGCGCTGCGCCGGGTCGCCGCGACCGCCACCGACCACCACCGCACCCACGTCACGTCGGGCATCTACACCGCCCCGGACGACTACGCGGTGATGGGGCTCTGCTTCGCCCCCGACACCACCGACCTGCGGATCACCCTCGACACGCCCCAGGACCTCGAGGCGCTGCGCGCGATCGTCGCCGCACGCGGAACCGGCATCGCCGAGCGCCGCGAGGTCGTCGCACTGCTGCGGGCCAGGCCCGAGCTCGCGGCGATCAACGCCGACATCACCCAGAAGTCGCTGGAAGCCGGCTGATGCGCCTGCTCCTGCGGTGTGACGGTGGACCGGGCATCGGGGTGGGGCACGTCGTGCGCAGCCTCGCACTCGCCGAGGAGGCGGTGGCCCGCGGCCACGAGGTCGCCCTGCTGGGCCGCGTCGAGGGCGCCTTCCTGGTCGACCTGGCCGCCGCGGTGGGTCCTGGCCTGCGCCTGCTCGGCCCGGCGCCGTCCGACCGCCCGACCGACCTCGCAGCATCGGCGGCCGACTACGACGTGCTCCACGTCGACCACTACGACCTCCCCGACGGCCTGCTCGACGCCCTTCTGGTCGACGGGCCGGAGAGCCCGCGGCCGGTGCTCTCCACCATGGCCGACGGCACCTACGGCGCGCGTCCCGCCGACCTCGTGGTCGACCCCACCGTGGATGCCCAGTGGTCCGCGCCCCCGGCTCCCGCTCGATGGCACCTGCGCGGCTCCCGGTTCGTGGCGCTGCGCCGGTCGGTCACGTCGCTGCGGGAGACCGTCGTCGAGGAGACCGGTGCTCTCGTGCCACGCGTGCTCGTCGTCATGGGCGGCGTCGACCCGACCGGCGCGGCGCCCGGGGTGGTCGAGGCGTTGGCGGCCACCGGCCTCCCGCTCGACGTGACGGTCGTCGCCAGCGAGGGCACCCGTGCCGCCCTCGACGCCCTCGCGGCGAGCTGGTCGGTGGGCAGCCTCACCGTCACCGACCCGGTGGCCGACCTGCCGGCCCGGATGGCCCGCGCCGACCTCGTCGTGAGCGCGGCCGGCACCTCCGTGTGGGAGCTGTGCGCGATGCGCCGACCGATGGCAGTACTGGCCGTGGTCGACAACCAGGAGCCCGGGTATGCCGCGTTGCTCCGGGCGGGCGCGGCCGTGGGTCTCGGCACGGCCACCGAGCCGCTCGGCACCGCAGGCATGGCGGACCGGTTGTCGGCCGCCCTCGCCGACCCGGGGCTGCGCCGCGACGTCGCCGCGGCGGCCGGGCGCGTGGTCGACGGGCTCGGGGCGTGGCGGCTGGTCGCGTCGTTCGAGGACGTGCTGGACGGCGCCACGGCCTCGGCCGGGCCGGGCGAGGTCACCGTCCGCCCGGCCACCCCGGCCGACGCCGAGCCGCTGTGGCACTGGCGCAACGACCCCACCACCCGTGAGCACTCGCGGTCGCAGGAGCCGGTGCCGCTGGAGTCCCACCTGGCCTGGCTCACCGCCAGCCTGGCCCGGCGCGACCGGCACCTCCTCGTCGGCGAGGTGGCCGGCCGGCCGGTCGGGACGATCCGCTGGGACGAGGACTCGGCGGGGGAGTGGGAGGTCTCGATCACGGTCGCCCCCGACAGCCGCGGTCGCGGGGTCGCCAAGGGCCTGCTGGCGGCGGGGGAGGACTGGCTGGCGGATGCCCTCGACGGCTCGGCCGAGCCGGGTGCGCCGAAGGCCGGTGACTCGGGTCGTGGACCCGGCCTCGCGGCCTACCTCGCCGCCGTGCACACGGGCAACACCGCATCGCAGCGGCTGTTCCAGCGCAGCGGTTACCTGCCTGACCTGCCGGCCGACGGCGACGGGTTCGAGAGGTTCGTGAAGTTCTGATGTCCTGCCAGGCCCGGAAGGCGCCTAGATGAGGTCCCAGGTGAGCGGCGTGCCGCGCTCCACGGCCTGGCTGAAGGAGCGGCCCAGCACCTTCTCGATCTCGTCGGTGGGCAGGCCGCCGGCGGGCCGGATGGACCGGACGTTGTCGCGCGTCACCGGGTCACCGGCGGCGACGTCCGCCACGACGTAGAGGGAGCGGCGCAGCGCCAGGGTGTCGCGCTCGGACTCGGTGGGACCGAAGCGCGGCGGCTGCACGGCCTTGCGGGCAGCCGCGGACTCACGGACGAGTGCGGTCAGCTCGTGCGGCTCGAGGGAGAAGTCGGAGTCCACTCCACCGTCGGACCGAGCCAGCGTCACGTGCTTCTCCAGGGCGACTGCGCCCAGCGCGACCGCGGCCACGGACACGCCGATGCCCTCGGTGTGGTCGGACAGCCCGATCGGGATGCCGAAGGCCTCCTGCAGGGTTGGGATCGACAGCAGCCGCGCATCCGCGGGGTCGGCGGGGTAGGACGCCGTGCACGCGAGCAGGACCATCTCGGTGCAGCCGCCGTCGCGCGCCGCGGAGAGGGCTCGGTCGATCTCGCCCAGCGTGGCCATCCCGCTGGAGATGATCATCGGCTTGCCGGTCGAGGCGACCAGGCGGATCAGGGGGAGGTCGATGACCTCGGCCGAGGCGATCTTGTAGGCCGGGGCGTCGAGCGACTCGAGCAGCTCGACGGCGGTGGGGTCGAACGGGCTGGAGAACGGCGTGAGGCCGCGCTCCCTCGCGCGCTCGAACATCGGCGCGTGCCACTCCCAGGGGGTGTGCGCCTCCTGGTAGAGGTCGTAGAGGGTGCGCCCACCCCAGAGGCCGTGGTCGGCCCGGATCTGGAACTGCGGACCCTTCGCGTCGATCGTGATCGTGTCGGCGGTGTAGGTCTGGAACTTGACCGCCTGGGCGCCGGACTCGGCGATCGCGTCGATGATCTCCAGGGCTCGATCGAGCGAGCCGTTGTGGTTGCCGGAGACCTCGGCGATGACGAACGGGGTCTGTCCGGCCCCCACCTGGTGGCCGTCGATCTCAATCGGTGCAGGGCTGGTCATGGGTCCAGCCTAGGCGACCGACCGCGTCCGTCCCGACCTGCGCCTCGGGTGCGTGCGCCCGTCGCGGATCGGTAACGAATGCCTGTGTCTGCTGTGAAAGTCGGCCACTCGTGTTCTCTGTGTCCCGATTGTGGGGCATGGTGTCAGGTGACTCGTCCCAGCTGACTCCTGTCCCCCGCACCCGACTCCTGCGAGATCTGCCATGCCCGTGACCCCGCCCGCCGCTACCCGCTGGTCCTCGATGGCGCTCCTGCGCCGGACCGTCACCCGGGCGCTCGCCCGGACCCTCGCCCCCTCGCTCGGTCTGGGCACCGCGTTGGTGGCCGCCTCGGTGGTCACGGTCGGGCCGCTGCCCGGCGGCGCGTCCGCGGCGCAGCCGCACCCGGTCCGGGCCAGCCGGGTGGAGGTGACGCCCACGCCCAGCGTCGTCGGACGGCTCGGCGGCCAGCGCCCGGCCACCATCAGGTCGGGTGCCCTGACGCCGGCCCAGCCGGTGCACCGCAACCTCGCCGTCGTCGGTGCCACGTGGGCCCGGGGGGCGCTGGGGACCGGCGACGTCGTGCAGGTGCGCGTCCACCGCAACGGCGCCTGGGACGCGTGGCAGGACATGGAGCGCGAGGACGACCACGCCCCGGACGTCGACGGCCCCGGCGGTGCCGAGGGCCGCAAGGTGTCCCGCGAGGGCACCGGTGCCTACGTCGTCGACGGCGACCAGACCCAGGTCCGGGTGCTCAGCACTGCGGCCGTCGCGCCGGTGGTGCAGGTGTCGGTCGTCGACCCGGGGACCTCGGATGCCGACCCGGGGCCCGGCGCGACCGCACCCGGCGGCGCCCAGGCCGCTGCTGCCAGGCCGACCATCCACACCCGCAAGGAGTGGGGCGCCGACGAGTCGATGCGGCAGGGCGACGTCGGCTACGGCCAGGCGCACATCGCCTTCGTGCACCACACCGACGGCACCAACGGCTACACGAGTGCCCAGGTGCCGGCGATCATCCGTGGCATCTACGACTTCCACGTCAACGGCCGGGACTGGAACGACATCGGCTACAACTTCCTGGTCGACCGGTTCGGCCGGATCTGGGAGGGCCGCTACGGCGGGGTGGACAAGGCCGTGATCGGCGCCCACACCCTCAACTACAACTCGTGGTCGTTCGGGGTCGCCGCGTTGGGCGACTTCACCTCGGCCACGCCGCCGGCCGCGATGCTGACCGCCATCGAACGCACCATCGCCTGGAAGTTCACCCTCCACGGCAACCCCGCCACGGGCACGGTGTTCGCTCGCGACAAGACGTTCAACCGGATCTCCGGGCACCGCGACGGCGTCTCGACCAGCTGCCCGGGCCAGGCGTTGTACAACCGCCTCCCGACGATCCGCAGTGCAGTCGCCTCGATGATCGGCACGCTGAAGCGGTCGGGGATCTCGCGATCCCTCGACAGCGGCTCGACCCCCGACCTGTTCACCTACCCCGGCACCCTCAACCCCCCGACGGTGTCGGGCCAGGTGCAGCGCCTGGCCAGCGCCAGTCCGCAGCCGGTCGTCGCGGGTCGCGCCATCGGCAAGGGCTGGAACGCACTCGACGACATCGTCCTCACCCCCGACTTCACCGGTGACGGCCGGGCCGACGTCATCGCCCGGGACCCGGCCGCCAACAACGTGCGCGTCTACGCCGGGAACGGTCGTGGCGGCTTCGGGACGATGGTCGCGCACGGCGGCGGCTGGAACGTCATGACCGGGCTCGTCGCCGCCGGTGACCGCACCGGTGACGGTCGTGCCGACCTCCTCGCGGTCCACAAGAACGGTTCGCTGCTGCTGTATGCCGGTGACGGCCGTGGGTGGGTCAGCGCCGGGGTGGTCATCGGGACTGGTTTCGGCGGCGTGCGAACGCTGACCAGTGCCGGTGACCTCACCGGTGACGGGCACCCCGACCTGCTGGGCATCCGGTCGTCGGACAACACCCTCGTGCTGTGGCCGGGCACGGCGTCCGGTGGCCTCGGGACGGCGCGGAGGTGGGGCAGCGGGTGGAGCGCCCTCGACAGCCTCACCGCGGGCCCGGACCTGGACGGCGACGGCCACCAGGGCGACCTGGTCGCGCGCCAGCGTGACGGTGCGATGCGCACGTACTACGCGGACGCCGCCGGCAAGCTCAGCCGCTACAACTTCTGGGGGGCGGGCTGGTCCGCGCTCGACCACGTGACCAGCGGCGCCGACTGGGACGGCGACGGGCACGCCGACGTCATCGCCCGGGTGCCCGCCGACTCGACCCTGCGGCTCTACAGCGGCACGGGACGACGCGACTTCGACACGGCGCCGGTCGCCGCCGGCGTGCAGGTCGGCGGCATGGACCTCGTGCGCGTCGTCGGCGACCTGGACGGCGACGGCCGCACCGACGCGATCGCTCGCGGGGCGGGCAACGGCAACCTCTACGCGCTGCGCGGGCTGAGCGGCGGAGGTTTCGCAGCGCCCGGCGACCCGATCGGCAAGGGGTGGCAGATCTTCGACCTCATCGAGGCTGCCGGTGACCTGAGCAACGACGGGGTGCCCGACCTGATCGCCCGGACCACCGGCGGCGAGCTGCGGATGTACACGATGACGCGCAGCGCGACGTTCGCCTGGCAGATCCAGCTGGGACTCGGCTGGCAGGTGATGAGCAGCGTGACCGCGGCCGGTGCCGTCAACGGTGACTTCAACGGGGACGTCGTCGCGCTGCGCAGGAGCGACGGTGCCGTCCTGCTCTACCGGGGCAGCGGGCCGGGAACGCTCAACGACGCCGTGGTCGCCATTTCGGGGCAAACCGACCTCAGGCGCGTGATGGGGGTGGGAGACTTCAACGGAGATCGCAAGAACGACCTACTGGCAGAGGACAACGGTGGAAAGCTCTGGCTCTACGCGGGGGACGGCAGCAAGGGGTTCAGCTCCTTCCGTCAGCCCGTCACTGCCCCGGCAGGCGCGACCAATGTCCTGGGCTGACCGGCCAGCGGCCCGCAGGGTGGTCGCGGCGACCGCCGCGGCGGCCGTGGGCGTCGTCGTCGCCGCGGGGGGCGCCGGTGCTGCCGAGACCTACCCGCGGCCGGCGGACGGCACGCTCACCATCGTCGGGCACGGCAACGGCCACGGTCACGGCATGTCGCAGTACGGCGCCCTCGGGGCCGGACTCGCCGGTCGCACCTGGCAGCAGATCGTCGGCTTCTACTACCCCGGCACCACGGTCGGGTCGATGGGCAACCCCACGATCCGCGTGAACGTGGCCTCGCTCGGCAGCTCCGTGCAGGCCGTCCCGGCGACCGGGCTCCGGGTGACGTGGGACCTCACCAACTCCTCGGTCCTGCCGACCGAGCGGGCCGGCAGGACCATCGCCCGCTGGCGGCTCGTCCCGGGCACCAAGGTGTCCGGCGTCAAGACGAAGTTCCGGCTCGAGTACCTCCCGACCGGGTCGGCGACCTGGCTGAGCTACGCGACCGCCTCCGTGCCCTCGACGGGTGCCTTCCTCAACAGCACCTCCGGCGTCGTCACGACGTACCGCGGGAGCACCCAGGTCCAGTACCGCGGCCAGGTCCGGGGGATCCTCAGCGGACCGGCCGGTGCCGAGTCGCTGGTGCCGGTCGTGGCGCTCCCGATGGACAGCTACCTGCGCACCGTCGTCCCGAGCGAGGTCCCGGCGTCGTGGCCCGCTGCCACGCTCGGCGCGCAGGCGGCCGCCGCGCGGTCGTTCGCCGAGTGGCACCGCACCAACGCCCCGGTCTCCACCTGGTACGACGTCTACGACGACACACGGAGCCAGGTCTTCAAGCCCGCCAAGACCGGCAGCACGTCCAACGAGTACACCGCCACCAACACCGCGATCGCGGCGACGGCCGGCATGGCCGTGCTCTACGGCGGGAAGGCGGCCTTCACCCAGTTCAGCGCGTCGGACGGCGGATGGTCCTCGGACGGTGGCAAGCCCTACCTGGTCGCCCAGCGGGACGACTACGACGACACGCCTTCCAACCCGTACCACACGTGGACGCAGACGATCTCGACCTCGACCATCGAGTCCAGCTATCCGACCATCGGGTCCTTCCGCACCATGACGATCACCTCCCGCAACGGTCTCGGCGACCAGGGTGGCCGGGTCCTCGGCGCCACCATCACCGGGACCAAGGGATCGGTGAGCCCGAGCGTCTCGTCGCTGCGCAGCGTGTTCGGGCACACGTGGAGTGACTGGTTCGCGCCCCGGCTCGAGTCGGCGTCGTCGTTCCCGCGCGACGTCACGGGCGACGCGAAGATGGACGTCCTCGCCGTCGTGGCCAGCACCGGGGCGCTGCGCGTCTACTCCGGCAACGGCAAGGGCGGCTGGAACCCCACGACGGTGGCCGAGCCCAGTGGGTGGAACTCCTACGCGAAGGCGCTGACCGCCGGCACCTGGGACGCCGACACGGTCAGCGACGTGGTCGTGCAGGACACCGCCGGAAACCTCTACCTGCGAAGCGGGCTCGGCAACGGCACCTTCGGCGCGGCCAAGAAGATCGGCGCCGGGTGGACCATGCACAACCTGGTCCTCCCGGTCGGCGACTTCGACGGCGACGGGCTCACCGACCTCATCGCCCGACGCGCGAGCGACGGTGCCCTGTGGCTCTACTCCGGCAACGGCGCCGGCGGTTTCAAGGGCTACCGGACGATCGGTGGTGGGTGGAACATCTTCACCTCCGTCCTCAGCCCCGGGGACTTCACCGGCGACGGTCACCCGGATGTGCTGGCGCGCAAGGCCGACGGCACGTTCTTGCTGTATGCCGGTGACGGCACCGGTGGGTGGAAGCCGGCCGTCCAGGTCGGCAAGGGGTGGGACATCTTCACGGCACTGACGAGCGGCGGCGACTTCAACGGCGACGGCAAGGCCGACGTCCTGGCCCGCACCTCCTCAGGGCTGCTCTACCTCTACCCCGGCAACGGGGCGGGCGGGTGGAAGCCCAGGGTCGTCGTCGGCAACGGCTGGCAGATCTTCTCCACCATCCTGCGCTGACCATCCTGCGCTGACCATCCTGCGCTGACCATCCTGCGCTGACCATCCTGCGCTGACCATCCTGCGCTGACGGTCGCCGGGCGGGCGCCAGCCGCCCGGCGGTCGGCTAGCCGAGGTCGACGGTGAAGGCCGGCTCGGTCTTCGCGCGGACCTCGTCCTCGGTCACGCCCTCGGCGAGCTCGCGCAGCACCAGCCCGTCCTCGGTGACGTCGAAGACGCAGAGGTCGGTGATGATGCGCTGCACGACACCGCGACCGGTGTAGGGGAGCGAGCACTCGTCGACGATCTTGTAGGAGCCGTCCTTGGCGTTGTGCTCCATCAGGACGATGACCTTCTTCGCACCGTGGACCAGGTCCATCGCGCCGCCCATGCCCTTGACCATCTTGCCGGGGATCATCCAGTTGGCGATGTCGCCCTTGGCCGACACCTGCATGGCGCCGAGGATGGCGGCGTCGACCTTGCCGCCGCGGATCATCCCGAACGACGTCGCCGAGTCGAAGAACGAGGAACCCCGACGCAGCGTCACGGTCTCCTTGCCGGCGTTGATCAGGTCGGGGTCCTCTTCCCCGTCAACGGGATAGGCGCCGACCCCGAGGATGCCGTTCTCGGACTGGAGCACGATCTCGACGTCGTCGGGCACGTAGTTGGGGACCAGCGTCGGCAGCCCGATGCCGAGGTTGACGTAGGAGCCGTCGGACAGCTCGGCGGCCGCACGCGCGGCCATCTGCTCACGGGTCAGTGCCATCTCAGGCCTCCTGGCGGTCGGTCGAGGACAGGCTCTCGCTGCCGGCGCCGGCAGCGGAGGGGTTGGCTTCGGGGCGGGGGCGCACGGTCCGGCGCTCGATCCGCTTCTCCTTCGCCTGGTCGGCGGTCAGCGGCAGGACGCGGTGCACGTAGATGCCCGGCAGGTGGATCGAGTCGGGGTCGAGCTCGCCCGGCTCGACCAGCTCCTCCACCTCGGCCACCGTGACCCGGCCGGCCATCGCGGCCAGTGGGTTGAAGTTGCGGGCGCTCTGGTTGAACACGAGGTTGCCGTGCCGGTCGCCCTTCCAGGCCCGGACCAGCCCGAAGTCGGCGACGATCGCACGCTCGAGGACGAACTCCTTGTCCTGTCCGTCGACCTCGAAGACCTTGGTCTCCTTGGCCGGTGACGACTTCGCGACGGTGCCGTCCGCGGCATACAGCCAGGGCAGGCCGCCCTCGGCCACCTGGGTGCCGGCCCCGGTCACGGTGTAGAAGGCGGGGATCCCGCTGCCGCCGGCGCGCAGCCGCTCGGCCAGCGTGCCCTGCGGGGTGAGCTCGACCTCGAGCTCGCCCGAGAGGTACTGGCGCTCGAACTCCTTGTTCTCCCCGACGTAGGAGGAGACCATCCGGCGAATCCGCTTGTCCTTCAACAGGATGCCCAGACCCCAGTCGTCGACGCCGCAGTTGTTGCTGATCGCCTCGAGGTCCTTCACCCCCGCATCGTGGATCGCCGCGATGAGCACGCTCGGGATGCCACAGAGCCCGAACCCGCCCACCGAGAGGGAGGAGCCGTCGACGATCCCGTCGATGGCGTCGGCCGCGGTGGAGACGACTTTGTCCATGGCGTGGACTCTAGTCGGATGCCTCCGGCCGCCTTTCGCGGTCCCTCCCCACGTCCCGGTGTGCCGGGTGCCCACCCCACATGCGACGGGTGGGCGTAGCCATGCGCGTGGCGGACGGAGCACGCGTGCGCCGGGGATGGAGCTGTGAGCCGTTCGGGGGAGGGTGATGCGAATTCCGTGGTTGTAGTTCACTCGAACCGCTTGTGACGGGTGATCACTGGTGGGACAAATGTCCTGCCTGCTCCACGAGTGACGCCTGGTCACCTGTGGGGCGGGTGTCCATACGCCCTCCAGCGGCTCGCGATCCGGGCCGCCATCCCCCCGTGGAGTCCTCGTGTCGCGTGCCGTGCGTGCCTTCGGCGTCCTCGCCATCCCCGTCCTCACCGTCCCCGTCGGGATGGCGACCGCGGATGCCGCGACGCTGCCCAAGCCGCCGACCAAGACCCTGCCGTCCGGGCTCGACGTCGCCTCGCCCTACCAGGCCCAGCGGCTCTGCGACCCGAACGCCAAGCCCGGTGTGGTGGCCTTCGCCAAGCTGATGTCGAGCCACTACAAGGTCGGCAGCGCCGACTGGGGCATCACCCGCAACTGCAACAGCGGGCTGACCGAGCACTCCGAGGGCCGGGCCTGGGACTGGATGCTCAGCGCCAACAAGCCCAACGAGAAGGCGATCGCCGACTCCGTCACCCAGTGGCTCTCCGCCCCCGACGCGCAGGGCCGACCCGGCGCGATGGCCCGCCGGTTCGGGATCATGTACATCATCTGGAACCACAAGATGTGGCGTGCCTACGACCCGGCCCGAGGCTGGGCTCCCTACACCGGCGCAGTGCCGCACACCGACCACATCCACTTCTCCTTCTCGTGGGACGGCGCCTACAGCCGCACGTCGTGGTGGACCGGCAAGCCGCTCACGACGGTGAGCCCCGGCCCGGCCTCGGCGCCGAAGCCGACCACCCCGCCACAGACCCCGTCGGCGGTCTACTCGCTGCTCATCCAGGGCGCGACAGGTCCCGACGTGGTGCTCGCGCAGAAGGTCATCGGCGTCACGCCCGACGGCATCTTCGGCCCCAAGACGGCGGCTGCGCTGCGCACCTGGCAGGGATCCCACGGGGTGAAGGTCACCGGTCAGCTCGACCCGGCGACGTGGGCGAAGATGGTGGCGCTCAAGCTGATCCCGCCGCGCAGCACGAGCACGCCGGCCAAGCCGACCACGCCGCCGCCCACGACGACCAAGCCGCCGACGACCCCGGCGAAGCCGCCGGTGACGACGCCCACGAAGCCGCCGGTGACGGCCCCCGTGAGCCCGCTCGCTGCCTACGCGAAGCTCACCCTCAAGAGGGGGTCCTCGGGCTCTGCGGTGGTCGCGCTCCAGAAGGCGCTCGGCATCACCGCCGACGGCGCGTTCGGCCCGAAGACCGAGGCTGCGGTGAAGGCCTTCCAGGCCCGGCACAACCTCCCGGCCACGGGCATCGTCGGCGCCTCCACCTGGGCGGCGCTGATGAGTGGCACGGGCACCTCCACGGGTGCGTCCCGCGGGACGACCCGGGTGGCCACGCCCTACACCGCCCTCATGTCGACCGTGCTGCGCAACGGTTCGCGGGGCGCCGGCGTCAAGACCCTGCAGCGCGCGCTGGGCGGGCTGTCGGTCGACGGCGCCTTCGGGCCCCGGACCGCGTCGGCGGTCAAGGCGTTCCAGAAGTCGCACCACCTGGCCCAGACCGGCGTCGTCGACAGCAAGGTCTGGCAGGCACTGGAGAACCGCGACTACCCGCTGCGCGCCTACTACGGCACGGTCCTCAAGCCGGGCTCACGTGGCGCGGCTGTCACGGCGCTCCAGAAGGCGTTGCGGGTCAAGGCCGACGGCGTCTTCGGATCGGCGACGGTGACGGCGGTCAAGGCCCTGCAGGGCCGGGCCAAGCTCGCCCGCACCGGTGTCGTCGCGACCCTCACCTGGCAGGCGCTCGAGGCGGAGCTCCGCCGCCGCTAGGCCTCTTGCGTGACGCCCTCGGCGGAGAGCCGCGAGCCCCGGCCGCCGGCCGGCTCGGGTCCGCGTGACAGCACCAGGGACCCGTCCAGCGACCAGGCAGCAAGCGCGGTGCCCAGCACCGCGCCGAGGTCACCCGCTGCGGTGTGTACTCGCACGCCCACGCCCCAATCACGCTGCGGCACAACGTCTTCGTATGCCGCGTCGCCTGCGCCCGTCACCGCGGGGTCACTGGGAGCCGGCTCGTCCCACGCGCTGAACTGGTCGGCATACGTCGCCAGCTCCTTGGCGTCGTCCATCGCGCCTGCGGGGACGGGCTCCGTGGCGCCGCGAGCCAGTGCGGCGAGGGTGACCAGGACGGCCGGGCTGGTGGTCGCCAGGGCGGGGTCGTCGGTGACGACGAGGTCGGCCTCCCCGTCGTCGAGGACGACGGTCGCACCCACCGACCACACGGCCAGCGCCCAGTAGAGCGAGCGCCAGTGCGGCGGGAGGGCGAGGCGCACCCGCGACCCCGGCGCGAGGTCCCACTCCTCCTGGAGGGCGTTCGCGGCCTTGCTGACCCAGTTGCCGAGCACCTTCGCGCTCAGCTCGATCCGCTCACCACTCGTCGGTCCCGGGGTGTCCTCGTAGAACGTGACCCGGGGACGACCCGGGTCGGAGCGCAGCAGCGCTGCGAGGACCTCGGCGGGAGTGGGTGGCATCAGGCGGTGTTGGCGATGTGCTCGATGAGCTCGGTCGTCGACACGGACGGGGTGCGCGGGAAGTAGACGACCTCACACAGGTCGGAGACGAAGTCGAAGCGACCCTTCCAGTCGTCGCCCATCGCGAGGACGTCGGCCCCGTGCTCGACGATGTAGTCGCGCTTGAGCTCGAGGCTCTCCTCGACGAAGACCTCGTCGACGAACTTCAGGCTGCCGATGATCTCCAGCCGCTCGTCCTGGGAGAAGACCGGCGCCCGGCCCTTCTTGGCCTCGTTGAGCGCATCGGCCGACACGCCGACGACGAGCCGGTCGCCGAGCGACGCGGCCCGCTTGAGGATCCGGATGTGCCCGACGTGCAGGACGTCGAAGGTCCCGAAGGTGATGACCGTGCGCGGGCTGCTCGTGGCGTCAGGCATGGCGGTGAGGTTATCGCGAGACCTCCGTCGACCCCACATCGTCGACCAGTAGCGTGGCCGACTGTGAGCAGCCGCGAACCCCGCCGCTACCCCTACGCACCCGACCCCGGCGACGCCCCACTGGGCCGCGGCGCAGCCTGGGGCGGCTGGCTCGTCACCCGCACCGTGGTGTGGTCGGCGCTGCTGCTGGTGCTCGGTTCGCTCGCCGCGGCGCTGCTGTCGCTCGGCGGACTGTGGCAGCCGTGGGTCGCCGCGGCCGTGCTGCTCGGGCTCGCCGTGGTCTCGGGCTTCGTCGCGGCGCTCGTCCCCGTGCGCCCCCTGCCGGTCTGGTCGGCCGGCCTGCTCGTGGCGCTCGCCCTCGGCGCGATGGTGTGGGCCGGCACGACGCACTCCGAGCAGGTGCTGCCGCGGCGCGACTCCGGCTCCTACCTGCAGTCGGCGATCCAGCTGGCTGCGGGACACCAGCGGCCGATCGACGTCGCACCCGGCACGGTCGGCGGGGCGGACGTGCTCGACATCGACGGCATCACGCTGGCCAGCCCGGCGTTCTACCAGACCGGCACCCCGCAGGACCCCAGCATCCAGCCGCAGTTCCCGGTGGGGCCGTCCGCGTGGTACTCGGTGGCGTGGTGGCTCGGCGGCCAGGCCGGCGTGGCCTGGGCGCCCGCGATCCTCTTCGGCCTCACCGTGCTCGGGGTCGGGCTGCTGACCGCGACCGTCGTGGGTCCGCGCTGGGGGCCACTGGCCGCCCTGGCCACCGCCCTCGTCTTCCCCTTGCTCCACGTGGCCCGCTCGACCTACTCCGAGCCCGTCGCCCTGCCCGTCCTGGTCGCCGGCCTCCTGGCGATGGTGCTGGCAGCCCGCAGCGCGGCATACCCCGACGTCCTGCTGGCCCGCCGCACGGCGGTGGTCGCGGGCGTGCTCATGGGTGGCGCCATCACGATCCGTGTCGACGCACTGCGTGAGGTCGTGCTCGTCGTGCCCGTCGTGGTGCTTGCCTCGCTCCAGCGGCAGGCGCACGCGCGAGCACTCGGCCTGGCGACCGCGGTCTCCGCGACGGTCGCGTTCGGGGTGACCTGGCTGACGTCGAGCGAGTACCTGCGCAGCATCGCAGGCTCCCTGCTGCCGCTCGTGGCGATGGGGGTCGCGGCCTGCCTCCTCGGGGTCGTGCTCCTCGTGGGTGGGCGCCGCGGGTGGTCCCTCCCGACCGTCGCCCGGGCCTGGCTGCCGCGGGTGCTCGCGGGTGGGTTCGTGGTCGTGGGCCTGGTGCTCGCCAGCCGGCCGTGGTGGCAGGTCGTGCGCCAGTCGGCGGCCGACCCCGGCGCCCGCGTCGTGGCCGGTCTGCAGGCGCGTCAGGGACTGCCCGTCGACGGGGGTCGCACCTACGCCGAGCACACCCTCGTCTGGATGGCCTGGTGGCTCGGTCCCGCGGCGCTCGCGCTGGCCCTCGTCGCCACGGCGGTGCTGGCCCACCGCGCCGCGGCGGCCTGGGTGGACGACCGCGAGCTGCCCGCCTGGACCGGCGCCGCGGTCGTCACGATCGGGTCGACCCTCCTCACCCTCTACCGCCCGGGCATCACGCCCGACCACCCGTGGGCCGACCGGCGGCTCGTCATCGCGTTGCCGACCGTAGTGGTCCTCACCGTGGCCTGCTCCGCGTGGATCGCGCAGACGCGGCTGCGCCGCATCCCGTACGTCGTCAACGTCGCCGCCGGCCTCGCGGTCGTGGCCGCCCTGCTCGTGCCCACCGCCCTGGCCACCCGCCCCCACGTCGACGAGCGGGTCGAGCTGGGGGAGTGGGCCGCTGTCGACACGGCCTGCCGGTCGCTGCGGCCCGGTGACGTGGCGCTGATGGTCGACTCGCGGGCCGCCAACGAGTGGCCGCAGGTGTTGCGCGGCTACTGCGGCGTCAGCGCGCTCTCGACCACCTCGGCGCTGCGCAACGACCCGGTTCGCCTGGGCGCCGCCGTCGAGCAGGTGCAGTCGGCCGTGGAGGACCGCGGTGGTCGGCTGGTGCTGGTCGCCGCCGACTCGACCGAGGCCCTCGAGCGGCTGGGGCTGAAGGGAGCCGTGGTGGGGACCGATGCCCGCGTGCAGGAGGACGACCGGCTGCTCGAACGACGCCCGGATGCGTTGGTGGAGCTACCGATCCGCCTCTACCTGGCCCGGCTCGGCTGACGCCGGGGGATCAGTCCAGCAGCCTCCACGTCGTGGTCGTGCCGTCGGGACCGACGAGTGATCCCACAGCGAGGGCGTCGCGGACCAGCCGCCGCACCTGCTCCTCGTCCTCCACTCCCGCTTCGAAGTACACCGTCACCACGACCTCGTCGCCCTCCGGGCGGCTGTCGGTGAAGTGCTCCCACCGGCACGGGCCGTCGTGCTCCCAGTGCCCGCAGAGGGCCGTCGTCACCGCGCCACCGAGAGCGGCCGGGTCGCCGACGAGGCCGGCCACCCGGCATACCTCGTGGTGCTGCCAGGTGCGCGACACGGTCGGTCAGCCGCGTCGCGCGAAGGCGTCGGACGCGTGCCGGCGCACCGCCTCGAAGGTGCCGCGGTCGGCGGCGACGATGATGCCGGGGGTCAGGACGACGGGGGAGTATGCCGTGCCGTCGGCGTGCCCCGCGTGGCCGCCGGCCTCGCGGACCATCAGGGTGCCGGGCGAGTGGTCCCAAGGGCTGTTGCGGGCGTAGAGGATGTAGTCGCAGGCGCCCTCGAGCAGGCGCGGGTAGTCGACACCGCAGCAGACCCACGAGCCGACGAGCGCCGGCAGCGAGCCGAGCGAGTGCCCGCGCAGCGGCCAGATCGAGGTGACACCCTTCGGCGGGACGCCGTCGCCGACCGGTTCACGGGTGACCCGCACGCCGTCGCGGTAGACACCGGCACCCTTCTCGGCGACCCACGCGACCTGGTGCTCGGGCTGCCAGATCCACCCGCGCACCGTCTCGCCGCGGACCACCTCGCTCACCATGACCGCGTGGTCGGGCGAGCCGTGCACGAAGTTCTTGGTGCCGTCGACGGGGTCCACCGTGAAGGCGTGCTCGGCCGCGACGAACCGGTCGATCGCGGTCGGGTCGGTGGAGGTCAGCTCCTCGCCGAGGACGAAGGCGTCGGGGTAGGCCGCGGACAGCTCGCGGGTGAGGATCGCCTCCGACTCCTGGTCGGCGATGGTGACGAGGTCACCCGGGTTCTTCTCCATCACCTCGCCGTCGGCCAGCGAGCGGAACCGCGGGGTGATGACCTCGGCCGCGACCTGCTTCATCAGGTCCAGCACCTGTTGGGTGTCCACGTCCACACCGTTCCACACTCGTATCGCGACCCGACAGGGGGTCCACCCTGGCTGACCCCGCGAGTCTGAAGGATGTTCCGCATCCAGGCACGGGAGATCCTTCAGAGTCGCGGGGGTGTGGATGACTCAGGGAGCCAGGGGCGCACACCGGTCAGAGTGGTCCGATGGGGGTGGACTGGAGGACGCTTCGTCAGCACGCCGATCGACAGTTCGACCTGTTGACGCGGGCGCAGTGCCTCGCTGCCGGCATGACCGACGAGGCCGTGCAGTGGCGGACGTCATCCGGGCGATGGGTGCGGATGCGCGCGGGCGTCTTCCTGACGCGACCGGGCCGGGAGGGCTGGCACGTCACGGCCACGGCCGACCTCTTGCGCTGCCAGTCAGCCGGACCGACCGCCGATGCGGCCTTCTGCGGCCGCTCGGCTCTGTATCTCTGGGGTCTCGATCGCAGGCCGCCGAAGGTCTCCGAGATCGTCGTCCCGTACGAGCGATCCATCGCCTCGGGGCCGACCGTGCGGGTCCGTCGTTCGGTGCGGTGGGAGGACCTCGTGGACGACACGGCATACCCATGGCGCACCACCCTGCCGGCCACCGTCCTCGACGTGGCGGCACAGGGGACGGCCGTCGACGCGCTCGCGACCGTCGCCCGCGCAGTCCAGAAGGAGGTGGTCTCCACCGGACTCCTGCGTGCAGAGCTGGCGAGCCGTCAGGGCCATCGACACAGCCGGGTGCTCGTTCCTGCCCTGACCGATGTCCAGGACGGTGCGCAGAGCGGGGCGGAGGTGCTGTACATCCGTGATGTCGAGCGAGCCCACGGGCTCCCCACGGCCACCCGACAGGCGCCTTCCGACGTGGGCGGTAGGAGGTTCCACGACAACGAGTACGTCCCTTACCGCTTGGTCGTCGAGGTCGACGGCCGGCTCGGACACGAGCGCTGGGCGGATCGGGTCAAGGACGGCCGACGAGACCGACAGCTGTTGTCGGTCGATCGCGCCACCGTGCGGGTCTTCTGGGTGGATGTCGCCGCCACGCCGTGTGACACCGCGGTCGACATCGGTGCCGTCCTGCGCGCCCGCGGCTGGCTGGGTCGACCGCGACCATGTCGTCGGCACGGATGCAAGGTGCCTCGACTCTGAAGGATCTTCCGGACCAGGGCACGGACAATCCTTCAGAGTCGATGGTGACTCCGCTGAGGAGAGGCGGCGGGTAGGCTCCTCGCGAGATGAGCGAGCACCCCAGCACCGGCCCCACCGTCCCCGTCACGGAGCGCATTCCCGTCGACCCCCCGCAGGTGTCGACCCCCGTCACCGAGGTGGTCCCGACCCAGCCGACCCCACCGGCCCCGCCGGCGCCGGCCGCCCCGGCAGCCGAGCCGCCGATGCACCCCGCCGACGCGGCCTACCTCCCGGCGGTCGAGCCGGCCGCAGCGCCGCTGCCCGGCGAGCCCGGTCACGGCAAGCCCTACGTCACCATCGTGCTGCCCTGCTACAACGAGGGCGAGCACGTCCTCAAGGAGATCGACCGGATCACGGCGGCGATGAACTCCAGCGAGTTCACCTACGAGGTGCTCTGCATCGACGACGCGTCGACCGACAACACCCTCGAGGTGCTCGAGCAGGCCAGCCGCGACTACGCCAACATCCGGGTGATGCCGTTCCGCCGCAACGGTGGCAGCGGCACGGCCCGCCGGATCGGGACCCAGCAGGCCTACGGCGAGATCGTCGTGTGGACCGACGCCGACATGACCTACGAGAACGAGCGGATCCCCGACCTGGTCCGGATCCTGCGCGACGACCCGAGCTACGACCAGGTCGTCGGAGCACGGACCACCGAGGAGGGCACCCACAAGTGGGCGCGGGTCCCGGCCAAGTGGCTGATCCGCAAGATCGCCGAGAAGCTCTCCAACCAGACCATCCCCGACCTCAACTCGGGACTCCGCGCGTTCCGACGTGAGGTGTCGCTGCCCTACCTGCGGCTGCTGCCCCCCGGCTTCAGCTGCGTCACGACGATCACGCTGGCGTTCCTGTCCAACCAGCACGACATCAAGTACGTGCCGACCAGCTATGCCAAGCGCGCCGGGGTGAGCAAGTTCCACTTCGTCCGCGACGCCTACCGCTACATCCTCCAGGTCCTGCGCATGGTCATGTACTTCGACCCGCTCAAGGTGCTCATGCCGCCGGCCCT
Source organism: Pedococcus dokdonensis (assembly GCF_900104525.1). Taxonomy (GTDB): domain Bacteria; phylum Actinomycetota; class Actinomycetes; order Actinomycetales; family Dermatophilaceae; genus Pedococcus; species Pedococcus dokdonensis. The sequence goes on along the minus strand of NZ_LT629711.1, from coordinate 2,036,849 downwards.
GTGGCTGATCGTGATCGGCCTGGTCAAGGGGGTCGTCGACATGGTGCGCCACCCGTTCTACTTCCCGGCGAGCACGGTGCTGCTCATCGTCAGCGGGATCATGATCGGGTCGCTGGCGCTGCTGTCCGACCTCGTCGTGCGCTCCCGGACCGGCGTGTGAGCCCCAGCGCTGCCCTGAAGGTGGCCGTGGTGGGACCCACCCACCCCTACAAGGGAGGCGTGGCCGCCCACACCACGAGCCTCGCGCACGAGCTGGCCGAGGCCGGCCACGACGTGACGCTGGTGTCGTGGTCGCACCTCTACCCGTCCAAGCTCTATCCCGGCGAACAGGCCGTGCCCGGGGGTGCTCCCGACGTCGAGCCGTTCCCTCGCACGGTGCGCGCGCTGAGCTGGGCCCGACCTGACACCTGGGTGCGCACGGGTCGCCGGCTCCGGGCCTTCGACGTCGTCGTGGTCGTGCACGTCATCCCGGCCGTGGTGCCGGCCCACCTGGCTCTGCTGCGGGCCGCGGGAGCCGGACGCCGCTCGGTGCAGCGCAGAGCCGCGCACCGCGGACCCCGCACCGTGGTGATCGCCCACAACGTGCTGCCCCACGAGACGCATCCCGGTGACCGCGAGCTGATGCGGCAGTTCCTCGAGCGGGTCGACTCCGTGCTCGTGCACAGCGACGAGCAGGCCCGCCTCGCCTACGAGCTGGGCGCGCCCCGCGTGTCGGTCACCGACCTGCCGCCGCACCTGCCCGGCGGCGCCCCGGTCGACCGGGTCGCCCACGACGGGCCGCCGCGGCTGCTCGCGCTGGGCATGGTCCGCGACTACAAGGGCGTCGACCTCCTCCTCGAGGCGCTCGCCGACGTGCCCGGACCCACCCTGACCGTGGCCGGCGAGATGTGGGGCTCCAGCGGCGAGCGGGTCAAGGAGCTCGCCCAGGACCCCCGACTGCGCGACCGCGTCGAGGTGCATGGTGGCTACGTGCCCGCCGACCGGCTCGCCCCCTTGTTCGCGGCGCACGACGTGCTCGCGCTCACCTACCGCAGCGCCACCGCGTCGCAGAACGTCCTGTTGGGGCAGCAGCACGGACTGCCCGTGCTGGCCTCCGACGTCGGCACCTTCGGTGGCCAGGTGCGGGACGGGGTCGACGGGATCCTCGTGCCCCCCGGCGACAAGGCGGCGCTGGTGGCCGCGCTGCAGCGACTGGCCGAGCCCGGCGTGGCGGCCCAGCTGCGCGAGCAGGTCCGCCCGCCCGACCTGTCGGGGCCGTGGGCCCGCTACATCGGGTCGATCGAGGCGCTGGCGGCTGACGAGGCCGGCGCCGAGCCGGACGACGACGCGGACGCGACCGACGCACCCAGTGGAGCCGCAGCCGTCGTCGGGCACCTGCGCCACCGGGTCGCCAGCACGGTCCGGGCCGTCGTGGCGGCCTCCCGCCCCGAGGTCGAGCTGGGCCGGGCCGACCTGCCCGACTGGGTGCGCGCCTCCGACATCCTCGCCGACGGCAACGACGCCGATGACGCAAAGGCGCTGGCCCGCAGCCTCGGCCTCCCCCGCAGTGGTGACGCCATCGCTGCATGGGCCGCGCTCGGCGCCCTCGCCGCCATCGTCCGGGTCCGCGACGACGGGCGGCGCAGCGCCGTCATCGTCGACGAGTCGGGCAGCCGCTCACCGTTCTCGCGGTGGGCGCGGGCGATCGGCTTCGCGCCGGTGGAGCTCGAGCTCACCGGACACCGGTCCAGCGTCGAGGTGCTCGACGTCGACACCGCCTCGCTCGACGTCATCGTGCGGCTGCACCCGGGCGGGTGCGACGCCGACGACATCGACGAGGCGATGAGCCAGGCCTCGTGGGCGCTCAAGTCCGGCGGGCTGCTCTGCGTCACCCTGCCGATCGGCCACCTCGGCGCGGAGGGCGCGCTGGGCCCGGCCGACGTCCGGGCGGTCCTGGCCCGGTCGCACGACTTCGGCTTCGTCCTCGTCGGTGACCTCGACGGCGACATCACCGGCCGGATGCGGTCGGCCTCCGGCTCCTCGTCCCGCACCGACGCCGCCTACGGACTCCTGCGGCTCACCCTGCGGAGGCGCTGAGATGGCCAGTACGCAACCCGGCCCGGACGCGACACCCCCTACCCCCTCCATCCCCTCGACTCCCACCACCCGCGCTCGCGTCTTCAGCGGGCTGCGGATCCTGTTGGCGCTGTTGGTGGTCGGCGCCGTCACGGTGGCGGTCGCGAAGAACTGGCGGGAGGTGTCCGCCGACATCGGGCGGATCGACGGCGCGACCTTCGCCCTCGCAGCAGTGCTCGTCTGCCTGCCGCCGATCTTCACGGTGCTGGGCTGGCGGATCCTGATGGCCGACCTCGGGTCGCCGCTGCACGTCGCCCCGGCGGGTGGCATCTTCTTCGTCGGCCAGCTGGGCAAGTACGTGCCGGGCGCGGTGTGGAGCATCGTCGCCCAGGCCGAGATCGGGGCCCGCCTGCACATCCCGCGCAAGCGCTCGGCCGTCGTCGCGTTCGTCTCGGTCGCGATGGCCGCCATCTGCGGGTTGATCGTCGGTGCACCCGCGCTGCCGCTGCTGATCACCCGGGACGACTCGGCTGCGCGCACCGGCTGGGCCCTGCTGCTCGCGGTGCCGCTCCTGGCCGTCGTGCTGTGGCCGCCGCTGCTCAACTGGGGGATCGCGACGGTCCTGCGGATACTGCGGCGCGAACCCCTCGAGCACCGCCTGTCGGGTCGGGCCGTCCTCAGCGCGACCCTGCTGTTCATCGCCGCGTGGGTCTCCTCGGGTCTGCACGTCCTCGTGCTGGCCCGCGCGACGGGGGGCGACGTCGCGACGGGACAGCTGCTGCTGGCGAGCCTGTCCGGCTTTGCGCTGGCGTCGTCGATCGCGATGTTCAGCGTCGTGCTGCCGGCCGGCGTCGGGGTGCGCGAGGGCGTGCTGGTGCTGATCCTCGCGCCGGTGACCTCGACCTCGGCGGCGACCGCCGTGGTGGTCCTCTCGCGCTTCCTGACCGTCGCGGCCGACGTGGTGTTCGCGCTCGGCGGCTGGGTCTACGCGCGCTCGCACCACCTCGTGACCACACCGCAGGAGCGGGCCCACGACCACATCGACGTCGATCCCGACCGCTCGGCCGAGGAGACGCGGTCATGAGCCGCGACCCGGACGGCGGGCGCGAGGAGCAGCTCGCCTACTCCGAGCTGATGGGCGCGATGCTCGACGAGCGCAAGCGTCGGCAGAAGGCCCAGAAGATCCTCGCCGTGGTCCGTCACGCCCTCGGCCGCGACGACCTGGCGGGCCTGCGGGCGCTCGACGTGGGCTGCTCGGCCGGGTTCATCGCCGACGAGCTGGCCCTGGCCGGAGCACACACCACCGGTGTCGACATCGACGAGCCCGGGCTGCAGGCCGCGCGAGCCCGGTTCGGCGACCGGGTCGAGTTCAGCCTGGCCCGCGGTGAGGCACTGCCCTTCGGCGACGGCTCGATGGACGTCGTCGTGTTCAACCACATCTACGAGCACGTCGTCGACCCCGAGTCGGTCGTCGCCGACCTCCACCGCGTGCTCAGCCCGACCGGGGTGCTCTACCTCGGCATCGGGCACAAGCACCAGGTCGTCGAGCCGCACTACACGCTGCCGTTCCTGTCGTGGCTGCCCCAGCGAGCAGCCGACCGCTACCTGCGGCTGACCGGCAAGGGCGAGCACTACTACGAGCACTACTACTCCCGGGCCGGCCTGCGCCGCCTGTTCGGCGCCTTCGACGTGTGGGACTACACGCTGCCGGTGCTCGCAGACAGCGCCGCCTTCGCCGGCACCGACCAGGTGCCCACCTGGGTCTCCCGCGTGCCCGGGCCGGTGCTTGCCGCGGTCGCGCCGCTGGCACCCACCTACATCTGGGCGGCCTTCAAGGACACCAGCCCCGCGGGGCCGGCCCTGCGGGTCAACCCCGTCCACCTCTAGGCCCGGCCCCCTGACACCGGTATGCCGCCCGCTCGGGTGAGCGGGCGGCATACCTGTCGGTGTGGCCGGGGGCGGGCGTCAGGCGGCGCCGGGCTCCTGGGTGTCGTCCTTCGGGTACTTCTTCACGAAGTCGATGACGACCTGGCCGGACAGGTCGCCACAGAGCTGGCGGTGGCCGGCGTCCTTGGCCCAGTGCGCCAGCGCGTAGGGCTTGTCGGCCGGGAAGGCGCCGCGGCTCGCATCCCACTCGACCACCTTGAACTTGCCGCTCGACTCGGGCAGCTTGTCGGCCTTGTTGGCGACGTCCTTGAGCAGGGTGGTGTCCTTCACCTTGGTGCCGTCGTACCAGAGGATCGTGTAGCCGTGCTCGAGGTTGTGGACCAGGGTCTCGAGGACCGGGCGGTCGGCGGCGGTGTAGAAGTCGCGGCCGCTGACGTCGGGGCTGACGAAGTGGGCGCCGTTGCTCGGCGGGATCGTGGCGTACTGGACCGAGGTCTGGTCTTCCTTGTTGGTGCCGGGACCGACGTGCTCACCGGAGCCGCTGTTGGCGTCGGTGGTGACGGGGTCGCACTTCGCGGCGGCGACGGAGACGCCCAGGCTGGGAAGCTGCTTGCCCTTCGCGTCGTTGACGGCGTAGAGGACGACCCCGGTCAGCCCGGCCAGCAGGACCAGGCAGCCGATCACGATGCCGGCGACGACCTTGCGTTCCTTTGCCTTCTGCTGGTTCTGGATCTCGGCCAGTCGGGCCTTGCGGTCCTGGCTCGCGCGCTTGTTTGCCACGGCTTCCTCGGGGTCGTCGTCGGGTCGATCGGGGTCGACCAGGGGTCGGGTCGCGCAGAGTCTACGTGCCCTCCCTGCGGGCTCTGTCACCCCAACGCGCGACACTGGCCACATGTCCCCGACTGCCGAGCTGACGCGCACCTGGCGTCCGGGCCGGGCGACGGCGGTCGGTCTGATCATCTCCGCGTTCCGGCGCGGGAGGGGCGACCCCACGTTCCAGGCCGACCGCGGCGACGGCTGGTGGCTGGGCCAGCCCACGCCGGCGGGACCGGCCACGCTGCGGCTCGTGCAGCGCAGCGACCTCGGTGAGGTGGTGGCGACGGCCTGGGGTGCTGGCGCCGAGTGGGCACTGGCGCACGTGCCGTCCCTGCTCGGCGAGGGCGACGACGACACGGGTTTCGTGGCGCACCACCCGCAGGTGGCGACGGCCTGGAAGCGGTATGCCGCGTGGCGCGTGCCGCGCTCGGCCCTGGTCATGCACGCGTTGGTGCCGGCCGCGATCGAGCAGAAGGTCACCGGCCAGGAGGCGTTCGCCGGCTACCGCACCCTCGTGCACCGGTTCGGGTCGCGCGCCCCCGGGCCGGGGGAGCAGCGCCGGCTGTGGGTCGCGCCGACCGCGCAGGAGTGGGCGGCAATCCCGACGTGGGACTGGCTCGCCGCCTCTGTCGACGGAGCCCGGTCCGGCACGGTGGTCCGGGCTGCCAAGGTCGCCGGGCGGCTGGAGCAGTCCGTCGACCTGCCGCTCGAGGCGGCGCACCGGCGACTGCGGTCGGTGCCCGGGATCGGGGTGTGGACGGCGGCCGAGGTGGCCCAGCGCGCGCTGGGTGACCCCGACTCGGTGAGCTTCGGCGACTACCACGTGGCCAAGAACCTCACCTGGGCGCTGTTGGGTGAGGCTCGCGACGACGATGTCCTCGCCGAGCTGCTGGAGCCCTATCGCGGCCACCGCTACCGCGTGCAGCAGCTGCTCACGTTGTCCGGCGCGGCCCGTCCTCGCCGCGGTCCGCGGATGGCTCCGCGGACCCACCTGCCCACCCGGCGTTAGGCCGACCGCCGTCAGCGGTCGGTGACGGTGAGGCGGGCGCGGACGTCGCCGTCCGGTCCGGTGAACTCGGCGCCGTCGAGGGTCGAGTCGAGCCCCTCGCCCCAGAGGGCGACGCGCACCCGGCTCACCAGCTGGCCGACCTGGAACGCCGTGTCGGCGCAGACCTCGACGACTCCCTCGGTGCTCGTGTCGGCACCGCACCCGAAGGGGTTCAGCGAGACGGCGATCGTCACGGCGCGTTCGACACGCACGCCGACGGGTTCCGGTGCCACGGAAGGGATCCCGAGCTGCTCGGCGCCCGAGCTGCCGGGCTCGAGCCCGAGTGCTGCCCGCACCGCCTCGGCCCGGCCGTAGTCGAACCAGTCCTCGCGACCGCTGCGGATCAGCGCCCGGGCGCCGGGTCCGCGATCGGTGCGGGCCCACGCGGTGCCACGGACGACGGCGGCCGGGATGGCCTCGGCCTTGCCCTTGACCAGGTCGGCCGCGGCGGCCAGCTCGTCGCCCACCGCTCGGGCCGTCACCGACAGCGCCCGGCCGTCGGCGTCGACCCCGCCACGCAGGTCGTCGACCACGTCGAGACCGGCAGCCCCCAGTGCGAAGTCGGTCTGGCCGAACCGCCACGGACGTCCGGCGGTGTCGCTCAGGACCACCCCGATCCGGCTCAGCCCGGTCGCGGCGAGCAGCGTGACGCGCAGGCGCTCGGCCTCGGCGTCGGGGTCGGCGGGCAGGAGGAGCACCCCGTCGTGGTCGCCCGTGTTGGAGGCGTCCACACCGGCGGCGGCCATGATCGGTCCGGCGGTGGACTGCACGATCCGGGTCAGCCGGTCGCCGGCCATCCGCTCGGCCACGACGCGCACCGTCTGGCTGGCGACCGCCGCGCTCTTGATGGCTGAGTCGGCCCACAGGCCAAGGGATTTCGAGACGATCTTGCTCGACACGACGACGACGTCGCCGTCCTCGAAGGTGAGGTCCAGCGCAGCGGCGGCGTCGAGCAGCAGGGTGCCCAGGTCGTCGCCGGGCCGCACCTCGGGCATGCCGGTGAGGGGGGTGACCGAGAGGGCCGGCATCGTCACGCTGCCAGCTCGCGGGCCAGGTCGAGCGCAGCCCCGGCGATGTCGGCGGCAGCGTCGGTGTCGGTCATCAGCAGTGGCCGGCTGCGCACCGTCGCCCGGGGCAGGCGCACCGACGCCTCGTCCTCGGGCGCCACCAGCCACCCGTCGAGGAAGTCCTCGTACAACCCGGCCACGGCCGCCGCGGTGGACTCGACCCCGATGGCGGCGAGGCACGCGTCGGCGTGGCCGCGCACCGGCATACCGCCGATGAGTGGCGACACCCCGACGACGGGAGCAGTGGTGCCCCGCAAGGCATCTCGCACCCCGGGCACGCCCAGGATGATCCCGATGGAGACCACGGGGTTGCTCGGCGGGAGCAGCACGACATCGGCTCCGCGGATGGCGTCGAGGACCCCGGGCGCCGCGGTCGCGCGGTCCATGCCGACGGCCTGGAACCGCTGGGCCGGGATCGAGGCCTGGTAGCGCACCCACCACTCCTGGAAGTGGATGGCCCGCTGTCCGTCCTCGTCCTCGACGACCACGTGGGTCTCGACCGGGGAGTCGCTCATCGGCAGGAGGGTGATCCGCTGGTCGGGCAGGCCCCACCGCCGCGCCAGGCGAGTGGTCACCTCGGAGAGGGAGAGTCCCTGCCCCAGCCACTGGGAGCGCACGACGTGGGTGCCGAAGTCGAGGTCGCCCAGGGTGAACCACTGCGGCACCGCGCCGTAGGCCGCGAGCTCCCCGAGCAGGCGGTGGCTCTCGTCGGCCCGTCCCCAGCCCTGTCCCTCGTGGATACCGCCACCAAGGGTGTAGAGCAGGGTGTCGAGGTCAGGACAGACGCGCAGGCCGAACAGGCTGATGTCGTCGCCGGTGTTGCCGATGATGGTGAGCTCGGTGTCCGCGAGGCCGGGGGAGCGGTCAAGGTGGGTGCGGAGGCCGCGCAGGAAGCGGGCACCTCCGACGCCGCCGGCCAGTGCCGTGATGCGCATGTCCGCAGTCTTGCAGCCCGGTTGTCGGCCGCGCCCGGCGGCTCCCACGGGCTGGGAAGCGGTCCTCTACCGCACCTCTAGCGCTGGCGGAAGAGGCGTTATCAAGGTTCGACCGATCGGGCAAATATCAGACTTCCGCTTGACGAACCACGTATGACACGCGTGTAATTCCATTGTTGTGACCGAGCACCGGTCACACGTTTTGGCACAGGGCGGCGCACCGGGTCGAGGAGGAAGCCGTGCAAGAGCTTCAGTTGGTCACCTTCGAGGGTGGCGAAGAGGTGGAGATGTCGTGGCAGGAGCGTTCGCTCTGCGCCCAGACGGATCCGGAGGCGTTCTTCCCCGAGAAGGGCGGCTCGACGCGCGAGGCCAAGAAGGTCTGCGTCGGGTGCGAGGTCCGGGCCGAGTGCCTCGAGTACGCGCTGGCGCACGACGAACGGTTCGGCATCTGGGGTGGGCTGTCCGAGCGTGAGCGTCGCAAGCTCAAGAAGCGTGCGGTCTAGTCGCCGGCGCGGCGACACCTCGTGACCTGCGTATGACGCTTGCCCCGCCCCATGACGTGACGGACCCCGCAGGACCTCCTGCGGCGGTCGCGACGGTGACGGCGGTTCTGGTCCTGCGTGGACCGGCCTCGGCGCTCCCGGAGACCCTCGACTCCCTGGCCCGCCAGACCCGGACCCCGGACCGCCTCGTCGTGGTCGACCCCGGCCGTGACGAGCACGACGGCAACGCCGTCGAGACGGTGCGCTCGCACCGTGCCGTGCTGGAGGCCATCCCCTCGGTCAGCTTCGTGACCGTCGCCGATGGTGCGTCGCGCGGCACAGCATCCCTGGCGTGCGCCGTGCGCGCGGCCCTGGCCAGCGCCGAACCGCGTGGCGCGGAAGGAGTCGATCCCGCCACCCACGTGTGGGTGCTCACCTCCGACAGCGCGGCCGCCCCGATGACCTTGGCCCGCCTGCTCGACGCGGTCCGCCGCAGCCCCTCGGTGGGGGCGGCCGGCCCCAAGCTCCTCGACTGGACCCGTGCCGGGGCGCTGCACTCGGTGGGCCTGCAGCTGACCCGCAGCGGCCGGGTGATCCCGTCCCCGGCTCCGGGCGAGCCGGACCAGGGACAGTACGACCGCCGCAGCGACGTGCTGGCGGTCCCCGCGACCGGCATGCTCGTCGAGCGCGAGCTGCTCGACGGCCTCGGCGGTGCGGAGCGGGCCTTCGGCGACTTCGGTGCCGACGTCGACTTCTCCTGGCGCGCCCAGCAGTCCGGTCGTCGGGTCGTGGTGGTCCCGCGCGCGACGGTGCGCACCGGCGCCCGGGGCGGCCCCGACGACGTCCTGCCGACCGACTCAGCCACCCGGATGCGGCGGCAGGCCCGCCGGGTCGCGCTGGCCCGCTGTGCGTGGTGGTCGCTGCCGCTGCTGTCCGCCTGGATCGTGCTGTCGAGCACCCTGGCGACCGTCGCCCTGCTCCTCGCGAAGCGGCCTCGCGCCGCGTGGGCCGAGTTCTCCGACATCGGCGCGGTGCTGACACCGGGCCGGGTGCTGGGAGCGCGCTGGCGGTCGCGCGGCACCCGCCGGGTGCGGCGCCGCGACCTGCAGGGGTTGTTCGTGCCCCCACGGACCGTGCTGCGGCACACCACCGACCTGATCCACGACGAGGTCGCGCTCGAGTCCGGCCAGGGCGACCCGGGCCGGGTCACGGTGGCCGAGTCGGGCCCCGTGGCCGACGAGGCACAGGACCTCAACGTGCTCGGCGCCACGCTGGCGTCGCGGGCCGCCCGCAACCCGGGTCTGCTCATCGTCCTGGCCATGACCGTGGTGTCTGCCGTGGCCACCCGTGGGTTCGGTGGCAGCTTCGGCGAGCGGCTCGACAACGGCCTGAGCGGTGGCGAGACAGTGGGTGTCCGCGCCGGGGCCGGCACGCTCTGGCACGCCTGGCTCGACGGCTGGCACGGCTCGGGCCTGGGCACCGGCGGTGAGCAGGGCCCACACCTCGCGGTGCTGGCCGGGCTGTCGTGGGTGGCGAGCCACCTGCCGCTGGTCGGCACCCCGGCGTCGCCGGCCGGTGCGGTCGTCACCACGCTGGTCACCTTCGCCCTCCCGCTGGCGACGCTCACCGCATACCTCGCCGCCCGGGTGGTGACCCACTCACGCCTGCCGCGGGCGCTGGCCGCCCTGGCGTGGTCGACGACGGCGGTGCTCGCCACTGCGGTCGGTTCCGGCCGCCTCGGGGGCATCGTCGCCGCGGTCCTCCTCCCGCTCGTCGCGGCCGGTGTGGTGCTCGCAGGTCGGCGGGGTGGCAGCACCACCGCCACCGCCGCGACGATCCTCGCCGCGGCCGTGCTCGGCGCGTTCGCCCCGGCCCTGCTCGTCCTCGTCGTGCTGGCTGGCCTCGTCGTGCTGGTGGCCGGCCACGGCGGAGCGCGCGTCCGCGGCCTTGCCCTCGCCCTCGGGCCGGTGCTCCTCCTGGGTCCGTGGGTCGCCGAGCTGTTCGAGCGGCCCGCGCTGGTCTTCACCGGCCCCGGCCTCTCGGTGTGGGGCACCGCCCAGGCGCTGCCCTGGCAGATCGCCCTGCTGCACCCGGGTGGCGCCGGGTCCTACCCCGTGCTGCTCTCCGTGCCCCTGGTCCTCGCCGGCCTGCTGGGACTGCTGCGGGCCGGGCGCCGAGACGCGGCGGCCAGCGTGCTCGCGGTCCTGGCCCTGGTCGGACTCGGGTATGCCGTCGTGGCGCCACGCATCCACCTCGGCACCGTCCCGCAGGGTCGGCCCGCAGCCGGCGAGCCGATCACCGCGTGGGCCGGCACCGGACTGCTGGTCCTCGCGCTCGCCCTCGTGGCCGCCGCCCTCCTCGGTGCCGAAGGCCTTGCCGTGAGCCGTGCGCGCGGCGGGTGGCAGGCCCTGGCGCGATGGCCGGTCGCGGCCGCCCTGGTGGGCGCCGTCCTGGTCAGCGCGGGGTGGCTGACCTGGCGCACCGTCGGAGACGACCTCGGTGCCTGGCGTGACCCGCGGCCGGCCGTCGCCGTCGACCAGGCCGAGAGCGGGATCGGCAACCGCATGCTGCTGCTCACCCCTGAGGGTGACGGCCTGAGCTGGCAGCTGCTCGGCCGCGAGGTCGACGACGTGGCCCGGTCGCTGCCCACGCCCACCGCCGACCGCCCCGACAGCACCGAGCTCGGCACGGCGGTCGGGTCGCTCTTCGAGCAGGGCGCGGCGCCGGGGGTGCTCACACCAGCCGCAGACCTGTCCGACCAGGCGGTCGGTTTCGTCGGGCTGCGGGCCGATGCCACCGACCCTCGCATCCGCTCGCTCGATGCCACCGCAGGGCTCAGCCGGCTCGGCGAGCACGACGGCGTGACCTTCTGGCGGGTGCTCCCCGGCGGTGGCCGCGCCGCCGACGACGCGGTGGCACCGTCGCGCGCGCAGATCGTCACGAAGCGCTCCGAGCAGGCCATCCCGGTCGCCGGTGCGCACGCCCGCCTCGACGTGAAGGCCGTCGTCCCCCAGGGTGCCTCGCTGGTGCTGGCCGAGCCCGGGTCCTGGGTGCGGCACGCCAGGGTCAGCGCCAACGGCCGCGTGCTGGCTCCTTCCGGTGACGCGGCGGCCTACGCCCTGCCGGCCGGGGCCACCACGATCACGGTGGACGTGCTCCCGAGCGCTGCCACCTGGCGCTCGGCGCAGGGGATCCTGCTGCTCCTGGTCGTCTTCCTGGCGGTGCCGTTCGGCAACCGCAGCTCGAGGCGGCGGCGCCGGTGAACCGGTCAGCCAGCGGCCTGGTCCGCACCTCGCTCGTCGCCCTCGCCGGCGTGGGCATCGTCGTGGCGGCCACGCACAGCGACGGCGCCCTGGCGCTCGGGTCGGGCGTCGGCGCCGACCGGGCCAGCACCGCCGTCACCAGCCCGGTGCGCAGTTCCTCGCTCGTCTGCCCCGGTCCCGAGCTCAAGGGCCTGCAGGGCGTCGACGACGCCCAGGTGCCGGTGCGGGTCGCCGCGGCCGCCGCACCGGTGCGCGCCATGACCGGCACGCAGCCCGCCTCCGGAGCGGGCCGGCTCACCCTGACCCGTATGCCGAGTGGCGGGCTCGGTGCCCCCGTCACCGCCCGGGGTGCGACCGCCTCCGCGAACCAGGCCGGCGCATCCGGCGTGCTCGTCACCGGGACCGAGTCGATGGCCGCGGGGGTCGCCGCCGTCCAGAGCTGGCTGGTGCCCTCGGGTGACCTGCGCTCGCTCGGCGGGGCGCCGTGCGGCCGGCCCGGCGCCGAGTTCTGGATCGTGGCCGGGGGAGGTGACCCGGGCCGCCAGGAGCGGCTGGTCCTGACCAACCCCGGCGGCAACCCGGTCACCGTCGACGCGACCCTGCACGGGCCGGACGGCCCGGTCTCGTCCCCCAACGGCAAGGGCATCCTCGTGCCGGCCCACGGGCGCACCTCGTTCCTGCTCGACTCGATCTCCGGTGACCTGGTCAGCCCGGTCGTCCACGTCGTGGCCGAGGGCGGCGTCGTGGGAGCCGTCGTCAACGACACCTGGCTCGACGGCACCCGGGCCGCAGGGTCCGATGACGCCGTGCCCACGGCCCCGCCGTCGCGCGACCAGGTCATCCCCGCCGTCTCGGTCACCGGCTCCGCGCTGTTGCGGGTGGCGGTGCCGGGCAGCTCCGAGGCCGTGGTCCAGGCGCGGGTGCTCACCGCCCAGGGTGCTCGTGCCCTGCCGGCCGGGGGAGTGATCCGCATCGACGGAGGCACGGTGCGTGACATCGACCTGTCCAAGCTCCCCCCTGCCACCGTCGGCATCCAGGTGCGCGCCGACGTGCCGATCGTCGCGGCGGCACTGGTGACGCGGGCCAAGCCCGCCCAGCCGAGTGACCTGGCCTGGGCCTCGTCCACACCCGTCCTCACCGGGGTGGCCGGTATGCCGCTGACCGCTCCGGGCGGTGGCTCGGCTCCGGGCGGCGGCTCGGCTCCGGTCCGGCGGCTGGTGTCGGTGACCTCGTCGGGTGACACGGCCGGGGTCGAGGTCGTGACCGTCGACGCCAAGGGGGCGCAGACCTCCCGCCGGATCGAGGTCGGCGTCGATGCCACCTCGATGATCGACGTCACCGGGGCCGCCTCGGTCTGGGTGCACCGGGTGTCCGGCGTCGGGCAGGTGCGCGCTGGTGTCGTCTCCCGGCTCGAGGACGCCCAGGGCGAGCTGATCTCGATCGCGCCGCTGAGCGATGCGCTGCTGCGGACGACGTCGGTGGGGCTCCGCGAGGTCACCCCCTAGCTCGCGGACCCGCCACGACCTCCGCCGAACGACCGATATGGGGGCATTCAGGGCGCCTTGGGGACGGTGTTCGTCCTATCTTCGTCCCTGATGCCCACCGCCGACCGCCTGCCCACACCCCTGCGCAGGGCCTCACCCGGCGTCGTCGCGGCGACGGTCTGCGTCCTGGTGGCGATCGTCCTGCTCGCGGCCTGGGGTGTGCGGCCGATGGAGCTCGCCCGCTACGCCGCCTACTGGGTCGGCGTCGTCGCGCTTCCGGGCGTCCTGGTCTGGCGGGTGCTCGGCCCCCGGCTCCGGTATGGCGTCGAGGACCTGGCGGTCGGGGCGTCGCTGGGTTATGCCGCGGAGGTGGTGGGCCGGATCGCGTTCACCGCCGCCGGCCTGCCGCCGGTCGCCGGGGCGCTCGCTCCCTCGGCGCTGTCGGTCCTCGCCTTGGCCGTGCCCTCGATCCGCCGGCGCGCCGCCCGGCCCTGGGTGGCCCTGCCTGCGGCGGTGAGCTGGGGGTACGCCGCCATCGCCCTGGTGACCTCCGTCTGGTTCGCGTTCGGGTACTTCGCCCGGCAGCCGGTGTCGTGGACGGGTCGAGGGGGCCCGGAGAACGACCTCCTGTTCGCGCTCGCCCTCGCGGGTGAGGCGACGCACCGGTGGCCCCTGGAGTTCCCGTGGGTCCAGGGTGAGCCGCTGCTCTACCACTGGTTCTTCGCCGAGCACCTGGCCAGCGCCACCCAGCTGACCGGCGTGCCGCTGCCCACGCTGGTGCTGCGACTGGACCTGCTGCCCGCCATGGCCCTGGTCCTGCTCGGCACCGGAGCCCTGGCCACCCGGTTGGCGCGACGCTCCTGGGTCGGGCCGTTGGCGGGGGGCCTGTTGCTCGTCGTGCAGGACGCGTCGGCCCTTCCCTGGTCGAAGCTGCTCGCCCAGCCGACCGCCGACCTCATGGGCGTGCCGTACGACGTGAGCTTCTGGTGGAGCACCAGCGGGGCGTTCGCCGCGGTGGTGTTCACGCCCCTTGCCGTCCTGCTCGTCGACGTCGTGCGCGGGGCCGCTCGACGCCGCACGTGGTGGTTGCTGGTCCCCCTCCTCGGCGTCGGAGCCGGAGCGAAAGCCTCGGTGCTGCCGGTCGTGCTCGCCGGGACTGCCTGGGTGGTGCTCAGCCAGTGGTGGGTCACGCGCCGGTTGAACCGGCCGGCGCTGACCGCACTCGTGGCCGCCGGCGTGGTGTTCGCGGCGTCGTGGGCCACGATCTACGGCGGGCAGTCGCAGAGCCTGGTGCTGGGGCCGTTCCGCTACGTCCTGACGACAGCCCTGGGCTCGCTGCTGCTCGGCGACACGGTGCCCGGCCGGTCGGCGCTCGTCCTCGTGCTCGCGCTCATCGCCTGCCTCGCGACCCTGCTGGTGCCGGTCGCCGGTCTGGGGCTGCTGCTCAGCGACCGGCGCGCTCGCACCGACCCCGCTGCCCAGCTCGCCCTGGGCGGCCTGATCCTCGGTGTGGCCGGCGTCGTGCTGCTCTACCACCAGGGTCAGAGCAACCTGTACTTCCTGCGGACGGCGCTGCCGCTCCTCACGGCCGCCGCGGCCTGGGGCGTCTCGACGCGGGTCGCCAGCGGTGTCCCGGTGAAGGCGTTGCGTCCCGCAGCCGTTGCATTCGCCGCCGGTCTCGTCGTGATGGCCGTGCTGGCGCTGCGCGACTGGGCGGTGTTCGGGCCCGGGCAGGGCGCACTCAGCAGGTTCGGCCAGGTGCTCATCCCCTGGGCGGTGCTGGCCGTGCTCGCGCTGGCCGCCGCGGCATACCTCCGACGGTCGCCGGGCCGCCGCGCCGTCCTCGGGCTCCTGCTGGTGCTCTTCCTCGCCGGGGCCGGGGCGGTGCGGGTCCCGGGGCAGGCGGTCGGGTGGGTGGCCAGCCACCCGGTGGGGTGGGTGGACCAGCAAGCCAACCCGTCGCAGCAGATCGACGCCGACGGCGTCCGCG
Source organism: Pedococcus dokdonensis (assembly GCF_900104525.1). GTDB lineage: Bacteria > Actinomycetota > Actinomycetes > Actinomycetales > Dermatophilaceae > Pedococcus > Pedococcus dokdonensis. The sequence continues at coordinate 2,021,822 of NZ_LT629711.1, read as the reverse complement.
CCGCGCGGTGGATCGCCAGCCACAGCGGGCCGGATGATGTCGTCGTCACGAATGCGTTGTGCAGCAACGGATCCAGCGCTGAGGTCGGAGTTTGCGTCAACCGCACCTTCTGGGTCGCGGCCTACACGGAACGGCGCACCGTCGTGTCCGGTTGGGGCTACACCGCGACCGCGAACCGGCTGGCCACCGAGACCGGTGCCGTGAACAACTGGGAGGTCCCGTTCTGGGACCGCGCCCGGTGGGACGCCGTCAGGTCGTTCCTGGCCGATCCGAGCACGACCGGCGCCGACCAGCTGGCGCAGCGCGGCGTGCACTGGGTGCTCGCGGTGCCGGGTTACGACCCGGTCGGCGACCGGATGGGTGACGTGGCGGATCCGGTCTTCCGGGCCGGCGGCGCGACGGTCTACCGGCTGCGCGCGCCTCAGCCGCCGTCGTCGTAGCGCGGGTCGAGGTCGCCCGGCGCGAGGTTGAACAGTCCCGCGACCTGCTCCACCACGACGTCCTGCACGATGGCGGTGAGGTCGCGCTGGCTCTCGGCGCGGGCCTCGATCGGCCTGCGGTAGATCACCACCCGGGCCGGCTGGCGACCGCGAGCGGGGAAGGCCCGCCCGAGCGGCACGCCGTCCCGCTCCCACGGGGCCGGGTCGGTCGGGGGGACGTCCTCGACCGCGAACTCCACCTGCTCGAACCGCGGGCCCAGCCGGCCCTCGAGCCGCGCGGCGCTGTCGAGCACGAGGTCGTCGAACTGCTGGCGTCGGCTGGTCATCGCGGGCACCGCCGGCCACGCCATCGGACCCCTGACACCGCGGCCGCGACGGTCGCGGTGGGCAGCACCGGGGCGCCGGGCGGGGGAGCCTGACGAAGTCACCCTCGCACCCTACGGCGTGCCGAGCCGGGAGCCCCGCAGCGCTGGCATAGAGTCCGCGATGTGAGTCTGTCCAGGAGGTGCTCCCGCACCGCGTGCTCCAAGCCCGCCATCGCGACGCTCACCTACGTCTACGGCGACCAGACCGCGGTGGTCGGCCCGCTGGCGACCTTCGCCGAGCCACACACCTACGACCTGTGTGCCGACCACGCCGATCGGCTGACGGCCCCACGGGGCTGGGAGATCGTGCGGCTGTCGGGTGAGTACGTCGAACCCGAGCCCTCCCACGACGACCTGCTCGCGCTCGCCAACGCGGTCCGCGAGGCGGGGCGTCCACGGCTCGGTGAGGCGCCGGTGGCGACCCGGCCACGACCGGCCGACGAAGACGCGTCCGGGGCGATCGAGACCGGTCGGCGAGGGCACCTTCGGGTCCTGCGGGACTCCTGACCGACCCCGGCTCGGCTGCCCGCTAGGGTTTCCGGCGTGCCGAAACCCGTGCTGTCCGACTTCGTCAAGGCCTATGACGTCCGAGGCGTGGTCCCCGACCAGCTCAACGTCGACGTGGCGTGGGCGCTGGGCGCGGCCTTCGCGCAGACCGTCATCGGGCCTGAGGGCGCGTCAGGTGTCGTCATCGGCCACGACATGCGGCCGTCCTCGCCGGAGCTGTCGCGGGCGTTCGCCGCGGGGGTGACCGCGCACGGGTTCGACGCCACCCTGATCGGGTTGTGCAGCACCGACGGGCTCTACTACGCCAGCGGTGCGCTCGACCTTCCGGGCGCGATGTTCACGGCCTCCCACAACCCGGCGCAGTACAACGGCATCAAGCTCTGCCGCGCGGGCGCCCGGCCGGTCGGTCAGGACTCCGGCCTCGCGGACGTGAGCGCGTTGGCCCAACGGCTGCTCGACACGGGCACCAGCGCGGGGCCGGTCGACGGGCCGGTCGGCACGGTGGTCGAGCGCGACGTCCTAGCCGACTACGCAGCCTTCCTGCGCGGGCTGGTCGACCTGTCCGGGGTCCGGCCGCTCAAGGTGGTCGTCGACGCGGGCAACGGCATGGGCGGCCACACCGTGCCGGCCGTGCTCGGCACCGCCGCCGGTCTGCCGGGACTGCCCCTCGAGGTCGTGCCGCTCTACTTCGAGCTCGACGGCACCTTCCCCAACCACGAGGCCAACCCGCTGGAGCCGGAGAACCTGCGCGACCTGCAGGCCGCCGTGGTCGAGCACGGCGCCGACCTGGGCCTGGCGTTCGACGGCGACGCCGACCGGTGCTTCGTCGTCGACGAGCGCGGCGAGCCGGTCAGCCCGAGCGCCATCACCGCCCTGGTGGCGACGCGTGAGGTCGCCAAGGAGGTGGCCGGCGGCACGCCGGCCGCCGACGTGGCCGTGGTCTACAACGTCATCTCGTCGGCCGCGGTGCCGGAGATCATCGCCGAGCAGGGCGCGCGCGGAGTGCGCACCAGGGTGGGGCACTCGTTCATCAAGGCCGAGATGGCCCGCGAGGGTGCCGTCTTCGGGGGCGAGCACAGCGCGCACTACTACTTCCGCGACTTCTGGTTCGCCGACACCGGCATGCTCGCGGCGATGCACGTGCTGGCCGCCTTGGGTGAGCAGGCCGAGCCGCTGAGCCGGCTCACCGCCGCCTACAGCCGGTATGCCGCGTCCGGCGAGATCAACTCGACCGTCGCCGACGCGGCGGCCACCACTGCCACGGTCCGCGCGTGGGCGACGGAGCGGGGGGCGCAGCTGGACGAGCTGGACGGCCTCACCGCCACCCACCCGGCGACCCCGGAGGCGCCGATGTGGTGGCTGAACCTGCGGGCCTCGAACACCGAGCCGCTGCTGCGCCTCAATGTCGAGGCGGCCGACCGAGACACGATGACCCAGGTGCGAGACGATGTGCTCGCACTGGTGAGAGGAGAACGCTGATGGCGCCAGGACAGGGACAGGACGTGCGGATCGAGCCGTGGCTGCGGGAGATCCTGAGGTGTCCCGCCTGCCGTTCGGAGCTCGCCGACGCAACCGTCGAGGGCAAGCCCGAGCTGCACTGCACCAACGCCGAGTGCGGCCTGCAGTACCGCATCGACGACGGCGTGCCGGTGCTGCTGGTCGACGAAGCCCGCAAGCCGGCCTGACGGACGACCGGCGCGACGATGGCCTCCTTCTTCGACGAGTCGCGCGTCGACAGTGACGATGCGCTGGCCGCGCTCGACTCGCACCAGACCCTGCGGGGGCTCGCGACGTCGGGCGCCCAGGTGCGCGAAGCGGTGTCGCTCGCCGAGGAGGCCGGCATCGAGCGGGTCGCCGGGGGTGAGCGACCGCGGTCGGTGCTGGTGGCGTCGCTGGGCGGATCGGCTGTCGTCTGCGACGTCCTCGAGCTGCTGGCCGAGCCGGGGTCGCCGGTGCCGGTCAGCGTGCGTCGCAACGTGCCGCTGCCCGGCTGGGTGGGGCCGCTCGACCTGGTGGTCGCGGTGTCGCTCTCGGGTCGCGCGCCCGGTCCACTCGCGCTGGCGGCCGAGGCTGCCCGCCGCGGTGCCGCACTGCTGACCGTCGGGGCCGTGGAGTCGCCGCTGGCCGAGGTGACCGCCCGGGCCAGGGGGGTGCACATCGGCATCGGCCGCGGGCGGACGACGTCACGCACGGCGTTGTGGTCGCTGCTCGCGCCGGTCCTGCTCGGCGTCGGGCACCTCGGCCTGGTCGATGTCGACGCGCGCGTGCTGGCCCAGACCGCCGACCGCCTCGACGAGCTGGCCGAGACCTGCCGCCCGTCGTCGGAGTCCTTCGTCAACCCGGCCAAGGTGCTGGCCGCTGACCTCGCCGAGGGCGTGCCGGTCGTGCTCGGCGACGGTCCCCTCAACGGCGTGGCCGCAGGACGCGCGGCCTCGATGCTGGCGCGGACGGCGCGGGTGCCGGCGACGTCGGGTGAGCTCCCTGACGACGCTGCGCAGATCGTGGCCTGTTTCGACGGCCCGTTCACGGCGGCCTACTCCGGAGGGCAGCCGTCGCCCGCGGGGGCCCGCTCGACCGACGACATCTTCGCCGACCCGTTCCTCGACGGACCTGCCGCGCCACGCCTCTCGCTGCTGATGCTGCGGGACGTGCTGCCCGACCCGATGACCCGCGAGGCGGACGAGGCGAGACACCTCGCCGAGGCCGTGACGACGGCCGCCCGGGAGGCCGGGGTGCGGGTCAGCGAGGTGACCGCCCAGGCGGGGCACCCGCTCACCCGGCTCGCGGGGCAGATGGCCACCACCGACTACGCGGCGACCTACCTCGCCCTCGGCCTCGGCCTCGATCCGGCGGTCTCGCCGCACGTGGCCGACCTCCGCGACCGCGCCGGCGGCTAGGGGCGACCGCACCCACCCAGGGACGCGGCCGATTGGCCGGGTCCCCGCGCCATCCCTCCGCCGGGCGGGCAGGAGAGCGGCCGATGGGCCGGTCTCAGGAGCGGACGGAGCGGATCAGCTCGGTGATGTCGCCCACGACCCCGCGCATGCCAGGCAGGCGGCTCAGCCGCACGAGCTTGTCGACCAACGGCACCACTTGGCGCACCAGGGCGCGGGTGCGCTTCTGGCCGTCGCTGGAGTCGTGCACCCAGAACAGCACCACCCCCATCTGGAGCAGCCACAGCAGCTCGGGCAGTTCAGCGCGGATCACCGCCGGCACCTTGAGGTCCGAGCCCTCGACGACCTGCCGGAACAGGCCGATGCTGGCCTCCCGCGCCCCCTTGGACTCGCTGCTGAACGGGGAGAGCGGGCTGGTCGGCTCGGCGGCCACCTTGAAGAACTTGCCCGCGAACTCGTGGAACGACTCGGCCACGTCGACCCACGTGATGAGGACGGCGCGGAGCCGGTCGGCGAACTTGTCCGTGCCGCCCAGCGCGTCCTGCGCCGCAGCCGCGTGCTCGACCTGGATCTGGTCGTAGAACGCCTGGACCAGGTGCTCCTTGGACGCGAAGTAGTAGTAGGCGTTGCCGATGCTGACCCCGGCCCGGTCGGCAACAGCGCGCATCGTGGTCTTGTCGTAGCCGCGCTCGCGGAACAGCTCCTGGGCGGCGGTGGCGATGGCGGCTCTGGTCTGCTCACCACGGTCGGACCGGTTCGCCGGGTCAGACCGGTGCGCAGTGTCCGTCACAGTCGTCAGCGTAACCACCCCCTCTGGTCGGGCCGGACGGACGCGCGGCGGGCACGGACGTCGTGGTGAGCGAGGCGCGCAGCCCGGCCGCGGCATACGCCATGGCCCTGGCGACCGGGAGGCCGACGGGTGTGGACAGCCGGGTGGCGAGGTCGCGGTGCTCGACGGTGGCCCAGAGGCAGGTGACCCAGGCGCTCGCGCCGGTCCACACCGCGCCGGTGTCCGCCACCACGGTGATCTCGCGCAGCGTGGCGTCGTGGTCGAGGTGGGGGAGCAGCCGGAGCGCCTCGGGCGAGCCGGCGGCGACCGCCGTGACCGGTATGAGGTGTGGTTGCTCGACGAGCCAGGTGCGGAACCGCGAGCACATCGGGCAGCCGGCGTCGTAGAGCACCCAGAGCCGGTTCACGCTCGGTCCCACCGACGGCGCGGCGCGAGGATCGCGGCGCACAGCAGCACGCCCATCTCCGCGTCCACCAGGGCCCACCCGACCATTGCGGCGGCGTACGCGACGGCCGGCCCCAGCAGTGACCACGTCACGGCACTGGGTTCACCGGCCCGGCTCATGCCGGGCCCGGCCGGGGGTCGACGGTGGCCACGGCGACGGCGAGCGCTACCGCGACCGGGAGCACGAACACGCCGATGCTGAGGAGGCCGAGGACGGCCAGCGCACCGCACGCGGCGACCGCCACCCAGGCCCCCGCGAGCAGCCACCGCCCGGGCCGGGATCGTGCGCCGACCCGCCCCCGCACCAGCAGCAGGGCCGCGACGGCGAGGCTGGCCAGGAGCGGGAGCGCCAGCACGATCAGCACGCCCGAGCCGTTCTCCTGCACGAGCGTGGCCGAGCTGGTGGTCTCGGTCGTGGTGCCGTCGGAGGTGGTGGTGGCCGAGCTCCCCGAGTAGACGGGCAGGGTCACGGCGCCGAGGAGGAGCGCCACCGACCACAGGCCGGCGCCGACCACCGCCACGCGGGTGCGGGTGCGGGTGCTCATGCCGAGGCCGGCGGAGGCGTCCACGGCTGGGCCGGCTGGGTCCAGGCCTGCGGGGGCACCGGGGGAGTGGCCATGGCGTCGAGCCGGCTGCGCCGACGGATCCGGTTGAAGACGTAGACGTTGGTGAGGTGCACGACCCCCAGCATGAGCAGGACGACGCCGAGCTTCACGCTGACGACCTCGACGACGTCGCGGGCGCTGCTGAGGTCGTCGCCGACCCTGAGGTAGAGCGCGACGACGCCGAGGTTGAGCAGGTAGAAGCCGACGACGAGCAGCTTGTTGACCGCCTCGGCCAGCTCGTCGTTGCCGTCGAACACGTCGACCAGGAAGACCCGGCCGTTGCGCGACAGGGTCGAGCCGACCCAGATGGTCAGGGGGACGGCGATGGCGAGGTACAGCACGTATGCAATGACTGCGTGGTCCACGAGGACTCCTTTGAACGTGTTCAAGTTGATGACCGGAACGGTAGCAGAGCCCTTTGAACATGTTCAAGTCCGGCGTGCACGAGGGTGCCGGCGGATCGCCGCGGCCCGGCGCTGCAGCGTGCCGTGACCACCCGGCATACTCGGGCCGTGGTCGCCACCCCTGCCGGTCCGTTCGCCGAGCTCGCCGTCGTCACCCGCTCAGGGATGGTCGAGAGCCGCCACTACGGATCGCTCGTGGCGATGCGGCCGGACGGCAGCACGGCCCTCGCGCTCGGCACCGCCGACGCGCCGGTGCTGCCCCGTTCCACCGCCAAGCCGTTCCAGGCCGTTGCCTGCCTCGCGGTCGGGACGCCACTGGACGGGCCGGAGCTGGCCATCGCCGCGGGCAGCCACACCGGCCAGGACGAGCACGTGCGCGTGGTGCGCGCCCTCCTCGACCGCGCCGGCCTCGACGAGGATGCCCTCGGCTGTCCTCCGGACCGGCCCGAGGACCAGGAGACCTACGAGCGGCTGGTGCGCGAGGGGGTCGGGACCGCGCGGATCCGGATGAACTGCTCAGGCAAGCACGCCGCGATGCTGCTCGCCTGCGCGACGAACGGCTGGCCCACCCGCGACTACCTCGACGCCGACCACCCACTCCAGCGCGAGGTGCGGCTCACCGTCGCGGAGCTGACCGGCCTGGACGTCACCACCGCGGCGGTGGACGGGTGTGGCGCTCCGTTGTTCTCCACGTCGGTGCGCGGGCTGGCGAGGGCGTTCGGCTCGCTCGTGCTGGCCGAGCCGGGCAGCCCGGGTGCCCTGGTCGCCGACGCGATGCGGGCCCACCCGCTCCACGTCGGCGGCACGGGGCAGGCCAACACGACCCTGATGACCCAGGTGCCGGGAGCGCTGGCCAAGGGCGGCGCCGAAGGCGTCATCGGCGTGGCCGGCCCGGACGGTGCGGCGGTGGCGATGAAGGTGGTCGACGGGAGCCCTCGGGCCACGACGGTCATCGCGCTGCACGTCCTCCAGGCGATGGGCGCGGACGTGTCGCAGGCCGGGGAGCTGACCGAGGTGGCTGTCCTGGGAGGTGGGGCACCGGTCGGTCGGATCCAGCCGGGTGCCGACCTGGAGCGGGCCCTGGCCACGCTGGAGGCGACGCGGTGACTCTCCTCGAGATCTGCCTCGACGACGTCGACGGCGCGCCCGTGGCGGAGGACGCCGGAGCCGACCGCCTCGAGCTCTGCGCCGACCTGCGGTCGGGCGGCACCACGCCCAGCATCGGCACGCTCGAGGCGGTGCTCGACTCGGTGCGCCGCGTGGGGGTCCAGGTGCTGGTCCGCCAGCGACCCGGCGACTTCGTCTACAGCGCGGGCGAGGTCCGCGCCATGGAGCTCGATGTCCGAGCCATCGTGGCGGCCGGCGCTGCGGCCGCGGTGCCCGTGGGAGTCGTCGTGGGCGCGCTGACCCGAGCCGGCGCAGTCGACCGGGAGGTGACCGCACGGCTGGTGGACGCAGCGGCGGGGACGCCGGTGACGTTCCACAAGGCGTTCGACGACTGCGTCGACCAGCTGGCGGCACTCGACGACCTGGTGCACCTGGGGGTGCAGCGGGTGCTGACCTCCGGTGGCCGGGCCACCGCGCTGGAGGGGGCCGACATGCTGCGCGAGCTCGTGGCCAGGGCCGACCAGCGGATCACCGTCCTCGCCGGCGGTCGGGTGCGGGCCGACCACGTGCAGCGCCTGGTCGCCGACACAGGGGTCGGCGAGGTGCACCTGCGAGCAGTCGGCCGCGACCTCCCCGGCGCCCAGGGCCAGGTCACCTCGGGTGAGGTCGTGGCCGCGGTCCGGGCCGCCCTCGGCGCGGACCGGGAGACGGCATGAGCCCGGCGGTGGCCACGCGCGTCGTCCTGGCCGTCGACCTCGGGGGCACGACCATGAAGGGGGTCGTCGTCGACGAGACCGGCCGCGAGGTCGCCGACCTCGAGCGTCCGACACCGACGGCCGGCGTGGTCGAGGCGCTCGGTGACCTGCTCGGCGAGCTGGGTTCGGTCGCCCGCGGCCAGGGACTCACCCCGGTCGGGGCGGCCGTGGTCTCGCCCGGGTCGGTCGACGAGGGGCAGGGAGTGGTGCGCTACGCGTCGAACCTCGGCTGGCGCGACGTGCCGCTGCGCGACCTGCTGGAGCCGGCCGTCGGTCTGCCGATCGCGGTCGCCCACGACGTGCGCACGGCGGGTCTGGCGGAGTGGCGGTTCGGCGCTGCCCGCGGGTCCGACGACGTCGTGCTCGTGCCGATCGGCACCGGGGTCGCCGCCGCAGTGGTCAGCGCGGGCGGGCTCGTCACGGGCGCGACCGGTACGGCCGGCGAGTTCGGCCACATCCCGGTCGTGCCCGACGGTGAGCCGTGTGCCTGCGGGCAGCGTGGGTGCCTCGAGGTCTACGCGTCCGGGGCCGGCGTCGCGCGACGGTATGCCGCCCGCACCGGGTCGGTGGCGACCGCACGTGAGGTGGTGGCCCGGCTGGGCTCCGACCCGGATGCCGACGAGGTGTGGGCCGAGGCGGTCACGGTGCTCGCCCGGGGGCTGGCCATCCTGACCCTGCTGCTCGACCCGTCGGTGATCGTGCTCGGTGGCGGGTTCTCCCACGCCGGTGAGGCGTTGTTGGTGCCGCTCGGGGCCGAGCTGCGCGACGGGCTCGCCTGGCGCGCACCGCCCGAGGTGGCGGTCAGCCGGCTCGGCGACCGGGCCGGTCGGGTGGGTGCGGCCGTCCTCGCCTTCGAGGCGGCTGGGCTCGGCGACCTCGTGACGGCTTGGCCGACGTCCTGACGATCGGCGCCGGACTTTCGGCCAACCGCCCGCACCCGGGCCGCCGGGACCGCCCTGACGTGAGACTTTCGGCCAAGTGGCCGGAACCTGGGGTAGTGGCTCAGAGGGCGAGCGCGAGCACCTCGGCCGAGGGCAGCGCGGCCAGCTCGGCAGCGGGGACCAGCACCTTGCTGCCCCGGATGCCGCTCCCGATCACCACGTCGCCGGCCGCCACGACCGCCTCGTCGACCAGGATCGGCCAGTCGGCGGGGAGCCCGATCGGGGTGATGCCGCCGTACTCCATCCCGGTCAGCGACACGGCCGTGTCCATCGGCGCGAAGCTGATCTTGCGCACGTCCAGGTGGCGGCGGATCGCGCCGTTGACGTCGGCGCGCATCGACGCGAGCACCAGCACCGCGGCATACCGCACGTCACCGCCGCGCTTGCCGGCGACGACGACGCAGTTGGCCGAGCTCTCCATGGCCACGTCGTAGGCCGCGCAGAACGCGGCGGTGTCGGCGAGGTCGGCATCGATCGGCGCCACCCTGGCCGACGGCGTGCCGGCGATCGCGGCGGCCACCGGCGCGGCCAACAGGTCGGGGTGCCCGGCGGCGGGCTCCCAGGTCAGGTTTCCCTCGGCGCTGCTCATGACGCGAGGCTAGCCCGGCGGCGGCTGGAGCAGCAGGTAGCCCCGGTCGCGGCCGACGACCGTCCACCGGGCGTCGCGCACCAGTGCCTGCGCCAGCGGGGTGTCCGAGCCGATCAGGGCAGCCGCGGGACGGTGCTGCTCGACCGATGCCTGCCAGCCCTCCTCGGCCCGGAGCGCCCGAAGGTAGGCCCGCGCGGCCTCCGGTCCGTAGAGCTCCGCCCTGGTGTCGGCGGTCGGTTGCAGCTCGGGGAACGACCAGAGCAGCCAGCCGCCGAGCAGGTCGTCGTCGTAGACCACGGCGCCAGCGGGAAGCGCGCGCAGAGCGGGGGTGAGCGCGGTGGGCACGCCGACCGGCTCTCTCGGTCCGGTCCAGGCCAGGACCGCCCCGACGGCGACGGCGACGGCGACCAGGGCGGCGACCACGGCGGGCTCCCGTCCCCTCTCGGGCCGGGCGCGACCCAGCAGGCGGTCGACGGCCTCGGCCGCCAAGGGCGCCACGATGATCGCACCGAGCGCCACCCCGCGGGCGGTGCTGAGACCCCAACCCAGCCCGACCAGGAGGACGGCGGCCCGCGCCCAGGTGACCAGGTCACGACGCACCACCCAGGTCGCGAGGACCGCCAGGGCGAGTGCCAGGAGGGCGAGGGTCGCAGGCTCGGTGAGGCCGGGGCGGCGCCACTCCTGGATGTAGGGGCTCACCGCCCGCACGGTGCCGAACGTCTCGAGCACCCGAGGTCCGAGCGGGGTCAGCAGGGCCGCCAGGCCGGACAGCAGCGGCACGGCGAGCAGCCGGGTCCCCAGCCGGAGGTCGACCCGCCGGTCGGCGGCCAGCCCCGCGACGACGGCGACGCCGAGCATCACCCCGACGACCCAGGTGCCGTGGCTGCTCGCCCAGGCCCAGGTGAGCGGGACCAGCCACCACCGCACCCGCAGGTCGCGGGTGGTCGAGAGCCAGGCCGAGGTCGTGACGGCGAGCAGCGCGAAACCGACGAGCTGCGGCCGCGGGCTGAGGCTCGCTGAGCTGCCCAGTACGGTGACGGCCGTGACGAGGGCGGCGGCCAACGGTCCTGCCTGGCGGCGGCACCCGACATACACGGCGAGACACACGGCGACCCGGCCGAGGTCCGCGAGGAACGTCACGGCAGCCAGCCCGCCCCAGTCGTGGGCGATCGACAGCCCGAGCTCGGGCAGCCACTGGGTGAGCACCCACGGCTCGGTGGTGAACGGGGACAGGGGGTCGGGGCCGGCGAACTGCCCGGTGGCGCGGAGGTGGTCACCGGCCAGCACGTGCCAGAGCGTGTCGGGGTCGGCGATGCCGGAGCCCGCGGTGCGGGTCAGGGCCAGCAGCATCAGCCCGAGCAGCCCGACCGGCGCCCAGCGCAGGACCCCGGTGGGCGCGGGGCCGCGGGCCGGGCGCAGGTCGGGCACGGTCAGCGGCCGGACGGCGGCGAGTCGGCGGCGAACTGCTGCCCCGTGGTCGCGTTGGCCGATCCGGTCGCGCTCTCGACCCGCAGGTTGTCGAACCGCAACGAGGCCACTGCGCCGTCCTCGCCGGGAATGGCGGTCACCTCGGCGGCACTGGTCAGGGTGACCGTGCTCAGGCCGGGTGCGGCGTCGATGGTCAGCACGACGTGGGTCGGGGCGTCGGTGAGCGAGATCGTCGTCGACCCCTGGACCGGCCCGGTGACGGTGACCTCACCGGGCTTCCCGTCGAGGGCGACGAGGTCGAAGCTGACCGTGACCGTGCGTGCGGCGGAGCCCATGGTGGCGACCCGCAGGTCGGCGGTCGGCCCGGTCCACTGCCGCGGCACGCCGTCGCCGTCGAGGTCGACGAGCGACCCGCCGAGCGTCACCAGGGTGGGGCGCAGCACGTCGTCGCGCCGGGTCGCCTGCTCGGCGGCCGGCCGGGCGCGCGCCGCGTCGCGCAGCGGGGCGAGGGAGTATGCCGTGAGGCCGCCGTCGCGGGTCTGCGCGGTCGCGGGGCCGAGCGCCTTGGTGAGATCGGCCGTCGGGTCGGTCGCGGTCGCGGTCGAGTAGCCGGCGCGGTCGACCTCGACGGCGCAGAAGCCTGCCGCCGCGAGGTCGTCGAGCAGGGCGGGGGTGTCCCCGACGGGCAGGGCGAGCTGCCAGTCGGCGCGCGAGGTGCCGCGCATCGCGCCGTAGCTCCAGGCCAGGTCCTTCGGCGACGCGAGGGAGGGGAGGAAGTGGTCGTAGTCGCCCATCGCCCCGGCCGGCGGCTCCTCGGGGAAGCGGGTGACCGGGAGCTGGAAGACCGCGCACCCCGGACCGGTGGCCGCCCGCAGGTCCGACGTGAAGCGGGTGAGGTCCTGCTGGGTGGCGCGCAGGGCGGTGTAGTCGGGGGCCACGCCCGGGTTCGTCTGGTCGAGGACGCCCAGCAGGATCAGCCCGGCGGCCAGTGGCCAGGCGGCACCACGGCTGCGCCCCGGTCGCGAGGCCCAGAGACCCACCGCGAGCAGCCCCAACAGCCCGATCACGACGACCAGCCGCGACCAGGTGCGGATCTGCGGGGTCACGAACAACGCGAAGAGGGAGCCGAGCCCGCCCTTGGTGTAGAAGGCCAGTGCCACGAGCAGCAGGGCGGTGAGCGAGCCGAGCGCGGCCGGCACGCGGTGACCGCTCGCGAGGTTGCGCACCGTCACCCAGAGCAGCCCGGTCACGCCGACCAGGGCCACGATGCCGAGGGCAGGGTGCTCCACACTCGGCGGCGCGGCATACCCGTAGGCGGTGGTGAGGAACGAGAACGGTTCGAACCGGTGCTCGTACCACGGGAGCACGAGGTCGATCAGCTTGCCGGAGTAGCGCTCGGCCTCGCCGATGGTGCGCTGGGCGGGCAGGTCGGACGTGATCACGTCGGCGGCGCGGCCCCGGGTGGTGAGGGCGAGGCTGATGACGCAGGGGAGGGCCACGAACAGGGCAGCTGCGACGCCGGGGACCAGCCCGACCGCCCGGCGGGTCCGCGCCATGCGGACGAGCAACGCCACCCCGAGCAGGACCAGGGTGAAGGCGACCCAGTAGACGTCGGACAGGCCGACGGCCACGGCGACCAGCACCGTGCGCAGGGCGAGCAGCACCGCGGGTCGGCGGCCCGGGCCGGGCTGGCGCAGGTCGCGGACCGGGGGCCACAGGATGGCGCCCTGCAGGGTGCGCAGCGCCAGCCAGAGGCCGAGCGGGACGACCCAGTAGGCCGCGATCCACGGGTGGCTGAACCAGGTCTGGTGCCCCGGCAGCACCGCGAAGAGCGTGCCGACCATGACGGCGGCGGGTCGGTGGGTGCCGAGCTGCCGGGCCAGCCAGTAGGCCGAGAGGGCTGCGGCCGGGAAGCCGGCGAGGAAGAAGAGGGTCGCGGCCGTCGCAGGGTCGTCGGTGAAGAGGCCGATGAACCGGATGGCTGCGAAGTTGAGCTGGTCGGCGGTCGCGAACCAGCTGCCGTTGAGACCGAACGGCGCGCCCACGTGACCGGTCGACTGGTAGCGGGCCCCGTCGAGGATGGCGGTGACCTGGGTGAGCAGCTGCGGGGAGTCACCGGCGAGGCTCAGCGGCGTGCCCGGGCGCCACTCCCACAGCCGCAACGCCTGCACCGCGGCGAGCAGGGACAGCACGGCGGCCAGCATCGGGCCGGCGCTGCGGGTCGCCCACGACCCCGCGCCCCGGTCGCCCACGGGCGCGACGGAGGGCACGAGGCTCTCCGGAGGGGCCTGCGTGGTCGTCATCCCCACGAGTATGGAGCCGGGCCGGGTCCCGGCCGCGCCGACAGGCCCACTTCCGACCGAAGGGACGAGTCAGTGCTCGCGGGCCGCGCCGCGCCGGGGGATGACGTGCATGACAGCGACGACGATCGAGCCCACGATCAGGCCGAGGATCGCCGACCCGACCGTGTTGGTCAGCCAGCCGAAGACGCCGCCCAGCGCGCCCGTCGCGTCGTGGACCGCCTCCTCGGCGTGGTGGACCCAGGAGTACGGCGCGTGCAGTCCGAGGTCGTCGAGGCCCACCAGCAGGATGTGGCCACCGACCCAGATCATCGCGGCCACTCCCACGACGGACAGGGTGGACAGCAGGCGCGGCATGGCCGCCAGCAGCCCCCGCCCGATGCTGCGGCTCGTCTGGGAGTCGCGCTCGGACAGGTGCAGGCCCACGTCGTCCATCTTCACGATCAGGGCCACGACGCCGTAGACGAGCAGGGTGATCGCGAGGGCGACCACGACCAGGATGATCGCCCGGCTGACGAACGGCTCGTCGGCCACCTCGTTGAGCGAGATCACCATGATCTCGGCCGACAGGATGAAGTCGGTGCGGATCGCGCCACTCGTGATCGAGTCCTCGTCAGCGACCTCACCACGCTCGTGCGCGGCGTCGGCGTCGGTCTCACCGTGCCCGGCGAGCCGCTCCCAGATCTTCTCGACGCCCTCGAAGCAGAGGTAGGTGCCACCGAGCATGAGCAGCGGGGTGAGCGCCACCGGGAAGAACTGGCTCAGCAGGATCGCCGCGGGGAGGATGAAGAGCAGCTTGTTGCGCAGCGAGCCGATCGCGATCTTCTTGATGATCGGCAGCTCGCGGGCGGGGGAGAGGCCCTCGACGTAGCGCGGGGTCACCGCCGTGTCGTCGACGATGACGCCGGCCGCCTTGACGCTGGCCCGGCTGGCGGCGGCGCCCACGTCGTCGACCGACGCCGCAGCGGCCTTGGCCAGCACGGCAATGTCGTCGAGCAGCGCGAAGAGTCCACCAGCCATCAGTTCACCGGGGGCATGAGTGCGGTCATGTCATGGGGTGCGGCCACGAGCCGAGCCTACCGGTCGATGTGATGGTGCCGGTTCCTCGCCGAGCCGGGTACCGGTCAGCGATACCGGAATCGCGTGAGCAGCTCGCGGGTGTCGCTCGGGCTGTTGTGCATCAGCACGTCGAGGATCGACAGTGACGGGACGAACGGTCGCGGCCCCTGGTGGTACGACACGCTCTCACTCTCGACGAAGCTGAGGTGGACTCCCTGGGCCAGGAACTGCTCCTTCTCGTAGAGCATCGCCCCGCCTGGTGCGTTGACGTACGCGGAATAGCCGAGGTCGCGGGTAATCGCCACGAGTCGATCCATTCGCTCCAATTCCTGTGTCTGAGGACTGAATGCGCTGGAGGTCGTGCAGCGGAGTGGGAGGTCCAGGTAGTCGTAGACCTGACGGACGGAGGCGATGGCGAGGTCAGCCACGCTGGCATATGTGGCCGTGAGGGTTCCCATGACGAGGTCGACCACTGGCTCCCTGAACGGAGCATGCGCATACGCCTGCACCAATGTCGCTCGGAGCTTGTCCAGCCACCGCTGGTCGATAGAGGTACCGATCTCGTTGATGCGCGCGTTCTGCGTGGCCTCGGCGAGCGGAATGGTGAACCGATGGGGCGCCCCGTTGACCAGCAGGTTGTTGCGGTTGACCCACCCACGTCGGATGTGTTGCACGTCGTCGTAGAAGACAAACGTGTCGCTGGCCTCGATGAGATGGAAGTAGCCGAGGTATGGAAAGACGTAGGGCTGCATGATCGCTGCTCTGAGTGGGCGGATCATCGTCACTTGGTCGCCCTCGCGCGATGCCTCGACAAAACCCAGCTGCGAGTAGAGGTCGAGGGCGGGATTGGCCGCGTTCACCACAAGGCGGATCGGCTTTGCCGTGCCACGTGCCGCAGCCATCAACGCCCGGAGTAACCGGCGTGCGTGGCCCTGCCCCTGCCGCGAGGTGTCCGTCCACACCATGCTCACAAAGAACTCGGCATCATTTTCGTAGTAGAGGACGAAGGAGACGAGCGAGTTGCCGTCCGCCACGTGAAGGTTTTGGCCCAAGCTCGTCACCTTGGCGGCGTAGGACGCCAGATCGGCAATGCGAATGTGGGCTGGGTCCAGATCCTGCAGCGCCGCGACGATGCTGCTCTCAAGCAGGCTCTCAGAAGAGAGCTCTAGGGAACGGACCTCTGAGCTATCCGACATCGATCCGCCTGTAGGTCAGCAGCTCACGACATCGCACGGCCGTTTCCGCGAACAACCGCATTCCCTTCGCCAGCAGTGGGATCCGGGCCGCACTGATCCAAGCGAGCCGCACGAGGGGGTGCACGCTGCTGAGCAGGGACCGCGAGGTGGACTCGTTCGAGCTGCAGGCCAACCGTGGCCTACCCGCCATTAGGCTCGACCAGACGACGGCGGAATCCGTGACCTGGTGCCCTCGGCGGGCGGCGACCTCGCTGCCGGGAATGCCGCGCCCCCTGGCTTCGTCAGCAAAGTCGTCGATCATCCGGTGCTGGTCGCGCACTCGCTCGACCTGGCGCTCGATGCCAACGTTCGTGACCGAGCCGGCGACCCGCCTGTATGCCGCCAAAGGCGTCGTATCGAAACCGAGGTCTCCGAACTGCGTCGCATAGAGACAGAGTGGCCAATCACCAACCGCATAGCCGCGCTCCAGGTGGCCCGACCGAACGTAGTCGGTGGCTACTGAACGTCGGAGGACGAGGGTGCAGGTCTGCACCAAGTTTCGCTCTAGAAGGTCGACGAAGCGTGTCGGTGTGGGGGCCACCTTGCGCACGCGCGTCGCGTAGCCAACGCGACCTCGCCACCCGCTTTGCGAAGGGATGACATGAGTGAAGTCCGTGTGGCTGCCAATGAGCCAGGGCTGAGCCCGAAGCTGGTTCAGCTGCGCACGGAGCTTGCCGGGAAACCACCAGTCATCGCCTTCGCAATAGGCGACGTACTCGCCTTCGGCGGCCAGCACGAGTCTTTTGTGGTTGGCGTGCATCCCGACGTTGGATTCGGACGTGACAACACGGACCAGGCCCGGGTGGCGGACTTCGAAGTCCCGGACGATGTGGAGGGTATTGTCCGTGGAGCAGTCCTCACCGACGAGCACCTCGAAGGGCTCGTCGAGGTGCTGGGACACGATGCTGTCGAGTGCTCGTCCGATGAATTGCTCATGGTTGTAGGCCATGACAAGAACGCTCACGAGTGGCTTGCTCACGGCGTGCTCCTCCCGGCGCGCATCATGTTCAGGGTGTCTCCAACTGCCGTCGCCCCGAGCAGTCGCGCCAGCAAGACATACCCCAAGCCGCCGACGCCGCCGAGAACGACGAGCTCGAGAGCAGAGTCACCACTCCAGACGTGCTGTGCGAGCCAGAGCAGACCACCAGTCGCGAGCGCCACACAGATGATCGGAAGGACCAGACGGGCCTGCTGCCGTGGTCCCACCCCGGTGACCTCCTCCGCGGCCCGGGCGTTGATCCAGGCCGCGACCAGGCCTATGACGATCTGTGCGCTCGCAACGCCACGTAGTCCGAAAAGGGCGCCGATCCCGATGAGCGCCACCGCGATCCCCTTCTTGACAAGGTCGATCCTGAACACGGTCCGGGCAGCCCCCACCGCATAGAGGGCATTGATGTTCATGACGTGCATCGGCCAGACAAGGCCGGCGACCGCCAGGAGGGTGAGGAGGGGCACGGCTTGGTCCCAGCGGGGCCCGTACAGGACGGTGACCAGGGGGCCGGCCAGCGAGGCCAGCAAGGCCATGACGACCGCGTTCACTGCCATCGCGGACCGCAGCGACGTGCGCAGGCCATTGGCCAGGGCCAGTCGGTTGTCGGAAGATCTCGCGAACAAGGGCAGGGCGACGCGTCCGACCACCGCAGATGCTGCGTCTGCCGGTAGCTGCTGGGTGGAGTCTGCTCGCATGTACTGCCCCAGCGGGGCTGGGCCGAAAACCCCACCGATGAGCAGCGTTTGACCGCGCCCGTACACCGCGTCGCAGACGTTTGCCGCCAGGACGAATCTCCCCATGCCGAGCAGGCGGCGAGCCGATTCGCCCGCCCAGTGGAACGACAGGCGCATCTGAGCTGCTAACCAAGCCCCGAGCGCGGTTGTCATGCTCATGACGACCGCCTGAGCGGCCAAGGCCCACACTCCTTGGTTGGAGATGGCCAGGGCCACGGCGACCAATCCCGACGACACAGTCCCGATGACGCCGACAATCACCAGCCTGCCGAATTGCAGCTCTCGCACGAGGAGCGCTGAGGGGACGCAACCCAGGGCGGTGAAGAAGATGCTGGCTGACATCAGCGCTGCCAGGGGACCTAGTGCCGGCTTGCCGAAGGCGCCCGCCAGCGGGACAGCCAGCAAGGCCCCAGCAACCGTGAGGCCCAGGCCCACCCCTGTAGAGGCCAAGAATGCGGTGCTGATGTCGGCGCGGCTCAGCTCGCGTGACTGGACGATCGCTGTGGTCAGACCGAGGTCGGCCACCACGCCGGCGAGGGAAACGTAGATGGCCAGGAGTGCGACCGTTCCAAAGTCGGCCGGAGTCAGGATTCGAGCCAGAAGCAACAGGACTACGAACTGAATTCCTTGGCGCAGCGCGAGGTCGGCGCCGCTCCCCAACGTGGCTCTGACCTCACGGCGCCTCACCACAGCGCGCCGGCTCCCGTCACCGCGTCGCCTCGACGATCAGATCGCCGTGGAAGCTTCGCTGTTCGAGGCCACGAAGGTCCTCGTGCTGACTCTCTCGCCAAGCCACACGTGTGACGTCGGCGAACCCCGCGGAACGGATGGCAGCGATGAGCTCCGGTTCGTCGTAGACAAACCGGTGACCCCATTGGCGCATACCCTCGTTGAGCATCTGTGCCGGAGTCGCTGGTGTCCAGCCCTGGTCAGTCCACTCTGTCGTCCGCCCGGCCAGGTACTCGTCCACGAGCCTGACAAGGTCTGGCGTACTGACCCGGAGCACTCCACCTGGTTTGAGCACACGCGCGCACTCGCGCAGAAATCGTGCGCCACGCTGACGGGTGACGTGCTCGATGAAGTGTTCGGTGAAGATCCGGTCGAGGGATGCGTCCTCGAACGGGAGTCGGGCGGTCAAGTCGAAGGAGACGACATCCGAGCCTCCGCCGAGGTCGAGGTTGGCCCAGCCGTCGAAGGTGTATGGCCCGCAGCCGAGGTGGACCTTGGTGTGCTCCGCGAGCTGCTTGGTCAGCCGTGGCCGCAGGACTCGCGACGAGACGCGAACTGGTGCCGCACGCAGGGTGCGGTAGCCCTCCATCAGCTGGCTCACGGTGAGCGGACTCTCCACGGTCAGGCCTCTCGTCGATGCGTCAGGTCCGCGCACATTACGGTCGACCGTCCACGGCGTCGCGGATGATCGAAACGACTCGCTCGATGTCGCTGTCGCTCACCGAGGGTCCGGTCGGCACAACGAGAATGCCCGCCGCGAGCCGTTCGGTGACGGGGAGTCGTTCCCCGGCCTTCGGGTCGGCTGAGGCGTAGGGCTGCATGCGGTGGACCCCCGGCCAGAAGTAGCGGCGGGCCAAGACGTCGTTCGCGTGCAGCCTGGCCAGGATGCCGTCTCGCGACGCGCGGTCGTTGTCCACCTCCAGGACGACGTACTGGTGGTTGTGCGCCTCGCCCGGATCTGGCTGAACCACCGAGACACCCGGCACGTCGCGCAGCAGATTGGTGTACGTGGTGTGTGCCCGCCGGTTCTCCTTCACCACGGTGTCGAGGTGGTCGAGGTTCACCAGCCCCATGGCCGCGCACACCTCGGACATCTTGCCGTTGGTGCCGGGGTGGATGACGTTGTCGTAGCCGGAGAAGCCGAAGTTCCGCATGAGGCGCGCGGTAGCAGCAAGCTCATCGTCGTCGGTGGCGATCGCCCCACCCTCGAAGGTGTTGAAGAACTTCGTGCCGTGAAAGCTGAAGACCTCTGCACGCCCGAAGCCACCGACCCGCTTCCCGCCGACGGTGCAGTCGAAGGCGTGGGCCGCGTCATACATGAGTTGCAGTCCGTGACGGTCCGCGAGGGACTGCAGCTCACCGACAGGCGCGGGGCGTCCCCAGAGGTGGACAGCGATGATGCCGGTCGTGCGCTCGGTGATGACGCGCTCGACCGCGGAGGGGTCGAGGTTGTGCGTGCGGGGGTCAATGTCCGCGAAGACAGGAGTGATGCCCTGCCAGCTGAGGGCATGCGCGGTAGCCACGAAAGTGAAGCTGGGCACGATGACTTCGCCGGTGAGCCCGAGGGCTCGGATGGCGATCTCGAGGGCCACCGTGCCGTTACACATCGCTATGCAGTGGCGCACGCCAAGCCGTTGAGTGAGGGTGTCCTCGAGCTGACGGACGAGGGGCCCGTCGTTGGTGACCCATCGCCGCGCGTAGATGCCGTCGATGAGGCGGTCCAGCTCCTCGCGGGGGCCGAGGTTGGGACGCCCGACGTGCAGCTGGCGGCCCGTGGGGACCGGATCGGTCAGCTGGTCGTGGTGCAGCTCGATGCTCATCAGATTGCCTCTCCTCGCCGCAACCTACCGGCGTCTGCGGCCGCCCTCGGCGTTATCGGGTGCCTGTCAGACATCAGCTGTCCGGGAAGGCCGGCCACGAAGGTAGCGGCAACCGACAGGGCGACGTCGCGAGTACACAGCGCGGACGCCACGATGGCGATGGCGCCGGGCTGGCTGTGCACCCGACGCCGCGTCCGGGCAAGGTCCACGGGTAGTGAAGCCCGATCCGCCAAGGTGTCGAGCATCGCGCTTCGCCACCCGAAGCTGGCGTCCCGGGCGGCCCGCAGGCAACTGGCCAGCCCGCTGTCGCCCTGGTAGTCAGCGGCGAGGGCACGTAGCTCGCGCACCAGGTCGCCAGGTCCGAACTGCCTATGGTTGTTCCCACTTTCGCCGACGACGTTGGACGCGTGCTGGACGTAGTCCTGGACCACCTCGTCCACCACGGCGTAGCTCCCCACCGCGACGGCGCACATCGCGAGCCAGTGGTCGTGCAGCTGGGTCACGGTGTGCAGTCGCGGGAACGGCAGGGCGACGTCGAGCAGGTCACGTCGGAACACGCACAGCGCACCCGAGACCTGGTTCTGGAGGAGGAGGGCACCCGGGGCGACGACTCGTCGTTCGGTGCGGGGTTGGAGCACGGCGCCGGTCCGGTCGTCCACGACGCGGGCCAGTCCGGTCACGAGCACCGACTCGCGGAGACCGGGGAGGAGCCGGGCGAGCTTGTCGTCGTACCACCGGTCGTCGTGGTCGCTCAGCGCGACCCACGTGCAGTCGTCGGGGACCTGCTCGAGCAGTCGTTCGAAGTTCAGGTAGAAGCCGACGTTGTCTTCCCAGCCCACCACGACGAACCGGTCGTCGCCGCCGACGGCCGCGGCGACGAGCTCTCGGACCTCGGTCACCCCGCTGTCAGCCCCGACCAGACAGACGAAGTTGCGGTGGGTCTGCGACTGGATGCTGCGCAGCTGGGTGGTGAACAGCTCAGGGTCGGGCCGGTATGCCGCGAGGACGACGGCCCCTCGGCCCGTCCCGGGAGCCGGGGTGGAAGCGCTCATGCGGACCTCGCCGGTCTGGCGACCGCGGTCCAGTAGGCCGCGAGCGCCGCGTTGAGGACGGACATGGCGGCGGGGGCGGCGGTGACGTCCTGCTGGATCCGCGGCTCGAGGCGGGCGGCCAGGGCGCGCCACTGCGTCGCGTCGGGCTGGACCCGGCGGCGACGGGCGGCGAGGCGGGGGGCGTGGGACAGCAGCCAGGCCCACGACCGCAGTTTCGACCCGGCCCACCCCTGCATCGCCGCCATCACGAGCAGCAGAGGCTCGGTCACCAGGATCGCGGGCAGCACCCGCACCAGCAGCGGCCGCGGGTAGGTCGTGAGGACCGTGACCAGCCGGTTGCGCTCCAGGAGGAACATCTTCTGCGGGTTCTTGGCGAACGAGTAGGCGTGGGTCGCGACGGCGCCGGGGTGATAGCTGACCTTCAACCCGGCGAGGCGGCAGCGGATGCTCAGGTCGGCGTCCTCGTGGTAGAGGAAGTAGGCCGGGTCGAGCCCCCCGAGCCGGTCCCAGACCTCACGCCTGACCGCGAACAGCGCTCCACTGACGGAGGCCACCTCGCGTGCCTGCCGGTGCCGGTCCACGTCCTCACCGTAGCCACCGGCCCAGCTGATCCCGAGGAAGTGGACCGGGTTGCCCGCCGCGTTGACGACCTCCGGGCGGTCGGCCATGACCACGAGTCCCGTGACCAGTCCGACCTCGGGCCGGCTGGCCTCGGTGCGCAGCGCCTCGAGCGACCCGGGCTGGACGACGGCGTCCGAGTTGACGAAGACGAGGACGTCACCGTCGGTGGCGTCGGCCCCGAGGTGGCAGCCGGCCGCGAACCCGCCGTTGCGTCCCGACGTGACGAGCCGGGTGCCGTCGAGCGGTGGCGGCGTGGTGATCCCGTTGTCGACGAGGACGACCTCGTCGCCGGGTGCCAGGTCGGCGCGGATCGCTGCCAGGCAGGCGGGCAGGTCCGGTTCGTCGCCGAAGCCGACGACCACGACGCTCAGGGTCGTCACGGCAGCCGGACCGGCTCCAGCGTCGACGGGTCGGGCTGGGCGGGGGAGTGGGGGGCTTCCACCGCGTCCAGCCGGGACTTCAGGAGGGCCACTTCCTCGGCGAGGACGCGCGTGCGCTCCTGGAGACGACCGGCCTCCGAGCTGAGCTGCATGAGCATGATCAGCATGGCCAGGATGCCGAGGAACAGGAGCAGGTTGAGCGGGACGACGACGCCGGTGGCCCGGGCAGCCATCCCGAGCAGGTCCGGGAAGAGCGCCAGCGTGGCGGCGCCCACGCCCACCGCGACCCACACCACGGCATACCGGCCGCGCAGGTAGCGGCGACGCACCATCTCGATGACGACGGCGACCAGCAGGAAGCCGCCCGCGACGCCGATCCAGTAGGCGTCGTGGCTCATGCCGCACCGTCCGGGGCCAGCGACCAGTCGCGCACCAGTCCGAGCACGACCACGACGCACGCCCGCGCGAGGTCGAAGGTCGACCCGATGATCCCTCGGCTGGGGTGTCCACCGAGCCGCGGACGCATGGCGACCGGCACCTGGGAGACCCGCAGACCTGCCTTGTGGGCGATCACGAGGGTCTCGAGGGTGTCACCGAGGTACTCGGCCGGGTAGTGCTGGGCGTAGACGCGGATCGCCTGCGGACCGGCCGCACGGAAGCCGGAGGTGGAGTCGTTCAGCCGGACCCCGAGGATCCACGACATCAGGCGGGCGAGGACCTGCATGGCCCAGTTGCGCGGTCCGCGGACGACGTAGTCGCCGCTGCCGGCGAACCGGGCACCGATCACCACGTCGGAGCCGGACAGGCCGGCGAGCAGCAGGGGGATCTGCGCGGGGTCGTGCTGGCCGTCGCCGTCCACCTGCACCACGGCGGCGTAGCCACCGCGGGCGGCGTGGCGGAAGCCGGTGCGCATGGCGCCGCCGACCCCGAGGTTGAACGGGAGGGTGGCGACGCGGGCACCGGCCCGACGCGCCACCTCGGACGTGCGGTCGCGGGAGCCGTCGTCCACGACGAGCACGTCGGCGTGGGGCACGGCGACGCGTACCGACGCGATGACACCGGCGACCGAAGCTTCCTCGTTGAACGCGGGGATGACGACGAGCAGCTTGCCCGCGCCTGCCGTGCCGCTGTCCACGTGGTGCTCCGCCTGTCGGAAAGGGCCCGACACAGTTCGGGCACGCTGACACAGTGGCAGTCCGGCAGCCCGATGTGGAGGGGTGCCGGGACGATCTGACCGAACGGCTGAGGCCATCCTCGTGGGATCGTCGCAGCACGCGGAATGCGGACGAAGCGGTCAGTCGTCGCCAGCGCCGTCGTCACCTGCGTCGCCCGCGCCGTCGTCGCCAGCGTCGTCGTCACCTGCGTCGTCGTCCGCGTCGGTGCCGGCCGGCTGGCCCTGGTCCATGCTGTTCGGGACCGGCTCGCCATCGGGGTCGACCTGGTAGTCGCCCTTGACCTCGTCCCAGGCCTCGAGCTTCTCCTCGTCGACGTCGAGCTCGACGGTGGTGGGCTCGTCCGCCGTGCCGTCACCCTCAGGGGTCTCGACGTCCGCGTCGGCGATCTCGCTGGGGACCCCGCTGCTGGGTTCGCTCATGGTGCTCCGTCCGTCGTTGGTGCTCCCTTCCTAGCGCCGGACGGCCCCACCCGCACCCCGGGCGGTGCCGGACGCCCGCGCGAGGTTGGGGGCTGGCGGCCCTCCTCCGGTAGAGTGGGCGACCGCCGGCGCGGGTGATACCCCGCTCTCACGTGTTCGCCCAGATGGGCTGCGCCGGGTCCGCAAACCACCAATCAAAGGAAGAGCTCAACCATGTCCTTCGACTACAAGGTTGCCGACCTGGGCCTCGCCGAGGCCGGCCGTCACCAGATCCGTCTGGCCGAGCACGAGATGCCCGGTCTGATGTCCCTGCGCGAGGAGTTCGGGGCGGCCCAGCCGCTCAAGGGCGCCCGCATCGCCGGCTCGCTGCACATGACCGTGCAGACCGCCGTGCTCATCGAGACGCTGACCGCGCTCGGTGCCGAGGTCCGCTGGGCCTCCTGCAACATCTACTCGACCCAGGACGAGGCGGCCGCCGCGGTCGTCGTCGGCAAGGGCACGCCCGAGGACCCACAGGGTGTCCCCGTCTTCGCCTGGAAGGGCGAGACCCTCGAGGAGTACTGGGACTGCACCGAGCAGATCCTCACCTGGCCCGGCGAGCACGGCGCCAACATGATCCTCGACGACGGTGGCGACGCCACGATGCTCGTGCACAACGGTCGGGCCTGGGAGACCGCCGGCCAGGTGCCCCCCACCGACGACGCCGACTCCGAGGAGGTCGGGGTCTTCAAGGAGCTCGTCCGCAAGACCCTCAAGGCCGACCCGACCAAGTGGACCAAGGTCTCCGAGGAGATCAAGGGCGTCACCGAGGAGACCACCACCGGTGTCCACCGCCTCTACGAGCTGGCCGCCACCGGTGACCTGCTCTTCCCGGCGATCAACGTCAACGACTCGGTCACCAAGTCCAAGTTCGACAACAAGTACGGCTGCCGCCACTCCGTCATCGACGGCCTGAACCGTGCGGTCGACGTCCTGATCGCCGGCAAGACCGCGGTCGTCGCGGGCTACGGCGACGTGGGCAAGGGCTGCGCCCAGGCGCTCGCGGCGCAGGGCGCCCGCGTGATCGTCACCGAGGTCGACCCGATCTGCGCGCTGCAGGCCGCGATGGAGGGCTACCAGGTCGCCCGCCTCGAGAGCGTCGTCGAGTCCGCCGACATCTTCATCACGACCACCGGCAACTTCAACATCATCACTGCCGACCACATGAAGCAGATGAAGAACAAGGCGGTCGTCGCCAACATCGGCCACTTCGACAACGAGATCGACATGGCCGGCCTGGCCAAGGTCCCGGGCATCACCAAGACCCAGATCAAGCCGCAGGTCCACGAGTGGGTCTTCGAGGGCGGGAACTCGATCATCGTGCTGTCCGAGGGTCGCCTGTTCAACCTCGGCAACGCGACCGGTCACCCGAGCTTCGTCATGTCGAACTCGTTCACCAACCAGACGATCGCCCAGATCGAGCTGTTCACGAAGACGAGCGACTACGACAAGCAGGTCTACGTCCTGCCCAAGCACCTCGACGAGAAGGTCGCCCGGCTGCACCTCGCCGCCATCGGCGTCGAGCTCACCGAGCTGACCAAGGAGCAGGCCGCCTACATCGGCGTCGACGTCGCCGGCCCCTACAAGCCGGAGCACTACCGCTACTGAGGCTCCGACCTCACCGGCGGCTCTGCCGCCACACGCACCACCCGGTATGCCGTCCACTCACCGCCCGCGCGCAGCGTGGGACCCGGAGTGGGCGGCATACCGCTGTCTGGGCACGGGGGAGTCGACGACGAGGGTGGGTCGCGAGGAGCCGCGGCCACGCAGGAAGGGCTTCTCGACGAGCAGGTAGGAGACGGTGGCCAGGCTGAGGCTGGTGACCAGCGTGAGCGCGGCGGCGGTCCAGGTCGAGCGCCCGGTGGCGAAGGCGAGCGCGAACGGCAGGTGCCAGAGGTAGATGCCGTAGGAGATCCGGCCGAGGCCGGTGAGGGGCCGCCAGGTCAACAGCGCATGCGCCGGCCCGGTGGCATCGGTGGTGACCGCCCAGAGCACCACGGCGGCCGTCGCGAGCGCGACCGGCAGCAGCGTCCAGGCGCCTTGCGGACCGAGGGGGAGGCAGGCGACCAGGACGACGGCTCCGAGCGCCGCGAGCCGCGCGGTGTGCCGGCTCTGCAGGTGGGGCAGGTACACCGCCACGAGGCAGCCGATGAGCAGGGCGTCGGCCCGTGAGTCGGGCCCGAACATGATCCGCTGGCTAGACGCCCCGCCCAGCACCAGGCCGAGCCGGATGGCGACCGAGAGCACGGTGCCGCCGATCAGGACCGGGCCGAGCAGCCCGCGCCGGCCCCGGGCGAGGAGCAGCGCGAGCAGCGGAGCCCACACGAGGTAGAACTGCTCCTCCATCGACAGCGACCACATGTGGGCGAGGCCGCCCATGGGCGTGCGGGCGAGGTTCGCGAAGTTCGCCACCTGGAGCGTCGAGGCCACCCAGGGCGTGAAGTCCGCCGAGGAGAGGGCGAGGAAGACGGCGCTGACGGCGAGGAACAGCACGAGGGCCGGGCCGAGGCGGCGCGCCCGGCGCACGTAGAAGGCCCGCACGTCGACCCGACCGGTCGCCCGGTGCTCCTCGAGCAGGAGGCGGGTGATGAGGAACCCCGACAACGTGAAGAAGACGGTGACCCCGGTGGTGCCGGAGTTGCCCGAGAACGGCAGCAACGAGTGGCCGGCGACCACGGCGAGGACGGCGAGGCCGCGGAGCCCGTCGAGCGCCGGACGCCGGCCGAGCACGTAGGTGTCGACCGTTGCTGTCATGACGCGCCAATCCTGCCGGGCGCAGCGGGCCGACAGGGTGGCCGCGGCGAAAATGGACCCGTTCGGCCGAGGGCGCCAGGTGTCGTTGCGTCGCTCGGCCCCGGACCGCGCTGGTGTGCGGGTAGCCTCCCTGCGCAGGTCACCGTGGCCTGGTCGCACGCCCGAAGGGACCCGATGAGAGCCAGTGCCGCGCCGGCACCCCCCGAGGGTGGCGTGGCGCGCCGACTGCTGGGCGAGCTCGCACCGACGGTGGTGGTGGCGATGGCCGCCCTCGTGGTGGTGGCCGAGCTGGCCCGCTGGGTGGACTGGCCGTTCCTGTCCTCGGTGGCCTGGAGCCGCGTCGTCCTGACGGCCGCGGTCGCCCTGGTCGTGGTCACCAGTCTGCGGGGTGCCGCAGTGAGTGCCCGGGGGAGCGCGGGGAGCGGGGAGAGAGATCGGGGGAGTCGCACGGGTGCGACCGACCGGTCGACCCGGCTCCTGGCCGGGTGGGCACCGGCCGTGCCCGCCCTGGTCCTGACCGGGTATGCGGTGGTGTCCCGGTTCCAGTCCGGACCGGGACGCTGGGAGTGGTTCCTGGGTGGCGACAGCGTGCGGCACGTGGTGATGACCGCGGCGGAGCGCTCGACCGGTTTCCTCGACTACTCGGTCGAGCCCTATCCGCGGGCCTGGCACACCCTCATGGCGTGCGTGTGGTCGGCCACCGGAGCCCACGGCGATGCGGCTGGCCTGCTCAGCCTGGTCGACCTGTTGTCGACGGGCATCTGGCTGCTCTACGCGTTGCTGAGCCTCGCCACAGGGCTCACGGCCCAGGCACTGGGCGCGCGGTGCGGTCTGCCGGCGCGGTCGGCTGCGCTCTGCGGGCTGGTCGCCGCGGCCCTGACGCTGGTGCCGACCCTGATCTCGAACTACCTCGTGCTCGGCCTGCACAGCTCGGTGGTGGGAGCCCTGCTCCTGGCCGTGACGGCGCGTGAGGTGGTCGTGCGGCCGGCCACCCGCAGGGCCGTGGTCGTGACCGGCTCCTGCGTCCTGGTGATGGCGCACACCTGGCAGCTGCTCCTGCCGGCCGCCGCCCTCGGCTTCGCCCTGGTCGCCCTGGCCCAGCTGAGACCCGGACTGGTTGGCGCAGCTGACCCTGGACGTCGCACTGGATCCGGTGGGGCGTCCGCGGCCTGGGTCGGCGGCACGGTGCTGGTTGCGGCCGCATCGGCGGTCCCCAGCCTTGCCGCGGTGGCGACCAAGGTGGGCATCCAGCACGCCACGGACGCCGGGGTCGACGCCCCCGTGCCGTTCGTCCTCCTGACCCTCGCACTGGTGAGCTCGGTCGTCCTGCTGGTGCGCCGCCGCCGCGACCTCGTGGTGGTGACCGTGGCGCTGGCCGTGCTCGGGACCGCCCTCAGCGGACCCCTGCTGGCGGCCAGGGTGGGCATCTCGCCGACGACGTACTACCCCAGCAAGCTGTTGTGGCACGCAGCCGTCCTCGGGCTCGCTCCGACCGCAGTGCTCGGGGGCCGGCTGATGGGGATGCTCGAGTCGCGCGCCAAGGGCGCGGCGCGGGTCCTGTGGCTGGGCGCCGGCGCCGCCATCGGGGCGGTGGTGCTCGGCTGCCTGGCCAACCCCCTCATCGGGGCCTCCGGCGCCTGGCCCTCACCGCACGGGGCCGTGGTGCTCCGCGCCGTCACGACACCCAGGGCCGCCGACGCGCAGGTCGTGTGGACCGGCGACGGTGCCGACGACACCATCAGCCGGATCCTGCTCGACTACTACCGCGTGGCGCAGACCCCGGCGAGGACGGCGCAGGGTGGTCTCGACGTGGCGACCGAGTGTCAGCTGCTGTCCGAGTCGGACGCCCCGGCGGTCCTCTCGACCCGGGATGAGCCTGACGTGCGGGCGCGCTACGCCTGCGCCCCTGACGTCCAGAGGATCCCGGTCCGTCCCGATTTGCCCAGACAAAGCGTGTCGGTGATCCGAAAAATTGCCGTGTCGGTGATCCGACATGGCGGGGCTCGGACGCCCTGGGCGTGATGTCCCGGTTTGGCCCGTAACGTCGCTCAGCCGAAAGGCCGAGCCTGCGGCGATGTTCGTATGGAGTCGGTCAACACCTCGTCGTGCGCGCTCCCACTTCGGCCAGAATCTCGATCGTTCGGGGGGAACCGACACGATGGTGCAAGGGGGCAAGACCGATGGTTCGCTGCCGCATGGGCCGGCGGGGCAATCGCCGCGAAAGGGGAGCCGTCGCCGTCGAGACGGCGTTCGTCGCCATGCTGCTGATCAGCATGCTCTACTCCATCGCGGAGACCTCCTTCCTGCTGCGGGACGGCATGGTCGTCGCGTCCGCGTCCCGGGCCGGCGCCCGCATCGGCTCCTCCCTTCCTCGCACCACCGGCTTCGCGACACAGGCGAAGGACCAGGTCGAGGACGCGATGGCCGGAATGCAGACCAACCGGATCGACAAGGTGTGGGTCTACAAGGCCGATGCGACCACCGGAGCCCGCCCGTCCTCCTGCTCCAGCAACTGCCTCAGCTACACCGGCACCAGCGGCACCCTCGTCGCCACCGGTGGCTCGTGGGCTCCGACCGCCCAGAACGCGTGTGCCGGCGAGCAGGACCAGCTCGGCGTCTACGTCGAGTACCGCTACCCGTCCCGCCTCGGCTTCCTGTGGAACAACAAGGTGCTCGCCGAGACCACCACGATGCGGCTCGAGCCCTACACCTCGCTCGGAGCGTGCAAGCCGTGATGCGACTGAGTCTCCGGCATCCCGAGGGCCGCCAGCGCCGCGAGCGCGGGGGGTCGGCGGTCGAGGCCGCCATCGTCACCCCGGTCGTGGTCGCGATGATCTTCGGGATCATCGAGTTCGGGATGCTCTTCAAGGACTACCTGGGCGTCCAGTCGGCGATTCGCGCCGGGGTGCGCACCGCGTCGGCCGAGCCGCGCAACTCTCTCTTCGCCTCGGACGCGGTCGCCAAGATGCGGGAGGCCGGCACCGTCATCAACCCTGCTGACGTCCAGGAGCTGTGGGTCTACAAGGCCAACCCGGGTAACGACTACCCGTTCGGCTTCACCAACTACTCGAACTGCACCACCTGCGTGAAGTTCACCTGGGACAGCGGCACTCAGAAGTTCATCGGCAGCACCACTCCGACGTGGGCCGCCTCGAGCCAGAACGCCTGCACCACATCGGCCGGCGGTCCGCCGGACCGGGTGGGTGTCTACCTGAAGGTCAGGCACAACGCCATCACCGGAATCATCGGCAACACGAGCATCTCAGAGGGGTCAGCCTTGTTCCTCGAACCATTCCCGGCGCTCTCGGGGTGCAAGCCGTGAGCCGGCTGCAACCCAGGGTCCTGCGACGGCTGCGGGCCCGGAGCGAGCGCGGCTACGTCGCCGTCACCGTGGCGATCATGCTCACCGTCCTGCTGGGCTTCTGTGCCTTCGCCGTCGACGTGGGCAACTGGTACTACGTGGGCCAGAAGGCCCAGAAGGCGGCGGATGCCGCGGCCCTCGCCGGCGTGCCCTACCTGCCGAGCGACCAGGCGTCGGCTTTCAGCACGGCCCGCCTGCAGTCGAAGAAGAACGAGTTCGAGAACGTCGGCGTCACCACCGTCACCCCCTCCATCGACGGTCGCCCCACCCGCCTGCGGGTCAAGGTCACGACGACGGTGAAGAACCAGTTCGGCTGGCTGCTCGGCGTGCCGACGACGACGATCGCGCGGTCGGCCGTCGCCGACTACGCCGGACCCGTCCCGATGGGCAGCCCCTGCAACGAGTACGGCGACGACCCCTACCCCTCCGGCAACCGCAGCAGCAACTGCAACAACACCGGTGCGTTCTGGGCGAACGTCGGCTCTCCCCAGGCGCCCAAGGGCAACGGCGACGCGTTCCAGAACAGCATGGGCAGCAACAGCGACTACGACGCGAACGGGTACTTCTACAGCATCACCCTCGACCAGGACATGCCGTCGCTCACCATCGAGGCGTTCGACCCCGCCCTGATCGCCGTGGGCGACAAGTGCGACGTCAACAACCTCGCGGGCGCCGACAACCTGAGCTACAGCCTGGGGCAGACGGTGGTCTCCGACCCCGACGTCCGGTACGCCCCGAACGCGACCTCGCCGATGTGCACCGGTGACGTGCGGTTCGGCGGGACCGGCGAGGTGCAGACGCAGTTCACCATGCGTGGCCTCAGCCAGAACGCCTGGGACCCGTTGAGCTACCCGGTCATGACCAGCGCCAGCTGTGCGGCGAAGACGTTCGCCGGCTACGACGGCGACATGGCCAAGGTGCTGAAGAAGAACAGCCCCGAATACAACGCCCGGCCCGACGTGGCGGCGAACTTCCGGCAGTGGAAGCCGCTCTGCACGATGACCGGTGGGGTCTCGAAGGGCACCTACCTCGTGCAGATCAAGACCAACGGCCTCGGCAGCGACGCCGCCAGCGGCCACAACCGGTTCAGCCTCCGGGCCTATGGCAGCAGCGGCGGCGACAAGGACCACATCTCGATCTCCGGCTACGCCAAGATGGCGATGTACGGGAACACCCCGAACGGCACGTCCAAGTTCTACCTGGCCAAGGTGCCGACCGGTTCCCGGGGACAGCTGTTCACCGTGCGGCTCTTCGACATCGGTGACGGCGCCACCGCCGGCAGCACCGTCAAGGTGATGCCGCCCCAGGAGTACGGGAACACCTTCTCGGGCTGCCAGGGCAGCGGCGTCCAGAACGGGGCGTTGACCGACTGCACCATCAACGTCAGCTCCGCGTTCAACGGCCAGTGGCAGGACGTCACCGTGCCCATCCCCTCGGGCTACACGTGCCAGGACACCTCCCCGACGGGGTGCTGGCTGCGCCTCGAGTTCTACTACGGCCCGGGATCGGGACCCGCTGACACCACGTCCTGGACCGCCAACGTCGCCGGCGACCCGGTCCGCCTCGTGGAGTGAGCGTCCGGGCGCTCTCCCTCAAGCGCCCGGCAACCCCCGACGCCCGGGACCACCTCGAGTGGTTCCGGGCGTCGTGGCGTCCGCCAGCCGAAACCGACTTCTGGCCACCGGTCTGCGGTGTGGCGGCATCAGATCGGCCCCACCGCATACTCGTGGCCAGAAGTCGCGGGGGTGGACCCACTTCTGGCCACCGGTCTGCGGTGTGCGGCCCTCGCGCCGGGCTCCACCGCATACTCGTGGCCAGAAGTCGCGGGGGTGGACCCACTTCTGGCCACCGGTATGCGGTGTGCGGCCCTCGACGCCGGCCCCACCGCATACTCGTGGCCAGAAGTCGCGAGGGTGGACCCACTTCTGGCCACCGGTCTGCGGTGTGCGGCCCTCGACGCCGGCTTCACCGCGTACTCGTGGCCAGAAGTCGCGGGGGTGGACCCACTTCTGGCCACCGGTCTGCGGTGTGGCGGCATCAGATCGGCTCCACCGCACACCTCCGGCCAGAAGTCGCGAGGGTGGACCCACTTCTGGCCACCGGTATGCGGTGTGGCGGCATCAGATCGGCTCGCACCGCACACCTCCGGCCAGAAGTCGCGACGGCGACGCCCGGCACCACTCACGTGGTGCCGGGCGTCGCGTCGAGTCCGGGCGGACCTACCTGGTCAGCCGGTTGTTGGTCGCGGGGATCGGGACGTTCTTGCTCTCGGTGTAGGTGATGATCACGGGAGCCTGACCGCTGAAGGTCATGTTCCCGGTGATGACGAGGGAGTCCAGGCTGGTCGTGCCGGCCGTGCCCCGGAAGTCGAGCGTCCCGGACTTCAGGTAGATCGTCCCGGTGCTCTGACCCGTCGCGCTGCCACGGTAGGACGACGTCGCGGTGTTGTTGCGGTCGGCGACCAGGGCCAGGCCCGCGGTGTCACCGGTGGTCGGAGCGCTGAAGATGAAGTCGCCATTACCGGCCTGCTGCATGTTCCCGCCGTCCTCGCCGCCCGAGCTGCACGGGCGGATCGTGATCGGGCTCGTGGTCGTCTTGCAGGTGAAGTACATCGTGACGCCGTTGGCGCGGACGGTGCGGTTCTTCAGGTCGAACTGGCCGGCGAAGACGTAGAGACCGGTGCTCATGATGCAGGGGTCGGAGGCGTCGATGCTGTTGAGGTAGATGCCCGGTCCGTCGGTGCACGGGTTGGTCTTCACCGCGAGGGTGCTGACGCTGGCCGGCGGGAGGAGCAGACCCGCGAGCGGGTCGGCGATGGGCGGCTGGTTCTCCAGCGGGGTGGGGACGTAGGTGCCCTTGTTGGGCGTGGAGCCCTGGAAGCTGATCACGTCGGTGCCGGTGGTGACGATGGTGATCTCACCCTGGGGGTTGGCCACCACGGTGCCGTTGACGCTGACGCCGGCCTGGTTGACCGTGACACTGCCGTTCTGGAGGTCGTGGGAGCCGGGGCCGATGATGCAGAGCCCGCACTTGGAGCGACCGCCGAGGTCGATGACGGCCTGTGCGGCCCGGTTCGCCGCGATCGACGAGACGCCCACCATGCCTCCGATGGAGGTGCCGACATTGGCCTGGACGGTCACGTCGGCCACGAGCGAAGCGCCCTGGCACGTCATGGTGGCGTTCACGGCTGAAGCGGGCAGCTGCCTGCTGAACGGGGCGTTGGCGTTGACCGCCGAGAGGGCGAGCGCCTTGGCGTTCGTGAAGCCCGGGTCGGCGTTCACCACCGCAGCGCAGTTGGGGTAGGTGGAGGGGCTCTGGGTCATCATCGACTGGGCCCGCTGCGTGATGGCCAGGGCCCCACTATCGGCGCCTGCGGCGAAGGCCTGTCCCTGCGTGTAGGCGTTCCCGAAGTCGACGCCGAAGGCGGCGATGACGAGGACCGGAATCATGAGGAGACCGGCCGTGAGGGCTACCGCCCCACGCTCTCTCCTGCTGCGCATCACTTGTACTCGCACTGGAAGACTCCTTGGGCCGTCAGCACCTTGCTGTTGAGGTAGGGGAGGGGCAGGGGAGCGGTCGACGTGTAGGTCAGCGTGACCGTCAGGGGGTTGTTGGCGGGGGTGCTACCGGCACCGGTGCACGGCGTGGTCGAGGAGGTGACGGAGCCCGACGGGGGTGCGTAGCAGCTGTTCGCCGTGTCGGCTCGCTCGACCCTGACGCCGACCTTCGCGGTCTCGGCGCCGGAGATGCCCACGGTCTGCGACCCGGCCCGTGCCTTCGACACCGTCTCGGTGCAGGTGATGGCGGTGCCGGCGAGGTTCTTGACGACCGCCTGGCGTGCGGCGTCACGGGCTGCGTTGTTCAGCTGGACCTGCTGGGCGAAGATGAAACCGAAGTCCAGGATCGCCGCGATGATCAGCACGAAGACGGGCAGGATCAGGGCGAACTCGACGGCTGAGGCTCCGCTCTCGGAGCGTCGTCGGGTCGTGCGTGGGCGCCGGGGAAGCATGTGTTCTCTCTCCTGCAAGGGACACCCCCTCAGGCGTCCGCGTGGACGCCCCCTCAGGCGTCCAGATCGAATTCTGTCAATGCGGGTGCGCGTGGGCATCCGCCGTACGGATGAAGTCATCTCGCCGAATGGCCGTGGGTGGTCCCGTTTGTCATCGGGAAGGTGCACCGCCGGGGCAGGCCCGTGTGTGATGATTCGGGGGGAAATCTTGACGTGCAGCAGAGAGAAGGTAGACGCAGGTGAACGGTCGCGTGCTCATCGTCGACGACGACCTGGCGCTGGCGGAGATGCTCGGCATCGTGCTGCGCAACGAGGGGCTCGACGTCGCCCACGTCGCCGACGGCGCCGGGGCCCTGGGCGCCTTCCGGGAGCACCGTCCCGACCTGGTCCTGCTCGACGTCATGCTGCCGGGCCTTGACGGCATGGAGGTCTGCCGCCGGATCCGGGCCGAGTCCGGCGTGCCGATCGTCATGCTCACCGCCCGCACCGACACCGTCGACGTGGTGGTCGGTCTCGAGTCCGGTGCCGACGACTACGTCGTGAAGCCGTTCAAGCCGCAGGAGCTGATCGCCCGGATCCGCGCACGGCTGCGCCGGGGCGACGAGCCCGAGCCGGAGCGCCTCGAGATCGGTGACCTCGCCATCGACGTGGCGGGGCACTCGGTCAAGCGCGACGGCACGCCGCTGTCGCTCACGCCGCTCGAGTTCGACCTGTTGGTCGCGCTGGCCCGCAAGCCGTGGCAGGTGTTCACCCGCGAGGTGTTGCTGGAGCAGGTGTGGGGCTACCGCCACGCCGGTGACACCCGGCTCGTCAACGTGCACGTGCAGCGGCTGCGCTCCAAGATCGAGCACGACCCGGAGCACCCCGAGATCGTCGTGACGGTCCGGGGCGTGGGCTACAAGGCAGGCCCGAGCTAGCCATGTCCGAGCCGGCCGGTCGGGAGTCTGACCGGGAGCCTGACCGGGAGCCTGACCGGGAGCCTGACCGGGAGCCCGGTGGAGAGGCTGGTCGCGAACGTGGTCGAGGGCCTGGCCGCCAGCCGCCCCCACGCTTCTCCGACCACCGCGCCCAGGGCGTGCGCGTCGCCCGGTCGTCCCTCAGCCGCACGCGCCGGTATGCCGCGCGGGCGGCCCGCGTCGTCGCGCACCTGTGGCGGGCCTCCCTGCAGTTCCGGGTGGTGTCCACGACGATGCTGCTCGGCCTGGTCGTGGTGCTCCTGCTGGGCTCCTATCTGTTCTCGTCGATCTCGGACGGCCTCGAGCAGGACCGGATCGCCTCCGCGCAGGTGGAGACCTCGCGGATCACCACCGACGTGCAGGACGCCTTCGACCAGAGCGACCGCACCAGCAGCGAGGCCGACGTCAACGTCCTCGCCAGCCAGGCCGTCAAGAGTGCGGCCGCGTCCGGTGGCGACAACAACCGCTACCTGGTGCTGACCCGGAGCCTGGCCAACACCTCGAACCGCTCGGTGCAGACGATGAGCAGCGGTGACCTCGGCCTGTCGATGGTCCCGCGGGCGCTGCGCGAGGCGGTCAGCGCCGACCCGAGGCGCCAGCAGGTGATGCTGATCTCGATCACCGACCCGCAGGGCGGCGGGAACGTGCCCGCCGTCATCGTCGGGTCGCAGGTCGAGCCGCCGCTGGCCGGGCGCTACGACCTCTACGCCGTGTTCCCGATGCAGCGCGAGCAGGCCACCCTCGACCTCATCACCCGCACCTTCCTCGTCGGCGGCCTCGCCCTGGTCTTCCTCGTCGGGGTGATCGCGTGGGTGGTGACCCGTCAGGTGGTGAGCCCGGTCCGCCGGGCCGCCATCGTGGCCGAGCGGCTCTCGTCGGGCCGGCTCAACGAACGCATGCGCGCCCGCGGCGAGGACGACCTGGCCCGGCTGGCCAAGTCGTTCAACGAGATGGCCGACAGCCTGCAGACCCAGATCCGCCAGCTGGAGGGGCTGTCGCGGGTGCAGCAGCGCTTCGTCTCCGACGTCTCGCACGAGCTCCGCACGCCGCTGACGACGATCCGGATGGCCGCCGACCTCATCCACGACTCGCGCACCGGCTTCGACCCGGCCGTGTCGCGCTCCGCGGAGCTGCTGCACAACGAGCTCGACCGCTTCGAGGAGCTGCTCGCCGACCTGCTCGAGATCAGCCGCTTCGACGCCGGCGCAGCCGCGCTCGACGCCGAGGTGACCGACCTGCGGGCGACGGTCGAACGAGCGGTCCACTCCGCCCAGCCGATCGCGGACCGTTGGGGGAGCACCATCACGGTCGCCGCGGACGGGCCCTGTGACACCGAGATGGACGCCCGGCGGGTCGAGCGCATCCTGCGCAACCTCGTGGTCAACGCCCTCGAGCACGGTGAGGGCCGGCCGGTGGAGATCGCGGTCGCCGTCAACGACACGGCCGCCGCGGTCACCGTGCGCGACCACGGGGTGGGGTTGCGACCGGGCGAGGGGGCCCTGGTGTTCAACCGGTTCTGGCGGGCCGACCCGGCCCGGGCGCGCACCACCGGTGGCACCGGCCTGGGCCTGGCCATCTCGCTCGAGGACGCCCGGCTGCACGACGGCTGGCTCCAGGCTTGGGGGGAGCCGGGCGCGGGCTCGTGCTTCCGGCTGACCCTGCCCCGGCGGGTCGGCACCCACATCGTCGAGGCCCCGTTGCCGCTGCGGCCCGAGGACGTCGCCGACGCACCCGAGGCGCCGGGGCCGCTCCGCGGCGCGACCGGACCGGACGACGCAGTGCCCCGGGTGGTGAGCACCCGGCACACCCCCACCGCACCGGGGCGCACCCGGTGAGGCGCAGGTATGCCGGGGCACTCGCCGCGACCGCGCTGCTCGCCGTCGCGGGCTGCGGAGGGTTGTCCACCAGCTCGGCGATCCAGCCCGGGCTCGAGGTGGGCGCGGTGCAGGAGAACGAGGTGCGGGTCGAGGTCAACCCGGTCGCGCCGGGATCCTCACCACAGCAGGTGGTGCAGGGCTTCATCCGGGCCGCCGCGGCCAGTGACGACGAGTACCAGGTGGCGCGCTCCTACCTCGCCAGCGGGCCGCAGAGCACCTGGCGCCCCAACTCGTCCGTGGTCGTCTTCGGCTCGGACACCGAGCTGGACTACCGCCTGACCGACGACGGCACGGTCACCGCCGTGGCCCGTGCGATCGCCCGGATCGACGGATCGGGCCGTTACGAGGAGCTGCCACCCAAGTCGACCGTGAAAGCGACCTTCCGGCTCGAGCGCACCGGTGGGGAGTGGCGGATCAGCGAGGTCCCCGACACCTTCGGCACGTGGTTGAGCCAGGCCGACCTCGACCGGCTCTACGACCCGTTCCGGATCTACTACGTCTCGGCGGCGGACCACCGGCTCGTGCCCGACGTCCGGTGGCTGCAGCTCGGCACCGGCCTGGCCACCCGGCTCGCCCGGGCGCTGCTCACCGGAGTGCCCGACTACCTCAGGGGAGCGGTGCGCACCGACATCCCGACCGGCACGCGCCTGGCCGTGGACGCCGTCACGACCGAGTCGGGGACCGCCAAGGTCGACCTCGCGGCCAGCAAGCTGGGCAACGACCCGGGCCAGCGCCAGAACCTCGGCGCCCAGTTCCTGGCCACCGTCACCCAGGCTCCCGGGGTCGACCGGGTCTCCCTGCGCCTCGAGGGCGCCGACCTGCAGATGCCGAACGGCGACAGCACCGTCGAGAGCCTGTCGGTGCTGGGCTTCCCGAGCCCGGGCGACCCGGACGTCAAGCCGGTGCTGCGGGTGGGCAGCACGCTCGTCCCCGTGGACCCCGACGACGTAGGCGACAAGGGTGAGCGGGTCAGCCCACCTACGACGACCACCTACCCCTCGGTGCAGCCGGGCTGGGCCTACCTGGCGATGTCCCGCAACGGTCAGGAGATCGCTGCCGTCGGGGGTGACCGCGCCCAGCTGATCCGCTGGCGTGGCACCACCCAGGTGCAGCTCATCGCACCGGGCACCCAGCTGACCCGCCCGGCCTACGACCGGGAGGACGTCCTCTGGGTCGCCGGACGCAGCAACGGCGCGACCAGGGTGTGGGCCGTCAACGCGGCCGCCGACCCCGGGGACGCCACGAAGTCGACTCCGCAGGTGGTGGCTGCGGGCTGGCTGGACAACCGCACCGTGGTCAGCCTGAAGCTGTCGCCCGACGGCCAGCGGATCGCGGTCGTCACGACCGACCGTGCCGGGGCCCACCCGCGGGTCGACGTCGCCGGGGTGGTGCGCCAGCCCAACGGGCTGCCCGCGTCACTGGCCCGGCCGCTGCGGCTGGCTCCCACCCTGACCCTGGCGCGCGACGTGGTCTGGGTCGACGACGCCACGCTGGCCGTCCTCGGCCGGCTCACGAGCAGCCAGGTGATCCGGCCCTGGCTGGTGCCGCTGGGCGGCCCGATCGCAGCCGGGCCCGAGATCGCCGGAGCCCGGACGATCACCACCGTCAACGGCGAGCGCGGCCTCGTGGTGACGACCGACGACCAGCAGGTGCTGATCCGGGCCGGCAGCCGCTGGCAGAGCGTGGGCGAGGGGACCGACCTGCTGGTCGCCGCGCGCTGACCCCGACCGTCAGGGGAACAGGTAGGCGAAGTTCGGACCGGCCAGCACGAGGAACTCGCGCACCCAGTACCACTGCGTCACCAGCCCGACGGCCACGAGGACCGCGACCACTGCCAGGCGGCGCCGCACCCGGTCGGGGCCATCGGCTGCGGGCACCAGCACGAGGGCGAACGGGAACGCCATCAGCAGGTAGCGGAAGATGCTCGACGACGCGCTCGTCGTGAGCACGACGTAGCCGCAGTAGGCGACCGTCCAGCCCCACAGCTCCGGACCCCACGCCCGCACCGACGGCCGGCTCATCACCAGGGCGAAGGCCACGACGACCAGGATGCCCAGGACCCACGCCACCGGCCCCGCCCCGGCGAACGCCTGGACCCACGGCGGGTGCAGCGGCGAGCTGGTGAAGCCCGGCCACGCCTTCATCGTCGTGAGGTAGCCGTTCGCCTCGCCCGTGATGACGCCGACGAGCGCCGGCCACGTGGCGGTCGCGGCCAGGGCGACGAGCAACAGCCCACCGAGCCGCAGGTGCGGCACGCGCTCGCCGTCGTCGCCGCCACGGCGGGCCGTGTGGATGCGCACCGCCCAGTGCACCAGGACGACCGCGGCCAGGACCACCGTGATGTTGCGGGTCAGCCCGAGGAGGACGATCGGCACGACGGTCCAGCCGTAGCGTCGCCGCTGGAGCAGGTGGAGGGCGGTGGCGACGAGCAGGAGGCCGAGGCTCTCGGTGTAGGCGATCTGCAGCACCGGCGCGGCCATGGCGGTGCACAGCAACGTCACGACGAGGAGCGCCCGGTCCGCGCCGACTGCGGTGGCCACGAGGCGGTAGACCATCAGGACCGCCGCGGCGCCGAGCAGGAGGCTCACCGTGGGTCCGACGAGGGAGAAGTCCAGCCCGGTCGCTCGACCGACGAGCCGGCAGAGCGTCGGGTAGAGCGGGTAGAAGGCGAGTGAGGTCTGCACCGGCTGGCCGTCCGGGCCGAGCGCCGTGTGGGGATAGCCGTGCAGCACGATGTCCCAGTACCACTGCGCGTCCCAGTTGACCGCCACGTCGCGGTACCGGGCCGGGATCTGGCCCGGCACGGTCTGGTGGTACGACGACAGGCTCGCCGGGACGGCCACCTGGGCCCGCGCGGCGACCACGATGAAGACGGCCGACACGGCGCGCGACAGCGCGTAGACGGCCAGCACCACGGCATACGGACGCCACCGCGACGCGGCGACCGCACGGTCGCTGCTCAGCACGTCACCGGGTCGCCCGGAGCAGGACGTAGTCGTCCGCCGTGGCCACCACGGCCCAGCCGAGCCGTTGCTGCAGGGCGGTCGCGAGCGCGGAGTCGGACTTCAGCACCGCGTGGCGGGCGCCGGTCGTGGTGAGCAGCTCCTGCCACCCGGGCTCGACCCGCTCGGTGCGCACGTAGGCCCGAAGGTAGGCGGCGTCGTAGATCTCCACCCGCAGGTCGGCGACGGGCACCAGGTCGGGGTGCTGGTTGATCAGCCAGCCGCTGAGCGCGAAGTCGTCGAGCACCACCGTGCCCCGGGGTAACGCGTCGAGGCCACGGTCGACACCGGCGAGGTCGCCCGGGAACTGCTGCGCCCGCGCACCCGCCGGTGACAGGGAGACGACTGCGGCGAGGGCCACGAACACGGCCCACACCACGACGATCTGACGGCGCTCGCGGCGTGTCCGCAGCTCGGGGCGGCGGCCGACGGCGCCGAGCGCGTCGGCCAGCAACGGCGTGGCCACGATGGTCCCCATCGGCACGAGCCGCCACATGTAGAGCACCAGGCCCATCGCGGTCAGCAGCAGGACGACCTTCCAGACCGGCGGGCGCCGGCGGCTCCACAACCAGGTCAGCCCGGTGCCCACCACCATCGCCATGGCCGCGATGGAGAAGACGTTGTTCAGCGGCGTGGCCCGCCACTCCTCGGCGATGCCGGCGGCGTTGTCGGCGACCTGGAACGGCGAGAGCAGCAGGGCCGGGCCGAGCGGGGTGACGGCGACCGCGGCGGTGCAGGCGGCCAGCAGCGCGCCGAGCCGCACGGTGGCGCGGCGGTCCGGGCGGGTGCGCGGGTCGAGCACCAGGGCGAGGAAGAGGACGCCGTTGACGGCCAGCCCGATCGACCACAGCCCGTGCGAGCAGGCCCACAGCCAGTAGACGACCACGAGCCACCAGCGCGGACGGTGGTCGTGGATGGTGCGCCACCACGCGAGGAGGGTGACGGCGAAGAGCACGAAGCTGACCAGCTGGGGTCGTGGGTTGAGCCCGGCCCCGGCGCCGAGCAGCGCCACCACCGCGATGAGCCCGGCGCTCAGCCGGCCGGCGGACAGCCGCGCCAGGCAGTAGAGCAGGCCGACGAGCGTCAGGACGGCGAGCGCGCGCAGGAACACCACGCCGCCCGGGCCGACCAGGCCGACGAGCCACGCGGCGACGGCCTCGGGCAGCCACTGGGTTGCGGTGTAGGGGCGCTCGGCGAAGCGGGCCCAGGCGTCCGGACCGCGCAGGGTGCCGGTGTCGAGGATCCGCTGGCCCACACTGAGGTGCCACCAGGTGTCGACCTCCCAGAAGCGGGCGGTGCCGATCACGAGACCGAGAGACATGGCCAGCCCGAACCCGACCCAGCCGAGCCGGG
The DNA here is from genome assembly GCF_900104525.1 of Pedococcus dokdonensis. Lineage (GTDB taxonomy): Bacteria > Actinomycetota > Actinomycetes > Actinomycetales > Dermatophilaceae > Pedococcus > Pedococcus dokdonensis. The sequence continues at coordinate 1,980,687 of NZ_LT629711.1, read as the reverse complement.
TCTGGGCCGAGTCCGCCGACGCACGGTCCGACGCACGGTCCGACGCGCGGTCGGACGCGTGGGAGGGGCGGGTCCCGGTCGCGTCGTCCGCCGTGGGGGTGGTGCTGTCGGCTGCCACGCTCACGCCGCCTCCAGCAGGACGAACCCGCGGTCGTGCTGTACGACCCGCCAGTGCCAGACGTCCTGGAGTGCCAGGGCCAGCGGTGAGTCGTCGGTGAGCAGCGCGGCCTGCGCGCCCGTCGAGCGCACGAACCCGTCCCAGCCCTGCTGGGCGTCCATGGCCTCGATGAAGTGGCGGACGTAGACCGGGTCGTAGGACTCGATCCGCAGGTCGAAGACGGGGTCGGTGTTCGGCGCCGCGAAGAGCAGCCAGCCGGTGACGTCGCCCTCGGCGATCAGGCGCGTGCCCGGGGCGAGGGCGTCCAGGGCCGGCTGGACGCCGGTCGGCACGTACTGCGGACCGACGGACGTGGCGGCCGCGACGGGGACCGCGAGAGCAGCGGCGAGCACGACGGCGGCGAGGACCGCGAGGCGCTCGCGGACCGGCATACCTGCCTTGCCCTGGGCCGGCGACCACCGCAGGTCGAGCTCTCGCGCCAGCATCGGTGCGACGACGAACGCCCCGACCGGGACGGTGCGCTGCATCGACATGATCAGACCGAGCGCCGCGACGAGCAGGACGACCTCCCACAGCCGGGGCCGGTGCTCGCGGGCGACCCAGAGGCCGGCCAGCCCGACGACCATCGCGAGGGCGACCAGGACGTGCGGCTGCCGGACCGAGGTGGGGAGCCACTCGTCGACGAAGGAGCGGCCGTTGCTGCCGACCGTGAACGGGGTCAGCACCAGCTTCGGACCGAGCGGCGTGGCCGCGGCCGCGGCCAGGCAGGCCAGCCACACCAGGGCCAGCCGACCGGTGCCCGTCGAGCCGGTGGGTGGTTGCTCGCCGGCCTGCGCGGCGGCCTTGGCGGCGCGCCACGTCGTGACGACCGCCTCGGTGGCCAGTGACCCGACGACCAGCGCCCCGACGACCAGGCCCAGCGACCAGATCCCGTGGGTGCAGGCGCAGAGCCAGGTGAGCGGCACCAGCCACCAGCGCGCCCGCCGATCGTGCCCGGTGGCGACCCAGCCGGCGATGATCGGGACCAGCAGCACGAAGCCGAGCAGCTGCGGGCGCTCGCTCAGCGCCGGCCAGGAGGCGGCCACGACGGCAGCGGTCGTGGCCAGCGCGGCCACCCGCCCGGCGACCTGCCGGGCAGTGACCAGGACGACGGCCACGAGCAGGGCGATCCCGACCATCCGCGCCCAGACGACGGCATCCAGGCCGAACCGGTCGTAGAGGGCGTCCACGACCACGGACGGCAGCCACTGGGTCGGGACGTAGGTGTGCGCCGCCAGCGGCGCCCACGGGTCGGTCGCGGAGAACCGCCCACCGCCGGCGAGGAACTGCCCCACCCGCAGGTGGAGCCACGGGGAGGGATCGGAGACGGGCCGGGCGGCGAAGAGCGCCGCCCCCACCACTGCCACGGGACCCAGAGCCTTGACGCCCCCACCACGCAGAGCGCTCAGGTCGGGCATGCGCCCATCCTCACGCACCCGCGTACTACCCGGCGAGCCGAGGCGGCAACATCGCCCGAACGGGTGAGTTGGCGGACCCGAAGGTGCCACTGGAGGTTGACGTGACGGCCGATTACCCGGGCCCCCGCCTACTGCGAGTCTTCTACTCGCTGAGGCACCCCGTCTCAACTCCCGTTGGTCTCGAAAGGACTCACTCCAATGCTCAAGTTCGTTGCGAAGCTCCAGAACCACATGGCCACCCGCGAGCGCGGCGCCACCGCCGTCGAGTACGGCCTCATGGTCGCCCTCATCGCCATCGTCATCATCGTTGCGGTGTCCGTCCTCGGCACCAACCTGAGCGGCCTGTTCCAGAAGACCGCCACCAGCGTCTGATTCGTCGGCCTCAGCCGAGCTGGGGTCGGGGAACGCCTCCGGGCGGTATCCGACCCCAGCCGAATGGCATCGTGCACCGCAAGGTGTCGGGGGGAGGCACTGGCTGCCGTGGGCAGCAGTGTTGACCGACATCGAGCCGAACGGCTCAGGGCTCCGGGAGGAGCCCCCCGCCCGGGTCGCAGCCCGGGCCCACATTCTCACCGGACCGCAGTCAGTCCCTGACCCCCTGGTCCGAACACCCACAGGAGAATCGCGTGAACGCAACCAGACGTCGCGGCCTCGCTGATCGTCGTTCGCGGGCACGTGCGGCTCTCCTGGCCCCGGCCCGAACCCGTGGTCGCAGTCGCCGGCAAGAGCTCGGCGCCACCTCCGTCGAGTACGCGATCATGGTCAGCCTCATCGCCCTGGTCATCGTCGCCGCCGTCACCGTCTTCGGCACGAACGCCGTCCACCTCTTCGAGGTGCCGAGCAGTGCCTTCCACCTTTAACCAAGCAGAGATCGAGGACTGACAGATCATGGGACGCAGAATCGTCGCCATCCTTGCGGCAGCCGTCGTCGCCCTGGTGGGCGTCACGGCCGTGCTGCTGTATGCCCGCGGAGCCGACGCGCGGGCAGTGGCCTCCCAGCAGCCCGCCAACGTCTACGTCGTGAAGTCGCTGGTCCCCTCCGGGACGACGCTCAAGGACGCCGTGCAGAGCGGGCTGATCGTCAAGACCTCGGTCGCCTCCAAGGGTGTGCCGCTGGGCGCCCTCTCCGGCGTCGACGGCAGCAACGGCGGGCTCTTCGCGCTCTCCGACATCCAGCCCGGTGAGTACGTGCTCAGCGACCGCTTCGGCGTGAAGCCCGTGGGCACCAAGGCGATCGAGGTGCCGGCCGGCCAGGTGGCCGTCAGCATCTCGCTGTCCGACCCCGCCCGGGTCGGCACCTTCCTCACCCCGGGGTCGCACGTCGTCCTGTTCGACTCGTTCGACCCGGTGGTCTCCGCCGCCGACTCCGCCAGCACCAAGGGCGAGACCGGCACCCAGACGCGGGTCCTGCTCGAGGACGTCCTGGTCATCGCGATGGGCGAGGCCTCCCTCACCCCGGCCGCCCCGGCGGCGACGGGCGAGGACGGCGAGGCCGCTCCGGCCCCGGTCGCCGGCGCCCTGCTCACCGTGGCCGTGACCCCGGCCGACGCGGTCCGCCTCGTGCACGGCATCCAGACCGGGCGGCTCTACGCCGCACTCCGTGGGACCGACGCCAAGGTCGACCTCGGTAAGGTCGTCTCCGGAGTCTCCCTCTTCTCGACCAAGTAAGGCGTACGTCATGACGCTGCTGTGGGATGCGGACCCGAGCGCCTCCGAGCGCTACGACTTCGCTGTCGGATCGATCGTGCGGATCGACAACCAGGCCGCCATGGTGCGGGCCCTGGGGGAGAACCCGACCGAGCTGCTCGTGCTGATCGGGCCCGACGTCGACATGGACGCCGCCTGCACCTTCTCCGAGCTGTGCCGGGTCGAGCGCCCGGAGCTCGGCGTGCTGCTCCTGCGTCGTCGGATCGACGTCGCGGTGCTCGGCCAGGCCCTGCGGGCCGGTGTCCGTGAGGTCATCACCGCCGACGACGTGACCGGTCTGGCTGACGCCGCGCGGCGCAGCCGCGAGCTGTCCACCCGCGTGAGCGGGCACTCCGGTGAGACCGTCGGCGCCAAGACGGCGCGAGTCGTCACGGTGTTCTCGGCCAAGGGTGGCGTGGGCAAGACGACCTTCGCGACCAACCTCAGCGCCTACCTCGCCGCCACCGGCTCGCGGGTGCTGCTGATCGACCTCGACCTGGCCTTCGGCGACGTCGGCATCAGCCTGCAGATGCTGCCCCAGAACTCGATCATCGACCTGGTCGGCATGGCCGGCAACATCGACGAGCAGGCCATCAACGCGGTCGTCACCAAGCACGACAGCGGTCTCGAGGCGATCAGCGCACCGGCCGAGCCGAGCGACGCCGACCGCGTGCCCGGCACCACGGTGGCCGAGCTGATCCGCGTGGCCAAGCGGCACTACGACTACGTCATCCTCGACACCCCGCCGGCGTTCACCTCGCACGTCCTCGCGGCGTTCGACGACAGCGACCTGCTGATCCTCATCGCGACGCTCGACATCCCCGCGGTCAAGAACCTGCGCCTGACGCTCGACACCCTCGACCTGCTGGGCAACCGCAAGGACTCCCGCCTCGTCGTCCTGAACCGCTCCGACGCCAAGGTCGGGCTCCGTCCCGAGGACGTCGTCGCCGCGATCAAGCAGGACATCGCCGTGATGGTGCCCAACAGCACCGCCGTGCCCGCCTCGGTCAACCGTGGCGTGCCGATCATCCTCGACGAGCCGAAGCACGCCGTGAGCCTCGCCCTGCGCGACCTCGCCGACCGGTTCATCCGCCTGCCCGACAACCCGACCGGCGGCACCCAGGCCCAGGCCCCCGGCCAGCCGGCCACCAAGCCCGGCCGCTGGTCCCTTTCGCGTGGAGGTAACCGATGAGCCTCGCCGACCGGCTCGAGAGCGTCCGGCGCAGCCAGCAGTCCGCGACCGAGGCCGCGGCTCCCACCGCGAGCGAGCGTCCGCGGCTCGTGGACCCGTTCGCCACGGTCAAGGCCAGCGTCCACCAGGCGCTGCTCGACTCGCTGGGCCCGCAGCTGTACGACCCGCACCTCGACCAGAACGAGCTCGAGCAGAAGGTCCGCCACACGCTGCAGGACGTCATCGACCACGAGGACACCCCGCTGTCCCTGGCCGACCGCACGCGCATCTCGCAGGAGGTCTCCGACGAGATCCTCGGCCACGGCCCGCTGGAGCCGCTGCTGCGCGACAGCGAGATCACCGAGATCATGGTCAACGGACCCGACCAGATCTACGTGGAGCGCGCCGGCAAGCTGTACTCGGTCGAGACGCACTTCAGCTCGGACGCCCACCTGCGCCGCACGATCGACAAGATCGTGGGTCGCGTCGGCCGCCGTGTCGACGAGGCCAGCCCGCTGGTCGACGCCCGTCTGCCCGACGGCTCGCGTGTCAACGCGGTCATCCCGCCGATCGCCCTCGACGGCTCGCTGCTCACCATCCGAAAGTTCGCGACCGACCCGTTCACCGACAAGGACCTCATCGCCTTCGGCACGTTCACGCCGCAGGTCCGTGACTTCCTCTCGGCCTGCGTCCGCGGTCGCCGCAACATCATCATCTCCGGTGGTACCGGCTCCGGTAAGACGACGCTGCTCAACGTGGTGTCGTCGTTCATCCCCGACGACGAGCGCATCGTCACCATCGAGGACGCCGCCGAGCTCCAGCTGCACCAGGACCACGTGCTGCGCCTGGAGTCCCGTCCCTCCAACATCGAGGGTCGCGGCGCCATCCCCATCCGTGAGCTGGTGAAGAACTCCCTGCGTATGCGCCCTGACCGCATCGTCGTCGGTGAGTGCCGTGACGGCGCCGCCCTCGACATGCTGCAGGCGATGAACACCGGTCACGACGGCTCCCTGACGACCGTGCACGCCAACAGCCCGCGCGACAGCCTCTCCCGCCTCGAGACCATGGTGCTCATGGCCGGTGTCGACCTGCCCGTGCGAGCGATTCGCGAGCAGGTGGCCGGCGCCGTCGACATGGTCATCCAGCAGGCCCGTATGAAGGACGGCTCGCGTCGCGTCACCGCGATCAGCGAGGTGATCGGCATGGAGGGCGACATCATCACCATGCAGGACCTGTTCTCCTTCGACTACAGCGCCGGCCGCGACGACCAGGGCCGCTTCCGTGGCGTGCTCAAGAGCAACGGGCTGCGCCCGAAGTTCGCGGAGGACCTGCACGACCAGGGCATCGAGCTGCCGCCGGACCTCTTCGTCAAGGGACTCTGATGTTTCGTGGTTCTCCCCGCGCCCTCCGGGCGCTCCTGACCGCTGCGGTGGTCGGGCTCCTCGCTGCCGTCCCGGCCGCAGCCGCGGACAGCACCGTCAACGTGACCGGGATCGAGGTGAAGTCGGGCAACCTCGTCGGGCTGATCGCCTCGACGAACGGCTCCGACATCGACCCGTCGCTCGACGTCACCGTCGCCGGCAAGACCTACCCGGTCGACGCGATCACCAGTGGCACGGGCTCGCCGGTGGCGCGCACGACGATCATCGTCGTCGACACCAGCGGCTCGATGGGGACCTCCGGGATGGCCACCGTGCGCTCCGCCGTCGCGGCCTTCCTCAAGAGCGTGCCCGACGACGTCCGGGTGGGCGTCGTGTCGTTCTCCGGCAAGGCCACCCTCGACCTCGCGCCCACGGCTGACCAGGGCAAGGTGCAGGCCGCCGTCAACGACCTCACCGCCGACGGCGAGACCGCGCTGTACGACGGCGTCAACCTCGCGGTCCGCACCCTCGGATCAAGGGGCGAGCGCAGCATCCTGCTCCTCAGCGACGGCGGTGACACCGCGAGCAGCGCCACCCAGGCGACCACGGTGGCCGCCCTGAAGAGCGCCAAGGTCCGGGCCGAGGCCGTCTCGTTCAAGTCCACCGACAGCAACGTCAGCGTGCTCCAGAGCTTCACCAAGGCCGGGGGCGGCAGCGTCGTCTCCGCAGCCAACGCGGGCAGCGTCCAGAACGCCTTCACCTCGGCCGCCAAGACCCTCGCCTCCCAGCTCAGCTTCTCGATGCCCCTGCCGGCCGGCGTCGGTGGCGCCCAGAACATCAAGATCGCCGGCAAGTCCGGCGGCAAGGCGTTCGCCACCACGGCCCTGGTCGACTTCGGTGCGGGCGTCGCCGCGAGCCCCACCAAGGCGGCTGCCGACACGTCGCCCATCACCGGGCCGACCGAGGACGTCATCAAGGGCGGGGCACCCGCCGCGACCCTGCCGGTCCTCGGGGTGTCGCCCATCCTCGGCCTCGGCATGGGGGCGGTGTTCGTCGCGCTGATGGCCATGGTGATCGCGCTCTCGAGCGGCTCCTTCAAGTCCGGTCGCACCAAGCGCGTCGAGAACATCGACCGCTACGTCGCCGCCACCGCGGCCATCGGCAAGGGAAAGTCGCGCCCCAACGCGGTGTCCGAGAACCTCGTGTTCCTCGGCGAGCGCATGATGGAGGGCCGCGACTCGACGAGCAAGACGATGGCCCACATCTCGCGCGCCGACCTGCCGCTGCGCGCTGGTGAGTGGTGGGTGCTGCGGATCGTGGCCATCGTGGTCTCGGTCGCGACCTTCATGGTGCTGTTCCACAGCGGCGTGATCGCCATGCTGGTCGCGGCGCTGATCGGCCTGCTGGTCGGGGTCTTCGCCCCGGCCTTCATCCTGAAGTTCCTCTCGAACCGCCGTGGCAAGAAGTTCGAGGCCCAGCTGCCGGACGTGCTCACCCTGGTGGCGAGCAGCCTCAGCACCGGTTTCTCGTTGCCCCAGGCGCTCGACGCAGTGGCCAAGGACGCCGCCGACCCGGCCGCCAAGGAGTTCTCCCGAGCGCTGGCCGAGACCCGGATCGGCTCCGACGTCTCCGACGCACTCGAGCGGATGGCCGCCCGGATGGACAGCGAGAACATGCGCTGGACGTCCATGGCGATCCGCATCCAGCGCGAGGTCGGTGGCAACCTGGCCGAGACCCTGCGCACCACGGCCAAGACGCTCCGCGAGCGCGAGGAGCTGCGCCGGCACGTGCGCGCGCTCTCCGCTGAGGGGCGCCTGTCCGCCTACATCCTCGTGGCCCTGCCGATCGGCATCTTCCTCTACACGATGAAGACCAACCACGACTACATCCAGCTGCTCTGGACCACCACGCTCGGGATCATCATGATCGTCGGCGGGATCATCTCGCTCGGGATCGGCATGTTCTGGATGCGTAAAGTCGTGGACGTGAAGGTGTGATGATGGGACTCATTCTGCTGGTCGTCGCCCTCGTCGCCGTCGGCATCGCGCTGATGACGATCGTGCTCGCGGTGTCGTTGGGAGCCGGTGCTCCCACGGGTGTCGCGCGGTCGCTCGACCTGATCGAGCGCACCGTCGACAAGCGTGAGGTCGGCAAGTCCGAGCTCCCCGCCATGGAGCGGCTCGTCGCCCCCTTGCTCAACCAGACCCGTGCGCTCGCCCAGCGGCTCTCCCCGACCGGGACGAACGAGCGCATGGTGCGCCGGCTCGACCTGGCCGGCAACCCGGGTGAGTGGACCGTGGAGCGGGTGATGGGTGCCAAGGGCATCGGCCTGTTCGTCGGTGGCCTGCTCGGCCTGGTGCTCGGTGGCGGCCTCAGCCTCCGCGGGCTGCTCATCGCCGCCGCGGCCGCGGTGGCGGGCTTCTTCCTGCCCGACCTGCTGCTCATGAACGTGGGCCAGAAGCGTCAGGAGGACCTCCAGCGGGGCCTCGCCGACGCGCTCGACATGCTCACGGTGTGTGTGGAGGCCGGTCAGGGCTTCGACGCGGCGCTGCTGCAGGTGGCCCGGTCGACCACCGGTCCGGTCTCCGGCGAGTTCGCCCGCGTCCTCTCCGAGATCCAGATCGGCAAGTCGCGTGGCGCGGCGTTCAGCTCGCTCGCGGCCCGCACGACGGTCCCCGAGGCCAAGACGTTCGTGAGCGCGCTGGTCCAGGCCGACCGCCTCGGTCTGCCGATCGGCAACGTGCTGCGCGAGCAGTCCAACCAGATGCGCCTGGTCCGTCGTCAGCGGGCCGAGGAGAAGGCCCAGAAGGTGCCGGTGAAGATCCTCTTCCCGATGCTGCTGTTCATCTTCCCGGCGCTCTTCATCGTCATCATCGGCCCCGGCGCCATCCGCATCGCGGAGACCTTCGGCAACATGTGACCCCGGCGCCACCCGCGCCCCGGAACCGCGAAGGACCCCGCCGGCCGGCGGGGTCCTTCGCGATGGTGCCGGCGTCGGTATGACGCGTGGCTCGGTGTCGTCTGACGCGTGGCTCAGTGGCGTAGGGCGCGTGGCTCAGTGTCGTAGGGCGCGTGGCTCAGTGCCGGGCGTGCCCGACGGACTCGGCCTTGACCAGGCCCAGCCGCAGGGCCGACATCACGGCCGAGGCCCGGTTGTGGGCGCCGAGCTTCTCGTAGACCTTGGAGACGTGGGTCTTGACCGTCGACTCGCTCATGTAGAGCTTCTTGGCGACGGCGGCGATGGAGTCGCCGGCGACGAGCCGGTCGAGCACCTCGGCCTCACGGGGAGTCAGGCGCGGCTTGTCGCTGGAGTCGCGACGACGCAGCGCCTCGGCGAGCCCGGTGGCCATGAAGGCGTCGGGCGCGACCGCGGCCCGTCGGACGGCCGCGATGACCTCGTCGGAGGGCGCGGACTTGAGGACCAGCGCCGACGCGCCGAGGTCGAGCGCCTCGAGCAGGGTCTCGTCGTCGTTGTGCATGGTCAGCACGACGATGCCGAGCCGGGGCGAGGCCTCGCGGGCGGCCCGCGCCAGCACCAGGCCGGAGCCGTCGGGCATCGACACGTCGACGACCAGGACGTGGATGAGGTTCTGGGCGAGGACGGTGCGCCCCTCGGCGATGCCACCGGCCTGACCGACGACGGCGAGGTCGGGCTCGCTGTCGATCATGCGGCAGACGGCTTCGCGCACGAGGGTGTGGTCGTCGATCACCACGACGTTGATGGTCATGACGGCTGGGGGATCCTTTCGTTGGACAACGTTGCCGACGGGGCGGCGCCGCGGGCGCGCATGCGCATGCGGAGGGCGACACCTTCGCCGCCGTAGGGTTCGATGGTGATCTCGCCGCCGAGGCTGAGCAGCGGGTGGTCGACGAAGTCGCGCTCGGTCAGCGTGCTGGTGCCGTCGTGCGCCATCCAGAGCTCGACCCGGGGTGCCGCGACGTTGAGCCGGACCTCGACGGTCTCGGCGTTGAGCGAGTGCCGCGCGTCGGCGAGCATCCGGAGGAAGAGCCGGTAGATGAGGACCTCGGTGTGGGCCGGCAGGCGGAAGCCGGTCTCGCTGAGGTGCATGCGGGTGGTCACGCCGGACGAGGACCCGAAGTGCTGGAGGCGGGCGCCGATCATGGCTCCCAGGCCGGTGTCGGGGCGCACGGCGATGCGCAGGTCGGCGATGTGCAGCCGCAGGTCGCCCAGCACCCGCGACACGTCGACGCGCAGCGCGTCCAGCTCGTCGGCGATGGGGGAGTCGAGGCCGCGGGCCTTGCGCCGCACCGCGTCGATGCCGAAGCCCAGCGCGACCATCTCCTGGGCGATGCCGTCGTGCATCTCGCGGGCCAGCCGCTCGCGCTCCTCGAGCCCGGCCCGTTCGCGCAGGCCGGCGAACAGCACCGACAGGTCGATGTTGGCGGCGTGGCGGTCGGCCACACCCTGCGCGGCGGCGAGGTCTTCCTCGCGGAACGGCGTCACGAGGGGTCGGTCGGCGACCAGGAGGCCGAGGCGGTCGCCCTGGTCGTCGTTGAGCGGCACCACGATCACCGAGCGCGCGACCAGGTCGTCCTTCCACTCGGTGAGGGTGGCCTCGCCGCGCCGCCAGGTCCAGGCGAGCACGGAGTCCGGCTCCATCGGGTCCGGCCACGGGGTGCGGTCGGCCCCACGGATCGCCAGCGGCACGGCGGGGTCGTCGCCGTAGCCGACGAGGATCGCACTGCGCGCCGACCGCATCTGGTTGCTGAGGTCCTGGAGCGCCATCTCGGCGGAGCCGGGGGCGTCGAAGCCGGTGTCGAGGGTGTCGGCGAGCTCGTGCAGCCGGCGCAGCAGCAGGCTCGCCTCAGCGGCGACGTTGGCGTCCGGGAGCACCTCTTCGGGCTCGAGCTCCCGCGACCACGCCCCGAGCAGGCCGAACAGCACGGCGAGCAGGGTGGCCAACCCGATCAGCTGCGACTCGGCCGGCGTGAGCTGGTCCAGCCACATGGTCGTCAGGAGGGCGACGCCGATCCCGACGATGGGGGCACCGATCGCGCCCTTCCGGGCGAACCGGGAGCCCGCGTGGTAGGCGGGGATGATGATGAGGAGCTTGGACCACGAGCCCTCGGAGCCCATCCCGATGCCCGCCGAGACGGTCTCGACCACGAGGAGGGCGATCAGCTGGGTCTGCCGGAACGCCCCCTGGATGACGGTGAGGTAGCCGAGGCTGGCCGCAGCGAGGTCGAGGGTGACGACGAGCAGGATCCACGGCAGTGCCGTGACGAGGCTGCCGTCGATGTAGGCGAACATGGCGGCCACGAGGGCCATCGACAGGCGGAGCCGGGTGGAGACGGCAAGGTGGGGCAGCCACCGCATACCCGCCTCCCGTCTCATGTTCCCCGGCGCCCAGCAGTTGTCCACAGGCCGTGCCCCAGACTAGTCGTGTCCACACGCTCGCGCTGCCCAATCGGTGGCAACACACCGGTGGCCCACGCTGGGACGATGTGGTCGACGACGCGTGGTGCGCGACCGGGAGCCGCCCGGTCATCGGGGCCCGTCGATGCGCTGCGCGACCTGGGCGCCCTCGCCCTCCCGGTCGACTGTGCGGTGTGCGGTTGCCCCGACGACCCGCTGTGTGCTCGGTGCGCCGCCGACCTGGCGGCCTGCCGGTGGCCCACCGGACCCCGGCAGGTGCGGCCGCGCCCCTGCCCGCCCGGGCTCCCCACGGTGCACAGCGCCGGCCGGTATGCCGAGGCGCTGGCCGCCGTCGTCAGCGCCTACAAGGACGACGGCCGTCGACAGCACGCGGGCGTCTTGGGCGCCCTCCTGGCCGAGTCCGTCGATGCCGCGGTCGGTGCGTCACCCGAGCTGCTCGCGGTCCTGGCCGGTGCGAACGGCCCGGTCCTCGTCGTGCCGGTCCCGTCGTCGGCAGCTGCCCGCCGGCGCCGCGGTGACGCGCCGCTGGTCGCCGTGGCGCGGGTGGCGGTCGGGGGATACGCCGCCGCGGAGCTCGTCGTCGCCGAGGCCCTCGCGCCCCGGCGCAGGGTCGCCGACCAGGCCGGGCTCGCAGCGCGCGAGCGGGCCGTCAACCTCGAGCACTCGATGACCGTGACCACGCGCTGGGAGCCCGTCGTGCGCGGGGCCGCCTGCGTCGTCGTCGACGACGTGCTGACCACCGGCGCCACCCTGGTCGAGGCCGCGCGGGCCCTCGGCGCAGCCGGTGCGCGGGTGGTCGTGGCGGCCACGGTCTGCGCGACGCAGCGCCGTGCGGATGCCGCTCGTCATCCACGATCCGGACAGCCGCCACCCGCGTCCGGGGCCGTCCCCGCAGGTCGGGCGGCCCGTTCAGGACCCGCCCAGCAGACTCGGGGCAAACGTTGAGGCAATCCCTGTGTCGCAAACCTCCGGGGTGGTCTACCGTCGGTACATGGCCCCCCTGGCCCCCGTGCTCGGCACGCGAACAGGGCGCCTCGGACGCGGTCCGGACGGCGCCCTACGGCAGGGAGCGGAGCCGCAGGGCCGGGCGAGGCCCGGGAGGTGCTGCCGCGGTTGAGCGCGGGCTCGCAGCCCGACCCACCTACTCGCCGAACCCCATGGAGGACACCGTGGAGATTGTCGTCACCGGACGCCACATGCAGGTCTCAGACCGATTCCGTGACCACCTCGACGAAAAGCTCGCCAAGATCCCGCAGCTCGCCCCCGGGTGCAGCGCGTGGACGTCATCGTGAGCCACGAGCCCAACAAGCGGCAGGCCAAGGCCTGCGAACGGGTCGAGATCACCTGTCACGTGAAGGGCCCGATCGTGCGGGCCGAGGCATGTCTGGACGACAAGTACGCGGCGCTCGACCTGGCGCTCGACAAGCTGATGGAGCGGCTGAGGCGGGCCCAGGACCGCAAGCGGGTGCACCGTGGCCGGCACGCCCCCGAGTCGGTGGCCGCGGCCACGGCGCGGATCCGTGAGCCCGATGCGCTCGGCGAGGACCACGTCCACGACGGGGTCGACGGTGGTGACGGACCGTTCGGTGCCCAGGGCGACTCTCCGGTGGAGATCCGCGAGAAGATCCACGCGACCGTGCCGATGGCCCTCGACCAGGCGGTCCGCGAGATGGAGCTGGTCGGGCACGACTTCTACCTCTACCACGACGAGGAAACCGACCAGCCGAGCGTCGTCTACCGCCGCCGTGGCTGGTCCTACGGCGTGATCCACCTCGACGTGACGGACGGCGAGGGGACCGAGCGCAAGGTCTCCTGAGGCCGCGCAGCATCCCGCACGCGACGACGCCGGACGGCCCCTCGGGGCGTTTCGTCCGGCGTCGTCGGGCTGCCGTGACAGTATGTGCTTCGTGACAAATGGGGATGCAGGTCAGAATGGCGGTGTCGACCCGATCCGGGTCGTCATCGCCGATGACCACGTCCTCTACCGCCGCGGTCTCCAGATGGTCGTGTCGCAGGACGACGACATCGAGATCGTGGGCGAGGCCGGCGACGGCAAGGAGGCGGTCGACCGCACCGTCGAGCTGCTGCCCGACGTCGTGCTGATGGACGTGCGCATGCCGCACACCTCCGGCATCCAGGCCTGCCAGACCATCAAGGCCCTGGTGCCGTCGACCAAGATCATCATGCTGACCATGTCCGACGAGGAGTCCGACCTCTACGAGGCGGTCAAGGCCGGGGCCAACGGCTACCTGCTCAAGGACGTGCCGGGTGAGGAGATCGCCGACGGCGTGCGGGCGGTCCACAACGGCGACTCGCTGCTCTCCCCCTCGATGGCCTCCAAGCTGCTCGCCGAGTTCGCCCACATGAGCAAGCGACAGGGTGAGCGACCGAGCGGGGTCGGGGCGCCGCGCCTGACCGACCGCGAGCTCGAGGTGCTGCGGCTGGTGGCACGGGGCCTGGCCAACAAGGAGATCGCGCACCAGCTGTTCATCTCCGAGAACACCGTGAAGAACCACGTCCGCAACATCCTCGAGAAGCTCCAGCTGCACTCGCGCATGGAGGCGGCCATGTACGCGGTGCGCGAGAACCTGCTCGAACCCGGCGAATGAGCCTCCCGGCCGACCAGCCGGCCGCCCCGCCCACCCCGGTGCGGCTCAGTCGCGCGCAGGCCCGTCGCATCGCGCTGGCCGCCCAGGGGTTCGCCGACCCCCGGCCGGCCCCCGGCACCGCCACGATGCGGCACCTGCAACGGGTCGTCGACCGGGTCCAGATCGTCCAGATCGACAGCGTCAACGTCGTGACCCGCAGCCAGTACCTCCCGTTCTTCTCTCGGCTCGGTCCCTACGACACCGCGCTGCTCGACCGGGCCCGCGACCGGGCGCCGCGCCGCCTGGTCGAGTACTGGGCCCACGAGGCGAGCCTGATCCCGCCGTCCACCTGGCCGCTGCTGGACTTCCGGATGTCGCGCGCCCTGCAGGACTCGTGGGGTGGCATGCAGCGGGTCGCCCGCGACCACCCCGAGCTCGTCGACGCGGTGCTGGCCGAGGTCACCGCGCGCGGCCCGATCACCTCGCGCGCCCTCGAGGCGGCGCTCGAGCACGACCTGCCGCGCCAGCGCGACGAGTGGGGCTGGAACTGGTCGCTGGTCAAGAGCGCCCTCGAGCACCTGTTCTGGGCGGGCCAGATCAGCAGTGCCGGCCGGACCAGCCAGTTCGAGCGACGGTATGCCGCGCTGCACCGCGTCTTCCCCGGTCCCGTCGCCGACCGGCTGGCCGACCCGGCCGGCCGCCCTGCGCACGACGTCGCCTTCCGCGAGCTGGTGCTGATCGCGGCACGGGCCCACGGGGTGGGCACCGAGCAGTGCCTGCGCGACTACTTCCGGCTCAAGCCCGAGCAGGCCCGCCCGGCCCTCGAGTCACTCGTGGCCGAGGGGGCGCTCGTGCCGGCCACCATCGAGGGCTGGCGCCGCCCGGCATACCTGCATCCGGAAGCCCGCCGCCCCCGGAAGGTGCACGCGCAGGCGTTGCTCAGCCCGTTCGACTCGTTGGTCTGGCAGCGCGACCGCACCGCCGCGTTGTTCGGCATGGACTTCAGGCTCGAGATCTACGTGCCGGCGCCGCAGCGGGTGCACGGCTACTACGTGCTGCCGTTCCTGTTCGGCGACGAGCTGGTCGCCCGGTGCGACCTCAAGGCCGACCGGGCGGCGGGGGTGCTGCGCGTGCAGGCGGTGCACTGGGAGCCCGGCGCGCCCGACGCGGCCCGGGTCGCGCTCGACGACGAGCTGGCGCAGATGGCCGGTTGGCTCGGGCTCAGCGGCGGGGTGCGCTGAACATCGCGAACTCGCCGTCGGTGCCGACCACCTGCCAGCCGTCGGCCCGCAGCGCACTCGACAACGGCTGCTCCTTGCGCAGCACCGCGACGGTCGCGCCGCTGCGCTCGACGGTGTCCTGCCAGCCGGCCCGCGCCATCAACGCGTCGGTGTACGCCGTCATGTACTGCGTCGTGTAGATCTCGGTGCGCTCGTCCACCACCGGGTCGAGATCGGGCTGGGTGAGCATCAGCCAACCCCCGGTGCCGTACTCGTTGAAGACGACGGTGCGGGCCGGGAGCTGGGCCAGGGCGGGGGAGAGGCCGCCGGGCACCAGCGGTCCGGTGCCCGACCCGAGCGCGGGGGTGACGGCGGCGCCCACGCAGGCGGCCAGCACGAGACCGGCGAGCACCAGCCGGCGCTCGGGTCGCGGCATCCGCGCAGGGGTGTCCTCACCGAGCAGCCGGGCCGCCGAGGCCGCGAGCACGGGGACCAGGGTCATCGCGCCGACCGCCACGGTGCGGCCGTAGACCAGGGCCCACCCGAGACCGGCGCACCACAGCACCACCAGAGTGAGGGGCACCCGGCGGGTCGACAGGGCCCAGCACGCGGCGGTCAGCACGGCCATCACCAGCACGGCGACGAAGAAGACGTCGTGCACCGTGGGCGACCGCCACTCGTCGACGTAGACGGTGAAGCCGCTGATCTGGAACGGCACGAGGAGGAGGCGTGGTCCGGCAGGGGTCGCCGCCGCCGCCACCAACGACAGCGCGGGGACGGCCGCCAGGCGAGCCAGCTGGCGCGGGGAGTGCCGTCGCTCCAGGGCCAGCGCCACCACCGTCGCCGCGCCGACCAGGACGCCGACGAACCACATGCCGTGGCAGCACGCCCAGACCCAGCCGAGCCCCACCAGCCACCAGCGCGGGCGGCCGTCCTCGGCGGTCCGGATCCACACCGAGACGACCACGGCGGTCAGCGCGAAGGTCACCAGCTGCGGGCGTGCAGCCAGGCTCCCGGTCAGCCCCAGGAACGCGATCAGTGCCGTGATGGCCGAGACCAGCGGGTTGGCGTGCCGTCGGGCGCACAGGTAGGCGACGACGAGCAGCGCGGTGTCGAGGACGGCCTGCGCCCAGGCGACGGCCGCGAAGCCGCCCAGCTGGAACAGGCCGGCCAGGCCGAGCTCCGGAAGCCACTCGTGCAGCACCCAGGGCAGGCTGGAGAACCTCGACCAGGGGTCAGGTCCCGAGAACTGGTGGGACTGCCAGAGGAACTGGCCGGTGTGGATGTGCCAGAACGTGTCGGGGTCGGCGACCGGCCGCATCGCAGCGACGACGACCAGGACGGGGAGCGCGCCGATCAGCAGCACGGCGACCCGCGAGGGGAGCCCGCTGGCCGCCGTCGTTCGGGTCGTGCGACGGTCCGTGAGGGCCGGTGCGGTCACTTCGTCTCCTCGGCAGGTGAACCAGAATCGTAGGGCGGCTCCGGCCGGAGGGGCCCGGGACGCGGCCCGGTCGGACCGAACGGTTGAGGTCCGGGGTGGCGGGATCCGCGCGCGGGTTGTCGGGAATGTGCTGTCGGGGGCCGTGGACTGGCAGATAGCATGCGGCAGTGACGATTCCTGCCGCCAGCCATGCCGACGCTGTCGTGACCCCACCGCTGCGCCATCGACGGGTGCACCGTGCCTGGTGGGTCGCCCTCGTCATCCTGGGCGCCCTGGTGGCCGCCGCCGGCTTCCGGTCCTCCACGGGGGCGCTGCTCGAGCCGCTGGAGTCCGAGTTCGGCTGGTCGCGCGCCACGACGTCCGGGGCCGTGACGGCCAACCTGGTCATCTACGGCATCACCGCGCCGTTCGCGGCTGCCCTCATGGAGCGCTTCGGCCTGCGTCGGGTGGTGAGCCTGGCCCTCGTGCTGGTGGCTGTCGGCAGCGGGCTGACCACGGTGATGACCGCCCCGTGGCAGCTGTGGGTGCTCTGGGGGGTGTTCGTCGGCGTCGGAGCCGGCGCCATGGCCCTCGTGCTCGGCGCCATCGTCGCGAACCGCTGGTTCGTCGAGTCCCGCCGCGGCCTGGTCACCGGGGTCTTCTCCGCGGCCGGCGCCGCCGGCCAGCTGGTCTTCCTGCCCGGCATCGCGGCACTCGCCTCCGGACCGGGGTGGCGCTGGTCGGCCCTGGTGGTCACCGGGGCCGCGCTCCTGCTCGTGCCGCTCGTCCTCCTGGTCGTCCGCGACCGTCCCGCCGACCTCGGCCTGCGGCCGCTCGGCGCCCAGCCCGGTGAGCCACTCGACGAGCCGGCCACGCGGCACACCGGGTCGCAGGTGGGGCCGGCCCGCCTGGCCGTGCGCACCCTGCGCGCCAGCACCCGGTCGCGCACGTTCTGGGTCCTGTTCGGGACGTTCTGGATCTGCGGCTGGTCGACCAACGGGCTGATCGGCACCCACTTCATCCCCGCCGCCCACGACCACGGCATGCCCGAGACCACCGCGGCCGGGCTGCTGGCCCTGATCGGTGTCTTCGACCTGGTCGGCACGATCGCCTCCGGCTGGCTCACCGACAAGGTCGACCCACGGCTGCTGCTCTGCGGCTACTACGGGTTCCGCGGGCTCTCGCTGCTCTTCGTGCCGGCGCTGCTCGGGCCCGACATCCACCCGAACCTGTTCATCTTCATCGTCTTCTACGGTCTCGACTGGGTCGCCACCGTGCCGCCGACCATCGCGCTGTGCCGCCGACACTTCGGCGTGGCCCGGTCCGGGGTCGTGTTCGGGTGGGTCTTCGCGGCGCACATGGTGGGCGCCGGCGTGGCCGCCTCGTATGCCGGGTGGGTGCGCCAGAGCACCGGCGACTACTTCACCGCGTGGCTCACCGCGGGCGGGCTGTGCCTGTTCGCCGCCCTGGCCTGCCTGGCCATCTCGCGCTCGCCGGAGCGAGGGGCCTGGAACGCCGAGGGTGAGGACGCCGAGGTGGGGGCCGTCGCCTGACCGCCGCGTTGACAGTCGTGCTTGGCTGGCCCCATGGACACTGGGCCCACGAGCACCCTGACCGTCGCCGACAACCCGGCCGAGCACCGCTACGAGGCCCGTATCGACGGGGAGCTGGCGGGGTTCGCCGCCTACCGCTTCAAGGGCGACCACATCGTCTTCACCCACACCGAGGTCGATGACGCGTTCGCCGGGCAGGGTGTCGGTGGGGCGCTGGCCCGGGGCGCGCTGGACGACGTCCGGGCCCGGGCCGAGCACGACGTCGTGGCCCTCTGCCCGTTCATCTCGGCCTGGATCGCGCGGCACCCCGACTACCAGGACCTCGTCGCCCCCTAGGAATGGAACCGGGGGAGGCACCGGCACGTTCGGCCCTGGGGAGCGTCCACCGCCCGCGCGTCCACGTCGGTGTGACGACTCGACTAGCCTAGGTCGGGCCCTGCCACCCGGAGGTGCACGGCCGTGGACGTCCGGGGCGTGGCAGGAGATCAGAAACTTCAGGAGATATTGCGTGTCCAAGATCGTCGAAAAGCTGCTGCGCGCCGGTGAGGGCCGCATCGTCAAGAGGCTCCACGGCATCGCCGCGCAGGTGAACGCCATCGAGGAGGACTTCGCCTCGCTCAGCGACGCCGAGCTGCGCGCCGAGACCGACGTCTTCCGCAAGCGGCTGGCCGACGGTGAGACCCTCGACGACCTGCTGCCCGAGGCGTTCGCCGCAGTGCGCGAGGCATCCAAGCGGACCCTCGGCAAGCGGCACTTCGACGTGCAGCTGATGGGCGGTGCCGCGCTCCACCTGGGCAACGTCGCCGAGATGAAGACCGGTGAGGGCAAGACCCTCGTCGCGACCCTGCCGTCCTACCTCAACGCCCTCGAGGGCAAGGGTGTCCACGTCGTCACGGTGAACGACTACCTCGCCGAGTACCAGTCCGAGCTGATGGGCCGCGTGCACCGGATGCTCGGGCTCGAGACCGGCGTCATCCTCGCCTCGATGACCCCCGAGCAGCGTCGCGCCGAGTACGCCAAGGACATCACCTACGGCACCAACAACGAGTTCGGCTTCGACTACCTGCGCGACAACATGGCGTGGTCGGTCGACGAGCTCGTGCAGCGCGGCCACAACTTCGCGATCGTCGACGAGGTCGACTCGATCCTCATCGACGAGGCGCGCACCCCGCTGATCATCAGTGGCCCCGCCGACGCGGCGACCAAGTGGTACACCGAGTTCGCCAAGATCGCCCAGCGGCTGACCCGCGGCGAGCTCGAGTCCGGCGAGGGCGACTACGAGGTCGACGAGAAGAAGAAGACCGTCGGTGTCCTCGAGGCCGGTATCGCCAAGGTCGAGGACTACCTCGGCATCGACAACCTCTATGAGTCCGTCAACACCCCGCTGATCGGCTACCTCAACAACGCCATCAAGGCCAAGGAGCTGTTCAAGCGCGACAAGGACTACGTCAACATGAACGGCGAGATCCTCATCGTCGACGAGCACACCGGCCGCATGCTCGCCGGCCGTCGCTACAACGAGGGGATGCACCAGGCGATCGAGGCGAAGGAGGGCGTCGAGATCCAGAACGAGAACCAGACGCTCGCCACGATCACCCTGCAGAACTACTTCCGCATGTACGACACCCTCTCGGGCATGACCGGCACGGCCCAGACCGAGGCTGCCGAGCTGAACTCGATCTACAAGCTCGGCGTCGTGCCGATCCCGACCAACCGGCCGATGATCCGCAAGGACCAGGCCGACCTCGTCTACCGCACCGAGGAGGCGAAGTACGCCGCCGTCGTGGACGACATCGCGCAGCGGTATGCCGAGGGGCAGCCGGTGCTCGTCGGCACCGTCTCGGTCGAGAAGAGCGAGTACCTCTCGGACCAGCTGCGCCGCAAGGGCGTGCCGCACGAGGTCCTCAACGCCAAGCAGCACGAGCGGGAGGCCGCGATCGTCGCGCAGGCCGGCCGCAAGGGCGCCGTCACGGTGGCCACCAACATGGCCGGTCGAGGCACCGACATCATGCTCGGGGGCAACCCGGAGTTCATGGCCGTCGCGACGCTCAAGCAGCAGGGTCTCGACCCCGAGGAGACCCCGGAGGAGTACGAAGCCGCCTGGGACGCCGCCCTCGCCAGGGCCGAGGAGGCCGTCCAGGCCGAGCACGACGAGGTCACCGAGCTCGGCGGTCTCTACGTGCTCGGCACCGAGCGGCACGAGTCCCGGCGCATCGACAACCAGCTGCGCGGGCGCTCCGGCCGTCAGGGCGACCCCGGTGAGTCGCGGTTCTACCTCTCGCTCCAGGACGACCTCATGCGGCTGTTCAACGCGGCCATGGTCGACCGGTTCATGACCACGGCCAAGATGGAGGACGACGTCCCGATCGAGTCCAAGATGGTCAGCCGCTCGATCCAGAGCGCGCAGGGCCAGGTCGAGGGTCGCAACTTCGAGATCCGCAAGAACGTCCTCAAGTACGACGACGTCCTCAACCGCCAGCGCACCGTCATCTACGACGAGCGCCGCCGGGTCCTCGAGGGTGAGGACCTGCACGAGCAGATCCGGCACTTCATCAACGACGTCGTCGGTGGCTACGTCGACGCCGAGACCGCCGACGGCTTCGCCGACGACTGGGACCTCGACCGGCTCTGGACGGCTCTGAAGACCCTCTACCCGGTGTCCGTGACGCCGCAGGACGTGCTGGACGCCGAGGACGGCTCGCTCACCCGCGACCGGCTGCGCGAGGTCATCACCTCCGACGCGCACCACGCCTACGACGAGCGCGAGGCCCAGCTCGGCGAGGAGGTCATGCGTGAGGTCGAGCGCCGGGTCGTGCTGTCCGTCCTCGACCGCAAGTGGCGCGAGCACCTTTACGAGATGGACTACCTGCAGGAGGGCATCGGCCTGCGGGCGATGGCCCAGCGCGACCCGCTCGTGGAGTACCAGCGCGAGGGCTTCCAGCTCTTCGAGGCGATGAACGAGTCGATCAAGGAGGAGTCGGTCGGCTACCTGTTCAACGTCCAGGTGGACGTCGAACAGGACGGTCAGCAGGCGCAGGCCGCACCGGTCGTCCAGCCGGTCAGCGTCTCCGACATGCTGGCCGGGTCGGGCCTCTCCTCGGCCGACTCACCGGTGGAGCCGCTGGCCGAGCCGGACACCGACGTGCCGGCGTCCAGCGGCGCCGGTGCCGAGGCAGGGCCGGTGTCGGTCGACACCGCCTCCACGGCCGAGAAGCACCCGACGTTCCGCGCCAAGGGGCTGGAGCAGCCGGAGCGCCGACCGCAGCAGCTGCAGTACTCCGCGCCGGGTGAGACCGGTGACGTGGAGCACCGAGCGGTCGGGACGGTGGACGACACCCTGAGTCCCGAGCAGCTCAAGGGCGCGTCCCGTAACGGGCCCTGCCCCTGCGGGTCGGGCAAGAAGTTCAAGATGTGCCACGGCAAGGCCTGACTCCGACCCCCTGACCCACCCCTTCCGCACTTCTGGCCACCCATGGCCGGTGTGCGCCCCGCGCGGGGCGCTGCACCCGGCACGGGTGGCCAGAAGTCGTTGCGGGGTCAGCCGATCTGCAGGGCCTCGACGCGCCAGCGGCCGTCGAGCCCGACCAACCGGAACGCCAGCGCCCGCACCCGGCCGCCGTCGACGACGACGGCGCTGGCCTCGGCCACCCCGTCGGCGGGTTCGCACACGCGCAGGCCGCGCACGACGGTGCGGCGGCTGTCCCCGGCCCCACGCCGGGCCGACACGGACGCGCGGCGGGCCACGACGGCATACACCTCCGGCGTGGTCCACCGCAGCACCTGCGGGGCGGGACGCGCGCCGGCCATCACCTCGACGAGGGCCTGCGCGATGTGCCCCGCCCACGGTCGCGGGTCGGGCAGGTCGTCACGTCGGGTCGGTCGCTCGCCGAAGAGCTGCTCGTCGGTCAGCGTGTCGAAGTCGACCGCCAGCGCATCCTGCACGTAGTGCGGAGCCCGGCTGTCGTCGGGCACCCACGACTCGGTGTCGGTGAGGACCGCTGGCCTGCTGCGGGGGACCGGGACGATCCGCAACGGGGTGAGGCGTCCGGGACCGCTGCCAGGCGTCCCGGCGTCGTCGGCCGCCGGGTTCACCGGCTCACTCCATCAGGTTGCGCGGGTTGTTCGGCCGGCTCGGGAGGGCGGAGCACCTGGCCGGGCAGGAGGCGGTCGGGGTCGGGGCCGACGACGTCGCGGTTCGCGGCGTGCCAGCGCGGCCAGACGGCGGCGACCTCGGCGTCCGAGGCCCCCGGGCCGAGGGTGCGGCGGACGATGCTCCACAGGGAGTCGCCCCGGTGGACGACGACCTCGCCGGCCGGACGCGCGCCGGCCCCGGCGACCAGCCGGGTGGCGTCCGGGGCCTGGTGGGTCGGCCGCGATGGGGTCCAGCCGGGCCCGGCAGCATCGAGGGGCCGCGACGCCGGGTCCGGCGAGATCGGCCGGGTCAGGGCAAAGCCCGGACCCGACGCCGGCGGCAGGCTGTCGCCGATGGCGCCTGCGGGGGCACCGCCCCGCTGCCCAGGGCCGCGCCGACGAGGACGGCGGCGACCCGTCGGGTGACCACCGGGGCCCAGGCTGCGGCCCACCGGCGCGAGGTGGCGCCGATCCCGCCCGGCAGGTGCGCTGCGACCGCGACCGCGGTGCTGAGCAGCAGCCACCCGCCCAGCACGGCGCACACCGCCAGCACGAGGGCCACGACCGCCTCCGGCAGCGAGGCGGGTGCAGGGCCGGCCAGGACCTGCCAGGACCGCCAGCTCGTGCGCACCGCGAGGAGCTCGAGCACCCCGAGCCCGCCCAGCGCGGTCAGCGGCCGCACCAGTCGCACCGCCCGATCGGCGGCGGCCGCCGGCCTGGTCCCCGGCGCCGACCGGCCCAGCTGTCCCGCTCGCGATGCACCCATGCTCGTCCCCCCTGCCCGGCACACCGTCATGGTGCCGTTGACGTTTGTTTGCCTGTGTTTACGGCGGGTTGAACGTAACAACGTCGGATGGATGTGGCAAGGTGCGAGGGCGGAGGAGGGCGGGCCGGGACGACGAGTGGACAGCGAGGGGACGAGGGGACGACGTGGGGACGACGGGGGACGACGATGCGCTGGGATGACCTGTTCGCGGACCTGGCCGCCCAGTGGGAGGCGCAGGCGCGGCGCGAGCTCGACGGTGAGGTGGCCGACCGGACGCGCCGCGAACGCGCGCTGGTCCGGCTGTCCGACCGGCTCGTGGCGGCAGTGGGTTGTCGGCTCGGCCTGGTGCTCGTGGCGGCCGGGGCGATCGCGGGCCGCGTGCTCGAGGTCGGCGACGGCTGGGTGCTGGTGGCCGACGAGGCCGGGGGCCCGGCGCTCGTGCCTCTTGCGGCGATCACCGGTGTCACGGGGCTGCCGTCAGGGGTGGACGGTGCGGGAGCCAGCCGCCGGTTCGACCTCGGTCACGCACTGCGCGGAGTCAGTCGCGACCGCTCGGCCGTGCTGGTGACGGTGCTCGACGGGACGGTGCTGAGCGGCACGATCGACGCCGTCGGGCGGGACGCGCTCGAGCTCAGCGAGCACCCGGCCGACCTGCCCCGCCGGGCGGGGAACGTCACCGGGCGTCGCCTGGTGCCGTTCGCCGCGGTGGTGCTCCTGCGCCCGGGCCGGGGGGCCGGGGCGCAGGGGGCTCAGTCCTGGCCCTGACCGAACGGGTGCGCGGCGACGAAGGTCTTGGTCTCGCTGTACATCCGCTGGATGTAGCCCTCGAGCTCGGCGACCTCGACGCGCCACTGGCCACGCCCGCCGACCTTGATCGCGGGCAGCTCGCCCGAACGGACCAGTGCGTAGGCCTGGGCCGACGAGATGTCGAGAACTTCCGAGACCTCGGAGAGTTGAATGAAGCGCTTTGCCACGTTGTTCCCCTCTTTCCTCGCTGGCACCTTGACTGGAGCCAGACCTTTCCTTGACCGAATTTTTACCATGTTCTTGTGGCTGCGTCTGTTCGTTGGCCAAATTCTGGCATCGACAGCCGTTTGGGGGAGTTGGCACCCCGACCTTGTGGATGACCCGGAAACCTGTGGACTGCGCCGGATGACCCCCCGAGCCTGCGTCATGATGGCGGCTCCGACGGCTGACGTGGACCGACCGATCCGGACCGAAGGGACCTCGCGATGACTGACCTACCCACGCCCACAGCAGCCCGGTTGGCGCGGCCGAGCTGGCGCGACACCCGCCTGCTCGTCGGCGTGCTGATCGTGCTGGCCTCGGTCGCCCTGGGTGCGGGGGTCGTGGCCCGTGCCGACGACCGCACCCCCGTGTATGCCGCCCGCGCACCGTTGGTGCCCGGCCAGCGGCTCACCGCCGACGACCTGAGCCGGGTCGACGTGCAGCTCGGGTCGCAGCAGCCCCACTACCTCTCCGCCGGCGGGGGCCTGGCGCCCGACCGCTTCGTGGTGCGCCCGGTGGCTGCCGGCGAGCTGGTCCCGGTGGGGGCGGTGGGCGGTCGTGACCAGGTCGGGGTCCAGCCGCTGGTCCTGAGCGTCGATGCCGGCGCCGCCGCCGCGCTGCGCGTCGGGTCGACCGTCGACGTCTACGTCAACCGGGTCGACCCGGGTGACGAGGGGGGCGAGAGCGGCAGGGCCGCCGGAGCGGGTGCTGGCGGTGGGTTCCTCGGACCCGAGCTGACCCTCGAGGCCGTCCCGGTGTCGAGCCTGCCCCGGGCCGGTGGCGGGCTCGGTGGGGGTGCGGCCGGGGACCGCGCCGTGCAGGTGATGGCACCGACTGCCCGGATCAAGGAGGTCATCGCGGCCGTCGACCTCGGCGCGCGGATCACCGTGGTGCCAGTGGCGGGCTCGGCCGTACGAGTCGAGCAGTGATGTGGGCCGAGCAGTGATGCGGGCCGAGCAGTGATGCGGGTCGAGCCGTGACGTGGGTCGAGCAGTGACCCGCCCCGTCATCGCCGCCCTCGACGCCGCGTGGGAGTCCGAGCTGGTCGCCGCCGTGGAGGCCACCGCCGGCTACACGGTGACGCGGCGGTGCGCCGACCTGGCCGACCTGCTCGCCGCGGCCGCCGCCGGCCACGGCCAGATCGCGCTGGTCTCCGCTGACCTGCGGGCCCTCGACCGGCCGGCCCTGCACGAGCTGGCCAGCCACGGCGTCGAGGCGGCAGGGGTCGTCGGCCCTGACGACGAGCCGGGTGAGCGCCGGCTCCGACAGCTCGGCGTCGAGGTTGTGCTGCGGGCCGACCTGGCCAGTCACGAGATCGACGACGCGCTCGACGCGCTCGCCTCCCGGACCCGCCCGCACGGGGGCCGTGGCGAGGCTGCGCCTGACGGCGACCCGGCCGGTTCCAAGACCGCGGAAGGGCCCCAGCCGGCCACCGTGATCGCTGTCTGGGGGCCCACCGGGGCGCCGGGGCGCACGACGGTGGCGCTCAACCTGGCCGCCGAGCTGGCCCTGCGGGCGCCGACCCTGCTGGTCGACCTCGACACCTACGGCGCGTCGGTCGCCCAGCTGCTCGGCCTGCTCGACGAGGCGCCCGGGGTCGCCGCGGCAGCTCGCGCCGCCGACCAGGGCGGCCTCGACCTGGCCGCGCTCGCGCGGGTGGCGCCCGAGGTGACGCCGGGGATGCGGGTGCTGACCGGTCTGCCGCGGGCGCAGCGCTGGACCGAGCTGCGGGCACCGTCGGTGGCCCACGTCCTGGCCACCGCACGCCATCTGGCCAGGTTCGTCGTGGTGGACTGTGGCTTCGCCATCGAGGACGACGAGGAGCTGTCCTACGACACGCTCGCACCGCGTCGCAACGCCGCGACCCTCACCGCGCTCGCGGTGGCCGACGAGCTCGTGGTGGTCGGCACGGCCGACCCGGTCGGGCTGCAGCGGTTGGTGCGCGCGGTCCAGGACCTGACCGACCTGGCCGACCTGGCCGACCTTCCCGACCTGGCCGACCTTCCCGACCTGCCCGGCCTTCCCGCCCGGTCCGGCCGTCCCCCACGGGTGGTCGTCAACCGGGTCCGGCCGGGCGCCGTCGGGCCACGGCCCGAGCAGCGGATCACCGAGGCGCTCGGACGGTTCGCCGGCCTCGGCGACCTCGACTTCCTGCCCGATGACCGGGCGACCCTCGACGCGGCGGTGTTCGCCGGCACGACGCTGGCCGAGGTCGCGCCGCAGTCCGCGCTCCGGCGCGCGATCGCGGCGCTCGCCGACGCCTACGCCGCGCCCCTGCCCGAGCGACGTCGACGGCACCGCAGCCGGCGCGGTGTCGTCAGGAGCTGAACAGCAGGGTCAGCCCGCCCACCGTGTAGCCCACCATGAGCACCAGCAACGGCACCTGGCCGAGCACGGCCGCCCGACGGGGAAAGAGCGTGATGGCCCGCTCGTGGGCGGCGACCACTCCCAGCACGTGACCGGTGATGATGGCCACCACCTGGATGCTCGCGACCAGGCCGGGGG
Organism: Pedococcus dokdonensis; assembly: GCF_900104525.1. GTDB lineage: Bacteria > Actinomycetota > Actinomycetes > Actinomycetales > Dermatophilaceae > Pedococcus > Pedococcus dokdonensis. The sequence continues at coordinate 1,954,305 of NZ_LT629711.1, read as the reverse complement.
CGATCAGCGCCGCGGACGGGCTGAGGCCGGCCGTGCCGAGCCAGTTCGCGCCGGTCCCGAGGGGGTCGCTCATCTTGGCCAGTCCGTTGGTGCCTTCCCACACCCACAGCGACCAGTAGTGGGCGACGAGGTAGCCCGCGGCGATCGGGATCAGCGACGGGGCGAACGCGGTCGCGATGCCACGCACGCTGACCCCGGCGAGGCGCGCCGAGAGCACGGCGGCGGCATACAGGGACGCGGCGACGACGAGGCTGAAGCCGACCAGCGCAGTGGTCTCCCACAGGCGAGGGGGCAGGCTGGACGACTGGACGAAGGTGTACCAGCGGGTCTCCCCGGAGAACCCGTCGTAGGCGGTGGTCCCGAGCATCACGGAGGTGACGGCGAGCAGCCCTGGCGCCGCGGTGAGCTGGAGTGGTCCGTGCAAGGGGGTGCGCAGCACCCAGCGCCCGTCGGCGCGGCGGCCCAGCGGGCTGAGCGCGCCGTAGAGCGAGGACCAGGCGGTGAAGGGGTCGCCGCGGCGCAGGTAGGGCCGGCCGAAGGTCAGCGCGAGGACGAGGCTGACGATGAGGTAGCCGAGGACCGCCACCCGCAGCACCGGCTGGTCGGCGTTGTCCGGCGCGATCAGCTCGAGCCAGGCGAAGGCGAGCAGCCCGGTCGCGGCGGGCCAGTAGCCCAGCCGGTAGTCGGCGAGGGTGAAGTCGTCCTCGATGCGGGCCGCCCGCAGGATGCCGGTGCGGATCCAGCGGACCGGGTTGACCAGTCGCCAGATGCCGCCGAACACCATCGAGACGAAGGCGAGGCCGACCCAGAGCCAGACGTAGACGACCGACGGCACGGGGTTGTTGGCGTTGTCCTTGCCGAGCAGGAGGGCGAGCAGGGTCCAGGCCGTGATGACGAGCGAGAGGATGACGAACAGGCCACGGACCGCGGCGCTGTCGAGGGCCAGGGCGACCGGCATCGGCAGCAGTCGACCGTCCCGGGCGTCGAGCCGGGGTTGTTTCCACAGTGCGCCGAGCGCCACGAACGACACGACCAGCGCGAGCCCGGCCCCGACCAGCAGGTAGGTGAACGGCAGCGGCAGGTCCTCGCGTGAGCCGACACCGTGCGCAGGCAGGGCCGCCAGGGCGGCGAGGGTCACCGGACCGCGATCTTCATCAGCCGCAGCTCCGGGTGGTGGGTCTCGACCTCGTAGACCCCCGGCTGGTCGCCCTTCACCGTGACGCTCAGCGGCGTGCCCGCCACGAGCTCCTTCTCCACCTCGAAGCCGTGGATGTGCAGCTCGTCGTCGTGGTCGCTGGTCACGGTGAGGGTGAGCTCCTCGCCGACGCCGAGGTCGACGGTGCTCGGCGCGGGCGTGACCTTCGAGCCCTTGACGGTGATGGCGATGGTGCGGCCCGAGGGGCTGGAGCTGGAGGAGGACGACGACGATGACGACGACGATGACGACGAGGAGCTGGTGGCGCTGGTCGTCGAGCTGGTCGACCCAGGGTCGTCACCGGAGGTCCCGCAGGCGGTGAGGGCCAGGGCGAGGGCCAGCCCGGCGGCATACGTCATCGGCACACGCGGCGTCATCTTCGTCACGAAACCGAGTCTAGACAGCGCCATCTGACACGATGAGGCGGTGCCCGACCGCCTCAACTCCCTCGACGCGTCGTTCCTCTACCTCGAAGAGGCGACGACGCCGATGCATGTCGGTTCGGTCATGGTGTTCGACCCGCCGAGCGACGGATTCGACTACGACCGGCTCGTCCAGCTGATCTCGACGCGGATCGCGTTCGTCCCCCGCTACCGGCAGCGGATCCGGCAGGTGCCCGGCCGGCTGGCCAACCCGGTGTGGGTCGACGACGAGAACTTCGACGTCGCCTACCACGTGCGCCGCTCGGCCCTGCCGCGCCCGGGCACCGACGAGCAGCTGCAGGAGTTCGTGGCGCGGATCCAGCCGCGGGCCCTCGACCGGCACCGTCCCCTGTGGGAGGTCTATCTCGTCGAGGGGCTGGCCGAGGGCCGCTTCGCGATCGTCACGAAGTCCCACCAGGCGCTCGTCGACGGCATCAACGCGGTCGACATCGCGCACGTGATCGTGGACGGCGACCCAGCGGCCGAGGGCCTGGTCACCGACACCTGGCGGCCGTCGCGCGAACCCAGCGACGTCGAGCTCCTGACCGGCGCGCTGGTCGACGCGGTGCGCCGACCCAGCGAGGTGGTCGAGAACATCCGCGGCGGGATGGTCGACGTCAAGGCGGTCGGTTCCCGCGCCCTCGCGGCCGCCGGCGACGTCGTCTCGACGCTGGCCCGCACGGCCGCCCGCCCCGCACCGCACTCGCCGCTCAACGCACCGGTGGGCGAGGCCCGCCGCTACGTCATGATCGGCACCGACCTCGATGACTACCGCAAGGTCCGCAGCAGGCTGGCACGGGGCAACTACGCCGACGACGTGTCGATCAACGACGTCGTGCTGGCCACCATCTCCGGCGCCTTCCGCACCTGGCTGCTCACCCGTGGCGAGTCCGTCCACTCGGGCACCACGGTGCGGGCGATGGTGCCGGTCAGCGTCTACGACGAGGACGCCCGGCACGTGGGCAGCCGCCTGACGGCCTGCTTCGTCGACCTGCCGGTGGGTGAGCCCGGGCCCTCCATGCGGCTGCACCAGATCGCGTTCGCGATGCGCCAGCAGATGGAGGGTGGGCAGGCTGTTGGTGCGGAATCCCTTGCGGGACTAGCCGGTTTCGCACCGCCCACGCTGCACTCGCTCGGCGCCCGGCTAGGGAGCGCAGTGTCCCGTCGGCTGTTCAACGTGGTCATCACGAACGTGCCCGGCCCGCAGCACACCTTGTATGCCGGCGACGCGCGGATGCTGTCGACCTACCCGGTCATGCCGCTCGCCAAGGGGCAGGCGCTGTCGATCGGGCTGACCTCCTACGACGGCGGGGTCTACTACGGGCTCAACGCCGACCGTGACTCGATGCCCGACATCGACGTCCTCGGGCAGAGCATCGTCGACTCCCTCGGCGAGCTCCTGGACAGCCACCGGTCGAAGGCGCGATGACCCCGCGTCGCGGCCTCGTGCTCGGCGGGGGCGGGGTGCTCGGTGCCGCGTGGATGGTCGGGGCGCTGACGGCGCTCGAGGCCGAGCTCGGGGTCGACGTCCGCGACTTCGACGAGCTCGTGGGCACCTCGGCCGGAGCCGTCCTCGCCGGCCTGCTCGGGGCCGGTGTGCCGGTCGCCGACCTGCTCACCCACCAGCTCGCGGGCACGGTCGACGCAGGTCCTCTCTCCGGCTACCTGTGGGACTACGACAAGGACACCGGCGGCGACCGACCGGGTCTTCCCAAGGTGGGTCTCGGGTCGCGAGAGCTGTTGCGCCGCAACGCGCTCCACCTTCGGCACCTGCCTCCCACGGCGGTCCTGTCCGCGATCCTCCCCGAGGGGCGCGGCAGCATCGAGGCGGTCGGTGCGATGGTCGGCCACGTCGTCCCGCAGGGTTGGCCGTCCCGGCCCGGGGTCACCGTCGTGGCGCTCGACTACGACACGGGCGAGCGGGTGGCGTTCGGTCGCGAGGGTGCCCCCGAGGTCGACCTCCCGGCGGCCGTGATGGCGTCGTGCGCGATTCCCGGGTGGTACCAGCCGGTGCGGATCGGCGACCACCGCTACATCGACGGCGGCGCCTGGTCGTCGACCAACCTCGACCTGATGGCCGGCCTCGGCCTCGACGAGGTCTACGTCCTCGCCCCGCAGGTCAGCTTCGTCCGCGACGCTCCGCGACACTGGCGCACCCGCGTCGAGCGGCAGTGGCGCAACCGCGTCACCCTGCGCGTGCTGCGCGAGCTCGCCAAGGTGCACGCCGACGGTGCCGAGGTCACGGTGCTCGGGCCCGGCGAGGAGGACCTCGAGGCGATCGGCTCCAACCTCATGGACGTCACCCGTCGGCCGACCGTCATCGCCACGTCGCTGCGCACGTCGGCGGTCGCGCTGCACGACCCGGCGCCGCTGCCCGACGGGTCCGACTTCGAGGAGGTTGGCGACGCCAACCTGCCCGCCGATGACGAAGGACTCCACAGCGAGGACGTGGGATGACCCAGACCAGGATCTACGTGCCCCTCCTGCCGGACGCCCTGCGCCGGCTGGCTGCCGACCGCGAGATCGGACCGACACCGGTCGCCGCGTTCGGTGTCACCGGTCGCATCGAGCGCGCCGATCCCACCGGCCTCGAGGAGGAGTGGGAGTATGCCGCGCTGTCCGAAGCCGTCGACGCCGCGGCCGCGCTCCAGGGCACGACGGTGGTCAAGCGGGTGGTCGCCGCCGCGGACGTCGACCCCGGGGTCGTGAGCGCCGACGGGACCCGCGACGCGCTGGGGGCGGTGACCGTCTCGGCGCCGGTCGCGCTGCGGCAGGTCGTGTCGTTCCACGTCGACGAGGAGGCCGGCAACCAGGGCATGGAGGACCTGCTCTGGTATGACGCCACCGAGCTCGACGAGGTCCTGCGGCTGCTCTGAACGACCCGGTGGCGGGTTCCGCGAAGCGGCGGACGCAACTGCGGCACACCGGTAGTATTCGGGCTCGCCGACGCCCCAGGGGGATGGCCCACGTCGGTGAAGGGGAGGAGTTGGCGTGACCTGGTTCCTGGTCATCGGCGGTATCGGCGTCGTGCTGCTGCTGGTCTCGCTCGTCGGTGGTGACCTGCTCGACGGCATCGACCTCGGCGGGGACCTGTTCTCCGGTGCCGCGCTCGCGGGCTTCCTCGGGGCCTTCGGTTTCGCGGGCGCCCTGGCCGCCGGAGCGAGTGACAGCACGGGGGTCGGCATCGTCGTGGGCCTGGTCTCCGGTGTCGTGGTCGGCGCCCTGGTCGGCTACGCGACGGCGCGCCTGCGCCGAGGCGGTGACGAGGCGACCGTGCGGTCCGCCGACCTGCCCGGCCAGCCCGGCACCGTCATCAGCGCCATCCCCGAGGGCGGGCTCGGCGAGGTCAGCGTCGTCGTGGCCGGCCACATCACCAAGCTCAACGCCCGCGCCGCGACGGCACTGCCCTCCGGCACCCCCGTCACGGTGAGTGCCGTCCTCTCGCCCACGTCCGTCATGGTCCAGCCCCGGGCCTGAGCCCGGTCACCACCCCAGGAGCACACCGCAATGGATTCGCTGTCCCTCCCGCCCGTCCTGCTCGCCGTCGTCGGGATCATCGTCCTGGTCGTGCTGCTCGCCGGCATGGTGACGACCCGCTACAAGGTGGCGGGCCCCAACGAGGCGTTCATCGTGACCGGGCGCAAGGGCAAGGAGGTCCGCAACACCGAGACCGGCCAGGTCTCCACCGACATGTCCGGCCAGAAGGTCGTCATGGGTGGTGGCGTCTTCGTCCTGCCGTTCGTGCAGCGCCTGCACGTCCTCGACCTCTCCTCGCGCAGGATCAGCGTGCAGATCCGCGGAGCCGTGTCGGGCCAGGGCGTCAAGCTGAACCTCGACGGTGTCGCCATCGTCAAGGTGGGCGGCAACGAGGACTCCATCCGGGCCGCGGCCCAGCGCTTCCTGACCCAGCAGGCCGAGATCGAGACCTTCACCCAGGAGACCCTGGCCGGTGCCCTGCGCTCCATCGTCGGCTCGCTGTCGGTCGAGCAGATCATCCGCGACCGCGCCGCCTTCGCCCAGCGGGTCGCCGATGAGTCCGAGACGTCGCTCACCGGCCAGGGCCTGGTCCTCGACACCTTCCAGATCCAGGACATCACCGACGACGGCAGCTACCTCGCCGACCTCGGTCGACCCGAGGCCGCCAAGGTCGGACAGCTCGCGGCCGTCGCCGAGGCTGCGGCCCGGCAGGCCGCCGAGCAGGCGCGGATCGTGGCCGAGCAGGAGATCGCGGTCTCCCAGCGGATGCTCGCCCTGAAGACCTCCGAGATCAAGGCCGAGACCGACGCCGCGCAGGCCCAGGCAGCCGCCGCCGGACCGCTGGCCCAGGCCGACCGCGACCAGGCCATCCTCACCGAGCAGGAGAAGGTGGCCGTGCGCCAGGCCGCCCTCAAGGAGCGTCAGCTCGACACCGAGGTGCGCAAGCCCGCCGACGCCGAGCGCTACCGCGTGGAGACCGAGGCCGAGGGACGCCGCAACTCCCAGATCTTCGACGCCGACGCCCGCAAGGCCGCGTCCATCGCCGCTGCCGAGGCCGACGCGGAGAAGGCCCGGCTGACCGGTGAGGGTGAGAAGTCCCGTCGGTCGGCCCTCGCCGAGGCCGAGGCCATCGAGGGTGCTCGTCGCGGTGAGGCCGAGAAGGCCCGCCGCATCGCGGAGGCCGAGGCGACCAAGGCCGAGGGTGACGCGCAGGCAGCCGCCATCCTCGCGACCGGTGAGGCCGAGGCGGAGGCGATGAACAAGCGGGCCGAGGCGTTCGCGCGCTACAACGACGCCGCCGTCCTGCAGATGCTCGTGGAGGTCCTGCCTCAGGTGGCCCGCGAGGTCGCCGCACCGATGGCGTCGATCGACAAGCTCACCGTGGTCTCCACGGACGGTGCGGGCCAGCTGCCGCGCCAGGTCACCGACAACATCGTCCAGACGATGGAGCTGCTCAAGAACACCACCGGCGTCGACCTCGAGTCACTGCTCGGCGGTTACCTCAACCGTGGCCAGGGTCGCGGTGACGCGAACGGCACGCCCGCGGCACCCGCCGGGGAGCTGACCGTCAAGGAGTGACGCGCTCGCCGGGCGCAGCGACGCGGTGCTCGTCCAGGAACCGGTCGACCACCGCGTGGAAGTCCTCGGCGCGGTCGCGGCGGATGCAGTGGCCGGCTCCTTCGACCACCCGGATCTGCACCTGCGGGTTGGCGAGCCCGGCAGCTCGCGCTCGGACCGCTGGGGTGACGGGTCCGCCCCGCTCGGCGAGCAGCACCAGGGTCGGGACCCCGATGGCCGTGACGATCTCGTCCCACGGCTCCAGCAGGTTCGCGATGCCGAGGTCGAGGAAGTCGAGGTCGACCTGTGCCTTGGACTCGACCCAGGGTGCGAGCTCGACCTCCGGCCAGGTCGGGTTGTCGGCGCGTCCCTTGTCGAGCTGACCGGCGGGGTCGTCGGCGAAGGCGCGGCACTCCGCCACCCGCTCGTGGACGATGCCGCGCGGCTGCACCCGCTCGGCGGGGTCGCGCCACGCGGGGTCCTCCAGCACGGCCGCGGCCACGAGGTCGGGCCGTCGTGCGGCCAGCGCGCCCGCCATGCCGCCACCCATCGAGTGCCCCACGACGAGCACCGGCCCCCCGCGGCCGGAGGCGACGCGCGCGACGGTGGCCTCGGCGGCGGCATACATCGCCTCCATGGGGTCGGCAGCGGAGAGCTGCTCCCGGGTGAACCGCGGTGACCGCCCGTGGCCGAGCAGGTCGACGCCGACGACGCGCCAGCGCGGCGACCAGCGGCGCACCGCGTCCGGCCAGCAGTCGCCGGAGTCGCCGAGGCCGTGCAGCAGCACCACGGTGGGCGTGGCGGGGTCGGCGGGGCCGGACCAGCGGTAGGCCAGCTCGGTGGCGTCGGGGGCATCGAGGGCAGGCGGCATACGTGACACCATAGGTGCGCGCTGCGCTGCCACCCAGCCGCGCCCGAGCCACCGAAGCGACCCCGAGGAGCCAGCCCACATGGATGCCGTCACCCAGGTGCCCGTCCCCGTCAACGAGACCGTCCTCGACTACGCGCCGGGCAGTCCCGAGCGTGCGTCGCTCGAGGTGGCGCTCGCAGAGCTGGGCAGCGCGAGCACCGACCTGCCCCACACCATCGCGGGCAAGCGGGTCATGGGCACGGGCAAGAAGATCGAGGTGCGCCAGCCGCACGCGCGCCGCAAGGTGCTCGGCACGATGCGCAACGCCACCCTCGGTGACGCCCAGGCCGCAGTCGACGCGGCCAAGGCGGCGGCGCCCCAGTGGCGCGAGACCTCCTTCGACGACCGGGCGGCCATCCTGCTCAAGGCAGCCGAGCTGCTCTCCGGGCCGTGGCGCGCGCACCTCAACGCGGCGACGATGCTGGGCCAGTCCAAGACCGCCTACCAGGCCGAGATCGACGCCGCCTGCGAGCTGATCGACTTCTGGCGGATCAACGTGCACTTCGCCCGCCAGATCCTCGCCGAGCAGCCGCCGCTCAACGCCAAGGGCATCTGGAACCGCACCGACCACCGCCCGCTCGAGGGCTTCGTCTACGCGATCACCCCGTTCAACTTCACCGCCATCGCGGGCAACCTGCCGACCGCCCCGGCCCTGATGGGCAACACCGTCGTGTGGAAGCCGAGCCCGACGCAGCAGTTCGCCGCGCAGCTCACCATGTCGCTGCTCGAAGAGGCCGGTATGCCGCCCGGCGTCATCAACATGGTCACCGGCGACGGCCTCAACGTCTCGAAGGTGGCCCTGGCCGACCCCGACCTCGCCGGCATCCACTTCACCGGCTCGACCCCGACCTTCCAGCACCTGTGGCAGGAGGTCGGCGCCAACCTGCCGAGCTACCGCACCTACCCGCGCCTCGTCGGCGAGACCGGGGGCAAGGACTTCATCCTGGCGCACCCCTCCGCCGACCCGGATGTGTTGCGCACGGCCATGATCCGCGGCGCGTTCGAGTTCCAGGGCCAGAAGTGCTCGGCGGCCTCCCGCGCCTACGTGCCGCGCTCGCTGTGGAAGAAGATCAAGGCCGACCTCGTGTCGATCACCAACGGCCTCAGCCAGGGTGACGTAACCGACCTGTCGAACTTCATGGGCGCCGTCATCGACGAGCGGGCCTACGCCAAGCACACCGCCGCCATCGACCGCGCGCACGCGACGGCCGGGGTCGACGTCGTGGCCGGTGGCACCTACGACGACAGCGAGGGCTGGTTCATCCGCCCGACGGTGCTCGAGATCGACGACCCGACCGACGAGTCGTTCCGCACCGAGTACTTCGGCCCGATCCTGTCGGTGCACGTCTATCCCGACCGTCAGTACGACAAGGTGCTCGACCAGATGGAGTCGTTCGCGCCGTTCGGCCTGACCGGCTCGATCATCGCGCAGGACCGCTACGTGATCGCCGACGCGACCGCGCGCCTGCGGTTCGCGGCCGGCAACTTCTACATCAACGACAAGCCGACCGGTGCGGTCGTCGGGCAGCAGCCGTTCGGTGGTGGGCGGGCCTCGGGCACCAACGACAAGGCCGGTGCCGCGCAGAACCTCCTGCGCTGGACCAGCGCCCGCTCGATCAAGGAGACCTTCGACCCGCCGAAGGCGCACGCCTACCCGCACATGGGCTGACGCCCGGGCGGGCCTGCGCCTAGCGGTTGAGCCAGGTCCTGGCGGTCTGGGCCTCGATGTCGATGGCCTCTTCGATCGGCGGGGCCGCGGCCTTCTCGATCTTGCCGCCGATGAGGGGCACCTTGGCCTTGAGCTCGGCGTCGAGGGTCTCGACGGTGCAGCCCGGGCCGGGCGCGAGCATCAGGGTGCCCTTGAGCGAGATGGGGGCGCCGGCGACGGCCATCTCGACGGTGCCGCGGCGACCGCCGCTGGCCGAGGCCGGTCCCCAGTCCTGCGTCTCGGTGACCTTCAGGGTGTCGCCGACCATCGACTTGGCGAAGTCGGGCAGGCCGTCGCTGGGCAGGACGCGCTCGGTGGTGATGACCGTGTGGTCACCGACCGTCTCGACGTTGGCCGAGTGCTTGATGGCTGCGGTGGCCGCGCACTTCGCCTCTTGGAACGCCACGTCGGACAGGACTGCGAAGACCGCGTCGGGGGTGCCGGGGTACTCGATCGACTTGGCGATCTTCATGCGACTGCTCCTGTCACCGGGGTGCCGGGCCCACCGGTCGGCGGACGTGGCGTCAGCGTAAGCCACCGGGGCTCAGGATCGCGACGACAGAAGTCGCACGCGCACCTGCTGACCTGCAACGAGCTGGGCGGCGAGGTCGGTGGCGTGGTCGGTGAGGACGGCCACGACGGGGTAGCCGCCGGTGACCGGGTGGTCGGCGAGGAAGAGCACCGGGCGGCCGTCGGCAGGCACCTGCACCGCGCCACGGACCACCCCCTCACTGGGGAGCTCGCGGTCGACCAGCGCAGCGGTCCGACGCAGCGCAGGGCCGTCGAGCCGGATGCCCACGCGGTCGCTGGCCGGGTCGACCGTCCAGGTGGCAGCGGTCAGCCGCGTCGGGTCGTGCAGCCAGTCCCTGCGTGGGCCGGGCAGTGCGTCGAGCGTGACCGGCCCGGCCGACGGAGGGGCGACGGGCGCGACGTCGACAGTGGGCTGACCGGCCGGTCGGCCGACCGGCAGCACGTCGCCGGCCCGCAGGGGTGGCGGCCCGATGCCAGAAAGCGTGTCGTACGAACGAGATCCGAGCACCATGGGCACCGCGATACCGCCGCGGACGCTGACATAGGTGCGCATGCCGCTGACCGGTGCGCCCAGCGCCAGGACGGAGCCGCGTCGCAGGGTGAGTGGAGCGGCGTGACCCACCGGGCGGGCATCGATGGTGGCCGGGGTGGGCGCCCCGGTCAGCACGACGGTGACCGTGTCGAGCGCCCGGAGGCCGAGGCCACCGTGGTGCGCCTCGACCGCCGCGAGGTCGGTGCCCTGGCCGAGGAGGCGCGCTCCGAGCGCGAAGGCACCCCGGTCGGCGGCCCCGGAAGGCCCGACCCCGAGCTCGGACAGACCGGGTCGGCCGCGGTCCTGGAGCAGCGCCAGCGGCCCCGGCTCCAGCACCTCGAGACGGGCGGGTGCCGCGGGCTCCGGTGTCGTGCGCTCCCAGCCAGTCACGAGGCACCACCTGCGTCCGTGAACTGCACCACCAGCCCGGGTCGCAGCAGGGCCGGCGGGTCGCGGTCGAGGTCCCACAGCACCTGCTCGGTGTGCCCGATCAGCTGCCAGCCGCCGGGGGAGGACCGCGGGTAGACGCCGCTGAAGGCCCCGGCGAGTCCCACCGAGCCGGAGGGCACCCGGGTGCGCGGGGTCTCCCGACGGGGGACGTCGAGCCGGGGGTCTCCGTCGACGAGGTAGGCGAATCCGGGGGCGAACCCCGCGAAGCCCACCCGCCAGGGCCGACCGGTGTGGGCAGCGACCACCTCGGCCCGCGACAACCCGGTCAGCTCTGCCACCTCGTCGAGATCCGGCCCGTCGTAGCGGACGACGACCTCGACCACCTCGGCCACCTCGGCCACCTCGGTGTCGGCACCGGAACCGTCAGAGGGGTCGGTAGGTGCGAACCCCTCGGACGGTTCCGAACCCGCCCGAACGGTCAGGAGCCCGGACACCTCGGCGACGACGTGCCGCAGCGACGCGGGGGAGTCGGAGACGAGGAGCAGGGTGCGCGCGCCCACCACGGCGTCGAGCAGACCGGGCAGGCGGTCGTCGACCCACAGCCGACGGTGCAACGCCAACGCCTGGGCGAGGTCGTCGACCTCGACGAGGAGGGCCCGCTCGCCACTGGGAAGCAGTCGACCGGTCACGACGGCCTAGTCGCTCGGGGTGACGAAGGGCCGCAGCTCGACCCCCGCGGCCTCGAGCCGGGACCGCACGGCGGTGGCCATCGAGACCGCGCCGGGGCTGTCGCCGTGCACGCAGAGCGACCGGGCACCGACCCTGACCACGGCGCCGTCGGCGGCCTCGACCTCACCGGCCACCACCATCCGCACGGCCCGCGCTGCCACCGCGTCGGGGTCGCGCAGCACGGCGCCGTCCTCGGACCGCGGGACGAGCGTCCCCGAGGCCGTGTAGGCCCGGTCGGCGAACGCCTCGGTCACGGTGGCGAGCCCGGCGGCGCCCGCCGCATCGAGCAGCGCCGACCCCGGCAGGCCGAGGAGGGGAAGCGTCGGGTCGACCCGACGGACCGCCTCGACGACGGCCTCGGCTTGCGCCCGGTGGTGCACGACCGCGTTGTAGAGAGCGCCGTGCGGCTTGACGTAGCGGACGGTGGTGCCGGTGGCGGCGCAGATCCCCTGGAGCGCGCCGAGCTGGTAGACCACGTCGGCGGTCAGGTCGGCCGGGTCGAGGTCGATGAACCGGCGCCCGAAGCCCGCGAGGTCGCGGTAGCCGACCTGGGCCCCGACGACCACCCCGCGCTCGGCGGCCAGCTCGCAGACGCGCAGCAGCCCGCGCGGGTCGCCGGCGTGGAAGCCGCAGGCGACGTTGGCACTCGTGACGACGTCGAGCATCGCCTCGTCGTCGCCGAGCGTCCACCGGCCGAACGACTCGCCGAGGTCGGCGTTGAGGTCGATGGTGGTCACCGGCGCAACGCCCCGGCGTGCGCGGCCAGCACGGCCTGCGACTCGCGCAGCGTCGCGGCCAGCCGCCGGCGGCGGGTCGCCACCAGTGAGGCGAGCGCGTCGAGCTCGGCCTGCAGGTGCTCGCGAGCGGCCAGCTGCTGTGCGCTGGCCGCTCCGTCGGCGACCCCGCTGACGCCCCAGGCCGTGGTCACGACTCCGTCGTCATCGACTCGCAGGCCGGCGCGCGTGGCGCGCGCCTCGATCCGTCGACCGTCGGCCACCGCCTCGGCCAGGTCGGCGGCGTGGGACTGGAGCGCGGCGCCGACGCGGTCGACCTCGCTGGCTGCCACCGCCGTTGCCGCGCCGAGGGCGTCGACCCGTCGGCGGACCCGGACCGGCAGCGCAGTAACCCCCTGGTCGGCGGGATGGACGAGCCCGTCGGGCCCGCGCCGCCTCCGGTCGGCCACCCGCAGCGTGGTGGCGAGCTGGCGCAGGGTGCCCCCGAGGTGCGAGCAGGAGGCCGGGTCACCGGTCACGGCGCTCACGACGGCACCCGGAGCGCCAGCTCGGTGGCGGTCGCGTCGATCTCGCGCAGGAGGTCGGCCAGCTGGTCGACCCAGCCGTCCACGACGGCCTGGGTCTCGCGGTCACCCACCGTGGGGAACTGGGCGAGCACCTCCTCGGCGGCTGCCCGGACGCACTCGCGCAGGGGCTCCAGGTCCGCTCCGAGCAGGAGGGGACGGGCGGGGTCGACCCGGGCGGGCGGCATACCGGTCACTGTAGTGAAGGCAAGGGAACGGCCCCCGGAGTTACCCACATGCTCGCGCAGGGGCACTCCGGGGGCCGTTGGCCCCTCACAGGTCCGATCAGTACCAGTGCTTCCTGCCACCGATGGCCCGACCGGTGCCGCCCAGGATGGCCAGCACGAGGCCGACCACGATGAGGATGGCGCCGATGGTCACCAGGATCTTCAGGCTGCTGACGAGCAGACCGAGAATCAGCAGGATGATGCCGAGGACGATCACGTGGAGCTCCTTTTGTCAGGGGATGCAAACACCTCACCTCATCACACATTCGCCAGAAAATGCACTTTGACCTGCGAAAACGTTCCGGGTATGGGGCCGAAGGGGCGGGGTGTGCCGCGTGCGACGGGTGAGCGATAGTCTCGGCAGGGGCCGCACGGCGTGGTGCGACCACCTGCACGATGACCGTGCACGACGACCGAGTGAGGATGTAGTCGACAGCCATGTCTGCGTCGCTGGAGCAGTCCCGTCAGCAACTCCTGCACACCGCCGCGGAGCGCGCGGACCACGGCGGGGGTGAGGCGGTCGAGAAGTTCCTGCGGACCTACTACCGACACGTGGCCACCGAGGACCTCCTGGCCCGCGCGCCCGAGGACCTGCTCGGCGCCGCGATGGCCCAGCGCGAGCTCGCGAAGGACCGTCCCGTCGGCACGGCCAAGGTCGAGGTGTTCAACCCCGAGGTCGAGGAGCAGGGCTGGGCCAGCGGGCACACCGTCGTCCAGGTGGTCACCGACGACATGCCGTTCCTGGTCGACTCGGTGAGCGCCGAGCTGCAGCGGATGGAGCGGGCCGTGCACCTCGTGGTGCACCCCACCATGCGCGTCCGGCGCGACGCCGCGGGTCGGCTGGAGGAGGTCGTCCTCGACGGCAGCGGGGGCGCTGGTGGAGACACCGGCTCCGACGGCTTCGGGCTGGTCCGCGAGTCGTGGATGCACCTCGAGATCGACCGTGACAGCAACCCCGAGGACCGTGCCGCCATCGCCGAGGGCCTGCGCCGGGTGCTCGGCAACGTGCGTGAGGCGGTCGAGGACTGGCCGAAGATGAAGGCCACCTGCTCGCAGGCCGCGCGCGACCTCGCCGACTCGCCGCCCACCGGCATACCGGCCGAGGAGGTGGAGCAGGCCCGCGGGCTCCTGGAGTGGTTGGCGGACAACCACTTCACCTTCCTGGGCTACCGCGAGTACGCGCTGCACCGCGGGGCCGACCAGGACAAGCTCGAGGCGGTGCAGGGCACCGGGCTCGGGCTGCTGCGATACGACCGCACCGGGGACGGGGTCCTCCTCAGCGAGCAGGCCAGGGCCGTGGCGCGCGCTCGCGAGCTGCTCATCATCACCAAGGCCAACTCGCGGGCGACGGTGCACCGCAACACCTACCTCGACTACGTCAGCGTCAAGCAGTTCGACGCCGCGGGTGAGGTCACGGGGGAGAAGCGCTTCCTCGGCCTGTTCACCTCCAGCGCCTACACCGAGTCCGTGACGCGGGTGCCGGTGCTGCGCGACAAGGTAGCCGCGATCTTCCAGCGCACCGGCTTCGCGGCCGACTCTCACTCGGGCAAGGACCTGCTCGAGGTGCTCGAGAACTACCCGCGCGACGAGCTGTTCCAGGCCGACGAGGAGATGCTCCTCGACAACGCGACGACCGTGCTCCACCTGCAGGAGCGGCGCAAGACCAAGCTCTTCCTGCGACGCGACCGGTTCGGCCGGTTCGTGTCCTGCCTCGTCTACATCCCTCGCGACCGCTACAACACCGGCGTCCGCCTGAAGATGGAATCCATTCTGCGACAGGCATTTCCGGGCGCGACGGTCGACTTCACGACCCGGGTGTCGGAGTCGGTGCTGGCGCGGCTGCACTTCGTGGTGCGCGTGCCACCCGGCGAGTCGATCCCCGCGATCGACGAGGCGGTGCTCGAGCGCCAGCTGGTCGACGCGACCCGCACCTGGGACGAGGACCTCGGCGAGGCCGCGCGCGCCGAGCACGGCGAGGAAGCAGCAGCGCGGCTGTCCGGGCTCTACGGTCGGGCCTTCCCGGAGGCCTACAAGGAGGACTTCACCTCCCGCGTGGGGGTCGCCGACATCCGCCACATGGACGCGCTGGACGCCGACGACGCCACCGGCCTGAACATGTACCAGGAGCCCGGTGCCCCCGCGAACGAGCGCCGGTTCAAGCTCTACCGTCGCAGCCCCCTGTCGTTGACGCAGGTGCTGCCGATGTTCACCCACATGGGTGTCGAGGTCGTCGACGAGCGGCCCTACGAGATCTCGCGCGGCGACGGGGTGGGCCTGTGGGTCTACGACTTCGGCCTGCGGGTGCGTGACGACAAGGTGTGGACCGGCGACGGTGGCCGCGACCGGCTGCGCGAGCTCTTCCAGGATGCGGTCGGCGCGGTGTGGCGGGGCGAGGCCGAGTCCGACGGGTTCAACGCGCTGGTCCTCGGTGCCGGGCTGACCTGGCGCCAGGTCGTCATCCTGCGCACCGTCGCCAAGTACCTGCGCCAGACCGGGTCCACGTTCTCGCAGGACTACGTCGAGTCGGCCCTGGTGTCCAACCTGCGGTTGGCCGCGAAGCTCGTGGCCCTCTTCGAGGCCCGCTTCGACCCGAGCCGGTATGCCGGTGTGGCGGGTGCCGATCGCGAGGCCGAGCAGGCGTCGCTGTGCGACCAGATCACCAAGGACCTCGACGAGGTCAAGAGCCTCGACCACGACCGGATCATCCGGGCCTTCCTCGGCGTCATCACCGCGACGCTGCGGACGAACTTCTACCAGGCGGATGCGACCGGGGCGGCAAAGAGCTACGTGTCGCTCAAGCTCAACCCGAAGGCCGTCCCCGACCTCCCGGCACCGCGGCCCCAGTTCGAGATCTTCGTCTACTCCCCGCGCGTCGAGGGGGTGCACCTGCGGTTCGGGCCGGTGGCCCGCGGCGGGTTGCGCTGGTCCGACCGGCGCGAGGACTTCCGCACCGAGGTGCTCGGCCTGGTCAAGGCCCAGATGGTCAAGAACGCCGTCATCGTGCCGACCGGGTCGAAGGGTGGCTTCTACGCCAAGCAGCTGCCCGACCCGACCGTCGACCGCGACGCCTGGCTGGCCGAGGGAATCGCCTCCTACAAGGTGTTCATCTCCGGGCTGCTCGACCTCACCGACAACCGCGACGGCGCCCAGATCGTGCCACCGCCGTCGGTGGTGCGGCACGACCCCGACGACTCCTACCTCGTGGTGGCCGCCGACAAGGGCACCGCGACGTTCTCCGACATCGCCAACGGCGTGGCCCAGTCCTACGGGTTCTGGCTCGACGACGGCTTCGCCTCCGGTGGCTCGGCCGGCTACGACCACAAGGCGATGGGCATCACCGCCCGTGGCGCGTGGGAGTCGGTCAAGCGGCACTTCCGCGAGATGGGCCACGACACCCAGACCGAGGACTTCACCGCTGTCGGCATCGGCGACATGTCGGGTGACGTCTTCGGCAACGGCATGCTGCTCTCGGAGCACATCCGGCTGGTGGCTGCCTTCGACCACCGGCACATCTTCATCGACCCGAATCCCGTTGCGGCCACGAGCTTCCCGGAGCGGCAGCGGCTCTTCGACCTCCCGCGCTCGTCGTGGGCCGACTACGACACGTCGCTCATCTCGACCGGTGGCGGCGTCTTCGACCGCTCGCTCAAGTCGATCGCGATCACCCCGGAGATGACCGAGGCACTGGGCCTGCCCAAGGGCGCGACGTCGATGACCCCGGCCGAGCTGATGAAGGCGATCCTGCTGTCGCCGGTCGACCTGCTCTGGAACGGCGGCATCGGCACCTACGTCAAGTCGGCCGGGGAGAGCAACGCCGACATCGGCGACCGGGCCAACGACGCGATCCGTGTCGACGGCGGGCAGCTGCGCTGCAAGGTCGTCGGCGAGGGCGGCAACCTGGGGCTGAGCCAGCTCGGACGGATCGAGGCGGCCCTGCACGGAGTGCGGGTCAACACCGACGCCATCGACAACTCCGCCGGCGTCGACACCTCCGACCACGAGGTCAACATCAAGATCCTGCTGACCTCCCTGGTCAAGGGTGGTGACATGACGCTCAAGCAGCGCAACACCCTGCTGGCGTCGATGACCGACGACGTCGCCGCCCAGGTGCTGCGCGACAACTACGAGCAGAACGTCCTGCTCGGCAACGCGCGCGCGCAGGAGCACCCGATGCTCCCGGTGCACCAGCGGCTGATCCACTGGCTGGAGGAGCGCGGCGACCTCGACCGGGCCCTCGAGTTCCTGCCGTCCGACACCGAGATCGACCGTCGGTTCGCAGCCGGCCTCGGACTGAAGTCGCCGGAGTTCTCGGTGCTGGTCGCCTACGCCAAGCTGGCGCTCAAGGAGGACCTGCTGCCGTCGGAGCTGCCCGACGACCCGTGGTTCCAGGCGACCCTGACCGACTACTTCCCGGCGGCCCTGCGCGAGCAGTTCGCCGACGAGCTGGCCGAGCACCCGCTGCGTCGCGAGATCATCACCAACTCGGTGGTGAACTCGATGGTCAACCGGGGCGGCATCACCTTCGCCTTCCGTGCGATGGAGGAGACCGGCGCGACACCGGAGCAGATCGCGCGGGCCTTCGTGGTGTGCCGCGAGATCTTCAACCTGCCGGACTTCGTCCGCGAGGTCGAGGCGCTCGACAACGTCGTCTCCACCGATGTGCAGAGCCAGCTCTATCTCGAGTTCCGGCGTCTGATCGACCGGTCGATGCGGTGGTTCCTCACCTCGCGTCCGTCGCGGCTCGACGTCGCCAACGAGGTGGCGCGGTTCGGTGACGTGGTGCGCGAGTTCGCCCACAGATCCAGGACCTGCTCAAGGGTGCGGAGCTCAAGCGCTTGCAGCGCAACGCCTCCGGGCTCGAAAAGGTCGGAGTGCACGAGGACCTCGCGCTTCGCTCGGCGAGCCTGCTCGACCAGTTCTCGCTGCTCGACATCGTCGACATCGCCACCGACACGGGAGAGTCGCCGGCCGACGTGGCCCCGCTCTACTTCGTGCTGTCGGAGCGGTTCGGCATCGATGCGATGCTCACGCGGGTCACCAACCTCCCGCGTGACGACCGGTGGGACGCCCTGGCCCGTGGCGCCCTGCGCGACGACCTGTATGCCGTGCTGGAGAGCCTGGTGCGCTCCGTCATCGACGCGTCCACCTCCGGCGCCGCGCCGTTGGCGCGCTACGAGGAGTGGGGCAAGGCCAACGCGGAGAGCCTGGCCAGGGCCCGGACGGCGCTCAGTGGCATCGAGCGTCTCGACAAGCCGAACATCGCGGCCCTGTCGGTGGCCCTGCGCACGCTGCGCTCGGTCATCCGCTCGGGTGCGGCGACGAGCTGAGGCGGCCATCGACGCCATACCTCTCGTCGTCGTCGCGCTGCACCGGTTCCCGGTCAAGGCCATGGGTGTCGACGCGGTGCAGTCGGTCGCGGTCGACGAGCGCGGGCTGCTCGGCGACCGGGAGTGGGCGGTCTACGACTCGGCGCGCAAGCTGGCCACGGGCAAGCACTCCCGACGGTTCCGGCGGATGGATCCGGTCTTCACCGCGTCGGCCCGCCGCGACGGTGACGACACCCACGTGACCCTGCCCGGTGGGGTCACGGTGGTCGCCGGCACTCCCGAGGCGGATGCGGCGCTGAGCGAGCACTTCGGCGAGCCCGTCTCGGTCCGGCGCGAGACCGACATCCAGCACCAGGACGGTGCGACGTTCTCGATCGTCGGCACCGCCACGCTCGAGGAGCTCGGTCGGCACGAGGGCGACGGACGACCAGTGGACCCACGCCACCTGCGCACCAACGTCGTCGTCGCCACCACCGAGCCGTTCGTCGAGGAGAGCTGGCTCGGGCGCGAGGTCCGAATCGGTGCGGTCGTCGTGCGGGTCACCGAGACGACCGAGCGCTGCCGGATGGTGGGCGTGGCCCAGGTCGGCCTGGCCGAGCGACCCGGCATGCTCAAGGCGATCAGCGAGCACCACGACCTCAACGCTGGCGTCTACGCGACCGTGGTCCAGCCTGGCACCATCTCCCTAGGCGACGAGGTGGCGCGCGGGGCCTGACCGGGCCGGGTTGCTCAGCCCGCCAACGCCGCGGCGACGACGGCGAGGACGACGACGAGCGCGACCAGGCCCAGGGCCACCCACAGGCAGCCCATCCCCGGACGAGGTTGCTTGGTGAAGCCGATGTTGCCGCGGGCGAACTGGTGCACGGGCGAGGCGTACCAGACCTCGACGACCTGGCCGGGGGCCACCGTCGTGTCGATCCCGGCCTGGCCGTAGGTGCGCATCCACTGGGCGTCGACGTCCACGTGGTTGGCTCCGACGTAGACGGGCAGGTCCTGCACGCCATAGCGGGACGGCACGGGGTAGCCGTTGATCCGCACCCGCGGGGTGAGGGCGTTGGCGGTCCACATCGACCCCTGGATGGTGAGCCGGATGGTGCCCAGGGCCGGCTGGGCCGGACCGGCAGGCTGGCCGGGCTGGGCCGGCTCGAGCTGGGCTGGCTCGGACGGGGGCACCTGGGACGGGGGCACCTGGGACGGGGGCTCGCTCATGAGGGACGAGGCTAGGGGACACCTGGCCGACAGCAGCGTGATTCGCCGATCACGAGCCTGCGCGTCGGGCGGTGGTGGCGGGCCGATTAGGCTTCCGGCGTGCCCACGCTCAACGAGGTGCTCCAGTCCGCCACCGACCTCGCGCCCGCCGAGGTGGAGTGGCTGCAGCTGCTCGTCGGCGACTGGCAGCTGATCTCGGACCTGTCGTTCGGCGACCTGGTGCTGTGGGTGCCGGGTGGTCTGGAGGGCTGGCTGGCCGTCGCGCACGTGCGACCGACGACCGGCCAGATGGTGTTCTTCGAGGACGTCGTCGGCCGGCGGACGCACCGGGGTCGGCAGTCGCTGCTCGACCAGGCCTACCTGGACCAGCGGATCGTCCGGGAGAAGGACCCGATCTTCCGCGACGACATGCCGGTCCGGGAGGAAGCCATCCCGGTCGTGCGCCAGGGCCGCGCACTGGCGGTGATCACCCGCCATACCAACCTTGCCGCGATGCGCACGCCGAGCCGGCTGGAGCTGACCTACCAAGCGCTGGCCGACGCGATGGCGCGGATGATCGCGGCGGGGGAGTTCCCGAACACCTCGGCGCCCACCGGTCAGCGGCGTGGTGCGCCGCGCGTGGGTGACGGCGTGATCCGGTTGGACGTCAACGGGATCGTGTCCTACGCCAGCCCCAACGCGCTCTCGGCCGTGCACCGGCTCGGCCACGTCGGTGACGTGATCGGCGAGCTGCTCGCCAAGGTGGTGGCCGACCTGCTGCGCGACGAGGCGCCGGTCGACGAGTCGCTGGCGCTGGTGGTCACCGGGCGGGCGCCCTGGCGCACCGAGGTGACGTCCCGTGGCGCGAGCGTCTCGATGCGGGCGATCCCGCTCACCGAGGGCGGCAACCGGATCGGTGCGCTGCTGCTCCTGCGCGACGTCTCGGAGCTGCGGCGTCGCGAGCTCGAGCTGCTCACCAAGGACGCGACGATCCGCGAGATCCACCACCGTGTGAAGAACAACCTGCAGACCGTGGCGGCGCTGTTGCGGCTCCAGGCCCGTCGGCTGCCCGAGGGCGAGGCCGGGCGGGTGGCGCTGGAGGAGGCGGTGCGCCGGGTCGGGGTGATCGCGCTGGTGCACGAGACACTGAGCCAGGGGTTCGACGAGACGGTGGACTTCGACGACATCGCGGTGCGCGGGCTGCAGGCGATCACCGAGGTGGCCAAGATCGAGCACCCGATCAGCTCGCAGCTGCACGGGTCGTTCGGCACGCTGCGGGCCGAGGACGCGACGGCGCTCGCGATGGTGCTGTCCGAGCTGATCCAGAACGCCGTGGAGCACGGGCTCGCCGAGACCGGTGGGGGCACGGTCGAGGTGACGGCGCAGCGCAGCACCGACGACCGGGGCGACGAGCTGCTCACGGTGACGATCACCGACGACGGGGCCGGGCTGCCCGGCGACTTCAAGCCCGGTGGGTCGGGGCTCGGCACCCAGATCGTGCAGTCGCTGGTGCAGGACCTGCGGGGCCGGATCAGCTGGGACGCAGCAAAGCCGCGCGGTACGCGGGTGCGTTTCATCGCGCGGCTTCGGCCACTGGGCAGGGACGGCGGCTGAGCGCGGTCCCGGTCTCTGCAGTTGTGGGTGGTGCGGGCCGCCCACGGGCGGCGGGGTGGGCTCGGTCAGCCGGCGCGGCGAGCGCGGGCGTTGCGGCGCTTGAGGGCGCGGCGCTCGTCCTCGGACATGCCGCCCCAGACGCCGGCGTCCTGGCCGGACTCGATGGCCCACTTCAGGCAGGTGTCGACGACCGTGCATCGCCGACACACGGCCTTGGCCTCCTCGATCTGGAGGATCGCCGGGCCGGTGTTCCCGATCGGGAAGAACAGCTCGGGGTCCTCGTCGAGACAGGCAGCGCGATCGCGCCAATCCATGAACGGTGCTCCTTGTAGTGCAGGGGGACTCCCGCCCGCGCGGTGCGGCCCAGGGATTGCGGACCTCACGGCACGGACGCGACGTTGCGGGGGTGTGCTGGGGGTCGTGCTCCTGAGCGGGTCAGGGCCGAGCGGCAAAGCCTAGCGGACCCATTTCCACACAGGGTGAAACGCGTGCGCACCCATTTTGGAGGGGTTGACGCACTTCTGCCAACGGGTTGCCGGGTGTTTCTGTTCCAGCGTGACGCATGTGTCCCGGATTCGCGAGGCCCAGCGCTAGATATCCGGCCGGTAACGGTGAGGTTTTGGTCACATGTCGGACGCGCGGGCCGCTCCCGTCCCATGGGGCAACCCTTCGCGCACCCGGTATGCCGCGTGCGCGCCTCCCGCGCGCGGGCCTAGCCTGAGTGCCGTGACCAGTCCGGCTCCCGCTCCTGCCCGCCCCCGCGACCCGTTCCGGACGGTGGCAGCCGGGCTCTGTGCCCTCCAGGCGCTCGCGCTGGTCGGGTTCGTCGGGTTCTACCTGTGGGAGCTGACCCAGGACGACGCCGACGACACGACTCGGGTGGTCATGTCGGCCCTGCTGATCCTCGTCTTCGCAGTCGGCATCGCGGCGCTGGCCCGCGGCTGGGTGCGCGGCGACAACTGGCCGAACACCCCGACCGTGGTCTGGAACGCGCTCCTGCTCCCCGTCGGGTGGAGCCTCGTGCAGAGCGGCCGGGGAGTGGTCGGCGCGCTGGTCATCGTCGTGGCGCTGGCCGGCATCGTCGCCGCGATCAAGGCGGACACGACGGACGAGGACGCCGACCCCGTCGACGACTGAGGCGGCGACGATCCGCGGCCCAGGTCGGCTCAGGCGGCGTGGTCGGCCGGCCGGATTCGCAGCATCACCCGCGACCTGTTGCCGCGCTTCAACAGCTTCTCGAGGCGCATCACCAGCTTGTACTCGAGCCCGTACTTGTCCCCGAGCACCGCGTGCAGCCGGTCCATCGCCGCGGCACCCTCGACGACCTCAGCCACACCCGCCACGGGAGTCGCCGAGTCGTCGACGTCGCCGCGGCGTGTCGACGGCCTGAGCTCGATGCGCTGGTCGTTGCGCAACCGCTTCACCTTGCCGCTCCCGCTCGGTGTCGTCACGACGAGCGTGTCGCCGTCGCGCCCCACCCAGACGGTGGTCGGCACCGGCTTGCCGGACTTGCGGAACGTGGTGAGGGAGACGAACTTCTCGTCCCCGAGGGCGGCCAGGTCAGGAGTCAGGGTCACTCCCCGACCGTATGCGAGGCGACCTGGAGGGGCACGGCGACCCCGGGTCGCACCAGGTATCCACGCCCGGGTAGGGCCGCCCGATCCACCGTCACCCGGGCCGCGAGCAGGTCTGCCGCGCTGGTGCTGGTCGGCCCCAGCAGGATCCCGCACCCGTGCCGTGCGACCTCGATCGCCAACCCTCGGTACTGCAGCGACAGGGTGTCGTCATGCGCACCGACGACGACCAGCCCGCCGTCGCGATCGACCAGCCCGGCCAACTCGCGCAGCGCGCCGCCGATCGACGTGTCAACCAGGTCGTCGGCATCGTCCACCACGATGGCGAGGTCGGGGTGCCGACGTCGTTGCTCCAGGAGGTCGGCGACCTGCTGCGGATCGGTGCACCACGACAGGCGCGGGTCACCCACGAGGCCTGCCCAGGCGTCGTTCGGCCGCGCGACGGCGCACACCGGTCGTCCCTGGTGGAGCAGGCCTGTCGCGATGGTCGTCAGCGAGGTGCTCACTCCGCTGCGGCGCCCGCCGACGACCGCCCACCTCCGGCCGACCCGTCCCGGGTCGAGCCCGAGTGGGGCGAGCTCGTCGCCGCCCACACCCACCCACACCGTGCCTTCCGTCGGTGCCGGGCGGGGCAGGCTGTCCAACGCCACGCGGTCGGGCAGCGCATCGATCCGCCACGGGAGTCGGCCGGCGCCCGACCAGTCGGTCGCGAGCTCGCGCTCCGGCGGCAGGGCGAGCTGGACCTCGCGGCCATCGGCGAGGAGCCCGCGGCCGGGTGTCAGGTCGACCGGCTTCGACCTGGGCGGCAGGCCCGCGAGGAGGAGGTCAGTGGGGTCGTCGACCCTCAGCACGACGCGGTGACCGAGCGCCGCGGCAGCCCCACCCACGAGCAGGCTGCGTCCACCCGCGACGGCAGTGGTCAGTCCCGCGCCGACGCCGTCGCGGACCAGCCCGAGCAGCCTCGTGGCCAGCCGACCGCCGTCATGGTCCGCGGTGCGCTCTGCCAGGAGCTCCCAGTCGTCGATCACGAGGAGAAGGGCGCCTGGCGTCGTCGCGTGCGCACGTCTTTCGTCGACTGCAGCCGCCAACCGGTCGACCAGGCGCGAGAGTCGCGCGAGGTCGTCGACGGCCACGTGCGCGCCGCAGTGCGGCAGGGACTGCAAGGTCGAGAGAGAACCCGCACTCACGGCATACACGTGCAGCTCGTCCGGTCCACAGGCGGAGGCGGCCGAGCCGACGAAGGTGAGCAGTGCGGTGGTGCGCCCACTCCGCGCGGCGCCCGCGAAACCCCAGGCGTGCGGCTCGTCGAGCGAGACGGTCAGGGGCGGCTGACGCTGCCGTCCGGGTTCGTCGACGAGCCCGATCGGGAACTGTCGCGGCGTTGCCGTGCGCGGCAAGGCTGCGGCCACGATGCGCCGGGGAAGGGCAGGCAGCCATGGGTTGGCCGCTGGCCGGGCGCCGACCGCGGTCGCAGCGCCCTGCACGGCGGCGACGACCACTGCGAGGTCGGAGCGCTCCTCGACGATCGGGCCGGGTGGGGCGGGCCACGGTTGCGGTGCGTGGCCCCACGGCAGTCTTCGCACCCGTATGCCGTCCGGCCGGGTGCGAGTGGTCGTGGCGCCCGGGTGCGCCACCTGGACGGCGAGCAGGTCCCCGCCGCCGGTGCGCACCAGCGCTCGCCCCGGGGTGGCCGGGTCGATCGTGGCGGCGTCGGGGGCCTCGAGCACGTCGAGCGAGTCGGCGCGGTCCCGCAACCTGAGCCCGATCCGGAGGTTGAGGTTCGCCTTGATGTCAGCAGTGACCACACCTGCGGGACGCTGCGTCGCGAGGACAAGGTGCACGCCCAGCGAGCGCCCCAGTGAGGCGATCGAGACCATGCCGGTGACGAACTCGGGGAGCTCCTCGGCGAGGGCGCGGAACTCGTCGACGACGATGACGAGCCGGGCGAGTGCGGGCGGGCGAACCGACGGAAGTGATTCGTAGGCAACGAAATCCGACACCCCGGCGGCGGCCAGTGTCCGTTCGCGGTGCTTCAGCTCCGCGCGCAGGCTGACCAGGGCCCGCGAGGCCAGGTGCTCGTCGAGATCGGTGACCAGGCTCCCGACGTGGGGGAGGGCGGCGAGGTCACGGAAGGCGGCCCCTCCCTTGTAGTCGACCAGCACCATCGAGAGGTGCTCGGGCCGGTTGCGCACGGCCAGCGAGGCCACGAGGGTGCGCAGCAGCTCCGACTTGCCGGCTCCGGTCGTGCCGGCCACCAGGACGTGAGGACCGTCGCCGGCGAGGTCGACGACGTGGCGACCGTCGCTGGTGTGCCCGAGGGGTATCGCCGTGCTCCGTGGTGCCAGGGACCAGCCACGGGCGACGTCCTCGCTGGTCAGGGAAAGGTCGTCGCCCGAGCCGCCGGGTGCGGCGAGCAGCTCGAGGAGACCGACCTGTCGCGGGGGCGAGGCGGCCGCCGCCCCGGGTGTGGCGTCACGCAGCGGTGCGAGGCTGCGGCTGAGCCGATCGGCCCACCACGGACCGACCTGGTCGGCGGTCAGGGGTTGTGGCGCCTCGCCGAGCCGGTGCAGGCGGGGGGCCTCGGGCGCGGTCAGGTCGAGGACCGCCGCAGTCTCCGACGGCAGCCCGGCCCGGTGGTCGGCGGCGGCCACGACGTGGATGCCGACCCGGGGTCCGCGGGCGAGCACCTCGGCCAGGTCGGGCAAGCCGCGCAGCGCAGCCGCGTCATCGAGCAACAGCACGGTGCGCGGGCCTGCCCAGGCCGCCCCGGGCGGCTGCGCGCGGTGCCGGTCCCGCACCGTGGCGGCCAGCCCGGCCAGCCTGGTCGGTGCCGTCGGTGCCGTCGGTGCCGTCGGTGCCGCGCCCGGGGCGCCCTGCCCCAGCAGCCAACCGCCCTGAGGGACGCCTTCAGGCGAGCGCACGTGCGGCAGCCTGGCGAGCCACGACCAGTCCTGCTGGGCCGCGGCGGTCCCCGTGAGGAGGGCGAGGCTGAGGTCGAGCGGCGAGTGGAACGTGACGAGCTGTCCCACGACTGAGCGAAGAACTCCGAGGACTGTCTCCCGCCTTCCGCAGATGCCGACGACTCCGAGCTCGCCCACGGCAAGCGTGCAGGGAACCCGGTGCAGCAGTGGCGGTTCCGCCGCATCCGCGCCGGTCGGATCGGTGACCCGGACCGCCGCGGGAGTGCTGCACCACCCGACGGCCACGACGAGCGCGTCCGGGTCGTCGATGCGTCGTTCCCAGAGTCGGGCCGTCGGAGTCGACGCGATCGTCAGGACCTGGGCCGGGTCCGGCAGCGCCTCGTCGAGGGCTGCTTCCTCGGCCCGGCAGGCCCGGTCCACGGCCTCCTCGGCCGCCCGGAGTCGACGCTCGTACGCCGCGTGCTCGGCGGCATACCTCCGTCTGGTGGTCACGCGGTCACCGAAGGCGGTCCCGGCCATCATCAGCGGGCTCATCACCGCAAACGCGAGCATGGTCGGCCCGAAGAAGACGGCGAGGAGGGCCGCCACCGGGAGCGGGAGGGCCATGGCCACCCACGGCAGGCGGCTCGTCGAGGGCGCTGTGGGTGCGTCGGGAAGCGTGACCGACCGCGCGGGCGACGCAGCCCGGAGCCGGGGTCGGCGGTTGATGGCGATCGTTCCCTCGCCGCAGGCGCGCGAGGCTGCCGGGACGTCATCTCCGGTGCGGATCCGCACCAGGCTGTCACCGATGCGGATGGTCGCCCCCAAGGGCGCCGGCGTGGGAGAGCCTCCGACCGGTGTGCCGTCGAGCTCGGTGCCGTTGGTGGACCCGCCGTCGGCCACCGTGATCGCATCCGCGGTGATCTCGAGCAGGGCGTGCACCCGGGAGAGCGCGGCGTCCTCGATCAGGATCGAGGCGTCGGCGCCACGCCCGAGCGTGTGGCGACCCAGCCCGAGCTGGCTTGTGCGGCCGGCGTCGGGACCGTGCGTCACGGCCAGCCACATCGCGAACCGTGGCACCGGCACACCGGCGCTCGCCGGCGTGGTGAGGCCGGAGGAGACCGTGACCGCGGCCCCGTCCAGCAGGGGAGCCGAACCCACCAGGGAGGTGGGGTCGACGACCTTGCCGGCGACCGAGATGGTCGTGGCGACCAGACCCGCGGTGCGAGGTCGCCCGGTCGTCTCTGAAGTGACGAACACGGCGCCCAGAGCCGTCGCCAGCTCACTCGCGGTCGAGCCGGTCGGGGCCTCGACCTCGACCTCGACCACTTCACCCTGGACCGCTTCACCCTGGACCGCTTCACCCTCGCCCGCCGCGCCCGCCGCGCCCGCCCGGCTGCCGAGGCCGTCGACGACGGTGAGCTGGAGGCGCATCCGCCGACCGTAGGCGGAGCGCAGTGGCTCGCGGCCAGCTCATCCACAGCTGTGGACAACCGACGTCAAGCAAACGGCAACTCATCTAAAGTGCCGCAAACGAAGTCAGAATGCGACGCGAGCGTCGGAGTCGGTGAGCACGGGTCGAGGAGGGGAACGCAGTGGAGGCGCTGGCCACGGTCGAGTCGGAGGTCCGGGAGCTGATCAGGAGGTCCGGTCTCGACCCACTGCGCGACGCAGGCGCGCTGGACCGCCTGGTCAGGGAGGTGGTGGCCGACTACGACGGCCGGTCGCTGCACGGCAGCCTCCCCAGACTGCCGGCACTCGACGACGCGGTGAAGTCCGTGAAGGACGCCGTGGCGGGGTTCGGCCCGCTCCAGCCCTACTTCGACGACCCGGAGGTCGAGGAGATCTGGATCAACGAACCCACCAAGGTGTTCGTGGCACGCGGCGGCGTCGCCGAGCTGACCACCACGATGCTGACCGACGACGGGGTGCGAGACCTCGTGGAGCAGATGCTCAAGTCCAGCGGGCGGCGGGTCGACCTGTCGAGCCCGTTCGTCGACGCGGTCTTGCCGGACGGGTCGCGGTTGCACGTCGTGATCCCTGACATCACGCGGGCCCACTGGTCGGTCAACGTCCGCAAGTTCGTGGCCAGCGCATCGCACCTCGACGACCTCGTCGGGCTCGGGACGCTGACCGCCCCCGCAGCCCGCTTCCTCGAGGCCGCCGTCGCGGCTGGGTTGAACATCCTGGTCGCCGGCGGGACCCAGGCCGGCAAGACCACTCTGCTGAACTGCCTCGCGGCCGCGATCCCGCCGCGCGAGCGAGTGGTCACCTGCGAGGAGGTGTTCGAGCTCAAGCTCCCGTTGCGGGACGTCGCGGCGATGCAGTGTCGCCAACCCAGCCTCGAGGGGACCGGCGAGATCCCCTTGCGGCGCCTGGTGAAGGAGGCGCTCCGGATGCGTCCTTCTCGGATCGTCGTCGGCGAGGTGCGCCAGGGGGAGAGCCTCGACCTGCTCATCGCCCTCAACAGCGGCCTGCCCGGCATGTGCACCATCCATGCCAACAGTGCGCGCGAGGCGATCACGAAGATGTGCACCCTGCCCCTCCTGGCCGGAGAGAACGTCGGCAGCCGGTTCGTGGTCCCGACGGTGGCGGGGTCGATCGACCTCGTGATCCACGCGGCGCTGGAGCACGACGGCGTCCGCCGGGTCCGTGAGGTGGTGGCGGTCCCGGGGCGGGTCGAGGGCGACGTGGTGGAGACGGCCGACATCTTCACCCAGCGCGATGGTGTGCTGCGCCGGGCTGATGGGTTCCCCCCGCACCACGAGCGCTTCCGGCGAGCCGGCTACGACGTCGCGGCCCTGCTGGCGGTCGGGGTGACGACGTGAGTGGGATCGTCGTGGGTCTGGCGCTCGGGTGCGGGCTGTTCCTGCTCTGGTGGGCCTGCTGGGTCCCTGACCCCACCCCGCGTGGGCCTCGTCGCGGTGGAGCGGGCCAGCGCCTCCGCGAACAGCTCGCCCAAGCCGGCTACGAGACAGTCGGCCCGGGCGTGCTGCTTGCGTGCTGCCTCGCGGCGTTCGGTGTCGTCGGCCTGCTCGTCGAGGCTGCGATCCGCGTGGTGCCCGTGGCGCTCTGCTTCGGGGGGATGGCGGGCTACGCACCCCTGGCCCTGGTGCGCAGCCGGGCTCGGCGTCGTCGGGCCAACCTGCGCGAGCTGTGGCCGGACGCCGTCGACAACATCACCTCGGGAGTGCGCGCCGGCCTGGCTCTCCCCGAGGCGCTGAGCCAGCTGGCCGTCCGCGGACCGGAGGAGCTCCGCCCGGCTTTCCTGGCCTTCGCCGAGGACTACCGGTCGAGTGGCCGGTTCCACGACTGCCTCGACCGGCTGAAGGCGACTCTCAGCGACCCCGTCGGCGATCGACTGGTCGAGTCCCTGCGCATCGCCAGGGAGGTCGGCGGGAGTGACCTGGGGACGCTCCTGCGGACCTTGTCCGCGTTTCTCCGGGAGGACAGCCGCACCCGCTCGGAGCTGGAGGCACGACAGGGCTGGACGGTCAACGCGGCGCGGTTGGCGGTCGCGGCGCCGTGGGTGGTGCTCGCCATGCTCTGCACCCGGCCGGAGTCCGTCCAGGCGTATGCCACGGCCACCGGCACGCTCGTCCTGCTGGTCGGTGCCGTCGTGTCGCTCGCGGCCTACCGGATCATGCTGGTCGTCGCGCGGCTCCCCGATGACGAGCGGGTGCTCCGGTGAACCCGTCCGTGCTCGGGGCGTTCGCCGGCCTCGGTCTCGGCGTCGGTCTGTCGTTGGTGTGGCTCGGACTGCCGCTGCGACACCGGTTGACCTTGGACGACCGGTTGTTGCCCTACCTGCTCGATGCGCCGAGGCCGTCACGGTTGCTGGGCGCGCGGCCGCCCGGCGTGGGTGCGCTCGGCGGTGCCGGCGTCCTCGCCGTCCTGACCCGGCCACTCGTGACCGACCTCGCGCGCCGGGTCGAGTCGTTGCTGGGTCGGTCGTCGTCGGTCGCTCGTCGGCTTGCGCGCGCAGGCAAGCCGCCTGACGTCGACCGGTTCAGGGCCGAGCAGGTGGTCTGGGGTGCGGTCGGCATGGCCGCAGGACTCGCGCTCGCCAGCGCGGTGTGGCTGGGTCAGGGCGGGTCGGTCGTCCGACCACTCCTCATCGTGGTCTGTGGGGTGGCGGTCGGCGTCGTCGCTCGCGACCAGTGGCTGAGCCACGAGGCGAACGTGCGCGAGCAGCGCATCCTGCGGGAGTTCCCCACGATCGCCGAGCTGCTGGCTCTGGCGGTCGCCGCGGGCGAGGGAGCCGTCGGTGCCCTCGAACGGGTCTGCCGGCTCTCGCACGGCGAGCTGGCGGCCGAGCTGCGGCGCTGCCTGGCCGACGCCCGGGCCGGTGCACCGTTGTCGACCGCCCTGCAGGGCCTGGGCGACCGCACCGGGCTGGTGAGCCTGTCGAGGTTCGTCGACGGGATGGTCGTTGCCGTCGAGCGTGGCACTCCTCTCGCGGACGTGCTGCGCGCCCAGGCGCACGACGTGCGGGAGGCCGGTCGCCGCGCCGTCATGGAGGTCGGCGGCACCAAGGAGATCGCGATGATGGTGCCGGTCGTGTTCCTCGTGCTCCCGGTCACCGTGCTGTTCGCCATCTTCCCCGGGTTCGCCTTCCTGCAGTTCGAGATCTGACCGATGCAGCACACGAGAGGAACAGCCATGTCAGTCCTTCACCGTCCGGTGGTCCGTGCACAACTCGCCCTGGTCCGGGCCCAGCTCGCCGTGGTCCGACCGACCCGGCGAGGGCCGTCGGGTGGGCGCGCCGGACGCGAGCGCGGCGATGTCCCCGGCTGGGTGCTGATCACCCTGATGACCGCGGGACTGGTCGCCGCGCTGTGGGCCGTGGCCGAGGACCAGCTCAGTGCGCTGTTCACCGACGCCCTCGACAGCGCCCGTCGCTGACCTCGTGCGACGCGTGACGCGTGGCGGTCGCGAGGCAGGGTCGGCGGTGAGCGACTTCGTCCTCACCTCGGTGTTGGTGTCCCTGCTGTTCGTCGCGGCGCTGCAGGTCGGCCTGACCCTGCACGTGCGCAACACGCTCCTCGCCTGCGCGTCCGAGGGGGCCCGCTTCGGGGCCAGGGAGGGGTCCGGACCGCAGGAGGGTGCCGCGCGGACGCGGTCGCTGATCGCGTCGTCGGTGTCGGCACGCTTCGCCCGCGACGTGTCGGCCCAGGTGCGGGTCGAGGGCGACGTGAGGGTGGTGGCGGTGCGGGTCCGGGCGCCACTCCCGGTGCTGGGGTCGTGGGGCCCGGACGACGGCTTCGACCTCGTCGGCCGCGCCTTCCTGGAGGCCCAGTGACCGCTCGGACCCGTCGCCGGCTGTTCTCGCGCCTGCGAGGACGGGCTTCGGGCGACGCAGGCAGCGCCGTGGTCGAGCTCGTCTTCCTGACCGTGCTGGTCATGGTGCCGCTGTTCTACCTGACCATGACCGTGTCCCGCGTCCAGGCGGGCGCGTATGCCGCGTCGGCCGCGGCGCGCGAAGCCGCCCGCGTCTACGTCAGCTCCGATGACGACGGCGAGGCAGAGGAACGAGCCGAGGCCGCCGCACGGTTGGCCTTCGAGGACCAGGGGTTTGGCACCGCCGACTCCAAGGTCGTGGTGGTCTGCGACGGTGCCCCCTGTCTGCGGCCCGAAGGACGGGTCGAGGCCACGGCGACTGTCGCGGTCCCGCTGCCACTGGTGCCGTCGTTCGCCCGGAGGGTGGTCCCGCTGGCGATCCCCGTGAGCTCGCACCACCTCCTGGTCGTGGACCGGTTCCGAGCCGCCCGGTGAAGGCTCGTCGTGGCCGGGCCGAGTCGGGGCAGGTCTCCCTGCTCGTCCTCGGGTTCACCGTGGTCGTCATCCTGCTCGTGGTCGGGACGGTGGCGGTCACCTCCGTCCAGCTCTCCCGAATGCGGTTGCTCGATGCCGCGGACGCGGCCGCGCTCGCCGCCGCGGGCTCGCTCGACGTCGGTGCGTACGCGGACGGGCTGGAGGGGTCGGTCGCCCTGGATGACTCCGGGGTGCGGCGCACGGCGGTCGACTACCTCGCGCAGCGACCGAGGCCGGAGAGCCTGGTCGACTGGCAGGTGGCCCCGGGCACGGGCAGCCCGGACGGCCGGACCGCGGTCGTCCGCATCACTGGCCGGGCGCGGGTGCCGCTGGTGGGCGGACTGCTCGAGTCGGTCGGCGGCTCGGTCACCATCACCGTCGAGTCGCGGGCACGGGCCGATCTGAGCGCGACCTGAAGGTTTGCGGGGGTCGTCTCAGTCGGTCGGGACGCCGCCGAGGACACGCCAGGCACCGCCACGGAGCAGCTGGATGAGCTCCGCGCGCTCGACCTCGGTGAGCGTCCTGGGGTCGTCGGACTGGGCGATGGGGGTGACCATGCCGGAAGGCTAACCGCGCACCTGCAAGAACCGGCTCGCCCCGCGGTGCGAGGCCGAAGTTCCACCAAACAGGTGAGCGGCGCCCTCGACGTATCAGACAGACCCCGATGAACGGGCCAACCGCCGCGCAGCTGACGATTTACGACAGCCGCCGCACCGATCCGGCCGGGTGGGCGGAATGTCGAGGTTTGCGGGTGGTTGGCGCGGCCGCCCCTGTCGGCTCTGTGACAGGTCGTTGACCACTGACTCTCGCCACTGGTTACCTGCATGAAGCACCACTGGCTTGCATTCGCTTCGAGTGGCTGCGAGGGGACCCGCAGCCACTCACACCGGACGCTCGGCTGCGGCGTCACCGCGGCAGGCCGTCCTGCTAGGTCCGCGCCTCGCCCGGGGAGGTGTGCCGTGACGCTGTGGGACGACGTTCCCGCCAGCGCGCGGAACTCCGGTGCCCTCGACCAGGTGCGACCGCTCCTGCAGGGGCTGACCGGCACCGACGACGGCCTCTCGACCGACGATGACGGCACCTGGCACAGCTACACGGCCACCGGCACCTGGCCGACGCCGATCACCCTCGACCCGGGCTCGGGGGGCTTCGGCAACGGCGGCACCACCTCGACGACGCCGATCGAGTTCCCCGACCCGAGCGTCAGCGTGCAGCTCGGGCTGCACCAGACCGGTGGGGTCGGTGACGGCGGCTGGCGGGTCACCCTGACCGTGCCGATCGTGCTGGTGCGGCTGCCGTTCCTGAGGGGTGCCGAGCTCGACGGACAGGGCCAGCTCCGGGCCAACGGCATGCCGGTCACCTTCACGCTGCCGTCCCTGCGGATCCGCGCCAAGCAGCTCGCCGGCCAGTCTGTGGGTGTCGAGCTGCTGTCGGCCGAGACCGGCGGCACCCCGGTCGACCACATCTACGAGTTCATCTCGATGAACCCGCCCTACGCGCTCGTGGGGCCGTCCGACGTCGTGGGCTTCGCCTTCCGGACCGCCGTGCTCGACCTCTCCGGCGAGGCCGGCCCCAACGTGCCGGCCGTCCCCGGCGGGGCACGCGCCATGCCCTCGGACTGGCAGGGCTTCTACCTGCCCGAGGCGCGGCTGTTCGTGGCCCCCACGGGTCTGCAAGGCATTGCCGTGAGTGCCGGGGTGCGCGACCTCTGGATCGGCATGGGCGTGCACGCCGGCGTCACCGGCATCTTCGAGGCCGAGGTCGTCAACCGGGGCGGCACCCCGACGATGACGGTGAGCTTCCGGACGGCGTCGGGGGAGTGGATCGGCGACCCCGGCACCGGGGCGGCCCAGCTGCCCGAGCAGGCCACCCTCTTCGTCGACACCGCCGGAGGCCTGGCGCCGATCACGGTCAGCATCAGCGTCGACGGCGTCGTGACCGCCGACGACCGGGTCGCCCTCACCGTGCCGTCGACCGGCAGCCTCAGCATCACCGTCACGGCCACCGACGGTGCGGGCAACCCCACCACCCGCACGCTGAGCGCGGTCCGGCGCAGCACGCCCAGCGGGGCGGGCAGCGGCGACTCCACCGTCACGGTGACTCCGACGAACAGCCGGCCGCACGCCATACGCCGGGTGTCGGTCACCGCCACCCACGTCAAGCTCACGACCGACCCGCCGGTGGCCGCCAACTGGACCTGGACCGGCGGCTCGGCCGGCCCGTCGATCGAGGCCGACGTGCCGGTGGCCGCCGGTGCGACGGTCAACGTCACCGCGACCCTGCCCGCCACCGCCCCCCAGGTGATCGACGCCTACTACCTGTTCGCGCAGCCAGACCCGTTCAGCCCCAACATGACCACGCCGGACCCACAGGACCCGACCTTCCCCGACGCCCTGCGCAACTGGGCGACCAACCCCTCCAACGTGCACGTCGGCCCGGCCTCCACCCGCACCAACCCAGGCAGCTCGATCTCGCTCTGGGACGCCCTCACGCCAGCCGTCATCACCCAGATCGGTGCCAACACGCCGCTCACGGTCAAGGGCTATGCATCGTGGGAAGGGCCCGACCACGACACCACGAACGACGCCGACTACAACCGCAAGCTGAGCGAGCGCCGCCGTGACGTGATGGTGCACCTGTTGCACCGCAAGGGATTCACCAACGTCACGGCCGGTGCGGCCGATGGCTTCACCCAGGCCAAAGCCCAGACCACCTCGGTGGAGGGAACCACCCCGCCACCACCGGCCGGCAGCGGCGCGTGGTGGCGAGCCCGAGCCACCACCGCCGGCAACGGCGAGGAGACCATCACCGCACGGGTGGAGAGAGTCGTGCGGCCACCGGCCCGCGAGGTCGACCGCACGCCGCCGACCGGTGGCCGCCCCGACTGCTTCCGCAAGATCGGGGTGCGGGTCGAGCTGTTGCGGAGCACCTTCATCCGGGCGGAGGTGTACGGCGAGTTCGACATCGAGACCGCCGCCGAGACCGCACTGCGCCAGCACTCCCAACCCGCCCTGCGCAGCGGTCCCCGCAACCCGTCCGACGGCATCTGCACCTTCCTCGTGCGGCTCCGGATCGCCGAGGACCGCGACTCCTGGCTGGTCAGCGCCGAGTTCCGGGCGGCCGAGGCCGACCTCGACGGGCTGGCCCAGATGGACAGCGCGCACTCCGACCAGACTGCGCTCAACGTCCTCGGCGCGCTCAGCATCCTGGCGCCGCTCAGCTCCGCGGCCGCCGAGCTGTCACCCGCTGCCGGGGCCCTGGTCTCGATCGGCAGCATCGCCCTGGGCGCCAGCAGCCTGATCAACACCCAGAAGCTGATCCTCCGCGGAGGAGAGCTCGTCGTCAGCCAGGGCACCATCGCGCCCGACGGCTCGGCCACCGTCGACCCGCGCGGCACGACGATCAGCATCCTGCTCGACATCGAGGTCACCTTCACCTTCGACCTGACCATCGTCAAGGTGAACCCCGACCACCCGGTCACCACCCGATACAAGGCGATCGGCGTGCGGTCGTCGTGGGACACCGCACCCGACCCGGCGAATCCCGGCCACATCGACTACCTGCCCGTCCCGGTCTTCGACCCGAGCAAGGGCTACACCCTCGACATCCCGGCTGGGGCGCTCACCGCCAGCCCACCGCTCGACGAGCTGCTGCGGGTGCTGGGCTTCCGGGTCAGCCGGGACAACCCCACCTACATGGAGGTCGAGGTCGGCCTCGGGCTCGACCTCGGCATCGTCACCGTCGACACGGTGCGGGTGCGGGCGCGGCTGGACGGCCCGTTCGAGCTCACCCTCACCAAGCTGGCCGCCTCGCTCGAGATCCCCGGGGTGCTGCACGGCAAGGGGTCGCTGGAGTTCACGCCGTTCGGTTTCAAGGGCTACTTCGACCTCACCATCACGCCGATCAACATCCGCGCCAGCGCCGTCCTCGCCGTCGAGACCAAGAACGGCGTCACGGGTGTGCTGATCGGCGCCGAGGTCGAGCTGCCCGTCCCGATCCTGCTCGGCAACTCCGGCCTCGGCATCTACGGCTTCCTCGGCGGCGTCGGCATCAACTACGCCCGGGACGAATCGCCTTACGCGTCAAGGCCGGTCCCCGCGCTCGACTGGCTGACGGCCCAGCTCCAGCGCGGCCAGGTCATGCACCCCGACGGGTGGACCCACACCGCGGGCTCCTACGCGTTCGCGGCCGGCATGCTGCTCGGCACCGCGGACGGTGGCTTCGTCGTCCACCTCAAGGGCATCATCCTGATCGAGGTCCCCGGCCCGCGGCTGCTGCTGGTGATGAAGGCCGACGTCCTCAAGATGCCGCCGATCCTCAAGAACGCCAGCCAGAGTGCGACGTTCCTCGCGGTGCTCGACATCGACTTCGGGCGCGGCACCATCACGCTCGGCATCGTCGCGGCCTACGAGATCGAGAAGCTGCTCAAGATCCGCGTGCCCGTCACGGCCTTCTTCGACACCCACCAACCGCAGAACTGGCTGGTCGACCTCGGCTCCTACGAGGACCGCGTCACCATCGAGGTGCTCGACGTCATCAAGGGCAGCGGCTACCTCATGGTGCACGGCAACGGCATCAGCATCCCCGTGCTGCCACCGGTCACCGGCGGGATGGCCATCGCGACCGGCTTCCACATCAGCTGCGTCCTGATGGGCAGCAAGAGCATCGGGCTCTACCTCGAGGTCGCGGGCGGCTTCGACGCGATCCTCGGCTTCGACCCGTTCTTCCTCGCCGGCAAGATCTACGTCCGCGGCGAGCTGCGGCTGTTCATCATCAGCATCGGCGCCAGCGCCGAGCTCGACGTCCTCGTGGGCCGCACCACCCAGACCAGCCCCGACGTCACCTACGTGCACGGCGAGGTGTGCGGCGAGGTCGACTTCTTCTTCTTCTCGGTCAAGGGCTGCGTCTCGCTCACCATCGGCAACACCCCGTCCGAGACGCTCACGCCACCTCCCTTGGTCGCCGGTGTCAGCCTCGTGTCACGCTCGCCCGCGCTGGTCGAGGGCACCGGTGCCGAGCGCGCCATCGACGCCAAGCTCGCCGACGCCGTGCGCACCGGCACGCCGCCCTCGGTGCCACTCGACGCCATACCGGTCGTGCTGTTCAACACCGCGCCCAACCTGGGCGGCCCGGTGATGGGGGGCACGCCGCTCGGCAACAGCGGGGCGCGGCCGTGGTCGCGGCTCGGCGACCGGTGGTGGACCTACGAGATCACCTCGGTGACCCTCACCGGCGACGCGCTGCCCGACCTCCAACCGGCGCCGCCCGCGGGCAAGACGCCCAGCTCGTGGTGGAAGCAGACCTCCCCGGCCGACCCGGCCAGCGGACCGGCGTTGGCCCTGCTCAACTGGCTGCCCACGCCGTTCAGCCGGGCGCTGCCCTACGGCGAGACGCTGACCACCAGCGTCACCGACCGCTGGGGCACGGTCTGCAACCCGGCCGCACCGCCCGCCCCGGTGCTGTGGACCTTCGACGGCAAGCCGCCAGGCCCGAGCACGGTGGGATGGACACTCGACGGCATCCCGTGGCCCGACCCACCCGACACGCTGCGCACCCGCCCGGTGCACGGGGAGTGCGACGTCACCGAGGCCTGGCGCACCGGTGACACCGCCATCGACATCCTGCAGGGCACCAACCCGGCCGTCGTCCTCGGCGACGCCGTGCGTTGCTGCACCCCGCGCCGCGGTCGCGACGTGCCCAACCCGCTCAAGGCCTGGGTCGCGACGGCGGGCAGCACCTACTCGCACCGGTCCACCGCCTCCGACGACCACGCGCTCGGGGAGGTGGCCGCCGCCCTCGCCGCCGGCACCAGCCTCGGCGACGCGCAAGCCACCCGGCTCGAGCAGGGCTGGGACCCGCAGGTCGCCCGGGCCGCGGCGACCACCGGGCTGGGCTGCGAGGGTCGGATCCTGCGGTCGCCGACCCGCGACTCCGACCAGCCCGCGCCGTTCGGCACCGAGGAGGACATGGAGCGGGTCAAGCGGGCCTGGGGGCGTCTCAAGTTCACGCCCAGCGACCTGCGCGACACCCTGCGGATCCGCCCCGAGGGCGGAGCGGGCGACCTCACCCTGTTGCTGCTCGTGCCCGAGGAGCTGTTCGTGCGGCGCCTCGTGGTCCGCTGGCTCGACGAGAAGGGGAACGTCCTCGACCAGCGCGGGCTCGACTCCGACGACCGGCTCGACTCCGACAACCCCCTGCCCGCCGCGTGGGTCGACGGGGACGGTCCGTGGTTCGACCCGGTATGCCGCGCCGGCCAGGTCGCGGCGCGCGTCGCCTCTCGCGCCACCTGGCCGCAGGCCCTGCTGCTGGTGCACTCACGAGACATCCAGGGCGTCGCGAGTGTGGAAATAGGCTGGGATGCAACGGGATTCGCGAAGGACCAGACGCCTCCTGCCTTCCACCTCGTCGCCATGACCGGCGTCCTCACGAGCGAGGCCACCCGCTGGTCGTGGGACACCTCGGTCGTGACCAGTGAGCAGGAGGCAGTCCAGACCGCCCTCACCCAGGACCCCGACGACCACGCCCTGCTCGTCCCCGGCCGCACCTACACGGTGTCCGTGGCCTGGCGGGCCGCGTCGGTCAAGCAGGACAACGAGCCGACGACCTCGCCCTCCTGGGACGGCGGCCACACCGACACGTTCCAGTTCAAGGCCGACGGCGTCGACCGCGCCCCCACCGACCTGTCGCCGTGGCTGCTCGCCTCGGCACCGGGGATGGACGACGTCGGCGTGCTCTGCGCCGAGCCGATCCGGATCGCGCTCGCCACCCAGAACGTCGCAGCCCTCTTCGACGCGTACGGCAAGGAGCTGCGGGTGATCGTGCTCTCGGCCTCCGGGAAGCACCCGGCACCTCCGGGCGGTGGCGCACCCGGCACGGGCTTCACCGTCCCGCTCGAGGCCGACGGGGTGCACCTCAAGAAGCTCAAGGGGCTGGCCGTCTCCACGCCCTGGGAGGAGGCCGTCATCGAGGTGCTCGGCGAGGGTCAGCGCTGCATCGACATCAGCGGCGAGCGGGTGCGGCACGACGTCCTCGAGCTGCCCTACGACCTCGAGCCGCTCACCGACTACCTCATCGACGTGCACGCGGTGCCCAAGGGCGCCCCCGACGGCGCTCGCGGGCTCGTCCACCGGATCGGCTTCACCACCAGTGCTTTCGGCACCGTCGCCCAGCTCGGCGACCTGCTCCGCGAGGCGCGCTGGCGCCATACCGTGATCCCCTCGATCGGACCCCTTGCCGCCCTGCCGGACGCCCCCACCGGTGACCAGCTCGACACGGCCTTCCAGTCCGCCGGCCTGACCACACCGCAGACGCCGAACGCGCCGATGGTGCGGGTGCTGTGGTCGACCGACCCGACGCCGACGCCGCAGGCGCTCGTGGTCGAGTGCAGCGAGACCCTGTGGCGCTCACGCCTGATGCCGACCCAGGTGCAGGGGCCGGTTGACTCGGTCGACCCGACCCACCACTGGTGGGCTGCACGACCGGCCGACTGGCTGTCGCTGAAGCCCAGCACCGCGGCCGCGCCGGCCGGGGCGCTACCAGCCGCTGGGATCACCCGCATCATCCGCGGACCCGGGCTCGGTCGCGCCGTCGTGCTGCTCGCCCCGGCGCCCGCGGCACCCGCGCCGCGCTCGACCTCGTCGTGGCCGCCGACCCGCTCGCCGGCACGCCCGAGACGCGAGCCGTCGCAGTGGACGTCCCGATGACCCGTGCACCGTGGGAGGAGGAGCTCTGATGGCACGCAGGTCCGACTCCTCGCGGTTCCGCGCCAAGGCGGTCCGGCTGCCCTGGGCCACCCTCGCGGCCCGGCAGCGGGACCTGCAGCGCCAGTTCGAGCCGGGTGCCCTGAGCCACCTGACCCACCTGACCCGCGCGGTCCGCGGGGCCGGCGGGACCGGCGGGACCGGCGGGACCGCAGCCTTCGACGAGCGACAGCTCCAGCTCCGGTCGATGGACATCCACGTCAGCTGGGCCTGTGGGCCCGGGCTGGGGGTCCCGCACGGACCGTTCACGGTGTGGACGCGCAGCCCGAAGGACTCGCCCAAGCGCGCCCGGATCCAGGTCTCCGGTGACAGCGTCCCGTTCGTCACGTGGGGCCCGGTCGAGGCCGGTTGCGTGCGTGTCACCTGCCGCCCGGTCGATTCGTCGGCGCCGGTGGCGGTCTACCTCTTCCGCACCGGTGAGGACGCGGACCACGCGGTCGCCGCGGGGTCGGTGCAGCCGAGCAGCCCCGCACCCCTGAGCATCACGGTCCGCACCTCCGGCGCGACCTACGCGAAGGTGTGGAACGGCACCGACATCACGGTCGCCGTCCAGCCGCTGGCCGACATCGTCGACGATCCCTCGTGGACCCCCGTGGAGGTCGTCGGGCTGCCGGTCGACCAGCCGGCCGCGGGGTTCGACTACGACACCAGCGACCAGGGGCCGGTCGCGAGCCCCATGCCGCCGGTCGACGCCGCGGTCCAGCGGCTGCTGCGCGGCGGCCCACCGATCGGGTGGGGGCCGGTGACACAGTCCGGTCGCCTCGCCCCACCCTGGACCGCCCCCGACCCGAAGCTGCTCGTCGAGGAGGTCCGCAAGCACCTGTTCCCCGAGCTGCCGCCGATGTACGACCCGTCGGTGCGGGAGTACCTCCAGCACACCATCACCAGCCCGCGTGCCGTCGACCCGCCACAGCACGACGGCAAGATGTCCTCGCTGAACACCCAGGCCGACACCGGGCCGTGGCCGATGCTGATGCTCCCGGCGATCAGCGACCCGTTCCTCAACCTCGCCACGGGTTTCGGCGCCAGCTACTCCCTCGAGCGGATGGACGACCAGCAGGTCGCGGTTGGCTACTGCGACTTCCTCGTCACCGCGAAGTACGCGCGGCTCGCCCCGCCCGACCGCGGAGGTGCCGAGTTCGCGGCCTACGCGCCCGCTCCGGAGCCGCACCTCGTGGTGCCCGCGCCCACCGCGCTGTTGTCCGAACGCGCGGGACTCGTCGGCCCGGTCGAGCCCGACGATCCCTGGCGCGAGTCGATCCGGCTGACCTGGGACCGGGTGCCCAAGAACGCCGCTGCATCGCCGGTGACGGAGTCGGCCCTCGCGCGCTACGACCTGCTGACGGCGGGGCCTGCCGAGTCGCTGCTGCCGAGGCGGGACGCCGGGGGAGACCGGCCGCTGCTGATCAGTCCGGACGGCTCGGAGGGCAACACCGGGTTCAACCGGGTGGCCCTCGTCGACGGGGGGCAGGAGATCCCGATCGGCAGCGGTGGGCGGCACGTCGGCTACGCGGTCGCGGTCAGTGACGTGCACGGGATCTGGTCGCCGTGGCGGGACGTGACCTGGGACGGCACGGAACCCGCGCCCCAGCCGACCCGGCTCATCTCGGTCGCCCTCGACACGCACTACGGCGGGAGCACCAGCTGTCCGGCCACGCTCAAGGCCGAGGTCGCCGTCGAGTGGCTGGAACGCACTCCCACCCAGGTCGAGATCGTCGCGATCTACTTCCCGATGACGTTGGCCACCGACGTGCCCCGGTCGGGATGTCGCCGGGCTCGCCGACGCCCACTGGCTGCTTCCGTCGCGACTTCGGCTGGACCTTCGCCGGGGACGTCCCCGTGCCGGGCGGCTGCACGGTGCAGCCACTCAGCGCCGACGGCACCGAACGGGTGACACCCGGCCCGGGGCAGGGTGATGGCGGCCGACGCTATGCGGTGGTGGCAGACGTGCCCGCGCTGGACTTCGGGAGCACCCCGCGGTGGGGCGTGCAGGTGTGGGCGCGACGGCACCTGCTGGTCGGCTCCAGCCCCACGCCGTGGTCGCCGGTGGACCCGCACCCCGCGCGCACCAACGCAGCCAGCCCGGTGCCGGTGACCCCGCTGCCGCCTCCGCCGCTGCCGGGGGTGCCGCTCGGGAGCACCGTCGATGCGCAGGGCTGCAGCCACGTGCGGGTGGCGTGGTCGCTGCCCGGTGGCGCCGACGTGCGCACCTGCATCATCTGGGAGGTCAACGAGACCTCGCTGCGGCAACGGGCGGGACTCCCCGCGCGAGCTCCCGACTCGACGCTGCCCGGTCAGCGGCTCCTCGACCTGCGCAACGCCTACGACGCCATGACGCAGACCCAACGACGCGCGACGTTCCGCCGGCTGGTCGAGGTGGACGGCGCTGTCCGCACCCACGACGTGACCCTGCCCAAGGGCTCGAACGACATCCACCTCTTCGTCGTGACGACCATGACCAAGACCGGCATCGAGAGCCCCTGGCCGGGTGGGGGCGCGCCGCACGAGCACTTCCAGGCCGTGATGGCGCCGCGGCTGCGCCGCCCCGCACCGCCTCTGGCGCGCCCGTCCATTGCCCTCGACGGCACCGTCACGATCTCCCTGTATGCCGCGAGCTCCATTGCCGTGCAACGGTTCCGGCTGCACCGGACCACCTCCGAGGACGCAGCCCGCGACGTGGCGACGATGGGCCCAGCGTTCGCCGAGGTCATCGTGACCACCGTGCCCGGGCCGACCGACCTCGACCCCGTCCTCGGTCAGCCGATCTACTCGGCGACCTGGACCGGGACCCTCCCGGGACGCTGGGACCCCTGGCTGCTGCGCGCTGTCGCGGTGCCGGTGGACGTCGTGCCGCAGAAGGCCGAGCGCGGTCTGCCATCACCGGCCTCCGACGTCGTCGACCTGCTGGTGCCACCCGGGCCGCCCGAGCTCGAACCGCTCGCTGCCGACGTCTGGGGCGCCGACCACCGAGGCGTCGTCGTGCGGACCGCGACCACGGCGCCGCCTCGGGTCCTGCCCGCCGGGGTGCATCGCCTGGATGGTGACGCAGGAGCGCTGGACGTCGCCTCGGTCGACCTGCAGGACGTGCCGACGACGGCCCTGACCACCGCTCCAGCCGGGGCGGCGACCGCGCCGGTGCTCGAGCAGGGGACGCGGGTGGCAGGACAGTCGCCGTTGGCCCTGTGGTTCACGCGGCCGGTTGCCGCCGACCCGGTGGACGTGCGCGTGCGGCTGGTCGACCCGTTCGGTCGCGAGGTGGTGCGCGAGCTGACCGTGCCCGGTTGGGTCGCTCCGCCGCCGGACATCTCGGTGTCGATCGTCGACGTGTTCGCCATCGCCGGCCGTGGGGTGCACCTCGGCATCGTGACGGACGCGAGCTATCGTCGGAGGCCGCCCTACGTCATGGAGATCGTGGCCCAACAACGTCTGCTGGGGCCCCTGCCGCTTGGACCACTCACCCCGGGCGGGGCGCTCGGCGGAGGGGTGCGTCCGGGCGGACCCTTCCTCCCGCGGGTGCCCCTCGGACCTCCCTTCGGACCACCGGTGGGACCGCCGCTGCGGCCGCGGAGCCTCAGTGGGTCGTTCCCCCTCGATGAGATCCCGCTGGCCGACGGGGGATTCCCCAGCTCGAGCGAGATCGTGGTCGTCCGCAACCGGGTCCGTCGCGGGCTCAACCCGCCACCGCCGTACGAGGGGTTCATCCCGCTGGTCGGTCCGTTGCGGATCACCGTCTCGATCGTCAGCCCTGAGGGGCAGCGCGTGACCGAGGTCCACACCGGCTGATC
This sequence comes from Pedococcus dokdonensis, assembly GCF_900104525.1. Classification (GTDB taxonomy): domain Bacteria; phylum Actinomycetota; class Actinomycetes; order Actinomycetales; family Dermatophilaceae; genus Pedococcus; species Pedococcus dokdonensis. The sequence goes on along the minus strand of NZ_LT629711.1, from coordinate 1,911,368 downwards.
GCTCACCGTCGGCAGCCCATCGGTCAGGCTGCGAGGGCCAGGAGCTGGGCGAGCTGTTGCTCGAGGGCCGATCCGCTCGCGAGGCTCTCGACCACGAGGTCGCGATGCGGTCCGGGCGGCGGCCACGGGCGGGCGTCGTCGAGGTCCACCCAGTCGGGCGGCGCAAGGGGGGTGGCCGGGCTCTCGGGTGGATCGTCGGGCAGACGGTCCTCCGCGTCGGTGAGGTCGGCCGGGGTCATGCCGATCGGAAGGCCGGGCAACCACCCTCGACGCAGGTCGTGCAGCCGGTCCGCACCGATGCCGTCGGTGAGCCGGAGGTCGTCACGGACTTGCGCTGGGCGAGGTTCGGTCACCCAGGTGCGACCGTCGGGCGCGCGCCACGTGGCCCGCGCATCCTTCGCGAGCGTGAGCGTCCACCCGCCATGGTGCTTGAACCCGTGGTGGGTGCGGCAGAGGCACAGCAGGTTGGCGGGGTCGGTGGGTCCGACGGGGAACGCGACCACGTGGTCGAGGTCGGTCTGACGAGCGGGCGTGTGGCAGCCCGGGAAGCGGCACAAACCGTCCCTCGACCGCACCCGTCGACGCACCGAGGCACTCGGGCGATACCTGCGTGGGTCCTGAACGATCGAGCCGTCCGGGTCGAGGCGCGCCAACCGCACCGACACATCCGGGTCGCTGAGGATCCGAGCGATCACCTCGGGGGTGAGGGCGCCGTGCCGTGGGTCGTCGACCACGCCGGGGATCACCCACCGAACCGGGGCACCCTCCCGCGGCTGCGACGCGCCACCACCTGCTGGCTCGGGCTCTGCTGGCTCGGGCTCTGCTGGCTCGGGCTCTGCTGGCTCGGAGACCGGCTCTGACTCTCCGGGCTTGGGCTCGGGCTCTGCCGACTCGGGCCCTGCCGACTCGGGCCCTGCCGACTCGGGCTCTGCTGGCTCGGCGACCAACTCGGCGGGAGCGGGCAGGACCGGGACGAGGAGCTCGACCACGGTGGTCACGTCGGACTGGGCCAGAGCGAGATCGGCGAGGGCATCGGCCCGGGCCGCATCGATCGGCGTGCCGGGGTTGGCTCGGGCGTACTGACCAGCGAGCGCATCGACCGCGGAAGCGAGCCGCTGGCTGGTCTCTGTGGGAAGCACGACCACCCACCGGGCCATGCCGGGCTGGTCGGGGTGCGGCTGGATCACGACTCGACGCGCGTCGCGGGCTCGCTGCAGGGCGGCCTGCTCGCTGTCGGGATCGAGCTCTCGCGCGATCTTGCGGCACCGGCTGACCAGCTCCGAGCGCGACAGCTCGCGCATCCTCTCGGACACCACGACGTACTCGCCGGTGACCTCGTCGACCGACGACTCGAGCACCAGGGCCTCGTAGGCGCCACGCAGATCGGCGGACACCGCCAGGCCCGCCTCGACGACCACGTCGCTGCGCCGCTGCTCGAGGTCGCCGTCCCACGCCGCGTCGAACGTCGCCGCGAACTCGCAGGCCAGCCACCGAGCACCGACGAGCCGGCGCTGGACCGTGCGGGTCGCGCAGTGCAACGCGGGGGAGAGCGTGGACGCGACCAGCCCGTGGGTGTCGATGCTCCGTGTGCCGGCGGACAGCGGCGCCTCGGCCTGCTGCCGGTGCAGGTCGTCCTCGACGCGACCGGCCAGGGTGTCCATGGCCAGCGCCTGACGAGCCTCGAATGCCGCCCGCACCCGCTCGCAGGCGACGACGTATGCCTCGGCCTCGGCGCGGTCGAGCGCCGCCACATCCGACTTCGAGAGGGCACCGACCGCCGCCGCCAGCTGAACCGGGTCGGCGTCGCGCACCAGCGCCGCGGTCACGCCCCCACTCCCGAAGACGATCCCAGCGCGAGCGAGAGTGGGGCGCGCGGGAGTGAGGCGCGCGGACGAGGTGGGCGCGGGCGAACTCTGCCCCACCTGTGCCGTCATACCACCCACCCCCCGGAAGGCTCTCCATCGTCCCCTGCGTCTGGTGCCTACCCGAATACTCGTTCGAACACCTGTTCGAAGATTACGCACCTTGGGGGCAGTCGTCAACCCTTTTGCACGACCATTCTGCGGCGGCGCAAGTGGGGACACTCGGGCTGTCGCACAACGGGATTCGCGCACGGGAGGGTGGGCTGGGAGGCCGCCACGCGGCATACCCGAGTGTGGTCAGCACCACCCGCCCGGGCGAAGCCGGGCGCGGACCGGCGCACTAGAGTGCAGGGAGGTAATCACCACTGGCGCTGGAGGCCTCCCACCATGTCTGACCGTCCCGTTTCCGTCATCGTCGCGGGTGCGCGCACCCCCATGGGCCGACTGCTCGGCTCGCTCAAGGACTTCTCCGGGGCGGACCTCGGCGGCTTCGCGATCAAGGGCGCGCTCGACAAGGCCGGGGTGAGCCCCGAGCAGGTCGACTACGTGATCATGGGACAGGTCCTGCAGGCCGGCACGGGCCAGATCCCCGCCCGCCAGGCCGCGGCCAAGGCCGGCATCCCGATGACCGTCCCCGCACTGACCATCAACAAGGTCTGCCTCTCCGGCATCAACGCCATCGCGATGGCCGACCAGCTGATCCGCGCCGGCGAGTTCGACGTCGTGGTGGCGGGGGGACAGGAGTCGATGACCAACGCGCCGCACCTGCTCGAGAAGTCCCGCGAGGGCTTCAAGTACGGCGACGTGCAGATGCGCGACCACATGGCGTTCGACGGCCTGTGGGACGCCTTCACCGACCAGGCGATGGGGCTGCTCACCGAGCAGGCCAACACCGGCGCCCAGGCCTTCACCCGCGAGCAGCAGGACGAGTTCAGCGCGCGCAGCCACCAGCTCGCCGCCCGGGCCTGGAAGGACGGCCTCTTCGACGACGAGGTCGTCTCCGTGTCGATCCCCCAGCGCAAGGGCGACCCGCTCGAGTTCAAGAGCGACGAGGGCATCCGCGCCGACACCACGACCGAGACGCTCGGCAAGCTGCGTCCGGCGTTCTCCAAGGAAGGCACCATCACCGCCGGCTCGGCGAGCCAGATCAGCGACGGCGCCGCCGCCGTCGTGGTGATGAGCAAGGCCAAGGCCGAGGAGCTCGGGCTCTCCTGGATCGCCGAGATCGGCGCCCACGGAGTCGTCGCGGGCCCGGACTCGACCCTCCAGCAGCAGCCCGCCCGCGCCATCGCCAAGGCCTGCGAGCGCGAGGGCATCAGCCCCGCCGACCTCGACCTCGTCGAGATCAACGAGGCCTTCGCCGCCGTCGGGCTGGCCTCCGCCCAGGAGCTCGGCATCGAGCTCGACAAGGTCAACGTCAACGGCGGCGCGATCGCCCTCGGCCACCCGATCGGCATGTCCGGCGCCCGGATCGCCCTGCACCTCGCGCTCGAGCTGGGACGGCGCGGCGGCGGGGTCGGGGCTGCTGCCCTCTGTGGCGGCGGCGGTCAGGGCGACGCCCTGATCGTGCGGGTGCCGCGGACCTCCTCCGACAGCGCCTGACGCTTGGCTCCCCGCACCGTCGACGTCCCTGCCCTGGTCGATGCGGCCAGGGCAGGGTCGCCTCGTGCCGTCGCGCGGCTGATCTCCCTCGTCGAGGACGCCCACCCCGCGCTGCGTGAGGTGATGGCCGCGCTGGCCCCCCACACCGGCCGGGCGCACGTCATCGGCATCACCGGCAGCCCGGGCGTCGGGAAGTCCACTTCCACCAACGCGCTCGTGGCCGCTTTCCGCAAGCAGGGCAAGCGGATCGGGATCCTGGCCGTCGACCCGTCCTCCCCGTTCTCGGGCGGCGCGCTGCTGGGCGACCGGGTGCGGATGCAGGACCACGCGCTCGACGCCGAGGTCTACATCCGCTCGATGGCCAGTCGGGGACACCTCGGCGGTCTCTCGTGGACGACCCCCCAGGCGTTGCGGGTCCTCGACGCGGCCGGCTGCGAGGTGGTGCTCGTCGAGACGGTGGGCGTGGGGCAGTCCGAGGTCGAGATCGCCGGGCTGGCCGACACCACGATCGTCCTGCTCGCCCCGGGTATGGGTGACGGGATCCAGGCTGCCAAGGCCGGCATCCTCGAGATCGGCGACGTGTTCGTGGTCAACAAGGCCGACCGCGACGGAGCCGACGCCACGGTCCGCGACATCCGCCACATGATCTCGCTCGGCGACCGCACCGAACCCGGCCTCTGGCGCCCCCCGGTCGTGAAGACCGTCGCGCAGCAGGGGCAGGGCATCGACGAGGTCGTCGAGGCGATCGAGAAGCACACGTCCTGGATGGAGGAGTCCGGCACGCTGCGCGAGCGTCGGATCCGCCGGGCCGGTGACGAGATCGAGTCGATCGCGCTCCAGGCGCTGCGCGCCAGGATGGGCGACCTGCGGCACGGCCAGGGCGTCGACGAGCTCGCTGCCGCCGTGGTGGACGGCACGACCGACCCGTATGCCGCCGCCGACCGGATCGTCGACGCCCTCGCCTGAGCGTGGCGGTGCGGGTGCACCTCAGTCGCGGCCGGAGGTGACCAGGCCGTCCCAGTCCCACCGCGGCATACCCCACCCGGACGGGACGCTCGCCCCGGCGTCGTGGAACTCGTTGACGTCGGCCACTGCCCACTCCATGTAGGCCCGCAGGGCCGCCCGGAACTCCGGGTCGGCCGGCAGCCCCACGTCGTCGGCGGCGGCGACGAAGCAGTCGACGAACCGCGGGCCCAGCTCGAGCATGCCCGGGCCGTTGCCGGCGTGCAGCCGCAGCATCGAGGAGTGGTCGCTCAGCTCGGCCGAGAACGTCGGTGGTCCGCCCAGCACCTCGGCCCAGTAGGCGGCGAGGCGCTGGACGTGGTGGGGGTCGAGGTCTTGCTTGCTGAACGGGTGGTTGAGCAGCGGATCGGCGACGCACCGCTCGTGGTGAGCACGGGCCAGGGCGAGGAAGGCGTCCTCGCCACCGGCGAACTCGTAGAGGCTCGGCCGCATCCCGACACCGTCGCACGGGCCGACCGTGGAGTGTCAAGGAACAGCCGTGGCCAATAGGGTGAACCCCGGACCCGATCGACAGACGACCAGCCCCGATCGAAAGGACCCCAGTGCCGCCCCAGGTCATCGCCGGACGCTACGAGGTGGTCCGTCCCATCGGCAGCGGTGGGATGGGCACGGTGTGGCTGTGCCGCGACACCGTCCTCGGCCGCGAGGTCGCGGTCAAGCAGATCGGCGCGCTGCCGGGGGAGCCGGCCGCGGCCGCGAGGGCGATGCGGGAGGCCCGGATCGCGGCGTCGCTCAACGACCCCCACGCCGTCGGGGTGTTCGACGTGGTCGACGAGAACGACTCGCACTGGCTGGTGATGGAGTACGTCGAGGGCCAGAGCCTGGCCGAGCGGATCCGCGAGGTCGGCGCCCTGCCACCGACCCGCGTCGCCGCGATCGGGTCGGCGGTCGCCAGTGCCCTCGCCCGAGCCCACGAGCGCGGCATCGTGCACCGCGACATCAAGCCCGGCAACATCCTCATCGACCTGGCCGGCACCCCCAAGATCAGCGACTTCGGGATCGCCCGGGCCCAGGCCGACGACCAGCTGACGCAGACCGGGTTCATGACGGGCACTCCCGGCTACCTCTCACCCGAGCTCGCTCGGGGCGGCGACCCGACCCCGGCCTCCGACGTCTGGGCGCTCGGGGCCACGCTCTTCTACGCGGTCGAGGGGCAGCCCCCCTACGAGGCACAGGCCAACCCGCTGGCCACCCTGCAGGCGATCTCCCGCGGCGACGGGCGCCCGGTGGAGAAGGCCGGACCGCTGGGCGGCGCCATCGCCGCGATGATGGACCGCGACCCCGAGCGCCGCTGGGACATGGCCACCGCCTCCGACCGGCTGGACCGGATCGCGCACGGTGACGCCACCATGGCGCTGCCCGCGGGCGCGCTGCTCGGGGCCGGCGCCGACCCTGCCGCGACCGAGGTCATCGCCGCGCCCGTCGAGAGCACCCAGCGGTTCGAGCCCGCGCCGCTGCCGCCCCCGCCCGTGACCGACCCGTATGCCGCCCGCGGCACCGCCCCGAGGGACGACCGGGACGGGCGCTCGCGGGCGACGGCCTGGATCGTGGCGCTGGTCGTCCTGGCCCTGATCGCGCTCGGCATCGCCTACGCGCTGACCGACGGGTTCGGCACCAACACACCCACCCCGGGCCAGACGACCACGGTCACGTCCACGCAGACCAAGACCGAGACCCCGTCGGAGACGAAGACGACGAGCAGCACCACGTCCAGCTCGACCACCACCACGACCACCACGAGCACCACGACCGACACCTCGAAGGACGACGCGGCCCTCACGCGGTTCATCGAGTCCTACTACCGCGACGTCACCAAGGCCAACAAGCGCAACGACACGTTCGCCCAGCTGACCCCCGCCATGCAGCAGGCCTCCGACGGGCGGGAGGGCTACGAGACGTTCTGGGACAGCATCGAGTCGGTCGACGTCGGCAACGTCGAGGCCGACTCGGCCAACGACAAGGCCGTCGTCGAGCTGACCTTCAAGCCCAAGGACGGCGACGAGAGCGACGAGACGCACACACTGACCTTCGTGCGCGACGGCGACTCCTGGCTCATCGACAGCGACCGGCAGTGACGCCCTCGCCATGACCTTCCAGCCATGACCACCACGGCCCGGGTCCGTCCGGCGATCGTGCTCGTGGTCGCGGCAGAGCAGATCCCGGTGGTCGACAGCGAGTTCGCGCGCTACGCAAGGGATTACGACGTCCTCTGCGCCGACGACGCAGACGGCGCCCGCGAGCTGGTGCGCCAGGCGCTGGAGGACGGCCAGCCGGTGGCGCTGCTCGGTGTCGGATGGGCGGTCCCCGGCGTCGAGGTGGGGCTCGACCTGCTCGACGAGCTGCACACGCTCCTGCCCGCGGCCCGGCGGATCTGCCTGACGTCGCGCGGTGACTACGGCCTGTCGCTGCCCAGGCTGCGCGAGGCGTTGGGGCGCGGGCGGATCGACACCTACCTGCTCATCCCGACAGGTCCGCGCGACGAGGAGTTCCACACCGCCGTCACCGAGTACCTCTCGGACTGGGGCTGGACGGCATCGACGCCCGAGGTCGAGGGTGTGCAGGTGATCGAGGGCGGGTCACGAGCCGAGGTGTCGCGGATCCGCGACTTCCTCGACCGGATGGGCATCCCGCACGGGGTGTACTCGCCCGACAGCGAGGTCGGTCGGCAAGTCCTGGCCGACCTGCCCTCGGTGCAGAGCGGTGCGTCGCCGGCGTTCCCGGTCGTCGCCTCGGGGCTCGTCGGTGACCCGATCGAGGGCGCCACCGCGCGGATGGTGGCGCGGGCCGTCTACGGGTCGCCCCAGACCATGGACGCCGACGACACGATCGACCTCGTCGTGATCGGCTCCGGCCCGGCCGGCTTGGCGGCGGCCGTGTACGGCGCCTCCGAGGGTCTCGACACGGTGGTGATCGAGTCCGACGCGGTCGGCGGTCAGGCGGGGACGAGCTCGATGATCCGCAACTACCTGGGCTTCCCGCGCGGGATCTCGGGCATGCGGTTGGCGCAGCGGGCCCGGTTCCAGGCGTCGCGGTTCGGGGCCCGGATCTACACCGGCGTGGCGGCCGAGGGCATCGTGCCCGCCGCCAGCCCGGGCGGCTCGCACGTCATCCGCACCGAGAGCGGCGAGCTGCACGCCCGCGCCGTGCTCGTCGCCACCGGGGTCACCTACCGGCGCCTCGGGATCGACCCGCTCGAGGAGCTGGTCGGCCTCGGCGTCTACTACGGTGCCGCGACCAGCGCGGCCCGCGAGATGGAAGGGCGCAGCGTCTTCGTCGTCGGCGGTGGCAACTCGGCCGGTCAGGCGGCGGTCTACCTCGCCCGGTATGCCGTGCGCGTCACCCTGTGCGTGCGACGCCCCGACCTGGCGGCCACCATGTCCGACTATCTGATCCGGGAGATCGACTCGACCGACCGGATCACCGTGCGGACCTCCACGCGGGTCGTCGACGGGGGCGGTGACTCGTCCCTCGAGTGGCTCGAGCTGGCCGGCCCGGACGGTGCCGAACGGGTCGACGCCGGCGGCCTGTTCCTGCTCCTGGGGGCCGACCCGTGCGGTGACTGGCTGCCCGACGAGGTGGTGCGGGACGAACGCGGCTTCGTCCTCACCGGCCGGGACGTGCCGATGGAGCTGTGGCGCAACGGCCGACCGCCGGCCGCGCTGGAGACCACCGTGCCCGGCATCTTCGCGGCCGGCGACCTGCGGGCAGGCTCGATGAAACGGGTCGCCTCGGCCAGCGGCGAAGGTGCTGCGACCGTCGCCCTCGTGCACGCCCACCTCGCCCCCTGAGCGGGCGACGACGGCGAAAACCCGTTGTCCGAGAACGCCTCCTGGCCGGACACTCGGACCATGAACCCGACGACGGAACCGCACCTGGCAGCGCACGACGACCCCACCGGCACCGTCGTGGTGCGGCTCATGGACGTCCACGACGACGCCGAGGTGGCCGCGGTCCACGCGGCCGACAGCGCGTCGAAGCGGCACCAGCGCCCGTGGGCCAAGCTCTGGTCGCTGCGCGAGATGACGGTGCAGCTCCGCAGCACGAGCTCGTCCGAGCGGTTGGAGCCCTGGATCGCCCTGGTCGACGGGCAGGTGGCGGGCGTGGCCCTGCTGTGGTTCCCGCTGCTCGACAACACCCAGTTCACCTGGGTCGAGCTCGAGGTCGACCCCGCCCTGCGCGAGCGGGGCGCGGGCAGCGCCCTCGCCGAGCGGGTCGTCGAGCGCACCCGTGAGGAGGGTCGCCGCACCGTGCTGGTCGAGTTCAACGTGCCGGACGGCGCCCGGGCGGACCACCCGCACGTCCGGTTCGCCGAGCGGCACGGCTTCAGCTACGCCAACACCGAGATCCGCCGCATCCTGGACCTCCCCGTCGTGCCGGAGCGGCTCGCCGAGCTCGCCGCCGGTGCGGCCGAGCACCACCAGGGCTACCGGGTCGAGTCGCACCGGTCGCCCCTGCCGGAGGCGCTGCTGCCGTCCTACATCGACTGCTGGAACCAGCTGGCCGTGGACGCCCCGACCGGTGAGGTGGACTTCGAGGAGGAGAAGCAGACCCCGCAGACCTATCTCGAAGAGCTCGAGCGGATGCGGGCACAGGGCCGCACCATGCTGCACACGGTGGCCATCGCACCGTCCGGTGAGGTGGTCGCCTACAACGACCTGGTCGTGTCGGAGGACGACCCCGACGAGGTCATGCAGTGGGGCACCCTCGTCCGCCGGGACCACCGGGGCCACCGGCTGGGCATGGCGGTCAAGGCCCGCGGTCTGCAGGAGCTGGCCCGGCTGGCCCCTGAGACCAAGCGGATCAACACCTGCAACGCCGAGCAGAACGCCCACATGGTGGGTGTCAACGTCGAGCTCGGCTTCGCGAAGGTCGAGGCGCTGCTGTCCTACCAGCGGCACGTGACCGACTGAGCCGGCCCCGTCGCGCCGGGGGGCGCGACGGGGAGCCGGGCTCGCGGCATACGGTGGGCGCATGCTCGTCGCCTTCTCCGTCGCCCCGTCCGTGCCCGCCGACTCCACCGGCTCGGTGAGTGAGGCGGTTGCTGCCGCTGTCACCGTGGTCAGGGAGTCCGGGCTGCCGCACCGCACCTCGTCGATGTTCACGGAGGTCGAGGGGGAGTGGGACGAGGTGATGGCGGTGGTGAAGGGTGCCGTCGACGCCGTGGCGCAGTTCGGCCCGCGGGTCAGCCTGGTGCTCAAGGCCGACATCCGCGACGGGTATGCCGGTGAGCTCACCGCCAAGCTCGACCGCCTCGAAGCGGCCATCGACTCCCAGGGCTGACCCCCGACCACGGCACACCACCCGCCCGCCGCCCTCGCGCGGGCAGGCTTGCGGTGGGTGGCGATCCCGGGCGGAAATCGTTGCCGGAATGTAGCCGGTGGCCGTAGATCGGTCCCCTAGGGTCGAGCGGGGAGTTCGGCGTCCGGTTCCCGGTCACGCACCTGAGACGACACCAGGGAGGGCATGCGGCATGTGGGCGGCGATCCGCTACCGACGGGCCCAGGCCCTCGTGCTCGTCCTCCTCGCCGCCCTCATCGCGACGTGCGCGTCGTTCGCCCCGCTCTACCAGCGGGCGCTCGAGCAGGCCCAGCTGCGGCAGGCCATCGGCGCCGCGTCGCCCGCGGACACCGCCCTGGTGGTGCGGGCCGGTCGCACGCCGGCCAACCCCGGCTTCGACGCGGACACGCTGCGGGCCAACGTGCCGGCGGCGGTCGCGCGGCTCTACGGCGCGGGCGTCGGCCAGCTCTCCGAGCAGATCTCGGTCGTGCCGCGCGATGGGCTCAAGCCGTCGCCGCTCACCGTCCTCTCGCGCACCGACGTGTGCCAGCACGTGGAGCTGACCGTCGGCACCTGCCCCTCGGCGCCCGGACAGGTGATGGTGTCGGCCAAGGACCTCGCGGCGTGGAAGTGGAAGGTCGGCACGACCTTCCCCGTCGCAGTGCCCGGCAGCGGCGCCAGCGGCGACCTCAAGACGACCAAGCTCACCGTGTCGGGCGCCTACGAGGTGCAGCCCGACCCCGTCTACTGGATGCGGGAGCAGCTCGACGGCAAGTCGGGGACCCTGATCACGATCGGGCTCGAGCAGGTGCCGGCCATCGACGACTTCGTGGTGTCCGACTCGACCTTCACGCCCACGTGGGGCACGGTCCAGGGCTCGTACACGATGCCCCTCGACCGCACCCTGTTCACGCTCGGCAACCTCGACGAGATCTCGCAGATCCTCGGCCAGCGCCAGGGCAGCGTCGCCGGCGGCATCCCCGGCGCCCTCGTCGAGACCAAGCTGCCCACCATCATCGACGGCCTGCGGGTGGGGCAGCAGCGGTTGCAGGTGATCGTGCCGCTGCTGATGGCCCAGCTCGGGCTGCTCGCGGTCGCGATCCTCCTGCTCGTCGCCCAGGCGACCGTGGAGCAGCGCCGCCCCGAGGTCGCGCTGGCCCGGCTGCGCGGTCGCAGCAGGGAGGGAGCCGGGCGACTGATCATGGGCGAGCTCGCGCTCACCGTCGGGCTCGGCCTGCCCATCGGCTTCCTCCTCGCGCTGCTGCTGACCAGCCTGGTGCGGTGGTTCCTGCTGCCGAGCGGGGTGCCGTTCGAGGTGCCCTGGACGGTCCTGGCCGCGTTGGGCGTCGCCGCCGTGGCGTGTGCCGTCGCGATCTGGGTGGCGGCACGACCGGTCCAGCGGCTCACCGTCTCGTCGCTGCTGCGCCGGGTCGCCCCGGAGCGCCAGCGGGCCGTGGGGGTCTTCGACATCCTTGCCGTGGCGCTCGCCGTCTTCGGCGTCGTCGGGCTCGCGACCAAGTCGCTGGAGGGCCCGCTGGCCCTGATCACCCCGACCCTGATCGCCCTCGCCGCGGGGCTCGTCGTCGCCCGCGTCACGGTGCCCGTCGCGGCGGCGGCCGGGCGGACCAACCTCCGGCGCGGGCAGGTCGGCCGGTCGCTGACCGCCTTCGGGCTGCAGCGCCGCTCCGGGCCGCGCAAGGTGATCACGGTGGTCAGCGTCGCCGTCGCGCTGACCGTCTTCGCCGCCAACGCCCTCGTCGTCGGCGACCGGAACTGGTCAGCCCGCGCCGAGGTGCAGAACGGCGCGCCGCTCGTGCTCGACACCGACAGCCGGAACCCCACGACGCTGCTCGCGGCCACCCGGACGATCGACCCCGACGGCACCCGGGTCAGCCCGGTCGCCGTGGTCCGGCGGGTGGACGCCAAGTCCACGCCGACCATGGCCGTGGTGACCCGCACCCTCGACGAGATCGGGTTCGCACCCCCGGGCACGGCATACCGGCTCGGCTCGCTGGCCCCGCCCGACATCGCGCCCGTGCAGCTCAAGGGCACCCGGGTCACGGGGACGGTCCGCTACGACCTGACCACGCCCGAGTCCGAGGTCGTGCAGCGACCGCCCGGACAGTCCGGGGCGCCGACCGCCCCGACCACGGTCGTGCCGCAGGGCGACCCCAACGAGCTGCGGCTCTCGGTCACCATGCCGACCGGCCAGCGGCTGACGCGTCTGATCGGCACCATCCCGCTGGACGGCAAGGGCACCGTCAAGCTCAACGGGTTGCTGCTCTGCCCGGACACCTGCCGACTCGACGGGTTCGAGTTCCGCAAGACCGACCCAGTGGCCTCGCAGGTCTCCGGCACCCTGTCGATCACCGGGCTCGGCATCGACGGGAAGTCCCTCGAGGTCGGCAAGAAGGCGCTCTGGAACCCCTACGTGCCCGCCACCGACGGCGCCCCCGACTCGTTCGAGCTCAAGGACGGACCCGCCGACACGCTCGCCTTCGAGCTGCTGTCGACCGGGTTCTCGCTGAGTGTCACGCACGCCGACGTCCCCGCGATCCTGCCCGGACTGCTCGCCGGCGACGTGCCGCCGGGCGGGACGCCGGGCAAGTTCGACGCCGTGGGGCTGGCCGGGGTGCCGATCGTGGCGTCGGCGACCCAGCGCGTCGCGACACTGCCGGTGCTGGGAGAGCAGGGCGTGCTGGTCGACTACGAGACGCTCGCCCGACTGGGCGGCACCCTCGCGGACACCGGCACCCTCTCGGTGTGGCTGGCCAACCCCGCCGACCGGGCGAAGGTCGTCCAGCAGCTGACCGCCCAGGGCGTGGGAATCCTCACCGAGCACCCCTACGCCGCGGCGAAGGACAAGCTCGACGAGTCGGCCTCCGCGCAGGGACTGCGGCTCGCGGCGTTCACCGGGGCGATGGGCATCCTGCTCGCGGCGCTGGTCGTGATCGTCATGACGGTCACCGGCTGGCGGACGGTCGCGCGGGACATGGCGGCCCTCAACATGGCCGGCGTGCCGATGGCGACGCTGCGCCGCGCGCTCGTCCGCGAGCAGGTCGTGCTCGTGCTGGTCGGCTCCGTCGTGGGCCTGGTCTGCGGGGCCGTGAGCTCCCTGCTCGCCATGCCGCTGGTGCCGTTGTTCGACAGCACAGCCGACCCCGTGCCCGCCCTCGACCTCACCCCCGCGGTCGCTGCCACGGCCGGGGTCGCGGTCGTGGCGGCGCTCGTGCTGGTGCTCGTGGGCTGGCTGTCGGCGCGGGGGTCCGGGCGCCGGATCACGTTGCAGCGAGTGAGGGAGAGCCTGTGAGCGGGGGTCTGAAGGTCTCGACGCGGGGGCTCGTGCACATCTACCGCGCGGAGGGCCACGACGTCGCCGCCCTCTCCGGCGTCGACCTCGTCGTCAACCCCGGCGAGGTCGTCGGGCTGCTCGGTCCGTCGGGTGCCGGGAAGTCCACGCTGCTGACCCTCTTCGGCGGCCTGATGCGACCGAGCGCCGGGCGGGTGCTGGTCGGCGAGCACGAGCTCTCGACGATGACCGAGGCCGACCTCGACCGGTTCCGCGCCGCCGAGGTGGGGCTGGTCCTCCAGGGCGCCGCGCGCAACCTGCTGCCCTACCTCACCGCCCGCCAGAACGTCGAGTTCGCGCAGCAGTCCGCCCGCAGCGCCGGCCGCGAGGTCCCGCCGCCCGGCGAGGTGCTCGAGCTCGTGGGCCTCGACCACGCGGCGACCGCACCACTCGACTCGCTGCCCCCGGGCCAGCTCCAGCTCGCCGCCCTCGCGGTTGCGCTCGCGAGCCGCCCGGGCCTGCTGCTCGGCGACGAGCCGACCTCGCAGCTGCACCACTCGTCGCGCGACCTCGTGCTCGACACCCTGCACCGGGTCAACCAGGAGTGGGGGACCACCGTCGTCGTCGTCACCCACGACCCCGAGGTCGCGGCGCGGCTGCCGCGCACCGTCACCATCCGTGACGGGCGGGTCGGCGGCGAGGGCCGCTCCGGCGAGGCGTATGCCGTGGTGTCGGCGGACGGGTCGCTGCCCCTTCCGCCCGCCGCCGTCGACGCGTTCCCGCCCGGCGCGCTGGTGCGGGTCGACGAGGTCGACGGTGTCTGGACGCTGATCCCGCAGGGAAGAGGTGACGGCGGTGAGTGACCTGGAGCATGACCAGGAGCATGACCAGGAGCATGACCAGGAGCGTGGCCGTCACCGCGGTCGGCGCCATGGCCGGGACCGTGGCCGGGACGCTGGCCGGGACGCTGGCCGGGACGCTGGCCGGGACCGGGGCCGGGACGGTGGCGTCGAGCTCGACGCGCAGCGTGACCCGGTCCTGACCGGCCCCCGACCGGAACCGCTCGAGGACGTCGAGTCGCCGCCGCTGCGGCTGGCCGGGGTGACGGTGCGCTACGGCTCGACGGTCGCCGTCGCCGGTGCCACCTTCGACGCCTACGCGGGCGAGTTCATCGCGGTGACCGGGCACAGCGGGGCGGGGAAGTCCTCCCTGCTGTGGGCCATCGGTGGCGCCGTCGGCTTCGAGGGCTCGGTCCGGCTCGGCGACGACGAGGTCCGCGACCGGGCCCAGGCGGCCCGCCTGGGAGTGGAGGTCATCCCGCAGGGCAGTGCGCTGGCCGTGCTGCTGTCGGCCCAGGAGAACGTCGCCCTCCCGCTGCTGGCCCGCGGGGTGCGTCCCGACGACGCCCAGCGGCGGGCCCGGGCCGCCCTCGAGTCGGTCGGGCTGCACGAGTCGGGCAGCCACCTCGCCGAGGAGCTGAGCGGCGGCCAGCAGCAGCGGGTTGCGGTGGCTCGCGGTCTGGCGCTGCGCGGGCACGTGCTGCTCGCGGACGAGCCCACCTCCGAGCTCGACCACGACAACCGCGAACGCGTGCTGGCACTGCTGCGCGCCGAGGCGCGCCGCGGGGCCATCGTCATCATGGCCACGCACGACCCCGAGGCGGCCGAGGAGGCCGACGGCGAGATCCGGCTCGACGACGGCCAGGTTGAGACGATCCGCACCCCCAGCGCCTGACCCGGCTAGCCTGCTGCGCGTGCCGAAGCCGATCCGCCTGCCGTTCGACCCCATCACGCGGGCGGCCCAGCTGTGGACCCGTCGCTGGGGTCGCACCTCGCAGCCGTTGGCCATGGCGAGCGCGACGTCGATCATGCGGGTGCAGCAGCTGCTGATCACCGACTACGACGCGATCGTCGGCCGGCACGGCCTGACCTTCGCGCGCTACGAAGCGCTGGTGCTGCTCGCGTTCAGCCGCGACGGCCGGCTGGGGATGACCAAGATCGGGCAGCGCCTGATGGTGCACCCGACGAGCGCCACCAACATCGTCCAGCGGCTCGACGCCCAGGGCTTCGTCGAGCGGGTGCCGAACCCCGACGACGGGCGCGGCACGCTGGCCATCATCACGCCGGCCGGGCGCGACGCGATGGAGGCGGCCACCGCCGACCTCGTGCAGCACAGGTTCGGGCTGGGGATGCTCTCCGCGGCCGAGCACGAGCAGCTCTTCGAGCTGCTGCGCAAGGTGCGCGTCGGCGCCGCCGACTTCGACGGCTGACCCGGCCCCACGGCATACCCCGCGGCTGTCTCCCCTCGGTGCGAAGGGGCCTGGTTTGGACAGATAGTAGGACGTCCTAGTAAATTGCAGGCATGACGCAGCCGTCCCAGCCCGAGATGTCCGGAGCCGCCCGCTGGCAGGCCCGCTACGACGCCGCGCAGGCGAAGGGGCAGGTGCGCGAGGCCGACTTCACGACGCTGTCGCAGATGGAGGTCGACCCGGTCTACGGCCCGGCCGACGGCTCCGAGGTGCCCGAGCGGATCGGCTGGCCGGGGGAGTACCCGTTCACCCGTGGTCTGTACCCGACCGGCTACCGCGGTCGCACCTGGACGATCCGCCAGTTCGCCGGGTTCGGCAACGCGGTGCAGACGAACGAGCGCTACAAGATGATCCTCGAGCGCGGCGGTGGCGGTCTCTCGGTGGCCTTCGACATGCCCACCCTGATGGGTCGCGACTCCGACGACCCGATGAGCCTCGGCGAGGTCGGCCACTGCGGCGTGGCGATCGACTCCGCCAAGGACATGGAGGTGCTGTTCGACGAGCTGCCGCTCGAGGACATCACGACCTCGATGACGATCAGCGGTCCGGCCGTCCCGGTCTTCTGCATGTACCTCGTGGCCGCCGAGCGCCAGGGCGTCGACCTCGGCGTCCTCAACGGCACCCTGCAGACCGACATCTTCAAGGAGTACATCGCCCAGAAGGAGTGGCTGTTCGCGCCCGAGCCGCACCTGCGCCTGATCGGCGACCTGATGGAGTACTGCGCCGAGAACATCCCGGCCTACAAGCCGCTGTCGGTCTCCGGCTACCACATCCGCGAGGCCGGTTCGACGGCCGCGCAGGAGCTCGCCTTCACCCTCGCCGACGGCTTCGGCTACGTCGAGCTGGGGCTGTCGCGCGGTCTCGACATCGAGACCTTCGCACCCGGCCTGTCGTTCTTCTTCGACAGCCACGTCGACTTCTTCGAGGAGATCGCCAAGTTCCGTGCCGCCCGCCGGATCTGGGCCCGCTGGATGCGCGACGTGTATGGCGCGAAGACCGACAAGGCGCAGTGGCTGCGGTTCCACACGCAGACTGCCGGGGTGTCCCTGACCGCGCAGCAGCCCTACAACAACGTGGTGCGCACCGCGGTCGAAGCGCTCGCCGCGGTGCTCGGTGGCACGAACTCGTTGCACACCAACGCCCTCGACGAGACCCTGGCGCTGCCCAGCGAGCAGGCCGCCGAGATCGCCCTGCGCACGCAGCAGGTGATCATGGAGGAGACCGGCGTCGTCAACGTCGCCGACCCGCTCGGCGGCAGCTGGTACGTCGAGGCCCTGACCGACAAGATCGAGGCCGAGGCCGAGGCGATCTTCGACAAGATCAAGGCGATGGGTGAGCTCGGCAAGCCGCTCAACTCCGACGGCCGCGTCGAGCACGAGGTCGGCCCCATGACGTCGGGCATCCTGCGCGGCATCGAGGACGGCTGGTTCATGTCCGAGATCGCCGAGGCGGCGTTCCAGTACCAGGTGTCGCTGGAGAAGGGCGACAAGAAGGTGGTCGGCGTCAACTGCCACACCGCCTCGGTCACGCACGAGCTCGAGATCCTGCGGGTCAGCCACGAGGTCGAGCGCGAGCAGGTCGCCACCCTCAAGTCCCGCAAGACCGAGCGCGACGAGTCGGCCGTGCGGGCCGCCGTGCAGCACATGGTCGAGGTCGCGCGCACCGACGCCAACATGGTCCCGGCGATGCTCGACGCCGTGCGCGCCGAGGCGACCCTCGGTGAGATCTGCGACGCCCTGCGCGACGAGTGGGGCATCTACCGGGAGCCGGCCCGCTTCTAGCCCACCCGTCGCTCATCCATGCAAAAGGCGAGTTAGTGCCGCCACTGAGCGGCGCTGACTCGCCTTTTGTATGGGGTAGCGCCGCCACAGAGCGGCGCTGACTCGCCTTTTGCATGGGGTAGCGCCGCCACCGTGCGGCGCTGACTCGCCTTTTGTATGAGGTAGCGCCGCCACTGAGCGGCGCTAACTCGCCTTTTGCATGAGGTAGCGCCGCCACTGAGCGGCGCTAACTCGCCTTTTGCATGAGGTAGCGCCGGCTAGGTCGGGTCGGCGTCCTCGTCGTCGGCCTCGCGCTGCTGGCGCCGGAGCCGGGCGTACGCGACGTCGGCGAGCAGCGCGATCAGCCCGTCGACGAACGCCTCGTCGGGCTCGCCGGTGGCCAGCGCACGGTGCATCACCGACCCCACCACCACGTCGGCGAGCAGGTCGACGTCGATCATCTCGCGGCGGATCTCGCCGCGGTCGATGGACCGCTCGACCGACGTCGCGACGAGGGCGTGCAGGCGGGTCGACAGCGACTCGCGCACCTGCCGTCCCACCCCGTCGGGGTCGCGGGCCGACTCGGCCAGCAACGCGGCATACGCACCACCGGTGGACGGATCGCGCAGCAGCCGCGCCGCCTCACCGATGCCGGCCCGCATGTCGGCCGCGAGCGAGCCGTGGTCGTCGATCTCGATCTCGTCGAAGGTCGCGGCCACCGCGTGCACGGCCAGCTCGATCTTGGACGGCCAGCGACGGTAGAGGGTGCTCTTGGCCACCCCGGCCTTGGCGGCGACGTGCTCCATCGACATCCGCGCCACGCCCTTGTCGGCGAGCACCTGGCGTGCCGCGGCCGTGATCGCCTGCTCGGTCGCCTCCTCGCGGGGACGTCCCGGGCGGCGTGGGCGGCCGGACCGTGGGCGTGTGGTCATCACCGGCGATCATGCCACCGACGCGGCGGAACGCACGGTGGGACGGGTGGTGAGGGTGGGGCTGGGGATTTGTCGTCACGGGGGACACTGGGTCATGGTGGTGTGATGCCGGCTGCGGGGAACCCCCCGTGGGCCGGCCCGCTCACGTAAGGATTTCTACTGTGTCGATGGTCGCCAAACGCGTGCTGTCCGCCGCGCTGACGGTGATCGGACTCGGGCTCGTGGTGGTCGGTGCCTGGTTCACCGTGCACCTCGGTTCGTCCGGCAGCGCCACCCTGCGCGCCACGCCCGCGGGTGAGGCGCTGGTCGTCGTCGAGCCCTCGCTGCTCAACCGGGTCGACGCGCCCGCCACGGTGACCGCCTACGCCGCGCCCGGCACGGCCATCTGGATGGGCCGCACCACCCCCACCGACGCCCGCGCCATCGTCGGAGCGGCCGACCGCACCACGGTCACCGGCGCGCACGTGCGCGACTGGAGCCTGGTCTCGACGCGCGCTGGCGCGGGCACCGCCCCCCAGCTCGCCGGCGCCGACATCTGGCGCCAGACCGCGACCGGGCAGGGCCGGGTGCACCTCACCGTCGAGCAGAGCGGGGCGCCCGAGTCGGTCGTCGTCGCCGCGCCCGACGGCAGCCCCGTCGACCTGACCCGGCTGACCGTCACGGTGGAGCGCAAGACCTGGTTCTTCCAGGCCCTCCTCGTGACGCTGGTCGGACTGCTCGCCACCGCGACGGGGGTGGCCGGACTGTGGCAGACCCGTCCACGACGGGCCGGCCAGGCCGCCACGCAGTCCGAGCCTGCCACGCAGTCCGAGCCTGCCACGCAGTCCGAGCCCGCCACGCAGTCCGAGCCTGCCAAGCCCGAGCCCGCCAAGCCCGAGCCCGCCAAGCCCGAGCCCGCCAAGCCCGAGCCCGCCAAGCGGGACACGACGACCGACTCCACGACCGACACCACGACCGAAGAGGTGAGCCCATGACCAGCCGCATCCGCCTGACCGCCGCCGGCGCCCTGGTGCTGGCCCTCACCGCGTGCGGCGCCGGCACCGGGCTGGTCGGCGTGCACGACGCCCCGGCCCAGGTCACCACCACCGCGCCGATCTCGCCGGAGACCGCCGAGACGATCGCCACCCGCGTGCTGACCAAGGCCGCGGAGGCCGCCGCCGCCAAGCCCGCCGATGCCCAGGCGCTGCGCACCGAGGCGCTCACCGGCAGCGCGCTGGCGGTCGCGAACGCCGCCAGCCGGCTCGAGGCCGGTGCCGCCACCGCCCCCCCGCCACTCAAGCGGACCGACCCGCCGAAGGTCCTGGCCGTGTCGCGGGGCACCGCCTGGCCGCGGCTGATCCTCGTGCAGACGGCGACCGCCGAGGGCGGCGCCGTGCTCAACCTGCTCGTGTCCGCCGACGCCCGGACGCCGTTCCGGCTCAGCGCCTCCGCCCCGATGCAGCCGGGCGCGAGCGTCGCGGCCCTCGACCCGCTCGGTGCCGGCTCACCCGTGGTGACCGACGGTGGCGACCTCCCCGTGCAGCCCGCAGCCCTGCTCAAGGAGTATGCCGCGAGCCTCACCTACCCGAAGCCCGCCGCCGCCGCCGACGTCAACGCCACGGACCCGTTCTCCACCGCCATCCGGGCCCACGCGGGCGAGCAGGCCAAGACCTTCGGCAAGCTGGCCACCCTCACCCAGACCCACGCTGTGGAGCCCGACAGCACCGTGGCCATCGCCCTCAAGGGCGGGGGAGCGCTGGTCTTCGGCCTGCTGGAGCGCACTGACACGATCACGCTGCGCAAGGGTGGCAAGTCGCTCACCCCCAGCGCGGACTTCCAGCGGCTGGTGCGCAAGAAGACGCTGAAGAAGAGCGCCACCCTCAAGAGCTACGAGACCGTGGTGTTCACCGTGCCGGCCGACGGCAAGGCCGGGGTGGTCGCGGTCGACGAGGTGCTGTTCTCCGCCAAGGGCTCGTGAGGAAGAATCGCTCGCATGAGTGACCAGCCGTTGACCACCGGTGGCCTGCGGGGCGCCGTCGACCTGACCGCACTGCGCCACCAGCCCCCGGCCCCCGCATCCGGGGCGCCCGCATCCGGGGCCCCCGCATCCGGGGCGCCCGCCGGTCCGCCGACGCCGGCCGGGGGTGGCCGTGCCGAGGGTGTGCCCGGCCGCTCGGGGGTCGTCGTCGAGGGCACCGACGCGACCTTCCAGGAGATCGCGAACGCCTCGGTGGGCGTGCCGATGCTGCTCGTCCTGTGGGCGGCGCAGATCCCCGAGTCGCGTGACTACCTCGACACCGTGGTCCGGGTGGCCGGCGGCTACGAGGGCCGGTTCCAGGTCGTCAGCATCGACGTCGAGCGCAACCCGACGCTGCTGCGGGCCTTCCAGGTGCAGAGCGTGCCGATGACGATGGGCCTCATCCAAGGCCAGCCGGTGCCGATGTTCGCGGGCATCCAGCCCGACTCGGCGCTGCGCCCGGTGCTCGACGAGTTCCTCGCGCTCGCCGTGCAGCACGGTGTGGCCGGCCGGGTGGACGTGTCTGCGACCGAGGGCACGACGGACGGCACCACCTCCGCGGACGTCGAGCCCGAGCTGCCCCCGCTGCACCAGGAGGCTTACGACGCGATCGAGCGCGGCGACCTCGAGGCTGCCGCCACGGCATACCAGCAGGCGCTCAAGCAGGACCCCGCGGATGCCGACGCCGAACTGGGACTGGCCCAGGTTGGCCTCCTGCAGCGGACCGACGGGGCGGATCTCAACCAGGCCCGTGCGGCCGCCGCCGAGCACCCCACCGACGTCGCCGCCCAGTCGCTGGTCGCCGACCTCGACGTGCTCGGCGGGCACGTGGAGGACGCCTTCCTGCGGCTCATCGACCTCGTCCGCGCCACCTCCGGTGACGAGCGCGAGCAGGCCCGCCACCACCTGCTCCAGCTGTTCGCCGTCGTGGGCTCGCACGACGAGCGGGTGCGCAAGGCGCGCACCGCGCTGATGAGCGCGCTGTTCTGAGCGCCGCCGCGCGACGACGCTGAGCCACCGCGTCCCCAGAGGGGTCGCGGGCGGCCCCCTGAGCCGACAGGATGGGGCGCATGGCGAAGACTCAGGAACACCTCATCGGACTGTTGCTGGGCGCGGAGGGTGACTGGCCGCGCGCGTTCGAGACCCTCGCGGGCCGACTCGGCGTGCTGACCGGACCCGACGGCGCGAACCACCGGGTCACCACCGAACGCGTGAGCATCG
Source organism: Pedococcus dokdonensis (assembly GCF_900104525.1). Taxonomy (GTDB): domain Bacteria; phylum Actinomycetota; class Actinomycetes; order Actinomycetales; family Dermatophilaceae; genus Pedococcus; species Pedococcus dokdonensis. Next base: position 1,890,098 of record NZ_LT629711.1, on the reverse strand, counting down.
AGCCGTTCAACCTGCGCGACAAACCACGACATGACCTGGTGATCGACCGGTTGGCGTACTGGTACTACCACCCGCGCGAGTGGCTCAAGAAGGTCGCGCTGATGGACGACGTCTACCTCCTCAACAGCCCGTTCACGTTCCAGTCGATGGAGAAGCACTCGGCCTACTGCGCCCTGCTGCGGCTCGGCATGCACGTCCCCGACACCGTCCTGGTGCCCTACAAGAACCCGGTCGACAACGTGCGCTGGGCCTACACGTCGGAGCGGTACAACAAGCCGTTCGACCTCGAGGAGATCGCCGAGCAGCTCGGCTACCCGCTGTTCATGAAGCCGTTCGACGGCGGCGGCTGGCGCGGTGTCTCGCAGGTGAAGAACGCGCAGGACCTGCGCTCGGCCTACGACGACTCCGGCGAGATGCTGATGCACCTGCAGGCCTCCGTGGCCGACTTCGAGGTGTTCGCGCGCGCCCTGACCATCGGGCCTGAGACGATGGTGATGAAGTTCCAGCCCGACGAGCCGATGCACAACCGGTATGCCGTGGAGCACGGCTTCCTGTCCGAGGGCGTGGGCACCGAGGCGGTCACCATCGCGCAGACCGTGAACGCCTTCTTCCGCTGGGAGTTCAACTCCTGCGAGATGCTCGTCAAGGACGGCGTGGTCTACCCGATCGACTACGCCAACGCGTGTCCCGACGTGGCGGTCACGTCACTGCACTACTACTTCCCGTGGGCGATGAAGGCCCTGCTCAAGTGGTCGGTGTTCTGCGTGGCCACGGGGCGCAAGGCCCGCACCCAGGTCGACACCGACCCGTGGTTCCGGGTCGCAGACGACGAGGGGCTCGACTACGGCGGCAAGCTGGCCGCCTACCAGGGGCTCGCCGACTCGCACTTCGACACCGACCGCTACCGCGAGTTCTGCGACGCCGCGCTCCCGCACATCGACGAGATGGTGCTCGAGTGGGTGGACTCCGACGACTTCCGCGACCTGCTCACCGAGACCATCCGGGCGACCTACCCGCAGCACGAGTGGGACAAGTTCGAGGGGCACTTCGGTGGGCTGACCCGGATGTGGGTGTCGGACGAGACGTCCCGGCTCGGCCGCGGGCGCTCCGCAGTCGACGAGACGGTGGTCAGCGGACCGGCCCCGGCGGTCGTCGCCGACTGAGACGACGAACGGCCCCACCATCGGTGGGGCCGTTCTCGTGGTGCGGTAAGGGTCCGGATCAGCAGGCCCGGCACTCCACCTCGACCTGGTGGCGTCGTGCCTCGGGCTGCATCAGCCGGGGGCGGCGCAGGCCGCGGAGCTGGTCGAGGGTGGCGAGGTTCGGTCGGGAACTGCCCGTCCGGGGAAGGGGGCGGGCCACGGTCTGGTGTGCTGCGTTCGTGGGCGTCATGTCGGGTACAACGGAGGCTGCCTCCGGTTTGTTCCGGAGCCAGCCTCCGATTTCGGCGAGTTCTCGCCACGGCGTCAGACGCTGCGGGCGCCCTCTCGGCTGAGGGGCCTCAGCCGCCGAGGGCCGCTCCCACGACCTCCTTCGCCTCGGCCTGCACCTGGGCCAGGTGCTCCGGGCCGCGGAACGACTCCGCATAGATCTTGTAGACGTCCTCGGTGCCCGAGGGCCGGGCGGCGAACCACGCGCTCTCGGTGGTGACCTTGAGCCCTCCGATCGCCGCGCCGTTGCCGGGCGCCTCGGTGAGCTTGGCGGTGATCGGCTCCCCGGCGAGCGAGTCGGCGGCCACGTCGTCGGGGGAGAGGGCGGCGAGCTTGGCCTTCTGCTCCCGGTTCGCCGCGGCATCGATCCGGGCGTAGGCCGGGTCGCCGTGCGCGGCGGTCAGCGCGCGGTAGTGCTCGCTGGGGCTCTGGCCGGTGGCCGCCAGGATCTCCGACGCCAGCAGGGCCAGCAGGATGCCGTCCTTGTCGGTGGTCCAGGCCCGGCCGTCCCGGCGCAGGAACGACGCTCCCGCCGACTCCTCGCCCCCGAAGCCGAAGCTGCCGTCGATCAGCCCGGGCACGAACCACTTGAAGCCCACCGGCACCTCGACGAGCCGACCGCCGACATCGGCCGCGACGCGGTCGATCATCGACGACGACACCAGCGTCTTGCCGATCGCCGCGCCGTCCGGCCAGTCCGGCCGCGCCCCGCCGAAGAGGTACTGGATGGCCACGGCGAGGAAGTGGTTGGGGTTCATCAGCCCGCCGTCGGGCGTCACGATGCCGTGCCGGTCGGCGTCGGCGTCGTTGCCGGTCGCGATGGCGTACTCGTCCTTGCGGGCGATGAGCGACGCCATCGCCGAGGGGGAGGAGCAGTCCATCCGGATCTTGCCGTCCCAGTCGAGCGTCATGAACCGCCACGTGGGGTCGACCAGCGGGTTGACGACGGTGAGGTCGAGGCCGTGTCGGTCGGCGATCTCGCCCCAGTAGTGCACCGAGGCCCCACCCAGCGGGTCGGCGCCGATCCGCACTCCTGCGTCCTTGACCCGCTGCAGGTCGAGGACGTGGGGCAGGTCGTCGACGTACGTGCCGAGGAAGTCGTAGGGCTGCGCGTGCGCGCGGGCCCGGCTGAACGGCATACGACGGACACCGTCGAGTCCCGCAGCGATCAGCTCGTTCGCTCGGGCGGCGATCACCTTGGTCGCGTCGCTGTCCGCCGGGCCGCCGTGCGGCGGGTTGTACTTGAAGCCGCCGTCCGACGGTGGGTTGTGCGACGGGGTGACGACGATGCCGTCGGCGAGCACCGACCCGGAGGTGCGGCCCTCGTTGGCGCGGATGATGGCGTGGCTCACCGCCGGGGTCGGGGTGTAGCCGTCGCGGTGGTCGACCAGCACGATGACGTCGTTCGCGGCCAGCACCTCGAGCGCCGTCGCCCAGGCCGGCTCGGACAGCCCGTGGGTATCGCGGCCCACGAACAGCGGCCCGTCGTACCCCTGCGAGGCGCGGTAGTCGCAGATGGCCTGTGTCGTCGCCAGGATGTGGGTCTCGTTGAACGCCGTCTTCAGGCTCGAGCCGCGGTGCCCTGACGTGCCGAACGCGACCTGCTGGTCGACGTCGTCCGGGTCGGGCTGCAGCGTGTAGTAGGCCGTCACCAGGTGGGCGACGTCCACCAGGTCGGAGGGCTCGGCCGGCTGTCCGGCGCGTGAGTCGTTCATCGGTCGCCCTCCACCTCGGTGCTGCCGCCTTGGACCGCGCCCTGCTCCACGGGGGCGAGGTAGACCGCCGACAGCGCGGCCACCCTGACCTCGACCGAGAACGGCTGCCCGTCGGCACCCTGCTCCTGGGCCGTCACCACCGTGTCGGCCTGGCTGGCGGTCCCGAACTCGTCGTAGCCACTGGTGTCGAGGACGACCTTCCAGTCGCCTGCCCTCGGCACGCCGATCCGCAGCGGGTCGCGGGCCAGCCCACCGAAGTTGACCACCACCGCGACCACCGCGCCCTGCCGGTCCGGCGTGCCGAAACGCAGGTAGGAGTAGGTGTTCCAGGCGTTGTCGTCGGCGTTGAGCCACTCGAAACCGGCCGGGTCGGAGTCCAGCGCCCACAGCGCGGGGTTGTCGCGGTAGACCCGGTTGAGCTCCTTGACCAGGTTGTGCACCCGGTAGTGGGCGGCGTGGTCGAGCAGCCACCAGTCGAGCTGGCGCCCGTCGGCCCACTCGGCCTCCTGCGCGAACTCGCTGCCCATGAAGATCAGCTGCTTGCCGGGGTGGCTCCAGATGTAGGCGAGGAAGGCCCGCACCGTGGCCAGCTGGTCGTAGCGGCTGCCCGGCGCCTTGCGCAGCAGGGACCCCTTGCCGTGCACCACCTCGTCGTGGCTGATCGGCAGCAGGTAGTTCTCGGAGTATGCGTACATCAGCGAGAAGGTCAGCAGGTGGTGGTGGTACTGCCGGTGGATCGGGTCCTCCTTGAGGTACTTCAAGGAGTCGTTCATCCAGCCCATGTTCCACTTCAGGCCGAAGCCCAGGCCACCGGTGTCGGTGGCCTTCGTGACACCCGGCCAGGAGGTGGACTCCTCCGCGATCGTGACGATCCCCGGCACCCGCTTGTATGCCGTGGCGTTGGCTTCCTGGAGCAGGCCCACCGCCTCGAGGTTCTCCCGTCCGCCGTGGACGTTGGGGATCCACTCGCCGTCCTTGCGGGCGTAGTCGAGGTAGAGCATCGAGGCCACTCCGTCGACCCGCAGCCCGTCGACGTGGAACTCCTCCATCCAGTAGACCGCGTTGGCCACGAGGAAGTTGCGCACCTGCATGCGGCCGAAGTCGAAGATGTAGGAGCCCCACTCCGGGTGCCAGCCCTTGCGCGGGTCGGGGTGCTCGTAGAGCGGGAGGCCGTCGAACCGGGCCAGTGCCCACGGGTCGGTGGCGAAGTGGCCGGGCACCCAGTCGAGGATCACGCCGATGCCGGCCTGGTGCAGCCGGTCGACGAGGAAGCGGAAGTCGTCCGGCCGCCCGAACCGCGCGCTCGGGGCGTAGTAGCTCGTGACGTGGTAGCCCCACGACGGTGGGTAGGGGTGCTCCATCACGGGCATGAACTCGACGTGCGTGAAGCCGAGGTCGGCCACGTAGTTGACCAGGTGCTCCGCGAGGTCACGGTAGCTGTGGCCGCTGCGCCACGAGCCCAGGTGCACCTCGTAGACGCTCATCGGCTGCCGGTGGGCGTCGCCGCTGCGCTGCTGCATCCACGCGTCGTCGCTCCACGTGTAGCGCGACTGGACGACCGACGACGCGCGACCCGGGGGGAGCTCGGTGGCCCGGGCCATCGGGTCGGCCTTCTCGCGGACCTTGCCGTCGGCGCCACGGACCAGGAACTTGTAGAGGGTGCCGTCGCCGACGCCCGGCACGAACAGCTCCCACACGCCCGACTCACCCAGCAGGCGCATCGCGTGGCTGCGGTTGTCCCAGGAGTTGAAGTCGCCGCTCACGTGCACCGCCTGGGCCCGGGGGGCCCAGACGGCGAAGGACGTGCCGACCACCGTGCCCATCGGTCCCGGGTACTCGCGGACGTGGGCGCCGAGGACGGTCCACAGCTCCTCGTGGCGGCCCTCGCCGATGAGGTGCAGGTCGATCGGCCCCAACGTCGGGGCGAACCGGTAGGGGTCGTCCATCTCGTGCTCGATGCCGTCGGCGTAGGCCACCGCCAGGCGGTAGTCCTGCGTCTCGGTGGCGCCGACCCGCAGGCCGCCCCAGACTCCGTCGGCCTCGTGCCTGAGCTCGAGGTGCTCACCGTCCTGGAACCGCACCCGCACGGAGGAGGCGAACGGCTTGTAGGTGCGGACCAGCAGACCGCCCTCCTCGAGGTGGTGCCCCAGGAGGTCGTGCGGCTGCTGGTGACGACCGTCGGCCAGGGCGCGGATCGCCTCCTCGGGGTCGCCGGAGCCGGGACCGGTTCGGGTGCACGTTCCACCACGGGCTCGGTCGGCGGCTCGGCCGTCCGCCGCGCCGCGGCCCGGGTTGCCGGGGCGTCCGCGTCGGGCTCCGGCAGCCCGAACCACCCCTTCGCACCGCTCCCGGCAGGCTCCTCCGCAGGCTCCGCAGGCTCAGCAGGCTCAGCAGGCTCAGCAGGCTCGGCAGGCTCGCCAGCAGGCTCAGCAGGCTCGCCGGCAGGCTCCTCAGCGGGCTCTGGGACAGCAGTCTTTGCAGGATCCGACGGACCAGGACCCGTCGGATCGCTCAAAGACTCGAGGGTGTCGGGGGTGTCGGGGGTGTCGTGGGTGACGGGGGTGTCAGGGATGTCGGGGGTGTCGGGGGTGGGCTGCTGCTTCTTTTTGCCGAACCGTGGACTCACGTCAGGTCCTTCCTCGCGTCGTCGAGCAACCGGTTGACGGCGGCCGTGGGGATGGTCAGCCAGGTGGGGCGGTTGCGGGCCTCGTACACGACCTCGTAGAGCGCCTTGTCGAGCTGGAATGCCGTGAGCAGCGCCGCGTCGGCGCGCGGATCGCGACCGGACCACTCGGCATACCCGTCGAGGAAGGCGCGCTGGGCGCTCTCGGCCCACGCGCGCGCACTGCCACCGGGGTGGGAATGTTCCCACGACCCGGCGGCGTAGTCGAACGAGCGGAGCATGCCGGCGATGTCGCGCACGGCGAGGTCGGGGCGCATGCGTTCGGACAGCGGTCGCAGCGGCTCGCCCTCGAAGTCGAGCAGCACCCAGCCACGGCCGTCGACCTTGAGCACCTGGCCGAGGTGGTAGTCGCCGTGGATCCGTTGCAGCGCAGGCCAGCTCGCGTTGACGGCGCGATCGACGACGTCGGCGATCCGGTGCTCGTGGGCAGCCAGCGCCGGCACCTCCGAGGCTGCCGCGACGTAGCGGGCGCGCATGCCCGCCGCGACCGACGCGATGGTCTCGGGCGACGCCGGCTCGGTCGGCAGGATCTCGGCCAGGCGGGCGTGCACCTCGGCGGTCGCCGCTCCGAGCTGGCGGGCCGACTCGTCGAAGTCCTCGCGCGCTCCCACGGCACGCAGGGCCACCCGCCAGGCGTCCTCGGTGCCGGGGAAGAACTCCTGCGCGAAGGCCAGGTGGCCGCGCGACGGCTCGTCGCCCTCGGCCACGGCCGGCCAGGCCGCGCTCACGGTGCCGACCATCGTGGGGACACGGGTCGAACCCGCCTCGGACAGGGCGCCCTGCACGGTGACGTCGGGGTTCTCGCCCGACTGGAGCATGCGGAACACCTTGCAGATGAACGGTTTCGGCGCACCCGAGTCATCGAGGCAGTCGAACACGATGGACGTGTTGGACTGCTCGCCGGAGAGCACCTTCGACGAGCGCAGGGTGGTTTCCCCGCGCCAGGACGGGTGGCGCCGCGGCACGACGTCGGGCTCGGCGGTGTCTGACTCGCCGCCGGCCTGTGGCACCGCCTGCTCGAGCACCAGGGCCAGCAGCTGGGCGGCGTAGACCGGGTCGTGGGGGCCGTCGTAGACCCACCTCGGACCGAGCACGCTGTGGTGCATGGTGCCCACGAGAGCGTGCTGGGCACCGTCGAGCGGCGCACCACGGTAGGTGAGTGGCACCTGGTAGACGACCGGCTCCGGGCCGCCCTCGTCGACGAGGACGAGCGTCTCGATGCCGACCTCGCCGTCGGGGTCGTCGAGCCGCCACGACCAGAGCTTGCGCAGCACCGGGACGCGGCCCTTGGCGGCATACCAACGCTGTCGGGCCATCCAGGGCTCGACCAGCTCGACCTTGCCGGGCTTCAGGGTGGCGTCGTGGATCTCAGCCATGAGCCGCCCCCGGCACGAGTCGCAGCCAGAAGAAGTCGCGCGACCCCAGGGTCAGCGTGATCGTCCCGTCGTCACTGATCTTCGGGAAGCCCGAGCCGCCGAACAGGTCGGCGAGCTGGGCGCCCTTGAACTCCTCGGGCACCCGGATCGTCGTCGCCTGCGGCCGGCTGGCGAGGTTGTTGACGCAGAGCACCGCCTCGGAGTCGGTGCTGCCCTCGTGGTCCCAGGTCACCCGCAGGAACGACAGCACCGCGTCGTTGTCGGACGGGCACACCTCGAAGTCGCCGAGCCCGAAGACCGGGTGGCGCTTGCGGATCTCGAGCATCGCCCGCACCCAGTGCAGCAGCGAGGAGCTGCTGGCCATCTGGGCCTCGACGTTGACGTTGTTGTAGTGGTAGACGAGCGACGACACGACCGGCAGGTAGAGCTTGCCGGGGTCGGCCCCGGAGAACCCGGAGTTGCGGTCGGGGGTCCACTGCATGGGCGTGCGGACGGCGTCACGGTCGTTGAGCCAGATGTTGTCGCCCATCCCGATCTCGTCGCCGTAGTAGAGGCACGGCGAGCCCGGCAGCGACAGCAGCAGCGCGTGGATCAGCTCGATCTCGGCGCGGCTGTTGTCCAGCAGGGGCGACAGCCGGCGTCGGATGCCGACGTTGGCCCGCATCCGCGGGTCGGGCGCGTACCAGCCGTACATCGCCGTGCGCTGCTCGGGCGTGACCATCTCGAGGGTGAGCTCGTCGTGGTTGCGCAGGAACGTGCCCCACTGGGTGCCGGACGGTTTGTCGGGGGTGTCGGCGAGGACGTCGACGATCGGCGCGGCCTTCTCCTCGCGCAGCGAGTAGTAGAGCATCGGCATGACCGGGAAGTGGAAGCACATCTGGCACTCCGGCTCCTCCTCGGTGCCGAAGTAGTCGACCACGTCGGCCGGCGGCTGGTTGGCCTCGGCGAGCAGGATCCGCCCGGGGTACTCGGTGTCGACCATCTTGCGCAGCTTGGCCAGGAACGCGTGCGTCTTCGGGTGGTTCTCGCAGTTGTGCCCCTCCTCCTCGTAGAGGTAGGGGACGGCGTCCAGCCGGAACCCGTCGATGCCCATGTCCATCCAGAACCGCACGACGTCGAACATCGCCTCGTGCACGGCAGGGTTCTCGAAGTTGAGGTCTGGCTGGTGTGAGAAGAACCGGTGCCAGAAGAACTGCCGCCGGATCGGGTCGAAGGTCCAGTTCGACACCTCGGTGTCGATGAAGATGATGCGGGCGTCGGAGTAGCGCTCGTCGGTGTCGGACCAGACGTAGAAGTCGCCGAACGGGCCCTCGGGGTCGGAGCGCGAGGCCTGGAACCACGGGTGCGCGTCGCTGGTGTGGTTCATCACGAAGTCGGTGATGACCCGGATGCCGCGGGCGTGCGCCTGCGACACCAGCTCCTGGAAGTCGGGCAGCGTGCCGAACTCGGGCAGCACCGCGGTGTAGTCGGCGATGTCGTAGCCGCCGTCGCGCAGCGGTGAGGCGTAGAACGGCGGCAGCCACAGGCAGTCGACCCCGAGCCAGGCGAGGTAGTCGAGCCGGCCGATCAGCCCGGTGAAGTCGCCGGAGCCGGAGCCGTTGGAGTCGCCGAAACCGCGGACGAGCACCTCGTAGAACACGGCGGTCTTGAACCACTCGGGGTCGTTGCGGAGCCCGGGCTGGGCGAGGTTGAGCCCCTGCATCAGAACCTCCGGACCGCGACGACGTGGACGGGCTCGGTCTCCGGTCCGAGTCGGACGTAGACGTGCTCGCCCCAGTGCCATGAGGCCCCGGTGATGAGGTCCTGCGCCGCGATCCCGTCGTGGTAGTCGAGGCCGAGGGCGGGCATGTCGAGGTGGACGGTCGACTCGCGGGTGCTGTGCGGGTCGAGGTTGGCGATCACGACGATGATGTCGTCGGTGCCGTCCGGCAGCACGCGCCGCTTGGAGAACGCCATGATGTTCTCGTCGTCGACGTGGTGGAACGTGATGTTGCGGAGCCAGTGCAGCGCCGGGTGCTCGCGTCGGATCTCGTTGATCCGGGTGAGGTAGCCGGCCAGCGACTGACCCTCCTTCACGCCACCGGGCTCGTAGTCCTCCCAGCGGCGGTTCTTGTACTGGTACTTCTCGTTGTCGATCTGCTCCTCGGCGCCCGGGCGGGCCACGCACTCGACCAGCTCGTAGCCGGCGTAGATGCCGTAGGTCGGGACCAGCGTCGCCGCCAGCACCGCACGCAGCTTCCACGCCTCGGGGCCACCGAACTGCATGTAGGGCGTGAGGATGTCGTGGGTGGTCGGCCAGAACGACGGACGCATGTAGGCGGCCGCGTCGCCCGAGAGCTCGCGGAGGTACTCCTCGAGCTCCCACTTCTGGTTGCGCCACGCGTAGTAGGTGTAGGACTGCTGGAAGCCGATCTTGCCGAGCGAGTGCATCATCGCGGGCGTGGTGAACGCCTCGGCCAGCCAGATCACGTCGGGGTGGTCCTTGGCCACGTCGTCGATCAGCCACTGCCAGAACTCCACCGGCTTGGTGTGGGGGTTGTCGACCCGGAAGATCTTGACCCCGTGGTCGATCCACACCTGGATCACCCGGCGCATCTCCGCGTACGACCCGGCTGGGTCGTTGTCGAAGTACAGCGGGTAGATGTCCTGGTACTTCTTGGGCGGGTTCTCGGCGTAGGCGATGGTGCCGTCGGCCCGGTGCTTGAACCACTCGGGGTGGGTGGTGACGTAGGGGTGGTCGGGGGAGGCCTGCAGCGCGATGTCCATCGCGACCTCCAACCCCAGCCCCTCGGCCTGCGCGACGAAGAAGTCGAAGTCGTCGAAGGTGCCGAGGTCCGGGTGGATGGCGTCGTGGCCGCCGTCGGCGGTGCCGATGCCGTAGGGGCTGCCCGGGTCGTCCGGACCGGCGTCGAGGGTGTTGTTGGGTCCCTTGCGGTTGGTCGTGCCGATCGGGTGGATGGGGGTCAGGTAGACCACGTCGAAGCCCATCCCGGCGATGGCCGGCAGGCGCTTCGCGGCGGTGCGGAGCGTGCCCGACGTCCACTTCCCGGTCTCGGGGTCCTGCACCGCGCCCTCGGAGCGCGGGAAGATCTCGTACCACGCGCCATACAGCGCACGCTCACGCTCGACGAGCAACGGGTATGCCGTGGACGGGCTCACGTGGTCGCGCAGCGGCCGCGCGGCGAGCTCGGCCCGCACCGACGGGTCGGTGCCCGCGTGCAGGCGGGCCAGTGGTGGGCGCCCGGTGTCGCGCAGCGCGGTGACGGCGTCGGCGAGGACGGTGGTCTGCTCGGCCGTGCGGTCCACCTCGGCGATGGCGCGCTCGAGCACCCGCGCACCCTCCTCGAGCATCAGCTCGGCGTCGACGTCGGCGGCCACCTTGATCGTGGCGTCGTGGTCCCAGGTGCCGTAGGGGTCGGACCAGCCCTCGACGCGGTAGGACCACCAGCCGACGGCGTCGGGCTCGACGACGGCCGTCCAGGTGTTCAGCCCCGGGTTGACCGGGGTCATCGGCAGGACCCGCTCCGTGCCGTCCGGGGTGACGAGCACGACCGAGGCGTTGACGGCGTCGTGGCCCTCGCGGAAGACCGTGGCCCCGATGCTGAACTGCTCGCCCACGACCGCCTTGGCCGGTCGGGCCCCGCCGTCGACGACCGGGCTGACGTCCTGGACCGGGATCCGCCCGATGGCGACCTGGGGACGGGTCGTCGTGGGCGCGGTGGTGGGGGTCGAGGCGGCGGGCGCTGGGGAGGGCGCTGGGGAAGGTGGAGGAGCCGGCGCCTTGGTCGCCGGGGGTCGTCGACCGGGCTTGTCAGGTTTCCCGGTCTTGGGTGCGTCAGGAGGGACGGGCATGGCTGCCGGTGGCTTCGCTGTCACGCGCCCGACGCTACTCGGTCGGCCCCTCGCGCACCTCCCCACGTGCAGAGATGGGCAGGGCGCCTGAAAAATCTTGAAAGTTCTGCAAGAAGGCGTCATTGACACGGCGTCGCAGGCCTTAGGATGCCCCTCGTGAAGGCGATCCGACGCTTCAGCGTCCGTACTGTCCTGCCCGAGCCCATCGCGGCCCTCGGCGACCTCGCGAGCAACCTGCGCTGGTCCTGGCACCCACCCACGCGCGACCTCTTCCAGCGGATCGACCCGCAGCGCTGGGACAAGGTGCGCAAGGACCCGGTGCGGCTCCTCTCGGCACTCTCGCCGCAGGAGCTCGGCGACCTCGCCGGCGACTCGGAGTTCGTGGCAGCCGTCGCGGCGGCGAAGTCCGACCTCGACACCTACCTGTCGGAGCCGCGCTGGTTCCAGGCCTGGGCCGACGAGGTCGAGGGTGGCGCCCCGAAGGCGATCGGCTACTTCAGCCCCGAGTTCGGCATCACCGAGGTGCTGCCGCAGTACTCCGGCGGTCTGGGCATCCTCGCGGGTGACCACCTCAAGACCGCCTCCGACCTCGGTGTCCCGATCGTCGGCGTCGGCCTGTTCTACAAGACCGGCTACTTCAAGCAGAGCCTGAACCGCGACGGCTGGCAGCAGGAGACCTACCCGGTCCTCGACCCGGACGGCCTGCCGCTCAGCCTGCTGCGCGAGGACGACGGCACGCCGTGCGTCATCACCCTCGACCTGCCGGGCGGGCGCGTGCTGCACGCCCACGTGCTCAAGGCGCAGGTCGGCCGGGTGCCGCTGCTACTCCTCGACTCCGACGTGCCCGACAACGACGAGGCCGCCCGCAACATCACCAACCGCCTCTACGGCGGCGGTGGTGAGCAGCGCCTCCAGCAGGAGATGCTGCTCGGCATCGGCGGTGTCCGCGCCCTGCGCCTGTGGTCGCGCCTCACCGGCGCCCCGACGCCGGACGTCTACCACACCAACGAGGGCCACGCCGGCTTCCTCGGCATCGAGCGGATCCACGAGCTCACCGCGTCGGCCGGGCTCTCCTTCGACGAGGCCCTCGAGGCGGTCCGCGCCGCGACCGTCTTCACCACGCACACCCCGGTGCCGGCCGGCATCGACCGCTTCGACGCCGAGCTGATCACCCGCCACTTCGGCGGCGAGCGCGCCGTCGAGGGCGTGCCGGTCGAGCGGCTGCTCGCCCTCGGCGCCGAGGACTACCCGGGTGGCCAGGCCGGCATGTTCAACATGGCCGTCATGGGCCTGCGCCTGGGCCAGCGCGCCAACGGCGTGTCCCAGCTGCACGGCGTCGTCAGCCGCGGGATGTTCGACGGCCTGTGGCCGGGCTTCGACGACGACGAGGTGCCGATCTCGAGCGTCACCAACGGCGTCCACGCCGGCACCTGGGTCGACCGCAAGGTCTACGAGGTCGCCGCGAAGCACCTCGGCACCACCGACATCGAGCGTGACAACGCCTGGGACCGGATCGGTGACATCCCGCGCGACGCGATCTGGTCGACCAAGCGCGAGATGCGCCAGCAGCTGGTCGACGAGGCCCGTCGCCGCACGAAGTCCTCGTGGAAGAAGCGCGGTGCCAGCCCGGCCGAGCTCGGCTGGGTCGACGACATCCTCGACCCCGACGTGCTCACTATCGGCTTCGCCCGCCGCGTGCCGACCTACAAGCGGCTCACCCTGATGCTGCGCGACCCCGCCCGGCTCAAGCGACTCCTGCTCGACGAGAAGCGCCCGATCCAGCTCGTCATCGCCGGCAAGTCGCACCCCGCCGACGAGACCGGCAAGCAGCTCATCCAGCAGATGGTCCGCTTCGCCGACGACCCCGAGATCCGGCACCGCATCGTGTTCCTCCCGAACTACGACATCGCGATGGCGCAGTACCTCTACCCGGGCTGCGACGTCTGGCTGAACAACCCGCTGCGCCCGTTCGAGGCCTGCGGCACCTCCGGCATGAAGGCCGCCCTCAACGGCGGCCTCAACCTGTCGATCCTCGACGGGTGGTGGGACGAGTGGTTCGACGGTGAGAACGGCTGGGCCATCCCCACCGCCGACGGCGTCGAGGACGCCGAGCGCCGCGACGACATCGAGGCGGCCGCGCTCTACGACCTCATCGAGAACTCGGTGGCACCGCGGTTCTACGACGTCGACGCCGAGGGCCTCCCGCAGAACTGGATCTCGATGATCACGCACACCCTGGCGACCCTGGGTCCGAAGGTGCTGGCCAGCCGGATGGTGCGCGACTACACCACCCAGCTCTACGGGCCTGCCGCTCGCGCCGGCTGGGCGCTCAACGGCGAGACCTTCGAGGGCGCTCGCGACCTGGCGGCCTACAAGGCCAAGGTCAAGGCTGCGTGGCCGACCGTCCATGTCGACCACGTCGAGTCGACCGGTGTCGGCGACAGCCCCGAGATCGGCGAGACGCTGCACGTCAACGCCTACGTCACGCTCGGCGCGCTGAGCCCCGACGAGGTCGACGTGCAGGTCGTCCACGGCACCGCCCGCGACTCCGACGAGCTGCGTGACGTCGTGAGCGAGTCGCTGCAGTTCGTCGAGTCCTACGAGGGCGGCCGGCACCACTTCGCCGGCGACCTCGCGCTGTCGCGCACGGGCTCGTTCGGCTACACCGTCCGCGTCCTGCCCAAGCACGCCGGGCTGGCCAGCACGAGCGAGCTCGGCCTGGTCGCCAACGCCTGACCCGACCAACACCCCGAGGTATGCCGCGTGCGGACGTCCGCACGCGGCATACCTGTCCCTGGTGCCAGGGCGGCCGGTCTTTGATGGGTTGACCACGCCAGGGTGGGGGAAACCCTTCAAAGACTGGTCAAGGCCCCGGAGTCGCAGACGTGTGGGTTCGTCCGTTCGGGCATGATGTGCCCATGAGTGAGGGGGTCCACGGCTCGAGCGTGCCCGACAGCGCGTGGGCGCCCCCTGCGCCCGCGTCGGGCGAGGTCGGCATCGGGCTGGCCGGCTACAGCGACTTCGTCGAGATCGCCCGCGGTGGCGACAGCGTGGTCTACCGAGCCAGGCAGAACGCGCTCGACCGGCACGTGGCCGTCAAGACCGTCGACGTCGAGGCGTCCTCGAGCGGCGCACGGTTCAGCCGCGAGCTCGAGATCACGCTCGGGCTCGGGCGCCAGCACCCCCACATCGTCACCGTCCTCGACACCGGCACGACCGCCGACGGCCGGGCGGCGATCGTGATGGAGTACCACGAGCTCGGCTCGCTGCACGACCGCCTGGCCGCCACCGGGCCCCTGCCGGTGGCCGACGTGGTCAAGGCGGCCTCGGCCGTCGCCGACGCCCTCGACTTCGCGCACAGCCACGGCGTCCTGCACCGGGACGTCAAACCCCAGAACGTGCTGGTGCTGCCCACGTCCTACGTGCTCGCCGACTTCGGGATCGCGCGGATGGCCGACGCGGGTCACACCGCATCGCTCGAGCGGTTCTCCTACCGGCACGCCTCGCCGCAGGTGCTCGACGGCCGGCCCCCGACGGCAGCCGACGACATCTGGTCGCTGGGCTCCACCGTGTTCACCCTGCTCGACGGGCGGGCTCCGTTCGCCACCGACGACCCGGCCGACGACACGGCGCTGGCGTACCTCGGGCGGGTGCGCCGCGGCGAGCGGCGGGTGCTGCGCCGCGACGACGTGCCGCCCTCGCTGGCCGAGCTGCTCGACGGCTGCCTGTCGGCCGACCCGGCGCAGCGACCCTCGATGGCGGTCCTGCGCCAGCAGCTGGGGGTGCTGTCGAGCGAGCAGTGGGCGTGGCAGCCCGGGGCCGCACCCACCCGGGCCGACCCCGCGCCGGCCCCGCTGCCCGTGGCTCCGGCAGCCCCGGTGGCTGACCGCGCCGTACCCGCCGCCGATCCTGCCTCGGTCGAGGCTCCGGCAGCCGCAGCCGCAGCCGCAGCCGCTTCCTCGGTCGAGGCTCCCGCAGCCGCAGCCGCAGCCGCAGCCGCACCCGCTTCCTCGGTCGAGGCTCCCGCTGTCCCGACCGGGGCCGACCCGGCCGCCGTCCACGCGGAGGCAGTGCCACCCGGCACGCCCGGTGGTCCCGTCGAGCCGCCAGCTCCCGCAGCCCTCGCCACCGCCCAGCCGTTGCCCGCCACGTCGGCGATGGCTCATCTCGCACCCGAGCGCGCCGACCGGGCCGAGCGGGCCGACCGGGCCGGGCCTGCGAGCACGGACGCCGAGCCGACCGGTCGGGCGCCGCTGGACGCCGACGCGACGGGGGACGCGGGGCGCCCACCGGCCGGCGCGGTCGACGGTGCCGGTGGCCACGACGGGGACGGGTCCCGGTCCCGGTTCCGGGTGCTCGCGGTCGCGGTGGTCGCGCTCCTGCTCGGCCTGACCGTCGGGATCGTCGCGAAGGTCGCCGGTGGCTCCGGGGGAACGCCCGCAGCGAGCAGCACCACGAAGGTCACCGCCGCCCCGGTGCCGACCGTCTCGACGGCGCCGACCGGCTCGGTGACCAGCCAGGCCTACGACATCGGCAACCCCGACCTGGCCCCCACTGACCTGCAGCTCACCGACAAGGGGTCGGCGCTCGAGCTCACCTGGAAGGACCAGACCGGTGGCCGGGCGCAGTTCCTCGTCGTCGACGTGACCGGCGGCCGGCAGAACAACGTGGTCCAGGTCGCGAAGGGCTCGACGTCGTTCAGCCTCGAGGGACTCGACCCGGCGGCCACGAAGGTCTGCGTGCAGGTCGCCGCCCTGGTGTTCGTGGACGGCGTGCAGGACGGCGGAGCCACCGCGCCCGCCTGTGTCCAGCGCAACTGACCTCTGCCGCGACCCCGTCAGCGCGACCGTCTGCCCCGCAGCACCCGGGGGTCGAGGTGCCAGACGGCCCTGCGCCACCAGGGAGCGGCTCGGCGGATCGCCGTCGTGATCGCGACCGCCTGCGCCCAGGAGTCGTCGGACCCCGGGGCAGCTGGCGGGGGGCTGGTGTGGGCGTCCGGGGTGGTGGGGGCGTAGGCAGCCCGCTCGGCCCGCTCGAGCAGGCTCACCGGCAGGCCTGACTCGGCGAGCCGGGGGTGCGTCGCGGTGATCCGGGCGGTGACGTCGGCGGCCGACTCGGGCCCCCTGGGCGGGGTGCCGGCCAGGACCAGTGCGTCGACCTGGTGCTGCCACGCTCCCAGTGCCCCGAGCCGCCGCAACCGGGTGCGCCGTCGGGTGCGACCGACTGCGAGGACCAGCAGGCCGAGGAGCACCAGCGCTCCGAGCCCGGAGCCCAGCAGCGCCAGGCGGTGGGTCACCGAAGGGCGCTGGCCCTCCTCCCCGGCACCGGGGCCGGGGCCCGGGCGCAGGGCGTCGGTGCCGTCGTCGGCAGGCTTCGCCGACTCGCCGAGGCGGTCGAGCACCTCCTGCCGAGGTGCGCTGCGGGCCGCGCCGGTCTGCGTGGGGGTCGGGTCGAAGGGCACCCAGCCGAGGTCGCTGAAGTACACCTCGGGCCAGGCCAGCACGTCACCGCCGGTGAGGGTCACGGGACTGCTCGCACCCGACGGCACCTGGAGGCCGACCACCAGCCGGGAGGGGAGCCCGATCGACCGCGCCAGCACGACGTAGGACGCGGCGAACTGCTCGCTCGTGCCGATCGAGCTGCCCCTGCTGGGAAAGAGGAACTGGGTGAGCTGGGCGTAGGACGACCCGCTGGGGGCCTTGGGGCTGAAGGCCCGTCCCGAGCGCACCAGCTCCTCGAGCGCCACGGCCTGCTCCAGCCGCGAGGTCGCCTTCGCCACCCCGGTCCGTGCGTAGTCGCCGAAGGCGCGAGGCAGCTGCGGGGTCCGCAGGTAGCGCGCGGCGAGCGCCTGCGTGGGCACGGCTGCGGCTGCGAGGGTGGCGTCGTCGGCGGCACCCACCCGGCCCGAGAGGCGGTAGGACTGGCCCTCCCGCAACCCGCCCAGGCTGACCAGGGCGCCCGAGTCGGCGTCGACCCGCAGGTCGTCGAGGTCGATGCTCGTGGGGTGACCGGCCGACGGGACCCAGCCCCCGGTGAGCGTGTCGACGTGCACGGTCACGGAGTAGGGGAGCTGGTCGGCCCCCGCCGGCAGGTCGGCGACCGGCTCTGCGCCCGGGACGGTGAACCGTCCGCGGTTGCTCCACGTCGCCCCGTCGAAGTCCGGCAGCACCGCGAGCACCAGCCGACCCGGCGCGGTGCCGTCGACCCGCACCAGGGGCAGGTCGCTCTGGTCCGCCCAGACGGGCAGCATCGGCAGGGGGCTGAGCACCTGCGCCTCCTGCCGCGGGGTGTGCACCAGGCTGCGCGGCTCGAACGCGTCGGCACCAGGGCTCCCGAGCGCGGCGAGCGGGGCCACGACGGCGGCGGCGGCGAGCGCCGCGACACCTGCCCGCACCGCCGCACCCCGGGGTCGGCGCGGGGACCGGGTGACCCCGCCGTCGGCAGACCGGGGCAGGAGGGTCCAGCCACCGACGGCGGTGACGAGGAGGACCAGGGCGAGCAGGCCGGATCCGTCGGCGCGGCCGGCGGTGAGCAGCGCGGCGAGGAGGTAGAGGGCGGCCGCCACGGCGACCGGCACGCCCGCCGAGGCGCGGGCGCGGGTCTCGGCGAGGGTGGCGACGACGGACAGCACGAACACGACGGCCAGCACCGGAGCCAGGTATGCCGCGGCGGCCGGTGCCGGGCGCGGCGCGGTGAGCAGGCGGGGCAGGGCGTCGAGCAGGTCGGGGGTGGCGAGGGAGAGCGCCACCGTCGTGAGGATCGAGGTGGCCAGGGCGGCGCTCCAGCGCGGCAGCCGCAGGGCGGCAGTGGCGACCGCGAGCAGACCGGCGACGCACGTCGCCAGGACCACGAGCGGGGCGAGGACGGGGAGCCCGAGGAGGCGCCCGGAGTAGGCGGGCGTGAAGGCGAGTGCGGCCGTCGTCAGGAGGGCGACGCACCAGAGCAGCCGGGCAGCCAGGGGACGGGTCACGACCGCACCGCGTCCCAGGTCGCCAGCACGTCGCGGGCCCGGGCGCCCGACAGGGTGGCTGCGCCTGCCGCCCACGTGATGGGCGCCTCGGCAGTCGGGTCGACGAGCAGCAGTGTCGGCCGCAGACCACCGGCGATGGTCGCGAGGCGGGTGCGGTCGCTGTGCCGGCTACCGACCACCACGAGCACATCGGTGCCGTGCAGGGCGGGGATCGCGGGCTGCTGCGGACCGATCTCGGCGGCCAGGTCGCACAGGGCGACCAGGGCCGGCTCGAGCACCCCGACCGGGTCGACCGCCACCCCGATGCCGGCGGGCAGGTCGACGTCGGCCCGACCGCTGATCGAGACGAGCCGACACGGGTTGCCGTCGGCCACCGCGGCGCGCAGCAGGCTGGCGGCGACGTCGGCCATCTCGTCGAGGTCGCCCGGCTCGCGGGTGCTGGCCGGGGAGTCGTCGACGAGGACGGTGAGGTGGGCGCGGGACGGGTCGCTGTCCTCGCGGATCATCAGGGTGCCGGTGCGCGCCGTCGTGGCCCAGTGCAGCCGACGGAGGTCGTCGCCGGGGACGTACTCGCGCAGGCCGGTGAGGTCGGTGCCGCCCCGCTCGACGCGTTCGTCGGCCCCGGCATGTCCGCGGGTGAGGCCCGAGGGCACGCCCGTGCAACGGTGCAGCTGAGGCGTGACGAGGAGGTCGCGGGTGTCGCCGAGATCCATGACGCGGAGCCACAACCCCGCAAAACCGTTGCGGCGCAGCGTCATCGGGCCGATGGCGAGGCGGCCCATGCGTTCGGTGGGGAGGTCGAAGACGACCTCGCGCGTCTCTCCTGGCGCGAGCCAGGGCACGTCGATGTCGACCGGGCGCCCACCGACCCGGTCCTGCGCGTCGAGGCTGACTCCGAACCGCCCGGACGAGCTGGTCAGGGCGAGCCGGCCCTGGCACGGGTCGAGCCGCGCCACCCTCGACGGCGCGATCGTCCGGTGCACGGAGACGGGCAGCCGCAGCAGGACGCTCGCGAGGCTGACCACCTCGAGGGCGAGCAGGGCCAGGCCGAGCCCGCGCACGGTGGGGTAACCAGCCGACACACCCGCCACCGTAAGCACTGCCCCCGTCGCCAGCACCACCCAGCCCCGGGCGCTGGGGCGCACCGTCGCGCCGCGCACCCCCGGCCGGCGCACCGTCGCGCCGCGCACCCCCGGCCGGGTGCGGGCGACTTCGCCGGTCCCCGGGTCCGTCGCCACGGGTCAGCCCGCGCTGGGCCGCGGCACCGCGGTGGTCTCGACGATCTCGCCCACGACGTCAGCGCCGGTGGTCCCGCCGACGGCCACGTCGCGGTGCACGATCACGCGGTGCGAGAGCACCGGTCCGGCCAGCCGCTGCACGTCATTGGGGACGACGAAGTGCCGACCCTGCGCCGCGGCGTGCACCTGCGCGGCCCGCACGAGGGAGCGCAAGCCACGGGTGCTGGCCCCCATCCGCAGCCGCGCGTCGGCCCGCGTGGCGGCGCCGAGCGCCCTGACATAGCGCAGGATCTCGTCGGCGACGTGCAGCCGGGCGAGCTGCTCGGTGTGGCGCGCGACGGTCTCGGGGTCGGTGACCGTGGCGACGGCCGAGACGTTGCCGGCCCCGGTCCCCGGGCGCAGCACCCCGATCTCGAACTCGCTGTCGGGGTAGCCGATCGTCGTGCGGATCATGAACCGGTCGAGCTGGGCCTCGGGGAGACGGTAGGTGCCGTCCAGGTCCACGGGGTTCTGGGTCGCGACGACGAGGAACGGCGTGGGCACGGGGTGGGGGACCCCGTCGACGGTGACGGTGTGCTCCTCCATCACCTCCAGCAGCGCCGACTGGGTCTTGGCGGCGGCCCGGTTGATCTCGTCGGCCAGGACGACGTGGCTGAAGACGGGGCCCTCGCGGAACCGGATCTCGCCGGAGTGCTGGTCGTACACCGTGGTGCCGGTGACATCGCTCGGGAGCAGGTCGGGGGTGAACTGCACGCGGCTCGACTTGCCCCCGAGCGCCCCCGCGACCGCGCGGGCGAGCGTGGTCTTGCCGGTGCCGGGCACGTCCTCGAGCAGCACGTGACCGCCCGCGAACATCGTCATCACGACGAGCTCGACCACGGCGCGCTTGCCGTGGACGGCGCCCTCGACGGCGTCGACGACCTGGCTGTGCAGCTGGCGGAACGCCGCGACCTCCGCCTCGGTCATGGGAGCGGCTCCCGCGGTCGTGGTCATGCTCGCGTGGTCATGGTCGTCGGCCTCCGGACAGGTCGGGTCGTGGTCGGTATGCCGCGGGGCGGCCGGTCGGGTCGTCCGCGCCCTCGACCCGTCCCCGACCTCGCAGCCGGAGCGTGCGGAGCAGGGCGGCCCCACCGAAGAGCGCCCCGGCCCAGGCGAAGCGGCCGTCGGTGCCACCCGGGACCGTGCCCGCAGCGGGGCCGACCGACGGGGTCACCGGGCAGATCCGACCGGTGGTGCCACCGCAGTCGCAGGGCGGCAGGGCGGGCGTCGAGATCACCTCGAGGGCAAGGAAGCCCTCAGGCAGCCCTTCCTCCGGGACGAAGGATGCCGGTGCGCTGTAACAGGATCCGGTGCCCTCGGCGTAGTAGGTCTGGGTCGCGGAGTCAGCGGTGCGCGTGCCGTCGACGCTCGTGGCACGGACCGCGATGGTGTACTCCTTGCCCATCCGCATCATCGTGCCGACCTGCACGGTCTGGGCGCCGCAGCCACTCATGGCGACGGTGACGGGAGCAGCGCCGTTGACGGTCTTGACGATCGCGCAGGTGCCGGGGTGGCTCGCCCAGGCGCCGCCGATCTCGGCGTAGATCGGGTCGCCGATGCTGTAGCCGGACTCGTAGACGTTCGTCACGACGGCGGCCCCCGCCGCGGGCACCTGGTCGGTCGTGGGGGTCGGTGTCGGAGTGGGAGTCGGAGTGGGAGTCGGTGTGGGTGTGGGGGTCGGCGTCGGCTCAGGAGTGGGCGTCGGTGTGGGGGTGGGCGTCGGGGTGGGCGTGGGCGTCGGGGTGGCGCCTCCGGCGACGGTCACCTCGTTGCTGGGACGCGACGCCGTCGAAGCCCGCCCCTTGACCGCCGTGACCACGAAGGAGACGGTGCGGCCGGCCTGGAGCCCGATGACCTGGGCCGTCGTGGCATCGCCGGGGGCGGAGGTGCTGAGCCCGCCGCCCACCGGGGTGACGGTGTAGCCGTCGACCTTGCTGGGGCCGGGGGTCCAGACGACGGTGACCTCGCCGTTGCTGCGTGCGGTGGCCATGACAGCGGTGACGGCCTCGGGACCGCTGCCCGGGGTGGAGCCGGTGGGGGTGCCCGAGGGCGTGCCGACCGGCGGCCCGTCGCCGCCAGTGCCCTGGCCGTTGCCCGAGCTGCCGCCGGAACCCTGCGAGCCCTGCGGCCGGTCGGTGCTCGTCGGCTTGGGCGACTCCGGCGGTCGCGAGGCGGACGGGGTGGGGGTGGGTTGCACCAGGGCCGGCGGCACCGGCGGGATCACCGGCGGCGGCGGGGGCGTGTCGACCTGGCGCACCGGGACGGTCTCGTCCTTGAGCTTGATGGTGTGGCTGGCGCCGTTCGGGTCCACGACGACACCGGTGGCCGCACCGGGCGTCGAGACGACGAGGCGCCCGTCGTCCACGACCAGGGTGGGGGTCTGGCGGTCCGCGGTGAGGATGTCAGGGGAGGCCCGTCGTCCGTCGGGGCCGAGCACGACGACGCGCCCGGCGCCCCCGCACGGCACGTAGACCTTGCCCCCGAACACGGTGGGCTTCTGCGGGGCCGAGCAGCCGAGGTCGCTCAGGCTGAGCTCGTGCGCCTGGCCGCCGGAGAGCAGCACCACCCGGCCGAGGTCGGTCGCGGCGGCAGCGACCAGCGAGGACGGCGACTCCGAGGCGGCCTCGATGTCACCACGCAGGTCGGGCAGGGCGACGGCGACGTCGGAGTTCGTGCCGATCTGCACGACCACCCCGCCGTCCGGTCCGAAGGCCGTGACCCCCCGCGGGTGGGCCACCAGCCGCGTGCCGGGGCCGGCGCCCTTCACGGGGTGGTCCTGCTGGCCGATGAAGCGGTCCGCCGCGTCGGACCAGCGCACCGAGACGACCCGGCCGTCGGCCTGCGCGAGCCAGATCGTGCCGCCTCCGTCGATGACCGCGTCGGCCAGCTTGCCGACCCGCAGCTCGCTGCCCAGGTCGGTGAGGGTGATCGGGTCGACCCGTCGCAGCGAGCCCTGGTCGAGGTCGACGAGGTAGACCCGTCCTGCGCCGACGAGGAGCTTGGTGTGGCCGCCGGGCGCGGCTGAGCGCCGACCACTGGCCAGCAACGTCGCGAGGTTGATCGAGCTCACCTGACCGGTGGCCCCGTCGGTGACGAGGAGGCGTCCGTCGCGCTGGTTGATCTGCAGGTCGCTGCCGGCCCCGCCGAGCTGCAGCCGCGCCTGGGGAGCGCCCGTGCTCGGGTTGACCTGGACGACCTGTCCGGTGGCGTTGTCGGGCAGCCAGGTGAGACCGTCCGCGACGTCGAGCGCCACGCTGGCGAGCCCCTGGCCGGCCACGGCGCCCACGAGCAGCGACGCGGCCACGGCGACGGCGCCGACCTCGACGGCACCCTTCTCCCAGGCTCGTCCGGCTGCGCCGGTCCACCCTCGCCAACCTCGACGTGCCATCTCAGGCCCCCATCTCTGACGTTGCGGCCGGTGCGGTGGCGAGCTGCACCACCTGCACCTGTCCTCCGACGCAGAGCACGCCTCGTCCCACCCCTGCGGTGGGTTCCAAGGTGGTCCCCGGGATCATCACCGATGCGAGTGCTCCGTCGGCGAGGTCCGGCGACAACAGCACCGTGCGACGTCCCTGCCGGGCGGCCCGCACGGGACCCGCCAGGTGTTGCCTCGCTCGTGCCTCGTCGGGGTCTCCGGTGAGGACGACCGCAGTGCCCTGTTCCTGCGCAGTCGTGATGCTAGCCGCCAGTGCGTCACAAATGTCCCGGAAACTTCCGCCTCTTCCCGGGCCGGTCACGACGCCGGTCCCGACGCCGGTCCCGAGGCCGGTCCCGACGCCGGTCCCGACGCCGGACGCCTCGGCACCCCGCTCCCACTCGTGGGCGTCGTCGACCAGCAGCAGGGTCCAGTCGTCGGCAGCCGGTGCGGTGGCGGGTGCGGCCAGCGAGTCGAGGGCAGCCAGGACCTCGCCCGGTTGGGCGGCGACGAGGTCGAAGACCGGGTCGTCGGCGCTGTCGGCTGCGCGCGGGCCGACGAGCACGACCCGGGCCGGCGGGTGCTCGGAGCGGCGGGCCAGCTCCGCCACCGCCCGCAGGAAGCCGGTCCGACCGCTGCGCGGGCGACCGAACACGGTGACCGGGCCCTCCCGCAGGTCGAGCCAGACCCCACCCACGAAGTCGGCCTCCACCGCGACGCACAGCCGGGCTGCCTCGCCCGCGGGCAGCGCCGAGGTCGGCAACCGCCCCGGCATGGCGGCCACGTCGACAGCCGGCCGCCCGGCATACCGGGGCGCGATGCCGCGCTCGACGACGGCGAGCCGCTCGGACTGCTCCGGGGTGCCGGCGCCTCCGACGGTGGCGACCTGCACCTCGCTGCCGCCGTGCAGGCCCCGGCCGGGCGCACTGTCGCGGTCGACCACGCCGACCGGGGCGCCGAGCATGGCGTAGTCGTCGTCGACGGTCATCCGCAGGACTAGCCGCTGGGCGAAGCAGGCCATCATCGCGGCGGGCAGCCCGACCCGTTGCGGCGTGGTGGCCGAGACGTGGACGCCGCAGCGCCGCCCCTCCTGCAGCACCTGGAGGAGCAGGTCGACGTGGCCTCGTCGGGCGGCGCCTCCCCGCTCGACCGCGTCGACGAGGGCGGGGAGGTTGTCGATGAGCAGATGGATACGGGGCAGGGGTGCGCCGGCGGCTGCGAGACCGGCCAGGTCGGCGGCTCCGTGCGCGGCCAGCGTGGCGTTGCGGTCGACGACGGTGCGGTGCACCATCCGGATCAGTCGCAGGCAGCGGTCGAGGGTCTGCTCGGGCACGACGGCGCCGACGCTGGACAGCGGTGACAGCACCGACAGACCCCCACCGCCGCAGTCGAGGGCGTAGACATAGGGCGCAGGCTCGCCCGGTCCGGCCGAAGCGCTCACGGCGATGGTGCGCAGCGTCTCGGTCTTGCCCGAACCGGACGAGCCGAAGACGAGCAGGTGGCCGTTCTTCGCGTAGTCGACGACGAGCGGCTGCTGGGTCTGCTGCGCGGGCCGGTCGATGAGACCGATCACCACTTCGCCGTCACCACGGCCGACAACCGGCTGCACGCCGTCACTGGTCGTGAGGCTGACACCGCGCGATCCGTCGAGCTGGACCTCCTCGGGCAGGGCCGGCAGCCACGGCTTGCGTGGCGCGGCGGTCCCGCTGCGGGCGAAGGCGTCGCCGATCGCCGTCACGAGCCGGTCCAGGTCGGAGCGCGGGTGGAGGTCGGTGGTCTCGCGGTCGGTGGGCGCCGAGCTCGCCGTGGGCTCCGCCGAGCAGGCGCTGAAGGCGTCGACCTGCACGGGCTCCTCAGCCGCGCGCATCCGTTCGCGGGCACCGGCATACGCGACCTGGACCAGCTCGGTGGTGCCGTGCCCGGTGCGGCGCACCCAGGCCCGCCCGGGGGTGCGCCGCGACAGGCGGGCCGCGTCCGGGGCGTCGATCACGTCGTGCGAGTCCTCCTCCGAGGCGATGCGCAGGGCGATGCGCAGGTCGGTGTTGGCCTTGATCTGCGGGGTGACGACGCCGGCCGGGCGTTGGGTGGCGAGCAGCATGTGCATGCCCAGCGACCGGCCCCGCTGGGCGATGCTCACCATCCCGTCGACGAACTCCGGCACCTCGGAGGTCAGGGCGGC
The DNA here is from genome assembly GCF_900104525.1 of Pedococcus dokdonensis. GTDB lineage: Bacteria > Actinomycetota > Actinomycetes > Actinomycetales > Dermatophilaceae > Pedococcus > Pedococcus dokdonensis. The sequence goes on along the minus strand of NZ_LT629711.1, from coordinate 1,865,201 downwards.
GAACTCGTCGACACAGATGAGGAGCGAGGGCGGTGCCACCTCGGGGTGGGAGCGCTCGAGGGCGACGAGGTCCTTGGCACCGTAGCGCTCGAGCAGGTGCTCGCGGGTCGTGAGCTCGGCGTGCAGCGAGACCAGCGCACGCTGCACCAGGGCGGGCGTGAGGTCGGTGATGTAACCGACGCTGTGGGGCAGGTCGGCGCACTCGCGGAACGCCGCCCCGCCCTTGTAGTCGACCAGCAGGAAGGTGATCCGGCTCGGCGGGTTGTTGACCGCCAGCGAGCAGATCAGCGTCTGCAGCAGCTCGCTCTTGCCCGAACCGGTGGTCCCGGCCACCAGCCCGTGCGGGCCGTCCTCGCGCAGGTCGATGGTCACCACACCGTCGGCGCCGGCGCCGAGCTGGGCCCGCAGCCCGCGGCTCGCCGCCCACCGCGCCAGCACCCCGTCGGTGTCGCCGGGATCGTGCAGGTCCCCGCCCAGGTCGGTCAGCCGGACGACGTCGGGCATCGCGGACTCGGGGGGCACCAGGGCCGCCTCGTCGCGGCAGGCGTTGAGGGTGCGGGCGACGTGCCACGCGGTGGCCAGGTCGAGGCGGTCGACCTCGGTGAGCGGGGTGACTCCACCGCGGTCGCCCAGCGCCACGCAGGGATCGCCGTCGGCGGTGAGCACCGCACCACTCGACGGTGGTGCCGAGTCGGCCGAGGTGCCGAACCACAGGACGTGCACCCTCGGCCTGGCCTGGGCGCCGCTGGGCGCTGCCACGGCGGTGGTCTGGGTTTGCGGGGCGGTCGCCTGGGCCACCAGGGCCTCCACGGCCCGCACCGGCACACCGGCGGCCTGGTCCACGAGGATCACGAGGTCGCCGGTGAACGACGTGTCGACCACGGCCTGCTGCAAGAGCGTGAGGCCCTCGCCGGACCCCACGGCGACCGGGGCCAAGCCGTCGATCCGGCGACCGGTGTGCGGCAGCCACCGCAGCCAGGTCTCGACGTGCCGGCTCGCCGGCGACAGGACCGCGGCGAAGGCCAGGTCGGCGGGGGAGTGCGTCACCGCGAGTCGGGTGACCAGGGCTCGCAGGGCGTCATGGCGCACCTCGTCGGTGCTCGCCGCCAGGGCGACGCAGGCCAGCTCGGCCAGCCGGACCCGGACCGGGAGGTCGGGCAGCAGGGCTCGTGCGGCGAGGGCGCCGTTGACCTCCTGCCGCAGGATCCGGTCACCGCTGCGGGCCGGCTTGGCCGTGCACGACGCGGGCACCGGCCCGCGGCCCGTGGTGACGGTGAGGAAGTCGTCGTGCCGACGCTGCCGCTGCCACAGCCGGCTCTCTGCCGAGACGGCGATCGAGCGAAGGTCCGCAGTGCGGGGCTCGTCCGCGTCGAGGCGCTGTCGCTGCACCCGGGCCGCGTCGTCGAGCGTCGCGAACACCTCGGACACCTCGGCCCGCCAGGCCGCGACCTCGGCCTGGTGCTCCTTGCGCTGCTGGCGCGACTGCATCCAGTGGGTGGTCAGCATCATCACCGGCCAGACCGCCACGTACATCAGCGCGTAGCGGCTCCGGGTCGTCGCGAACATCCCCATCCCCAGCACCAGCGGCATGACGACCATGGCCCACGGCAGCTGGCGCGGACGCGGGGCCTGCGGAGGCGACGGCAGGTCCAGCTCGGCGACCGGGAGCGCTTCGCCGAGACGCGGTGGTCGCACCACGGAGACCTCGGTGGCGGTGGCGCCTGCCCCCTGCTCGAGCACGAGGGTGGTGCCGCCGAGCGTGACCGGCTCTCCCCACTCGACGTTCTCCGCGCGCCGCACCGGACGCCCGCCGACGGTGGTGCCGTGGGCCGACCCCTCGTCGGTGACGACCGGCCTGGCACTCACCAGGATCCGCGCGTGCGAACGGGAGACGAGGGGGTCGCTCAGCCGCACCGTGCACGCCGCCGCCCGGCCGATGCTCACCGACTGGCCCTCCAGGGCCACCTCGGTGCCGGCGTCGGGCCCGGCCACCACCCGCAGGGTGGCGACCGGGGTGCGCCGGGCGGCAGGGCGGTCGAGCCAGTCCGCGCCGACGGTGGTGACGTTCACGACGCTGCCGTGCCTGAGCCCGCAGGTGTCGAGCCGCTGGCTGGCCGGCCAGGGACGACCGTCGGTCGTCGGGGCCAGCAGCGGAGCCGTGCGGCGCTCGCCGCCGAGGTGGCGGCCGAGCGCGCGAGCCAGGTCGGCGACGTCAGCTTCGGAACCGGCGCGCACCACGACGTCGCACGGCTCGAGGCCGCTCTCGGGTGCGGGCAGGATGCTCAGTCGCCACATGTCCGTGGTCCTCCAACGCTTCTCGGGTATGCCGGCTGGCCGGCTCTCTGCCCTGGTGCACGTCGCGGGCGGCAGGGCCCACCGAAGGACTCCTGCCGCCCGCGGGCTGGTCAGCTGGACGCCGCGACCTGGTCCTCGGCCTGGCGCTGCAGCGTCGTGGCGTTCTCGCGCAGGGCGTTGGTGATGGCCTGCAGGGTCGGCACGTACTGGCCGTCCCAGTCGCCACGGAACGTGTTGGCGTCGTTGCCGTACCACGTGGTGCCGTGCAGCTGGGTGGTGAGGTTGCGTGACAGGGAGTCGATCTGCTCGGCGTCGGTGGTCATCAGCCGCACGAGGTTGAAGGCGGCCTCGACGTCCATCCCCTGGATGTTGGTGCTCATGGTGTGTCCCTCTTTCTGTGGTTGTTGCGATGGTGTGGTTGTTGCGATGGTGTGTGCCTGCGGTGGTGCTGGTCGGTCTGGTCGGTGGTGCTGGTCGGTCTGGTCAGTGGTGCTGGTCGGTGGTGCTGGTCGGCTGGTGGCGCTCAGCCCCGTCAGCCCCCAGCGACTCGACGCGCAACGAGTCCTGCACGCCACGGATCGTCCGCTCGGCGTCCTCGTCGTGCTCGGGCCAGGTGCCGACGACGGTCAGCGCGGTGGTGACGTCGCCGGCATACCTGGTGGGCATGACGTGCACGGCGACGGACTGGTGGACCTGCTGTCCCGCAACGGATCTCGAGACGATGGCCCGGGCTGTTGCGTCGCCGCCCACGCTCGCCTCGACGACGGTCGCAGTGGGGTGGGCGGCGACCAGGCCGCTGACGAGGTCCTGCGCGGACGAGCCAGCCTGCACCAGCTCGGAGGTGACCGTGACGTGCTCGGTCGTGGCCCGCGAGCCGTCGGCCCGCCGCACCATGGCCAGGGCGTGCGGTGCGGCATGGGCGATGAAGCCCTCGGGCACCTCGAGCCGGAACGGGGGAGCGGCCGGGAGCAGCATGCTCGGGTACTCGGCGATGGCAGTCATGAAGTCCTCCTACGGGGCCGCAACGAGCGCGGGGGTCGGGGCGGGGGTGCTGGGGGTGGTGGTGACCGGGGTCGCACCGGCGGCGCCCTCGGTGAGGGCCTGCGCCCACCAGCCGCGGACGGCGGTGGCCACGGCCAGGTCGTCGGCGACGGTGCCCTGGAGGGTGAGGTGGTCGATCGTGACCTGGCCGGCAGGGGTGGTGAAGACGAGGTCGTCGGCCACGAAGCCGTAGTCACCGTCGCCGTCGAACCAACCCAGAATCCGTGGCGCCTGGGCGCCGGTGGTGCCGGCGTCGAGGGCGGTCGGGACCGTGTCGGTGTCGGGAACCAGCGAGAAGCTCACGTGCCCGGCTCCGTCGCTGGCGGCCAGCACCCGCCAACCGGACTCGTCGGCGGGCTCGCCACCCGTGGTGCCGCTGGCGCCGTCCGTGCCGGTGGGGGTGCCTGTGGTCGCGCTGCCGGTGCCATCCGTCGGGGCGCCGCCGGTCGTGCCTCCAGTACCGGTGGCGGGCGTGGTGCCCGCGTCGTCGCCGCCGGTCGTCGTCGCGCCGGTCGTCGTCGCGCCGCGGCCACCGAGGGCGGCTGCCCCCAGTCCGGCGAGGCCGAGCGGTGCCGCGAGGAGCGCGCCGTTGAGGCCCGCTCCGGTGCCTGCGGGGGTGTCGCCGCTGCTGGTGACCCCACCGCCGAGACTGGTGTGCCCCGAGATCGGCACGGTCGGCGTCGTGGTGCCGGTCGGGTCGCCCCGATGGTGCCGTGGAAGCTGCCCTGCACGTCGAGGCCGCCGTCGGGTCGGCTCGTGACGCCGATGCTGCCGCCCCACCCGCTGGATCCCGTGCCGGCGCCGGCCGCGCCAGCGCCGCCGGTCGCGCCGGAGCCGGAACCGGAACCGGATCCCAGCGAACCGGATCCCACGGTGACCGGGCTCGGGGCCGAGGGTGTGGTCGCACCGTCGCTGCTCCCGGAGGGCGCGCCGGTCGAGAGACCGCTGCCGCCGGGGGTCGCGACCGGCGTGGTCGGGGCGACGCCGGCTCCGGTGCCGCCCGAGGTGAGGGGGGTGGCGGTGACCTGCCCGGGCAGTGTCGGGGTGGTGACCTGCACGCCTGAGCCCTGGCCGGTCTGGCCGTTGGTGATGCGGATCTCGATGGTCGCGATGGTCGGGCCGTTCGCGGCGGAGACGGTGGGCAGCTGCGGGGTCTGGTAGCTGCCGCCGCCGGTGGTGACGACCGGACGGTCCCCACTGGTCTCGCGCTGGCTGCTGCTCGCGAGCTGCAGGATCTGGCCGAACGCCTTCAGTGCCGCGGCGGTGGCCTTCACCCAGGGGATCACGACCCCCTTGAGGTAGGCGGCGAGCGCGGCCGCGAACCCCGTCCACGACATCGCCTCGAGCGCCGCGACGATGGCCTGGAGGGCCGTGGCCACAGCGGTGGCGGCCTCCGACGCATCGAGCATCGTCTGTGCGGTGCGGTCGAGCCCGTCGACGTCCGCGCCCTGGAAGCCGGGCATCAGCTGCTCGCCTGCCGCTGCAGCTGCGCCCGGCGACCGAGCTCGTCGGCGTTCTGCTGGAGGTTCGTCATCGCGCGGTGGAGCTCGGGGCGGAGGCTGCCGTCCCAGTCGCCGAGGAAGCGCTGCGAGTCCGCGCCCTCCCAGACGACCTCGCCCAACAGCGCGGAGATCTGGTCCACCATCCCGCGCACCTGCGCGGCGCCCTCGTTCATCTGCCGAGAGCCTTGCTCGGCCTCGTCGGGGTCCATCCCGTAGAACCGGCTGCGGTCGTAGGTCATCGTCGCTCCTCCTTCGTCGTGTCGCTTGACGAGGAAGGTAGGCGGGGCGGACTGGCGCTGTCTGTGCCGAGTGGGGTGGAAACTTCCACCTTGTCGGTTTCTCGAGAGCCGCACCGACGGTCTGGCGTGGCGCGCGAGATCTGCTCGAAACCGTTGCAGCGCAACGGATGTCAAGCGTGCCTCAGGACTCCTTGAAGCCTCTGGCCGCAGCCTTGGCTCGGACGCCTGCAAGGTCAGCCGCGGTCACGAGGCGGGTCTCGGCGGCTCGCAGCCCCACGGCATACCTGACGTTCTGGACCCGACCGGTGCCGGTCGTGAACGGGTCGTCGCCAGCGCCGAAGGCGAGGGCGGCGACGGCGCGGATGGACTCGTCGACCCGCTGCGGGCGCTCGAGGTTCCAGGCGTAGCCGTGCCACTCCCGGACCCGCTCGTAGATCTCGCGGTTCGACGGCGGTCGCGGGTAGTCGTCGAGGCCGGTCAGCCAGGGCTCGGCGAGGGCGAGCGCCACGAACCACTCCTTCGACCACGGCTCGAGACCCGGGGCGGGAGCGGTCGCGGTCGCGTCGACGGGTCGGGGGAGTGGCGGCGGGGGTGGCTGCTCGTCGGGCGCCGGCTGGTCGACCTCGATGTCGAGGGTCAGGTCGGAGAAGCTGCCACCCGCGTCGGCGCGGCCGCGGAGGAGCAGCAGCTGGTTCTCGCCCTCGTCGAGGAGCGCGGACATGCCGGTGCCGAGGGCCACCCGGCGGGCGCCGCCCGGCGCGTCGAAGAGGCTCGACAGCTGGGCCTCGGTGGAGCCGTGCCAGCGCAGCCGCACCACCTCCTCGCCGACGACCACCTCGGCGACCACCCGGGAGACGTGGGCTGCCGCGTCAGGCAGCTCGAGGGTGGTGTGACGCAGCTGGTCGACGGCGTCGCTCTCGGCGAGGACGGTCGCCGGCGCGCGGCCCACGAGCAGGGTCTCGCCCGAACCGAGCACGGTGCGGCGCAGGCCGCCCCCACGAACCGTCACTCTCAGCACGTTCGTGATCCTGCCAGACGCCACCTGTGGATGGGTGGCTGGGCTGCGTGCGCCTGTTGACAACTGATGCCGTATCGGCACCGTATTCGATTGTCTGCCAAGGGAATTCGGCATCACCGGGCTGTCAGGGGTGCCGTGTAGGTTTGGTGCATGGCTGGGGGGATGACGTTCGGAGCGCGCCGCGCCGCGGTGGCGGCTGCGTGCGAGGCGCTGATCGGCATCGACGGGGAGCTGTGGGCCGCTGGTGGCGACCAGCTGGGCGAGTTCGCGTCCCTGCTGGACGAGCTGCGGGTGCGGGCCGAGTCCGCGCAGGTCGACACCGTGGCCGAGGCGGTCGAGCGCGGAGAGGCCGGCAGCGGCCGGTCGGGCGCGTCGGCGTGGCTGCTGGACCGTTCCCCGGCACTGAAGGCCGGTGGCTCCGCGCGCGTCGTTCGGGTGGCCGAAGCCGCCGCGGACGACCGGTATGCCGCGCTGACAAGGGAGGTGCGGGCCGGCCGGGTGCCGTTGGTGACCGCCCAGGTGGTGGTCGAGGAGCTGGACCGGCTCGCCCCGCGGCTGGCCGACGGCGCCGAGCCCGCGGTGCTGGCGGGACTGGTCGAGGTCGCGTCGTGGGGCCGGCCGAAGGACGTCCGCGGGCTGCGGGAGCGGCTGGTCGCGAGGTACGGGCAGCCTGGGGAGCTCCAGGCCGACGCCGACCGGGTCCGTGAGCTGCGGTGCCTGTCGCAGCCCAGCGGGGTGTGGGGTCCTGCCGGCGGTGGCTCGGCGGGCGACGGGTTGTTCGAGTACACGATGGTCGTCGACGCCGAAGCGATGGCGGTGATCGAGGCCGCCGTGCAGGGCCTGTCCGCACCACGTCCGGTCGACGGTGCACCCGACCTGCGCCCGTCCGGGCAGCGGCGGATGGACGCCCTGCTCGAGGTGGTCCGGCGTGGCGTCGCATCCGCTGACGGGGTCGCGACCACGCCGAAGGCCGAGCTGTTCGTCACCGTCGCCCTCGACGACCTGGTGCAGCGCACGAGCTCCGCCACGGTGGTGGCGTCGGGCGCGGCGGGGACGCTGATCGCTCCCGAGGATGCCCGCCGGGTCGCGTGCGACGCAGGAGTCATCCCGGTCGTCCTCGGCACGGACCGGCAGCTCCTGGACCTGGGCCGCCGGTTTCGCCTGTTCAGCTCGGCCCAGCTCAGGGCGATGTGGTTGCGCGACGGAGGATGCACCTACCCCGACTGCACCGTCCCCGCGTCCTGGTGCGACGGGCACCACCTGCAGCACTGGGCCGACGGCGGCGCCACTGACCTGTCGAACGCCGCGCTGCTGTGCGGGCGACACCACACCATCGTCCACCGGCACGGCTACCACGCCCAGCTCGTCGACCACACCGACACCGGCGCTGCCCGCGTGCAGTGGGACCTCACCGTCGGCGCCTACGACCACTGGCTCACCCGGGAGCGCGGCAGTCCGGCTCAGCTCCTGGAGTAATCGTCCACGATGGCGGTCACGATCTCACGGAGCTGGACCACCTCGGCGTCGTCGGCGTCGTCCCCGGGGTCACCGTCGGCGAGGGCCCCCGACAGGTTCTGCAGCGCCTTCCACAGGGCCCAGCCGCGTCCGCGCGCCCACGACGCGTCGTCGACGGCGAGCCGGTCGCGCAAGAGCCGCCGACCGGGTTTGTCGAGCAGGGTCCAGGCGATCGCCAGGTCACAGGAGGGGTCGCCCACGCCGCAGGTCCCGAAGTCGATGACGCCGACGAGCCGGCCCTGCTCGTCGACGAGGAGGTTCCCGTCGGCGACGTCGCCGTGGAACCACGTGTCCACGCCATCCCAGGGCGCAGCGAGGGAGTCCTCCCAGGCCTCGGTCACGAGCACGACGTCGAGCTCGCCGTCGAGGTCGGCCATCGCGCGTCGGGCGATGTCGTCGAAGGTGCGCAGCGAGCCGCCGCGGTACCAGTTGTGCACGCCGGGCCGCGGTCCGCCGGTGGGGTCGACCGCGCGCAGGGCCACGAGGAACCCGGCCAGGTCGTCGGCGAGCCCGACCGGGTCGGCGAGGTGGGCCCGCGACGGTCGTGTGCCGGCGATCCAGCCGTAGACCGACCAGGGCAGCGGGTAGTCGTCGGTCGGACGGCCGAGCCCTCTGGGCGTGGGGATCCGGACGGGAAGCTGCGCTGCGAGGGCCGGCAGCCAGCGGTGCTCCTTCTCGACGGCGAGGGAGTAGGGAGTCGCGCTCGGCAGCCGCACCAGCAGGTCGTCCCCGAGGTGGAAGGTGACGTTGTCCCAGCCACCCCGGACGACAGGGGCGACCGGCAGGTGCGACCACTGCGGGAACTGCCCCGCCACCAGCCGGCTCACGTCCTCGACGGTCACGGTCAGCCGCTGCGGCGCCGGCCCGAGGTCCGCCGCCGCCTCGCTGGCTCGGTCGCTGACCTGGTCGTGGGCTGGGTCGGTGACCTGGTCGTGGGCTGGGTCGGTGACCTGGTCGTGGGCTGGGTCGGTGACCTGGTCGTGGGCTGGGCTCATCCGGGGGAGGCTACCGAGGACCCCGACGGCGCTGCCGAGGTTTTCGGGCGCGGCCGGGGTCCAGGCGGTCGGCTCGGCGCGGTCGCCCCGCCCCGTTCGGGCCGGGCCACCGTGCCGCACGTCGATCAGGTCGTGGCCTGGTCGACGAGCCGGGCCAGCTCGGCGACGTCGTTGTCCCCGTCCAGCAGGTCGGGCAGGGCGGCAGCCTCTTCGCGCAGCGTGTCGGCGCTGACCCATCCGGACCACGGGCCGTCGGTGAGGTGGTCGGCCAGCATGGCGACGACCAGGTCCTGGCGCAGCCGCGGTGACGCCTGGTCGAGCCGGCGCGCGCACTCCGAGTCGCGCAGCTGGCGGGTGCGCTCGACCGGACGTCCACGGTCGTCCTGGTAGCGCACCGTGGCCGTCACGAACGACCCGTCGCCGGCTCCGTTGCGCAGCTCGACGTCATACAAGGCGGTCGTGGTGTGTCCGGCGAAGACCTCTCCGCCGTCGACGGCGTCGTTGCGGAAGTCCTGGTCGGCCACGTCGCGGTTCTCGTACCCGAGCAGCCGGTAGCCCTTGACCTGGGCCGGGTCGAACTCCACCTGGGCCTTGGCGTCGCGGCCGGCCACCACCAGCGAGCCGGTCAGGCCGGTGGCGAAGACCCGTTCGGCCTCGGTGGCGTCGTCGATGTAGACGTGCCAGCCGTCGCCGCGGTCGGCGAGCTGCTCGAGCAGGTGGTCGTTGTAGTCCGCGATGCCGACGCCCACCGAGATCAGGCTGGTGCCGGCGCGGGCCTGCGTGCTGATCCGTTCGAGGATCTGCCCGGGGCCGGTGGCGCCGACGTTGGCGACGCCGTCGCTGACCAGGATGACTCGGGACATCCGCCCCTCGCCGTGCATCGACTGGGCGAGGTCGTAGCCGAGCGAGAGACCCGCCTCGGCATTGGTCGACGCCTGGGGGTGCAGCGAGTCGATCGCCCGGTCGATGGCGCGGCGGTCGGACGCACGAGTGGGCTCGAGGGCGACCGCCGCCTCGGTCGAATAGCACACCATCGCAACGCGATCCGACGAGCGCAAGGACCCGGTCAGGATGTGCAGGGCGGACTTGGTCGTCTCCATCTTGTTGTCCTGGCTCATCGACCCCGAGCAGTCCACGACCAGCACGAGGTCGGCGTCGCGCCGGGTCTCGGAGTCTGCTGCCGCACTGCTCACACCGACCCGGACCAGCCGGTGACCGGCGCGGAACGGCAGTGCGGCTGCGTCGATGCTCACGTCGAGACCCTCGCGGGGAGTGGCATAGCCCTGCTCGAAGTAGTTGACGAACTCCTCGGTGCGCACCTCGCTGGCGACGGCCGAGGAGCCCTGGTTCACGGCGTCGCGGAACCGCGTGTAGGACCCGGTGTCGATGTCCAGCGCGAACGTGGAGAGCGCGTCCTCGCGGGGATCGGTCATGACCGGCTCGCGGCTGGTCCGGTCGTCGTCCGGGGGCATGGGCTCGTCAGGGGAGACGTACTGACCCCCGTTCGGTCCGGGCTGGACCTGCTGCGGGCGACCGCTGCCGTTGTTGCCATTCCCGTTGCTGCCATTGGCTTTTCCGCCGTAGGTGCTCCCGTTGCGGTTCCGTTCGGCGGAGGCCCCGTCGCTGCCTCCGCCCCCGCACGCCGCGACGGTGGCTGCGAGGAGCGCTGCCACGGCGACGGTGCTGACGACCCTGCGGACTCTCGGTGCTGCCATCGTGGTGCCCCCTTGCATCGGCCCGGGGCGAGGTCCCCGGATGTGCGTTGGACCGAAGGTAGGAGCGAATGGTTTCCGGGCGCAGCGATGGTTACCGGGACGTGACCGTGCCGATGGTCTTTCGTGTCCGTAGGGCGGGAGGCGTGACCGGGGAGTGATCGACGAGAGACCGTGCCGTGACCGATGGCCGACCGGCAACGACTCCGGACTGGCATGATCGGGAGCGCCATGAGTGACACGAGTGACGTCAGCGCAGTGAGTGATCAGCTCGGTGGCTCGACGCCGGTCACGGTGGTCGGGGCCGGGCCGACGGGGCTGATGCTGGCGGGCGAGCTGGCCCTGGCAGGAGTGCCGGTCGTCGTCCTCGAGCGCCGTCAGACGCCAGACCTGGTCGGCACCCGCGCGCGCGGGTTCCACGCCCGTACCGTCGAGCTGTTCGACCAGCGCGGCATCGCCGAGCGGTTCCTCAACGAGGGCAACACCTTTCAGGCCATGAGCTTCGCCGGCATCCCGCTCGACGTCGGTGCCCTCCCGTCCCGCCACAACTACACGCTCGGCCTCTCGCAGGGCCACGTCGAACGCATCCTGCGCGAGTGGGTGGCAGAGCTGGGGGTCGCGGTCCGGTTCGGGGTCGAGGTCCGGGGACTGACCCAGGACGACGCCGGGGTGGACGTGGCCCTCGCGGACGGCGGGCGGCTGCACACGGCATACCTCGTCGGGGCGGACGGCGGACGCAGCATCGTCCGTCGCGCCGCTGGCCTCGAGATGGTCGGCGCGCCGGCGACTCGAAGCCACCTGATCGGCGAGGCGGAGGTGACGCAGGACCCCGTCACGGGCCTGCGCCAGGACGACATCGGCATCCACGGCATCAACGTCGTGGACGGCCAGACGGTCGGGTTCGTCGTCACCGAGCGCGAGCTCGGGCCCGCCACCGAGCCGACACCCGCCGACCTCCGCGCGGCGCTGGTCGCCGTCTACGGCACCGACTTCGGGGTCCGCGACCCGGCCTGGCTCTCGAGGTTCACCGACGCCACGTCGCAGGCCACGGCCTACCGGTCCGGTCGGGTGCTCATCGCCGGCGACGCGGCCCACGTCCATCCGCCGACGGGTGGCCAGGGCATCGGGCTCGGCGTCCAGGACGCCGTGAACCTCGGCTGGAAGCTCGCCCAGGTCGCCCACGGTGTCGCCCAGCCGGACCTGCTCGACACCTACTTCACCGAGCGGCACCCGGCGACCGCCCGGGTCCTGCACAACGTCGTGACGCAGGCGCTGCTCCAGAAGGGCGACGCCCGCACCGAGGCCGTCCGCGCCACCTTCGCCGAGGTGCTGGGCTCGCCGGGTCCGCGGGCCCAGCTCGCCGGGCTGCTGTCCGGCCTGGACGTCGCCTACGACCTCGGTGCCGGAGGCGGCGAGGGACATCCGCTGCTCGGCCGGCGGGTGCCCGACCTCGACCTCGTGACCGCGAACGGACCACGCCGTGCCTTCGAGCTGCTCCACGCCGCGCGCCCGGTGCTGCTCGACCTGGGCGAGCCGGGCGTCCTCGACGTGACGCGCTGGCGGGACCGGGTCGACGTGGTCCGTGCCGAGACCTCCGACGACTGGGTGCTCCCGGTGATCGGACCGGTCCCGACCCCCCGTGCGGTGCTGGTCCGGCCCGACGGCCACGTCGCCTGGGTCGGCGAGGGCACTGCGGACGGGCTCGACGCGGCCCTGGCGCGGTGGTTCGGCCCGCCGGCGGACTAGCCGGTCAGGTCGGGTCCGCTGCCCGGTAGACCCGGATGCAGGTGGGGCCGACCTCGACCGGGCCGGGGAGGGTGAGCTCCCCGGGCGCGCCGGGTCGCTCGTCGGTCGAGTCCCAGAGCAGCTGGTATGCCGTGAGCCCGGGCACCGTCGGCAGGGTCACCTTGCCGGCCTCGGGCGAGCCGTGCAGCACCACGAGCAGGGAGGCGTGTCCGACCCAGGCGCCGTTGAGCAGCATCTGCAGGGTGCGGGTGGCCGGGTCCTCCCAGCGACCGTTCTCCATCGTCGCGCCGTCGAGGTCGAACCACGCGAGGTCGGTCGAACCGTCCTCGTGCACCTCGCGCCCGGTGAAGAAGGTGCGCTGGCGCAGCACGGGGTGGTCGGCCCGCAGCCGAGTGAGGAACCGGGTCGTCGCGAGCAGGTCCTGCTGCCACGGGTCGAGGTCCCAGTCGAACCACGAGGTCTCGTTGTCCTGGCAGTAGGGGTTGTTGTTGCCGCCCTGGCTGCGGCCGAACTCGTCGCCGGCGTTGAGCATCGGGACTCCGGTCGCGAGCAGGGTCGCGCCGAGCAGGTTGCGGACCGACCGGCGCCTGACCTCCTCGACCTCGGGCTCCGCGAGGCCGGTGTCCGGGCCCTCGACACCGTGGTTCCACGAGCGGTTGTTGTCGCTGCCGTCGCGGTTGCCCTCGCCGTTGGGGCCGTTGTGCTTGGCGTTGTAGCGGGTGAGGTCACTCGTCGTGAAGCCGTCGTGCGCGGCCACGAAGTTCACCGAGGCGACCGGTCCGCGGTCGCGCGACCCGAAGAGGTCCTGCGACCCAGCCATCCGGGTGGCGAGCTCGCGCACGCCGTGCCCCTGGTGGTGGCCGGCGGACTGGGCCTTGAGGTCGTCGAGCCAGAAGGTGCGCACCGAGTCGCGGAACCGGTCGTTCCACTCGGTGAACGGCGGGGGGAACTGGCCGGTGCGCCAGCCGTGCATCCCGACGTCCCACGGCTCGGCGATGAGCTTCACCCGCGACAGCACCGGGTCGGTGCGCAGCGCCACGAGGAACGGGTGGTTGGGGTCGTAGTCGTCGTTCTGCCCCCGCCCCAGGGCGACGGCGAGGTCGAACCGGAAGCCGTCGACGTGGCACTCGTTCACCCAGTAGCGCAACGAGTCGAGCACCATCCGACAGACCATCGCGTGCCGCAGGTCGAGGGTGTTGCCGCAGCCGGTCACATCGATGTCCTGGCCACGCTCGTCCAGCCGGTAGTAGGCCCGGTTGTCGAGTCCGCGCCACGACAGCGACGCCCCCGTGCGACCCGACTGTTCGGCGGTGTGGTTGTAGACGACGTCGAGCAGCACCTCGATGCCCTCGGCGTGCAGCAGCCGCACCATCCCCTTGAACTCGTCCAGCGCGCCCTGGGGGTCGTCGGTGGAGGCGTAGAGCGAGTGGGGGGCGAAGAAGCCCAGCGTGTTGTAGCCCCAGTAGTTCGTCAGGCCGCGCTGGACCACCTCCGGCTCCGAGGCGAACGCCTGCACGGGGAGCAGCTCCACCGCGGTCACGCCCAGCGCCTTGAGGTGCGCGATCACGGACGGGTGGCACAGGCCGGCATACGTGCCACGCAGGTGCTGGGGCACTTCCGGGTGCTGCATGGTGAGGCTGCGCACGTGGGCCTCGTAGACCACCGTGTCAGCCAGCGGGGTGTGCGGGGGCTGGTCGTCGCCCCAGTCGAAGGACTCGTCCACGACGACGCAGCGCGGCACGGATCCGGCGCTGTCCTTGCCGCTGCGCACGAGGTCGTCACCCTTGAGGCGGTCGTCGACGCGGTGCGCGAACACCGCCGGCGTCCACGAGACCTCGCCCTCGACGGCGCGGGCGTAGGGGTCGAGCAGCAGCTTCGCGGGGTTGTAGCGCAGGCCCTCGGCCGGGCGCCACGGACCGTCCGCGCGGAGGCCGTACCGCTGGCCGGGCCCGACCCCGGGCAGGAAGCCGTACCAGATGCCGTGGGTGCGCTCGGTCAACGGGACGCGACGCTCCGAACGGCCCTCGTGGTCACCCGTGTCGAAGAGGCAGACGTCCACCGAGTCGGCATGACCTGCGTAGACGGCGAACTCGGCGCCACCGTCGACGAGGGTCATGCCCAGGGTGGGAGGAAGGTCACGCGGACGCGTGGCGGGCGACATGGCCCTCAGCCTAGGCAGTGGTTACGGTTGGGCACATGACGGATCCGACTTCGCTGCCCAACTTCCCGCCGCCCGCGAACGAACACCCCCTGCGTGGCCGGGTCCTGGACGCGCTGATCGACCAGTCCCTGGCGCCCAACGTGGACAACGACGGCGACGTCGCGTTCACGGTGCAGGACCAGCAGCTGTTCGTGCGGTGCACGGAGGGTGACTTCCAGATCATGCGCGTCTTCGGTCAGTGGGCCGTCAGCGACGCCGTGCCCAGCGACCCGTTGACCCGCCTGGCCACCTGCAACGAGATCACCCTGCAGATGAACGTGGTCAAGGCAGGCCTCGCCAACGACACCCTCGTGGTGACGAGCGAGCACATCGTCGACCAGAACAGCGACGTCCCCGCCCTCGTCAACATCTCGATCCAGCTGGTGCTCGCCGGTGTCCAGATGTGGCACGAGCGGATCATGGGCGGGGGCGAGGACACCGGTCCCGGCGCCGGCCAGCCGGCTCCCGGGGGAGACCCCGCATGAGTGACGGCAGCACCGGCGCCGGCACCTCCGCAGGGGTCGTCTCGCTCGAGGTCGAGGGCGGCATCGCCACCATCCGGCTGAACCGCCCGCCGATGAACGCCCTGAACGCCGAGGTCCAGGCCGCCCTCTCGGCGGCGGCGATCGAGGCCGGGCAGCGCCGCGACGTCTCCGGTGTGGTGCTCTACGGCGGCGAGAAGGTCTTCGCCGCAGGGGCCGACATCAAGGAGATGGAGCAGATGTCCTACACGGACATGGCCGACCACTCCGGCGCGCTCCAGGACTTCACCCGCACCCTCGCCCGCATCCCCAAGCCGACCGTGGCCGCGATCACCGGCTACGCCCTCGGGGGCGGCTGCGAGGTCGCGCTGGCCTGTGACTTCCGGGTCGCCGCGAAGAACGCGAAGCTCGGCCAGCCCGAGATCCTGCTCGGCATCATCCCCGGCGCCGGCGGCACCCAGCGGCTGGCGCGACTGGTGGGCCCGGCCAAGGCCAAGGAGATCGTCTTCTCGGGCCGGTTCGTCTCCGCCGACGAGGCGCTCGCGATCGGCCTGGTCGACGAGGTCGTGGAGGCCGAGGACGTGTATGCCGCCGCGAAGGCGCGACTGGCGCCGTACGTCGGTGGACCCGCCTACGCGATCCGCGCGGCCAAGGAGGCCATCGACCGCGGGCTCGAGACCGACCTCGAGACCGGGCTGGAGATCGAGCGGATGCTGTTCAGTGGGCTCTTCGCGACGAAGGACCGTGAGATCGGCATGAAGTCGTTCGTGGAGAACGGCCCGGGCAAGGCGAAGTTCGAGGGCGCCTGACCATGTCGTCCACCCCGGGTGGGGCCGCGACGGCGGAGCAGGTCGCTGCCGCGTTCTCCGACAACAAGCTCGCCCAGGTGCTCTACCACGACTGGGAGGCACAGACCTACGACGACAAGTGGTCGATCTCCTTCGACGAGCGCTGCGTCGACTACGCCCGCGACCGCTTCCACGCGATCACCGGCACCCCTGACCCGCTGCCCTACGGCACGGCACTCGAGCTGGGCGCGGGCACCGGCTTCTTCTCGCTCAACCTCAAGCGGGCCGGGATCCTCGACGAGGTGCACGTGACCGACCTGTCCCCGGGCATGGTCGAGGCAGCCAGGGCGAATGCCGAGTCGCTCGGCTTCACGGTGCAGGGCAGGGTGGCGGATGCGGAGCGGATCCCCTACGACGACAACACCTTCGACATCGTCGTCGGGCACGCCGTGATCCACCACATCCCCGACGTCGAGGCCGCCTTCCGCGAGATCCTGCGGGTGCTCAAGCCCGGGGGCCGGTTCGTCATCGCGGGGGAGCCCACAACGGTGGGCGACTGGTACGCCCGCCAGCTCGGTCGGGTGACCTGGAAGGCGACCACCGCGATCACCCACCTCCCGCCGCTGCGTGACGCCTGGGCCAAGGACCGCGAGGCGCTCGACGAGTCGTCGCGGGCGGCGGCCCTCGAAGCCGTCGTCGACCTGCACACCTTCGACCCGCAGGCCTTGGCCCGCACCGCCTTCCTGGCCGGCGCGGTCGGCGTGCGCACCAGGACCGAGGAGCTGACCGCGGCCTTCCTCGGGTGGCCGGTCCGCACGTTCGAGGCGGCGGTCAAGCCCGGGGCGCTCGGGTGGGGTTGGGCCAGGTTCGCCTACGGCTCGTGGAAGCGGCTGTCCGCCGTCGACCGGGTCCTGGCCAGGGCGGTCCCGGCCAGGTTCTTCTACAACGTCGGCATCACCGGCGTGAAGCCGGGCTGAGGCAGCCCGCCGACCACCGAGACGAGCCACCTCGTGACCTCTGCAGCCAATGCGGACATGTCGCCCGCCGACCACGGCGAGCACGGGCCGGCCGGCCTGCCCCGGCCCGTGGCCTGGGTGCGCTGGGTGGGCTGGGCGATGACCCACCGGGCCTTCACGCGGCACCACCTCGCGAGCTACCTGCGGATGGCCCGGGCGAGCGCGCGCTACCCGTCGCTGCGCTTCGAGGGCCCGTGCTTCATCGGCCCGGACGTGCGGTTCGAGGTGCGCGAGGGCTACGGGCGACTGGTGGTCGGTGCCTACACGCACTTCGGGGCGCACTCCAGGGTTCGCGCGCACGAGGGCACGCTGCGGATCGGCGCGAAGTCCGTGATCGGCATCCGCAACACGATCAACTGCTGGATCGACATCTCGATCGGCCAGGCCTGCCTGTTCGGTGACGACGTCTACGTCTGCGACTTCGACCACGTGACGGCCGCAGTCGACGTGCCGATCAAGGACCAGGGAATCGTGAAGTCGCCGGTCCGGATCGGTGACGACGTGTGGCTGGGCACCAAGGTGGTCGTGACCCGCGGTGCCGACATCGGGGCGCACAGCGTGGTCGCGGCCGCGGCCGTCGCCCGCGGCGAGTACCCGCCGCGATCGATGGTGGCCGGCATACCGGGCAAGGTCGTCAAGAAGCGCACCTGACCGGAGCCGGACGGGCCGGTCAGGGCACCGACACGACGCCCAGCCGCGCGTCGAGAGCGGGGAAGGCGTTGTCCTGCAACCCCTGTCGCCGGGCCTCCTCGACGGCCTGCTCTCGACGGCCGTCCTCGACCAGCTGGGCCAGCAGGTGGAAGTCGCGCCGGTGCTCCTCGGCGCGGCGCCGCGCGTAGTCGACCGACTGGCCCCTCGTGACGAGGAACGCCCAGTCGCTCGACAGGGCGTGCCAGAGGGTCTGCAGCAGCTGGTCGAGGTCGGGGCGCCGGTTCGACAGCCGGCCGGCGGCGCGCTCCCGGGCGAGCACGTCGAGCCAGCGGCGCTGCAACCACTCGTTCTCGTGGGCGATCTGGCGAACCGCCGGACCGTCCCACACCGAGTAATCCTTGCCCGCGCCCCACGAGCCCGGCGCGAGGTCCAGGTCACCGGCGACGTGGCCGTTGCCCACGGCCTGCTCCAGCGTGCTCACCGTGATGCCCGCCCGCCGCAGCGCCCGGATCGCCTTCCCGAGGAACGCGGGCCCCTCGTGCCACCAGTGCCCGAACAGCTCGGTGTCGTATGCCGCGACGACCAGCCCCGGCTCGCCGCGCACCTCGTGCGCGTGGAGCAGCTGGTCGCGCACCGCGTCGACGAAGTGGGCCACGTCGTGGTCGACCTGGTGCGCGGCCTCGGCGGGGTCGTAGGCCCGTTTGCGGTCCACAGTGACGTCGGCTTCGGTGATCGCCCAGAGGCGGATGCCGGTGAACTCCTCGCGGGCGTGGAAGTCCCGGTAGACGGGGGAGGCCGGGTAGCCGCTGCGAGAGGACCAGATCAGGTTGGTGACCTCGAGGTTGCGGGGGACGGCGACGACGTCCGTGCCCGCCACCCGCCAGGCTGCGTGCGGGTGCCCGCCGGAGTCACGGACGGTCTGCTCGTCGACCACGAAGTGCCCCACCCCCGCGTCGCGAAACGTCGCGGCGAGCCCGGGGTGCCAGCCACACTCCGGCGACCAGATCCCGCGGGGTCGGGTGCCCAGCCGCCAGGTGCTGTCGGCCAGCCCGGCCTGGAGGGCGAGGTGGGCAAGCTCCGGCAGCAGCAGCGGCAGGAAGGGGTGCGCGCTAGGGCCGCCGAGCAGCTCCACCACCCCCGCGTCGCGCAGACCACGCAGCACCGGCGACGCGCCCGCACCCCACCGGGTGGCGAGCCTGGCCGCTGCGTCGGAGGCGGCGGCATACTCGCGCTCAGCAGCCGCCCGGCGGCTGGGGTCGCGGTCGAAGCCCATCTCGCGCGCCCGCATCGCCCACAGGCCGGCCCAGGTCGCCGCGTCGCGGCGCATCCGCGGGTCGTCGAGCTGGGCTGCGAGGACGGGAGTCACCCCGAGGGTGAGGACGTCGCGATGTCCCTCTGCGGCAAGGGAGTCCAGCTCCGCCACCAGCGGCACGTAGGACTCGACCCAGGCCTGGAACAGCCACTCCTCACCGAGCGGCCAGACGCCGTGTCCGGGGAGCCAGGGCAGGTGGGAGTGCAGGACGAGGCAGAAGGCGCCCGGCACCGGTGGAGTCACAAGCCACCAGTCTGCCGCACCACTCAGGAGGGCGGTTGGACGAGGCGGGCCAGCTTCTTGGGGGCCATCAGGCAGTAGCTGTCGGTCAACAGCTCGGTGACCTCTTCCCAGTCGGTGCGGGCGTCGACGACCATCCCGACGACGCTGGGGCTCCAGTCGGGCTTGTAGAACGGCAGGCCGGAGTGGACCAGTGCGTCGAGCTCGGCACCCGCTGACCGGAAGGTGATGACGTCGGCCGGTGTGCCCAGACGGGCGGCCAGCCCGAACACCGAGCCACCACTGGGGTCGACGTGCGCCAGGTGTGCGAAGGTCCGCTGCCGGATGCGCCACCGCACCCCGATCCAGGCGTCCTGCTCGTGGGTCTCGGGCAACGCCAGGCAGATCGACGCGACCCGGGCCACCAGGGCAGGGTCGAGATCGGCGTCCTTGTCGGCCACGGGACGACCCTAGCCACGACCGCCGACAGGGCCGACAGCGCCGAAAGCGTCGAAAGAGCCGACGGCTTCGACGGCGTCGACTGTTGCGACGGCGTCGACTGTTGCGACGGCGTCGACTGTTGCGACGGCGTCGACTGTTGCGATGGCATCGGAAACCGTTTGCCCGGGCGGGCGGCCCGTGCCACGGTCGAGGGCATGTCCTCGACGCTGGTGGCCCTCGACCTCGACGCCCACGACCCTGCCGCGCTCGCGCAGTTCTGGGGGTCGCTGCTCGCCCGCCCCGTGCAGGAGCGCGCCGGCGGACATCTGCTGGCCGGTGGCGACACCCAGGTCGGGCTTCGGTTCGTCGCGAGCGACTCGACCAAGGTCGGCCCCAACCGCACCCACCTGCACCTCACGAGCCGCGACGAGGCAGACATGCGACGCGTCGTCGACAGGGCCCTCGAGCTGGGGGCCAGCCACCTCCACGTCGGGCAGCTGCCCGAGGAGGGGCACGTCGTGCTGGCCGACCCGGAGGGCAACGAGCTGTGCGTCATCCCGCCCGGCACGTCCTTCCTCGCGGGCACCGGTTTCCTGGGCGAGCTCGCCTGCGACGGCACGCGCGCGGTCGGGGTGTTCTGGAGCGAGGCGCTCGGCTGGCCGCTGGTCTGGGACGAGGACGAGGAGACCGCGATCCAGTCGCCAGCCGGGGGCACCAAGGTCGCGTGGGGCGGGCCGCCGCTGGCCCCCAAGCCCGGTCGCAACCGCACCCGGCTCCTGCTCGCACCGGTCGGCGACCACGCGACCGAAGTCGAGCGGCTGGTCTCGCTCGGTGCCACGGTCATCGACGAAGCGGGCGTCGACGCTGCCGCGGAGGGTGGGGGCACCGCGCTGGCCGACCCCGACGGCAACGAGCTGCGCCTCCTGCCGTGATCGCCGGACAAGGCACCCGACCGCAGCCGGGCGCCGCCCTCACCGTGCCGCCGGGTCCCGGGTTGCCGCGCGGCCTGGTCATCGACGCGGGTGAGCTGGTCGAACGGTTCTCCCGGGCATCGGGACCGGGCGGTCAGGGCGTCAACACCACCGACAGCCGCGTCGAGCTCGACTTCGACCCATCCACCTCGCGGGCGGTGGCGGCCCTGCCCGAGGCCACCCGCGACCGGCTGCTCAACCGGCTCGCCGCACAGCTCGTGGGCGGCCGGCTCCTCGTCGTGGCTTCCGAGCACCGGTCACAGCGGCAGAACCGCGTCGCCGCCCGGCACCGGCTGACAGCGATCCTGCGCGAGGCAGCCGCCCCCGACCCGCCGACCCGGCGGCCCACCCGCCCGACCCTGGGTTCGCAGCGCCGCCGGGTCGACAGCAAGAAGCGCCGCGGCCAGCTCAAGACGAGCCGCCGCACCGTCGACGACGGCTGACCCAAGTCCAGCAGGCCCCGCAATACGGCGGTTGCGTCGCCTTCCGCCCGGTTATTGCCGGTCGGAAGGCGACGCAACCGCCGTATTGCGGGGTGGCAGTCGCAGCACCGCGAAGAGGTCGAGGCTCGCGTCGTCGGGCTCGCCCAGCACGAAGTCCGCCGCGGTCACCGCAGCCACCGCCTCGCGCAGCCCCAGCGGCCACTGGTCTGGCTCGGTCGCCTGCTGCGCGGTGACGACCGAACCGTGCGCGGACTCCCACTCGGTCAGCCGGTCGCCGGGCCCCAGCCCCACGACCTCGACCGCCGCGCGGGGCAGCCATCGGACCAGCTCCTCGCCCAGCTCCTGCGCGTCGTACTCGCGGCAGTGGTAGAGGTTCGCCGGCTTCTCGCGCCGGCCGAGCCCGGGCGAGAAGGTGCGCCGGTTGGGGGTCGAGACGACGACCACTCCACCCGGCCGGGTCACCCGGGCCAGCTCGCGCACGTAGTCGCCCGGCGTCCAGATGTGCTCCAGCACCTGGAGCGACACCGTCACGTCGACGACCCCGTCCGGGAGGGGGAGCGCCGTCAGCGCACCGCGCAGGTATGCCGCCCGCTGGCCCCCGTGGGTCCGGGCAGCGTGCGCGGTGGTCGCCGCGTCGTAGTCCACCCCGACCACCAGCACCGCCGGCCACGCGCCGTGGATGAGCCCGGCGGCATACCCCTCGCCGCAGCCGGCGTCGAGGACCACGGAGGGCGCCGTGGGCACCCAGCCGGGCACGGCGGCATACCCGGCCTCGTGCCGGCGGAACCAGTAGTTCTCGTGCCAGATCCCGGGCGCAGTGCGCTCACCGGTGATGGTCAGCGGTGTGGGCACCGTCACCTCCTCGGGCGTGCGGGGTGCTTGCCGCACGCTGCTCGTGGTGAGCGTCACGCGGTGCTGGCGTGTGGATTTCGGGCACGGGCTGTAAGGATGGCACCTGACCCGCTGTCGTGATCCACAGCGATCCCACTGGCAACCATTCCAAGAAGGGGACGATCAGCGCATGAACATCGTCGTCTGCGTGAAGTACGTGCCGGACGCACAGTCCGACCGCACGTTCAACGACTCCGACAACACCACCGACCGGGTGGGCGTCGACGGACTGCTCTCCGAGCTCGACGAGTACGCCGTCGAAGAGGCCCTCAAGCTGGTCGAGGCCGGTGAGGGCGAGGTGACCGTGGTCACCGTCGGACCCGACCAGGCTGCCGACGCATTGAAGAAGGCGCTGCAGATGGGTGCCGACAAGGCCGTGCACGTCAAGGACGACGCGATCCATGGCTCCGACGCCGTGGCCACGTCGCTGGTCCTCGCCGAAGCGGTCAAGAAGATCGGCAGTCCCGACCTCGTGATCACCGGCATGGCCTCCACGGACGGCACGATGAGCGTCGTCCCGGCGATGCTGGCCGAGCGCCTCGGGCTGCCGCAGGTGACCTTCGCCTCCGAGCTGACCGTCGACGGCTCCACCGTGACGATCCGCCGTGACGGCGACGCAGCGTCCGAGACCATCGTCGCCACGCTCCCCGCGCTGGTGTCGGTCACCGACCAGATCAACGAGCCGCGTTACCCCTCGTTCAAGGGGATCATGGCCGCGAAGAAGAAGCCCGTCGACGAGTGGGCGCTCGCCGACCTGGGCGTCGACGCGTCGCAGGTCGGTCTCGACGCCGCCTGGACCAAGGTCGAGTCGTTCACCAAGCGTCCGCCGCGCGAGCAGGGCCAGATCGTCACCGACGAGGGTGACGGCGGCACCAAGCTCGCGGAGTTCCTGACCGCGCAGAAGTTCGTCTGAGCCGGCCAGAGAGGAAGGAAACCCCATGGCTGAAGTACTTGTCCTGGTCGACCACGCGAACGGCACCGTCCGCAAGACGACCTCAGAGCTCCTGACCATCGCCCGCCGCCTCGGCGAGCCCAGCGCCGTCTTCGTCGGCGACGGGTTCGACGCGGCCAAGGAGACGCTGGCCAAGTTCGGTGCGGAGAAGGTCTACCGCGTCGAGAGCGCCGACGTCACCGACTACCTCGTCGCCCCCCAGGCCGAGCTGCTCGCACAGCTGGTCGAGAAGACCTCCGCCGCCGCGGTGCTCATCCCGAGCAACTCGGCCGGCAAGGAGATCGCGGCCCGTCTGGCGATCAAGACCGACTCCGGCCTGATCACCGACGCCGTCGACGTGCAGGCGGGCGAGGGCGGCGGGGTCAGCACCACGCAGTCCGTCTTCGCCGGCTCCTACAGCGTCAAGGCCACCGTCACGAAGGGCACGCCCATCGTCACGGTCAAGCCCAACTCGGCGACCCCCGAGGAGGCCGCGGGTGCGGCTGCCGAGGAGGCCTTCGAGCCGACCATCTCCGACGCCGCGAAGGCCGCGAAGGTGACCGAGTCCAAGCCCAAGGAGGCCACCGGCCGTCCCGAGCTGACCGAGGCCGCCATCGTGGTCTCCGGGGGCCGTGGCACCGGCGGTGACTTCTCGCCGGTCGAGACCTTCGCCGACTCGCTCGGTGCCGCGGTCGGCGCCTCACGCGCCGCCGTCGACGCCGGCTGGTACCCGCACACCTCGCAGGTCGGGCAGACCGGCAAGCAGGTGTCGCCGCAGCTCTACGTCGCGTGCGGCATCTCCGGGGCGATCCAGCACCGGGCCGGCATGCAGACCTCGAAGACCATCGTCGCGGTCAACAAGGACGAGGAGGCGCCGATCTTCGAGCTCGTCGACTTCGGCGTCGTGGGCGACCTCTTCACGGTCCTCCCGCAGGCCACCGAGGCGGTCAACGCAGCCAAGGGCTGACCCCCACCCAGCAGCACGGACAGACCCCCAGGACCACGCGCGATCCTGGGGGTCTGCGCTGCCGTCTGCGGGGTTGGGTCGCGGCGGCGGCGGGTGCGACGTCCCCGGGATCCCCCTCACGGGTCCGGGGACGTCGCGCTGTGCGCTGGGCTGTCAGCGCACAGCGTTGGCGGCGGCGACGACGTCGACCAGGCCGTGACCCTTGTCGAAGCTCGTCGTGCCGTTGGTGCCGGCCTCGTAGGCGGCACCGTCGGTGTACTTGTACGCGGTGGACTCCAGGGCCGCCTCGACCTGCGCCGGGGTGGCCGAGGGGTTGGCCTGGAAGAGCTGCGCCACGATGCCCGAGATGTGCGGGGTGGCCATCGAGGTGCCGCTGATCGTGTTGTAGTTGCCGCCGTCGATCACGTCGCCACCGGTGGTGCAGATCGGCAGGTAGATCCGGCACGAGCTGGTGATGCTCTCACCCGGGGCGGAGATGTCGGGGTAGGTGGACAGGTCGCCGGCCTTGCCGCGGCTGGAGAAGTCGGAGACGGTGCCGTCGCGGGTGCCGGTGTCCTGGTCGTAGAACGAGGCGACCGAGAGGATGCCGGGGGTCGGGTCCTTGCCGGGCGGGTTGGACAGGTCCTCGGAGCCGTCACCGCCGTCGTTGCCGTTGGCCCAGACGCTGACCACGCCCTCCTTCACCAGCTCGCGCTGGATCTTCACGGTGGCCGAGTTCGGGTCGAACGCGCCACCACCGGTGGGGCCGTAGGAGTTGGAGGTCACCTTGATCGGCGGGCAGGTGCTCGCGGGCACGCCGGCGCCGCACGGCGCGGCGTGGTTCTCCAGCACCCAGTTGAGCGCTGCGTCGGCGCCGATGATGAACAGCACCGCGCCGGTGCTGATGCTGACCAGGCTGGCGCCCGGGGCGGCGCCGTGCATCTTCGTGCCGTCCGGGAGCGTGATGTCGCGTCCGGCGACGATCCCGTTGACGTGCATGCCGTGGCCGCCGACCGAGAGGAGGTCGGTGTTGAGCGAGCCCGCGTCGACCGGGGCACAGGTGCTCTCGGTCAGCGGCTCGCAGAGCATCTTGAGGTTCTTCACCACGGCGCTGGTGCCGTCGGCGTTCTGCAGGAACGGGTGGGTCGGGTCGACGCCGGAGTCGATCACCGCGACCGAGACACCCTTGCCGTCGAGTGCGGTGCCGTTGGCGCCGGTGAGGGTGTTGCGCGCCTCGTCGCCCCGGGTCGCCTTGTTGGAGGTCGACAGGAGCATCTCGATGGGCTGGTTGCCCTCGACGTAGGTGACGCCGGGCTGGGAGCGGACGAGCTGCACCTGGGCGGGCAGCCCGGTCGCGACGACCACGCCGACCTTGTCGAACGACGTCACCTTGCGCAGCCCGACGGCCTGCACGGCCTTCGTGGCGGCTGCCGTGTCGGTGCCGTGCACCAGCACGGTCGTGGGGGTGGCGGCCTTGAGCACGCTCAGCTGGGAGGCCAGCCACGGTTGGACGGGGGCCAGGGTGTTGCCGCTGGGGAGCAGGCCGGCGGAGGCCGGCGTGGCGAGGGCCACGGCGGCGAGGGCGGCCGTGGCCACCGTCGCGACGACGGCCCGGGTTCTCTTCACGGTGTGCATGGGTCTCAACGTTCCCTTCGTGGCTGACCAGCTACGGCGATGGTCGGTATGCCGTGTGCAACGAGACACTGTGGGCCCGGTTACGTACTCGCGGGTAAAGGGTTGGTCAGGACTGGTGCGGCGGGCGGATGGACTCGGCGCGGCACGACGACGATTGACGCGTAAACTTTCGTCAGTGACCGCCTACCTCGACCATGCCGCCACCACGCCGATGCTGCCGTCGGCCATCGCGGCGATGGCCGACCAGCTGGCCACCACCGGCAACGCCTCCTCGCTGCACACCTCTGGGCGGATGGCCCGGCGGGTCGTCGAGGAGTCTCGCGAGCGGCTGGCGAAGGCCCTGGGCGCTCGCCCGTCCGAGGTCGTCTTCACCTCGGGCGGCACCGAGTCGGACAACCTGGCCGTGGCCGGGACGTTCGAGGCCAGGCGCGAGTCCGACCCGGCCCGCATCCGGATCGTCTGCAGCTCGATCGAGCACCACGCCGTCCTCGACTGCGTGGAGCACCTGGTCAGCCACGAAGGCGCCAAGGTCACCTGGGTCGAACCCGACCCGGCCGGGTTCATCACCACCGGGGCCGTGCGTGCTGCGATCGAGGAGGACCCCGACTCCGTCGCCCTGGTCACCGTGATGTGGGCCAACAACGAGGTGGGCACCGTGCAGCCGGTGGCCGAGATCGCCGCGCTGGCCCACGAGTTCGGGGTGCCGTTCCACACCGACGCCGTCCAGGCCGCCGGCCACCTCCCGGTCGACTTCACCGCCTCCGGGGCCGACCTCATGACGGTCACCGGCCACAAGGTCGGTGGACCGCTGGGGGTGGGTGCGCTCCTGGTGCGCCGCGACGCGGTCGTCGTGCCGCAGAGCTTCGGCGGGGGACAGGAGCGCCAGATCCGCAGTGGCACCCTCGACGTCCCCGCCATCCGCGCCTTCGCGGTGGCCATGGAGGAGGCGGTGCGGTCGGAGCCCACCGAGACGCCTCGGCTCCTGGCCCTGCGCGACCGGCTGGTCTCGTCGGCCGTGGACCTCGACTACGACATCACGGTGACCGGCGCGTGGGAGGCCGGCGACGGCATACACCGGCTGCCGGGCAACGCCCACCTGCTCGTGCCGGGCTGCGAGGGCGACTCGTTGCTCTACCTGCTCGACGCCGCCGGCGTGGAGTGCTCGACCGGCTCGGCGTGCCAGGCGGGCGTGCCGCAGCCGTCGCACGTGCTGCTCGCGATGGGCATCCCCGAGGAGTCGGCCAAGGGCGCCCTGCGGCTGACCCTCGGCCACACGTCCACCGACGCCGACGTCGATGCCGTGCTGGCCGCACTGCCCGGGGCCATCGACCGCGCCCGCCGGGCCACCGGGTGGACCGGCTGATGCGAGTCGTCGCCGCGATGTCGGGCGGGGTCGACTCCGCTGTCGCCGCAGGACGGATGCTCGACGCCGGCCACGAGGTGGTCGGGGTGCACCTGGCCCTGTCGCAGAGCGCTGCCACGCTGCGCGAGTCGGCCCGCGGCTGCTGCACCATCGAGGACGCCGGTGACGCACGGCGCGTCGCGGACGTGCTCGGCATCCCGTTCTACGTGTGGGACATGGCGGCGCGGTTCAAGCACGACGTCATGGAGGACTTCGTCGCGGAGTACTCCGCCGGGCGCACCCCCAACCCCTGCCTGCGCTGTAACGAGAAGATCAAGTTCTCGGCGCTGCTCGACAAGGCTGTCGCGCTCGGCTTCGACGCGGTCGCCACCGGGCACTACGCGCAGGTCGTCGAGCGCGCCGACGGAGGCCGCGAGCTGCACCGGGCGGTCGACTCCGCCAAGGACCAGTCCTACGTGCTCGGGGTGCTCGACGCCGACCAGCTGGCCCGCGCGTTCTTCCCGCTGGGCGACACCACCAAGCCCGACATCCGCGCCGAGGCGAAGGAGCGCGGCTTCTACGTCGCGAGCAAGCCCGACTCCCACGACATCTGCTTCATCGCCAACGGCGACACCAAGGGCTGGCTGACCTCGAGGCTGGGGGAGCAGCCGGGCGAGATCGTCGACGCGGCTTCCGGTGAGGTCGTCGGGTCGCACCAGGGCGCCTACGCCTACACCGTCGGCCAGCGGCGCGGGCTCGGGCTCGACCGCTCGCACATGGACGGTGACCCGCGCTACGTCGTGGGGGTCGACGCCGCCAGCAACCGGGTCATGATCGGCACGTCAGACCTGTTGGGGGTCAACGCGATCCGGGGTGACCACGCCCGCTGGTGCGGTCCGCCCCCCGAGGGTGTAGTCGAGGTCGGGGCGCAGGTGCGTGCCCACGGCGAGGAGGTGCCGGCGCAGGCGTGGGCCTCCGGCGACGACGTCGAGGTCCGGCTGTCGGGGCGGATCCGCGGCGTCGCGCCCGGTCAGTCCGTCGTCCTCTACGACGGGACGCGGGTGGTCGGCTCGGCCTCCATCGCGAAGAGCTGGCTGGAGCGATAGGTATGCAGCGAGCGGCGATTCGGGACGGGTCACCGCTCGCGCGGGTGCGCGACCTGTGCCTGGCGTTCCCGGCGACCGAGCAGCGGGAGTCGCACGGCGAACCGTGTTGGTTCGCCGGCGGGAAGAAGCTCTTCGTGATGGCCGCGCAGGCCCACCACGACGACCGGACCGCGGTCTGGCTCGCTGCCCCCGAGGGGGTGCAGGCGCCCCTGGTCTCGGGTGAGCCCGCGCGCTACTTCCGCCCGCCCTACGTCGGGCACCGGGGCTGGGTCGGCGCCTACCTCGACATCGACGACATCGACTGGCCGCACGTCGAGGCGTTGGTCGAGGACGCCTGGCGCTGCGTCGCCCCGAAGCGGCTCCTCGCCGCCTTCGACGCCTGCTGAGGTCGCGTGCCGGGCTCACCGACCCGAGCCGGCGCGGGCAGGGGACACCGGTGCGGTGGGTCGGGTGTCGTCGCCCGCCGATAGCCTCGGGGCGTGGCACGCGCAACCGGCATCGGATCCCTCCCCGGCACCGACGTCGGCGAGGCGCTGCGGGGCGTCCGCGAGATCCTCGGCGACGGTCACCTGCCCTACCTGCCGGAGCTCCCCGCGCGAGGTCCCGGCGCGGACATGATCGGGCGGGCGGCAGGCCTGCTCGTCGACCTGCCGGTCGACCTGCAGCCGGGCGGGTGGCGGTTCGTCGACCGCCCCGGCCGTGACTCCGCACGGACTGCTTCGCTCTGGCGTCAGGACCTCGACCAGCTGGCCGAGGTGTTCGACGGTTATGGGGGTGACCTCAAGCTCCAGGTCACCGGTCCCTTCACCCTCGCCGCCGGCGTCGAGCTCAACCGCGGTGAGAAGTCGCTCGGCGACGAGGGTGCCGTGCGCGACCTCGTCGGGTCGCTGGCCGAGGGGGTGCGCCAGCACGTCGCCGAGGTGCGGCGGCTCGTCCCCGGCGCATCCGTCGTCCTGCAGCTCGACGAGCCGTCACTGCCCGCCGTGCTCGCCGGTCGCCTCCCCACCGCGTCCGGCTACGGTCACCTCCGCGCCGTCGACCCGCAGACGGCCATCTCCGGCCTGCGTGACGTCCTCGCCGCCGCGCCCGAGGGCACGGCGACGGTCGTGCACTGCTGTGACCCCGCCATACCGTTGCCGTTGCTGCGCGCCACGGGCGTCGGCGCCGTCGCGCTCGACGTCACCCGTCTCACCCCCATGCGGTGGGAGTCCGTCGCCGCCACGGTCGAGGAGGGCGTGGCCCTGTATGCCGGGTGCCTGCCCACCGACGGCACCGGCACCGTCGGCAGTGCGGCCGACCTCGTCGCGCGCGGTTGGGCCGACGCCGGCATGCCGGCCGGCGGGCTCGGCGCCCTGACCGCCACCCCTGCCTGCGGGCTCCCCGGACTCACACCCGAGGGGGCCTGGCGCGTTCAACGCGCAGCGGTCGACGTGGCCGCGGAATGGTCCGAACGAGCCGAGAGTTGACCCGCCCATGAGTGCCAGCGTCGCCGCCAACAACCCCGCCGGACCGGCCGGTCCCATCAGCTCGGCGGCCTCGTCCGCCGCGGCGACCCGGGTGCCATGGCAGGTGAAGTACCTCCTGCTCGCCCTGATCTGGGGGTCCAGCTTCCTGTTGATGAAGGTCGGGCTGCGCACCATGGCGCCGCTCCAGATCTCGGCGCTGCGGATCTTCGCCGGCACGCTCACCCTGCTGGCGCTGCTCGGCCTGACCGGCGGGCGGCTGCCGCGGGAGCGTCGGGTCTGGGGTCACCTCGCGGTGTCCGGGGTGTTCCTCACCGCGCTGCCGTTCAGCCTCTTCGCGGCGGGCGAGGTGCGGGTGTCGTCGGCACTCGCCGGCATCGGCAACGCCACGACGCCCTTGGCCGCGGTGTTCTTCGCGCTGATCCTCCTGCCGAGCGACCGGCTCTCGCCGCGCAAGCTCGCCGCCGTGGTGATCGGCTTCATCGGGGTCGTGGTGATCATGCAGCCCTGGGAGTCGACCGGCCGCCCCGACCTGCTCGGCTTCGGCATGACGCTCGTCGCGGGCGCCTGCTACGGGCTGGGCTGGACCTACAACCGGCGGTTCCTCGGCGGCGCCGACCTCGGTGGGCTCTCGATGCCGACGGCGCTGCTGCTCGTGGGCTCCGCGCTGATGGTGCCGGTCCTGCTGGTCTGGTGGCTGGTGTCCCGCGACACCTACGCCGCGCCCTGGTCGGGCCACGTCGACGTCGACGGCGGTGGGGCGCTGCTGCCGCTGCTCTGCGTCCTGGCCCTGGGCGTCGTCGGCACCGGGCTCGCCTACATGCTCCAGTTCGACGTGGTCCGGGGGGCCGGGGCCACGGTCAGCACCACGGTCACCTACCTCATCCCCGTGGTGTCGGTGCTGCTGGGCGTGGCCGTGCTGTCCGAGCACCTGGCCTGGCCGCAGCTGCTCGGTGCCGCCATCGTGCTGGTGTCGGCGATCGTGATCGGGCTCCCGGCCAAGCGAGCCAGGGCAACGAGCCAGGCCTGAGCCGAGCCCCGTTCGGAGCCTTCTCTCGGGGTGATAGCGCGCGCCATGGCGCCCGGTATCACCCCGAACCGGGTCAGGCGTCGGCCGGCTTGTGCACCTCGCGCCGCAGGATCTTGCCGGTCGGGCCCTTGGGGAGCTCGTCGACCTGCCACAGGTGTCGCGGGTACTTGTAGGCGGCGATCTTCTCCTTGACGAAGGCCTGCACGTCCTCGAGGGTGGCCGTCGCCCCGGGGCGCAGGGCGACCGCGGCGCCGATGTCCTCGCCCAGCAGGTCGTCCGGCACCGCGACCACCGCCGCCTCGAGGACGTCGGGGTGGGTGTAGAGCACCTCCTCGACCTCGCGGGGATACACGTTCATGCCGCCGCGCAGGATCATGTCCTTCTTGCGGTCGACGATGGTGAAGTAGCCCTCGTCGTCGACCGTGGCGAGGTCGCCGGTGCGGAACCACCCGTCGGGGATCGCCTCGGCAGTGGCCTCGGGGTTCTGCCAGTAGCCCTTCATGACGTTGTCGCCGCGGATCGCGATCTCACCGACCCCGTCACCGGGCGGGACGTCGTTGCCGTCGAGGTCGACGAGCTTCATCTCGCAGCCCGGGATCGCGACGCCGATGGTGCCGGGCTTGCGCTCCATGGTGGGCATGTTGAACGACGCCACCGGTGAGGTCTCGGACAGGCCGTAGCCCTCGAGGATCATGCAGCCGAACTTGTCCTCGAACGCCTTCATCACCTCGTGCGGCATCGCCGAACCGCCCGAGCAGCAGGTGCGCAGCGAGCTCGCGTCGAGGGCGTCCGAGTCGGGGTGGTTGAGGATCGCGGCATACATCGTCGGCACGCCGAGGAAGATGGTGACCTTCTCGTTGCCGATCACCTTGATCGCCTCGGCGGGGTCGAAGCGGGGGATCAGCGCGAGCGCGGCACCGGCGATGGTCGCGGCGTTGAGCCCGACCACCAGGCCGAACACGTGGAACAACGGGAGGCAGCCCATCACGATGTCGTCGGGGGTGATGGCCTGGATCTCGACGGCACTGCGGTGGGCGTTGAGGTGCACGTTGCGGTGGGTCAGCTCGGCGCCCTTGGGGCGCCCGGTGGTGCCCGAGGTGTAGAGCACGATCGCGGTGTCGTCGTCGTCGCGCGCAACGGGCTCGGTGATCGGGTCGCCGCCCTCGAGGGCGCCCTCGGCCGGACCCATCGGGCCGCACGGGACGATCCGGGTGCCGGAGTTCGTGGCACCCTCGGTGGCCTCGGCGACGAAGTCCGGCCACACGAACGCGACCTTGGCGCCGGAGTTGGTGAAGAAGAAGTCGATCTCGCCGGACTTCAGCAGCGGGTTCATCGGCACCACGATCGCCCCGGCCAGCAACGACCCGAAGAACACCACCGGGAAGGCCGGCACGTTGGGCAGGATGATCGCCACCCGGTCACCCGGCTCGACCCCCGCCGCCTTGAGCGACCCGGCCACCTTCGCGGCCATGCCGTGGATCTGCGCGTAGCTGAGGTCGTTGCCCATGAACTTGATCGCGGGCTGGTCGGGCCGTTCCTGGGCGGTGGTCACCAGGTTGGTGGCGAGATTGGTCATGGCGCAGGCTCCTCGACGCTGGGGGTCCGGTCCCCGCCATCCTCTCCGGTGCGCGCCCGGTTTGGCTACGGCTTCGCGGTATGCCGCGTGGTCGGGCCGGGCGTCGGTGGCGTGCGGCAGGATGGCCCTCGTGAGTGAGAGCGACGCCGCGACCGAGTCCACGACCGAGGTGCCCACGCCTGCCACCGAGGTGCCCACCCCTGCCACCGAGGAGGCCAGGCACGAGTGGGCCGAGCTCGCGGAGCAGGCGACGGCGGCCCAGTTCGCCTACCACGTCAAGGACGCCCCGACGATCAGCGACGGGGACTACGACCGGTTGATCCGTCGGCTCAACGAGCTGGAGGACGAGTTCGCCGAGCTGCGGACGCCCGAGAGCCCGACCCAGCAGGTCGGTGGCGCGGTGTTCTCGACCGACTTCACGGCAGTCGACCACCTCGAGCGGATGCTGTCGCTCGACAACTGCTTCTCGCCCGAGGAGCTGGGTGCGTGGGCGGCCCGGGTCGCTCGCGACGCCGGGACGACCGGCTACCACTACCTGTGCGAGCTGAAGATCGACGGGCTCGCGGTCAACCTCCTCTACGAACGGGGCCGGCTGGTGCGGGCGCTGACCCGGGGTGACGGCCGCACCGGTGAGGACGTCACCAACAACGTCAAGACGATCGAGGGCATCCCGCACCAGCTCGCCGGCTCCGACCACCCCGAGCGGGTCGAGATCCGCGGCGAGGTCTACTTCCCGGTCGAGGCGTTCGGCGACCTCAACGCGAGCCTCGTCGAGGCGGGCAAGGCCCCCTACGCCAACCCGCGCAACACGGCCGCGGGGTCGTTGCGGCAGAAGGACCCGCGCGTCACGGCCAGCC
Source organism: Pedococcus dokdonensis (assembly GCF_900104525.1). Classification (GTDB taxonomy): domain Bacteria; phylum Actinomycetota; class Actinomycetes; order Actinomycetales; family Dermatophilaceae; genus Pedococcus; species Pedococcus dokdonensis. Next base: position 1,832,838 of record NZ_LT629711.1, on the reverse strand, counting down.
GCGGGCTCCGGATGCTGGTGCACGGCATCGGGCTGCGCGAGGGGTTCGAGCTGACCCGCCAGTCGGAGGCCTACGACCTGTTCCGCGAGTGGGGACTGCCGATCTCGACGCACTACCAGGTGCTCGACTCGATCGAGGGCGTCCAGCGGTTCATCGACAAGTACGGCGAGGAGCGGCACAGCGTCGAGCACGAGCTCGACGGCATCGTCATCAAGGTCGACGAGATCTCGGTGCAGCGTCGGCTGGGCTCGACGTCGCGGGCACCGCGGTGGGCGATCGCGTTCAAGTACCCGCCCGAGGAGGTCAACACCAAGCTCCTCGACATCCTCGTCAACGTCGGCCGCACCGGCCGGGTGACACCGTTCGGGGTCATGGAGCCGGTCGTGGTCGCCGGGTCGACGGTCGAGCGGGCCACCCTCCACAACGCCGACGAGGTGCGCCGCAAGGGCGTGCTGATCGGCGACACGGTGGTGCTGCGCAAGGCCGGCGACGTGATCCCGGAGATCCTCGGTCCCGTCGTCGACCTGCGCGACGGCACCGAGCGCGAGTTCGTCATGCCGACCGAGTGCCCCTCCTGCGGCACGCCGCTGGCTCCGGAGAAGGAGGGCGACAAGGACATCCGCTGCCCCAACTCGCGCACCTGCCCCTCACAGCTGCGCGAGCGGCTGGCCGGTCTGGCCGGCCGCGGCGCCTTCGACATCGAGGCGCTGGGCTGGGAGGGCGCCGCGGCCCTGCTCGACTCCGGGGTGCTGGAGGACGAGAGCGGCCTGTTTGGCCTGGCCGGTGAGGCAGGTCGTGCGCGGCTCGCGACGGTGCCGCTGTTCACCAGGGCCGCGAAGAAGACCGATCCCGACGAGGCGGTGGTCGACGGCAAGGTGCTGTCCGCCAACGGGATCCGGCTCTCCGACAACCTCGAAGCCGCAAAGACCCAGCCGCTGTGGCGGGTGCTCGTCGCGCTGTCGATCCGCCACGTCGGGCCGACTGCGGCTCGCGCGCTCGCCCAGCACTTCGGCTCGATGGAGGCCCTGCGCGCCGCGGCGAAGGATCGGCCCGAGGAGCTCGCCGGCGTCGAGGGCGTGGGCGGGGTCATCGCCGAGGCGGTGGCCGCCTGGTTCGAGGTCGACTGGCACGACCAGATCGTGCAGCAGTGGCAGGCCGACGGCGTGGTGATGGCAGACGAGCGCGACGAGTCGGTCGAGCAGACCCTGGCCGGGCTGACGGTGGTCGTCACGGGTTCGCTCGACGGTTTCTCCCGTGACTCGGCCAAGGAGGCCATCCTCGCCCGTGGGGGCAAGGCGTCGGGCTCGGTCTCGAAGAAGACCGACTACGTCGTGGTGGGGGAGAACGCCGGGTCGAAGGAGGACAAGGCCCGCGAGCTGGGTCGTCCGATCCTCGACGAGGCAGGGTTCCGGCAGCTGCTCGAGACGGGCTCCGCCGACCCGGTGCCGGAGCAGGCGTGAGCGACCGGCTGCTCGACAAGGAGACCTACCTCGGCTTCTGCGACGAGGCACTGGTCGCGATGCGCGACCTGGTCGTCGAGCTGGGTGACGACCTCGCGAACCGACGGCCCGAGCTGCCCGGAGCCAACAGCCCGTTCGCGATCCTCACGCACTGCCTCGGGGTCACCGCCCGGTGGGCGTCGACGGTCAACCTCGGCGAGGTGGTGCCCCGCGACCGCGACGCCGAGTTCACCGCCACCGGCGAGGTCGCCGCTCTGGCCGCCGACACCGACCGGGTGCGGGCGTCGCTGCGCGACTGGGTCGCCCGGACCGACGTCGCGGCACCTCCGCGGCGTCCCACGACACCTCGCCAGGACTGGTATGCCGCGACGGCCGGCGGTGTCCTGATGCACGTCTACGAGGAGCTCGCCCAGCACCGTGGCCAGCTCGAGCTGACCCGCGACGTCCTGCGCGCTGCGAGCTGACCCGTCGTATCGCGGATCAGCTGGTCGGCGCAGGAACCCCGGGACGGCTCAGTTGATGCTGCCGTAGTTCGCGATCACGTTCGCCGCCACGGAGCGGTCGTTGCCGAGGCCGGTCCACTTCTCCTTGAGGCACTTGGCGCAGCGGATGAACTCCTCACCATCGCTGGTCTCGGCCATCTCCCAGCGGTGGTGCAGGTTGGTGCGGCACAGGAACGGCTTGGTCGCCTTCACGACGTCCTCCAGGGGTGAGTCGGGAGTGAGCGCCAGGGTTGCCCTGCGCAGTCGCGGGGCGGTGAGCAGGACCTGCAGCGCGAACCGGCCGCGGTGGTCGACGACGGCCAGGTCGGCGAGCAGCTCGCGGCGGTAGCGGTCGCGAACGGCGCCGCGCGGCAGGAACCGGACCGCCAGCGCGACGATCCGTTGCGGCACTCGGGGCGGACGGCGGCCGGGCCCTGCCTGGTGGGGCACGTCAGTGTCCACTCGGAGCGGCCCGCAACGGGCTGGGGGAGCGGCGCGGCGCCACCCGGGCGAGCGCCGACTGGGCGGCCTCGGCTCCGGCGGCGCTGAGTCGGTAGTAGCGGCGGGCGGGGCGGCCCTCGACCCGGGGATCGGCGTCCTCCCAGCTCGACTCGAGCCAGCCGACCGCCTCCAGCCGCGCGAGGATCGGGTGGATGGTCCCGCTCGGCAGGTCGGCGGCGGCGCCCACCTCGAGGCCGTAGTGATCCCGGGACGGGTCTGCCAGCAGCACCCGGAGCACCCGTTGGGTCGCCAGGGTCATCCGCGGTCCGCGACGAGTCGTCATGGTCGTACTCTACCTAGCCCCTAGGTAGAGAACAAGGTATATCCCGAACCTGTCAGCGCCGGTCAGCGCCGGGCGCAGGCAGCGCAGGGGGGCGGTCGGCGCCGGGGGACGCCGGTCAGCGCCGGGCGCAGGCAGCGCAGGGGGGGGCGCGGGTCAGCGCCGGGTGGCGCCCTTGGACCGGCGGACTGCGGCGCTCGCCTCGTCGATGATGGCCGTCATGGCGGCGCTCGCGGCGGCGCCGTCGCCCGAGCCGATCGCCTGGGCCACCTCGCCGTGCAGCCGGATCGCGGCCGGGTTCGGGGTGCTGGGCATCAGGTCGTGGTGGGTGCGGCCGGAGAGCACCTCACCGACCACGGTGGCCAGCGCGGCGAGCATCTCGTTGCCGGAGGCCTCGAGCATGGTGCGGTGGAAGTCCTTGTCGGCCTCGAGGTAGGCCTCGAGGTCGCCCGACTTGGCGTGCACGGTCATCCGCATCACCGCCGCGGCCATCGCGCCGCACTGGTCGGGCGTGGCCCGGTCGGCGGCGAGCTCGGCAGCGACCGGTTCGAAGCCGCGGCGCAGCTCGCCGAGCGAGACGAGCTGGTCCTCACGGTCGGGACCATCCAGCCGCCAGCGGATCACCCGGGGGTCGAAGACGTTCCACTGCGCGGCGGGCAGCACCCGCACCCCGAGTCGGCGGCGGGTCTCCACCAGGCCCATCGAGGACAGCACGCGCACGGCCTCGCGCACCACCGAGCGCGACACCCCGAACCGGTCGTCCAGCTGGTCGATCCGCACGACCGACCCCACCGGCGTCGCCCCGGAGACGATGTCGCGCCCGAGGGCGTCGAGCACGCTCTCGTGCAGCCCGGGGGAGGACTCGTCGGGCGGTGGGGGGACGGTCATGGGTCAAGGGTGCCAGACCGCCCATGTATTCGAGTGTTCGATGTTTAAAACCTATTTATTTAACCAAAGGTCTTCACAAGGCGGATCTGATGTGTCACCCTCGTCGGCAGGTCCTCGACGAGGAGGGCCCGAGCCCGACACAGGAGTCAGGACCCCCATGAGCGGAGTACCCAGCCCGGAGCCGTCGACACCCGACGCCCGCCCCGCACCCAGCCACTCGAGCGCGCCGACGGCGCCACCCCTCGTGGTCGTCATGGGGGTGTCCGGCTCGGGCAAGACCACCGTGGGCGCGGCGCTCGCCCAGCGCCTGCACGTCCCCTTCGCAGACGCCGACGACTTCCACCCCGAGGCCAACATCGCCAAGATGTCAGCCGGGGTACCGCTCGACGACGACGACCGCTGGCCCTGGCTCGCCGCCATCGCCGACTGGCTGGTCGAGCACCGCGAGAGCGGGGGAGTGGCCAGCTGCTCGGCCCTCAAGCGGGCCTACCGCGACGTCCTCGTCGCCGACACCCCGCAGGCCCGCTTCGTCCACCTGCACGGTGACCGGGCGGTGCTCGCCGCCCGGGTCGCCGGACGGCCCGGCCACTTCATGCCGGCAGCCCTCGTGGACTCGCAGTTCGCCACGCTCGAGCCGCTGCAACCCGACGAGCAGGGCACCACCCTCGACGTCGACCAGTCCGTCGACACCCTCGTCGACCAGTCCGCCGCCTACCTCGCCGACGCCCCTGCCTCCCGGGCCGACGCCGGCGCCCCCGCCCCCCGCACCGACCAGAAGGGTTCCCCCGCATGACCACCGACCTGCTGACCTACTTCGGGAGCGTCGCAGCCGACGCGCCGGACATCCCGGCCTCCAGGCTCATCCCCGCAGCCCTCCTGGGCATCGCCGTGATCGTCGTGCTCATCACCCGGTTCAAGCTGCACCCGTTCCTCGGGCTGACGCTCGGATCGCTCACCGTCGGGGCGGTGGCCGGCGTGGCCATGTCCGACACCATCGACAGCTTCACCAAGGGCTTCGGGTCCACGGCCGCGGGCGTGGGCACGCTGATCGCCCTCGGCGCCATGTTCGGCAAGCTGCTCGCCGACTCGGGAGGGGCCGACGAGATCGTCGACACCATCGTCGGGCGATCCTCCCCGCGCACGCTCCCGTGGGCGATGGCCGGCGTGGGTGCGTTGATCGGCCTGCCGATGTTCTTCGAGATCGGCCTGGTCCTGCTGATGCCGGTCATCTTCCTGGTCGCCCGCCGCTCCCAGCTCTCCATCGTCAAGGTCGGCATCCCGGCCCTGGCCGGCCTCTCGGCGATGCACGGCCTGGTGCCACCGCACCCCGGTCCGCTCGTGGCCATCGACGCGCTCAAGGCCAACCTCGGCATCACCCTCGCCTTCGGCGTCCTGGTGGCCCTGCCGACCATCGCCATCGCCGGTCCGCTGTTCGCCCGGTTCGCCGGGCGCTGGGTCGACGTCCCCGCCCCCGAGTTCTTTGGCACCGGCGAGGACAAGCACGACGACGAGCAGACCCGTCGTCCGTCCTTCGCCGTGACGCTCTTCGCCGTGCTCACCCCGGTCGTCCTGATGATGGGCAAGGCGCTCGCCGACATCTTCGCCAGCGAGGGCAACGCCGTCCGCACCGTGCTGGACTTCCTCGGCACCCCGATCATCGCCCTGCTCATCGCCGTCATCGTCGGCATGTTCACCCTCGGCCGCGGCGCGGGCATGGGCACCAAGGAGCTGGCCTCCTCGCTCGAGAAGTCGCTGCCGCCGATCGCCGGCATCCTGCTCATCGTCGCCGCCGGCGGCGGGTTCAAGCAGACCCTCGTCGACACCGGCATCGGCGGCCTCGTCGCCGACTGGGTCGAGGGCAGCGGGGTCAGCGTGCTCTTGCTGGCCTGGGTCGTGGCCGTGATGATCCGCCTCGCGACCGGCTCCGCCACGGTCGCCACGGTGACCGCGTCCGGGATCCTGGCGCCGCTCGCGGCCGGGATGAGCACCCCCGAGGTGTCGCTGCTGGTCCTGGCGATCGGCGCGGGCTCGGTGTTCTTCTCGCACGTGAACGACGCGGGCTTCTGGCTGGTCAAGGAGTACTTCGGCCTCTCGGTCGGCCAGACGATCAAGTCGTGGTCGCTGATGGAGACGCTGCTGTCGGTCTCCGGCCTGGTCTTCGTCCTCGTCCTCGGCCTGGTCGTCTGACCCCACCCTCGGAGGGAGGGGTGTGCCGCGTGGCCGGCCACGCGGCATACCCCTCCTCGCAGGTGCCATAGAGTTGGGTCTCGTGGCCGTCGACTTCCAGCAAGAGATCAAGAACCTCCGCAGCACCATGGACTCGGTGCGTGAGGTCACCGACCTGACCGCCGTCCAGGCCCAGATCACCGAGCTCGAGGCCAAGGCATCGGCCCCCGACCTCTGGGACGACCCCGAGGCCGCCCAGCAGGTCACCTCGGCGCTGTCGCGGGCCAACAGCGAGTACGACCGGGTCACGGGGATGGACGCCCGCATCGACGACCTCGAGGTGCTCGTCGAGATGGGCACCGAGGACGGCGGCGACCCCGACACGATCCTCGAGGCGGAGAAGGAGCTGGTGTCGCTGCAGAAGGCCGTCGGCGAGCTCGAGGTCCGCACCCTGCTGTCGGGGGAGTACGACGCGCGGGAGGCGGTCGTCACCATCCGCTCCGGCGCAGGTGGCGTGGACGCGGCCGACTTCGCCGAGATGCTGATGCGGATGTACCTGCGCTGGGCCGAGCGGCACGGCTACCCGACCCAGGTGATGGACACCTCCTACGCCGAAGAGGCCGGGCTCAAGTCGGCGACCTTCGAGGTCAACGTCCCGTACGCCTTCGGCAACCTGTCGGTCGAGGCCGGCACGCACCGCCTGGTGCGGATCAGCCCGTTCGACAACCAGGGCCGGCGCCAGACCAGCTTCGCCGCCGTCGAGGTGATCCCGCTGATCGAGCAGACCGACCACATCGAGATCCCCGAGAACGAGATCAAGGTCGACGTCTTCCGCAGCTCCGGCCCCGGTGGCCAGTCGGTCAACACGACCGACTCCGCGGTGCGGATGACCCACATCCCCACCGGGATCGTCGTCTCGATGCAGAACGAGAAGTCGCAGATCCAGAACCGCGCGGCCGCCCTGCGGGTGCTCCAGTCGCGGCTGCTGCTCCAGCGCCAGGCCGAGGAGGCTGCCGAGCGCAAGGAGATGGCCGGTGACGTGAAGGCCTCGTGGGGCGACCAGATGCGCTCCTACGTCCTGCAGCCCTACCAGATGGTCAAGGACCTGCGGACCGAGTTCGAGGTCGGCAACCCGTCGGCCGTCTTCGACGGCGACATCGACGGCTTCATCGAGGCCGGTGTGCGGTGGCGCAAGGAGCAGCAGAAGCAGGACGTCTGACCGGTGTGACCCGCTCGGCCCGCCCGCAACGCCGAGGAGGCGGGGCTGCGCGGCATACCAAGGTTGGCGACCTATCCTCGGGAGGGCTGGGCGCGCAGGCGTCAGGTATGCCGTGCCCGTCCAGCCCCGTCCAGTCCCGTCCAGCCCCGTCCAGCTTCCGTCCAGGTCCTTCGTCGGACCCGACTCGCGTTAGGCACACCTCGCACGCATGATCCGTTTCGAGAACGTCAGCAAGGTCTATCCCCGGTCCACCCGACCGGCGCTGAGTGACATCAACCTCGAGATCGAGCGCGGCGAGTTCGTGTTCGTGGTGGGCGCGTCGGGCTCCGGCAAGTCCACCCTGCTGCGGCTCGTGCTCAAGGAGGAGGGTGTCACCCAGGGGACCGTCCTCGTGGCCGGCCAGGAGGTCGGCAGCCTCCCGGCCCGCAAGGTGCCACGGCTGCGGCGCGAGATCGGCACGGTGTTCCAGGACTTCCGGCTGCTCCCCAACAAGACCGTCTACCAGAACGTCGCGTTCGCGCTCCAGGTGCTCGGTCGCTCCGGCCACGCGATCCGCCAGGTCGTGCCCGAGACGCTCGAGATGGTCGGGCTCGAGGGCAAGGAGAAGCGCCTGCCGCACGAGCTGTCGGGTGGTGAGCAGCAGCGCGTCGCCATCGCCCGCGCCTTCGTCAACAAGCCGCCGATCCTGTTGTGCGACGAGCCGACCGGCAACCTCGACCCGACCACCAGCCTCGACATCGTCCGGCTGCTCGACCGGATCAACCGCACCGGCACCACGATCGTGATGGCCACCCACGACGACGACATCGTCGACCAGCTGCGCAAGCGGGTCGTCGAGCTGAAGAACGGCCACGTCGTGCGCGACGAGAACAAGGGCGTCTATGGGAGTGGTCGCTGATGCGCATCCAGTTCATCCTCGGCGAGATCTGGATCGGCCTGCGCCGCAACCTGTCCATCGCCGTCTCGGTGATGCTCGTGACGATGGTGTCGGTCTACCTGATGGGGATCGGGTTCCTCGCCCAGGGCCAGGTCGACACCCTCAAGGGCTACTGGTACGACCGCATCCAGGTCTCGATCTTCATGTGCGGCAAGGACTCCCTCGACGTCAACTGTGACGGCAAGGCGGTCACCGACGAGCAGCGCGACGCCCTGCGCTCGCAGCTCGACGAGATGAAGCCGCTGGTGAAGAACGTCTACTACGAGTCCGAGCAGCAGGCCTTCGACCGGTTCAAGGAGCAGTACCGCAACTCGCCGCTGTCCGACTACCTCCAGGTCGGCGACATCCCGCAGAACTTCCGGGTCCAGCTGTCCGACCCCAAGAAGTACGACGTGGTCGTCAGTGCCTTCGACGGCGCACCGGGCGTCGGTCGGGTGCAGGACCAGCAGAAGACGCTCGACAAGCTGTTCACGGTGATGAACGTCGTCACGATCGGCTCGCTGTTCCTCGCCGGCCTGATGGTGCTGTGCTCGATCCTGCTGATGGCCACGACGATCCGGCAGGCCGCCTTCAGCCGGCGACGCGAGACCGGGATCATGAAGCTGGTCGGCGCCTCGAACTTCACCATCCGCCTGCCGTTCGTGATGGAGACCGTGCTCGCGGCCCTGACCGGCACCGGGCTGGCGATCGCCGGCCTCTGGGTCACCGCCGACTCGTTGCTGCCCCGCGTCTCCGCCGTGCTCCAGGACGCGCCGCTGGTCGGTGCGCACGACATCTGGTTCGTGGCGCCCTGGCTGGTGGGCTTCATGCTCGTGGTCTCGGTGCTGACCTCCTGGGCGACCCTGCGCCGCTACCTGCGCGTCTGACCCGGCGCGCCCGCCCCCGCGCGTCCCACCCCGCGCGCCCGCCCCCTGCAGCAACCTTTGCTAGCAAAGGTTGGGCGGTGATGGACAGGTTGCAACCTGTCCACCAACCAGTTTCCTTTGCTAGCAAAGCTTCGTTGAGGTGCGCGGGTCGAAACGGCCAACTCACAGGCGGTAATCCACCGATACGGGTGTGGTTTGTGTTACCAATGAGGCCTATGAGCGCAATCCCCCCGCGTCCTCGCGCGTCTCATCGTGTCCGGCTGATGGCCCTCGGCCTGGCGGTCGCGTGCTCCCTCGGCGTCGCCACCCCCTCGATGGCAGCCGCACCGGCCTCCGGCGCAGTGCGCTCCGCACCGGGCGCCGACGACCCGAACAAGGCGAAGAAGCAGGTCGACAAGGAGATCGAGTCGCTCAAGGAGGAGCTCGAGGACACCTCCGCCAGCCTGAAGAACGCCTACGTCGCGCTGCGCCGCACCCAGGCCGCGCTCCCGGGAGCCCAGGCCGCACTCGACCAGGCCACCGCGGTCGTCGCCAAGGCCGACGCCTACAACGACGAGATGGCGGTGCGGCTCGAGGTCGCCCGCGCCAACGAGGCCCGCGCCGTCGACGAGCTCGCCGCCACCCGCGCCAAGCTCGCCGAGACCCGCACGAGGGTCGCCCGCTTCGCCGCGCAGCTCTACCAGGACCAGGGGATGGGCCAGCTCTCCGTGGCGCTCAGCGCCACGACGCCCGACGACTTCGCCAACCGCATCGCGATGAACGACACCGTGATGGACGTCCAGAACCAGTCGCTGACCCGGCTGGCCACCGCCCGTGCCGCGGCCACCGCGCAGGAAGCCCACATCAAGGCGCTCAAGGTGCAGGTCCAGGCGGCCAAGAAGCAGGCCGAGGCAGCGCTGGCCAAGGCGCAGAAGGCCCGCGCGGCCGCCGCTGCCGCCAAGGCCGAGCTCGACGCGCTCGCCGCCCGCCAGACCGCGCAGTCCCAGGCGCTCGAGGCGCAGAAGAAGGCCGAGAAGACCAAGCTCGACGCGGCCCAGAAGGAGCAGGCCCGACTGCAGCGAGTCCTCGCCGCCCGGGCGCGCGCCGCCAAGGCCGCTGCCGCCCGTCGTGCCGCCTGGCTGCGCAAGCACCACCGGCCGGTGCCGAAGCCGGTGACCTCGTCGGGTGGCTACCTGTCGCGCCCCTCCGACGGGTGGATCTCCTCGGAGTTCGGCCTGCGCTTCCACCCGATCCTGCACTACTGGCGCCTGCACGCCGGCCGTGACTTCGCAGCCAACTGCGGGACGCCGATCCGCGCCGCCGCCTCCGGCCACATCATCTCCCGCGGGTGGGGTGGCGGCTACGGCAACCGGATCATGATCGACCACGGCATCGTCCGCGGCGTCGACCTCGTGACGACCTACAACCACATGGAGCGGTATGCCGTCAGCGGCGGCAACGTGTCGCGCGGCCAGGTGATCGGCTACGTCGGCACGACGGGGTCGTCGACGGGCTGCCACCTGCACTTCGAGACCTACGAGGACGGCGTCCCGAAGGACCCCCGCCGCTGGCTCTGACGTCGGGTAGCGTTGCTTCGCCGGAGTCGGGTCCCGACCCGGCGAGGCAACGCAACCAGGACTCCTGACAGGACTCCTGGGGGCATCGAGGACGAGAGCGTGGGCGGGCAGTGGCCAAGGAACAGGGTCGCAAGGTGGTGGCGAGCAACAAGAAGGCGCGCCACGACTACCTCATCGAGGACACCTTCGAGGCGGGCCTGGTCCTGATGGGCACCGAGGTCAAGTCACTGCGCGAGGGGCGCGCCTCCCTGATCGACGGGTATGCCGCGTGGCGCGGCGACGAGCTCTGGCTCGAGGGCGTGCACATCCCCGAGTACGTCAACGGCAACTGGACCAACCACACGCCTCGGCGGCGGCGCAAGCTGCTGCTGCACCGGGACGAGCTGTCCAAGATCATGCGGAAGTCGTCCGAGACCGGCCACACCATCGTGCCGCTGCAGCTGTACTTCAAGGACGGCCGGGCCAAGGTCGAGATCGCGATCGCCAAGGGCAAGAAGCAGTACGACAAGCGGCACGCGCTGCGCGAGCGACAGGACACCCGCGACACCCAGCGCGCCCTCAGCCAGGCGCGGCGTGCCTCGGGCGAGGGACGCTAGCGCGATGCGGCTGCACGGGGGGCGACGCGGGGTCGCCGGGGGAGCGCTGGCCCTGCTGCTGGCGATGCTGCTCGCCTCGGTGGCACTGGCGCTCGGTGCCACGAGTGCCCGGGCCGCAGCGCCGGACGACGACCTGGCCACCCGGTTCCACGTCGACATCCGGGCCAACGAGGACGGCTCGCTCGACGTGGCCGAGAACATCACCTGGCACTTCCCGGCGGGTGAGGAGCGACACGGCATCGAGCGGTTCGTCACGGTGCGGGTCGGCTACCAGGACCGGGACGACACGTTCCGCGAGTACCCCCTGTCCGACGTCACGGCCAGCTCGCCGTCGGGGGCACCCGCGGACGTGTCGGTCAGCGACGCCACCGACGGGTCGTCCATGCGGATCCGCGTCGGCCGGGCCGACGAGACCGTCAGCGGCACCCAGACCTACGTCGTCCGCTACCACCTCGGCGCCTACGTCAACGGTTTCAGCGACCACGCTGAGGTCTACTACAACCTCGTCGACGCCGCCGACGACAACGTCTACGAGGACGTCAGCGCCACGGTGACCGGTCCGGGCGGACCCAGCGACCGGGCCGAGTGCTTCATCGGCGAGGTCGGCTCGACCGAGCGCTGCACGGCCACGCCGGGTGCGAGCGCCCAGTTCAGCGCGCCTCGGGCCGGGCAGGGCCAAGGCGTCTCGATCCTGGCGTCACTGCCGCTCGACGGTTTCGGCACGCTCGAGCCGGTGCTGCACGAGGGCCAGGTGTCCGAGGACGGCATCATCGTCACCTCCGCCACCGCCAAGGCGCTCGGGGCACTCGCTGCGGGAGCCGGGATCACCCTGCCCCTGCTGGCCGCCGGGCTGATGGGCACGCTCGTCTACACGCGCGGGCGCGACGAGCAGTACGCCGGGCTCACCCCGGGTCTCAGCCCGGTCCTGGGGGCCGACGGCGCGGTGGTGCGTGGACGCAGCGGTCCGGTGGCGGTGCGGTTCACCCCACCCGACGGCGTGCCGCCGGGACTGGTCGGCACCGTCATCGATGAGACCGCGAACACCATCGACGTCTCCGCCACCCTCATCGACCTGGCCGCCCGTGGCCACCTCACCATCGCCGAGGAGGAGGGTGGCTTCCTGCGCGGCAAGGACTGGCGGCTCACCCGCACCACCCCCCCGGCTGAGCAGGCGCGCAGTGCACTGCTGCCCTACGAGGAGGCCCTGCTCTCCGGGGTCTTCTCCGGCGCACCCTCGCTCACGCTGTCGAGCCTGAAGAACCACTTCAAGCCGACGCTCAGCCGGGTGCAGAGCCTGATGTACGACGAGGTCGTCCGGCGCGGCTGGTTCCGGCGCTCGCCGCAGGCCCAGCGCGGCACGTGGACCGGGCTCGGTGCGGTCCTCGTGGTCGGCTCGTTCTTCCTCTTCGTCTGGCTGAGCGGTCCGCTGTCGCAGCTCGGTGCGGGCTCGGGCCTGCCCGTCCCGCCCGCCTTCGTCCTGCTCGGCGGGATGGTGCTCGCCGGCCTCATCATCGGTTTCTTCGGTCGGCGGATGGCCTCCCGCACCGCCGAGGGCAGCGCCGTCAACGCCCAGTCCGAGGGTTTCAAGCAGTACCTCGTGACGGCCGAGGCCTCGCAGATCAAGTGGGAGGAGGCCCAGGACATCTTCAGCCGCTACCTGCCCTACGCGATCGTCTTCGGGGTCGCCTCGCAGTGGGCAGCCACCTTCCGCCAGGTCGCCGAGGCGGCGGCTGCGGCCGGGCACACCCTCAACGCCCCGCTCTGGTACATCGGGGCGGGCGGCTTCGACTACGACGGCGTCGCGAACGACATGGACTCGTTCGCGACCACCGCCGGCGGCACCTTCACCAGCACCCCCGGCAGCTCGGGTGGGGCCGGCTTCTCCGGTGGGGGCGGGTTCTCCGGCGGTGGTGGCGGCGGCAGCTCGGGCGGCTCCTGGTAGGTCGGGGCCACCGACCACGTCGGCCGCGCCGGCCGCAGACACAGGTATGCCGCGTGCGAACCTGTCGCACGCGGCATACCGGTGTGGCGCCTCAGTTCTTGAAGGCGTCCTTGACCTTCTCGCCGGCCTGCTTGAGGTCGGCCCCGGTCTGGTCGGCCTTGCCCTCGGCCTCGAGGCGCTCGTTGTCGGTCACCTTGCCGGTGGCCTCCTTGGCCTCGCCGGTCATCTTGTCCTTGGCGTTCTCGAGCTTGTCATCGAAACCCATGAGGGCCTCCTCTGTCGGATGCGAACGGGTGGGATCATGCGTCGCGACAGCAGCCGCTTCTTGACCGCCTTGCCCTTCGACCGTAACCCCGATCGGACAAAGTCGCAGGTCAAGGACCTGTGAATCTCCTGGATCCGCCTCGTGCGCCCTAACCGAGGACCAGGATGAGGTCGCCGCCCTCCACCTGCTGCTGCGAGCCGATCGCCAGCCGCTGCACGGTGCCGGCCACTGGCGCGGTGATGTTGGCCTCCATCTTCATCGCCTCGATGGTGGCGACGACGGCACCGGCCTCGACGGGGGCACCGTCCTCGACGGCGAGGCTGACCACCCCGGCGAACGGTGCAGCCACCTGGCCCTTGGCGCTCGGGTCGGCCTTCTCGGCAGCCTTGACGTCGACCGAGACGCGCTCGTCGCGCACCTGCACCGGGCGCAGCTGCCCGCCCATCGTGAACATCACGGTGCGCATGCCGCGCTCGTCGGCGTCGGAGACCGACTGCAGCCCGATGAGCAGCCGCTTGCCGGGCTCGAGGTCGATCTCGTGCTCGTGCCCGACCTCCAGCCCGTGCAGGAACTCGCGGGTGCCCAGGACAGCCAGGTCGGAGTAGGCGTCGCGGGACTTCTCGAAGTCGCCGGTCGGGCCGGGGAAGAGCAGCCGGTTGAGGGTGTGCCGGGGGTCGGACCGCAGCGCTGCCCGGTCGTCCTCGGCCAGCTCGGTGACGCGCGGTTTGGGGGTGCGGCCCTCCAGCGCCTTGCTGCGGAACGGCTCGGGCCACCCACCGGGCGGGTCGCCGAGCTCACCGGAGAGGAACCCGATCACCGAGTCGGGGATGTCGTAGCGCGTGGGGTTGGCCTCGAAGTCGGCCGGCTCGGCCTTCGCGCCGACGAGCGCGAGTGCGAGGTCGCCGACCACCTTGCTGCTGGGGGTGACCTTGACGATGTTGCCGAGGATCCGGTTGGCGGCGGCATACATGTCCTCGACCTGCTCGAACGAGTCGCCGAGGCCCAGGGCGATGGCCTGCTGGCGCAGGTTGGACAGCTGGCCACCGGGGATCTCGTGCGTGTAGACGCGACCGGTGGGGGAGGGCAGCCCGGACTCGAACGGGAAGTACAGCTGCCGCACCGCCTCCCAGTAGGGCTCCAGGTCGTTGACCGCGGCCAGGTCCAGGCCGGTCTCGCGGGCGGTGCCGTCGGTCGCGGCGACCAGGCTCGACATCGGTGGTTGCGAGGTGGTGCCGGCCATCGCGGCGCTGGCGACGTCGACGGCGTCCACGCCCGCGTCGATCGCGGCGAGCAGCGTGGCCAGCTGGCCGCCCGCGGTGTCGTGGGTGTGCAGGTGCACCGGCTGGTCGAAGCGCTCGCGCAGGGCGGTCACCAGGGTGCGGGCCGCCGGGGCACGCAGCAGCCCGGCCATGTCCTTGATGGCGATGACGTGGGCGCCGGCCTCGGCGATCTGGTCGGCGAGGTGCAGGTAGTAGTCCAGCGTGTAGAGCTTCTCGTCGGGGCTGGTCAGGTCGCCGGTGTAGCAGAGCGCGACCTCGGCGACCGCGGTCCCGGTGGCGCGGACCGCCTCGATGGCGGGGCGCATCTGGTCGACGTCGTTGAGGGCGTCGAAGATCCGGAAGATGTCGATGCCGGTGCCGGCTGCCTCGGTGACGAAGGCGTCGGTGACCTCGGTCGGGTAGGGCGTGTAGCCGACCGTGTTGCGCCCACGCAGCAACATCTGGAGCGGGAGGTTGGGCATCGCCTCGCGGAGCGCGGCCAGCCGGTCCCACGGGTCCTCGGCGAGGAACCGCAGCGCCACGTCGTAGGTCGCCCCGCCCCAGCACTCGACCGAGAGCAGCTGGGGGGTGAGCCGCGCGACGTGTGGGGCCACGTGCATGAGGTCGCGGGTGCGCACCCGGGTCGCGAGCAGCGACTGATGGGCGTCGCGGAAGGTCGTCTCCGTGACGGCGACCGCCTCCTGTGCACGCAGCTCCGCAGCGAAGGCTTGCGGGCCCAGCCGCAGCAGCCGGTCGCGCGCGCCGGGCGGCGGTGGGGTGGTGCGGTCGATGGCGGGCAGCTTCGAGCGCGGGGAGACACGGGTGCGCCCCGGGCCGTGCGGCTGGTTCACCGTGACGTCGGCCAGGTAGGTGAGCAGCTTGGTGCCCCGGTCGGCGGGGGTGCGGGCGGTGCGCAGGTAGGGGCGCTCGTCGATGAACGAGGTCGACAGCCGTCCGGCCTGGAAGTCGGGCTCCTCGAGGAGGGCCTGGAGGAACGGGATGTTGGTGGAGACGCCGCGGATGCGGAACTCGGCCAGCGCACGGCGCGCTCGCCGCTGGGCGGTGCCGAAGTCGCGGCCGCGACAGGTCAGCTTGACCAGCATCGAGTCGAAGTGGGCGTTGATCTCGGCGCCGACGAAGACGGTGCCGCCGTCGAGCCGGACCCCGGCGCCACCCGCGGAACGGTAGGTCGTGACTCGACCGGTGTCGGGGCGGAACTCGTTGGCCGGGTCCTCAGTCGTGATCCGGCACTGCAGCGCGGCGCCGCGGATCTGCAACGTGTCCTGGGACAGGCCGAGGTCGGCGAGCGTCTCGCCGCTGGCGATCCGCAGCTGCGAGCTGACCAGGTCGACGTCGGTGATCTCCTCGGTGACCGTGTGCTCCACCTGGATCCGCGGGTTCATCTCGATGAACACGTAGCGGCCGTCGGGCGAGAGCAGGAACTCGACCGTGCCGGCGTTGACGTAGCCGATCTCCTTGGCGAACGCGACGGCGTGGGCGCACATCCGCTCCCGCAGCTCGGGGTCGAGGTTGGGGGCCGGGGCGATCTCGACGACCTTCTGGTGCCGCCGCTGCACCGAGCAGTCGCGCTCGAAGAGGTGGATGACGTTGCCCTCGCCGTCGGCGAGCACCTGCACCTCGATGTGACGCGGGCTGACCACGGCCTGCTCGAGGAAGACCGTGGGGTCGCCGAACGCCGACTCGGCCTCGCGCATGCAGGCCTCGAGGGCCTCACGCAGGTCCTCGCGGCGCTCGACCCGGCGCATGCCGCGGCCACCGCCGCCGGCGACGGCCTTGGCGAAGACGGGGAAGCCGATCTCCTCGGCGGCGGCCACCAGGGCGTCCACGTCGGTGCTCGGCTCGGCGCTCTCGAGCGTGGGGAGACCGGCCTTCTTCGCCGCGGCGATCGCGCGGGCCTT
Source organism: Pedococcus dokdonensis (assembly GCF_900104525.1). GTDB lineage: Bacteria > Actinomycetota > Actinomycetes > Actinomycetales > Dermatophilaceae > Pedococcus > Pedococcus dokdonensis. Next base: position 1,816,502 of record NZ_LT629711.1, on the reverse strand, counting down.
GTTGCCGGTGAGGTGCAGCACCGAGGCCGGGGGACCGACGAAGGTGACCCCGGCGTCGGCGCAGGCTTCGGCGAGGTCGGGGTTCTCGGAGAGGAAGCCGTAGCCCGGGTAGACCGCGTCGGCGCCGGCCTCGACGGCGGTGCGCACGATCGACTCGGGGTCGAGGTAGGCCCGCACCGGGTGGCCCTGGTCGCCGATGCGGTAGGCCTCGTCCGCCTTGAGGACGTGCTCGGACTTGCGGTCCTCGTAGGGGAACACGGCGACCGTCTTGGCGCCGAGCTCGGTGGCGGCGCGGAACGCCCGGACGGCGATCTCACCACGGTTCGCGACGAGGACCTTGCTGAACACGTGACCTCCAGAGGGGCGGCGCCCGGAGGTGGTGGGGCGCCGACGAGGGTCGAGGAGCTTCGGGGACGGGCAGCGTGCGTCCCATCCTAGGGAGATCCCGACTCGTGAGACCCTGCGACCGCCATCCGGACGCCGCCCCTCGAGGTCAGCTGGCGACGGTGAACCGCTGGCGGCGGTGCCGGGGCTGCTCGAGCTCGTCGACGAGGGCCACGGCGTAGTCCTCGGCGCTGACCGAGTCGCCGGCGGGAGTGTCCAGCGCGACCGTGTAGCGCCCGGTGCGCTCACCCGGCGCGATGACCGGGGCCGGGGAGACGAAGGTCCAGTCCACGTCGTCGGGAGCCGACCGGAAGGCGTCCAGGGCGGCCGCCCCGGACCTGGCCTCCGCGGCATACTCCGGCGGGAAGCCGGGGGAGTCGAGCAGGCGGGTGCCCTCGGGGGTGAGCAACGACCCGGCCCCGCCGACGAAGACGACGCGCGCACCGGTCGCGTGGTCGAGGAGGTTCTGCACGGCGGCGATCCACGGCTCGTGGCTCTCGCCGGTGCGGCTGGGCCCGGTGGCGGAGAGCACGACGTCGTGGGTCGTGGCGGCCTCCTTGACCGTGGTCTCGTCGGCGAGGTCGCCGGTGGCGGGCGTGGCCCCGGCCGGTACGTCGCCGCCGTGTCGGGTGTAGCCGGTGACGTCGTGGCCGCGGGACAGCGCCTCGGCTGCGATCCGGGAGCCGATCATTCCGCTGGCGCCGAACAGGGCGATCTTCATGGTGCTGCCTCTCGTGGGGTGGTCGGGTGGCCGGGGTTCGACCACGCGGGCACAGTAACCATTGGTAACTGAGCACTTCAACGTGCTATAAGTACCCTGTGGTTACCAAAGCCGACCAGCTCGCCCGCGGCAACGCCTTCGACCCGGACTGCCCCACCCGGGTCGTGCTCGACCGCATCGGCGACAAGTGGACCGTCCTGGTGATCGGGGCACTCGGCGACGGGCCGCTGCGGTTCACCGAGCTGCGTCACCGGGTCGGAGGCGTCGCGCCCAAGGTGCTGACCCAGACCCTGCGGGCGATGGAACGCGACGGGCTGTTGACCCGCACCGTCTTCGCCCAGGTGCCGCCCCGGGTGGACTACGCCCTCACCGAGCTCGGGGTCTCGCTGGGCGGGCCGATCGCCGTGCTCACCGACTGGGCGGAGGCGCACGTCGGCCGGATCGTGGCCGCCAGGGACGAGTTCGAGGCGCAAGGGGCGTAGGTTGGGCCGCTGGTCGCCCCAGTGACCACACCCCACGCTCCCACCCCACGCTCCCGCCCCACGCTCCCGCCCCACGCTCCCGCCCCCCGAGGAGATCCCCCCGTGACCGGCACCCGACGAGCCGTCCGCCGCCCTGCCGGACGAACCCGGCCGACCCACGACCGCGCGCTGCGGATCGGTTGCGCGGCGGCCGTGGTGGCGCTGGCCCTCACGGCATGTGCGGACTCGACCGACCGGGCCGGTGGGCCGACCGCGACGACGGCGAGCTCTGCGGCGCCCAGCACGACGAGCAGCCCCTCCACGACGGCCACCGCGACGCAGACCACCCCCAGCACGACGCGCCCCCGCACGAGCACCACCTCCAAGCCCGCCCCCAAGCCGACCTCGAGGCCTTCGCCGAAGCCGACGCCGAAACCCTCGCCCAAGCCAAAGCCCATGCCGAAGCCCTCGCCCAAGCCGTCCCCGACACCGCCGTCGAGTGGTGGCGTGGCCGGCCAGGTGCTGTCGCTGGTCAACTCCGAGCGGGCCAGGGCTGGCTGCCGCGCCGTGCGGGCGAACTCCGCGCTCCAGACGGCGGCCCAGCGGCACAGCGCCGACATGGCGGCCAAGGACTACTTCTCACACACCAGCAAGGACGGTCGCACCTTCGCCGACCGCATCCGCGCGGCCGGCTACCGGGGGAGCACGATCGGCGAGAACATCGCGGCCGGTCAGACCACGGCATCGGCAGTGATGAAGTCCTGGATGGCCAGCTCGGGCCACCGGGCCAACATCCTCAACTGCTCCTTCACCGCACTCGGAGTGGGGCACGCGACCGGTGGCTCCTACGGGCACTACTGGACGCAGGACTTCGGCGGCTGACGCACGACGACCGTGCCGCGGCCGGGTCCCGCAGCACGGTCGTCGTCACCCCAGTCGGTGACCCGCTCAGAGATCGAGCGGGCGGAGCACCTCCGAGATGCCGTGGGCGATCTGGGCGTTGCCCTTGTTGATGTCGGCCTTCACCACGTACGGGTTGCGGTCGTTGGGGTCGTTGTCCACCAGGGAGACCAGCCAGCACCACTTGACGTCGACCTTGACGGTGCCGCCGGAGGCCGTGGTCAGCGTCGCGCCGTCCGAGCGCAGCGCCTGGCGGTAGGTGACGGTCGCGCCGGGCACGACGTGGTAGAGCAGCACGGCCTCGACGGTGTCGATGCCGAGCGACGCCACGTCGGCGAACACCGCGGACTCCGACCGGTAGTGCTTGCCGGTCAGGTCGGAGGCGAGGTTGCGGAAGGCGCGGTCGGTGGGCAGGAAGGCCGTCAGGGCCACCTTGCCGTCCGCCAGCACCCCGACGGGCGAGCTGGGCTTGGCGGTCAGCACGGCCGTGACCGCGTTGTCGACGATGTCGAAGTCGTTCCAGTTGCGGTCGAAGCCGGAGCCGTCCTTGGCCAGCACCGCGGCGAGGCTCCGGGTGCCGGTGGCGGACTGGTCCCAGCCGTGGGCCGAGGCGGATGGGGCACTGACGAGGGCTGCCGAGCCGACCAGGCCGAGGGTGGCCGCCGCGGTCATGATGCGTCGAGCGAACATGCGTGTCCTCCAGGTGTTCCACTGCGGTGTGGTGGTCCCGACGGCGTGCTCACCGCTTTCGCGCCGCCGGGCCCTGCGAGGGTGCTTCGGAGCTCCCGTGGATCCAGATTGGACAAACCTTGGACATCTTTCCCGGAGTCGGCCGCGCACCCGCCCACGCCGCCCGTGCCCACCAGGAATGCGGTCGGGGCGATCGGCGTTGGGCGGTAGGCTGGACCCGCAGGACGGCCGCACGGCCGGACTGCACCAACTGAACAGTGGACGTGTGGACACCCCTGCACTCGCAGGAGCACGGGGGTGATCGGTTTCGACATTGGTCGGCAATCCAGGGGAAGCGGGTCGAGGATGCCTGGTTATCTCGTTAACGCTCCCGGCAAAACAACAGGTGCCGATTCCAAGCGCACCGACTTCGCCCTCGCCGCCTGAGCGAGCCTCGAAGTCCGTCAGCCTGAGCTAGTTCTCGACTCAGTGTCTGGCGTCAGCTAGAGAACTCGCCGCGTCACCCTTGTCGGGGGGTGGCGCGGGACTCCAATCCGACTGGGCCTGTCAGTGGACGTGTGCGCGCGAGCACTGGGGCCGAGAAACGCCTTAGCGCACTGCACCCGGAGAAGCCCTGGTTTCCCGTCAGTGGACGCGGGTTCAATTCCCGCCACCTCCACCACCGTGTGTCCGCACGTCAGTTCAGCCTCGAAGGCCCGGTCGTCCGCGACCGGGCCTTCGTCGTGCCAGTGCGTATGCCGTCGGGTCGGCTTTGCGAGGATGTGGCCATGTTGCGCGACGACACCCCCGCCGAGGAGCGGATCGGGTCGAGGGACCTGGCCGACTGGCGGACCCCGGCCGGCCGTCGGCTGGCCCGCTGGGTCGTCGAGCGCACGGTGGGGGTCACCGTCGGGCTGGCCCGGTGGAGCGCCGCCCACGTCGTGCTCGTCGTGACGGCCCTCGTCGGGGGTGCCGTCGCGGTGGCGCTCACCGCGGTCGCCGCCGAGGTCTACGACGCGGTGACCGAGTCCGAGGGCATCGCCGGGCTCGACCAGCCGGTGCTCGACCAGGCGATGGCCCGGCGTTCACCCGGCCTGGACCACGCGGTGACCCTCTACACCGACCTCGGGGGACCGGTCGGCATGTCCGTGCTCGCCACCGTGGTCACCCTCCTGATGGTCTGGCGCTGGCGCTCACGCACGCCCCTCGTGCTCGTTCTCATCGCGGTGGCCGGGTCGCTCGCCATGACCACGACGGGGAAGGCCTTCATCGGGCGGGCGCGGCCGCCACTGTCGGACGCGGTGCCGCCCTACGAGACGTCGCCCAGCTTCCCGAGCGGGCACACGCTCAACGCGACCGTGATCACGACGGTGCTCGTCTACCTCGTGTTGCGCCGGCTCGACTCGGCCCTGGCGCGGACCGTCGCGGTCGTGGTGGGCGTGGTGTTCGTCGTGACGATGGGGCTGAGCCGGGTGTTCCTGGGGCACCACTGGCTGACCGACGTGGTGGCCGGCTGGGCGCTCGGGCTCGGCTGGGCCGCTGCCGTCGTCACCGCGCACCGGCTCTTCCTCACCGTGCGCCGTCACACCGAGCCCAGTCTTTGATGGGTTGACCCCACCAGGGCGGGGTCAACCCATCAAAGACTCGTCGTCCAGCGAGGTCAGGCCAGGTCGGCGACCCAGTGGTCGCCCTCCTCGCGGAAGCCGAGGCGCGCGTAGTAGGGGTTGACCATGCCGGGTGGCGTGACGATCCGCCGGATCCCCTTGCCCCGGAACAACCCGCTGCTGCGGTAGACGAACTCGCCGGGGGAGAAGTCACGGAACCGCGGGGTGACGTAGTCGAGCTCGACCTGGGCGACGCCGTCGCCGGCGTCGCGGACCACCACGACCCCGACGGTCTCGTTGCCCCGCTCGACGAGGTAGGCGCTGCGACCGTCGCCGAGCGCGCCGGCGTCGAACCGCGGGAAGTGCTTGCGGATGTCGGCGCCCTGCACCTTGAGGAAGTGCTGCAGGTAGGACTCGTCCGGTCCGACCGCCACGACCTCGTAGACCGACTCGTCGCCGCGCTCACGCAGCAGCTTGGTGACCATCCAGATGTTGATGCCGGCCGTGACGGTGTTCATGCCCACCATCGGCCAGACGTGCAGCATCGCGTTGAACACGATCAGCGTGCAGCTGGCGGTGAGGTTGAGCAGGCGGAAGCGCAGCACCCGCTGCTGGAGCAGGGAGAAGATGAGCAGGGCCGAGCCCGCCCATCCCAGAGCCTGGATGGACCACGAGGACATGGAGGCAGTGTGGCCTAGCTGGCGGAGGAACCGGCAGCCGACTGCTCCGCCGGCTGGGACTTCTGCGCCTCGATGTCGGCGCGCACGGCGTCCATGTCGAGGGCCTGCACCTTGCCGATCACGTCCTCGAGCATCGGCGCCGGCAGGGCGCCGGCCTGGGCGAAGACGAGGATGCCGTCACGGAAGCCCATCAGCATCGGGATCGAGGTGATGTTGGCGGCCGCGGCGAGCGCCTGCTCGGCCTCGGTGTCGACCTTGCCGAACACGATGTCGGGGTGCTGCTCGGACGAGGCCTCGAAGACCGGGCCGAACCGCTTGCACGGCCCGCACCACTCGGCCCAGAAGTCCACGAGGACGGTGCCGCCCTCGAGGATCGTCTTCTCGAAGTTCTCCGCCGTCAGCGTCGTGCTAGCCATCTCTAGGTCCACTCCCATCGGACCGCGACGGTCGCGGTCACCGAGTTCTCGCCCAGCTCGACGGACAGGTCTGCTGCCTTGCCGGCCGCCATCATGGCGAACCGTGGCTGGGCTCCACCACGCTCAACGTCGGACAGCCGCTCAACCTTCCCCAGGGTGCGGCCGGCCAGCGCGGCGTACTGCTCGGCCTTGCCGCGCGCGTCCGCGAAGGCGGCCTCCCGGGCCTGTGCCAGCAGCGGCGCGGAGTCGGCGAGCTCGAGGCCGATGTTGTCGATGGTGAGGGCATTGCCGGCCGCGCCGGCGAAGGCCTCCACGAGGCTCCCCACGAGGGCCGGGTCACGGACCGTCACCGACAGGCTCTGGTATGCCGTGTAGCCGACCACCGTGACGCCCTCGCGGTCGTGGCGGGGGTGCACCCCGGTGCCCGTCGTGCGCAGGTCTGCGTCCGCCACACCGTGGTCGCGGGCTGCCTGGGCCAGCGCGGCGGCGCGGGCCCCGGCGTCGGCCCGGGCCGACGAGACGTCGTCGGCGTCGCAGCGCACCCCGGCGCGCACGCGGACGACGTCGGGTGCCGCCGAAGCCGTCCCCGATCCGGTGACCTCCACGTGGGGCGCCCCACCCGAGCCGCTGTGTCCTGTCATGGGGGCAGCCTAGGCTGGAGCAGATGAGCACCGAAGGCACGACCACGACAGCATCGACCACAGAGCCCGCCCCGCAGTCCACGACCGAGTCGACCGCCGGCTCCAGCACCGAGCAGATCCGGCGCTACTGGGACGACTTCGCCGCCGAGTACGACAGCTACCCCGACCACGGGCTGCTCGACTCCGACACCCGCTCGGCCTGGAAGGACCTGCTGCGCACCTGGCTCCCGACCACGCCGTCGCTGGTGGCCGACCTCGCCTGCGGCACGGGCACGATGAGCGTGCTGATGGCCGAGCTCGGCCACCGCGTGCAGGGGGTCGACCTCTCTGCCGAGATGGTGCGGCTGGCGCGGGCCAAGTCCGCGCCGTTCGGATCGGCGATCGCGGTCGAGCAGGGCGACGCGGGTGAGCCGCCGCTCGAGCCCGGCTCCTTCGACGTCGTCTTCGCCCGCCACATCCTGTGGACCCTGCCCGAGCCCACCGAGGCACTGCGTCGCTGGGCCGCGCTGCTGCGTCCGGGTGGGCGGCTGGTGCTCGTCGAGGGGCGCTGGGGGCTGGAGGCCGCAGCCGACAAGCCGGCCCTGCCGTGGAGCGCAGGAGTGCCGTCCGAGGAGCTCGCCGGGGTCGTCCGCGAGCTGGTCGGCGAGCCGGTCGTCGTGCAGCTGGACGACGCGGTGTTCTGGGGCAAGGAGATCGAGCACGAGCGCTACCTGCTGCGGGCCGTTGCTCGGTGATCACCGACGTCGCGTCATGATGTCCCCATGAGGACCCGATGAGGACCCGATGAGGACCCGATGAGGACCCGATGAGGACCCGGGCGCGGCGGCTCACCGTCGTGGGGTGGGTGCTGGCCGGGCTGGCTGCCCTCATGGTGCCGTGGACGGCATACCTCTTCGTGGCGCTGCCACGCACCGCACCGGCCGCGCACTACGACCTCGCCTGGGGTGGCTTCGACGTCGGGCTGCTGGCCCTGCTCGGTCTCACCGGGTGGGCGGCGGTGCGCCGGCGGCGCTGGCTCGGGGCCGCAGCCGGTGCCGCGGCGGCGTTGCTGGCTGCCGACGCGTGGTTCGACGTGGTGACCTCGCCCACCCCGGACGAGCGCTGGGTGGCGCTGGCGATGGCGGTGCTCGTGGAGGTGCCCCTGGCCGTTGTCTGCGCGTGGGTGGCGGTCAGCGGTCAGGACCTGCTCGACCGCCGGTTGGTCCGCGCTGCCCGCCTGTCGGGACGGGGCCCGTCGAGTCAGGACGTGGACCCGGTTCGGCGTACCCCCGGGTAATCGGGAGAATGCCGGTCATGACCGCAGCCCCGTCCGTGTCCAACTCCATCACCGTCCGGCTGACGCTCCCGGCCCGCGCCACCGCGGTCTCCGAGCTGACCGGGGTCATCGAGAAGGGCGGAGGGCTGGTCACCGGGCTCGACGTCACCGCCTCCGGGGCAGACCGCCTCAGGGTCGACGTGACCGCCGCCGCGCGGGACACCACCCACGCCGACGAGCTGGTCGCCGCGATGCGCGAGGTGCACGGGGTCGAGATCGGCAAGGTGTCCGACCGCACCTTCCTGGTCCACCTCGGCGGCAAGCTCAAGATCGAGTCGAAGGTGCCGATCCGCAACCGCGACGACCTCTCGCTGATCTACACGCCCGGGGTGGCGCGCGTCTGCATGGCGATCGCCGAGAACCCCGACGACGCACGACGCCTCACCATCAAGCGCAACACGGTCGCGGTGGTCACGGACGGCTCGGCGGTCCTGGGACTGGGCAACATCGGACCGCTGGGAGCCCTGCCGGTGATGGAGGGCAAGGCTGCCCTGTTCAAGCGGTTCGCCGACATCGACGCCTTCCCGATCTGCCTGGACACCCAGGACACCGAGGAGATCATCCGCACGGTCAAGGCCGTCAGCCCGGTCTTCGCCGGCATCAACCTCGAGGACATCTCGGCGCCACGCTGCTTCGAGATCGAGGCCCGACTCCGCGAAGAGCTCGACATCCCGGTCTTCCACGACGACCAGCACGGCACCGCGATCGTCACCCTGGCGGCGCTGCGCAACGCGCTGCGGGTGGTCGGCAAGGAGCTCAGCGAGTGCCGCGTCGTCATGTCGGGCGCGGGGGCGGCCGGCACCGCGATCCTCAAGCTGCTGCTCAAGGCCGGTGCCACCGACGTGGTCGTCGCCGACCAGTTCGGGGTGCTGCACCCCGACCGCGAGGACATCGCGTCGGGGGAGCACCCCGCGCTCGCGTGGTCGGCCGCGCACACCAACCACCGCGGCTTCACCGGCACCCTCAAGGAGGCGGTTGCCGGCGCCGACGTGTTCGTCGGGGTCTCCGCGCCCCGCATCCTCAACGGTGACGACATCGCCACGATGAACGACGGAGCGATCGTCTTCGCGATGGCCAACCCCGAGCCCGAGGTCGACCCGATCGCCGCGGCCCAGCACGCCGCCGTCGTCGCGACCGGGCGGTCCGACTTCGCCAACCAGATCAACAACGTCCTGGTCTTCCCCGGCGTCTTCCGCGGACTGCTCGATGCAGCGTCCACCTCGATCGACGAGGACGTCATGCTCGCCGCCGCCAAGGCGCTCTCCGAGGTGGTCCACCCCGACGAGCTCAACGCCGCCTACATCATCCCGAGCGTGTTCCACCCCGACGTGTCCAAGGTGGTGGCCGCAGCGGTCAAGGCTGCCGTGCTCGGCACCGCCCCCGAGCAGGTGCCGACCCGACGGATGGCCGACGAGCCCGAGCTCATTGGCTAGCGCCACGGCGGACCCACGGCGCCGCGCGCTCGTGGTCTTCGCGGTGCTGGTCCTGGCCCACCTGTGTGCCCTCTACTGGCCGCGGGTCGACATCCAGGGGCCGGTGACCTGGACCGACAAGGTGGCCCACGTCCTGCTGTTCCTGCTCCCCACGGTGGCCGGGCTGCTCGCCGGCGTGCGCCCCGCCTACCTCGTCGGCCTGCTGGCGCTGCACGCACCGGTGAGCGAGCTGCTCCAGCACTACCTGCTGCCGAACCGCTCCGGTGACGCCTGGGATGCCGTGGCGGACCTGGGCGGGGTGGTGCTCGGGGTCACGTCCGTGGTGGTCGGGAGGGCGCTTCGGCGCTGATAGACTGGTCGGGCTCAGATCGGCGGCGCTGGCAGCGCCATCAGGTGGCACAGGCGCCACAGACGCATTCCCTACTCCGACTGCAGACCACCGGATGACAACTGTTGATCCGGTCCAACGGGCCCACGGGGCCTGAGGCTCGTCTTCACCGTTGCCCTCGCCAGGTGGCTCGAGACGTGTCTACCTCGAGTACCTGAAGTGAGTTGAATAGCCAGTGCCCAAGAACCTGCGATCCGGCGCGCCCAAAAAGGCCCGTTGGACCTCGGACCAGAAGGCTGCCGCGAAGAAGGGTCCCAAGAAGGCCCACCGCGGACAGTCCGCCGCCCCCTCGGCCGGCAAGACGTATGCCGCTCGGCCGGCCCGCGACGGCGACCGTCGCAGTGAGCGCCCCGAGCGCACCGACCGTCCGGCCCGCGGCTACGACCGCAGTGAGCGCCCCGCGCGCAGCTACGACCGCAGCGAGCGCCCCGCGCGCAGCTACGACCGCAGTGAGCGCCCCGCGCGCAGCTACGACCGCAGTGAGCGCCCCGCGCGCAGCTACGACCGTGACGACCGCGCCCCTCGTCGCTTCGACCGTGACGACAACCGCGGCCAGCGCCGCGACTTCAACCGTGACGACCGGCCCCAGCGCCGCGAGTCCACCCGCGACGACCGTCCGGCTCGTCGCAGTGACCGTAGTGAGAACCGTGGTCCCCGTCAGTACAACCGTGAGGACCGCCCTGTGACCAGCTTCAACCGTGACGACAACCGTGGCCCGCGCCGCGAGTTCGACCGCAGCGACCGCCCGGCCCGCAGCTACGACCGCAGCGACCGCCCGGCCCGCAGCTTCGACCGCAGCGACCGCCCGGCCCGCAGCTACGACCGTGACGACAACCGTGGCCCGCGCCGCGAGTTCGACCGCAGCGACCGCCCGGCCCGCAGCTACGACCGCAACGACCGCCCGGCCCGCAGCTACGACCGTGACGACAACCGTGGCCCGCGCCGCGAGTTCGACCGCAGCGACCGCCCGGCCCGTCGGTTCGACCGTGACGACCGTCCGGCCCGTGGCTTCGACGCCCAGGTCGACCCCGAGGCTGAGCGCATGGAGGCCGACACCTGGGTGAAGGCGACCCGCAAGAGCATCGACGGCCCCGTGATCGTGGAGGCCGACAACGGCTTCGCCGGCCTCGGCCTGGCCGACCGGCTCGTCGAGCGGCTCGCCCGCGACGGCATCACCACGCCGTTCCCGATCCAGGCCGCGACCATCCCGGACGCGCTGGCCGGCAAGGACGTCCTCGGCCGTGGCCAGACCGGCTCCGGCAAGACACTGGCCTTCGGCCTGCCGATGCTCTCGCGCCTGGCCGACGGCCAGAAGTCGGCCCCGCGCCGTCCGCGTGCCCTCGTGCTGGTCCCGACCCGCGAGCTGGCCATGCAGGTGTCCGACGCCCTCGAGCCGCTCGTGCACGTGATGGGCCTGCGCCACAAGCTGGTGGCCGGTGGCCTGTCCTACACGACGCAGATCAACGCCCTCAACCGCGGCGTCGACGTCCTCATCGCGACCCCGGGTCGCCTCAAGGACCTCATCGAGCGCGAGGCCGTGCAGCTGCAGGCCGTCGAGATCGCCGTCCTCGACGAGGCCGACCACATGGCCGACATGGGCTTCATGCCCGAGGTCACCGCGATCCTCGACGAGATGCCCGCGGGCGGTCAGCGACTGCTCTTCTCGGCCACCCTGGACAAGGGTGTCGACAAGCTGGTCGAGGGCTACCTCACCGACCCGGTGACGCACTCGACCGACGACGCCAAGGCCTCGGTGACGACGATGGAGCACCACGTGCTGCTCATCGACCCGATGCACAAGAAGACCATCACCGCCGAGGTCGCCAACCGGTCGGGCCGCACGGTCGTGTTCGTGCGCACCAAGCTCGGTGCCGACCGCGTCGCCCTCCAGCTGCGCGAGCAGGGTGTCTTCGCGGCCGCCCTGCACGGTGGGCTCAACCAGGGCGCGCGCAACCGCGTCCTCGGCGCCTTCCGTGACGGCAGCCTGCCGGTCCTGGTCGCCACCGACGTGGCCGCCCGCGGCATCCACGTCGACGACGTCTCCGTCGTCCTGCAGGTCGACCCGCCGGCCGACCACAAGGACTACCTGCACCGCTCGGGCCGCACCGCCCGCGCCGGCGACAAGGGCACCGTCGTGACCCTGGCGCTGCCGCACCAGCGACGCACCATGGAGCGGATGGCCCGCGAGGCCGGCATCGACGCGATGCCGACCAAGGCCGTCCCCGGCGACGAGCGCCTCGCGGCGACCGGCGCCGTGGCCCCCAGCGGTGTCCCGGTCCCCGAGGACCAGGTCCGCCGGGTGCTCGAGGCCCCGAAGCGGGGCGGTCGCCCCTCCGGTGGCCACCGTGGCGGCCCCCGTGGCCCGCGCCAGGGCGGTCCGCGCTCCTACCGTGACGACCGCTCCGGCGGTTCGCGCGGTGACCGCGCGAGCTACTCGCGCTCGTCGCGCGGCTGACCCGACGCCGCATCACCCGAACAGACAGAGCCCCGGTCCCCGTGACCGGGGCTCCGTCGTCGGCAGGCAGAATGGTGTCGTGGAGATGACGGACCTGTCGGGCAGCCTGCTCGTCGCGACCCCCCAGATCGAGGAGGGGGTCTTCTGTCGCAGCGTCGTGCTGGTGCTCCACCACGACGAGGACGGCGCGCAGGGCGTGGTGCTCAACCGTCCGATGGACGCCCGCGTCGACGCCGTCCTGCCCGACTGGCAGCCGCACGCCACCGCTCCGTCGGTGCTCTTCGAGGGCGGCCCGGTCGGGCTGGACAGCGCCCTCGGGCTGGTCACGGTGCCGGGCGACGTGGAGCCGCTCGGCGTGAAGCGGTTGTTCCGGGGCCTCGGGCTGGTCGACCTCGACACGCCTCCCGCGATCGTGGTCCCGGAGGTGGCGGGGCTGCGGATCTTCGCCGGGTATGCCGGGTGGTCGGCCGGGCAGCTCGAGGACGAGGTGCAGTCGGGCAGCTGGTACGTAGTGGAGTCCGAGGGGCGCGATGCGTTCGACGCCGACCCCGCGCAGCTGTGGACGCGGGTGCTGCGCCGCCAGCGCGACCACCTCGCCTTCGTCGCCACGTTCCCGTCCGACCCCGAGATGAACTGAGCGCTCGGAACGGCGTCGGCCACCCGACATACACTCGGGGGATGAGCGAGCCGCAGATCCCCCTGGACGACCCGCTGGCCCCCAGCGCGGAGCCGCAGCGCCAGACCAGCACCGCCGTGCTCGAGCGCGAGCAGGTCGAGGAGCAGCTCCAGGAGCCCGGCGACCACGAGCGGTTCTCGCACTACGTGCGCAAGGAGAAGATCCTCGAGTCCGCCCTGTCGGGCGAGCCCGTGACGGCGTTGTGCGGCAAGGTCTGGGTGCCGGGCCGCGACCCGAAGAAGTTCCCGGTCTGCCCGACCTGCAAGGAGATCTACGAGGGACTGCGCGCGCCCCAGGACGGCGGCGAGTAGCACCCTCGAGGCGCCGCCGCAGGAGCCACGCGGCCCTCAGCGACTGGGGTCGACGATCGTGATGCCCGCGACCGTGGCCCGATCCAGCGTGGGGAGCGCCGCCGCGGCGGCGTCCAGCCCGATCGTCCGCTCGACGAGTCGCTGGGGCTGGAGGGCGCCGCGCTCGATCAGCGCCATCATGCCGGGGTAGTCGGCTGCCGCCATCCCGTGGCTGCCCAGGAGGTCCAGCTCCCACCCGATCACCCGGTCCATCGGGACCCGCGGGTGCCCGTCGACGGGTGGCAGCAGCCCCACCTGCACGTGGCGGCCGCGTCGGCGCAGGCTGAGGATCGCAACCGAGCAGGTCTGTTCGCTGCCCACGGCGTCGACGCCGACCTGGCTGCCGCCACCGGTGAGCTCGTGGACTGCCGCGGGGACGTCGGTCCCGTCGGCCAGCAGGGTGTGGTCCGCGCCGAGGTCCTTCGCGACCCTGAGTGCCTCTCGATGCCGGTCGACGGCGACCACGCGTGCCCCCAGGGCGTGCGCGATCATGACCGCGCTCAGACCGACGCCGCCGACGCCGACGACGGTCACCCACTCGTCGCGCCCGACGCGGGCGCGGTGGACCAGGGCCCGGTAGGCCGTGGCGAACCGGCAGCCGAGGCTCGCGGCCGTGGTGAAGTCGACCTGCTCGGGAACCGCGACCAGGTTGGCGTCCGCGGCGTGCAGCGCCACGCGCTCTGCGAAGGATCCCCAGTGTGTGAACCCCGGCTGCTGCTGGTCGGGACAGACCTGCGCGTCGCCGTTCCTGCACCACTCGCACACCCCGCAGCCGCAGACGAACGGCACGGTCACCCGGTCGCCCACCCCCCACCGGGTCACCCCGGCGCCGACCTCGACCACGACTCCGGCCAGCTCGTGGCCCGGCACGTGGGGGAAGCGGATCTCGTCGTGCCCGGCCCACGCGTGCCAGTCGCTGCGGCAGAGGCCGGTCGCCCGCACCTGCACGACCACACCGCCCGTCGGGGCCGTCGGCGCCGGCACCTCCCGGACCTCGGGTCGGGCTCGAACGGCATCGATCACCACGGCGCGCACGACCCCCATCCTGTCAGGGAAGGGAGCTGGTCCGGACCCGGTCGCGCGGGCCCCAGACGCACGTCACGACACAGTGGTTGCACAGCGCACAGAAGCCTGAACGACTCTTTACCTGCGCCTGTCCCTGCTGGCCCGGGAGCAGAGGAACGGCCTCTTAGCGTGCCAAGTCGAGCCACCCACCGACCCGGGAGGGAGGCACCTCGAAAGGACGCCCATGAAGCTTCGCTCTCGAATCGCACTGTCCTCCCTCATGCTGGGAGCCGCCGCGCTCGGACTCGGCCAGGGCACCGCCCTCGCCCAGCCGATGGCCGGCGAGTCCTCCGTCGCCGCAGACTGCGCGACCCACACCGACGCCACCAACACGGCCCGCGCGGCCAAGGGCGGCAACCGCACCGACCCGCACGAGCTGAGCCAGGCCAAGGTGAACTCGATGGAGGCCGCCTTCGCCAAGGCCGCCGCCGCCAAGGGCTTCACGAAGAACTCGCAGGGCAAGTTCGTCGACTCCTCGACCGCCCGCAAGCCCGGTGGTGGCACCGCCGCCTTCGCGCCGACCACGGTGAGCGTCTACTGGCACGTCATCACCAACGGCACCAGCGGCAAGCTGACCACCACGCAGATCCAGAGCCAGCTCAACGTGCTCAACAACGCCTACGCCGCGTCGGGCTTCTCGTTCACCCTCGCCGGCACGGAGACCACGACGAACAGCGACTGGTACAGCATCGCGTTCCCGGCCAGCGGCCAGGAGCCGAGTGACGCCAAGGCGATGAAGACCGCGCTGCACAAGGGCACGAAGGCGGCGCTGAATCTGTACTCGACGACGTTCTCCGACGGCACGCTCGGCTACGCGCAGTTCCCGTCGACGAACAACACCACCCTCGACGGTGTGGTCATCGACTACCGCAGCATCCCCGGCGGCAGCCTGTCGCCCTACAACCTGGGCGACACCGCGACCCACGAGGTCGGCCACTGGGTCGGGCTGTACCACACGTTCCAGGGCGGCTGCTCCGGCGGTGACTCGGTGAGCGACACCCCGGCCGAGGCCTCGCCGGCGTTCGGCTGCCCGACCGGTCGGGACACCTGCACGGCCACCGGGCTCGACCCGATCAAGAACTTCATGGACTACACGGACGACTCGTGCATGAACCAGTTCACGGCCGGGCAGACCACCCGCATGCAGAACCAGTGGGTCACCTACCGCGGCTGACCGCCACCACCCACCTAGCACACCACCGAGGCCCCGGCGCAGACGCCGGGGCCTCGGCATGTCGTTTCCCGGCAACGGATAACGTGACCGGTCCTATGAGTACTGCCGCCGCCTCCCACCTCTCACCAGCGTTCCCGGAGCGGGCGGCCTGGGGGACGGCCGACAAGCTGCGCGCCTGGCAGCAGGCAGCGCTGACGGCATACCTGCGGGCTGCTCCGCGCGACTTCCTCGCGGTCGCGACGCCCGGCGCGGGCAAGACCACCTACGCGCTGCGCCTGGCCACCGAGCTGCTCGGTCGCGGCACCGTGTCGGCCGTGACGATCGTCGCGCCGACCGAGCACCTCAAGACCCAGTGGGCAGAGGCGGCGGCCCGGGTCGGCATCCACATCGACCCGAAGTTCTCCAACTCCTCGGCCCGGCACTCCAGCGAGTACGACGGGGTCGCGCTCACCTACGCGCAGGTGGCCAGCAAGCCGGCGCTGCACCGCACCCGCACCGAGGCGGCCCCGACCCTGGTCATCCTCGACGAGATCCACCACGGCGGCGACGCGCTGTCCTGGGGCGACGCGATCCGTGAGGCGTTCGAACCGGCGACCCGACGGCTCGCCCTCACCGGCACGCCGTTCCGCAGCGACACCTCGCCCATCCCGTTCGTCACCTACGCCGAGGGCGCCGACGGCATCCGCCGGTCCTCCGCCGACTACACCTACGGGTATGCCGAGGCGTTGCGTGACGGGGTCGTGCGACCGGTGCTCTTCCTCGCCTACGGGGGCGCGATGCGCTGGCGCACCAAGGCCGGCGACGAGATCGCGGCCCGCCTCGGTGAGATGCTCACCAAGGACGCGATGGCGCAGGCTTGGCGGACCGCCCTCGACCCGAAGGGTGAGTGGATCCCGTCGGTGCTCGCGGCCGCGGACAAACGGCTCACCGAGGTGCGCCGAGGCGTGCCCGACGCCGGCGGGCTCGTGATCGCCTCCAACCAGACCGCTGCCCGTGCCTACGCCAGGATCCTCGAGTCGCTGACCGGGGAGAAGGTCACCCTGGTGCTGTCCGACGACGCGGGCTCCTCGGCCCGGATCGAGGAGTACTCGTCCAACGACTCGCGCTGGATGGTCGCGGTGCGGATGGTCTCGGAGGGCGTCGACGTGCCCCGGCTCTGCGTCGGCGTGTACGCGACCTCGACCTCCACCCCGCTGTTCTTCGCGCAGGCCGTCGGACGGTTCGTCCGGGCCCGCCGCCGCGGCGAGACGGCCTCGGTCTTCCTGCCCTCGGTGCCGGTCATCCTCGAGCACGCGGCCCGGCTCGAGGACGAGCGCGACCACGCCCTCGACCGGGTCACCGACCAGGACAGCGCCGCGTCGATGTGGGCCGAGGAGGACGCCCTCGTCGACGCCGCCAACCGGACGGCCCGCACGCCGGACGTCGACCAGCTGACGTTCGAGGCGCTCGAGTCCGACGCCGAGTTCGACCACGTGCTCTTCGACGCCAAGCAGTTCGGGCTGAACGCGGTGGTCGGGTCCGAGGAGGAGCAGGAGTACCTCGGACTGCCGGGGCTCCTGGAGCCCGACCAGATGGCCGTGCTGCTGCACGAGCGGCAGACCGCGCAACACGGCCGCCGGCCCCGCAAGGCTGAGCAGCCCGTGTCGGCGCACCGCGCCCTCGCGGCGCAGCGCCAGGAGCTCAACAAGCTGGTCGCCGCCTACGCCCGCAAGAAGGGCACCCCGCACGGTGTCGTGCACAACGAGCTGCGCAGGGCCTGCGGCGGCCCCGCCCTCGACGAGGCGACGTCCGAGCAGGTGACGGCGCGGGTCGACAAGATCCGGGCCTGGTTCGTCGGGCGCCGCTGACGGCTCGCGTCCCGGGAACGCCGGTTCTGCGGACGGCGGCCAGTCCAGGTGACATGCTGCGGTCATGGACCAGGCTGACTCCATCTGGAACCGCGCGGCGCTCGAGGGCGGGGGCGCCTCACCGGGAGCCGGTGACACCGCTCTCGCGGCGGCGTTGCTGTTGCACAGCTCCGCCATGTCGGGGGGCGTGCTCGACGCGGTCGAGACCCTCACCGACGAGGAGCTCGACGCCGCCGAGGCGGGCTACCGCTGGCTGCACGTGCCCGCCGCCTCCGAGGCGATCGCCGCGGTGCGCCGCGAGATCGCCGACGGCGCCCTCGACGACCCGCAGCGGGCGAGCGCCCTCGAGATGTCGGCCGACGACCACTACGACGAGGCGATCGAGGACGACGCGGCGCTGGACAGCGCGTTCCGGGCCCGGCTCAAGACCGATCCCGACGCCTTCTCCCCGGTCTAGCCACACCGCAACCGCCACTCCCGGCCACCCGTGCCGCACGCGGGCCCGTGTCACGGGGTCGCGTGCCACACCGGTGGCCAGGAGTGGGGTGCTGGGCCGGTCAGGCCGGGTTCGCGGTGGCGCGGACGAGGGGGAGGGTGCGCAGCGGGATGCGGGTCGCCAGCGAGATCGCGGTGTTGGCGCGGATCACGTGCTCGTCGTCGACGACGGCGTCGATGACCCGCTGGAGGTCGGCGTTGTCGCGTGCGACGATGTGGATGAACAGGTCGCCGGACCCGGTGATGGTGTGCGCCTCGAGCACCTCGGGGATGCCGGACAGGTGGTCGACGACGGGAGTGTGACCGCGGCCCTGCCGGATCTCGAGGGTGCAGAACGCCGAGACCGGGTAGCCCATCGAGGCGGGGTCGATCTGCGGCGCCCACGACCGGATCACCCCCTGCTGCGCCAGTCGGTCGAGCCGCGCCTGCACGGTGCCGCGTGCCACCCCGAGCTCGCGGGAGGCGCCGAGCACGCCGATCTGCGGCTGTTCGCTGAAGAGCGTGATCAGACGGCCGTCGAGCTCATCGAGGTCCATGGGCACATTGTCCACTCTGCACCGGCAGACGGCCAGCAGTGTGCGCAGACTGTGCAGCCAGACATGGGACGGTTGCACACCACGGGACAGCCCGGCACCCTGCTGCCATGACGACCCACGCCACCGATGCCGCCCCCCACGACACGCTGGACCTCACCCCCCAGGAGCGCGAGGCCAACCTCGACCTCGAGCAGCTGAAGCAGCTCGTCGGCCTGGTGGAGTACGACGAGAGCAAGGACCCGTTCCCGGTCACCGGGTGGGACGCCATCGTCTTCGTCGTGGGCAACGCCAGCCAGACGGCGCACTACTACCAGTCCGCCTGGGGTATGGAGCTGGTCGCCTACAGCGGCCCCGAGAACGGCCAGCGCGACCACAAGTCGTTCGTCCTCAAGTCCGGCTCGATCCGGTTCGTCATCAACGGCGCGGTCAGCCCTGACAGCCCGCTCATCGCGCACCACGCCAAGCACGGCGACGGCGTCGTCGACATCGCGCTCGAGGTGCCCGACGTCGACAAGTGCGTCGCCCAGGCCAAGGCCGCCGGAGCCCGCGTCGTCCGCGAGGCCGAGGACGTCACCGACGAGCACGGCACCGTGCGGATCGCCTCGATCGCGACCTACGGCGAGACCGTGCACACCCTCGTCGACCGCTCCCGGTATGACGGGCCGTACCTGCCCGGGTACGTCGCCAAGTCCTCGACCTGGGTCAAGCGCGAGGGCGCCCCGAAGCGCCTCTTCCAAGCCCTCGACCACATCGTCGGCAACGTCGAGCTCGGCAAGATGGACGAGTGGGTGACCTTCTACAACAAGGTCATGGGCTTCGTGAACATGGCCGAGTTCGTCGGGGACGACATCGCCACCGACTACTCGGCGCTGATGTCGAAGGTCGTGGCGAACGGCAACCACCGGGTGAAGTTCCCGCTCAACGAGCCGGCGATCGCCAAGCGCAAGAGCCAGATCGACGAGTACCTCGAGTTCTATGACGGCCCCGGCGCCCAGCACCTCGCGCTCGCGACGAACGACATCCTGCGCACCGTCGACGAGCTGCGCGCCAACGGCGTGGAGTTCCTCGACACCCCCGACTCCTACTACGAGGACGACGAGCTGCGCGCCCGCATCGGCGAGGTCCGCGCGCCGATCGAGGAGCTGCAGAAGCGCAAGATCCTCGTCGACCGCGACGAGGACGGCTACCTCCTGCAGATCTTCACCAAGCCGCTCGGCGACCGTCCGACGGTGTTCTTCGAGATCATCGAGCGGCACGGCTCGCTCGGCTTCGGCAAGGGCAACTTCAAGGCGCTCTTCGAGGCGATCGAGCGCGAGCAGGACGCGCGCGGCAACCTCTGAGGCCGTGGCTCGGCCGCCAGCCCCCGCGTGAGAGGCTGGCGGCATGAGCACGCCCACGAGCCCCGGCTGGTACGACGACCCCGACGACGCCGCCCAGCTGCGCTACTTCGACGGCGTGGTCTGGACCAGGCACACCACGCCGCGCTCCACCCGTCCGGCCCCTTCCGCGACGCAGCCGAGCCACGCGACGCAGCCGACGTCGACCCAGCCCGGCCAACCGGCATACCCGCCGGTCGGCGGCCAGGGGACCCAGGGTCAGCAGTGGCAGCAGGCGCCGCAGGGCCAGCACC
Organism: Pedococcus dokdonensis; assembly: GCF_900104525.1. Lineage (GTDB taxonomy): Bacteria > Actinomycetota > Actinomycetes > Actinomycetales > Dermatophilaceae > Pedococcus > Pedococcus dokdonensis. The sequence goes on along the minus strand of NZ_LT629711.1, from coordinate 1,796,662 downwards.
CGCAGTTCCCCGGGCAGCCGCAGCAGCAGGGCTGGAACGTGCCAGCCCACCCGGGCCCGGCGCGGGTGGCGACCACCCCTGACGGCCAGCCGCTGGCGAGCTTCTGGCAGCGGGTCGGCGCCTACATCCTCGACGGGATCATCCAGTTCGTGCTGCTGATGGTGCTCGGTGGCTGGCTGGCCTTCAAGGCGTTCGAGCCGGTCTGGGACGACCTGGTGAGCGCGATGGAGTCCGGTGACCCCGCGGCGTTCGAGACCATCACGGCCGACAACCTCAACCTCGGCTACATCTTCGCCTTCGGGGTCGTCGCCGCCGCCATCACCTTCGGGTATGCGGTGTTCTTCCTCAGCCGCACGGGCGCCACGCCCGGCAAGGCGGCGATGGGCATCAGCGTGCGGCTACGTGACCGCCCGGGTGTGCTCTCGGTCGGCGACGCCGCTCGGCGGACCTCACTGCAGGCGGGGCTCAGCCTGCTCAGCAACATCCCGCTCGTGGGCAACCTGTTCGGGCTGGTGTCGCTGCTCGATCTCCTGTGGCCGGCGTGGGACGAGCGCAAGCAGGCCCTGCACGACAAGCTGGCCCGGACCAACGTCGTCGTCGGCAAGCAGCCGCGGCCCTAGCGCCCGCCGCCCGAGGGTGACGAGGACGACCAGGGCGGCCGCCGCGGAGTACGCGACGGTCGGGAGCGGGTGGACCGACACCGACGCGTAGGCCAGCACCGCTGCGCCCGCCACGACCAGCCACTCGAGCCGCTCCGCGAGGACTGCGCAGGCGACCAGGGGGAGGGCGTACCAGGGATAGCTGGGGGTCGTCACCAGCAGGAGCGTTCCGAACAGCACCGCAGCACCCTCGGCGACCGACCTGCTGCCAGTGCCCACGCGCCATGCGACCGCGGCGGCCACCGCGGCCAGGACGATGACCGACACCGGCGTGACCGCGGCGTCGGGGAGGGCGAGCGACAGGATCCCCGAGCGGTTCGGGCCGGCCTCCTCCACGAGGTAGCCGGGCAGGTAGCCGAGGACCAGCGAGCCGGCCGCCAGCCAGTGGGGGAGGTAGACCGCGGCGACGGTGGCGACGGCGACCAGGCCAGTCCCCAGGACGCGAGTGAGGTTGCGGCGCAACGGGAAGAGTGATGCCAGAAGGAGTGCCGGGTAGAGCTTGGTTGCGATCGCCAGCCCTGCGAGCAGGCCCGTCAGCCCCATCCGCGCGGCGCTGACGAGCCGGTCGCCCTGCCGGCGGCCACGGTCCCTGCCGCTCGCTGCCGCCAGGGCCAGGAGCACCCAGGCCGCGGCGAGCACGTCGACGTGGGCGCCGTTCCCGGCCTCGGCCACGACCGTCGGACACCACGCCCACCAGAGCGCCGACCACGGGTCGGCACCTCGCCGGCGCAGCAGCGCGGCGAGGGCGAGGGCGACGCCGGCCGCCACCAGCGCCGACCCCAGCTGCAGCCCGCGCGTGCCCCACCCGCGCGGGGTGACCCACGCGACGGCCGCGAACCACGCCTCGGCGACGGGCGGGTAGATCGTCGGCACCTGCGGGCGGTTGATCCGCGTCCGTGGGTCGTTGGACGAACGCTCCAGCACCTGCGCACGGGTCCTGGGCAGTGGTTGCGTGGGGAAGCCCGAGCGGTCAGCGGGCCCGAGGCCGGGGAAGAGCACCGGGTCGCGGAGGGCGGCCAGCCGGTCGTCCAGCGGGGCGTAGCGATAGGGCGAGGTGCCGCTCAGCTGGACCCGGCCGTCCCAGACGTAGCGGTAGGCGTCGGAGCTGGACCGCGGGGCGGTGAGCAGCCCGGGCAGCTGGACGACGAGAGCCGCCAGGAAGACGAGCAGCAGGAGCCGTCCACCGGACCGTCTCAGGGCGGGACGGCCGCGCCGGACCCACCTGGTCGTGGCGATGGCCACCCCCCACCAGACCGCCATCACCCCAGCCAGCCGCAGCCGGTTGCCGTCGAGGTCGCCAGCGAGGGCGTAGCCCGCTGAGCAGGCCACCATGACGGCCGTCCCCGCGACGAGTCTGCGCATGCTCCCCACTGTGTCCGACCGCCCGCCGGATCGGCAGCGCGGGAGACCGGATGAGCCGATCCGTCATCGCCTCGTAAGAGCCGGGAACCGGTCGGATGACGTTGGCCTGCCTAGCGTGGCAGACATGCCCCGACTGCCCCAGCCACCAGTGCCCGGCGACTTCACGTCGCCGGTCCACGACCGCACGGTCGTCGCACGGATGGGGCTGTGGCTCGGCGCAGCCTTCACGATCTGCTTCCTCACCGGGCTGCTGAGCCACCTCCACCAGCACCCGGTCGGTTGGTTGCCGATCCCGACCGGCCCGGTGTGGGGATACCGCGTCACCCAGGGGATCCACGTCGCGACGGGCACCGCCTCGGTGCCGCTGCTGCTCGCCAAGCTCTACGCCGCGTACCCGCGGTTCTTCACCCGCCCGGTCGTCGGGTCGCCGGTCGTCCTGCTCGAGCGTGCCTCCATCGCGGTGCTCGTCGGGTCGTCGGTCCTGATGGTCTCGTCGGGGATCGCCAACGTCGCGGGGTGGTACGTCTTCGGGTTCGGCTTCACCCGCGTCCACTACGCGTTCGCATGGGTGGCGATCGGCGCGCTCACGATGCACGTGGCCGTGAAGCTCCCGGCCATCCGCGATGCCCTGTCACCGGCGGGGGCCCAGGTCTCCTCCGAGGAGGGCCGCCGGGCCTTCGTTGCCGGTGCCGTGGGCGTCGCTGCGGGTGCGGTGGTCCTGACCGTCGGGTCGACGGTGCCCTGGCTGGAGCCGCTCTCCGTGCTGAGGTCCCGTCGACCGTCCACCAGCCCGCTGGGGGTGCCGGTGAACCGGACCGCGGCGCAGGCAGGGATCGACCCGGCGCTCGACCCCGGGTCGGGTGACGACGACTGGGTGGTCTCGGTGCGGGGTCCGGGGGCAGGCAGGACGTGACGGCGGCGCAGCTGCGCGGGCTGACGCAGCGGGTCGTCAGTCTCCCCATTGCCTGCGTGGAGGGGTGGAGTGCCGGGGCCACCTGGGAGGGGGTACGCGTGAGGGACGTCGTCGAGCTGGTCGGGGGAGTGGTCGGCGACGTCCGGGTCGTCTCGGCCGAGCAGCGCGGTGAGTACGCCGAGTCGGTGCTGCCCCGCGCGTATGCCGATCACCCGAGCACGCTATTGGCGTTGCGGCTCAACGGATCTCGTCTCACCAGGGACCACGGCTACCCCGTGCGCCTGATCGCCCCGAACCGCCCCGGGGTGCTGCAGACCAAGTGGGTCACCGAGCTGGAGGTGCTGTCGTGAAGGAGGCGTGGGCCGTGTTGCGCGACGCGGGTCCGGGTCGCCTCCTGCTCGGGGGAGCGGGCGTCGCCCTGGGTCTGGTCGGGGTGTGGCAGTTCCTCGCGCAGGTGCCCACGACGGGCTGGGTGCGGGTCGGTATCTGGCTGGTGGCGGGGGTCGCGGTCCACGACGGCGTCCTCGCGCCGCTCGGGGTGGTGTCGGGCTGGCTGGTGGCCCGGCGGGCGCCGGCCTCGGCACGACCCGCGGTGCGCCTGGCCGGCCTCGCGATCCTCACCGTGCTGCTCCTCGCCGTGCCGTTGCTGGCCACGGGTGGACTGCGGCGCTGACCGTCACGCGGCGCGGCGGAGGGTGACGAAGGCCCGCCCACCACCGCGCCAGTCCTCGACGGCCAGCAGACCGGCCTGCGCGGCATACCGGACCAGGGCCCTGGCGCCCACCTGCGCCCACGGGAAGGGGCTGGAACGCCGCCCCAGTGGGCCGATGAGGCTCACCTGCGCGCGCCGGTCGACGTCCTCGTCGGGATCCACCTCGACCAGGGCCCAGCCCTCCGGGCTGAGCAGCTCACGACAGCGGATGAGGAGCTCCACAGGGTCACCGCCGATGCCGACGTTGCCGTCGGCGAGGAGCAGCGTCTGCCACCGCCCTTCGCCGGGGACGGGCTCGAAGACGTCGCGACACAGGGCGCTCGCCCCTCTCGCCCGGGTCTGGCCGACCGAGGCGCCCGAGACGTCGATGCCGAGGACGGGCAGGCCCCGAGCGGCCAGCGCCTCCACGAACCGGCCCGGGCCACAGCCGATGTCGATCACCGGGCCGGAGCAGCGGCTCACGATCAGGTGGTCGACGGGCGACATCCGCAGCCACGACTCGACGGGGAGCACCTGCGAGCGCCCGGCTCGGGCCTCCTCGCCGCTGACCCGGACGGGTCCTCCGGCCAGCGCCAGGTCGAACAGGAGCGACGGGTGGCACGGCGTCGCCACGATCCTGCGGAACGTGCGGGCGAACCGGGACCGCGGAGCCGCCTGTGCCACTGCCGCCGCGTCGACAGGTTCGTCCACGTCCCGCAGGTGCGGGAGCAGGTGCACCGACAGGCCGGCCTCGCGCAGCCGCCTGAGCTGGGCGGCGCCGGTGTGGTCGGTCGACATCGGCACGCCGGCGAACAGGCCGGGTCGATAGCGCCGCAGGCCGACCGCCCAGTAGCCGCCGTCCTCGCTCAGGCCCAGCACGGCGTCCGCACCGTGCCAGTCGCTGCAGAGCTCGGTCGGTGTCACCTGTGGCGTGTCCATGCCGACGAGGAGCGTCGGCTGGTCGCCGTCCGGTGGCAGGCACCTGCGGAAGGTCTCGTCGAGGCGTTCCGCCAGCCCGCCGTCGCCCTGGGGGTGGACCGGGACGTCGTCGGGCAGCCACGAGGTCAGTGGGCCGTCCCACGACAGGATGGTCCGGGCGCCGGTGGCCCGGGCCGCGGCGAGGGTGTCTCGGATCGCGGCAGCGGCCAGCGCGGCCGCCTCGCTCGGTGCGAAGACCGGCGTGAGCCGGGTCTTCACCCGGCCCGGTTGGGGCGACTTGGCCAGGATCACGACGGTGTGCAGCCCGGTGGCGGCGGTCGTCAGGGCGGCGGCAGTCGTGGTGCCCGTCGGGGCTGCGGGGCGGCTCACGTGCCGAGCACCCGGCTCATGTCGTGCACCGCCCGTGCTGCTCCGAGCCAGGTCCCGGTCACCTTGGACCTCCCCGACCGGGTGAGGTAGGGGACCGCCACGCCCGTCACGGCCCACCCCGCCCGAGCCGCCCGCAGCACGGTCTCGACGGGATATCCGGAGCGCCGGTCGGCGATGGGGAGTCGTTGCAGGGCAACGGTGTCGGCCAGCCGCATCGGCCCGATGTCGGCCAGCTCCAGGCCGGTCGCGCGGCTCACCCGCCCGGCCAGGACCCGGTTCGCGACCCTGAGCCGCAACGCCCACGCAGCGCGGGACTCCGGTTGGCGAGCGCCGACGACCAGGTGGGGGCGACCCGGCTCCGCTACCTGGTGCGCCGCCAGCAGGTCGGCGAGCGAGCGCGGGTCGAGGCTGGCATCGGCGTCCATGAAGGCCACGAGGGGAGCGGTGGCCGCCATCAGCCCGGCGTGGCAGGCCGCCCCGTAGCCGCGCCGGGTCACGTCCACGACCAGCACCCCCCGCTCCCGCGCGATGGCGCCGGAGCCGTCGGTCGACCCGTTGTCGGCGAGGATCGGTCGCGCCCAGCTCGGCATCCGGTCGAGCACCCAGGGCAGTGCCTCGGCCTCGTCCAGGCACGGGAGCACGACGTCGACCGTCACTGGCTGGGGCATGGCTCGACGCTAGGCGCGGGTCGAGCCGCGCGGCGCGCGCCACCGATGACGAAACCCTTACGGGTTGCCGCGAGCGGTCAGGTGGAGGGCGGAGAGGTGGCCGCGCGCAATACCCTGCAAGGGTGGTCGCAACCGTGCTGGTCGTCGAGGACGACCCCACCGTCTCCAGCGTGCTGTCCGCCTACCTGCAGCGCGCCGGCTTCGAGTCGGTGCTCGCCGCCGACGGCCTGTCCGCCCTGCAGGAATGGCGTGACCGGCGACCCGACGTCGTGATCCTCGACGTCATGCTGCCGCTCATGTCGGGGCTGGAGGTGCTGCGGCGGCGTCGGGCCGAGGACGACCACGCCGCCGTCATCGTGCTGAGCGCGCGCGGCGAGGAGGACGACCGCCTGCTGGGCCTGGAGCTCGGCGCCGACGACTACATGGTCAAGCCGTTCAGCCCGCGCGAGGCACTCGGGCGCGTCGAGGCCCTGCTCCGTCGGGGCGAACGGCTGGGAGCGACCGCGCTGCTGCCCCGGGTCACCGAGCGCCTGGGGGTGCGGGTCGACTCGGGCACGCGGACCGCCACCGTCGCCGGTCGCGCCGTCGAGCTGACCACGCGCGAGTTCGACCTGCTCGGCTACCTCATCGCCCACCCGGGTCTGACCTTCACCAAGGAGCAGCTGATGCGCCGGGTGTGGGGATGGGACTTCGGCGACACCTCGACCGTGACGGTGCACGTCCGACGGGTGCGCGAGAAGATCGAGGACGACCCCTCGGACCCCGTGCGGATCGTCACCGTCCGCGGTGCCGGCTACCGGTTCGGGGACGAGTCCGAGGCCGCCGTGCCGCAGGAGCAGCCGTGAGCGACATGCAGCAGATCGCGCTGGTCACCACCGTCGTCTGCCTCGCGGCCGGTCTGGCCGGGGGCCTGGTGCTGGCCAGGCTTCGCGGACGATCCACGGCCGTGCTCGTCGTGGTCGCCTCCCTCGTGCCCCTGGCAGCGGTCTCGCTCGCCGTGCTCGTGAACGTCCGCCGCATGTTCATCTCGGCCCACGACTCGACGGTGGTCTCGGTGGCGCTCGGATGTGCCGGGGTGATCGGCGTCCTGCTGTCGTTGGTGCTCGGGCGGCAGGTGGCCTCGGAGGCGACCGCCCTCCGGAACTCGTTGCGCTCCTTGGGCGCACCCGCGTCGGCTGACCAGGAGCCGCACACCCACGGTGTCTCGTCCGAGTTCGCCGAGCTCGGCCGCGAGCTCGAGAGCACTCGCCGCCGGCTCGCGGCCTCGGAACGACGCGAGCGTGCTCTCGAGTCGTCGCGCCGCGAGCTCGTGGCCTTCATGTCGCACGACCTGCGCACCCCGTTGGCGGGCCTGCGCGCCTTGGCGGAGGGCCTCGAGGACGGCGTGATCGAGCCCGAGCCGGCGCTGCGCCAGATGCGTCAGACGGTGGGCCGGCTCGACGGGCTGGTGGGCGACCTCTTCGAGCTGTCCCGCGTCAGCGCACCCGAAGCCGGCACCCGCGACGACGCCGCCCTGGTCAGCCTGGTCGAGGTCGCGCACGACGTGGTCAGCGAGCTGCAGCAGCACGCCGAGCAGCGCCGCGTGGGCCTGCGCCTGCAGGTGGCCGGTGACGGTGACCGGCTGGCGGTCACCGGCAACGGCGACGAGCTGACCCGGTTGCTCGGCAACCTCGTCGGGAACGCCGTGCGCCACACCTCCGAGGGCGGCTCGGTCGTCGTGCGGGCCGAGCGCTGCCCCGACGGTCGCACCCAGGTGTCGGTGGAGGACGAGTGCGGCGGCATCGCCGAGCCCGACCTGCACCGGGTCTTCGAGGCCGGGTGGCGCGCCGACCCCGAGCGCAGCGGCCGGGACGCCGGGGCGGGCCTGGGGCTGGCCATCGCGAAGGGCATCGCCGAGTCCCACGCCGGGTCGATCTCGGTCGCCAACGTCGACGGCGGCTGCCGGTTCGACGTGGCCCTGCCCGCCGCGACCGTCAGCTGAACGCGAGGTCCCGCAGCCCGTCGCGCAGGGCCACGGCGCCCCGCCACCCCAGACCGTGGGCGGCCCGCTCGCTCGACGCCGTGATGTGCCGCACGTCGCCGAGCCGGTAGGCCCCGGTCACCTCCGGGGGTGGCCCGCCTGCGAGCGACGACAGCTCGGCGGCCAGCTCACCGATGGTGTGCACGACCCCCGAGCCCACGTTGTATGCCGCGTGGCCGGGCTCAGGGGACTGCAGCGCCGCGACGAACGCCGCCGCCACGTCGTCGACGTGGACGAAGTCGCGGCGCTGTCCACCGTCCTCGAACACCTGGGGGGCGGTGCCCCTCCTCGCCGCCGACCAGAAGATCGCGGCGACTCCGGCGTAGGGGGTGTCGCGCGGCATACCGGGTCCGTAGACGTTGTGGAGCCGCAGCGAGGTGCACGACCCCCCGGTCTCGCGGGCCCAGACCGCACCCAGCTGCTCCTGGGCGACCTTGGTGGCGGCATAGGTGTTGCGTGGGTCGAGGACCGCGTCCTCGTCGACCAGCGCCGGGTCGAGGTCGGCACCGCACACCGGGCAGCCCGGGTCGAACTCGCCTCGGGCGAGCCGGTCCCTGGTGCGCGGGGCCGGGGCCACCGGGCCGTGCTGGGCGCACTCGTAGGCGCCCTCGCCGTAGACGACCATCGAGCTGGCCTGGACGACCCGCTCCACCCCGGCGGTGTGGCAGGCCCGCAGCACCGTGGCCGTGCCGAGCGAGTTGCTGGAGACGTAGTCGTCCATGTCGTCGAGGTCGACGCCGAGGCCGACCTTGGCCGCGAGGTGCACGACGGCGTCGGCGCCCTCGACCTGTGCGAGGACCGCCGAGCGGTCGCGCACGTCGGCCACGACCAGCCGCACACCGAGCGACGACAGCCTGGCGCTGGCCGCGAGACCTCCGTCGCGGTGGACGTCCGGGCGCAGCGAGTCCAGCACCACGACCTCGCGGGACGTGGCGGCCAGCGCACGCAGCAGGGCGGTGCCGATGAACCCGGCACCACCGGTGACGACGATCCTCATCCGGCCACCCTGCCAGCACGGCAGCAGTGGCCGGGGCTGCCCGACCTTGCGGTGCGCTTACGCCGTCGCCGCGGGCCGGATCGTGCCGCTGACCTCGCCCAGCTCGAGGCGGCCGCCGTCGGTGCCGGTCGCCCAGCCCCTGAGGACGACGGTGTCGCCGTCCTCGAGGAAGGTGCGCTCGCTGCCGTCGTCCAGCCGGACCGGCTCGGTGCCGTTCCACGACAGCTCGAGGAAGCTGCCCCGTGTCTCCTTCGCCTGGCCAGAGATGGTGCCCGACCCGAACAGGTCCCCGCTGCGGATCGACGCGCCGTTGACGGACAGGTGGGCCAGCATCTGGGCCGGCGACCAGTACAGGTCGCGGTACTCGGGGCGGGCGACCACGGTGCCGTTCCACACCACCTCGAGGTGCAGGTCGAGCCCGAACACCTCGTCGTCCGCGCCCCGCAGGTAGGGGAGCGGCTCGGGGTCCTGCGCGGGGAGCGGCACCCGTGCAGCGGCGAGTGCAGCCAGCGGGGTGACCCACGCGCTGATCGAGGTGCCGAAGGACTTGCCGAGGAACGGGCCGAGCGGGACGTACTCCCATGCCTGGATGTCGCGGGCGCTCCAGTCGTTGAGCAGCACCACGCCGAAGAGGTGCTCGCGGGCGGCGCGGCCGACGGGCACCGGCTCCCCGAGGGTGCTGCTGCCCCCCACGACGAAGCCCAGCTCGGCCTCGATGTCGAGCTTGCGGCTCGGCCCGAAGGTGGGGGCCGGGTCGGTGGGGCCCTTGCGCTGGCCCCGCGGCCGGACCAGGTCGGTGCCCGAGACCACGACCGTGCCGGACCGGCCGTGGTAGCCGATCGGCAGGTGCTTCCAGTTCGGCGTCAACGGCTCGGAGTCGGGGCGGAAGATGCGGCCGACGTTGCTCGCGTGGTGCTCGCTGGCGTAGAAGTCGACGTAGTCGGCGACCTCGACCGGCAGGTGCATCGTCACGTCGTCGAGCGGCACCAGGTGCGGGCGGGTCCGCTCCGCGTGGGCCGCATCGGTGAGCACCTCGACCAGCCAGCTGCGGGCCACGGCCCAGGCGTCGTGGCCCAGCTCGAGGAAGGCGTTGAGGCTGGGCTGCTCCCACGCCGCGGTGAGGTCAGGGCCGTCTCCCACTCCGACCGCGTCCCGGCCGATCCGTGCGACCTCGCTGACGTCGAGGACGTCGTCACCGATGCGCACGCCCACCCGGGGTCCGTGGTCCGCGGTCGAGAACACCCCGTAGGGCAGGTGGGCGACGCCGAACGGGTGGTCGGCGGGCAGGTCGAGCCAGCTGGCTGCGTGGGTGGAGGAGGGCATGGGTCAGGCTCCTTCGATGAGGCCGAGGGTGGTCAGCTCGCCGAGCGGGTCGGTGACCTCGCAGCAGCCGTATGCGGTGAAGAAGGCGCGCACGATCGCCGCGTCCGCGGCGCTCATCCGGGTGACCTGCGGCACGAGGACCGCGGCATCGCGCTCGGCGAGCAGGGGCACCAGCTCGTCGACCTCCTCGCCGTTGAGCGCCCACCGCACCGCGACGAGGACGTTGAGGAGGCCGTGCTGCTCCTGCCCGTCGTGGGTGCCGCGGACGACGTGGTGCAGCCCACCAGTGAGCTTGAAGCCGAGGTCGTGGTCGATGGCCGTGCGGATGAACGTGGCGAGCTCGGTCTCGTCGGGCCAAGCCCAGGTCTCGGTCTCGCCGGTGCGGAACTTCGCCTGCAGCGCAACGGAATCCGACACGTCAGCGGCAATGTCGGCGATCGCTGCAGCCTGCTCTGCGCCGCGGGGGACCTCGAGGGTCCGGGAGAGGTCGCCGAACCGGGTGTCCCTCCAGTCGGGTGTCCAGCCCAGCTCGACGCCGGCCACGTCCACCCCCGGTGTGCCGCGCAACAGCGAGACGGCGGCGGCCACGTCGGCGGCGGCAACGCCGGGCCGCCCGATCACCCCGACCCGCAGGGTCTCCGCAGGGCCGGGCCCGACCAGGCCGACCAGGCCGACCAGGTCCGTGGCCGACGAGGCGGGGACGAGCAACGGACCCACGCACGCGGCATACCCACTCGTGCGGTGCTGACGGTGCAGCCGCACCGCGTCAGCGAGGGCAGCGTTGCCGGGAGGGAACACGGCGGCGTCGTCGACGAGGCCGGCGAACAGGCCAGGCTCCGCGGGTCGCGCGGCCGCGGCATCCGGCAGCGAGGTCATGGCGGCGAGGCTACTAGGGTGGCGACGGGTCAGATCGACGACCCGGTCGAGCCCCCGTGAGACCGACACACCACACCGAGGTGGAGCAGTGGCGCACTACCAAGCGATGGGCAGCATCCCGCCGAAGCGGCACACCCAGCACCGACGGCCGGCCGGTCGCGGCAAGCAGGGCGAGCTCTACTACGAGGAGCTGATGGGCGAGGAGGGCTTCTCCTCCGACTCCTCACTGCTCTACCACCGCAACATCCCCTCGACGGTGGCCGCTGCGCGCGAGTGGGCGATCGGTGACCTCTCGACCACGCCCAACCACCCCCTCGTGCCCCGGCACCTGAAGCTGCACGACCTGTTCGACCCCAAGGACGTCAAGGGCACTGACGTCGTGACCGGCCGTCGCCTCGTGCTCGGCAACGGCGACGTGCGCATCTCGTACGTCGTGGCCGGGGCGACCAGCCCCTGGTACCGCAACGGGATCGGTGACGAGTGCGTCTACGTCGAGCGTGGTCGCGCGCGCGTCGAGACCGTGTTCGGCGCGTTCGACGTCGCCGAGGGCGACTACCTGGTCATCCCGCGAGCCACGACGCACCGGTGGATCCCGAAGCGGTCCACCAAGGACCCGCTGCGGGCCTACTGCATCGAGGCCAACTCGCACATCGCCCCGCCGAAGCGCTACCTGTCGAAGTACGGGCAGCTGCTCGAGCACGCGCCCTACTGCGAGCGCGACCTGCGCCAGCCCGAGGGCCCGCTCCTGGCCGAGGACGTCGGCGCCAAGGCCGGCGACGAGACCGAGGTCCACATCAAGCACCGCGGCAACGGACCCGGCGGCATCGTCGGCACCGTGCACACCTTGCCGTTCCACCCGCTCGACGTCGTCGGCTGGGACGGCTGCCTCTACCCCTACGCCTTCAACGTCCGCGACTACGAACCGATCACCGGCCGCGTGCACCAGCCGCCGCCGGTGCACCAGGTGTTCGAGGGCTGGAACTTCGTGGTCTGCAACTTCGTGCCACGCAAGGTCGACTACCACCCCCTGTCGATCCCGGTGCCGTACTACCACTCCAACGTCGACAGCGACGAGATCATGTTCTACGTCGACGGCGACTACGAGGCACGCAAGGGCTCCGGCATCGGCAAGGGCTCCGTCTCGGTGCACCCGGGTGGCCACGCGCACGGCCCGCAGCCCGGCGCCTCGGAGGGGTCGATCGGCGTCGAGTACTTCGACGAGCTGGCCGTCATGGTCGACACCTTCCGACCGCTTGAGCTCGGCGAGGGTGGGCGGGCCGTCGACGACGGCCAGTACGCCTGGTCGTGGAGCCGGGGCCGCACGACGGACGGCTCGGACTACAGCATCGGCTGACGGCATCGCCGACCGTTCGGCACACTTCGGGCATGGTGGGCGACCGCCCGCCCGGGTTAGGCTGCAAGACCCGCCTCGTCGACGACGACGAGGCCCGCGCCCCGGGACCTCCCCGCTCCCGGAGATCTGTCGTTGGAGGCAACCGTGACGTCCCCCCGCACCGCCGTCCAGACCCTCGTCCAGCACGAGCAGAGCCGACGCGAGATGCTCGCCCTCGCGGTGGTCGGGGGCGCGGGAGCGGCCTTCTTCGCGAGCGCACCACGCGCCGACGCGGTGCCGGAGGGCAGCGGTCTCGGGTCGAAGAAGGCCAGGTCGTTCCGGCTGACGGTGCTCGGCACCACCGACACCCACGGCAACGTCCTCAACTGGGACTACTTCAAGGACCTCGAGTACGACGACACCCCGCACAACGACATCGGCCTGGCGAAGATCGCGACCCTGGTCAAGGCGATGCGGGCCGAGCGCGGGGCGGCCAACACGATGCTGCTCGACGCGGGTGACACGATCCAGGGCACACCGCTCGCCTACTACTACGCGAAGGTCGACCCGATCACGGGCGGCTCGAAGCACCCGATGGCCAAGGCCATGAACGCCATCGGCTACGACGCGGCCGCGCTGGGCAACCACGAGTTCAACTACGGGCTCGACACGCTGCGGACCTTCGAGTCGCAGTGCGACTTCCCGCTGCTCAGCGCCAACTCGGTCGACTGGACCAGCGGTGCGCCGATCTTCAAGCCCCACGTGATCCGCACCTTCAAGACACGCGGGTCCAAGCCCGTCAAGGTCGGCATCCTCGGCCTGGTGACCCCCGGGGTCGCGATCTGGGACAAGGCCAACGTCGAGGGGCAGGTCAAGTTCCCCGGCATCGTCGAGCAGGCCAAGGTGATGGTCCCGAGGCTGAAGAAGGCCGGGTGCGACCTCGTCATCGTCTCCTGCCACTCGGGGGCCAGGCCGGGCTCGTCCTACGGTGACGCGCTGCCGTTCCCGGAGAACGCCTCCCGCCAGCTCGCGGAGGAGGTCGCGGGGATCGATGCCGTGCTCGTCGGCCACGCCCACGAGGAGATCACCCAGCTGCTCGTGCCGAGCAAGGTCACGCCCGGCAAGGACGTCCTCCTGACCGAGCCGTTGAAGTGGGGCATGCGACTGTCGGTGATGGACTTCGACCTGGAGTTCCGGCAGGGCCGGTGGACGCTCGCCGGGTCGAGCTCACACGTCCTGAACGCCAACACGGTGCCCGAGGACCCCGAGGTCGCCGACCTGGTGGGCGAGGATCACGCGGTGGTGCGCACCTACGTCAACTCGGTGATCGGCACCTGCACCGTCGCCATGTCGGCGGCCACCGCGCGGTTCGAGGACACGGCGGCGATGGACTTCATCAACCACGTCCAGGCCGACGCCGTGAAGGCGGCCCTGGCGGGCACCCCCGACGAGTCGCTGCCGGTGCTGTCGATCGCCGCGCCGTTCAACCGCGACGCCGCCATCCCGGCCGGCAACGTCACGGTGCGCGATGTCGCGGGCCTCTACATCTATGACAACACCCTGCTCGGGATCCGGTTCACCGGAGCCCAGGTGAAGGCCTACCTCGAGTACTCGGCTGCCTACTTCAAGACCGTGTCGGGCACCGGCCCCTTCGCCCCGGACGCCGTGACCGGTGCGATCAGCCCCACCACGGGCAGCCCGATCCCGGACTACAACTACGACATCATGGGCGGCCTCGACGCGTCGCTCGCCTACGACATCGACATCGCCCAGCCGGTCGGGCAGCGCATCGTCAACCTCACGTATGCCGGTCAGCCGGTCGACCCGGCGGCCGGCTTCGTGATCGCGATCAACAACTACCGGCAGTCCGGTGGCGGCGGGTTCCCGGGTGTCACCACCGCACCGGTCCTCTACAACGCCCAGGTCGAGATCCGTCAGCTGCTCATCGACTGGACCACCGAGCAGGGCGTGATCGACCCCACCACCTTCACCACCTACGACTGGAAGCTGGTGTCGAACGGCCAGCCGGTCGTCGTGGAGGGTGCAGCCGAGGGCGGCCGCCACTGACGCTGACTCATGCAAAAGGCGAGTGAGCGCCGCCCGAGGCGGCGCTCACTCGCCTTTTGCATGAGGTAGCGCCGCGGGTGGCGCGGGTCAGGCGAGCGCGCCGAGGGGTACCGACACGGGCGTGGTGCGACCGACCGCCGTCACGTCGACGTGCACCACCTCGGCGACGACCTCGACCGGGTAGGTGCGCAGGCGCAGCTGGGGCAGGTCGACGGCGTTCAGGCAGGCGCCGGTGCGCAGGTCGAACACGAGGTGGTACATCGGCGAGACCACGACCGGGGTGCGGCCGACCCGCGACAGGCGGCCACCCGCGACCCCGCACCCGGTGTAGGGGTTGCGGTCCTCGACGGCCCAGACGCGGTCCCCGGTCCGGAACAGGGCGAGCGGCTCGCCCGCGACGGTGAAGGCCGCACCGTGCCGGGTCGGCACGTGCTTGAGCCCGCAGAGCGCCACCAGCTGCGGCGCCACCAGCTGCGGCGCCCCCAGCTGCGGCGCCACCGGGCTGGCCACCGCTCGTGGTCCCGCGGCGGCATGAGGGTCCTCGTCCACGGCGCCACGCTAGGCACCTGCTGTTTCGCGGCGGGCCCGCCCGTGTGACGTCCTGGTTAACCCTCAGCCGGTGGGAGGGCGGGGGTGCCGGTGGTCTCCACCCCGGCCTCGGCCAGGGCCACCAGTGCCGCCGCGGTGGTCGCGGGCGCGACGCCCGCGGTGAGGTCGAGCAGCACCGTCGTCTCGAAGCCCTCGTCAGCGGAGTCGAGGGCCGTGGCCCGCACGCAGTGGTCGGTGGCGATGCCCACGACGTCGACCTGCTCGATGGCCCGGTCGCGCAACCAGTCCGCGAGCCCGACCCGCCGGTCCGCCTCGACGGTGAACCCCTCGAAGCCGCTGTAGGCGGCACTGTGCTGGCCCTTGCGGAAGATCGCCTCGACGTGCTCGAAGGCCGGCTCCGCCGCCGGGTGGAACAGGGCCCCGTCACTGCCGACGCGGCAGTGCGCGGGCCAGCTGTCCACGTAGTCGGGGGCCTGCGAGAAGTGCCCACCCGGGTCCTCGTGCCAGTCCGCGGTGGCGACCACCGCGGCATACCCGTCGAGGTGGGTGAGCACGTGCTCGCTGATGCGACGCGCCACCTCCGCGCCCCCGGGGACGGCGAGAGAACCGCCCTCGCAGAAGTCGTTCTGCACGTCGACGATGACCAGCGCGCGGCTCATGCTCACTCCTCGTAGATGGTCGGGATGGCGGGCTCGCCGCGCTGGAGACGGAGCGCGGCGACCGGGAGCTCGGCCCTGGACGCCGCGTGCCGCTGACGCGCGTCGTCGAGGGTCGCCGTCGAGACGGTGCGCCCGCCCGCCATGAGTGGCACGAGGAGCTCGCGGTCGTCACCGTCGTCGCCGGGCGGCACCCCGACGCCGAGCACCTCGGCCTCGGCGACTCCCGACGCGGACCGCCTGCGCAGGGCGTACTTGCGGCCCGCCACCGACGCCTTGTCCTTGCTCCGCTTGGCGACCCCCTCCATGGTGCCGTCGTCGTCGGTGCGCGCCACCAGCTTGTAGACCATCCCGGCGGTCGGCGCGCCCGAGCCGGTGACGAGCGAGGTCCCCACGCCGTAGCGGTCGACCGGCCCGGCGGCCAGGGCGGCGATCGCGTGCTCGTCGAGGTCGCTGGTCACCACGATCTGGGTCTGCGTGGCCCCCAACCGGTCGAGCTGTTCGCGCACCTCGCGCGCCTGCACCAGCAGGTCGCCCGAGTCGAGCCGCACGCCGCCGAGCTCGGGGCCGGCGAGCTCGACCGCGAGCGCGACCGCGGTGGGCACGTCGTAGGTGTCGACCAGCAGCGTGGTGCCCTTGCCGAGGGCGGCGATCTGGGCCGCGAACGCCTGCCGCTCGTCGTCGTGCAGGAGCGTGAAGGCGTGCGCGGCGGTGCCCGCCGTGGGCACCCCGAACCGGCGCCCCGCCTCGAGGTTGGAGGTGGTGGCGAAGCCGGCCAGGTATGCCGCGCGGGCGGCTGCCACGGCCGCCTCCTCGTGGGTGCGGCGCGAGCCCATCTCGATGCAGGGACGGTCGCCGGCAGCGGACGTCATCCGCGAGGCGGCCGAGGCGATGGCGCTGTCGTGGTTGAGGATGCTGAGGACCAGGGTCTCGAGCACCACCCCGTGGGCGAAGTCGGACTCGACCACGAGCACTGGTGAGCCGGGGAAGTAGCACTCGCCCTCGGCATACCCCCACACGTCGCCGTCGAAGCGGTAGTCGGCGAGGAAGTCCAGGGTCGGGTCGTCCACCACGCCGCGCAGGTGGGCCAGCTCGTCGGCACCGAAGCGGAACCGCTCGATCGCCTCGAGCAGGCGACCGGTCCCCGCCACCACGCCATAGCGTCGGCCCTCCGGCAGCCGCCGGGCGAAGACCTCGAACACGCACCGACGGGAGGCGGCGCCGCTGCGCAGGGCGGCTTCGAGCATGGTCAGCTCGTAGTGGTCGGTCAGCAGGCCCGTGGCTGGGCGGCTCGGGGGACGCGAGGTCACGCAGGCAGCCTAAGGTGGACCCGTGCCGCTTGCTGTCCCCGCCACGTCGTCCACCGCGACGATGTCCCTCGCCCCCGTCGAGCAGGAGTCCGTCTCCGCCGACGAGCTGGAGGACGTCGACGTCCCCTGGATCACCCTGGTGTGGAACGACCCGGTCAACCTGATGACCTATGTGGCCTTCGTCTTCCAGACCTACTTCGGCTACTCCAAGGCCAAGTCCGAGCGGCTGATGATGGACGTCCACACCAAGGGGCGAGCCGTCGTGTCGACCGGGGCGCGCGAGCGGATGGAGACGGACACCGAGGCCCTGCAGGGCTACGGACTGTGGGCGACCTTCCAGAAGGACAGCTGACGTGGCCCGTGGGTTCAAGCGCTCCCACGGGCGCTTCGTCGCCAAGCTCGACGCCGTCGAGCGCGGCCTGGTGGTCGGCCTGATGGAGCAGGTGCGCGAGCTGGTCGAGCCCGAGCCGGACCCGGCTGCGGCCGAGACCGGGGGCGGCGACGAGTTCGACCGCATCGTCGCCGGGCTGGGCGGGATCGGGATGGGGGTTTCGCTGTCGGCGGTCGACCAGGCACCCGAGCTGTCGGGCACCGTGCCGCAGCCCCGCGACCCCGCCCTCGACCGCATCTTCCCGACCGCGAACCGGCAGGACGAGCAGGTCGCCGCGGAGTTCCGCCGGCTCACCGAGGACGGCCTGCGGGCGCGCAAGGCGGCCAACCTCACCACGGCGATCACGGCGCTGTCCGCGATCGAGGACCAGAAGATCTCGCTCGAGCAGCCGCAGGCCCTGGCGCTGCTGCTCGCGTTGAACGACGTGCGGCTGGTGCTCGGCGAGCGGCTCGGGCTGCGGCACGACGACGACATGGACCTGCTCGAGGAGCAGGTCTCCGGTCTCGAGGACGACGACCCGGCGGTCTACGCGCTCGCGGTCTACGACTTCCTCACCTGGCTGCAGGAGACCCTCGCGCACGCCCTCACCCCCTGAGCTCACCCCTGAGCCACGTGTGACACACCAGACGTCGGACGGATGAGGACGCGGCCGGGGTCGGCACCTAGCCTTGTCCCGTGGCAGACGCGCCGATCGGCATCTTCGACTCCGGGTATGGCGGGCTGACCGTCGCCCGGGCGGTGCTCGACCAGCTGCCCCACGAGTCGGTCGCCTACTTCGGTGACACGGCCCGCGCACCCTATGGACCCCGCCCGATCGCCGAGTCGCGCGAGTTCGCGCTGGAGTGCCTCGACCGTCTCGTCGACCACGGCGTGAAGGCGCTCGTCATCGCCTGCAACACCGCGAGCGCGGCCGTCCTGCACGACGCGCGCGAGCGTTACGACGTGCCCGTGGTCGAGGTGATCCGCCCCGCGGTGCGCCGCGCAGCGCGGGCGACCCGCAACTCCCGCGTCGGGGTCATCTCGACACAGGGCACCCACCAGTCCGGCGCCTACGTCGACGCGTTCGCGGCCGCGCCGCACCTCGAGGTGACCAGCGTGCCGTGTCCGCGGTTCGTCGAGCTCGTCGAGTCCGGGGTGACCAGCGGGCCGGAGGTCATCGACGTCGCCACGCGCTACCTCACCCCCCTGGTCGACCGCGACATCGACACCCTGGTGCTCGGGTGCACGCACTACCCGTTGCTGACCGGCGCCATCTCCTACGTCATGGGCGACGGCGTCACCCTGGTGTCCTCCGCCGACGAGACAGCCAAGGACCTCTACCGCGTGCTCGCCGACCGCGACCTGCTCCGCCCGGCCGAGCTGCCCCCACCCGCACACGGCTTCACGACCACCGGCGACGCCGACGAGTTCCGGACGCTGGCCCGCCGGTTCCTCGGTCCGGAGGTGGGCGACGTCTACGGTGGCTCCGTGGTCCGGACGGCTGTGGTGGCGCGATGAAGCTGACCGTCGTCGGCTGCTCCGGGTCGTTCGCGGGCCCCGACTCACCCGCGTCCTCCTACCTCGTGCAGGCCGAGCACGAGGGGCGCACCTGGTCGGTGGTCCTCGACCTCGGCAACGGCGCGCTCGGCCCGCTCCAGCGGCACGTCGACCTCGCCGACCTCGACGCCGTGTTCATCAGCCACCTGCACCCCGACCACTGCGTGGACGTGTGCGGGCTCTACGTCACCCGCAAGTACCACCCCGGGGGACCGGTCGAGGGACAGCTCCCGATCCACGCGCCGTCCGGGGCGCAGGAGCGCTTCGCGCTGATGTACCACGGCCTCGAGCACGGCGGGATGACCCACGAGTTCGTCGTCCACGAGCTCGCCGACGCGCAGGTGACCCGGGTCGGCCCGTTCAGCATCACCGCCTACCTCGTGAACCACCCGGTGGAGGCGTACGGCTTCCGGGTCGAGGCCGACGGGGCGGTGCTGGCCTACACCGGAGACACCGACTCCTGCGACGCCCTCAGGCCGCTGCTGACCGGCAGCGACCTCGCCCTCACCGACAGCGCGTTCGTCGACGGTCGCGACGACACCGAGGGCATCCACCTCTCGGGGAGCCGGGCGGCCGCAGCGGTGGTCGCCGCCGGCGGTGTGCAACGGCTCGTGCTCACCCACATCCCACCGTGGAACGACCCCGAGGTGTGCCGTGCCCAGGCCGCCGCGGTCTGGTCCGGTCCCTTGGACGTCGCCGTCCAGGGCGCGACCTTCGAGGTCGGTGCGTGAGCGAGGGCAGCGGTGGGTCGGTGACGGTGGACCGGGCGGCCGGGCTGCGGATGTTCGACGAGTTCCGGGCCGCTCACCCCGAGGTCCCGCGTCGAGACGACGTCGAGGTCGTCTGCTGGGGTGACGAACCCGCCTACGCCGACGAGATCGCCGGGCTCATCACGACCGGGGCCAAGCGTGCCACCGCGACCCTCGCCGCAGGCTACCTGGCGTACGGCGAGCCGTTCCCACCCCTGGGGGCGCACTGGGTGCTCTGTGACGGTGCCGGCAGCCCGCGGGCGGTGCTGCGCACCACGCAGCTGCGCCTCGGGCCGTTCCACAGCGTCGACGAGCACTTCGCCAGGGCGGAGGGCGAGGGCGACCGGACCCTGCAGACCTGGCTCGACGGCCACCGGGCTGCCTACCAGCGGCAGTGCGCGCGGATCGGGATCGAGTTCTCCGAGGACCTCGAGGTCTGCTTCGAGCGGTTCACCTGCGTCTGGCCCCCCGAGCTGGCCGACTGACGCGCCGCCGGCCACGCGGCATACCCTCGGCGCATGAGTGAGCCGATCGAGGTCGACCGCGACGCCGGGCTGCGGCTGTGGGCCGACTACCGGGCTGCCCACCCGCTGCTGCCGGACGAGCCCGGGGTCGCGGTCGAGTGCTTCGGTGACAGCCCGACGCTGGCCGACGAGCTGATCTCCTTCGTCACGGACGGCCCCAAGCGCGCCACCGCAGGCCTCGTGGCCGCCTATGCCGCGGATGGCGACGAGCTGTCGCGGATCGGTGCGCACTGGGTCGCCTGCGACGGCTCCGGGGCGCCGCGGGTGGTGCTGCGCACCGTCGAGCTGCGCGTCGGGCCGCTGCACACCGTCGACGCCCAGTTCGCCTGGGACGAGGGGGAGTACGACCGCTCGCTGGAGAGCTGGCTGGACAGCCACCGGCGGTTCTTCCGCCGCGAGTGCGAGCGGATCGGGATCGAGTTCTCCGACGACCTCGAGGTCGTCTTCGAGCGGTTCCGGATCGTCTGGCCGCCCGACCTCGCGGACTGAGCAGGGGCGGCCTAGGCTCCGAGCATGGCCAAGGCGGCAGCGGTCCCCATCGCGTCAGGTGTCTGGCGCATCCCCCTGCTCGGCGACTTCGTCAACGGCTTCATCCTCCGTGGCGACGACGGCCAGGTCACCCTCGTCGACATGGGGCTCAAGCGGTCCGGGCCGAAGGTGATGGCTGCCCTCGCGTCGATCGGCTCCGGCCCGTCCGACGTGACCAGGCTGCTGCTGACGCACGCCCACTCCGACCACGCCGGGGGCACGGCCCACGTCGCCGCGCAGACCGGGCGGGACGTCGGGATCCACGAGGACGACGCGCCGTATGCCGAGAAGGGCGAGAGCCCCAGGACCGACCAGTCCTTCCTGGTGTCGAGGATCGCGACCAGGCTGATGCGGGGACAGGCCTTCCCACCGGTCGCGGTGGGGGAGCGGCTCACCGACGGCCAGGTGCTCGATGTCGCCGGCGGCCTCGAGGTGGTGCACACGCCGGGGCACTCACCCGGCCACGCGGCATACCTGCACCACGCGTCGGGCGTGCTCATCACCGGTGACTCGATCTTCAACGTCCGTGGGCTGCGCTGGCCGGTCAAGTCGTTCTGCTCGAGCTTCGCGCTGACCCAGAAGACCGCGCACCGCCTCGCCGACCTCGACTACACGACGGCGGCGTTCACGCACGGGCCGCACCTGTCGGACCAGCCGCGGGAGCACATCCGCCGGTTCCTGGCCACCCACCCCACCGTCGACTGACCGCCACCCGCGCGGGCCAGCTGGAGACCGCCCTCAGAGGCGCGCCCGCAGCCAGTCGAGGTCGGCCACCTGACCCTCGAGGCCGCCCCGGGTCTCGATGACGACGGGTGCGCCGGCCGCCCGCACCGCACCGGCCAGCTCGTCGGGGTCGATCAGTCCCTCACCGAGGTTGGTGTGCCGGTCGGCGCCGGAGTCGAACTCGTCGCGCGAGTCGTTGCAGTGCACCAGGTCGATCCGGCCCGTGATCGCCCGGATGTCGTCGGCCGCGGTGGCCAGCGGGATGCCACCGGCGTGGGCGTGGCAGGTGTCGAGGCAGAACCCGACGTGGTCGGAGCCCTCGGCGCTGCCGATCGCGTCCCACACCCGGGCGATCCGCTCGAGCGTGCGCGCCATCGCGTTGTCGCCACCCGCGGTGTTTTCCAGGAGCAGGGGGATCTTGAGGTCGGTCGCCTCGATCGCCTTGCGCCAGTTGTCGATCCCCTTGTCGACGTCGGCGGCCTGCTCCACGTGGCCGCCGTGCACGATCAGCCCCTTGGCACCGATCGCGGCGCCGGCGTCGATGAACTGCTGGAGCAGCTTGCGGCTCGGGATGCGGATCCGGTTGTTCGTGGACGCGACGTTGATGAGGTAGGGGGCGTGGACGTAGAGGTCGACGTCGGCGGACTCGGCGGCGGCCCGCAGGGCCTCCGGTCCACCCTCGTAGGCGAACTCGGGCCCCTTGTAGCCCTGCGGGTTGCCGAGGAAGAACTGGCTCAGCCCGGCACCGCGCTCCTGGGCTGCGGCGACCGGGTCGGTCGAGTCGACGTGGGCTCCGAGGCGCGGGGTGTCAGCCATGGCTCCACCCTAGGCCGGGCCACCGACGCCCGGCAGGCCCCCGTTAGCCTTGCCCGCATGACTCGCCACGACGGACGCACTCCCGACCAGACCCGCGAGGTGCGCATCACGCGCAACTGGCTCGACCACGCCGAGGGCAGCGTCCTCGTCGAGTTCGGGCGCACCCGGGTGCTGGTGGCGGCGTCGTTCACCGAGGGCGTGCCGCGCTGGCTCAAGGGCAAGGGCACCGGCTGGGTGACCTCGGAGTACGAGATGCTGCCGCGCTCGACCAACACCCGCTCCGACCGCGAGTCCCGCAAGGGCAAGGTCGGTGGCCGCACCCACGAGATCAGCCGGCTGATCGGGCGCAGCCTGCGCGCCATCATCGACACCAAGGCCTTGGGCGAGAACACCATCGTGCTCGACTGCGACGTGCTGCAGGCCGACGGCGGCACCCGCACCGCGTCGATCACCGGCGCCTACGTCGCGCTCGTCGACGCGATCGAGGACGCCCGGGCCAAGGGGCTGATCGCCCAGGACGCGCAACCGCTCACCGGCTCGATCGCCGCCGTCTCGGTCGGCATCGTCAAGGGTGAGGCCGTGATCGACCTCGACTACCCCGAGGACTCCACCGCCGAGACCGACATGAACGTCGTCATGACCGGCGACGGCCGGTTCGTCGAGGTCCAGGGCACCGCCGAGGACGGCGCCTTCGACCGCGAGATGCTCGACCGGCTGCTCGACAAGGCGACCGTCGGCTGCGCCGAGCTCACCCGGCTCCAGCAGGAGGCGCTGGCGGCCACCCCGCGCGAGCGGGTGCTCTGATGCCAGCGCAGCCGGTGCCGGCCGCGCAGCCTGTGACCCGCGTCGTCCTGGCCACCCGCAACGACCACAAGGTGGGTGAGCTGCGGGCCATCCTCGCCGACGTCTGCGCGGAGCTCGGGCTCGAGATCGTCGGGGCGACGGAGTTCGCGGGCGCACCCGACGTCGTTGAGGACGAGGTCACCTTCGAGGGCAACGCCCGCCTCAAGGCGGTGGCGCTCGCCGAGCACACTGGCCTGCCGTCGCTGGCCGATGACTCCGGCCTCGCGGTCGAGGTGCTGGGGGGTGCGCCGGGCATCTTCTCCGCGCGCTGGGCCGGCCGGCACGGCGACGACCAGGCCAACCTCGACCTGCTCCTCGCCCAGGTCTCGGACGTCAAGGACGAGCACCGCGCCGCGGCGTTCGTCTGCGCGGCGGTGCTGGCCCTGCCCGACGGCACGGTCCGCTCGACCGAGGGCCGGATGGAGGGCTCTCTCGCGCGTGAGCCCAAGGGCAGCAACGGTTTCGGCTACGACCCGGTGCTCGTCGTCGAAGGCGACTCCCGGCACGCGGCCGAGCTCAGCCCCGAGGAGAAGAACGCGATTTCGCACCGTGGCAAGGCCTTCCGCGCGATGGTCCCGCACCTGCGCGAGCTCCTCGGCTGACGCGCCCTCGTCGACCGAGGACACGCCACGCCGTGGATCTCGGCCCGACACCGGGGAATGACCGGCGCGTCGTGTCCTCGGTGGGTCGGGATTAGAGTTGGCGGTCAGGCGCAAGTGGCGGAATTGGCAGACGCGCAGGATTTAGGTTCCTGTGCCTTCGGGTGTGCGGGTTCAAGTCCCGCCTTGCGCACGTGAGCGACGACGACCTCCAGGACCAGGACGAGCTGCAGTACCCGGGCGCACTCGAGGTGGCGTCATGGCGCCGCGAGGTGCATGCCCTGTATGCCGCGGTGCGGGCCGAGCCCGATCCCGGCACCGCCCACGGGCTGTGGGTCGACGGACGCACCGCACTGTTCGACACGCACTCCGCCTCCCCGCGGGTGGAGGGGCAGCGGCTGCGCCACGCGGCATACGACCCGGCCTTCCGGTTCGTGGTGGAGGTGGCGACGGTCGGCGAGGACGACGATCGACCGCAGGAGCGGTGGGAGTTCCGGTCGGCGACCGACGGGATCGTGCCGTTCACCCCCGCCGGTCGGGTGAGCCTCGACGGGCTCGGGACGCTCGACGTGTGGTGGCTGAACTCCTACGGCGGCGGCATCTTCCTCCCGGTCCGCGACGGGTCGGCCGGCACGGAGACCTACGGCGCCGGCCGCTACCTGCTCGACACGGTCAAGGGCACCGACCTGGGACGGGACGACGAGGGGCGTTGGGTGGTCGACCTCAACTTCGCCTACAACCCGTCCTGCGTCTACGACTACCGCTGGGTCTGTCCACTGGCCCCGGCCGCCAACCGGATCGAGGCGAGCACCCCGGTCGGCGAGCTGCTGCCCGAGGGCTACTAGACCCATGAACCACCTGCTGCGTGAGCTGCTGCCGACGCTCGACGTCGAGGAGGCGTATGCGGAGCGGGTCCTCGACCTCGGGGCCGGAGCTGCGCTTCCCTCCGCCCTCCCCGTCAACACGCTGGCCTGTGGTTCGGTCGCCGCGGCCGGGCTCGCTGGAGCTGCACTGTGGGGCGGCCGGCGGGTGCGGGTCGACCCGCGTCAGGTGGCCGTCTCCTTCCGGAACGACCAGGTGCAGACCGTCGACGGTGCGCAGGTGCCGGGATTCGCCCCACTGTCGGGGTTCTTCGAGGCGGCAGACGGTTGGGTCCGCACCCACGCCAACTACCCGCACCACCACGTGCGCCTGCTGCGCGCGCTGGGACTTCGGGAGGGGGCGACCCGCGACGACGCGGCGGCGGCGGTCCGGCAGCGGTCGGCCCAGGAGCTCGAGGACGTCGTCACCGCCGACCACGGGATCGCCGTGCGGGTGCGTGACCACTCCGAGTGGATGGCGTCGGAGCAGGCCGCGGCCGTGCGCCAGCACCCACTGCTCGCGGTGGCCCGGGTGGGTGACGAGGCCGACCCCGTCAGACCCGCCGTCCCGGGACGTCCCAAGGTCCTCGACCTGACCAGGGTGCTGGCCGGCCCGGTGGCGACGCGCACGCTCGCGCTGCTCGGCTGCGACGTCCTGCGAGTCGACAGCCCACACCTTCCCGAGCTCGACGCGATCCACCTCGACACCGACTCCGGCAAGCGCTCGACCCTGGTGGACCTGCAGGACGAGCACGCGCGGACGAGGCTGCACCAGCTCCTCGACCACGCCGACGTGCTGGTGACCGGCTATCGCCCGGGCGCGCTCGCCGCCTATCACCTGGACGCCGAAAGCGTTGCAGCGCAACACCCGCACGTCATCCACGCGAGCCTGTCGGCGTGGACGCCGAGCGGTCCGTGGGGTGGTCGTCGCGGTTTCGACAGCATCGTGCAGGCGGCGACGGGCATCGCCCTGCTCGAGTCCCGGGACGGGACGGTGCCGGGGGCCCTGCCCGCGCAGGCGCTCGACCACGCGACCGGCTACCTGCTCGCGGCAGGGGTGCTCACGGCCCTTCGTCGCCGGTCCCAGGAGGGTGGCACGTGGCGGGTCGAGGCCCACCTGGCCCGCACCGCGCACTGGCTGCTGCAGACCGATGCCCTCGACGGCCCGGTGGACGCGGTGGACGACGTGGCCCCGTGGACGGTCGGTGGCGACACGGCCTACGGGCACGTCGTGCAGGCTCGTCCGGCGCTCACGCTCGACGACTCCCCGCGCGAGTTCGCCTGGGTGGGGCGGCGGCACGGCGCCGACGAGCCGACCTGGGACAACCAGCCGACCTGACGCCTAGGGTGACGGGCGTGGACCTGGAGTTCAGTGGGACCGTCATCGAGTGGCGCGGACCGGCGCCGTACTACTTCGTCGCCCTGCCCGAGAACGAGGCCGGCGTCGTGGACGACCACAAGTCCCTGCTCACCTACGGCTGGGGGGTCATCCCTGTCGTCGGGCAGGTCGGGGACACGAGGTTCACGACATCGCTGTTCCCTCGTGACGGGGGCTACCTCCTGCCCCTCAAGGACGCCGTCCGCAGGGCCGAGGGCATCGTCGAGGGCGACCCGGTCGAGCTGCGGCTCACCCTCGAGATCGGCGACGGGCACTAGGGAGCCGGGATGCTCCGCGGGTCGAAGCCGAACGGCAGCTCCAGCCGGTGCGCCGACATCAGCGCGTCGTCGGTCAGCACGTCGCGGGTGGTCCCGTCGGCGACCACCACGCCGTCGGACAGCACCACCGAGCGGGGGCAGAGCTCGTAGGCGTAGGGCAGGTCGTGCGTGACCATCAGGACGGTCACATCGAGCGACCGGATGATGTCGGCCAGCTCGCGCCGCGAGGCGGGGTCGAGGTTGGAGGACGGCTCGTCGAGGACCAGGATCTCGGGCTCCATCGCGAGCACGGTGGCCACGGCGACCCGACGCCGCTGGCCGAACGACAGGTGGTGCGGTGGGCGGTCGATGAAGTCGAGCATCCCGACCCGGTCGAGCGCGGTGACCACCCGTGCCTCCAGCTCGGCCCCGCGCAGGCCGAGGTTCGCCGGACCGAACTCCACGTCGGCGCGCACCGAGGGCATGAACAGCTGGTCGTCGGGGTCCTGGAACACCACCCCCACCCGACGGCGCACCTCCATCAGGTTGGCGTCGGTCACCGGCAGACCCGACACCGCCACCGACCCCGCGCCTGCGGTGAGGATGCCGTTGAGGTGGAGGACCAGCGTGGTCTTGCCGGCGCCGTTGGGGCCGAGGAGGGCGACGCGTTCTCCTTGGTGCACATGGAGGTTCACGCCGAACAACGCCTGGTGGCCGTCTGGGTAGGCGTAGGCCAGACCGCGGACGTCGAGGACGGGGGTGCTCACCGGGCCACCGCCACGACCAGCGTCGCGAGCGCCGCCACGGGGAGTATGCCGGCCAGCCGCCACTGCTCGGCCGTGGCCGTCCGCGGGTGGGTCACCGGCAACGACCCCGTGTAGCCGCGGGACAGCATCGCCAGGTGCACTCGCTCGCCCCGCTCGTAGGACCGGATGAACAGCGCGCCGGCAGTCGACGCGAGTGCCGGCCAGGCGCGGACGTTCCTGGGCTGGAACCCCCGTGACTCGCGAGCCACCTTCATGCGCGCCAGCTCACCGGTGACGACTTCGAGGTAGCGCACCATGAAGCCCATGATCTGCACCAGCTGACCGGGCAGCCGGAGCTG
This sequence comes from Pedococcus dokdonensis, assembly GCF_900104525.1. Lineage (GTDB taxonomy): Bacteria > Actinomycetota > Actinomycetes > Actinomycetales > Dermatophilaceae > Pedococcus > Pedococcus dokdonensis. Next base: position 1,769,621 of record NZ_LT629711.1, on the reverse strand, counting down.
TTCCAGACCGGCGACGACGTGCCGCGGCTCGGTGGTCGTCGCGAGGACCAGGGACGCCATCACCCCGAGGGTTCCCTTGGCCAGCAGCGCCCAGGCGCCGAGGAGCCCGTGCTCCGACAGGTGGAGCGGGCCGACCTCGACCCGGGGCCCGGTCGCGACGAACGGCATCAGCAACGCGAAGACCACGAACGGCAGCTCCACCACCATCCGCTTCACGAAGTAGCCGAGGGGGACCCGCGACGCACGCTGGGCGACGACGACGAGCAGGAGGTAGACGGCATACGCGGCGAACGCGGTGCGCGGCGTGAGCACGACCACGAGGACGAAGGCGAGGAGGGCGAGCAGCTTCGCGTGCGCCGGGAGGCGGTGGACAGGGGAGTGCCCGTGGAAGTGGAGGTGGTGACCGTGTCCGGCGCCCATGTCAGTGGCCGTCGCCCGTGGGCACGTCAGGCGTCGCTGTCGCTGGCGCCACCACTGCCGGTGTCGCTGCTGATGTCGCTGCGGTCGCGGCGGCGGATGGCGAGGAACAGCCCGCCGGCGATGACGAACACGACCGCGCCGCCGACCAGGCCGGCGATGCCACCGGAGAACCGGGCGTCGTCGACGCCCCGCGTCGCGTAGCCGGCGAACGGCGAACCGTCGCTGGCGTGCGGACCGGCCGACCCCAGGAAGCCCTTCTCGCCGGCCACGAACTCGAGGCCGTCGGGGTGGCTCGAGGCGTAGAACGACACGACCCCGGCGAGGACGGCACACACCAGAATGCCGACCACCATCAGGCGGCGGGTCGTGACGCGCGGACGAGGGGTGCTCATGCGGACGCTCCTTCGCGGATGGTGAGGGTGCGGTTCTCGAGGCTCGGACGGGCGCCGTGCACGAGGTCGGGTCGCACGGCGACGATGCTGGCGACGGCCAGGCCGGTGATCACGGCCTCGCCGATCCCGATCAGGCTGTGCACCCCGACCATGGCGGCCGCGACGGTCGAGAACGGCACGTCGACCGTGCCACCGACTGCGAAGAGCAGCGAGAACGCGAAGGCGGCTGTCGGCACCGAGACGAGCGCGGCGAGGGCCGCTGCGGGCACGACCATCGCGGGACGCGAGGGCAGTGCGCGGCGCAGGCCCACGAAGACCAGCCACCCGGTCCACACGCCGACCAGCCCCATGAGCGTGATGTTGGTGCCCAGCGCGGTGATGCCGCCGTCGGCCATCAGGGTCGCCTGCACCAGGAGCACCACGGTGATCGACAGGGTGGCCGTGCAGGGGCCGACGAGCACGGCTGCGAGCGCGCCGCCGAGCAGGTGGCCGGACGTGCCGGCCCCGATCGGGAAGTTGAGCATCTGGGTGCTGAAGACGAACAGCGCGACCAGCCCGGCGAGCGGCGCCGTGCGGTCGTCGAGCTCGCGCCGCGCACCGCGCAGGGCGAGGGCCACGCCGCCCGCGGCGACGACGGCGGTGCCGATCGACGTCGGTGCGTCGAGGAATCCGTCGGGCACGTGCACGGGTCGCTCCTGTCGAGAGGTGCTGCGATGGTGGTGCGGACGCCCTGCGCCCTGGTCATTCGGGGCTGGCGGTCCTCTGGATGGAGTCCTGAGGTGACGCCGGTCGGGCTGGGATAAGTTGGTGACGGCTGGTGACAGCCACGCTATTGCAACTGACTCGCAATAACACTATCCGAACGACGAGGAGCGCACAGCAGTGGCCGACCGACTGACCGCAGGTGACACCGCCCCCGACTTCACGCTGCCCGACGACAAGGGTGGCGAGGTCTCGCTCTCCGACCTGCGCGGCAAGAAGGTGATCGTCTACTTCTACCCGGCGGCGATGACCCCGGGTTGCACAACCCAAGCCTGCGACTTCAGCGACAACATCAACACGCTGCACCGTGAGGGATACGAGGTGCTCGGCATCTCGCCCGACAAGCCCGAGAAGCTCGCGAAGTTCCGCGAGAAGGACGGCATCACCATCCAGCTGCTCTCCGACGCCGACCGGGCCGTGATGGACTCCTACGGCGCCTTCGGCGAGAAGAAGCTCTACGGCAAGACCGTCGAGGGCGTCCTGCGCAGCACCGTGGTCGTCGACGAGGACGGCAAGGTCTCGCACGCCTGGTACAACGTCAAGGCCACCGGCCACGTCGCCAAGCTGCGTCGCGACCTCGGCCTCGCCTGAGGCCGGCCCGAGGCCGACCCGCCCCAACCCGACCAAACCCGACCCGCCACCCCGACCCCGACCCACCGAGGAGCGCCGCATGAGTGACACCCAGAACGGCAAGGTCTCGTCCGGGGACAGCCGGTCCGTCGCGCAGATCGAGGCCGACATCGCCGCGGCCCGCGACCGGCTGGCGGGCACCGTCGACGAGCTGCACACCCGCACCGCCCCGCAGGAGATCGCCCGGCGTCAGGTGGAGTCGGCCCGGGCGAAGTTCACCGAGGCGACCCGCACCGAGTCGGGCGACCTGCGCACCGAGCGGATCGCGGCGCTCGCGGCGGCGGCCGTGGCCCTGATCGGGATCGGGGCGATCCGCCGCCGGCGCTGACTCGTGCGGCGCTGGGCCACGCGGCATACCTGCGCTCAGGCGGCGACCGGGAGGCCCGCCTCGCGCCACGCGCGGAACCCGCCCGCGACATCGGTGGCGCGGTGGACACCCAGGCGTAGCAACGCATCCGCAGCCAGCGACGAGGTGTAGCCCTCCTGGCAGAGCACCAGCACGCGCGCGTCGAACGACGCGACGGTCAGCCGGGCCTCGTGGCGCGGGTCGAACCGCCACTCCAGCACGTTGCGCTCCACCACCAGGGGCCCGAGGTGTCCTGCGACCTCGCCCTCGGCCGCGCGCTGGGCAGCCGGGCGGATGTCGACGAGGATGGCCCGCCCGTGCAGGACCTCCTGGTAGGCGGCCCGCGCGCTGACCCGGCTCAGCCGGCTGCGGGCGTCGCCGAGCAGGTCGTCGACGCCTGTGTAGGTGGGTGCGTCCCAGCCGCGTCCCACCCCGGTCGGGACCGGCGGCGCGGTCGGGGTGCTGAACAGCCTGGTCTCCCAGTGGACCGTGGTCGCGCCACTCCTGGGGGCGGCAGTGGCGGTCACCACTGCTCTCCGGCCCGCTCGATCCCGGTCTGGGCCAGCTTGCCGTCCAGGAGTGCGTAGCGGGTCATCCCGCGCAGCGCGGGGGAGTAGACGTGGACCGACAGGGCCGGCCGGTCACCGAGGTTGGCGACGTGGTGGACGTGGTGCGGACCGAAGCTGCGGCCCTCGCCCTCCCAGAGGTGGCGGTCGTGCACGGTGCCGCCGGACCAGGTCTGCTCGGCGAGCTCGCCCTTGACGGTCAGGAAGGCGCCCTCGGACTGCAGGTGGTCGTGCCAGCCGGTGCTGGCGCCGACCGGCCAGCTGATCACCCAGATCTCGAGGTGGTCGGTCGCATCGAGGCGACGCCAGGTGCGCTCGGTCGCAGTGCCGTCGACCAGGTCCTCGAGGTCGGGGTCGGTGGCGAACAGCCGCGCGGTGCGCAGCAGCTGGCTACGGGTGAAGCGGTTGACGCCGGGGGTGCCGGCGGTGGTGATGGCGGTCATGGAACTGCTCCTGTTCAGTGGTCTGGATGTCGGGATGTGCTGTGGTGCAACACATTCGGCGACACACGGAGCCTTGGGTCAGGTGCAGGTCGAGGTGGATGCGGTGGTATGCCGCGTGGCTGGCGAGGGTGGTGCTCATGGCTTCGTCTCCGGGTCGGTGGGCGCTCGCTCAGATGGAGCGCCGGGCTGGTGCGGGGCTGGGATCAGGCGCAGCAGCAACACCGCATGACGCCGCAGCACATGGAACCCATGTGCGTGGCGGTCACCGCGGTGGTCGAAGACATGCCACTAGTGGAGCACAAGGCGCGGGGAGTCGTCCACGAGGTCGCCATGGTGTCTCGCGGACCGGGACGGGGCGGGTCGGTGTGGCTCAGTCGCCGGTCGAGGGCGTGGGGAAGCGCGAGTCCTGCCGGGGCGTGGCGAACGACCGCTGGCCGATGACGAGCTGGGCGACCACGTAGCCGACCCCGCAGACGGTCCCGAGAACGACCACCACGGCGGCCCCGCCTCCGGCCGCATCGGCGACCAGCGCCCCCAGGGTGCCGGCCACGATCGCGTTGATGACGGTCATGAAGATGCTGGTGCTCCCGGCGACGTGGCTCAGCGTGGAGCGGGGCCAGCCCATCAGGTAGGTCTGCATCAGCCCCTGCTGGTCGTCGTGCGGCGAGGTGACGAGATAAGGGGCCAGGCCCGGGTCGAGGTCGAGGTACGCGGCGCGGAGCCGGTTCATGCCGAGGATGGTCGAGGCGTCGTCGATGCTGGCGTTCACGACGCGGATCTGCGTCAGCGTGCCCATGACGAGCACCGCGGCGGCGAGACCGATCGCCATCACCCGGAACGCACCACCGAAGCCGGAGGCCTGCGCGAACAGGGCCAACACGACGAGGGACGCCGACGCCACGGTGAGGTGGATCGTGATCCGGCTCATCACCTCCGACCAGGTCATGCTGCGGGTCGCCAGCAGGCTCCAGTGCTCGGTGGCCAGGATCTGCGCGCGGACCCCCGCCGGGACGTCGGGCGGTGGCGGGGGTGCTTCCGATGGCGACGCGGTCATGCTCGACCTCCTGGCGACACGATCACTCTGGCCGTCTGCCGACGACGTGTCCGGCCAGTGTGCTCCGTGCGGCGCCCGCTCGTCAGCCCGTCGGAGGCTGGGACGGGGCCCAGCGGAGCGGGTGACTCACCACGCCGACGGTCAGAGGAAGATGTTCCAGCCCTTGCCGATCACGCCGCGGTAGCTGAGCCCGGCCCGGTTGTTGCCGTGGTAGAGCCGCAGGTTGCCCTTGGCGTCGACCGTCAGCAGGTCGGGACCGCCGCCGTCGAAGTCGGTGACGAATGCCGCCCGGACGGCGCCCCAGCCGCTGCCGACCCGCTTCCCGGCCGCGGCGAAACCACCCTTGCCGTTGCCCGCGTAGAGCCACAGGGTCCCGTCGGACTTGATCGCCACGAGGTCGTTGCGGCCGTCACCGGTCTGGTCGCCCCAGCCGGCCACCTGGGTGAAGTTCTGCCACCCGGCCCCGATCTTCTGACCCGGGTAGAAGGACCCGTTCTGCCAGCGGTGGGCGTAGTAGTAGAGGTCGCCGTTGTCGGTGATGCCCATGACGTCGGGATAGCCGTCGTGGCCGAAGTCGCCGGCCGTGAAGACCTTGGCGAACTTGTCCCACCCGGAGCCGCGGGGCTCCCACGACGACAAGGTGCCGGTGCGGCTCGACCCGTAGTGCCGCAGCGCCCCGTCATAAGCGACCGCCCAGACGTCGGGCAGCAGACCGTCCTCTTGGGGACCCTGTCGCGGGAAGACCAGGCGGTTGACCTGCCACCCTGCACCGATGACCTTGCCGGTGGAGGCGAAGCCGCCTCGCCCGTTGCCCCGGTAGTAGATCAGCTTGCCGTCGTGGTTGACGGCCAGGATGTCGCTCTTGCTGTCGTCGCCGAAGTCTCCCGGCGACAGGATGCGGAGCCCGAAGGCGCGCGGTGTGCCGTATGCCGCCTTACCCGGTCCTGTGCCGACGGCGTTCTTCGCCCGGACCGTGAAGGTGTAGCGGGTCTTGTTGGTCAGGCCGGTCAGCTTCGCCGAACGCGCCGACCCACCGACGGTCACGACCTTGCCACCCGGGCTGGCCGTGACCGTCCACCCAGTGAAGGGCGCACCACGGTCGTCGGCGTTGTCCCACTGGACGGTGGCCGAGGCCGGACCGGCCATGACTGCGGCCCACGGGGTGGCGGTCGGAACGGTCGCCACCTTGACCTCACGGGTCGAGAAGTCGAACGGGTGGGTGGTCGAACCTCCCGGCAGGTCCAGCAGGCCACCGCCGTAGTACGTCGCCGCCCGGTTACGGGTGTCGACGAGCTTCAGGGAGCTGAGCTCGTAGGAGCCGATCGCCTTGTTGGGTGTGGGCGTCACGCTGCCGCTGAGCGTCCCGGACAGCGACGGGTTGGCTCCTGTCACGGTGAACGAGTTGCCGAAGCCGTCCCTGAAGTAGGCCTCGATGGAGCGTAGGCCGGAGGCGTCGCTCGCGGTGTAGGGAAGGGACACGGTGCCGCCGATGCCGACGATCGGCGTCGGGAGTCCGAGGCTGGTCAGCACCGGGGGCTCGAAGTCCGCCGGCGACCCTGACACGGTGAAGCCCAGGGCCCTCAGGTCGACCGAGTGGGTCCCAGCACCGCGCTCGCTCGACATCGTGCCGTCGGGCAGGAAGACCGCCTTGTTGTTGAACTGGTCGACGACGTCGACCCTGGTCACGGCGTAGTCGCCGTTGGCCCAGGTCGCGGGGACCGGGGTGGTCAGGTCGCCCGTGGTCGGAAGGTCCGAGTTGGGGGTCCTCAGGACGTGCACGGTGGTCGTGAAGACGGCGACCTTGTTGCGGTAGGTGACGTCCACGGAGCGCAGCAGGTGGGCGTCGGTGGACGCGTAATGGATCGTCAGGAGATCGCCGACCGTCAGGGTCGGGTCCTCGAGGGATGCCGCGGTGAGCAGGGGGGAGGCACTGTCGGCAACCGACCCCGAGAGGGTGAGGCCACCGTCCGCGAAGGTGAGGGAGTGGGTGGCGGGACCGGTGGCTCCTGCGGAGTAGCCGATCACGCCGCTGGGGTAGGCCCTGGAGGTGTTTCCGGTCGCGTCGGTCAAGGTCACGTGGAGCAGGTTGTACGTTGCGTTGGCAGCACCATCGGGGAGGCGGAGCGTCACGGTGCCCGACGTGGGCAGGGAGCCCTCGGCCAGGGCGGCATACACCGGACTCAACGTATTTCGACCGAACGCGAACGAGACCGCCGACAGCGACCCGCTGTCCTCAGTGGCCGTGTAGCTGACCGTCACCTCCTGGTCAGGTGTGACCGCGCGGGGCGCGACCGAGAAGCCGGTCAGCACGGGCGCCTGGGTATCAGCGGCCTGGGCCGAGGGTGCCGAGACCGCGAGCACGCCCATGAGGACGGCGAAGGTGGTGGCAGCGCTCAGGAGCCGGCGTCGAGGTGGCAGAAAACTCACGGTGGATCCCCCCGGGAAGTGGTCGTGCGGCGCGCTGAGTGTACGGCCTCCCCGGCGCTGATCGGGGCGCTTCGGCGATCCGGCCCGGGTCAGGCTGCTGTGGTCGCCCTCGCGCCGACCCGGCGGCTGATGGCCGAGCCCCAGGCTGCCGCGAAGACGAACATGAAGAGCGAGTAGACCGCGGCCGGGATCGAGATCTCGGTGGCCTCGAGGACCTCGACGGCCACGAAGATCGCCAGGGTCGCGTTGTGCACGCCGATCTCCATCGAGGAGGCGATCGCCTGTCCCTCGACGATGCCCAGCGCCTTGGGGGCGACGTAGCCCGCCACGAGGCTGACCGCGCAGAAGAGGGCGGCGACCAGGCCGACGTCGGCCAGGTACTCGCCGACGTCCTCGCGCCGGTCGAGCAGGATCCCGACGACGAGGACGGCCAGGATGACCGCCGACCCGATCCGCACGCTCTTGTCGGCGCGGGCCGCGAAGCCTGGCGCCGTCGCTCGCACGACCATCCCGATCGCCACCGGGACGAGGACGATCGCGAAGACCTCGACGACCTTGCCGAACTGGAGGCTGACCGTCTCGGACTGGTCGTAGTGGGCGATCGCGAGGTTCGTGATGACCGGGAGGCTGACGATCGCGATGATCGAGTTGACCGCGGTCAGGGTGACGTTGAGCGCGACGTCACCCCGGAACAGGTGGCTGAACAGGTTCGCGCTCGTGCCGCCCGGTGAGGCGGCCAGGAGCATCATGCCGATGGCCAGCAGCGGCGGGAGGTCGAACAGCTTGACCAGGCCGAAGCAGACGGCCGGGAGCAGGAGCAGCTGACAGGCGAGGGCCACTGCCACGGCACGAGGGTGTCGGCCGACCCTGCGGAAGTCGTCGGGCGTGAGCGAGAGCCCGAGCCCGAACATGATGATGGCCAGGGCGATGGGCAGTCCCACCGTGGTCAGCGCAGAGTCCATGACCGGACTGTAGGGGTCGGGCCCCCTGCCGACTAGGTGCGTCGAGGTGACCGGGGCCCCGCGGGTGGTGCGCCCGCCGGCGCGGTCGCCGGCACCCGACCGGAGGACCGCACGATGAGGCGCGTGGGCATCACCACCGTGTGCGGGGGCGACTCGTCACCGAGCAGGCGACCGAAGAGCTGCTGGGCGGCCTTCTGCCCCAACGCCCCCGGGTCCTGGTGCACCACGGTGACCGGCGGGTCGACCAGGTCGGCGAACTCGAAGTCGTCGTAGCCGACCAGTGCCAGCCGCAGGTCCGCCCGACGCAGGGCGTGCAGGACCGTGAGGGTGACGCGGTTGTTTCCCGTGATCACGGCGGTGACCGGGTCGCGGCCGCGGCACCAGCCGGCCAGCACGGTCGCGAGCGAGTCGTCGGTGTGCGGTCCCATCGCCACCCGTGGCTCCCCGGGCAGGTCGAGCGAGGCGAGGATGTCGACGAACGCCTCGCGACGACGCCGGGCCGTCCAGTAGTCGGGGAGGTCGCCGAGGAACCCGATCCGACGGTGACCGTGCGCGACCAGGTGCTCCACGGCGCTGCGTACCCCGCCGGCGTTGTCGCTGACGATGATGTCGGCCGCCTCGCCGCGCACCGGCCGGTCGACGTAGACGACCGGGGTCCCGGTGGCCACCAGGGCCGGGTCGGTCGCGGGGACGTCGTCGGCGGGCACGATGACGATCCCGTCGACTCGGCGGGCCACCAGGCCCTTGAGGATGCCGCGTTGCCTCGTCGGCGACCCCTCGGCCGAGGCGGTGATGAGCTGGTAGCGGCGGATCCGGGCCTCGCGCTCGACCGCGGCTCCCAACTGTGAGTAGAAGGGGTTGGCGAGGTCCTCGATCACGAGGCCGATGGTCTGGGTGCGGGTCAGCAGAGCGTGGCCCCCGCCGTTGCGGCTGAACCCGATGCGCTCGATGACGGCCCGCACGCGGGCTTCGGTGTCGGGCCGGACGCCGGGCTCGCGGTTCACGACACGTGACACGGTCTTGACGGACACGTGCGCCTCAGCCGCCACGTCGGCCATCGTCGGCCCGGCGGCTGTCCGGTGGCCAGACAACGTCGTCACGGGCCCGATCAGACCAGACGAGAAGCGTTGCGGCAACACCACGCTCACGGACGTGCCCTCTGGGGATGTCCACTTTGTCTGTCCGAACCGGACAAGGGGCGGCCAGACCATTGCCCAATGCGGGCGACCGCAAAAGGATGCAAACCACCCCCACGGCGCGTGGTGGTGCGACACAACGACGTGGCTCGGAGGACTCATGCGCGCGACAGACGCCCTGCCCGGGACGGCACTGGCCAGGACGGTGGTGGTCGGCGTCATCGCCGCCGCCCTCGGCTGGGGAACGGCGAGCGGCGCAGCCGCGGCGCCGACGCCCACCCCCAGCGCCAGCTCGAGGGCCGAGGCCCGCGCCCAGGCGTCGCCCGCCGCCGTGCAGGGTGGCGCCTTCGCCAGCTCGTTCGAGGCAGGTGACCCGCAGCCCACCGCCTCGACCGTCGAGGCCGGGGCAGACGGCCCGCTGCAGAAGAACATCACCGGCAACCAGGGCACCGACGGCAGCCTGCTCGGTGCCGTCGTGGGCATCACGGCCAGCGCCGAGAACGCGCCCGGGGAGGTGGCCGCCAACCTCACGGACGACAACCCCGACACCAAGTGGCTCGCCTTCGAGTCGACCGGCTGGGTGCGCTACCAGCTGTCCTCCGCCAAGCAGGCCGTGACCTGGTCGCTGACCTCGGCCAACGACTCGCCCGAGCGCGACCCGAAGGACGTCACGCTCCAGGGCTCGGCGGACGGCACCACCTGGACCGACCTCGACCGGCAGACCGGGCTCGACTTCACCGAACGCTTCCAGACCAAGAGCTTCACCGTGGCCACGCCCGGCAGCTACCCCTACTACCGGCTCGACGTCACCGCGAACCACGACGGCGGCATCGTCCAGCTCTCCGACTGGGGCCTCAACGAGGACCCGGTGGCGAACCCGCCGGTCGCGTCGCCGATGCTCACCGAGGTGGGCGCCGGGCCCCGCTCCGGCTTCAACATCAAGTCGCTCGTCGGGTGGACCGGCACACAGGCCCTGCACTACGCGGGTCGCCACACCGCAGACGGCCGGGGCTACGCGTGGAACCGTCTCTTCGACGTCGACGTCCCGGTGGGCGACAGCTCGCGGCTGAGCTACAAGATCATCCCCGACATGGTCAAGGGCGACCTCACCTACCCGTCGACCTATGCGGCGATCGACCTGAAGTTCACCGACGGCACCTACCTGTCGGACCTCAGGGCCACCGACCGCCACCACACCGAGTTCTCGCCGCGCGGTCAGGGGCAGGGCAAGATCCTGTACGCCGCGCAGTGGAACTCGGTGGTCGTCGACCTCGGGCCGCAGGCGCGCGGCAAGACCGTCGACGCGATCCTCCTGGGCTACGACAACACCGGGGGAGCGAAGACCGGGACCAAGTTCGGTGGGTGGGTCGACGACGTCACCATCGACCCCGCGCCCGCGAAGGCCGACCGCACCAGCCCGACGAACCTCGTCGACGTGCGTCGCGGCACCAATGCGTCGAGCTCGTTCTCCCGCGGCAACAACCTGCCGATCAGCGCCCTGCCCAACGGGTTCACGTTCTTCACCCCGCAGACCGACGCGAACTCGCAGTCGTGGCAGTACTCGTACCAGGCGGAGAACAACGCGGCGAACCGTCCCGTCCTCCAGGGCCTGGGGATCTCGCACGAGCCGTCGCCCTGGATGGGTGACCGCAACCAGCTGTCGATCATGCCGTCGGTCGCCACCGGTGTGCCGACCGGCAACGCGGACGACCGCGGTCTGGCCTTCGACCACCAGGACGAGATCGCGCGACCGGACTACTACCGGGTCTCGCTCGACGGCGGGATCACCGCCGAGACGGCTCCCGCCGACCACGGTGGCGCCTACCGGTTCAGCTTCCCCGACAGCGCTGCCAGCGGCAGCCTCGTCGTCGACACCGTCGACGACAACGGCAGCTTCACGGTCGACCCCGCGACGGGCACGATGACCGGCTGGGTGGACAACGGCAGCGGGCTGTCCGCCGGTCGGAGCCGGATGTTCGTCTACGGCGCGTTCGACCGCCCCGCGTCCGCGACCGGCACCGCCCCCGGCAGCCACACGGGCACCCGCTACGTCACATTCGACACGTCGGCGACGCACACCGTCGAGCTCCGCCTCGCGACCTCGTTCATCTCGCTCGACCAGGCGAAGCAGAATCTCGCCCTCGAGCTCCAGGGCCGTAGCTTCGGCGACCTGCAGGGCAGCGCGAAGGCGGCGTGGGACAAGCGCCTCGGCGTCGTGCAGGTCGAGGGAGCGTCCGACTCCGACGCGCGCACGCTCTACTCCAACCTCTACCGGCTCAACCTCTACCCCAACAGCCAGTCCGAGAACACCGGCACGGCGGCAGCCCCGGTCTGGAAGTACGCCAGCCCGGTCCGCGCCAAGTCGGGCTCGGTCACGGCCACGACCACCAACGCGGTCGTCACGCCCGGGAAGATCTACGTCAACAACGGTTTCTGGGACACCTACCGCACCGTGTGGCCGGCCTACACGCTGCTCTACCCGGACGTCGCCGCCGAGCTGGTCGACGGGTTCGTCCAGCAGTACCGGGACGGCGGGTGGGTCGCCCGGTGGTCCTCGCCCGGCTACGCCGACCTGATGACCGGCACGAGCTCCGACGTCGCGTTCGCCGACGCCTACGTCAAGGGCGTCAAGCTGCCGGACCCGCTCGGGACGTATGACGCGGCCCTGCGCAACGCGACGGTGCTCCCGACCTCCTCGGGGGTCGGTCGCAAGGGCCTGGCGAAGTCGCTGTTCCTCGGCTACACCCCCACCAGCACCGGCGAGAGCGTCTCGTGGGGCCTCGAGGGACTGGTCAACGACTTCGGCATCGGCAACCAGGCCGCCGCGCTCGCCAAGGACCCCAGCGTCCCGGCCGCGCGCAAGGCCCAGCTGACCGAGGAGTCCGAGTACTTCCTCAAGCGCGCCACGGCATACGTCAACCTGTTGAACCCGGACACGGGCTTCTTCCAGGGCCGTGGTGAGGACGGCGACTTCGCCGCGTCGTTCGACCCGGAGGTCTGGGGTGGTGACTACACCGAGACCGACGGCTGGAACTTCGCGTTCCACGTGCCGCAGGACGGCAACGGACTGGCCAACCTCCTCGGTGGCAAGGCCGCCTTCGCGAAGAAGCTCGACACCTTCTTCGCCACCCCGGAGACGGCGACCAAGCCGGGCTCGTACGGGGGCACCATCCACGAGATGATCGAGGCGCGTGACGTGCGGATGGGCCAGCTCGGCATGAGCAACCAGGTCTCGCACCACATCCCGTACATGTACGACTGGACCGGCCAGCAGTGGAAGACGGCCGAGAAGGTGCGCGAGATCATGCGTCGCCTCTACGTCGGCGACGAGATCGGCCAGGGCTACCCGGGTGACGAGGACAACGGCGAGATGTCGTCGTGGTACATCCTGTCCTCGCTCGGCATCTACCCGCTCCAGGTGGGCTCGGACCAGTGGGCCGTCGGCTCGCCGAAGTTCACCAGGGCGACGGTGCACCGTCCTGGCGGCGACCTCGTGGTCAACGCCCCCGGCAACTCGGAGTCGAACATCTACGTGCAGAAGCTGCGCGTGAACGGCAAGGACCACCCGAACGTGTCGATCTCGAACTCGCTCATCGCGGGCGCCTCGACGATCGACTTCACGATGGGCTCGGCCCCGTCGAAGTTCGGCACGCAGCCCGACGCGACGCCCCCGTCGCTCACCAGGGGCAAGGACAAGCCGCTCCCGCTGCGGGACGCCACCGGACCCGGCCGCGGCACGGCGGCGGCCACCGGCACCACCACGCCCAAGGCGCTGTTCGACAACAGCTCGACGACCTCGGCGGCGTTCGACACGGCCACGCCGACGGTGACGTTCACCCTCTCGGGTGCGGGTCAGCGGGCGACGTTCTACACGCTGACCAACGGCTCCAGCGGCGGTGCCCCGTCGGCCTGGCGGCTCGAGGGCTCGAAGAACGGGCGGGGCTGGACGGTGCTCGACCAGCGCACCGCCCAGGAGTTCCGCTGGGCCACCCAGACCCGGCCGTTCAAGATCGCCACGCCGGGGACCTACACGACCTACCGGGTCGTCGTCACCGCCAGCGCCGGCACCCCGCGCCTCTCGGAGGTGGAGTTCCTCACCGACGGCAGCAAGGCGGAGAACGCCGGCCTGCGCGTGACGGCCGGTGACGGCCTCGAGGGCGTCGAGGGAATGCCGCTGTCGGGCACGGTCGCGACCTTCTCCGGCGAGAAGAACGCCACGGCGGCCGACTACAGCGCCACGGTCGCGTGGGGTGACGGCACCTCGTCGGCCGGCACCATCCGAGCCGGTGACCTCGGGTCCTACTCGGTGCGCGCGTCCCACACCTACGCGAAGCCGGGCCCCTACGAGCCGGTCGTCACCGTGACCGGTCGCAAGCAGAAGGCCAGCGCCGTGGGTGAGGCCGTCGTGCACCAGGCCGTCGTGCCGGAGTACGCCAGCGGGTTCGACCTCACCTGCATCGGTGAGCCGGGCGAGCTGGTGCCCTGCGACGGCGACCAGGCGGGCATCTCCCGACCGGCGTTGTATGCCGCCGGGGCGACTCCCGGCCGGCTGCTCACCGTCCCGGGGACGGACCTGACGTTCTCGATGCCGGCGGTGCCGGCGGGCGAGCCGGACAACGCGACCGGTGCCGGGCAGACCTTGCCCGTCACCCTCGCGCCGGGGGCCACGAAGCTGAGCCTCATCGGCACGGCGACCCAGAAGAACCAGGACACCGTCGGCACGGTGCACTTCACGGACGGGTCGAGCACGCCATACCCGATCCAGTACGGCGACTGGTGTGGCTCACCGCAGTTCGGCAACGTCGTCGCCGTCCAGATGACCACGCGGCTCAACGGCACGGGCACGGACGGCTGCCAGCTCAAGCTGTACGCGACCGCCCCGCTCACGATCCCGGCAGGCAAGGTGGTCGAGTCGGTGACGCTGCCGACGCAGACCGGTGACCCGCACGCCAACGGACGGATCCACGTCTTCGCGGTCGCGGACAACGGCACACCGGTCAAGGCGACGGCTGCCACCGGGTCCACCGCGAAGTCCGGCACCGCCTCGACGGTGGCGCTGGGGACCGCGAGCGGCGGCGTGCCGGCCGAGGGCGGCTACACCGCCCGCGTCGCCTGGGGCGACGGCACCGTCACGCAGGACGCGACGGTGACGATGAAGGCCGACGGCACGGCGACCCTGAGCGGGTCGCACCGATGGGCACTGCCCGGCACGTATGCCGTGAAGGTCTCGGTGGGCGACAGCCGCAATGACACCCTGGTGGCGGTGACCGTCAAGGTCAGCTGACGGACGTCTCGTCCTCGGTGGCTTCGGTGCGCAGCCTGCGTGGCCACGCACTGAAGCCGCCGAGGAGGGACAAGAGGGACGGCACGAGGACACCACGCACCACGAGGGCGTCGATGAGCACGCCGAGCCCCATCACGAAGGCGAGCTCCCGGAACTGTCGCAGCGGCACGATGGCCAGCATGGCGAAGCTGGCCGCCAATGTGATGCCCGCCGCCGTGATCGCCCCCGACGTCTCCGGGATGCGTTCGGCAATGGCCTGCCGCAACGAGGTGTGGCGGGCCCGCGTCCAGATGTGCCCGACGCCGTAGATGTTGTAGTCGGAGCCGAGGGACAGCAGGAGCACCGAGGCGGCGAAGGGCACGTAGAAGGCGACCCCCTCGTGGCCGAGGCGGTCCTGGAAGAGCAGCGTGAGGCAGCCCAGCGACGCCGCTAGGGCCAGCAGGCTGCAGGCCAGCAGCAGCACCGGGGCGACGACGGCGCGCAGGAAGACCATCAGCAGGATGAGGTTGACCGCGAGCACCGCGATCGCGATCCGGCGCAGGTCCGCGTTGGTCGCCGCCACGAGCTCGCTGGAGACGGCGGTGTCCCCGGCCAGTCCGTAGCGCACGCCGCCCAGGCCGGCCTGCTGCAGGAGCGCGGGCATCGTCTTCGAGAGGTGGTCCAGGTCGCGGATCGCCGTGGTACCCAGCGGGTCCTGGTCGAGGACGACGAGGAAGCGCGCTGCCCGGCCGTCCTCGGTCACCAGCGCCCCCTGACCCACCTGGTCGGGCAAGGCGCTCGGGCTCAGCACGCCGGCCACGCCCGGCTGGCCCTCGATGGCCTTCCCGAGCTTGCTGAGCCGGTCCTTGTCGGCACCGACGCCGTCACCCTGGAGGAGCACCTCCGTCGGCGCGACGACGCCCGCGGCAAACCCGGCCGCGGCGGCCTGCGCGGCGGTGTGCGCCTCGTCGTCGGCCGGCAGGGAGGCCACGAACGACACGCACAGGTGCAGGCGGGGCACGTGGGTGGCCAGCGTGGTGAGACCCAGGATGCAGGCGCCGCCCAGGACCAGCGCCACCACCCGCACGGTCATCACCCGTGCTGCGGCGCGGGCGACCGCCGGGGTCTCCCTCGGCCGCAGCCGGGTGGGCCAGAACAGCCCGCGTCCGACGATGGCCATCAGGGCGGGCAGCAGGGTGAGGGAGACGACGACGGCGGACAGCACGGAGAGCGCGAGCACCGGTCCGAAGGCACGGAAGAACCCCGACCTCGCCACCAGCATCGCCGCGCTCCCGGCAGCCACCGCGATCCCCGCCACGAGGACGATGCGGCCGGTCTGGGCGGCGCAGGCCCGCGCCGCGGCGACCTTGTCGAGACCGCTCTCGAGGCCGCTTCGCATGCTGGACAGGTAGAAGATCGCGTAGTCCGTGACGATGCCCAGCACCAGCGCCAGCACCAGCGGTTTCAGCTCGTCGGGCGCCCCGCCCTCGACGAACCCACTGGCGTAGTTGGTGACCCGCACGGCCAGGAAGTAGGAAGCCGCAGCAGTGACCAGGGCGACGAACGGGGCCATCACGGAGCGGAACTTCAGCGCGACGATGCCGATCACCGCCACGAGCGTCAGGGCCTCCAGCAGGAGCAGGTGGTCGTACAGGATCCGGGTCTGGGCCACCTGGGCCGGCACGGTGCCGGTCACCCCGACGAGGTGGTCGTCCGGCTGGTCGACGTGCTCGCGGGCGAAGGTGTGTGCGGCCCCGACCTCGTCGGCGAAGGTCGTCCCGGGCTTGGTGAAGACGTAGGTGAGCACCGTGGTGTCGTGCTCCCGCGAGGGAATCACTCCCTTGGCGTTGACCACCGGCACGACCGCAGCGATCGGACCGACGTCGCCGGCCTCGTGCCTGGCGACCGCCACGGCCGTCTCGGCGGCGCGCTCCTGTGTGGCTTGCGGCAGCCCGTCAGGGTCGCGCTGGACGATCATCGTGCGCGACAGGATCGGGAAGCCGAACGCCTTGGCGGACGCTGTCTCGGTCGCGATCGCCCGACTGTTCGGAGGGGCAAAGCCACCCAGGTCGGCCTGCGGGGTCCGGGCCGGGAGCAGCAGCGCGGCCGCCACTCCTGCAGCCACCCAGCCGAGCACGACGAACCAGCGGAACGTGACGACCAGCCATGCGTGGAACCGGGACAGCCACCCGGCCTCCGTCTTGCGCCACGACCTCACCGACCAGCCTCCGACCCGTGTTGACCGTGTTGAGCCGTCGTGACGGGCCTGACCCGCTGCGTCTCTGGGAGAAGGAATACCCCAGAACGCGATGGCGCACACCTTCGCCGCGGCCGGAGGGGGAAACGGCAAGAGGGCCGTCGCGATGCGATCGGCCCTCTCGTGGGTGGTGCGCCATCAGGGACTCGAACCCCGAACCCGCTGATTATCCGATGGCAGTTCGCGACGTTGCGCGTTCGAACCTATGAATGGCCGCTGACCTGCGCAGATGCGCGTTTGGCGGCTCCCAAGGTGCTCATCAGTTCGCCGTGTTTCTCTACCAAAGCCGGAGGGTTTGTCGGACGCTCGGCCTCGGTTGTGGGCCTGGGCGAGCGGGCGGCTTTGGGCCACGGGTGCGCTTCATGCTTACCGACGGACTGCCAGCGATGCGTGAGTAGCTGCGACGGCAACCGTGTCAACTGCGAGCACAGCGGTGAGGGATGCCGCGCGTTCGATGGACTCCATCAGATGGTTGGCCGCATCGGGCGCAAGGGGCAGGTAGTCGCCGCGGGTGCGGGACACGAGGTGCTTGACGGTGCGGTCTTGTGCTCGAGCGGGCGCGAACAGGAGTTCGCTGTTGAGGCAGGCGCGGGTTACGTCGTGGCTCTGGTCGACGAATCGCGCGAGGTCGCGCGTGCCTTGCTCGAGCGAGCGGAGCGAAGTGTCGACGTCGAGGCTGATTCGTTGGCGCTTCTCGGTTTCAATGGGTGCGGCGAGCACCTTGCGCAGGGTGTCGAACAGCTCGAACGACGCGGCCCCGAAGGCGCGGCCTTGCGGTTGCAGGGTCGTGACACGTTTCCAGGTGGCCTCTGCTTCCTTGAGGGCATCCGCCGCACCACGCAGGTCGCTGGTCATGGTGACGAGCGCCTCCGCTGGCGTCGAGGGCGACAAGGTGTGCAATCGGTGAGTGCTGGCCAACATGAGCGTGCCGACGCTGGCGATGTTGGCCATCACTTGTGTGGCCGGGACGGTCCTCTGCAGTTCCTCGCGCGCGGCCGAGGCCCAACGGTGAAGCCTGCTGTCCAGCTGTTCGCTCAAACCCGACCCAAGTGTCGGGACTCGCGCGGCGAGGGCATCCAGAGCTGCCATCGACCGCGCTGTGCCACCGAGTGCGTCGATGGACCGATCCGCATACTGGGCCACTGCCAGGGGTCGGTCGCCGTTCTCGATAGGTCCGTGCCGGAGCGTGTAGCGGCCGGCGACTGCCAACCAGGACATGACGCGAGCGGCCGCATCGCGTACGGCGTCGTCGCTCAGCCCGTCGACTGTGCCGGGGTGGCGGCGTTCATGGTTGACCATGTCCGCGAGGACCCCCAGCGTGGTGGACAAACGCGCGAGCGGGTGCGGGTCGGCTGGGTCGGTGGGGGTGATGTCGGTTCGGGCGTCCAGGTGGGCCGCGTCGATCCGCGGCTGGCCGCCGACCACATGCGTGGGCACCTCGCCTTCCCGGATGCGCCTAATCAGGACTTCGCGGCTGACCGTGACGAAACGCCTCGCCTCCGCGACCGAGAAATCGGCGTCCAGTGGGGGGCGGACCGGGGTCGGGTATGCGTGGATCACTCGGAGCAGGATGGCGCGGCGGCGGGTGGACGCCCCAGCGTCGTCGCGTCCGGGACCGATGAGTTCGCGCATCAGCCGGTATGCGGTGGTGTCCAAGGACTCCCATAGCTGGGTGTCGACGGGCAGTTCACATCGGCTCAGTTCGCGGGCGAGCTGGTCGGCGCGGTTGATGAGGTCAAGCCCGGTGGTGGTGCTCATCCGGCCGCCATCTCCCTGGCCGCGCGCTCCAGCTCGCTGAGCTGCCAGCACCACAGCGCGACGTCGGCCGGCCCTTGGCTGGGTGGAACGTGGTGAAGGGCACGACTGGCCCGTTCGAGGTGGGTGAGGAGGTCAGCGCGGTCGGCGACCTGAGGGATGAGCCCGGGCTGACTGGCCAGGCCGGCGGCGGCTAGGTCGAGCTGGCCTGCATAGGCATGCCAGGGCGAGAACGGGTCGCCGTCACTCCGGCGGCCGGCCTCGGTGGCTGCCATGCGCAAGTGGCCTGCGGCGAGCTCGATGAGGTCGTCTGGTGTCTGGTGGGGGTGCACGGGTCTCCTTGCGGATTAGCGGTACGCCGGGAAGTCGGCTCCCAGCCCGAGGCTGCGGTCTGCCGCTGGTGCGTCGAGTCGCAGGCTGCGGGGGGCAGCGACGTCGCAGCGTTGTGCGGCGGCGACCGCGACCGCCTGCACCAACGTCTGGGTAAAGATGCCCTTCGGGTTCCACCCTTGACGGGTCATCTCCCCGTCGGCCTGTGCGGCGAGGTCCCGGGCGTCCCTGGTCGGTAATGCCATGAGAACGGGCATGAGGTCGCGGATGGTTTCGCGGAGAGGATCGCTTGCGGCAGCCAGGGCGGCGCGCACGAGCTCACGTCCGGGTTGTTCTGGTCGCGGGTCGCCAGGGGTGGCCGCGGGGTCGAAGGCGGCCAAGCCGGTCGCTCCGTGCCTGGCGAGCCAGTCAGCAGGATCCATGCCGTTCGGCAGCCGGGTGAGCATCGCCGGCCGCCGTTGCCCGCGGCATACGGCGTCGATCCACCGCTCGCTTCCTTCAGCCCCCGGGGTGTCACCGTCGAGGGCGACCACGACCTTGGCTGCGCCACTGGTCGTGACGCGCCGCGCCTGCGAAGGGGACACGCTGACCCCGTTGGCGGTGCATGGCCAGAACTCGGCGAGCCGGTCGCTACTGGCGGCTGATGCGGCGACCGCCAGGGCGTCAATGGGGCCCTCGACGACCACAGCCGTGGTTCCATGGCTGGCGGGGTTGGGGGAGTAGAGGGCGGTCGACTTGTCGAAGGTCGCGGTTCGCGTGGGATTGCGGTACTTGGGAGTTCGCGCGTCGGGCAGTGTGGTGCGGCCCAGCAGCCCGGCGATGTGCCCGGAAGGCGAGCGGACCGGGACTACGAGCCTGCCGCGGAAGGTGTCGGTGAGCCGGCCGGTCCTGCTGCGCCGAGACAGGTCCATCGCCAGCAGCTCGTCCGCGGTGACGCCGCGGCCCAGCAGGTGGCGCGACATGCCCGCCCAGGGCTGCCCGGTGTGACCCACCAAGGGTTCGCCAACTTGGACTTCCAAATCACGGACGTCGATGCCGCGGTGGTGACGCAGGTAGCTGACGGCGAATGCGTGTGGAACCGTTGTGCAGCAGTACTCCCACGCTAGGGCGTTGATGGCGTAGCCGCGTTCGGCGCTGACCATCGGCCATCGATCGGGGCCGGCAGGGGCCCGGGTGGCCGAAGTGGAAGCAGCAACGGCGGCGTTGACAGAGTTGAGGCGTTGCACGGCTTCGCGGAAGCCGAGACCCTCCAAACGGGCGACGAAGTCGATGACGTCTCCTGAGGCGCCGCAGCCGAAGCAGTGGAACCGGTCCTTGACGCCGCCGACTGAGAGTGACGGGGTGGAGTCGTCGTGGAAGGGACAGCAGCCCACGAACCCGTGCCCCCGCGAGCTCAACTTGATGCCGGCAGCGGCGACGACCTCGTGGATCGGATGGGCGGCACGGACCGCCGGGATGTCGACTGGTCCCGTGCGGGCCGTGGTCATGGCTCGATCACCCGCACCGGCGCGATTGGCTCGATGGGCCGCGGCCGCTGGGCCACGGTTTGGGAGCGGACCACTTCGGCGAAGGCGGTGACGTCCATATGGACGTCGGTGTCGAGCGCCTGCGTGAAGGCCCCTTCCACCGCCTGCCGCGGGACGTCCGCCCCCAAGACCTTGTACTCGGCCCACAGAGGGTCGTAGGCGTAAAGCAGTCCATGGCTGGCGTCCAGCGGTGCTCGCCAGGAAATGCGCTGGTCGCCGCGCTCACCCCACCGCATCCCGTAGTCGCGGTCGACTCCCGGGATGTGGCCGTACTGCGCCGAAAACGCCTGCGGCCCAATCCACTCGAGCGACGCCGGAGTCGCCGCCGCGGAAGGTGCTCCTTCCAGAGCCCCGGCGAGCAGGAAGTCGACGTTGTGCTCCCCATCTGCGAGGGCGGCGCTGAGCCGGTCGGCGACCTTGAACGCTTTGTGGTCAACACCTCTGGCGACGCTGAGCCCGAGTGCGTGCGCGTATGCGTTGCGCTGTCCGAGCCGGTACCAGTAGTCCGCGGGGTCGTCCAGGTCGACGTTGACCTGGGCGTTGCGGGACAACGCGACCAGCTTCTCGTGCAGCTGATCGGTATGCCGTTCGGAGGGCTGAGCGACCATGGCGGCCTTCCCCGCGCGAGCCCTTCCCGCGCTTCAGAAGGTCAACCGGCCCGAGGGGGCACCATGCGCAGGGACGTAATGAGGGGCGTCTCGTTGCAGCTGGACGGAGATTTCCACGGACGGCGCAACTCCGAGCTCGACGGGTCATGTCGCTCGCTGCGTCATTGCGCCGCGAGGCGGGCAGCGCTCTGGCCTGGTTCCCGACCTGCCGATAATGGTTCGCCTAACATCCGACTGCCGGTCACGCCGGCTCCTCTTGGGTCGACCGCGTCGGCATCGTCGTGTACGGAGCGGGACATGAAGGCCGCGCTCCAGTTGGTGGTCGAGGCCGATCTAGAGAACGCTTGCGGCCCCGCTATGACCGAGCGGAAGGACACCGAGGAGTGCTCATCGGCCCTTGGTGCGCGATCCATGAGCTACACGGTGCAGTCTTCGGCACTCGACAAGTGGTCGCCGTACCTCTGATCTAGACGACTCTCCCAAGGATGCGGGCCGTGACCTCGGGGTCGTCGTGCTCTGACTCCCTCACGCCGTCGGCGGAGTACCCGCGCGGGTGTGGACGACAACTGGAGGTGGACGTCCGTGCCTGCCGAGCCACCCACCGTGAAACCGGTCAAACAGTCACCAGGTGATGTCAGGGGCTTCGGGCCGGGCGTCCCCCGACTCATTTGGGGAGTCCGTCTGGCCGAGGTCGCCTGAGGAGGCTGTCGCATCCTGGAGACTGTTGTGCTCCGGCGGCAAAGTGGAAGTGGCTTGGGCTGCGTCGGCGGGCGCCGGGCCGTCCTGAGAGGAGTAGTCCGTCGAGGCCAGGGACGATGGCGTTGTGCGCTCGATGTCCTCCGTCTCCTCCGGTGACGCCTGACGCAACTTCGGCGGCGCCGCGGCCCACGCCTTGAGGTCCCCGAGAACCTCCGCGTAGAACGAGTCAATCGCGGCCAGGACGGAGTCGATGAACGCTCCGCGGCCGCGGCCGCGCTTGGTGCCAAGCGTGCTCGAGGTGGCCACCCTAAAGGACCGGATGTCCTTGGCCGGGTCCGTGACCAGCACGGCTGGGGTCTCCCTGACGGTGCGCAGGAGCTCTGCCGCGCTGGACCCACGCGAGTGGGCCACGAAGCACTCCACACGGGCGGTCTCTGGCGCATTCTTCAGCTGCCGCACGAGCCAGTTCACTCGGGTGGTTGGGCGTCCGTCTCGGGGGGCGTCGAGGTCGACGTGGCAGCTGACCCGGCCGGAGCGCAGGTCCGCCGTGACGACCAGCTGGCCGACCGTGTCGGGGATGCGGATGGCGCCGGACAGCTGACCGTTGGCGCACAGCTGCTGGGTCAGGGCTTGGGCCCGCAGGGCGGGGTCGGTCAGCTCCTTGCGGGTAAGAACCGGCACAACCTCGGTGCCCAGGCGTTTGCCGAGGTTGAGGCTGGCGAACCGCAGTAGCGCATCAAACCGTGCGACGACGCTGGCGATGCCCTTGTCGTTGGGCCGCAGCGTGCCGGCGGCGACGGCGTCGCGCACGCCGGTCCAGGACTCGCCCATGTCATCCATGTCCATCGCACCGGATCGGTCGTGCTCGAGGTAGCGGATGAGCTCGCCCAGAATCCACGCCTGGTCGGGGTCGGCGACGCCGCGGAACTCCTTCTGCATCACGGCCTCAGCGAGCACCTGGGACCAGGACAGGTGGTGCAGCTCGACCTTGCGGAGCTTGCGCTTGTCGACCTTGGTCGGGTGCTGCCCTGCGACGGCTGGGATCTCGTTGCTGATGGTGATGACGGCGTCGAAACTTTGCTCGCGCGCGATATCGAGGTAGTTCTCCAGCTGTTCGGTCGCGAGCTCGTTGCTGCCGGTCTTGACTTCCACCAGGGCAGTCCACGACTTGGTCCCGCGGGAGACTCTGATGAGTCCGTCGGGGTAGAGCTTCCTCTCCCCAAAGATGAAGGGGACTTCGATGTAGGTCTCGATGATCCCGGCCGGGGCGCCGAGTGGCTTGACGAGTCCGCGGCCGTACTCCTTCACGGCGGTCATCACAGCCAGCAGGGCGGACGTGGCGCGACGCTCCTGCTCCTCCGCGCCATTGATGCCCGAGGTTGGGATCAATCGTGCTTCGTGCCAGGTCTGCTCGGCCATGCTCTCCCCCTGCGTGGTGGTGCGGTTGCTGAAGTGACAGGGCCTGACCGTACCGCCGGGGCGGCGCCTCGAGGTCCGGTTCACCCGATGTGTTCGGACTGGGGTCTCCTGCCGAGTGTTGGCGCTGATACTCGGAGCGTCGCCCACCGCGAGGAGCGCGGCGATATTGGCGACCCTCCAAGGCGAGTCGAGAGGCCCGCTCAGGGACGACGGTCATAGCTCCCTTGCCGACCGGGCAAGCCCTCCGAGGTAGGTCCTATCGCCGCTAGTCGGGTCAGGACCCTCGCGCTCTTGCGCGGGCTGAGCACAGCCAGACCGTATGAGTGGCGCTGTCCGCTCAACCGTTCGGAGGGGTGACGGCCGAAACGTGCGCAGGTGCTCGGACCAATCCGACAGCCTATGCCTCATTCCGCCAATGCCGCCCAAAGAAGGCAACATGACAGACGACCATCAAGCCCTCGGCACGCCCACTGCAACGCAGCCGCGGTGGCTACAACCCAAGGCTGAGCGCCAGCC
Organism: Pedococcus dokdonensis; assembly: GCF_900104525.1. GTDB lineage: Bacteria > Actinomycetota > Actinomycetes > Actinomycetales > Dermatophilaceae > Pedococcus > Pedococcus dokdonensis. The sequence continues at coordinate 1,746,110 of NZ_LT629711.1, read as the reverse complement.
CCGCTGGTGGGACCATCGCGCCAACCAAGCGAAGCTTGGAGGAGCCATTGTGGTAGTCGCTGTCTTGGCGATCGCGGGCTGGTCATCTGGGCGACCCAGCGCCATTGAAAGCGCAGCCGCCACGTGCAATGCCGCGTCCAACGTTCAGGATGACGGTTCCGCCATTAGTTTTGACACCAAGGGGGAAGAGGATCTGGGTGGTGACACCATCACGGAGGTGGTGTGTGTGCTGAGCGCTCTGGACATCCCTCAACACATCATCAGCCATATGGACTCCACAAGAGCTTTAGACGGTCAACAGACTGACGACTGGAAGGGCTTCACTGCCCGCTGGAGCTACCATCCAAACACGGGGATGCGACTCACCGTCGTGGCCGAGTAGGCCCGACGCAGAACGGGTGCATATCCCGGGCCCTGCGAGACACACGACGTCTCCGCCATCGGCCCTATCGACACGATCAGGAGCCGCGGTCATTCCGCCGCCTTACGGCTCGGCCGCACCATAAGAGTTCCGATGACTGGGGGATGGCGTCGGCGACAGAGACCGCGCTGAACACTCCTACCTCGCGCCGACGCGTTGGTGACGTCGCGAAGCGCGACAGCGCAGGGTTCGCCCAAGCAAATTACGGTCATTGATTAGCAATCCCGGCCGGTAGCCGCAATCATTCTCTCCATGGCGAAGCAAACGACGGTGACCATCACGGATGACCTCGACGGTTCGACCAACGCAAAAGAGGTCTCGTTCAGCCTCAACGGCAGGAGCTGGGTGATCGATCTCAGCGCGAAGAACCGTGCAGCCCTAGAGAAGGCGCTCAAGCCCTACATCGCAAAGGCGACCGAGCAGGGCCAGCGGAGCCGTCGTGGCAAGGCCGTTCGTTCTTCATCTCGAGCAAAGTCGCGCACTGACGTTGCAGCCGTGCGGGAATGGGCGAAGAACAACGGTCATCAGGTGAGCGACCGCGGCCGGATCAGTGCGGATGTTCTAAAGGCATACGACACAGCTCAATAGACCTTGAGCGCCCAGGCTCACGTACCGTGCATGGTGCGGCATACGGCCGCCGTCGCCGGACGCGAAACTCCCCGACTTCGTCGTAACGCAGCATCCGTACGCCAAGTTGATTTGCGTGTAGCGATGCATGATCGCCGAGGTGACACTTGAACCGCAGATTCAGGCCCACGCCTGCGTGTGGCTTGGCCGGTGCTCGTGCACGGTGCACTGGGTCAAGCCTCCGAGGCTCATAAGTCTGGCCTCGATCTCGCGGAAGGCGTGGAACCATTCGACGGCTGCGGTTGGTGATGCGGTCTCCGCATAGCAGGCGCGTTCGTGGTCCTTCAGTGCGAAGAGCGCCTCGACCATGCCGTTGTGCTGCTCCCAGCATGGCGGGATCACACGGGGCTCGATCGCGAAGCGCCGGACCAGGACGGTGACCCACTCACGCAGCTGCGCCATGACGCGTTCCCGCTCGCGTGCCGTCAGCGACGGCAGGTGCACTGGCCCATCGAGTTGCCCGAACGCGTCACCGAGCGGAACCGCGTCAAAGGCCATGGGTTCCTGAGCTGTCACGAGTTGGTCACCGCCGAGGTACCACTCCGGTTGGAGTTGAGGTGCGTGCGTCGAAGTAGGGTGATGATCCGGAGGCTTGCTTGCTCTCGTCCAAGCGTTCGCCAGTGGGTAGACCTTTCCATGACCTCGTGCAGCCGACGGTGGTGCCTGGCGCACAGCGGCACGAGGTCGCGGTCGTCTTCGTCGCCGATGCGCAAGTAGGTCAGGTGGTGCAGGTGTCCGTTCCGCAGGCTCCATTCGCGGTCGCACACCAGGCAGGCTGGTGAGATGCCGCGCTGGGTGAGCCACGCGGCATACCAAGCCTTGCGGCGGTCTCGCCAGGCGTGGGAGGCGAGGTAGGCGTCGTAGACCGCCCGCCGACGGATGAGGTTGCGCCGGTCACGGCGCCGTGGCGTGCGCACGATGCATCGCCTCCTCGAGCTCCAAGCGGTGAGCCTGCAGGGTTTTGGCGTCCTTGCGTTTGATCCACGGACGAAGGGTCAGGACGACCGGGCGGGCAGAGCGCAACAGCAGGACCGCGGTCCCGAACTGCAGGGTACGTAGCCGGCCGGGCTCGAGAATCGGCACTTGGTGGGAGCTGGTGGACGTGCTGCGCCGGCCGTCCGGTCCGGTGCTGGTGGAGGTCTGGCTTTCGGGGCGTTGGCCGATGAGCGTGGACAGGTCCTCCAGGTCGCGGGCGTTGGAGCCGCCGCCGAGGACGACCTTGACGATGGCGGCGTCCCAGATCGCGTTGGCGGCATGTTCGCCCCACACGGCGCGGGCCTGGGACAGGGACTGAAGGGCGATGATGGTGGAGATGCTGGTGCCGCCGCCTTCGGACATCAAGGATGGCAGCGAGGGCAGCGGGTAGTTGGCGGCCTCGTCGAGGATCAGCGCAAGCGGCGGGTCGAGCCGGGAGCCGGGGGAGCGGGCGGCGAGTCGGCGGGCGGCTTCGGCGACGTCTTCGACGAATGCGCCGACGATGCCCGCGGTGGCGGTCGTGCCGGTGGAGGTGCCGAGCAGGTAAACGGTGCCCTGCTGGCGGAGGAACCGTTCGGGGTCGAAGTGTTCGTGGGGTGCGGGGGAGAGGGCATCGAGTACCCGAGGGTCGGCCATCGCCGAGAAGGCGATGGTGACCATCGACCAGACGGAATCGCGTTGGCGTGGATCGGAATTCGTGATCGACTCGAGCGCTTCGTGCCATCCCGTGGCTGCGTGCGGGTGAGTGGCTAGGGTCATGGCTGCTTCGCGGGCGTGAACGGCCGAAAGGGACCAGCGGTACAGGTCAGTCGGAGAACACCCAGCCAGCGCGGCGGCATGCAGCAAACACCGGACCGCCTGCTCAGCAGATGCCTGCCAGAAGTTCGAGTCGGTGGTGCCTGCGGCGGTGCCGGAGGTCAGCGCCTTGGCCCGGACCATGGCGATGTGCGGGTCCTCGCACCCACGGATGGGTGACCAGCGGGTGGCCGACGGTATGCCGCGAGCGAGCCCTTGCGGGTCGAATAGCGCCACCGGACCCTTGCGGTGACGAGCTCGAAGCGTGGCGGTGAGGTTGTCGGGCCGGGTGCTCGTGGTGATCACCGCGCCCGGCGAGTCCAGGATCATCGGGATGACCAGGTGAAGTCCCTTGCCCGAGCGGGGTGGACCGAGCAGGACTACCGAGTCCTCGATCGAGGCGTAACAGATCCGACTACCTGCGCGGCCGAGTTCGTGGCCCAGATCGTTGACCGATGGGCTGACGAGTCCAGGGCGCAAGACCTCCGCCCTTCTGCTCAGTCGCCGGGCACCGGCCGATCGGGCAATCTCGCCCGGCCTGGCGGTCCCCTGCATCCCCGATCCCACCGCCTCTGGACCTGCCTTCGTGTGGTGTCGGAGCAGGAGGGCGCCAGCCACGGTCATGGCAAGTTCCAGTGCCGTCATTGCCCAATACAGCCAACTCGGACCGACGGGCGAGTCCCACCCATGAGCCGGGTCTGACGGCTGGGTGAGCGCAAGGAAGGGTGGCGCCACCCGTGGCTTTAGCCAGCCGTGTCCGGACAGGGCCGTGCTCGATGCGGCGCCAGCCCAGAGAGTGCCCCACAGCAACCCACCGAACAACACCGCGGCAGCCACCGCGTTGTCAGATACAACACCTCGACCTTGCGACACCTTCGCTCCTCCGGAAGATCCGATGACTGGTCAACGGCCCTATGGGGGCAAAGTGGGACGACGCAACGGGGGTCGAGGGAATGCGATTTCGCGGCGGCAAGGCGCGGTCGGGCGCGGAACACAACCACTGTCAGTGCCTGCTGGAAACCTGTGGTCGGGAGTCTCCTCAAGGCGCGGGAGAGGAAGAAAGGGGAAAATGGGATGACACAGGGAGACGAGGAGGACGGACCGCACGAGGAATGGCTCCGTGGGATGAACAGCATGGTCCGGGGCCCTCGCGGCACCCGACTGGGCGTGCCAAAGCACCTGCTCGAGCGGATTGCCGCGTTGATTGGGGATGACGCGCAGATCGTTTGGGTCGAGTCGACGGTCCGCTACGCCAAGAACGAAGAGGGCGACGGCCTAATCGGCACGCTCGCAGTCTTCGGCCAGCGAGTACTCGTCGTGGCGAACCTTGCAAACGTGCGGGAGCGCCGTTGGCCAGGATCACGGGACGATGACGGCGCCGTGACTGTGCGCTTGATTCGCCGTTCCGATCTTGATCGGATCGAAGTCCCGACCTCCAATGGTTACGACAACGGTCCTGATGCTTGGGGCGGCGAAAGCAACGGTTCTTGGCGCTACCGGACATCGGTCGAACTGACGTACCGCGACGGCACGAGAGTGGAGTTGGGGGCAGGGGAGTCGGGCAACATCTTCACTCTCATGCCGTCTCTCCGCGAGGACTTGCTCGCGTAAACCAGCCATGAGGTGGCGCGCGTGGGTATGGGCGGTACCTGGTGTCCTTGGCCCTAGGGGTTGACGACCAGATCCGCTCGTGGCGGAACCACGCATTCTCCCGTAGCTACGTGAGCTAGGTCAGTTTCGGCACGGCGGCCGCCGCAAAGGTGGCCGCGCCCAGAGCCACACCAATGCCTTGGCAGACGATGCCGCGATGGAGACGGCTGGCTTTGAAGTTGTTCCCCTGTCTCAGGCTCGCGATAGTCGTCGCATTCAGCCATGCGACCACGCTGCGACTGTCCACCACGTTGTCTTTCCAATGATCGTCGGTCATATGACGCAACGTCTGCGTGTCTGCTACCTCATAGTCAACCAACCGCGTCGTTAGTACGCCAAACAGAAACGCGAGCGCCAGGATGATGATCGTGCCTACGAAAAGCCCAAGGGACCAGGCATTGAGCTCGGCCGTGGCGCCCGTGAGGGCACCTAACGCCGCCACGATGAGGCCGGCCGTGAGGCTGGCGGCCTGCTGCAACTTGCCACCGCGCTCGTCCAGGGACGCTTGACGGGCACGTTCCCACCCGAGTTGATCGGCGATGAATCCGGAGTAGACGAAGCCTTGCTCACTGTCCATCGTTATCAGTGCGCCGTCGGCCGGTCGTAGGGGGAGGCTGGCTTCCCTTTACGCGCTCTGTCGAGATCCATTCCCGCCCTGCGGGTGCCTCAGGCTGCTGCTCAGGCTTGGGCGTCTGCTCTTCGTCAGCCACGGGCGACCTACTTCGTCTCGGGCCTGGGTTCATGCCGCGGAGGACGCGGAGACTCGCGGACGTACTCTGTGCTGACCCAGTCACGCGGCGCCGGTTCCTGAGGCGGTGTGGGTGGCGGCGGGGGCGGTTGTTCGTCTGCCATGGATTGAGTGTGCCTTACGGCGATGACTTTGGGGCGGAGGATGGTCGTGTTCCTCGGGCCCCGGCGATCCCTATGATCATGGCCTCGGGGTCGAAGGCGGCAGGCCAGCCACTGCCGAATGGCGACGATGTCCATCCAGGCAACGGCAACCCATGCGTTCAGGATTGAGGAGTGATTGTGCCAAGCGCAACGAACGATCACATCGTCCCTCGCATGTATCTGAAGCGGTTCGCCAAGCTGGGTGGCCGTGAGGACCGCATCGCGGCGGCCCTCGTCGAGAAGGCGGCGGAAGAATCCTTTGTCACCAGCACGCGAAACGTCGGGTCGGAGAAGGGATTCTATTGGGGAGTAGATCCAGACGGTGTTCCACACCACGACGTCGAAGAGCTTCTGACGCGCATCGAGTCCGATGCGACTCCGGCCTTCCGGCGCATTCTCGACACGGGCACTTCTCCAAGGGATAACGCCTTTCCCAACCAATGGCCCCCCGACACCGGGACCCGGTCGTCGATTGCTTGGTGGTTGGCCGCACAGACGCTGCGCACCAATCCGCAGCGAGAGCGGGTCTGGCGGCTGGAGGGAGAGGGCCTCAAGCCCGGGCGGAGTCTCGGGCGTGCCGACCTCCATCTCGCCTACATCGTGGAAGCCTTGGCGCCCCTGGCGTGGTTGATCTACATGCGCCCATGGGGTTTCGGCTTCACGAATCTCTGTCTCTTCACCTCGGACTCACCGGTGCACATCGTCAACGCGGACGACAATGATGACCCTGCCAGGGCGTCAACCTATTGGGATATCTATGTCCCCCTGGATTCACATCGATTCTTGTTCTTGCCAGGCGCTCTCCACCGCGAACGAGCACGACTCATGCGAGACCACTTCATCAATCTTCCTGGTGGACTGGCAATTGCATTGAACGCCCTGATTATCGAGTCCGCTCACCGGCATCTGCTCTGGCATCCCGACCACGACCCTCGGGACAGGAGTCGGGTTGCCGATGCGCTGAAGATGCGCAGGTCACGTCAAGGCACCGGAGGGACTCGATCCCTTATCCAGTACGACGCGCTTTCTCCTGAGTATGGGATTGAGCGACGTTGGTTAGAGAGACACACATGGGATCACCCGTCCGAGGCGCCTCCTTCGGCGCGCGACGGCCTAACAGACGTTGAGGCGATCGACACAGCAGAGGGAATGATGGCGACACTCGAGCGCGCCATGAACGACTACAAGAACATGCAGAAGTGATGTCGTCAGGAGGCAGGTCTGCCCGCTCCGATGCTGCCCACCGCGGGTGGAAGGCGCGGGTCTCTAGGCGGTCTGCACGTCCTTCCCGACCCGATTTCATCCCCCTATGCGGGAGAATGTGATCATGGCGCGCTATCCGGTGGCGGATCGCGAGAGTCCAGAGCCGATCAATGAGCGCGCGTTCTACACCCAGCTCCGCGCTGACCACGCGAATATCGTCCCAGTTGTCGGCGCCGGTCTTACTGTCGAGGCCGGGGCCCCCAGCTTCATGGCCCTCATCGACCACCTCATCGAACGAGCTGAAGCCGATGGTTCTGTGGTGCCACGCGACTGTGCGACAAACGAGTTCGCGGTCATCGACCTGATATCGGCCACCCTCGGCGAGGAGTGGGTCTCGAGCGAGACCGCACGCCTCTACGAAGAGTCCGAGTTGCGGACGACACCTGCTCTGCTCGCCCTGTCGAAGGTCCGCTCGGGTCTCATCATCACCACTAACTACGACCTAGCCATTGAGAACGCCGCGCGGGCCGCCCGCAGACCTGTCCAGTCGCTCACCCTCGACGAGTTCGACACCGCTCTTGCCCCCCGCGACGGCACATTGCGTGTCCTGCACCTGCACGGTATCTGTACCGATCCCTCGACGATCGTGCTCACCGATGCCTCCTACGCCGCGATGCTCGGCAACGAGCGATCCCAGTTGCTGCTTCGCGCACTTGCCTCCACCCACACCTTCGTGTTCCTGGGCCACAGCCTGGCTGAGCGCGAGGAGCACATCCGCCGCGACCTTCGCTGGTCTATCGATGCTGCGCGTGCGCCGAGGAAGAGGCCGCACCTGCTTCTGACCACCGCGGTTGACCTTGGCGATGTCAACGCGGTCGCCTTCAAGGAGGACCTTGAAAGCAAGGCTCATCTGCGCGTCGTGCAGATCGAGGATCCCCAGCGGGAGTACCAGGCGGCCGTGCGAGCGGCGTCCGCGATCTCTGGCCCGGCGGTCTCCGAAACCGTCGACGAGGCGTTGGTCATCACCGACGACGAAATCGATCCTCACTACCTTCCCCTGCCCATGGCCGAGGCCGAGCAGGTCAGTAGCTCCGGGGGCCGGGGTGCGTACATGGCGAAGGTCTGGCAGTACGGGTCAATCCGCACCGACGACCTCGACGCGACCACCTCAAACATCGTCATAGAAGCTGAGGGAGGTGCTGGTAAGAGCCAGGAACTCGTCCAGATTGTCAGGCGATCACCCGTACCGGCCCTCCTGCAGGTCCTCTCTACCTTCAACGTTCGGACTGCCTGGACGGATGCGGGCAAGCGCTTCGTCTCAGGAATGAACTCAGCGCGTGCCGCTCGTAGCGGGGTTCCGAAACTGACCGAGGCACGCCTGCGCGACGGCGCCTACGTCTTCGCCCTCGACGGGCTAGACGAAGTGCCCTCGCCGAGCCGTCCGGATCTCATCCGTCTTCTGAGCGAAGTCGCGGCCGCCTATCCTCAGCACCGCTTTGTGCTGGGGTCGCGACCGCTGCCTGAGCTCACCGAGCAGGAGACCTTCGCTCGCTGGACCCCCATGACCGACATGACCTGGGTCAACGAGTACGCGACCGCGCGTGGTGTGAGTCCCGACCAGCTTCAGGCAGCGCTGCCCGACACCGGCGACATCGGTGAGCTGATTCAAGTGCCGATCTACGCCGCGGCGGCGGTCGGCCGCGTCTTCACTGGCGTACCCCTGCCGAAGACCGCTCTCGAGCTGATCTGCTCGATGGCCGACGAGCGCCTCGGCTCTGACACGCGCATCGAAGCTAGCGCCGATGATGTCCGAGTCTGGCTCGACCGCCTCGCACTGGCGATGCAGCTCGCTGGCGTCACATCGGTGACCGTCGCGGGACTCGTCGCGTCCGACCTGCACCGCGACCTGGACGGAATCGAGCCAGACGAGCAGACCATCGGTGAACTCGTCTCTCGAGCGCTGCTGCGTGACGCCGAAGGTGTCGTTCGCTTCCCGGCCAACGTCATGAAGGAGGCCCGTGCCGCGCGAGCGCTGCTGGATGCGGGCGAGGCTGGTCTTGCCCTTCTCCGCAAACGCGTTCTCGTCGAGCTTGATGAGCCCGACACCGACGGCAACCCGGTTCGAGCTGTGCAGTCCACGTGGGTGAACGTCATCGAACTGCTTCTTCCGGCGGCCACCGATCCGTCCTGGGTCGAGACGGTCGCGAAGTACGACTCGACCCTGGCTGCTCGTGGTACAAGGACGGACGCAACCTCCGAGCAGCGCGCGGCCGCCGTCGATCTGATCTGGGGCACGTACCTCGCCCGCCGCGTCTGGTTCGAGCGACGAGCGACCATCGGCAACGGAACAGGCGATTCGTATGCGCTCGCACGTCTGTTGCATGCGGGCGTTCCACCCGGCTTCGGTGACAAGATCAGGGCTGCACTCATCGACGACGAGCGCACAACGAGGGGCAACGCTGTCGACGTTGCCCTCCTCGTCCTGCCCCTCGATGAACTGCTTCCTGCGCTTGCTCGCGCAGTGCGCGACCCCGACCCGGTCGTACGCCGGCGCGCAGCCGCCGCCGGCTGGAGCCTCGAGACGCTCTTCAACAACCTGGATGAGCACGCGGACCTCTTCAACGCCTACATCGAGGACATGGCAGATCAGGCGCTGCACCACGACCGCGACGATATGGCCACCGAGACTCTGATCGGCGTCGCTGTCGATCTGGCTCCCGAGGGCCGCAGCATCGAGATCGCTCAGTCAGCCTCCGGCAAGGCGCGGCAGCACGCCATGATGTGCCTAACCCGTCGGTTTGACCGAAGCAAGCTCCTGGAGATCCTGCGCGACAGTGAGCCGTTCGACACCATCCTCTACGACGAGCTCACCGAGGACCGCGGCGCGGGACCTAGAGACCCGTGGCCGCGCGATGACGTCGTCGCGCTCGCGCACATTGTCGCTCTGCGTGACGACCAAGAATCACGCTGGGCCGATGACGCCGCCGACATCCTCGCCCAAGACCCTGTCGCCTCCATCCTCACATTGCTGACCCACTCAGTGAGCGAAGAGCGCGATCTTGGGGTCGGTTGGCGACTCATCGGTGCGCTGAACGAGGAACAGGTCAGCGCTGTCCTCGAACAGCTCCGAAAGCCGGACACCCCGTCGTTGGCCGCCCTCGGGCTGCCTCCTGAAGGCCCTGGGCTTGACCTGAGTTCGGCGACATTCATGGTGCCGATCCTCGAGCGGACACTTGAGCGCTGGCGCAATCCCGCACCATGGCCCGTGGCGCGCCATACGGGACGCCGTGTAGAGCGCCAGGTGCACCTACTTCGTGGTTCCGCTGCGGCACTCCCTGCTCCTGATTTGGCTGACGTCTTTGCGGACGACCGCGTCGCCACTGCATTCGACCCTGTCACGCAGTCAGCGTCGATGTCGGTCACCCGGGGGCTGTTGGTCAGTGCGGAGCAGGATCGGGCTCTTGATCCGGGGGAGTGCGCTCAGCTGTTCACCTTCCTTCTCGACTGGACGGATCGCGATCTTGAGCCTTGGCTTGCCAAGAATTGGAGCCCGGCTGCGCACGACCTTGTGGCGCCAAGCCTCTCGGACATGACCTCTGCTCGGTTGCGGCGCCTAGTCGATGTGCTCCCCGGTCCGTGGACCCCGCAGCTCGGCGATCGCGTCCTGGGAGCACTCGACGTGGACCAGGTGCGCCTCGGTGAGCAGATGGCTGCTGCTTTGGCCGTAGCGGAACGTGTGGGCGTACAGCACGTCAGAGATTGGGGTGGTGCGCACCCCGGTGCCGCGTGGGTGGATCCCGTCCTTGTGCGCCTGGGCGATTGCGACGCCGAGCGACGCCTGCTCGCGGTGGTGGCGGAGGATCCCTCAACCATTACGCGCCACCCTCGGGCCTACGACGAGGAGTGGGTCTCATTCATCCGGTGCAACGAGTCGACCGAGCCGCTCGCTGCCCTGGTCCGAGCGGCGCTGATAGCTGGGGTCGAGAACAACGACCTAGAGCCCATTTGTCGTGCATTCGACCGTACGGCTGGCCATGGCGCGCCGCAGGTGTGGGAACGACTGGCGCGCGACGCAGAGATCCCCTCGGCCTCATTCCTGTACTACGAGCGACGCATCGCGCTAACGTCCCTTGTCGATCAGGCGGCAGGAACACCTTCTTTCCCCGACTCCGACTTGACCGCTCTCGTCGTCAGAACTGTGCCGCGTTCGCCTTCGAAGCAATGAAGCCGACCAGGCACACGACCGAGCCTCGGCGCTAGCCGACAGGGTCAGGCGACAGCCGTGACGAAAGTCGCTCTCGGCATGGGCAGTACTCGGCGAACGACTCTGACGCCAGATCCCTTGATCGACGCAGGGCGGCAGCGTGACACGCGGGCGGAACTAGGAATCGGCAGTCCCCGGTCATTGTGGGCGAGCAGACGCGGCGGTGTGACTGTGAGGATCGCCAACGCAGCCTGAAGGTGCTGGGCTGTGGTTGGTGACCGCGGGTGTGACCCCCGGTGTAACTGGCTTTGTGCCATGCTGCGACCTGTCCGCTCGTGGTCACCGGCCCCGGCCCGGTTGGAGGAGCTGGCCTGATCAGGAGCTTGACCACCCGGCGTTAGCGGCGCCGGATGTGTCTCATCACAGTCCTGCCGAGCCTTCGTCCCGGACCGGAACCACGTCCCGTCCAGCGAAGGAGAGAACGCATGAACAGTCTGACCGATCTGCGCGAGGTGGTCGATGTCGTCATCGGCGTCGACACCCACGTCCACACCCACTCCGCGGCCGTGGTCGATGCTGCGACTGGCGGTGTCCTCGACGAGATCACCGTCGAAGCGACGGTCGAGGGCTACGCCGAACTGGTGGAGTTCGCCAACAACCACCCGATGCTGCGGGCCTGGGCGATCGAGGGGACCAGTGGTCACGGCGCCGGTCTGAGCCGTCACCTGCTGGAGATGTCGGAGATCGTCATTGAGCTGGATCGCCCGAAGCGGGCTGCGCGTCGCAACGGCGCGAAGTCGGATCCTCTTGATGCGATCCGAGCTGCGCGTGAGGCGATGGCGCGACCGCGGTTGGGAACTCCGCGCACCGGAGGCGAACGCCAAGCATTGTCAGTGCTCTTGGCTGCTCGCCGCTCAGCGATCAATGCCTCCACCGAGGCCCAGCTGCAGGTATTCAGCCTGGTCATTGCAGCACCCGAACCTATCCGAGTCAGGTTCCGTCGTCAGAAGCTCGCCACGATGCTCAACACCGCCGCGAACCTGCGCGTGCACGCTGCCTGGGACACCGAGACGACCAGCACCGTGGTGGCGTTGCGGACCTTGGCTCGTCGCGCGCACGCGATGCTGAAAGAGGCACGAGAGCTGCAGAAAGCGATGCTGGCCATCATCCGCAGCTGGCGCCCTGACCTGCTCCAGGAGTTCGGCGTCGGACCGATCGTGGCCGCCACGGTGTTGTGCGCCTGGTCCCACCCAGGCCGGATCCACTCCGAGGCCGCGTTCGCGATGCTCGCCGGCGTGGCACCGATCCCCGCCAACAGCGGCCAAGTCACCACCCGGTACCGGCTGAACCGCTACGGCGACCGCCAGCTCAACAACGCACTGCACACCGTGGTCCAGATCCGAATCCAGTACCAACCCGCCACCCGCGACTACGTCGCTCGCCGTACTGCCGAAGGCAAGACGGGCCGAGAGATCAAACGCTGCCTTGCCCGCTACGTCGCACGCGACCTCTACCGCCTACTTGAAAGCGGGGCAGCAACTGCTTGACGAAGCATAGGAGCGTCGCAGGTCCACCCAGGAAGCAGCCACGGCGACGTACATTCGCGGGGACGGCGTCTCATCGCGGGTTCCGAGGTACGAACGGCGGTCGGGCAGTCGGGCGCGCAAGGTTGGCCCGAAGTCACTCGGAAGTCGTCGTGCCGAGATCGGACGGGGCATAGGGTTTCCCTCTGAAAGGGGAATCCGATGGCCAATCCGGTCGAGTTGATGCTGACGGATCTACGGGAGAAGTACGAGGCGGTGCCCTCGTCACGAGCATTTGATCGCCTATATGACGACCCTGAGTGGGGTCACATGTTCGCGGTCCTCCACGAACGGCTGAACGAGCACTTCACCGATGTCAACGGACGGGCCGAGACCACCCACCACTATTGGGCTGACAACAGCCGTGCCCTCCTATCCCTTATCCAAGAGATCAAGACCGACCTCCACACTTTGCGGCGCGCCGGGGTGGAGGTCGAGTTTGCCGACATCTACCAGGATGCACTGGAGCGTTGCCGGCCCTGGCTTTCCCCGAGTGGCGGCAGTGTCGTGCCTGACGACTTCGCACCCATCGAGGTCATTGCCTACGAACCGGTATTCGTCCATGCGGCAAAGCACGTCAAGCTGAAGAAGCATGACGAGTCCGTGGAGTTGAAGATGGTGGGCAGCGGGTCCTTCGCCCACGTTTACTCCTACCTCGACCCTGACTACGGCATCAACTTCGCTGTCAAGCGGGCGAAGAGAGACCTAGACGAACGAGACCTCGAACGCTTCAAGCAGGAGTTCGCGGTCCTCAAAAGGCTGAGCTTCCCATACGTGGTGGAGGTCTATCGCTACGACGACGTCCGCAACGAGTACCGCATGGAGTTCTGCGACACCACCCTGCGCGATTACATACGCAAGAAGAATGGCACCATGCCCTTCGCCGCGCGAAAGCGCATTGCGTTGCAGTTCCTCTACGGTGTGAACTACCTGCATCACGAAAGTCTGCTTCACCGTGACGTCAGCCTTCAAAACATCCTGTTGAAGGTCTTCGACTCTGGCGCTGTCCTGGTCAAGCTCTCGGACTTCGGACTGGTGAAGGACCAGACAAGCGAGTTCACTCGGACGCAGACCGAGATGAAGGGGACCGTTCGCGATCCCACCCTTAGCAGCTTCAAGGACTACGGGGTTGTGAACGAGATATACGCCATCGGGCACGTCCTCGCCTACATCTTCACTGGCCGAGAATCTCTTCCGCCGGCGACGGACGAGGTGGGCCGCATCATCCACAAATGCGCCGTCAACGACGTCGGCCAGCGCTACCAAGCCGTCACCGAACTGATAGCCGATGTCGAGAAGCTGGATGCTTCTCCCATTCAGACGACCGCGTAGCGCGCTGAGCTCTCGGAGCTGGCTGGTCGTGTGGTCCTCAAGCAACGGTGGCAGTGAACCGATCAAATATCCCGACCGAGGAGCAGGGCCGCCCAGCTGACCGCGGTACGACCCAGTTCCGCGGTCTCTGAGCATCACCGTCGACCTTAGGGTGTGGCGAGGAAGGCCGGCGGCCTCTCGTCGGTGTAAGGCACGACCTGGATCCGGTCCCCAACGCTCACGCGCTCGTGTTCGTGTTCGTCCGAGCCTCGCCCGACGCCCGCGAAGAAGGTTTCGAGTATCTCGTCCCTGGCGGCAGGGTTGGCTACGGGGCTCCACCAGTAAATGATGAGTTCGCTCTGGGGCGTTCCGTCCTCGGTCTGGCGGTTTAGCGCTTCGTAGACGCGTCGCCACCACCAGCCGTCCGATTCGCCAAGCGAGCAACCGAAGATGATGAACAGCCGAGTGTCGCAGAACAGGTGGCCGTACTCGATTCTGTTCATGGCCCAGTACGGCTTCATGAGTTGCCGATGAGGGTCGATGCCTGGGGCAAGGTTGTCAGGTGCGTCGATCCCGAACAGCAGCGACCGCGGAATCGGCTGCTCTCCGTGAGGATGAATGACCTCACTGCGGACGTAGCTCGACCAACTTGTCTCGTGGTTTCCAGACCCGTCGGGATGATTAGTTGGGTTGGGCCTGAACTGGAAGTTCCGGTCGGCATACTTGTGCGCTTGTGGTCGGAACTGCTGGGCGTCGCGGAAGACGTAATCGTCGAGCAGAGGTGTGTAATTGAAGTTGACGAACAGGTAGTTGAACAGGTCGTAATGGTCGGTATCGCCGGGGAAGGCGAAGGAACCGAAGGTCGGAGACCGGCTCGCGACGTCCCCGATGAAGTCCGCCATTGATTTCACGGCCAATGAGCCCTGCGCTGAGTCCTTGCCGACGCGGGCGAGCAGGTCGGGCGGAGCGACGAGCTCCAGGTACTCCGAGAATGCTGCCTGGATGGCGAGGATCGCCTCGTAGACGGCGTCAGCCGAGTGCCAGCCACCCTCAATTGTGATGAGGCGCCCGATCGCTGCTTCGACGTCACTCCAGTTCTCCCGACCCTCCTCTTTGGCGGTAGCCATCTGCCGGACGACAAGGTTTGAGGAGTCGAAGTCGCGAGACAGGAGGTAGTGGTAGAAGGCTGGGTAGCGGGGCGAGAAGCGGGACTCGTAGCGCCGAGTGACTTGGATGTCGAAGCCATTGCCCACCAGCACCATGATGTTGTGCTGGTTCCTCAGCCTCGAATACTCGGCGGTCGTGAATCTGCGATACCCCATGCCCGGTCCTGTTTGTCTCTCGCGGCCCGAGGCGTCTGCGCGTACCGCGGCCATGCGGGTGATCATAGAGCGGGGCCCTGGGGATTCGGTCGGCGACCGACGGCGCGTGGTTCTCTGGCCCGTCGGCCGATCGTTAGCCGCCAGTGCGAAGCCGACCGACTCGTGCGGTCGACTCACTGATGCACTGCTACGTCCGGTCGGAGTTGGAGCGTGTCGCGACGCTTCGACCGTGCGTCTAAGTGGGCGGTGTGATGCTCCTCCCTCGGGAAATGCAGGGCCGCTGACACTGCGTCCTATTGAAATCGAAGGGGGCACCCCTGTCCGCGAGGGTGATGGGCAAGCACGTCGCACGAGAGCAAACGTGTCAGGCATGAACCTTGCTTCCTGGGGATCGGTCAGAAGCGATCCCTTGCAAGCGAGGTCATGCGGACATCGGTGTTGAAGGCGGCAAGCTCGTTCGTGGTTACTGCGTGGCTCACGACGAACGAGCGTTGTCCGACTCGCCAGAGTCCTTCTCCCTGTTGAAGATCGGGGAGCTGCTGCCGCTCTGCGCTGGTCAGACCAAGTTCCCGGGCGGTGCGCGACGCCTCGGAGACCTCCTGCTGGTAGACGATCTTGGTGGAGCAGTCGCCAAGGAGCCCGCGTGCCAGGGCGCGTGCTTCGGAGTCTGCGTCGCCGACCGCGTCGAGGTCAGAGAGCCGGTGCACGATGAGCAGGTTCGCGATACCGAGCCCGCGCGAGAGCTTCCACTGGGACTGCATTCGTGCGAGTAGTGCGGGCTGGCGCATGAGGCGCCAGGCTTCGTCGTAGATCACCCAGCGTTGCCCGCCCTCTGCATCGGTCAGGGCGGCCTCCATCCACGCGGAGGTGCAGGTCATCACCATGGCGATCAGCTGGTCGGAACCCTGAATCTGCGAGAGGTCCAACGAGATCATCGGCAGCGCGGGGTCGAAGGTGACGGTCGAGGGACCGTCGAACAATCCGGCGAGGTCGCCCTTCACCAGGCGGCGCAGGGCGTGGGCGAGGTCGCGTCCGTCCCTGGTGAGCTCTTCCTTGGTTGCGCCAGGGACTGCGTCGGTGGGGGAGTGCAGAGCATCGACGACCCGGGGCAACGTCGGCACATCGGCCCCGGCGATCGCTTCGTGGAGGGCGGCGTCGAGTGCTGTGTGCTCGACGGATGCGAGAGGTCGGGCGAGCGCTGACTCGGCAAGGCATCCGAGGAGCACTCGACGTCTGCTCTGGACGAGCTGAGCCCACTGTTCGTTCGCCAGGCTGTTTGGGCGCGGCCCAGGGTCCAGCGGGTTGAGTCGATTGGGCGTGCCCCCTCCGAGCTGAATCGCAGCTCCGCCGACTGCGCGCGCCACGACAGACCATTCACCCTTGGGGTCCCCGGGGACGTACACGCGTCGGCCGAATGCGATGGACCGAGTGGCAAGCGACTTAGCGAGGCAGGACTTGCCCTTCCCAACGACGCCCGCGAGCAGGCAGTTGGGGTTGGTCAGGACACCTTGGCGGTAGAGCTCCCACGGGTCGAAACAGAATCCGCCACCGGACCACGCGTCCTGACCGACATACACACCTTCGTTGCCCAGACCGGCTTCGGCGAGGAATGGGTAGGCACCGGCCAGCACGTCTGACGTGGCCCGGTGCGTTGGAAGCCTGAGACGTCGAACGGCCCGGAGCGCGTCGGGCCCCCGCTCGCCGGCGGGTGGAGGAACCGCCGTCGACGGTGAAAGCCCGCGGACCGGCGCGGTCGAGGAGCGCTGGTGTCTCTTCAGCCCTAGTCCCATGGCGCGCTCAGCTGACCTTGCGCGCCAGAGGCAGCGCAGCGGCGGCATACGCGCGCGCTTGTTGGCCGAACAGGCGACGGGTTTCGCATCCGCTCTGGATGGCGGCCCGCTCCATTTCTGCGACAGCGGCCTCGAGCTCGTCCTGTGATGGCGCGGTGACCGCGACGAGCCCGGTGAATCGAAGGTCGGCGTGGCCGTTGAGCAGGGCGCGTTCGCGGTCGATGACGTCGCACCATTCGGCTTCGTCGGACAGGTTGGCGAGGGCGCCGATGCGTGCCTTCTGGGTCGCGTCGGTGGCGTACTCGACCTTGGAGCGACGGATGTCTCTCATCGCAACGGCGGTGGCGACTGGGGTCGCGGTGATCGAGAGGGTCTTGCGGACGCCCGGGCGGAAGACCAGGGCGTGGAGGAACGATGGCGCTGCGTCGACTCGCGGCCACTCGTTGACCCACAGGACGGCCGACCGCCCGGTGTCGTGTCGCAGGTGATCCCAGTGTTCGTCCACGGCCAAAGGCCCCGCCGTCGCTAGCGATCGTGACCCGCCGTTCGTGGAGGCGTCGTGGGCAGGGTCGTAGGCGGTGCGCAGCGTGGCGGAGAGTTCGGGTTCGTCGAGCCAGCAAGCGAGGTGGAGCTCAGCGGCGCGCAGACCGGCCTCGAGCGAGCTCATCTCCTGACGCAGCGCAGCCGCCGCTCCGACGAGTCCCCGTCCGCGGCGTCGGATGCTGCTGCGGGCGGCTCTCATGTCGAGGGACAGGGCAATGAGGGTGCGATGGGTGCTGGCGGACGGGGCGCAGGTGCGCATGAGTTCCTCGTACTCCCTAACTGCCCATTGGCTGGTGTCCTTGTGTCCATGCGTCGCCCACCAGCCAGTGATGCCCTGGCCCGAGTCCGGCAGGGAGATCTCGAGGATCTGGATGCGGGCGATGGTGCCGGAGTTGGCCAGGGTGGCGAGGGCGCGCCCCCAGCCGTGCACGCGACGGGTCTGCTCCTCCGCGGATAGCAGGACGTAGGCCGGGTGGCGGATGAGTGCGACTGCCGTCAGGGTGCCAGCGTGTGGGTCGTGGACCATCGCTGTGCCGGTGTCCTCGTCAATGTGGAAGCGGAGCGCGGCGAGGTCGCCGGGAAGGGCCATGGTGCCGGCCGGTCTTGGCGTGGATGGCCGTGCCCGATGTTTGGTCTGGCCAAATGAGCGACGCCATAGATAGTGGCCGGCAGTGGGCAGCGTTTCGATCGCGGGACGCCCGTGCCAAGGTGCAAACGCGAGGACCAAGAAGGTGAGCCACAACGGCGCGGACGCCGCGACGCCGAGCATGCCGGTGGTGAAGAGCATGGGGATGGCGGTAGCGGCCGCTCCGGCAACGCAGAGCACTCGAGGCGCGGAGAAGCCGAGCAGCAGACCACGCTGGGGGAGTCGACCGAATCGCACGGTGGCGGCGGCCGGGGCGACGGGTGCGGTGTCAGTCATGGCTTGCTCCTGGGGACCTGATCTGCGACTGCTCAGGGGGCGGGTTGACCGTCTTGGCCGGTGCGGGTTGGGCCACCTGGGCGCGGCCGACATCGAACTTCGGGGGAGCCTGCGGTGCGCCGCTGGTGCTGACCAGCGAGGAACTCTGTCGTGGACCGCCCACTTGAGCCGCCGGCGTTTGGCCAACCATGCCCGGGCGACCGCGGGCCATGCTCCCGAGCGAGCTGGCGGTCCAGGCCATCGAGGACACCTTTTGCGGAGCGGCGATGACAGCCTGTCCGCCAGCGGTGACCTGTCCGACGCTGGCGTGGGCGGCGTGGATGGTGTCGCCGGCGAAAGAGAACATCCGCATCGCCATCCACGGCGCGAAGCCGCCCATCATGAGGATCAGCGACCCGGCGGCGAGTTGGGTTGCGCCCTGGCCTGCGCCGCTGCCGTCCTGCCCACTGCCGTTGAACACCGCGAGCCCGATGCTGAGGATGATGACCAGCAGCAGCTTGGACACGACCATCGCGCAGACGAACTCGACCCAGCGCCGCACCCACGCTCGGGTGATGTCCGCAGTGGCGCCCGCGAACGCGAGTGGGGCGAGGACGGCGGCGATGATCAGCACCATCTTGCGGACCATCATCGCGACCCAAACCATGACCACGGCGATGAGGATCACCAGTGATAGGAGGAGCGTTGCGGCGGGAGCCTGGACGTTACCCAGTTGTGCGAACGCGAACTTCTCCCCGAGGCCTTCGACGTTGGTGCCCAGCGCGTGTTGTACATGGCCGGCGCTCAGCGCGTCGACCACCCCGAGCAGTGTGCGGGTGGCCGCGATGGCGAGGGCGGAACCGACAAAGCTGACGGCCAGTCCCGACACGGCGCGGGCGAGACCGCCCGGCTCGCGACGCAGCACCGAAGTGACGACCTGGATGACGAACAGGCCGAGGCACAGTACGGCAGCGATTGCCGCGCTGGTGCCGATCTCGCGGAGCAGCTTGGGGTCCTGCAGGTCGAGGGTGGTCGCGTCGTTGATCTGCTGCCACAGCCAGGTCGTGGCGTTCATCGCGACCTCGCTGAAAGAGTTGGCGACGCGGGTGAACGCGCTGTCGACGGCGTTGTTCGCCTGACCTTGGATGTATTGGCCGGCTTGGCAGAGCGGGTCGAGCTTCTGCAGGCCGTCACACCTCATGACGACCCCAAGGGGATTGCGGTGTAGGTGACGGCGCCAACGAAACCCCAGGCGTCGCGGGTCGGAGGACCTTCGAACTCGAGGCCAAGCTCGACGCTGTTCACGTCGCGGCGCGTGCGTCCGTCGATCTCAGTCGTCAGGGTCACTTCGGCACTGACGATGCGCGCGGTGATGCCCGGGTCGGTGATTCGTCCGGCTTCGACTGCGTTGGTCCACGCCATTGGTTCGCTGACGCGCTGCACCAGGACCGTGGTCCGGCCGGACTGCTGGGAAAGCCTTGCCCACTCCTCCGCTGTCGGAATCGGAGCCGCGCTGTCGGTCACGTCGCTCACCGAGAACACCGCCCACCTATCCCGTAGCTCGGGCGGGACGAGTCCCACCACAAGTGGCTCCTCTGTGCGGGCTGACTCGCTCTGTACCCACGACAGCCATGCCTGCCGCGACTTGCCGTAGTTCTGGGTCAGCAGCCGTCGAGTGAACTCAGCCGCGTAAAGGTCCGGCTGCTGCGTCGCATCGCCATCGATTCTCGGTAGCGGGGAGCCAGTGGCCGTCGCGGGTAACGCGCGAAGCCTTGCGATATCCGCATCGAGCTCGCCGTTTCGTATGCCGGGTTGCTCCGCCGCAGTGCGGGGTTCGCCAGTGTGAGTAGCTGTGGGCGGGGATGGAGATTGGGTGACTTCCCTGTGCTGGGTGGCACCCTCGCGTTCGTCGCCCATCACGAAGGAGACCCCAAGGACAGTGCTCGCGACTAGCACGGTGAGGATGGCGACCGTCGCGCCGACGACGCGGAACCGCGTTCGAGAACGTGGATACCTGGACATCAGTGGATCGCCGCTCCAGCGTTGTTGAAGAAGTTGACCAAGGTGTTGGCAGCGCCGATGAGCAGGGCGGCCGCGCCGGCGACAAGTACGCCGTTCTTGCCACGCCCGGCGATGTGGGGGTTGGAGGAGTTCGAGCCGATCGCCCACGTGATTGCTGCGATTGCCACCCCGGCAACGGCGGCCACCAGTCCGAAGGTGAGCAGCGCGCCAACCATGTGGCTCAGCGCAGTGATGCCTGGAAGCCCGTCGCCGTTGGGCTGAACATCGATTGATGGAACAACCATGACCTTGCCTCTCTCTGGTGGTGGCGGGCCGATCCCGCGCGTGATTGGTCTACGGATGGTGAGGGGGCAGCATTCGTCGCTCACGCGATGTGCCTCAGGGCAGAGATGCCCCTGGAGGTGAACGCGGACAGGGGCGTCACCTTGACGACGTCACCGGTCTTGGGGGCCTGGACGACGAGGCCATCGCCGATGTACATACCCATGTGCGCGGGCGAAGCGAGGGAGCCTCCGCTGCCAGGAGTGAGCACGAGGTCGCCCGGACGCAAGCGGGCGATCGTGGTGGGCGTGCCGTCCCTCATCTGATCCCACGTGGTTCGCCCGAGCCGGTGACTGGCGACTCCCCACGCGGACATGGTCAGTCCAGAACAGTCGAACCGGTCGGGTCCGGTCCCTCCCCATAGGTACGGCTTTCCGCGCTGGGCAAGCGCGTAGCTGACCGCGATCCTCGCAGCAGGCGAGACACCTAGTGGGAGCTCGTAGTCAGCTGGGAGTCCATGACCCGGTCCACCCGAGGCCACGATGTTGTTCACGTTGTCAATGCCTGCACAGGAATCTGTGGACGACGGCTCTTCGATGGCCTCAAGGACCTGATCGGCGAGGGACAGCTGCGCGAGGTAGTTTCCGCCGTACACCGTCGAGCCGTGGTTGGCCGTTGCCGGCCGACCGTCGAAGGCGGAGCGTTGCACCTGCTGAGCGGCGACCCAAGGCGGCAGTGAGGACCACCCGTCCACGGCGAATAGCGCGTCGAGAAATGCATTCGTCGAGGTCACCGGGTCCATGCGAGCAGCGGCGCTGCCCCAGCTAGCGCGCTGCTGGAACAGACCCACGGAGTCGTGGTCGGACCCGAGGCCCTGGTTGGGCACCAGGTTCGCGTCCACCACGCTTGGATTGCCCAAAACCCGCAGGTCCGACTCCGCGAGGGCCACCGCCACGGCTATGAGCGCAGCCCGCTGACCGCCACGATCCAGTGCGGTGGCCGCGATCGTGCGCGCGTTCTGGGCCTGGACCACGGATAGGCCGCTGACGGGGCCGGAAGTTGCACAGATCGGCAGGCGCGTCGAGTCCGTGCTAGCCACGCAGACGAGAAGTAGCACGGCACCGATAAGTCCGAGCAGTAGCGCAAGCGCGGCGGTGGTCAACTTGGCAATCGGCACGTCAGGTCAACCGGCAACAAGGGGCAACATACGCAGGGCTCGCGGCTGTCGGTGTTTGGGGGCACAGTGGTTTGATCACGAGCGCGGGAGGACCGATGAGCGGCAAGCGGCGCACCGCCGAATATGCGGAGAGTCGAGTCATCTATGCCCGCGATGATGCTCGCCGGCTGGCGATGGAGGTCGCCGGGCTGGAGCCGGGCGTACATGTGGACCCTGTGGCGATGCGAGTCGTCCTCGAGCCCGACGAGACCGCGTGGCGACGTCTCGAGAGGCTCTGGTTCAGGGTGAAGGTGGATGGTGCATGGAGCGCTGCGTCACCAGGTCAGGCTCTCCTGACAAGTCGGCGGTTGCTGGTCCGGCTGCACAGCGGTGAGGTGTTCTCGCTGTGGTGGGGATCCCTTGTGGGCTTCGACCCCGATCTCGAACGGGAACATGTCGTTCTCGACTATGGGGACGGCGCGCCCCGCGCAGTGACCGGACCCGGCGCAGCCTTGGTGGCTGTCGCCGGCATCGCCAGCCTCTATGGGGTCAGTGCGCTGACGACTCACCCGGCACTTACTGCCTTGAGGCGGACGGCTGCGACCGCCGGATGACGAGGTGGACCTGTCGGCGGACGTACTCGCGTTGCGCTGCGCTCAACGGTGACCCTGCGGCATACAGCCTGATGAGACCCGGCCACCCACTTGCGGAGCCGGCCATGAGCCGGTGCACAACGCGCAGCTCCGCTGCGGTGTAGCCGAGCTGCGCCAGCATCCCGCGCGTGCAAGCGCGAGAGTTCCCACCGGCCGCGCATGGCGAGATCGTCGCCAGTGGGTCCTCGGCGCCGCGCTGGCGGGCGATCTCCAGTCGGGAGACATAGACATCGAAGGATGCAGTCAGCTTGAGCTCCCCTAGTTCGGGCGAGCTCATCCCGGCTTCGTCCGACACCCACACCTCGAAGCTTCCGTCGGAGGTCATGCCGCATCCACCTCATCGGCGGATCCACGCTTGAGCAAGCAGCCCTGCGGCACGTCGGTGATGCCGCAAAGCGAGTCCGCTTGCGCCGCGCGTGCCGAACCGCTGCTACTCCTGGTGGCTACGCCACGAAGCATCACGAAAAGGTGGAGCGGCGAGTAGGAGCGCGCCTCGGCCTCGTGCGCCGTCAGCCACGTCATCGCCGTGATGAGCTCCTCAGTCGCGTGCTCCTGTGTCACGAGAAACGGCCTCTTGGATCCAAACGGCTGGATCATCCTCGGCGTCGTGGTGCAGATCTCTTCCTGAACGGTCATCCACAGCACGTCACGTGCGGGTGACTCTTCACCAAGGCTCGGGCAGGCCTGCAAAGCCTTGTGGATCACCCGGCCGGCCTTCTCCTGGTTATCGGCTTGGTCTTCGAACGGATGCTTTCGGAACGAACCGTGTTCCGTCGGGTTGGAGAACGACTGTCCCGCAACGGGATTCGACTGTGTGGTCAGCGCTTTCATGATTGCCCCCTCGGCTCCAAAGTTGTGCTCCTACGATGCTTACTCTCACCGGGGGGATAGCGCGACAAAAGGTACACAGCTGGGGATAACGTCAATGTCCCCCATGTCCCTGTGTGTTACCTTCGCAAGTGACTCCATCCGCAAGGATCTGCCACAGCAGGAAGGGTGGTTGATGGCGTCACAGGAGTGGTGGCAACGGCTCAGACGAGACCGTGAGACCCGGGGGTTTTCGCAAGCGCAGGCCGTCCGGGAGTTCATCGTGCACGCCGACCACCATGTTCCGGACGACTTCGAATCGGTCCTGACTGCGTGGAAGCGCTGGGAGCGCGGCGCCATCAAGGGCGTGCCGGCCAAAGAGAACCAGCAGGCCATCGCGGCGATGTTCGGCACCGCGGTCGACGCGTACTTTGGGCCGTCTGGACCCGTCGCTGCGCCCCCACATCTCAGTGACGACGAGACCCTCGAACTTGTGCAACGGCTGCGTGCCTCCAGCGTGGACCCGGCCACCCTGGAGTTGGCGCAGGTCATGACGGATCGGCTGTGCACTGACTACGCCTCACGGCCCGGAGAGGAGGTGCTGGACGAGGCGCAACGCTGGCTCGCGGAGATCGCCGCATTGAAGGACAAGCCCATGCGCTATCAACAGCTCGGCGAGATCTACGCACTCGCGGGCTGGCTTTCGCTGCTGGTGGCGTGTCTGCACTACGACCAGGGCGACGAGCGGAGTGCCGAGAAGGCTCGAGCTGGTGCGATCATGCTCGCCAAAGAAATTGGCCACCGCGAGATCCTCGGATGGGCGCAGGAGATCCGTGCATGGATGGCCCTGACCCGCGGCGACTACTACGGCGTCCTGGAGGCCGCCAAGGTCGGGCTGCGCGAGACCCGCGAGCACTCGGTGGCGGTACAGCTCGAGGCTCAGTCTGCCAAGGCGTGGGCACGTCTTGGCAGGCGCCGAGAGGTCGAGCTCGCGCTCGACCGTGGGCGAGACCTGTTGGACCGGATGGACTACCCAACCAACCCGCGCAACCACTTCCAGGTGGACCCAGCGAAGTTCGACTTCTACGCCATGGACTGCTACCGCGCAGTCGGCGACGATGCACTCGCGATGGCGATGGCCGATGCGGTGACCGCGACGAGTACCTCACCCGGTGGCGAGGTCATCTCGCCGATGCGACTCTCAGAGGCAGAACTCACCAGGGCCACGGTGCTCGCGCGGAATGGTGAGGTCGATCAGGCGACGTCAGCCGCGGAGGCTGGGCTCGCCGGTGACCGTCGGTCGCTGCCGTCGCTGCTCATGGTTGGCAGCGAGGTCGCGGATGAGCTGGTGCGTCTGCATCCGCACAGCGAGAGCGCCGTCGACTTCGGTCGCCATATCTACCTGCTCGGACATCCGGTCAAGGACTCCGGGCCCCACTGAGGCGCGCCTCCTAGTCGGTTCGCTTCACCCGCTGCTTCAGTTCGCGCTCATCCGCCTCGAGGAGTTGCGCGGCTCGGCTCAAGCCGGAGATCGACACCAGCATGGCCTGAGCCTCAGCGAGTTCGCCGTCCACGGCGTCGAGGCGCTCCTGGGCGCTGTGCTTCCTGCGCTCGACTGCCATCACCGCTCGGAGCGCCCCTGACTCGGCACGCTGCGCGTCCAACAGCCGGCGGCGCGCCCCCTCGTCATTCTGGAACCTACTCATCCCAGCCCTCCCTCCTTATGTCCATACGTGGACAACCGCTGTAAGGGGGCACCATGCGACTCGGACCAGTAGCGATCTGTGCAAACCGGCCGGAGACTTGCGGAGGGCGCTGGCGGTCAGGCTGGTGGAAAGCGGCATGCCAAGGCCTTGTGGATAGCGGTGACGTCCGCGACCTCCTCGCCCGGCTCCGCGAGCATCTTGGCCAATCGTTTGGGCCAGAGGACTTGAAGCCCTCGTATGGTGAAGGAACCTCCGATGAGTGGCCAGTCGGCGTCGACGAAGGCCAGCGCACCCTTGACTGGCGCCGAGAGCCCCTCGGCCGCGAGGGCCTCGGCGACCAGCACCATCTGCTTGGCGACACCGTCGACGAGCTTGGTGCAGTCACGGCGGCCTACGAGGAGTCGCTCGACCCGCGGTCGCATGATCCCGCCTTCGACGCGAAGCGTCGGTCGCCCTTTGTAGCGCTTGGCGTCAATGACCCACACCCCGTTGCTCGTCACCGCTGTGGTCGATGTTGGCTTTGGCCTTCGGGATCCGTCGATCGTGAAGGATGGCCACACCCTCGTCGATGAGGCCGTCGAGCCGGTGGCCGAGACGTTCTTCGCCGATGGCGCCCTGGTCCCAAGCGCGGGTCGACTGCGGATCATCGAACACGGCGAGGAGCAGGCCGCCCAGCTTTGGGTGCGCCGTACGGACGCGGTCCTCGCGGAGTGCCTTGCGGCGCTCGTACTCGCGGCGCGCCGACGCGCCAGCTGTCCCGCCCGCTGCTGGCTCACCGGGCGTCGACACTTCGGCCGGTCGTACGTCCGCGCCCGGAGGGGGAGGAGACACTTCTCGGACGTCGACAACGACCGGGTCAACCAGGTGTGCGGTGGGATCGCAGTCGAGGCAACGGACGGACTTGGATCCCCGGTCGTAGATCGCTGTGGTCCGGGCTGGGAGGTCCGCGGCGCAGACGGTGCAGGTGCCGGCATACCGCAGGCGCAGCTGCCTCATCGCGGGCGGTCCGTCGGTCTCCATGTGCCCTGACCCTATGAAGCCCACACGGGGACGTGCGGGGGAGTGCGGGGCCACTGGTCCGTTCGGCGGATGCTGCCCCGGTCGCCGCCGCTCGGATTCTGCCAGCCCGGCCTCAGACCTTCTCTCGTCCGGTCACCCCAACGGCCCAGCTCCTCACAGCGACCCTGCCCCGCCTGCATCCCGGCATACCCGCCCCGCCCAAACTCACCTCGCAGCCAGGCTCACTCGACCACCCCGATCCAGCCCACATTCTCGAGCCACACGTCAGGCACCAAGGTGGGCCGTGGCCCGATGGTGCCCCCTCGTGGGCGTTGCCTTGGCGTGACGATGTCGATGCGGCGAATGACGTTGGGGGCCGGCTTCCGGTACCTGATGTCCTCGGTCGCGCGCGGCGACCGGCAGGGCCCGACGGCGGATCCGTTGACGGCGTACTACACCCAGGAGGGCGCCCCGCCGGGCCGGTTCCTCGGCTCCGGGCTGGCCAGCCTGGACGGCGGAAGAGGCGTCGCACCAAGGTCGGTCGTGTCCGAGGAGCACCTGTGGCGGATGCTCGGGATGCTGCAGGACCCAGTCACTGGTCAACCGCTGGGGCGTTCCCCCGTCGCGGACCGCCCTACCTGTCGTGACACGGCGGGCAGGCCGCGTACGGCGTCGCGGACGGTGGCCGGGTTCGACCTGACCTTCTCCGCCCCAAAGAGCGTGTCGGTCGCGTGGGCGATGGCCGATGGGCCGACCCGGGAACGGATCTACGCGGCGCACCAGGAGGCGTTGGAGTTCGTGATCGGCTACGCGGAGCGGGAGGTGTTCACCACCCGTACCGGGCGCGGTGGGGTGGTCAGCGAAGCCGTCCGGGGTGTGGTCGCGGCCGGGTTTGACCACTGGGACTCCCGCGCAGGGGACCCGCAGCTGCACACCCACGTGGTGGTACTGAACCGGGTCCAGGCAGCCACGGACGGGGCCTGGCGCACCCTGGACTCGCGGGCGTTGTTCAAGGCGAACGTCGCGCTGTCGGAGCTGTACAACGGCGCCCTGATGGACTTGCTGAGTGCGGATCTGGGGTGGGGCTGGGACGCCCAGCACCGGGCACGGTCAAGCTCCCCGTCGTGGGAGGTGACCGGGGTGGGCAAGGCGTTGCGAGAGGAGTTCTCGCAACGCTCGACCGCAATCAAAACCGCCGCCCGCGACCTGATCGCGGGTTTCGCCGCCAGCCACGGGCGGCAGCCCACGGCGGCCGAGGTGATCCGGTTGCGGCAGCAGGCCACCCTGGCCACCCGACCCGACAAGGAGCTGCGGCCGCTGGCCGACCTGGTCCAAGGATGGCGACACCGCGCGCAGCCGCACCTGGACGCCGAGCCGCAGGCATGGGTGGCCACGCTGGCCAACAGGAGTTACCTGCCCGCCCTGAGCGCAGCCGACCTCGACGATCGAATGCTCAAGGATGCGGCCACCGTGGTGGTGGATGCGGTCGCGGCCAGGCGGGCGACGTTCACCCGCTCCAACGTGCTGGCCGAGGCGTTGCGGCAGTTGCACGGGGTCCGGTTCGCCACCCCGCACGAGCGCGCCCACGCCGCAGAACGGCTAACCATTTTGGCGTTGGAGGCATCGGTGCAGCTCACGCCGCCCGAGCCGACGACTCGTGTCCCCGCGACCCTGCAGCGTCCGGACGGCTCCACCCGGCTGCGGGCTCGGGACGCCACCATTTACACCACCGCGGCGGTGTTGCAGGCCGAAGAACGGCTCGTCGCGGCCGGCCGCGCCACCGACGGACCCCAGGCGCCGGCGGTGGTGGCCGTGGCGGCGGCTGGTGCGCCGTTGCCGGGACGGGCAGATGGTCGCCGGCTCATCGCCGAGCAGGCCGACGCGGTATGCCTTGTGGTCACCTCCGGTCGCGCCGTCGACGTTCTGGTGGGTGCGGCCGGAACGGGGAAGTCGACCACCATGGCCGGGGTACGGGCCGCCTGGGAGGCGGCGTTCGGGCGGGGGAGCGTGGTCGGGCTGGCCCCCTCCGCGGCAGCGGCGGAGGTCCTCGCGGACGCGGTCGGGGTGCCGACGGAGAACACCGCCAAGTGGCTCACCGAACAAACGCGGCAGGACCAGCGCCTTGCCGAACTTGCCTCCCTTCAAGGCAAGCTGCGGGGCGCCAGCCCCTCGCTGCGGACCCGCGCCATCACCCGACGCGCCCACCAGGTCAGGGCGGAACTGGACCGATGGCGGCTGCGCGGCAGGCAGCTGGTCATCGTCGACGAAGCCTCCATGGCAGGAACCTTCGAACTCGACACCCTCATCACCCAAGCCCGCGCGGTCGGGGCGAAGGTGCTGCTCGTCGGGGACCCGGCCCAGCTGTCCCCGGTCGCCGCCGGCGGAGCCTTCCGGCTCCTTGTCACCGACCGGGCCGACGTGCCCGAGCTGGTCGACGTGCGCCGATTCCGGCACGAATGGGAACGCAAAGCCAGCCTGGCGCTGAGAGAGGGCCAACCCACCGCCGCACAGCCTTATCTGCACCATGGGCGCGTCCAGGACGGCGAGCGGGACACCATGATCGAGGCCATCTACCAGGCCTGGCGTGCGGATACTCGCGCCGGCCGCACCTCGCTGATGGTGGCCGCCGACGCCGCGACCGTGGCCGAGCTCAACGCCCGCGCCCGCGCCGACCTGGTCGCCACCGGTCACGTCACCGAGCGCGGGGTGTCGGTCGCGGACGGGACAACGATCGGGACCGGTGACGTCGTGGTCACCCGACTCAACCAGCGCGACCTGCACGCCGCGGGCGGGTGGGTCAAGAACGGCGACCAGTGGACCGTCACCGCAGCCCACCAGGACGGGTCGCTCACCGTCCACCGCACCGGCAAGGCAGGGACGGCGACCCGGCTGCCGGCTGACTACGTGGCCGAGCACGTTGAGCTCGGGTACGCCACCACCGCGCACCGAGCCCAAGGCCGAACGGTCGACACTGCCCACGCCTACGTCAGTGCAGCAACCGTCCGGGAACCGCTGTACGTCATGGCCACCCGTGGCCGTGAGGCCAACCGGCTCTACGTCGACACCAGCTACGACCCCGACACCGACACCGCCCACGACCTCGGCGACCCGGTCCCGGTTGAGGAGGTGCTCAAGAAGGTGCTCGCCACGTCCGGCGCAGAGCTATCGGCAACCCAAACCCGCGACCATGAGGCCGCCGCGGCCAGCAGCCCTGCCCGACTGGACGCCGAAGGCGCCGCCATCCAGCACCACCGACGCCATCAGCGCTACACCGACCTGCTGCTTGACGCCGGAGTCCCGCCCGAACACATCCAAGCGGCCAAGGCCGCCGACCGCTGGCACCCGCTGCTCGAGCGCATGCGCCACGCCGAACAACTGGGCCTAGACCTTCAGGCCGCACTCCCAGCCGTAGCGGGGATCGCCCCATCTCCCTTACTAGCGCGCTTCGAAGCCGGGCTAGGGGTGTGGTGCGACCTTCGCGAAGGCAGCTACGGATCACCTAGTGGATCCCGAAATGGGCCAGCGCTTATCCTCGAACATGAACGGCGACCCTTCCTGGAGCGGTGACCTTCGCACTTCGGTCCGCTGGGTCGGCGACGTTCACGCGGGCCGGGGGCGGCAACGGGCTCTAAGCCTCGATCCACCCGGCGATGGCGAGGACTGGGTTCAGCGCCGGCGGCGGGTGATGAAGGTTGCGGTGAGGACCATCGCGAGGACTGCGCTGAGGGCGAGCATGGTGGGCCAGGTGCCGGCGTTGGTTATGCCTTGGCTGATCGACGCGCACAGGTCGCGGACCCAGGCGACGGGGCCTGCCGCGACCTGCGTGCCGCGCTAGGAGGCGAGCTCGACCAGGGAGTACCAGAGCACATAGAGCGCGGCGGCCAGGACGACCACCCCGGAAGCGCGGCCGACGTGGCGGGTCTAGGCGCGGGTGTTGGGTTCCCGTGCACTGCAATCTGATTTCAAGGTACCGAGCTCCCACGTCCTCTAACGACTGAGGTTTGCGCCAGCCCCCTTCCATCGGGGCATGGGATTGAGTCAACGACGAGCCGCGACATCGGCGGCGGTCATGACGAGAGCCTTAGATCGGCGGGTGATTTCTTCAGTTCGTGATGCCGTCAGA
Source organism: Pedococcus dokdonensis (assembly GCF_900104525.1). Lineage (GTDB taxonomy): Bacteria > Actinomycetota > Actinomycetes > Actinomycetales > Dermatophilaceae > Pedococcus > Pedococcus dokdonensis. Next base: position 1,716,167 of record NZ_LT629711.1, on the reverse strand, counting down.
TCCGGTGCCGGCCAGCGTGGCGCTCGCTGTCGTGGCTTCGGTAAAAGTCGCAGCGGGCTTTGGTGACTTGTCCTGGATGAGTGTTGTGCGGTGGAGAGCCGACCCGCGCGGAGTTGGCAGCACCCTCGAGGCGAGGACCAGTAGCCCGGAAGCGACTATGCCGTCGAGCCACCAGTGGTTGGCGGTGATGACGACGACCACGATGGTTGACACTGCGTGGGCCTTGGTCAGCAGTCGCATCGCCACAGGACCGGTCCGGTGGACGACGAGGGCGATGGTCAGGGCCCATCCAATGTGCAGGCTGGGCATAGCTGCGTACTGGTTGGCCAGGTTCGCGCCGACGCCTCCATAGGCTGACGGGCCGATGGTGTTCATGGTGTCCTCGAAGCCCCATCCCGGAGACATCCGCGGGGAGCGAGCGGGAAGAGCAGCTGCACCACTAGGGCGAACAGCGTCTGGGTTGCGAGCAGATTCCTGGCCCACACGTATTCGGACCGGGAGTGGCGCAGGTAGCCCCAGAGGAGGAAGGCGATCGCGACCGGGAAGTGGACGCTCACGTAGTAGACGTTGGCCATCTGCAGCAGGTTGGGAAGCGTGTGCGCGAGATCCTGCAAGTGGGCTTCAGAGGGCAGGTGCAGCCATCGCTCCACCCTGTGGACTCGCTCGCCGTTGCTCAGGGCTTCGTCTTCTCGTCCTCCGGTGGCCAGCCGACCTGCTCGGTAGAGGAGGTACAGGCTCATGACGATGATGAACTCACGGAGCGGGTGCAACCACGGTCGCCGCGCACCCTTCCGGAGTCTGTCGATCGAACTCTCCCCCGACGGCGCCGTCGAGACCGGCTCGGTGACGCGCTCAGGGAGCCTTCCGCGCGTGGGATCCTTGGGCCGCTGCGCGCTCAGTTCCTTGCCTCCGATTCGGGTCATCGTGTGGCGCCCTCAGATGGCGGGTTGGCGGACCGGTTGTGACTCCTCCGGCGTCGCCGGAGATGGCCTGTCGTGATCCGCTCCTGCCGGAGGTGTCGCGCCTTGAGTGGTTCGGGGGTGGTCGCGTTCGAGCCCGGCGCCTTCGATGTCGACGTTGGGCATCAGGCGGTCGAGCCAGGCTGGCAGGTACCACGCGTGGTGGCCCAGGAGTGCCATCACGGCCGGCACGATCGTCATCCGGACCACGAAGGCGTCGATGAGAACCCCGAACGCGAGAGCGAAGCCGATGCTCTTGATTGTGGACTCGTCGCTGAGCATGAATCCGGCAAAGACCGAGGCCATGATCAGGGCCGCCGCGGTGACGACGCGCGCTCCGTGCTGGAAGCCACCGACGACCGATTCCTTCGGGCTTGCGCCGTGGACGTAGTCCTCGCGCATGCGGCTGACGAGAAACACCTCGTAGTCCATCGCCAGTCCGAAGACGAGCCCGACCAAGAGGATGGGCAGGAAGCTGATGATCGGTCCGGTTTGCTGGATGCCGATCAGGTCCGCCATCCATCCCCACTGGAAGACGGCCACGAGGGCACCGAAGGTCGCCGCGATACTGAGTAGGAAACCCGCAGTGGCTTTGATCGGGACGAAGATGGATCGGAAGGCCAGCATCAGGAGCAGGAGCGAGAGCCCGACGACGACCACCAGGAACGTGGGCAGCGCGGAGGTCAGCTTGTCCGAAATGTCGATGCCAAGTGCAGTATTGCCGGTGACGAAGACGTCGGCATCGGTGGACTGGGTGAGTGCGGGCTGGAGGTCGCGGATCGAGCCGACAAGGTCCTTAGTGGCTGATTCTGAGGGCCCGCTGGCGGGGATGACCGAGATGATTGCCGTGTCGCCGGCGGGGTTTTGGACGGCGGGTGCCACAGCGGCGACGTCATCCAGCGCGGCGATGGCCTTGCCGGCCTGATCGAAGGCACTTTGTGGGTCGGGTGAGGTGGTGGCGTCTACGACGACGGTCAGGGGCCCGTTGAATCCATGACCAAAGCCCTCCGCGAGGAGGTCGTAGGCCTTTCGCTGCGTGGTCGTTGCGCTGAGGTTTCCGTCATCGGGCAGGCCGAGGGTCAGGTCGAGTGCGGGCAGTGCCAAGACGCCCGTGACGACCACCCCTGCGGTCAGAAATATGGCGGGGCGCTTCGTTACGATCGTCGCCCATCGGGACCCGGCCGACTGTGTGGTGCTCAGCTTGGCTTGACGACGTCGCAGTCCGGGTACGGGCCAGCGGGAGAACTGGGTCCCCGCGAAGCCCAGAAAGGCGGGCACAAGGGTCAGCGCCACGAGGACGGCGACGCCGACCATTCCGGCCGCGACCAGTCCCATAGTGGTCAGAAACGGGATCCCGACGACGGCGAGCCCAGCCAGGGCGATCATCACGGTGGCGCCGGCAAAGACAACCGCGCTGCCAGCGGTTCCGACAGCCATGGCGGCAGCCTCGCGGGCGGGCATCCCCTCGAGCAGGTGTTGTTTATGGCGGATCGAGATAAAGAGTGCGTAGTCGATCCCCACGGCCAGGCCCACCATCAGACCTAGGATGGGGGCGGTGCTGGTCAGGTCAATGACAGCGGAAAGCGCCAGCGTGCCGGCTGATCCGACGCCAACCCCGATGAGGGCTGTGAGTAGCGGCATCCCAGCCGCCAGGAGCGACCCGAACGTCAACGCCAGGACCATCAACGCCACCAGGACTCCTATCCCTTCGGCAGCGCTTTGTTCCGGCTGCGCCTGGGTGGCCTCGCCCCCGAACTCGACGTCTACCCCAGCCGTTCTTGCTGTGGCACCGGTGGCGAGCAGCTGTGCTTGGGAGTCGGCGCTGATCTTGTCGACCTGGACCCGGTAGGAGACCGTCGCGTATGCAGTGCTGCCGTCGGGGGAGACAGCCCGCGTGGCGAACGGGTCACTGACCGCTGCGACCTGGTCTGCCTCCGCCGCCGCGGCCAGAGTCTGCTTGATCGCGGTCATCCTGACGGGATCGGTGACCGACTGGCCGTCCGGGGCGGCGAAGATGACGCGGGCCGTGGCTCCACCTGCGGCGCCCTGGGGGAAGCGGTTCTGGAGCAGCTCCAGGGCGTGGACCGATTCCACGCCGGGGATCGACAGCTGAGCATCAGCATTCTTGCCGAGCGCCCCGGCAAGCCCACCCACCACGACCAGGAGGAGGACCCACCCTGCGAGGACCGACCTGCGTCGAGCAAACGCCGCCCACCCAAGGCGATAGAGGAAAGTTGCCAAGGGTCAGGCCTCCCGGTAAATGGGCGTGGGCCTGTGGTCACACGCAGTCGTCAGTTGGTAGCGCGGTACTCCGGGTCGTTGAGTCCGAACACACGAATGCCCGGCCCTTGCCCTGTGGGTTTGCCGTGGGTCCTTGCGGACTTCACGACAGCACTCGATGTGGAGTGCGCCTTCCAGATGTCTTGGTGAGAGTAGCAAGAGAATTGGAGTCAGTCTTCCACTTGAGGGGTTTACGATGCGTGTGTGAGCTCGGCCGACGCGATACCTATCCCCAGTGACGGCGGCGATGGCTGCAACCCGCTTCGCGCCGACGCGCAGAGGAACCGCGCGCGAGTGTTGAATGCTGCGCGCGAGGCGTTTGCCGACCAGGGCCTCGAGGTGCCGATGGCGGAGGTGGCTCGGCGGGCGGGGGTCGGGATAGCCACGCTCTTTCGCAGATTTCCGACCCGCGACGACCTCATCACGGCAGTCTTCTCGGACACCATGGCCCGCTACAGCGAGGCGGTCGACGTGGCCCTAGAAGACCCCGACCCTTGGCGTGGATTCTGTGGCTACGTCCAGCAGGTGTGCGCCATGCAGGCTGCGGACCGGGGGTTCATGAAGGTGCTGACCAGGACGTTCCCGCATGACAGGCTATTTGAGGCCGAGAGGGAGCGGGCGTTCCACGCCTTCACCACGCTCATGGAAAATGCCAAGGCGGCCGGAGGTCTGCGCGCCGACTTCGTGCCGCAGGACCTGGCCATCACCCTGATGGCGAATGCCGGGGTAGTGAGTGTGACAGGAGGCGCGGCCCCCGAGTCTTCGCCACGAATCGTCGCCTACCTCCTCCAGGCCTTCGCTGCCCAAGCCGCCCAGCCCCTTCCTCCAGCACCGACCCAGCGGCGTATCCACCGTGCGCTGCGACTGCATCGATGACCCTCCCAACTCGCGCAGCGCCCGACCTCATGGGAGCCCGCTGATGCCTTGGGTGCAGCTAGAGAGAAGCGCGCTCGCCGCGACCTTCGCCGCCACGGATCCCGAGCAGCCCACCCTGTGCGAAGGGTGGACTGTCCGACACCTGCTTGCGCACCTCGTCCAGCGCGAACGCCGGCCCTTGGCGCGGGCGATAGACCAGCTGTCCCGTAACAAGCCCGGTCAGGAGAGGCGGCTGGGCACGCTTGTGGACCGCGCCCGCACCGCTAAGGGGTATGACGAACTGTTGGCCCGCTTCGCGCGAGGGCCTTCGCGGTGGTCACCGCTGGCCTGGGCGGACGAGACCGTCAACTTCTTGGAGTATGTCATCCACCACGAGGATGTCCGCCGCGGTGGGACGCCGCCGCTCGCGCCTCGGCAGCTGGCGGAGCTGGAACTGGAAGCGATCTGGTCTCGCCTGGGCACTGTGTCCCGGCTGAGCTATCGTCACGCGCCCGTGGGAGTGACGTTCGCCCTACCGGCCGGGCGGGGTCAGGTGGTCCATCGCGGCGAACATGGCGTGGTGGTGACCGGCGACCCCGTGGAGTTGCTCCTTTGTGCGAGCGGTCGCCAGCGGGCCGCGCACGTCGAGCTAGCCGGTAGCCCTGAGTCTGTCCGCCGCTTCGAGACCTGGAGGAATTCGTAGCCTCCGCCCTGAGAGGACTCCTAGAGTGCACCTTCAACTATCCGGCACGAGGCCCTTGCGGGGTCTCGCGAGATCGACGGCGCGAAGCGACGTGGGTCGTGCCACTCTCCTGGCCAACCTCGCGGAGGTGCTGCGCAGCGCGTCCCACGAGCCGGTGGAGACGTTGTTGGCAGAGGGCGACGCCGACGGGTCGCTGCGCCAGGTAGCCAACCCGAACACCGTAGTGTTCGGCGTCTTCGGTGCCATCACCGTGGTAGGACTCAGCGCCCCGGGCGAGGGGCCTTCAGCTAGCACGTCCCCCGACGCGACGCGCATCTCCGCCGCGATCAGTGAGCTCGGCCTCGAGGGTCTCGCAACACTTGGCACTCGGGATGGCCACGACTCATGCGAGCGGTCGTGATGAACCGGGAGGAGTTCCTCGCCAGCTGGAACGAGAAGTTCCGGCCACAAGAAGATGGCGCTCAGCTTCCGCCGCACCACCACCACTGCCTCGGATGCGGACCCGACAACCCGCACGGCCATCACCTCACAGTTCATCGACGCGGCGAGGAGGTGCACGCGACTCACATCTTCGACGAACGCCACGTGGGTGCACCTGGGATCGCGCACGGGGGTGCCGTGGCCACGGTCCTGGACGACCTGTTCGGTTACCTGCTGTACCTAACTGGAGGTCCGGCGGTGACCCGACAACTCGAAGTGCTTTACGCCTCGCCAGTCATCCTCGGCACCACCTACCGTCTTGCTGCGAGGGTGCTCCGGGCAGAAGGGCGCAAGCTCTACGTTGAAGCCGACATGAGGGACGTCGAAGGGTCCCTTGTCGCCTCCGCCGCGGCCCTCTTCCTGTCGGTGGACGTTACCCACTTCGACCAGGGCATGCCGCGATAGCTAGGACATCGACGGGCGCCACACTCCAGCAACTCCTCGTCCCGAGGTGCCGTGTTCCGCAGTCGGGCGGGCAGAGCGGTCGCGAAGCGGCTCGAGGCGGGCGGCCTTGGTCGGAATCTCCGGAGAGGCGTCGGTACCACGCGACCGGCGCACACCCGGGGCGGCACTACTGTCAGCCGTGAGCGCCGGTGTCGGACTCGCGAGCGATGTCGGTCCTCCAACGTGTCGTCCAGTCAGATAGCGCGCGCAGCGCGGGCACGAGCGCCTGCCCCGCCACGGTCGGGGCATACCCGACCAGGCCCGGGTCCGTTGCGGTGTGACGCTCGAGGAGACCCTCGGCCTCGAGCCGGCGCAGCCGGTCGCACAGCAGCCGGTCCGAGACGCCAGGGACGGCGACGCGGATGTCGCTGAAGCGTCGCGCTCCCGAGAGCACTGCCAGCAGGATGCTGCCCGTCCATCTGCCACCGATGAGTTCTAGCGCCTGCTGCAGGCCGAGGCAGTGGCCGGGGGGCCATTGTTCAGGGGCGCGGCTCTGCTCGGTCACCGACTCATCATGACGTTTCAGACTCTCGCGCGAAACCTTGAGGCGGATCCACTTTCGGCGGAGGCCGACATCGCCCCGATCGTGCGATCGTCACTTATGAATAGTACTTACAAAAGATAAGCAGTCGAGTTAACATGGTGTCCGCGGTGCATCGTCAATGTCGCTCCGTACCTCGACGTGGAAGGCCCGGTGACTGGCCGTGGACATAGTTGTACTGGTGGGGCGCATCTTGTTCTCTGTGTTGTTCCTGATGTCGGGATTCGGGCACCTGACCAAGACCAAGATGATGGCTCAGTACAGCGCCTCTCGCGGGGTCCCTAAGGCAGTGGCGCCGACGTTGGTCTTCGGGACGGGGCTGATGATCGTGGCCGGCGCGCTGATGGTCCTGTTGGGTGCCTGGGGAGACCTAGGCGCGCTGTTCCTGGTGGTCTTCTTGGTTCCTACGGCCGTGGTCATGCACGGCCCCTGGGGTATCGAGGATCCTCAGCAGCAGATGATGGAGCAGACCCAGTTCCTTAAGGATCTGGCTCTGGCAGGGGCGGCGTTGATGGTGCTTGCCCTGTTCAGCTGGGCCGAGCCAGGCTTGGGGCTCACCCTGACCGACCCGCTGTTCGACCTCGACTGAGCGCCCCTGTGCTCCTCGGCCCGAACCGCAACGCCCATGTCGGGGGGCATCGTCGATGAGTGGGCTGATGCGGGTCGGTGACCTTGCCCCGGACTTCGAACTGCCCGACCAGCATGAGACCGCGGTTCGGTTGAGCCGCCTGCTGGTGGCTGGGCCAGTGGTTCTATTCTTTTATCCACTGGCGATGAGTCGAGGCTGCACCGCGGAGAGCTGTCATTTTCGTGACCTGGCGGCGGAGTTCGAGGCGGCAGGGGCGATGAGGGTCGGGATCAGCGGCGACACAGTTGCTCGGCAGCGACAGTTCGACGCCGAACATCGCCTCGGGTATCGGTTGCTCTCCGACGCGGATGGCACCGCGGCGTCCGCCTACGGGGTCCAGAGAACTCTTCCTGGATTGCCGCCGAGCCGCAGCACCTTCGTGATCGGCTCCGACCGGCGGGTGTTGGGGGTGATCAGCAGTGAGCTACGGATGGAGCTCCATGCCGACGAGGCGCTGCGGATCCTCGGAGCTGAGGGGCCACAAGGGTCTGGGTGACCCGCCGCCCGCGCCCGTCGCACCGGTTGTCCCGCTCCGCCTAGCGACGGCCCGGGGCCATCTCCGGCGGCAGAGGCTTGTCTGGCCGGGGTCCGTCGTCGTGGTCGGTGAGATGCGCGTCGGGGTCGACTGACGTCTCGAATGCAGCTGCGAGGTCCTCGCCCGAGGTGTGTCCGCGGGCCTGTCGCAGAGGCGTTTCACGCAGGAAGAGCAGGATCACGAACCCGAGCAGCGCGAACGGTACGGCGGCTAGGAACTGACCAGCACCGGCGGATGCCGGTCGCATAGAAGTCCCGGATCGAACCGAGAACGCCATTTTCTGCCTACGGGCTGCAACTGGGGCGCCGAGGAAGCGCGCCAGTCGGCCCGCACGACTCTACCCTTTTCCTCCTATGTTTTCCGGCATAGGATGAACTCGACCGTAAGGGACAGAGTGAGCGTGACCTGCGGTTCGGCTGCCAAGGCTGGAGGTGGGTCAAGTGGGATACTGGGATCTGAACGGGCTGGCTTGGCAACAGCTGGGCAACGCGATATGGGATGTCTTCGCAGTCCTGTGGTGGATGTTCGTGGCTTGCCTCGCCGCCGCCGGTGGATGCTGGTGTGTGGGTCAGTTCATGTATGGCGAGTGGGTCCGCGAACATCCCCCGCCGCGTCCCCGGTTCTTTGCCGAACGCAGGCTGCGTCGGGACCTCGCCCGAGGGCTTGCCGATATTGGGGACTACCTGACCGAACGCGATCCAGCACACGTCATCGACAAGCCCCCCCGTCCCAACCGCTCGCGGACTCGGAGCCGTCAGGGGTGGCACCGACCTTGAGACGGAATCCGACACTCGGCGCGCCTTTACAGCCCGAGGTTTGCACGTGATCTCTGCTGACCCCACCCGCGGCCGTCGGTGGCTGGATGCGAGGCTCCCATCTATCTTCAACGTGACACCGGCACCATCGCGGTCGTCGCACGCCGATCGTGCCGCTTGCGAACGGAGCGCCCGCGGCACGAGACCGCACGAGGGGGCGGTTCCTTCCGGCGTGCGAGGGCGAAGCGCAGCCGAGGTGTCGCGGAGGTCGCAGGCATCCCCAGCCGTATCGCCCAGGCCGGCCGCCCGCAACCCCGCGAGACTCGGCCTTTCCCGGCAGCGGTGACGACATCGACGCCGAGACGAGCCCAGCGAGTGAGGAGCCCGAGGCCCATAAGGCCCAAGATGCGCCGCAATATCCAAGAGATCCGCGCCCGGGTAGAAGTCCGTCGTTGGGTGATGGTGTGCAGATGACGCGCCGCTGGCAGGACGAGGACGACAAGCTGCTTCGGGTGGTCGAACATCGCTTTGATCCTGAACGAGGCCGGGACCCCCAGGATGCCAGCCAGGGTGCTGGCATACATGCTCGTCGACGACGGCGACTGCTACACGGCCGCAGGGCTCGCGGAGGGGGTTGGGGTCAGTCCGGCGAGCATCTCCGGGGCGGTGCGCGATCTCACCGCCAAGCGCCTCCTAGTCGAGGAGCGCGTGCCCGGGAGCAGGGCGAAACTCTACCGAGTTAGCGAAAGCGACCTTGGCAGCATGATCCTGGCCACTTGGATCCCAGTTCTAATGCAATGGGAGTCCGCACTGTCGGCTGCCACGATCGAGGTCTGCGGGCGTGGTGGCGGTGGCCACCGACTAGCCGAGGCGACATCGTTCGTCGCGTTCCTGCGCGGCGAGACGGAGGAAATGCCGGACCGCTGGTCTGACTACCGCCGGGAACCTCAGTAACCGAAGCGCCAGGTTTGTTCATGGGCCACCGAGTGCGAGAGTGCCAGTAGGTCAAGCCGTCTGGCGAGGCGCACAGGAGCATCTTGAGGATGCTCGGGCCCTCAGGTGCGGCTTTCATCCCATCAGTTGCGGATCTTGATGTCTTGTCGGTCGGTCGCCTCGGCCTGCTGGTTGAGCATGGTCAGTAGTTTGTCGCCCTCGATGTCGAGGTCGGGCAGCAGGCGGTCGAGCCAGCGGGGCAGCCACCATGCTCGCTCGTCGAACACGGCCATGAGCGCCGGGACAAGGGTCAACCGGACGATGAAGGCGTCGATGAGGATGCCAGCGGCAAGGGCGAAGCCGATCTGCTTGATCATGATGTCGTGGCTGAAGATGAAGCCGGAGAACACCGCGACCATGATGATGGCGGCTGCTACAACGACCCGGCTGGCATGGTCGAACCCGTGGACGACGCTGGGTCGGGCTGCCTGGCCGTGGATGTGGGCCTCGCGCATCGAGGAGACCAGGAAGACCTCGTAGTCCATAGCAAGTCCGTAGAGAATGCCGGTCACGATGATCGGCATGAAGCTCATGAGCGGGCCGCCGGTGTCGAACCCGAAGAGGCCGCTGACCCATCCCCACTGAAAGACGGCGGTCGTGGCGCCGAAGGTGGCCAGGATGCTGAGTAGGAAGCCGGCGGTGGCCTTGATCGGGACCACCACCGAGCGGAAGACCAGCATCAGGATCAGGACGGAAAGCACGACGATGATGCCGAGATAGAGGGGAAGCACGCCAGCGAGCTTGTCGGACATGTCGATTCCGATGGCCGTGAACCCGGTCACGCCCAGCCGCACCTGGTTGTCCTGGGCGATCGGGTTGGCTTGCTGGCGTAGCGACTTCACAAGGTCGCTGGTGGCCTCGTCACTGGGACCCGAGGTGGGGATGATGCTGAACACGGCCAGGTCGCCGGCCTCGTTGACGCCGACGGGTGCGGCCAGCACGATGTCATCCCGCTCCTGGAACTCGCCGATCAGCTTCGCGGTCAGTTCGGGTGTGACGCGGCCTGCGGTGCCGGTGGGCTCGGCGGTGACCAATAGAGGCCCGTTGAATCCCTCACCGAAGCCCTGAGAGACCGCCTCGTAGCTCTGACGGGCGGCGGTGTCCTGGTTCGCGGTCGCACCCGAAGGGATGCCCAGATTCATGCTGGCTGCGGGGATTGCCATCACCCCGAGGAGCGCGACCACGCCGGCGATGGCAGGCCGCCTGAACCTGATCACACCTTTGACCCAATGGTCAGCGATGCTGTGCGACTCCGCCTCCACCTTTGCGCGGCGCCGTGCGCGGGCCTTGTCCGAGCAGATCCGCTCCCCCACCAGCCCCAGCAGCGCGGGCAGCAGGGTCAAGGCGATGAGGACCGCGAGGGCGACTGTGGAGGCCGCGACCAGTGCCATCGTGGACAGCATCGCGATGCCGATGACAGTCAGCGCCGTCAGCGCGATGAGTACGGTGAGGCCGGCGAAGAAGACGGCACTGCCCGCGGTGCCGACTGCTCTCCCGGCTGCCTCATGCGCGGTGAGTCCTCGGTCGAGGATCAGTCGTCGCTGCCGGTTGACGACGAACAGCGCGTAGTCGATGCCAACGGCGAGGCCGACCATGAGACCTAGGACGGGGGTGGCGGAGTTCATCTCGACGGCCGTCGAGAGCGCATAGGCGCCACCTACTCCGATGCCGACGCCGACGAGCGCGGTGACCAGGGGCAGGCCGGCCGCGATCAGGGAACCGAGGGTGAGCACCAGCACCAGTGCGGCGACGACGAGACCGATCACCTCCCCGATGCCGACGGGGATCTCGATGGCTTTGAGTGAGTCGCTCGGGAGAACGATGATCCCGGTTCCCTGCTCGGCCCGCTCCACTACCTCGACCACGGAGGTGACGTCGTCATCTGTCAACGAGGTCGATGCCACCGTGAACTGGAACTGGAACAGCGCGACCTGCCCGTCGGAGGACACCAGGACGCCGGGCACCGGCGCCCCGTTCACCAGCAGCGGCTGGTAAGGGGGCGCCTGACCCTGGTCCGTCCCGGGCGGGGGATCGCCCGGTGCATTCTCTTGGGGGGTGCCGGGCGCGCCCTCCGAACCGGCGCCCGTCGCGGCGTCGAGGGGGTTGACGACCTTCTCGAGGTCGTAGACGTCGCTGACCGTGCGGCTGATCACCGCGAGTCGCTTCGGAGTGTCGAGGCGCTGACCGTCCGGTGCGGCGAAGACCACGCTGGCCTGACCCCCTGAGGCTTCGGGGAGCTCAGCGGCGACGCGGTCGAGCACGGTCTGGGCCTCGGTGCCTTCGATCTTCATCTCCGAGCTGACGCTCACCCCGTTGATGACCACGGCACCGACAACCACCGCGAGGATCGCGACCCAGCCCGCAATGAACAGCCAGGGCCTGGCGAACGCGGTTCGTCCAAGTCGGTACAAGAATATGGACATTGGTCTGGTTCTCCTTGGGCGAGAAGGCGCGGTGTCTAGAGTCCGTGGCGCAGGTAGTCGAAGGTCAGATCGAGGAATGAGCCGTAGTCCATCGACAGGGGGCTGAGTTCGCTCTCGCCGCCTAGATGCACATCGAGGGATCCCTCGAGGGCGGCCATCACGGCGCCGTACACGGCGCCGAACAGGAGCGGTACGTAGATGGCGGGGTACCGGTCTCCAGCCACGGACTCAAGAAGTTCTTGGGCGGTTTGGCGCATGCGTTGCTGAACGCCTAGGACGTGGGGCTCCAGCGTCGGATACTGCCGCGCCATGGCCATCAGCTCGCGCATCCTCACCAACGTTCCCGCGGTGAACTGCTCCCTCATCACGGCCAACAGGGCATCTAGCAGGGGCAGGTCTGCGGGCAGTCCTGCCAAGATCGCGCTGATGTCGTCGACGGCACCGAATGCGACCGAAGCGACTGCCTCCTCCTTGCACGAGAAGTGGTTCGCAAAAGTGCGTCGCGAATATCCCGCCCGCTCCACCACGTCCGTAGTGACGAATCCGAACAATCCCCGCTCCCGGGTCAGCTCGAATGCCGCTTTGGCCAGCGCCTGGCTCGTCGCCTCGCGCTTGATGTCCCGCAACCCACGATCCATATCCTCATTATGGCCGAGGCTGCCCAACGAGCAACATTGCCCAGTGAGCAGGAGACACTTCCTCTGAGTGAACCTGCTGCAACGCACTGTTACGCCGACTGTGGGCAGGTAGCGTGACAGCAAACGAAGGCTGCCGATCGGTATTCGGCACCGGTTCTGCCGCTGGGGCGCCATCGACTTACGGGAGTGCGAATGAGTTTCTGGTGGTCACGTGGTGGGGGCTGACAGCGGGCGCACGAGCACGACCCCCGGTGACGCGGAGCGGTTCGCTGATGCGGTGCTGGCTCTGCTCGCGGTCGCTCGGCGGACCAGGGGCCGAATGCAACCCCTCTTCGAAGACGTCACAGTGCCGCAGTTAGTTCTGCTGGACGCAGTTCAAGCCTGCGGCCGCGAGGGCATTGGGGCCCTCTCGGAGTACACGCTGCTGAGCCAACCGACGGTGACCCAACAGGCGGCGGGGCTCGAAGCAGCCGGTCTCCTGCGCCGCATCCCGGCTGAGGGCGATCGACGCCGACGAGTGCTCACGCTCACCGAACGTGGTGAGGAGCTCCTATCGGCAAAGCGCGGTCTCGTCGCCAACCGACTCTCTGCGGTCTGGACGTCTCTCGGCCCTGAGGAGCAGTCCATCGCGGTCCCATTGATTCGGCACCTTACGGATCTCGTCGGAGAACTCACCTGATTCCCGCCGCATTACCCTTTTCCTCCTATGTATTTCGGCGTATCCTGTGCCTAGGCCCTGTTTCAGACGTCTGCCGGCGCGGGACTGCCGTGTCCCTCAAGTGCGACGAACTCCCAGGCGAACAGGCGGCCACCTAGGTAGGTGAGTCATGCGGTGGGTAGACCTCAACGGGCTCGGACGGCAGGATCTGGCCGAGGCCTTCCTCGACGTGACCCGGTACCTGCTTTGGTGGCTCGTTGGTGGACTCGTCGCTACTGGCACTTGGTGGTACGGGGGCGTCGAGGTCTATCGCGCATGGTTGCGCGAAACTCCGGCTCCCCGGGTCAGGTTGGTGACTGAGCTTCGTCTCCGACGAGAAGCGCGCCGGGGTTGTCGTGCGCTCGAGAGGTATCTCGCGTAGCGAGGAACCTGCGGAGTCGGCCGCAATGCCAGGCCGAACGCGAGATGTCCGGAACGAGACACAGCCGGGACGCTCAGTCAGCCATAACCTGCAGAGATCCCAAAGACCCCCGACACAGCAGGGAAACAATGTTCTTTGACAGAGCCGCATGCCTGTTCGGACGACACCAATGGCAGCCCGTACGACGGCAGGGTAGTCGGCTGGTCGTTTGCCTGCGGTGCGGACAAATCACCGAACGCGAGCATGTCCGCGGTCTCGAAGAAGATCCGCCAACCAAGGACCTGCAAGCGGACCCGTCCCCGTGACGCGGTCGAGGCAGCACGGCTACTGGGTTCCCCGTCGGTACGCCGCAGCGACGCTCGAGTCTCGGTAGAGGCCACGATCTTGTGTCCCTCGGGGCGATCCGGTGGCATCGCCCATGGCATCCCGCACTCGCCTCTGCCGGTCGTCTCGTGCTGCTTGAGTCGAGGCGTATGGCGCGAGCGAGCAACACCATCCAACGGACGATTGAGCGCGCAGCGCACTGTCTTGACGCGGTAGGTCCTTGACGGATCTGTGTCACCACCTGCTTGACGTTCCGCCTAGGAAACTGAGGTTCCAGCGATAACGCGCTCGCTATCCCTTGATGCTACGCACGGCGGCGTCGGTGGTGCGGCGCACGACGCGGGTCTCGCCGTCGGGGCGCTCGATCGCCAGGGTTGTCTCGGAGACGTGCACGGTGAGCGTTTGGTACTTCACGAGCCGACCGACGGTGACCTTCTGACCGGCCACCATCAAGACCCCATTGCTCGCCACTCGCCGCTGCACCCGGACTGGTTCGGTCGAGGGCGCGGTACCGAGCCGACGGGGCGTCCCTGCTGCAACCGGGCGGCCTCGCCGGCCAGCAAAGGGTTCGGACGGCTGCGCAGCAGCTCGCGGGTCGCCAGGTCGAAGAACAGCAGCGGCGCACCTTCCTCGATGTACACCCCGACCCGGCGCACGGCGAGTATCTCCGCAGCCAGGACCACCGGCTGTCCCAGCGACACGGTCCCTTCTTGCCGACGGTCCGCTGGACCTCGAACACGGTCCTGCTCACCCGCGACCCTGGTCCAGCGCGAGACGCCAACGGAGCCGGCGCGGTGGCCGGGACGGCGCCGTGCGCGACCAGCACGTCGAGGTCGTTGACGCTAAACGCTTCCGCGCGCCGGATCTGCAGGCCGCCTCGCTGCGCCAGCTCGCCGAACAGCTTCGATAGGACACCGTCACGGAGCCGTGCCCCCGGGCCGCGCCGTAGTTGGCCCGTGCTTCGCGAGGCGAGGAGGCCTCGTGAGACCGCGAACTGCGCCCGACCGTCGCAATCTGATGGCCGCCGTCCAACGTGTGCCGGCTTACACCAGGCTGGGTTCGTTTGGGGGAGGCTGACGGCTGTGAGCCAGACGAGTCAGCGAGCACCGACCAGGCCGCGTGGCCTGCCCGCGATCCGCATCGGCATCACCGCCGGCGTCACCGGCCTGCTGTGCTGCGTTGGCCCGACCGTGCTCGCCCTGCTCGGTGTCGTCAGCGCCGGCACCGCATTCGTGTGGGCCAACGACCTTTACGCCGGCTACTCCTGGCTGTTCCGGCTCGCCGGACTCGCCGTGCTTGGTGGGCTGATGCTGTGGTCGCTACAGCGCCGCGACCAGTGCACCCTGGGTAGCGTCCGCAAGACCTGGCCGCGGCTACTGCTGGCCGTGGGCATCGCCGTGGGCACCTGCCTCGTCCTGTACGCCATCACCACCTGGCTGGGCGCCTTCGTCTGAAGGGCTTCTCCTCGACCCCGAACATCGGTTCCGCGACCACGTGGGCGCGTCGAAGCCGCTGGGCTGGCGGATGGCCGACCTGCGCCGGGCCGCGGCCTACACCCGCTCGCTGGCCAACGGGGTCCACACCCCAGCATGCGGCAGCTGGAGCCTTGTCAGCTGCCATCGCTGCGCTTCGCGCTCGACGATAGCCGGGAGGCTGGCAACGTGGGCTCCGGCAGGGTTTGATCTCACGGGAAGCGTCGTCGGGAGGCCCCTGTGGCGGGAACTCGCGAATCGGGTCGATGGTGTGTGTGGTGGTCATCCTCGGCGCGGCCGACGGGGAGCGGCCGTAAGGCCGCCGGTATTCGCGCCTGGTTCTGCACCTCGACTGGCGGCGGCTCAGGCCAGGTGCGCAAGCCGTGCACGATCCACGACGCGGATGGCGCGGTAGGCGATGTCGATGAGGCCCGCGCCGGCGAGCTCACCCAGCAACTTGTTCACGCTGGGGCCGTCGGGCCCCTAGCATGGCCGCCAGCGTGACCTGCGACAGGGCGATTCGGCCGTCGCGGTCTGCCTCGTCGAGCAGCAGCCTGGCCGTCTGAGGGTGCTGCCGAGCAGAGCGACCAGGCTGGTCTGGCTGTTGGCGAGCCGGACGGCACCCTGGTGCGCCCGTCGATGGAGCGCCGTAAGTTCCTCATCGTCAGGATCGACGCGCAGGTACCGCCCGACCTGCAGGTCCACCTCGTCTGCGACAACTACGGCACCCACAAGCAGCCCGTGATCAAGAAGTGGCTGGCCACCCCCCGCTTCCACCTGCACTTCACCCCGACCTACTCCTCGTGGATCAACCAGGTCGCGTGGCTCCGACCTCTCCGGGGGGAGCATTGGCAGCGCTTCGTCGAGGCCCGCGCAGATAGTTGTATAACCCACGCTTTGCCTACTATGGTTGCGTTATGCAACCAGACCGTGATGTTCTCGCGCTGGAGCGGATCGAACGTGAGTTGACTCTGTTGGTGCGCCGGGCGCAGAAGGTCCACCTTCATACCGACGTCTCGACGGAGCCGCTGGAACGAGCCGCGTACGCCATCCTGGGAGTTGTCAACGACGAGGGCCCTTTGCGTGCAGGCACCCTCGCCGGCAGATTCCGCATCGACCCGTCGACGGTGAGCCGCCAGGCGGCCAGCCTGGTGGCTGCAGGCCTGATGCTACGAGAGCCCGATCCGGACGACGGGCGCGCCTGCCGATTCGCTCTGACCGAGCACGGGCGAGATGCGCTGGAGGCCACACGTGCCGTGCGGCGCCGCGTCATGCGCCAACTGCTCGGTGCATGGCCCCAGGAGGACCGAGACGCCTTCGCCTCACTGCTCGAGCGGTTCAACGCGGGCCTGAACTCCGAGCTGGCCAGCTCCGGCCTGGTGGCCGCCACTTAAAGGCCGCGCAGCAACGCACAGATGGGCCTACCTCGCCTATGCCGACCATGGAATCTTCGAAGGAACCGACATATGACAACTCCAGACCCCCGCTCCACTACACCTGCGCCTGAGTCCCACGCCCTGCCCGGGATGCCGAGCCTGACCCATCGGCAGATCCTGACCGTACTGACCGGCCTGATGTTGGGAATGCTGGTCGCAGCCCTGTCCCAGACCATCGTAGCCACGGCGCTGCCCACGATCGTGGGCGAGCTCGGTGGCCAGGAGCAGCTGTCCTGGGTGGTCTCGGCGACGCTGCTGGCGTCCACGGCCTCCACCCCGGTGTGGGGCAAGCTGTCAGACCTGTATGGCCGCAAGATCATGTTCCAGTCGGCCATCGGCATCTTCCTGGTGGCCTCACTGGCCAGCGGCTTCGCCCAGAACATGGGCCAGCTGATCGGCTTTCGAGCCGTCCAGGGCCTGGGCGTCGGCGGACTCATGGCGCTCTCCCAGGCAATCATCGGCGACGTCGTCAGCCCTCGGGAGCGGGGACGCTACCAGGGCTACATCGGCTCCGTGTTCGGGCTGAGCACGGTCGCCGGGCCGCTGCTCGGCGGGTTCTTGGTCGAGCACCTGTCCTGGCGGTGGACGTTCTGGGCGGGGATCCCGATCGGCATCGCCGCGCTGATCGTCACCGAGCGGGTGCTGAAACTGCCCTTCCCGCGCACCCGGCACGCCATCGACTGGCTTGGTGCGTTCTTCATCGTGGCGTCAGTCAGCTCCCTGCTGCTGGTGCTCAGCCTGGGCGGCAAGGAGTTCGCCTGGAACTCCGGATGGACCTACGGGCTTGGCGCGGCCGCTCTGATCATGCTTGCCCTCGCCGTCTGGCAGGAGCGCCGGGCCGCCGAGCCGATCATGCCGCCGCACCTCTTCGCGAACCACACCTTCGTCATCACCAGCCTGGCAGGATTCATTGTGGGGGTGGCGATGTTCGGCGCCATCATCTTCCTCCCCCAGTACCTCCAGATCGTTAAGGGCGAGTCCCCCACCGCATCCGGACTCCTGACCCTTCCCCTCATGGTCGGCCTGCTCGCCACCTCGATCGGCTCTGGACGGGCCATCACCCGCACCGGCCGATACAAGATCTTCCCCGTTATCGGCCTGTTGGTGGCCGCCGTGGGTCTGGGCCTGATGTCGCTGCTGACCGTGGACACGTCCCTGGTGCTGGCGGGGCTGTACATGTTCGTCACCGGAGCCGGCATCGGGATGGTCATGCAGGTCCTCGTGCTGGCCACCCAGAACGCCGTCGAACACAAGGACCTGGGGGTGGCCACCTCGGGAGCGACGTTCTTCCGCTCCCTCGGCGGCGCCATGGGCGTAGCCGTGTTCGGCGCGCTGTTGACCCATCGCCTGCGAGACACCATCCCCGCAGAACTGGCAAAAGCCGGCGTGCCCGCCAGCCAACTGCGCGGCGGCGGACCCAAACTCGGAACCCCCGCCCAGATCTCCTCGTTGCCCGAGCCGATCCACACCGCCGTCATCACCGGCTTTGCCGACGCCCTGCAGACCACCTTCCTGGCCGCCGTGCCCTTTGCCATCCTCGGGTTCATCGTGATTCTGTTCCTTCGGGAGCACCCTCTCCGACGCGGTCACAGTCCCAGTGACGCCGAGAACATCGCCACCGCCTTAGAGACAGCCGTCGACCCAGACGCAGATCTCGGGTACGACGCCGACGCGCAAGATCGCAGTCCAACAACTCCTTCAGGCCGGTAAGCACGCCAGCACAGATCCCGGAGGCACGGGGGGCCAAGTCAGGAGTCATCCCAGAGTCCTGTTGTGAGTTCAGGCGATAACCAGGCAACCTTGAGGGGCATCGGGCGACTTGGCACCTGACTTGGCCAGTGACCCGACCGGCCCGGCTAGCCGCGACGGACGCCGGGAACAAGCCACGACATCGGCAGGCGCCCCTTTGGACACAGGCCACCCCCCGGACGTCGTACCTATCGCCGCTGGCCAACCGCAATGCGAGCAACACCGGTCACGCATCCGCATCCCGGCCGGCCTGCGAGGGCCGACCTCGGCGCCGCCCCCTCATCTGTCCCGATACGGGGCGCGCGAAGAGCAGAAAGCGTCGCGTGGTCCACGCCCGATGATCGGGGCCCATTGACACATCAAGCGTCTTCTGCTCGGCCAACGCGCAACCGGACTCGAACGTACGATCCGCGGAGCTGGGGTGCGCTGAGGCGCTCGGAACCGAGGCGAGGTAGTCCTCGATGGCGAGGATGCCGCGGGACGCGTCCCTTCGAACCGCGGACTCTGTTGCGACGCGAAAGCTCGGAGGTGGATTCGCAGAGGCCCATTCCGTGTGGATTCGCGGGTCGCCACACCACGTGGCGCCCCAGAGAACGCAGACGTTCGTCACAGCCCATCCCACGCACCGCGCCAACTGGCAGAGCACCTCCGAGGCTTGTCCTTGCTCCACCTCGAGCCCCATTGACCTGCTCCAACAGAACCAACGGCGACTATGCCGACAGCTGCTGGGACCTCCTGAGCGCAGGCTACGCCGATTTAGATAGGGAGAAAAGGGTAGGACAGAAGGAAAGGGTGCTCAGGGGCAACCTGACGGACGCCTAGCATCTCGCCCCGAGGACGTCGATCGGCGTTCGCGGTAACCCGTAGGCCGCGGTTCGTCCAGGCGCGTTCGAGGTCGCAGCGCAGCGCCGCACCTAGCACGGACGACCCATGTTGAACCGCCCCTGGGGCAGTGGACGCTGGGTTCTGCCAACGCGGTGATCTCTTTGTCGGGTGTGCGGTAGTACAGCGCCAAGCGGCACTACTGGACAACCGACTTGTGCATGCCGAAGGCCGCGGGTCTTCCCCCTGCACAAGTCCGATTGCTGGACTGGTTCCCTCGTCGGCCGGGGCACGTCGGGTCCCTTTACGCGCAGTCCGTGAGGTTCCGATCTTCAGACAGAGACGAACGCGCAGGTCAGGCGTCGGTTCCTGCGTGATTTGCGACATCTTGTGCAACATCCAGCGCTCCAGAAGTTCTTGGGCAGCCTGGTGGCGTGGCCGTCGGTGGCAGCCTCGGAGGGCTTTGGCGATATGAGGGTCTCTGGCTTCAACGGCGTGCATGTACCGCTGGGCGGTGGTCGGGGGGATGAGTGGCCGAGACGCTTCTCTGGGGCCACGAGGCTCGCTCTAGAGGAGAGTCCCTGGAGTGGTGGGGTTTGAGGTCCGGAGGGTCGGCGTGAAGTAGGCGGCCATCGCGAGATCCTCGGTGTGAAACGACGTAGTCACGGGCAGAAGGGCGACCCGCCGATGGCCGTGTCCCCAGTGTGCCCAGCCTGCTTTGCAATCAAATTCGCGGCGGGAGCCTCGTGGTCTCAGTTCTGGTCTCATTCGCCGGCGTTCATCGCGGTTCGTGCGTTGTGGTCGCGGCAGCCGATGAGCACGTCAGGGCCTGGCTGACCCACCATGAACTGGGCGTCGCAGTTCTCGAAAGCGAGTGACGCGAGTGACCATCTGGCTTGTGCCCCCGATTGTGCTCCGGGGTCCTTCGCGCTGCACTCTTGCATGCATGTGGCGCGCCCCGAGCACGTCGTCATTCCGTCCGCTGGTTTCTTGAACCCTTCGCAAGGAGAGGCTCATCAGCCCTTTGCCGTGCCGGATCGCGCTCAACCACCGTCGGTCTTGTGCCTCGGTTGTGCTCCGACGGTTACGACTGAGGGAGGCTCTGCACGGTCCGGAATATGCGCGTGGTGCGGGCCGGAGTCCCCATAGTGCCCCTTCGTTCCCGTTGTCATATCACAGGTCGCGCTGGTCCACGAGCGCGACGCGATGGGAACGGAGAGGTCCATGGATCTCAAGACAATGACGCCGAAGCCGCGCCCCCTGTGGGGCACTGAAGAGGTGGCGGATTACCTGGGTGTGCCCGTCAAGACGCTCTACAAGTGGCGGTTGGAGAAGCACGGCCCTCCATGGCTGCGCGTGGGCAAGCACCTGCGCTACGTCGAGGAGGACGTCGTGGCGTGGGTCGAGGGCCGCAAGCAGCTCGCGTCGTGAGGCGCCAGCATGGCTAGGGCGCCGCTGGAGCTGGGGACCTGGGGTCGGGTATGGGTTAGTCCCGTGGGGCCCGCCCGAAAGGGTAAGGCGACGTCCTACCGAGCCCGGGCGATGTACCGGGACTTCGATGGCGTCACCCGCGAGGTCGTAGCCAAGGCCCGCACTCGATCTGCGGCAGAAGCCAGCCTCCTGACGAAGCTGCGCCAGCGGGCCGCGGCACGCCATGGCGGATCGCTCAAGTCGACAGACCGATTCTCGGTCGCCGCCGAGCTCTGGTTCGACCAGATCAACGAGATGGTCGAGGACGGCCGGCGGTCGCCCGGGACCCGGGAGACCTACCGCCGCAAGCTGGACAGCCACGTGCTGCCGGCCCTGGCAGACGTCCGCCTCGCAGAGATCTCTACCCCGCTGGTGGACAGCGTCATCCAGTCCGTCAAGAAGCGGGTAGGCCCGCCCACCGCCAAGTTGACGCGGACGGTGATCTCGGGCGTCCTGAGCCTTGCGGTCCGGAATGGGGCGATCTCGGCCAATCCAGTCCGTGATGTCGGAAGCATCCCTGCCCGGCCAAAGCGCCGACCTCGTGCCCTGGATGAGGAGGAACGGACGGCCTGGTTCGCCATGCTGGCCGCCGACCCGCGTGCAGTGGCCGCCGATCTGCCTGACCTGACCGCCTTCCTGTTGGCCACCGGGGTAAGAATCGGTGAGGCGCTCGGACTCCTGTGGGCGGAGGTCGACCTCGGAGTCGGCGAAGTGGAGATCACCCACCAGGTGACGCGGATCAAGGGCGAAGGGCTGGTCCGGATCGGCACGAAGTCAGTCGCCGGCGAGCGCGTGCTGAAGGTGCCATCCAGCTGCCTGGCCATGCTCGAGCGCAGGTGGGCCGAGGGAGTCCGGCCCGACGAGCCGGTGTTCTGCGACGCGCTGGGCAACTTCCGCGACCCCAACAATGTCCGGCGCGATCTTCGGCAGGCTCGTTCGCCGTTCGGGAGCCGAGCACGGGGACAGCTAGGCGTCGCCCTCGCGCAGGCTCGGAGGTCGACAAGGCGGTCGAGATCCGACGTGGCGGAAGCACTTGCCTGGCCGAAGACCCGCATCGAGCTCATCGAATCCGGTCGCGTCCGGCTCGACGATGACCAAGTCCTCACCCTGATCGACCTCTACAAGCTGCGGGGGAGCAGTCGGGCCGAGATCGTCACGCTGGCCCAGGAAGCGGCTGAGCCCTCGGAGGCCGACGCCCTGGCATGGATCACGTCGCACAGCTTCAGGAAGACGACCGCGACCATCCTGGACGACGCGGGGCAGTCTGCGCGGCAGATCGCCGACCAGCTCGGACACGCCCGGCCTTCGCTGACCCAAGACGTGTACATGGGCCGCCGATCGAAGAACCCAGCGGCCGCGGCCGCGCTCGACGCGGCCATCGAGAATGACGTCCGAGACTCAAAGTCGGACCATTTTCCGGATCAAAGTCGAGATCCTCGGGTGGCCCCAGAGACGGACACGTCGCCTGACCTGCAGTAATGGTGCGCCATCAGGGACTCGAACCCCGAACCCGCTGATTAAGAGTCAGCTGCTCTGCCAATTGAGCTAATGGCGCGCGAGGGGAGACATTAGCAGGGGAGGGCCTGCGACGTGAAATCGGCTGACGCCACGGGTCATTCGCCCGACGGGTCGCCGGACGAGTGGTCGGGCTTGCGTCGCGAGGCGGCCACCAGGGCGGTGCCACCGGCCAGGGCGAGGGCCGCGACGCCCACGGCGAGCCCGATGCGCAGGGCGCGGCCGTCACCGTCGTCGTCCGCAGGGGCGGCTGACGTCGGGGTGGGGGTGGCGCTGGGCTCGCTCGAGCTCTCGCTGGTCGGCGAGCTCGGGGACGTCGTGGTCGACGACGGGCTGGTCGGGGGCGCGGTGAGGGACTCGGCCGCGAGCGAGAAGGTGGTCCGGTCGGAGACCGGGTGGCCGTCCTCACTCACCACGTGGAAGGAGACCGTGTAGCGACCGTTCGGCAGGTCGGACGCCAGCGCCTGGCTGACCTGCACGCCGTCGACGGCGGCCTTGCCCTTGGAGACCGAACCGTCCGGCCCGGCCACGCTGACGGTGGCGAAGCTGGTGCCGATCGGCTCGTTGAAGGTCAGCACGACCTCGGTGGGGGCGACGGTGACCGTCGATCCGTCCTGCGGGGACACGGACTTCAGGGCGGCGTGCGCGTCGGCTCCGGTCGCCATGACGATCGAGCTGAGCACACCGAGCAGGAGGCCGATGATCGCCACCCACACGCCGATCCGGATCGTCCTGCGCTTGCCCTTCGAGTCCATGAACACGGGTCCATCCTGCCCGACCGGTCAGCGCCGAGCGGGGCCGCCCCGGCGCTCAGGCCGCCCGGCGCTCGAGCCCCTCCACGTGCCACACCGGGCCACGGTGGGTGTGCACGGCGGTCAGCCCTCGGTCGCGCAGGACGTCCAGCATCGCCTCGGGCGGGTGGGCGAACGACTGGTAGCGGTGGCCGGTCAGTCGCAGGACGGCATTCTGCGCGGCGCTGAACGCCCGCGCGGCCAGGTGGTGCGGGGGATGGCTGAACACCAGCAACCGTCCGGCGTGGTCGGCCGCGGCTCCCAGCAACCGTTGGTAGTCGGGGTAGCAGCAGACCACCCGGTGGAGCACGACGACGTCGGCCGGCTCGACCTGGTCGGGCGCCTCGACGATGTCGTGCAGCCGGCGTTCCATCCGGTCGGCGAGCCCCGCCTCGCGGGCCAGCTCCCCGGCGGGTCCGTCGTAGGCCGCGACCAGCTCGAGGTTGGTCGCCCGTGCCGCTCCCCGCTTGAGCAGCTCGAGCTGGATCTCACCGACGCCACCACCGATCTCAAGGACGGTCGCGCCGGCCAGCCCGCGGGCGGCGAGGAAGTCCACCATGTCGCGCTCGGCCCTCCCCAGCCCGCGCCTGCGGTAGCGCCGGGCCTGCGACTGGGCGAACCGCGGGCTGAAGACCTTCTCGAACCCGTGCGGGTCGCAGCAGCCGGCCATGACCCAAGTCTGGCCGCCTGCGCTCACTCAGCACCACCCCCGACCGGCACGACGAAGGCCCCCGACCGGATCGGTCAGGGGCCCTCGGATGGGGTGAGCGACGGGGCTTGAACCCGCGACCCCCGCGACCACAACGCGGTGCTCTACCAGCTGAGCTACGCCCACCATGCGTCGCGACCGGACGGAGCCGGTCGCGGAAGCGTCGCCAATAGTACCGGTTCCGGACCGGTGCTCGTGACCACCCTCGCCAGCACCCTCGAGCGACCGGGCCGGTCAGCCGTGGTCGACGACGTGCCGCGCCGCGATCTCCTTGGCGGTGTCGCTGTCGGGGCCGGGCGGGGCGACGAAGACGGCCTCGCGGTAGTAGCGCAGCTCGGCGATCGACTCGCGGATGTCGGCGAGCGCCCGGTGGCCGCCGGACTTCTTGGGCGAGCCGAAGTAGGCCCGCGGGTACCAGCGCCGCGACAGCTCCTTGATCGAGGAGACGTCGATGATCCGGTAGTGCAGGTGGGCCTCCAGCTCGGCCATGTCACGGGCGAGGAAGCCGCGGTCGGTGGCGACCGTGTTGCCACCCAACGGGGCCTTGCGCGGCTCCGGCACCCACTCGCGCACGTAGGCGAGCACCTGCTCCTGGGCGTCTGCCATCGTGGTGCCGCCGGCCAGCTCCTCGAGCAGGCCGGAGGTCGTGTGCATCGTGCGCACGAAGTCGTCCATCTGCTCCAGGGCCGCGTCCGGCGGCCGGATCACGACGTCGACGCCGTCGCCGAGCTGGTTGAGCTCGAAGTCGGTGACGAGGGCGGCGACCTCGATGAGGGCGTCGGCCTCGAGGGAGAGCCCGGTCATCTCGCAGTCGATCCAGACGATGCGGTCGTTGACGGAGCGGTCGGTGGGGGTGACGGTCACCGACCCACCCTATTGCCCAGCCACGACGGGGCTCGAGCAAGCGGGCGGTGGCGCTGGTGCCTCGACTACCCTTCCCCGCATGACGTGGGGACAGGGCCCGGGACAGGGGCAGGAGTATGCCGCGCAGGCACCGTCCGCGGGCGCGCCTGCTGCCGCTCCGGCGTCGGCTCGCGCGACGGGCCGGAGCCAACTGCGCAGCTGGCTGCTGGCCGGGGTCATCGTGGTGGGCTTCGGCCTCGCGGCCGTCGTCCTGTCGGTCTACTACGGCGCGACGCTCGGCCTCGTCACCACCCTCCTCGCCATCGTGCTCGCGGCGATCCCGCTGGGCATCGTCATCCCCACCTTCCTGTGGCTCGACCGGTTCGAGGCCGAGCCGACCCGCTACCTCGTCACGGCGTTCCTCTGGGGTGCGCTGGTCGCCGCGCTGCTCGCGGGCATCTTCAACACCGGCGCGAACATCGCGTTCCAGGCGGCGACCGGTCGCGAGGAGGACGCCATGCTCGCCACGGCGGTCTTCTCCGCGCCCCTGGTGGAGGAGGCCTCCAAGGGCCTGCTCGTGCTGCTGATCTGGTGGTTCCGGCGACGCGAGTTCGACGGGATCATCGACGGGATGGTCTACGCCGGGGTGGTGGCCGCCGGCTTCGCCTTCACCGAGAACATCCAGTACCTGGGCATGGCCTACGACTCCGGCGGCGACGCGGCGCTGACCGGCACGTTCATCGCCCGCTGTCTGTTCACCCCGTTCGCGCACCCCATGTTCACCATCCTCACCGGCATCGGGATCGGCATCGCCGCCACGGCTCGGCAGCGTGCCCTCAAGGTGCTCGCACCGATCGGCGGCTACCTGCTGGCCGTGCTCTCGCACGCCGTCTGGAACCTCGCGGCGATCACCGGTGGCGCCGGGATGCTGTCGGTCTACCTCGTCGTCGAGGTGCCGATCTTCGTCGGCTTCGTGGCCCTGGTGGTCTGGGCCCGGCGACGAGAGGGGCGGCTGATCGGCCGGCACCTCAGCGAGTACGCCGATGCCGGGTGGTTGTCGCCGAGCGAGGTGCAGATGCTGTCGACCATGAGTGGCCGACGGTCGGCGCGGCTCTGGGCCCGCACCTCCGGTGGAGGCGCGATGCTGCGCTCGATGCGCACCTTCCAGGACTCGGCCAGCGAGCTCGCCCTGCTCCGGGCGCGGATGCACCACAGTGCGGCGGACGCCCGCGCCCTCGACACCGAGCAGCAGCTCCTGCAGACGCTCACCGCCAGCCGTCGGGCCTTCCTCGGCGCGTACTAGCGTGCAGGGGGTGCGCACCCTCGACCTCGCCTCGACCATCGGCCCGGACCTCATCGCGCTCCGCCGCCGGCTCCACCGGATCCCCGAGCTGGGGATGGCCCTGCCGTTGACCCAGCGAGCCGTGCTCGACGCGCTCGAGGGACTCGACCTCGAGATCACCCTCGGGGAGTCACTCTCGTCGGTCGTCGCGGTGCTCCGCGGCCGCGGCGGTGCGACCGGACCCGATGACGCAGCCGGATCGCGACCCGCCGTGCTGCTGCGCGGCGACATGGACGCCCTGCCGGTGACCGAGGACCTGCCGTTGGACTACGTCTCGGAGCACGTGGGGCTGATGCACGCCTGCGGCCACGACCTGCACGTCGCCGCGCTGGTCGGGGCGGCCCGGGTGCTGCACGAGCTGCGGGACGAGCTCGAGGGTGACGTCGTCTTCATGTTCCAGCCCGGCGAGGAGGGCCCGGGCGGCGCGAAGCCGATGATCGACGAGGGGCTCCTCGAGGCGGCTGGGCGGCGCGTCGACGCGGCATACGCGTTGCACGTGTATTCCTCGGAGCAGCCGCTCGGCACGTGGTTCGGCCGACCCGGTCCGCTGATGGCGGCCGCCGACGAGGTGAAGGTGCGGGTCGTGGGGGAGGGCGGCCACGGGTCGCAGCCGTTCCGCGCCAAGGACCCCATCCCGGTCGCGTGCGAGATCGTCGTGGCCCTGCAGACACTGGTGACGCGGCAGTTCGACGTCTTCGACCCGGTCGTCATCACGGTCGGGAAGTTCGTCGGCGGCACCAAGGACAACATCATCCCGGACGACGCGGTGTTCGAGGCGACGCTGCGCAGCCTGTCGGAGGAGGCCCGCTCCGACCTGGCGCGCAAGATCGAGCAGCTCGCCACGAGCCTGGCCGAGGCGCACGGGCTGCGGGCCGAGGTCGACTACCTGCCCGGCTACCCGGTCACGATGAACGACGAGGGCGAGTACGCCTTCGCGAAGGACACCATCGTCGACCTGTTCGGCGCGGACCGGTACGTCCACCAACGGAACCCGGAGATGGGGGCCGAGGACTTCTCGTTCGTCGGACAGGAGGTGCCCAGCGCCTACGTCAACCTCAGCGCCTGCCCTGCGAGCGACTACGCGAACGCCCCCGACAACCACTCCCCGCGGGCCGACTTCGACGACTCGGTGGTGCCCGACGGCGCCGCGCTGCTCGCCGAGCTCGCCCTGCGCCGCCTTCGCCAGCTCGCAGCAGCCGAGACCACCTCGCCCGCGTCCTAGACTCTGCGGCATTGCCCCCGTAGCTCAGCTGGATAGAGCAAGAGCCTTCTAATCTCTAGGTCGCAGGTTCGAGTCCTGCCGGGGGCACCACCAGCGCACTTCCGGCCACCCATGCGGCACACGACGCCCAGATCAGGGCTCGCGCCAGGCACCAGTGGCCAGATGTGGCGGGTCAGCCGGCACCAGTGGCCAGAGGTGGCGGGTCAGCCGGCACCAGTGGCCAGAGGTGGGGGTCAGCCGGAGAGGTCGACGACCGCGATCGGCTCGTAGTGCGGGCGCCCCTTGCCCTCACCGCGGTGTGACGCGAACACGGTGACCTCGGCCGCGGTCCAGGACGGCCCGGCATACGCGTCGAGCACTCGGAGCCACCGCGTCGCCTCGAACGGCTTGCGGGAGCGGGCCACCGTCAGGTGCGGCGTGAACGGCCCGCCCTCGGGACCGGCGCCGGCGTGGCTGCAGGCCCGTCGGACGGCGCGAGCCAGGCCCGCCAGCGACTCCAGGTCCTCAGGAGTGCCGTCGACGCCCATCCAGGTGACCCGCGCGTCGTACGGGTTGGGAAAGGCGCCACCGCCCTTGACGGCCAGCGTCATCGGCCGACGGGGTGCCACCGCTTCCGCGATGGCGTCGACGAGGGGGTCGACCACACGGGCCGGGACGTCGGCCATGAAGGCGGTGGTCACGTGCCACAGGCTGGGGTCGGTCCAGCGCAGGTCCGGACCGGCGTCGCGGCGGGGGTCCAGGAACGCGGACAGGTCCTCGAGGGCCGGCTCGGGTGGGACCACGGCGGCGAAGATGCGCATCGGGCCATTGTGTCGAGGCCGGGTCGGGAGGGCCTGCTCTGGATTAGATTGGCGCAAGGAGGAAGGGGACGCCATGCAGCTGTCACGATGGAGCGCCGGGTGGTCGCCGCCGCGCACGTGGTTCGTGACGGCGCGCCTCCTCGAGGTCGCTGCGGGGGTGGGCGTCCTCGGCTGGGTGCTGATGTGCTGGCAGGCCTGGCAGACGACGAGGCAGAACTTCGGCCCCGAGGGCAACCCGACCGAGCCGCCCCCGTTCCTGGACCGGGTGAGCCAGTTCGCGACCTACGGGTTCGGGTTCGGCCAGAACCTCTTCGGCGGCATGCTGGCCCTCCTGCTGGTGCTGGCCGTCGTCGCGATCCTGCACTTCGCCCAACCGGTCAGCCACGCCTCCCTGCTGCGCTGGGAGGTCCTCGTCCTCGGCGCCGTGACGGTGCTCGTCAACCTGGGCATGCTCGCCGCGATCGTCGTGGCGCTGGTCCGCGGCGACCCCAACGCGGCCACGCCCGGCACCGTGACGTTCGACACCGGCCCCGGATACACCGAGCTGCTGATCTCGGGGGCCGCCGCCCCGGTCCTCGGCCTGGTCCTCATGGCGGCGGGCGCGATCTGGTGGTTGCGGCTGCCGGCCGACTTCGAGGCGCCCGACGACGAGCTCGACAAGCCGGCGAGGGAGCCGCGTCGCTGGCGCCCGGCGCCCGCCCCGGACGCCAACCTGGACGACCTCACCCTCGACGGGGTCGAGCTGATCGAGCCGGTCGAGCGCCTCCACCCCAGGAGTGCGGACGAGGGGTCGACGAGCAGCGGGTACGACGACTACTTCCGGCGGTTCTAGCTCGCGTCCGCCTGCGTCCGTCCTCGTCCGAACGGACACGACCTTTACCGAACGCCTGCTCCGCCCGGGTCTGTCGCGTGCGGTGACGGTCGTCCGGTTCGTTAGGCTTGCGGTGTGATTTCCAGGGACGACGCCGTGTCCATGCTGGGCGCAGTGACGACCCTTCGCGAGCAGGTCGAGCAGGCTGTGCTGCCCCTCGACGTGCCAGAGGTGGCCACCGGCCGGGCCACCAGGGACGCCCTCCTCAAGCAGCTCGACGACTACGTCATCCCGCGGCTGCGCTCGCTCGACGCCCCCCTGCTGGCGGTCGTCGGCGGGTCCACCGGTGCGGGCAAGTCGACCCTCGTGAACTCCATCGTCGACGCCGAGGTCAGCCGGTCGGGCGTGCTGCGACCGACCACCACGACCCCGGTCCTGGTCCACCACCCGGAGGACGCGCACTGGTTCTCCGACGACCGCGTGCTCCCCAACCTCAGCCGGGTCACCGGCGCGGCCAGCACGGGTGACGGTGTCGACGCCCTGCGGCTCGTCGCCTCGCGCTCCCTCCCACCCGGCATGGCGCTGCTCGACGCGCCCGACATCGACTCCGTCGTGAGCGCCAACCGCGCGCTGGCCTCACAGCTGCTCGCCGCCGCAGACCTCTGGCTGTTCGTGACGACCGCCGCCCGTTATGCCGACGCCGTCCCGTGGGACCTCCTGCGCCAGGCCTCCGAGCGCGGCACCGCCGTCGCCATCGTGCTCGACCGCGTGCCGCCCGAGGCGATGGCCGACATCCGCAGCCACCTCGCGTCGATGCTGCGCGAGCAGGGGCTCTCGACCGCGCCGATCTTCGGCATCCCCGAGGCCGCGCTCACCGCAGAAGGCCGGCTCCCCGAAGCCGACGTCGCGCGGCTGCGCTCGTGGCTGACCGCGCTCGCGAGCGACGCCCGCGCGCGGTCGGTGATCGTCAAGCAGACCCTCGACGGCGCCCTGGGGAGCCTCGACGAGCGAGCCACGGTGCTCGTGCAGGCCACCGAGCAGCAGGCCCAGGCCGTCGCCGCGCTGCAGCGCGAGGCCGACGCCGCCTACGCCGAGGCGCTCGCGAACGTCGAGCACGGCATGACCGACGGCACGCTGCTGCGCGGGGAGGTGCTGGCCCGCTGGCAGGAGTACGTCGGCACCGGCGAGTTCTTCAAGCAGGTCGAGTCGACCATCTCCAAGGTCCGCGACCGGATCACCGCCGCGCTCAAGGGGCAGGCGCCCCCGTCCGGCGACCTCGGCGAGGCCCTGCAGACCGGCGTCGCCGCACTCATCGCCGCCCAGGGTCAGGGCGCTGCGGCGACCGCCGCCCGCCAGTGGCGCCGCCTCCCCGGCGGCGACGAGCTGCTCGACGCGACGGAGGGGTTGTCCAAGGCGTCACCCGACCTGTCCGAGCGGATCGAGCGGCTGGTCCGCGACTGGCAGGGCGAGGTGCTCGAGCTGGTGCGTGGAGAGGGCAAGGACCGCCGCACCACCGCGCGCATCGCGGCCTACGGGCTCAACGGCATCGGCGTGATCCTCATGCTGGTGGCCTTCGCCCACACCGGTGGGCTCGTCGGCGCCGAGGTGGGCATCGCAGGTGGCACCGCGGTGCTGGCCCAGAAGGTGCTCGAGGCGATCTTCGGCGACCAGGCCGTGCGCGAGATGGCGACCAAGGCCCGCAAGCGCCTGCTCGAGCACGTGCAGGAGCTGTATGCCGCGGAGCGGGTCCGCTACGAGCGTGCCCTCGAGGGCGTGGAGACCAAGGAGGGCCAGGCGCGACGCCTGGCCGACGCGGCAGCAGCAGTGAAGGCGGTTCGATGAGCCCGTTGAGAATGGGCAGCAAGCAGGTCAAGGCGGTGAGCTCGGAGGAGCTGAACGGTCGCTCGCAGGCCCTCGAGCAGGCTCTGGCGCACGGGGGCGCGCAGCTGGAGCCCAGGGCGGTCGCCTCGGCGCGGGCGGTCGTCGACAAGATCGCCGAGCGGACCTCCAAGGCGGGCAACCACACCGTCGTCGCGCTCGCGGGAGCCACCGGGTCCGGCAAGTCCAGCCTCTTCAACACCCTCGTCGGGGCCGAGGTCGCCGTCGTCGGGGCCCGGCGCCCCACCACCTCGCGGCCGGTGGCCGCCGTGTGGGGCGACGACGACGCGACCGAGCTGCTCGACTGGCTGTCGGTGGCCCAGCGCCACCACGTGACGCCGGGGCCGACGGACGCCACCCACGACACCCCGTGGACCCTCGACGGACTCGTGCTGCTCGACCTGCCCGACTTCGACTCGCGGGTCGTCGAGCACCGCGTCGAGTCCGAGCGGGTGCTCGAGCTCGTCGACGTGTTCGTCTGGGTCACCGACCCCCAGAAGTACGCCGACGCACGCCTGCACGACGACTACCTGCGCGCGCTGGCCACCCACGACGCGGTCACCGTGGTGGTCCTCAACCAGTCCGACCGGCTCACGGGGAAGGCCACCGGCCAGATCCGCGACGACCTGACCCGGCTGGCCGCCGACGACGGCATCGCGGGCGTGCAGGTGATCGCGACCTCCGCGTCGACCGGCGCCGGGGTGGACGACCTCCGCATGCGGCTCGCGACGGCGGTGGCTGCCCAGAACGCCGCCCAGCACCGGCTCGTGGCCGACGTGTCGGCCAGCGCCGCCACGCTGCGCGGGGGAGTCGCGGCGACCGAGCCGACCCTGCCTGAGACCGTGGACGCCGAGCTGGTCGACGCGCTCTCGCGGGCCGCCGGCATCCCGACCGTCGTGGCCGCGGTCGAACGCGACTACCGCAACCAGGCCTGGGGTCGCACGGGCTGGCCGTTCACGCGGTGGGTGCGCGCGCTGCGGCCCGACCCGATGAAGCGGTTGCGGCTCAACACCCGTGACGCGGTCGAGGAGAAGCTGGCGGTGACGGCCGGAGACGTCCGCACCGTGCTCGGCCGCTCGTCGCTCCCGCCGCCGACCCCTGCCGCGCGGTCGGCGGTCGAGCTGGCCACCCGCAAGGTCGGCGACCAGGCCGCCGAGGGGTTGCCCACCCGCTGGGCCGAGGCGGTGGCCGACGCGGCCACGCCGCCGGGCCCCGAGCTGGCCGACGCCCTCGACCAGGCCGTGGTGGGGACGTCGCTCAAGATGCGGGTGCCCTTGTGGTGGCGGGTCTTCGGCGCGGCCCAGCTCGTGCTCGCCCTGGTGGCGGTGCTCGGTCTGGTCTGGCTCGCGGTCATCGCGGTGCTGGGCTGGCTCACCGTGTCGCAGGTCGACACCCCGCGGTGGGGTCCGCTGCCCATCCCGCTGCTCATGTTCCTCGGCGGCTTGCTGCTCGGGCTCGGCCTCGCTGGGGTCGCCCGGTGGCTGGGGCGCAGGGGAGCGCTGCGGCGCGGGCGGGAGATCCGGCGCCGCCTCACCGACAAGGTGGCGGGCGTGGCCGGTGCGCGGATCGTCGGGCCGGTGCGCGCCGTGCTCGAGCGGCACCGGCAGACCCGTGAGTCGCTCGACCGGGCGGAGCAACCGCGCCGCTGAGGTGCAGCAACCGCGCTGCTGAGGTGCAGCAACCGCGCTGCTGAGGTGCAGCAACCGCGCCGCTGAGGTGCAGCAACCGCGCCGCTGAGGCGCAGCAACCGCGCCGCTGAGGCGCGTTTCGTCCACAGCGTCTCGCGGCGCTCCCGCCCGTCCACAGGCGTCGGCCTGGGGCGTCGCGGTGGTGGCCGACCCGCAGCACTGTGGGTGTCCTGCCCAAGGACAACCCACAGACGAGGTGAGCGAGATGAACGAGTCCTACATCACGGTGACCGGCCGGATGGTCGCCGACCCCGAGTCGCGGACGACCAAGCTCGGGGTGCCGTTCGCGGCCTTCCGGCTGGCGTCGACGGTGCGCCGGCTCAACACCAGGACGCGGGAGTACGAGGACGGCGGCACCAGCTTCTACAACGTCACCGCGTTCCGGTCGCTCGGCGCCAACGTCGCGAACTCCCTGAAGAAGGGGGAGCCCGTGGTCGTCTACGGCCGGCTCAGGGTCAACCAGTGGCTGCGGGCCGACGACAGCCACGCGACCTCGGTCGAGATCGACGCCTACACGGTCGGCCACGACCTCAGCTGGGGCACCACCGCGCTGACCCGGGTGTCCCGCGCCCAGCTCGACACCCACGACCGGATGGCCGACGAGGGGGTGCAGGAGGCGATGGCCGCGCTCGAGGGTGAGGCGCCTGTCGTGCAGGAGGACTTCGGGTCCTACGACCCCGGTGACCTCGCGGGGCGTCGACCTCCGACCGGGCAGGACCCGGAGACCGATGACTACGAGGTGGTGGCGGAGCCGACCGGTGAGGTGCCCCGCGAAGGCGGGGGCCGGGAGCTGGCGACGGTGTGACGCGGATTCGGGCGTGGGGGCGGCGGCGGATAGCCTTGCCCCCATGCCCGAGTTCATCTACGTCATGTCGAAGGCCCGCAAGGCCCACGGCGACAAGGTCATCCTCGATGACGTCACCCTGTCCTTCTACCCCGGTGCCAAGATCGGCGTCGTGGGCCCGAACGGAGCCGGCAAGTCGTCGGTCCTCAAGATCATGGCCGGGCTCGACCAGCCCTCCAACGGCGAGGCCAGGCTGACGCCCGGCTACTCGGTGGGGATCCTGATGCAGGAGCCCGAGCTCAACGAGGAGAAGACCGTCCTCGGCAACGTGGAGGAGGGCGCCGGCGAGATCAAGGCCAAGCTCGACCGCTACAACGCCATCTCCGCCGAGATGGCCGAGCCGGACGCCGACTTCGACGCGCTGATGGAGGAGATGGGCAAGCTCCAGGAAGCCATCGACGCAGCCGACGCCTGGGACCTCGACTCCCAGCTCGAGCAGGCCATGGACGCCCTGCGCTGCCCCCCGCCGGACGCCGACGTCACCGTCCTGTCCGGTGGTGAGCGTCGCCGGGTGGCGCTGTGCAAGCTGCTGCTCCAGAAGCCCGACCTGCTGCTGCTCGACGAGCCCACCAACCACCTCGACGCCGAGTCGGTGCTCTGGCTCGAGCAGCACCTGGCGGCCTACCACGGTGCCGTCGTCGCCGTGACTCACGACCGCTACTTCATGGACAACGTCGCCCAGTGGATCCTCGAGCTCGACCGTGGTCGCGCCTACCCCTACGAGGGCAACTACTCGACCTACCTCGAGAAGAAGCAGGCCCGTCTGGAGGTGCAGGGCAAGAAGGACGCCAAGCTGGCCAAGCGGCTCGCCTCCGAGCTCGAGTGGGTCCGCTCCAACGCCAAGGCCCGGCAGGTGAAGTCGAAGGCGCGACTGGCCCGCTACGAGGAGATGGCGGCCGAGGCCGACCGCACCCGCAAGCTCGACTTCGAGGAGATCCAGATCCCGCCGGGTCCGCGACTCGGCTCGACGGTGATCGAGGTCAAGGACCTCAAGAAGGGCTTCGGCGACCGCGTCCTCATCGACAACCTGTCGTTCACCTTGCCGCGCAACGGGATCGTCGGGGTCATCGGGCCCAACGGGGTCGGCAAGACGACCCTGTTCAAGACCATCGTCGGTCTGGAGGAGGCCGACAGCGGCTCGGTCAAGGTCGGCGAGACCGTGAAGATCTCCTACGTCGACCAGAGCCGTGGTGGGCTCGACCCGGCCAAGAACCTCTGGGAGACCGTCTCGGGCGGCCACGACTACATCAACGTCGGCCAGGTCGAGATCCCGTCGCGCGCCTACGTCTCGCAGTTCGGGTTCAAGGGCCCGGACCAGCAGAAGAAGACCGGCGTCCTCTCCGGTGGCGAGCGCAACCGCCTCAACCTGGCGCTCACGCTCAAGGAGGGCGGCAACCTCCTGCTGCTCGACGAGCCCACCAACGACCTCGACGTCGAGACCCTGGGCTCGCTCGAGAACGCCCTGCTCGACTTCCCGGGCTGTGCCGTCGTGATCAGCCACGACCGGTGGTTCCTCGACCGGGTGGCGACCCACATCCTCGCCTACGAGGGTGACGACGAGAACCCGGCCAAGTGGTACTGGTTCGAGGGCAACTTCGAGTCCTACGAGGCCAACAAGGTCGACCGGCTCGGGGCCGAGGCGGCGCGGCCGCACCGCGTCACCTACCGCAAGCTGACCCGCGACTGACCCGGCCGACGGTCCCGGCCGAGGGTCCCGGCCGACGGCCCCGACCCGGCCGGCTCGGGCTAGGAGCCGCTGAGCGCGCCGACCACGACGAAGAGCAGCACGGCGCCGAGCAGCAGGAAGATGCTGAACCGCTTCCAGAGACTCGGCCGCAGCTCCTCGCCACCGAGCAGCTGACGGGCCTCCTGGTCGGTGACGGCTCGCGTCGCCCAGCCCTGCTCGGTCTGCGTGGCCAGGGCGTACTTGTACCCCCAGGTCGTCGTGAACAGGAACATCAGGTGCAGGTAGCGGTAGGTGAGCAGCACCGCCTGCTGGTGCGAGATCTGTCGGGTGATGTTCTTGCCACCCCAACCCCAGAACAACACAGTGGAACCCCCTCTGCGTGGACGCCCCTGCGGCGCCGCGCGGCCACTGTAGGGGACAGGACGAGCATCGCCTTGTCGTTCCGGAAAACTTGTGTGCAGGATGCAACCATGCGCATGGGTCTACAGGTGTCGAACTTCTCCTGGCCGGACGCACCGGCTTCCATCGGCCCGACCTTCGGTCGGATCGCCCGCAACGCCGAGGACGCGGGTCTGGTCAGCCTCTGGGTGATGGACCACTTCTTCCAGATCCACGTGATCGGGCCGCCGGAGCTCGACATGGTCGAGGGCTACACCGCGCTCGCCTTCGCGGCCGGGCAGACCAGCACGATCGAGCTCGGCACGCTGGTCACCGGGGTGACCTACCGCCACCCGGGCGTCCTCGCCAAGACGGTGACCAGCCTCGACGTGCTGTCCGGCGGCCGCGCATGGCTCGGGATCGGCGCCGCCTGGAACGAGGAGGAGCACCGCGGGCTCGGCATCCCCTACCCGGGCACGAGCGAGCGGTTCGAGCGGCTCGAGGAGACGCTGCAGATCTGCCTGCAGATGTGGGAGGGCGACGAGAGCCCGTATGCCGGCAAGCACTACCAGCTCGAGCGTCCGCTCAACGTGCCGCAGAGCCTGCGCCGCCCACACCCGCCGATCCTGATCGGTGGCGGTGGCGAGAAGAAGACGCTGCGGCTGGTGGCGCAGTACGCCGACGCGTGCAACCTGTTCGACCTCGGGCTGGGGCCGGAGGGCATCCCGCGCAAGCTCGACGTCATCAGGCAGCACTGCGCGGACGTGGGGCGCGACTACGCGCAGATCGAGAAGACCTGCCTGGCCCGGGTCAACCTGTCGAAGGACGGTCACGGCGAGTCGACTCCGCGCGGCCCCGTGCAGACGGTCGACCAGGCGGTGGACCGGTTCGGGCGGCTGTCCGAGGCCGGCATCGACACGGTCATCCTCGGGATGGCCAACGACACCGACGACGCGGCCTACGAGCTCGTCGCCGAGGTGGTCCGCCAGGTCGAGCCGTTGCGAGCGCCCGGACGGTAGTCCCACCGAGGGCGTGCTGGTCGGACCCGGGTCAGTCCCGTCCCGCGTCGTGCACGACCATCGCGATCTGCACGCGGTTCTCGGCGCCCAGCTTGGTCAGCAGACGTGAGACGTGCGTCTTGACGGTCGGGACGCCCAGGTAGAGGGCTGCGGCGATCTCGGCGTTCGACTTGCCCTCGCCGATGGCGACCGCGACCTCGCGCTCGCGGTCGGTGAGGGTGGCGAGCTGCGCCCGCGCTGCTGTGGCGCGGCCGTCGTCGGCCGACGTCAGCGAGGCGATCAGCTGAGCCGTCACGGTGGGCGACAGGGTGGGCTCGCCCGCCGCGACGGAGCGGATGGCGTCGACGATGCGTTCGGGCGGGGTGTCCTTGAGGAGGAAGCCGCTCGCCCCGACGCGCAGGGCGTTGACCACCATGTCGTCGGTGTCGAACGTGGTGAGCACGATGACGCGGGTCGGCTCCAGCCGCGAGCTCCCGGCCTGGTCGGCGACGATGAGGCGGGTGGCCTCGAGGCCGTCGCGGCGCGGCATCCGCAGGTCCATCAGCACGACGTCGGGCTGCTCGGCCGCGACAGTCGTCACGCCCGCCACTCCGTCGGCAGCCTCGGCGACCACCTCGATGTCCGGAGCGCCGCCGAGGATCATCCCCAGTCCGGCACGCACGAGCGGGTCGTCGTCGACCAGGACGACCCGGATGCGTTCGCTCATGCCCGCCACGGTAGCCGAGCGCGCACGACGAACTCGCCG
Source organism: Pedococcus dokdonensis (assembly GCF_900104525.1). Lineage (GTDB taxonomy): Bacteria > Actinomycetota > Actinomycetes > Actinomycetales > Dermatophilaceae > Pedococcus > Pedococcus dokdonensis. The sequence continues at coordinate 1,679,309 of NZ_LT629711.1, read as the reverse complement.
CGCCGGTCGGTGCCGAAGGTGAGCTCGCCACCGGCCAGCACGGCTCGTTCGGTCACGCCAGCCAGGCCCATGCCCGACCGGGGCAGCCCCGTCGGGAGGGCAGCACCCACCGGGACCGGGTTGCTGACCCTGATCTCGAGCCCCGCATCCGGACCGCCCCGGATCTCTAGCCGCACCGGCACGCCGGGAGCGTGCTTGCGGGCGTTGGTCAGGCACTCCTGGACGATGCGGAAGGCGTTGCGCGACAGGGCGTTCGGCGCGCTGTCGAGGTCAGCGACATCGATGTCGGCGCTGACGGTCCGGCCAGACTCGCGCTCGTCGGCGATGAGCGCCTCGACCGACGCCAGGGTGGGTTGCGGCGGTTCGATCGCCTCCCCGTCACGAGGTGCAGCTGGGTCGCGCAGCACGCCCAGCACCTCGCGCAGCTCGGTCAGGGCGAGGTGGGCGTTGTCACGGATCACCTCGGCCGTCCGGGTGGTGTCGTCGGCAGACAGGTCGGTGCGGTAGGCCAGGGCTCCGGAGTGCATGGCCACCAAGGAGATCCGATGGGCCAGGACGTCGTGCATCTCACGGGCGATCAGCGCGCGCTCGGTCGCGCGCGCCTCGGCGACCCGGCTGGCCTGCTCGCGCTCGGCCGTCTCGGCGCGTTGCTGCCACGACGCGAAGAGGTCGCGCCGGGTGCCGATGTAGTAGCCGATCGCGATGGTGAGCGCGACGATCAGCGTGCCGATCACCAGGCTCAGGACGTTGCCCCACAGGCCGTTGCCGGTCGGTCGGACCGCCTCGTAGGAGGCCGAGGCGGCCATCGAGAGGGCCGCGACCAACGCGACCGGCCGCCAGCGCCGGTGCGTCGCCAACGAGATCATGGCGATCAGCGAGGCCCCCGTGGCGAGGGCCGAGAACCCGCTCAGGACCGCTGTCACGGCAGCCACCGGCATGGGGTAGCGGCGCCGCAGGGGGAGCAGCGCCAGCGCCACGATCCCCAGGACCACCTCGATGAACGCGAGCGACTCCGGGACGGGCGGTTCCCCGGGCTGCTGGGACTCGATGAGGACCGCCCCGAGGATGAAGCCGCCGAAGGCCAGTGCCAGCAGGAGGCGCCAGGTCTCGCCCCACAGGGTGCGGGGGAGCGGCGAGGGGTTCCGGAGCAGCACCCGTCGAGGGTATGCCGCGCACGTGCCCGGGCGCGTCATCCCCAGGTCGCCACGGGCGAGACCAAAGGATGACCCGGACAGTGCTGCCGACCGATGTGGGTGACCGGCCGGCGCCGGCAGGGTTGGAGCCATGATCAACGTCACCAACCTGACCAAGCGGTACGGCCCCATGACGGCCGTCGACGCGGTGTCGTTCGAGGCCAAGCCGGGGCTCGTCACCGGCTTCCTGGGCCCGAACGGCGCCGGCAAGTCCACCACCATGCGCGTGCTCTGCGGGCTCACCCCCGCCACCTCGGGCACCGCCACCGTCCTGGGCCGGCCCTACGCCGCGCTCCCGAACCCCGGCCGCCACGTCGGGGTGCTGCTCGACGCGAGCGCCCAGCACGCCGGTCGCACCGGCCGCGAGGTGCTGGCCCTGTCCGCCATCGTGATGGGGGTGGACCGCCGTCGCGTCGACGAGATGCTGGAGGTCGTCGGCCTCACCGAGCGCGAGAGCCACCGGCGGGTCCGCAACTACTCCCTCGGCATGCGTCAGCGCCTCGGACTGGCGCACGCCCTGCTCGGCGACCCCGAGGTGCTGGTCCTCGACGAACCCGCCAACGGGCTCGACCCGGCCGGCATCCGCTGGATGCGCTCGCTGCTGCGCGGCTACGCGGACGAGGGCGGCACGGTGCTGCTCTCCTCCCACCTGCTCAACGAGATCGAGCTGGTCGCCGACGAGATCGTCGTCATCGGCAACGGTCGCGTCGTCGCCTCCGGCACCAAGCAGGAGCTGTTGCAGGGCAAGGGCACTGTCGTCCGCGCCACCGACCCCGGGGCGCTGGAGGGGGCGCTGCGGGTCGAGGGCGTGACCGCGACTCCTGCCACCGGCGGTGGCCTGCTCGCAGAGGCCGAGCCCGCCGTGGTCGGCGCCGCGGCAGCCCGCCACGGCGTCGCCCTGGTGGAGCTCCGAGGCGCCGACGGTCGCGGTCTCGAGGAGATGTTCCTCGAGCTGACCGCGAGCAACGCGCGTGAGGAGGTGGCGGCGTGAGCACCACGACCGACTCCACCACGACTGACTCCACCACGACCCACCCCACCACGGCCAGCACCGGCCCGACCGGGGCGCGGGCCGACGGCGGCGGTGGCGTGCGCCAGGGAGGCGGGCACGCGGCATACCCGGGTCGCCTTCCGAGGATCGGCGGGCCCCGGCCGACGACGGGTGTGCCGTTCGCGCGGTTGGCCCAGGTCGAGCTGCGCAAGATGGTCGACACCCGCGCCGGGCGCTGGCTGCTCATCACCATCGGGGTCGTGATCGCCGCGATCCTCACCATCCTCTTGTTCGTCGAGGGGGGAGCGCACGGCTACGAGGGATACTTCGGGGCCACCTCGATGCCCCTGATGATCCTCGTGCCGATCGTCGGGATCATGGCCGCCACGGCGGAGTGGTCGCAGCGCACTGGTCTGACGACGTTCGCGATCGAGCCGCGTCGGGCCCGGGTGGTGGCGGCCAAGGTGGTCGCCGCCCTCCTCGCCGCGGCGGCGTCGTTCGCGACCGCTCTCGGGCTGGCCGCGCTGGTCAACCTGGTCGCGGTGCAGGCCCGGGGCGCCGACAGCGGCTGGAGCCTCGGCTGGGGGCTGCTCGCCGGCGTCGCCCTGGTGCTGGTGCTCAACCTCGCGCAGGGCGTCGGCTTCGGGCTCTCGCTGCTCAACACGCCTGCCGCGATCGTCGCCTACCTGGTGCTGCCGACGGCCTGGTCCTTCGTCACCGCCCTGGTCAAGCCGATGCGCACGGCCGGTGAGTGGCTCGACCTCGGCAGTGCCACGACCCCGCTGCTCGAGGGGGCGGCGATGCACGCGAAGGACTGGGCGCAGGTGGGCACCGCGAGCGCGCTGTGGGTGGTCCTGCCGCTGGCGATCGGCCTCTGGAGGGTGACCCGCTCCGAGGTGAAGTAGGCCGGTCCCCACTCATACCGCAGGACGACGCGCGGCTCCCGAGGTGCTCGGCAGCCGCGCGTCGTGCGTGTGTCGCGTGGGGTGTCCCTCAGCGGGCCGTGACGAGGCGGACGCCGAGGTCGGCGTAGGCGGCGCCGATCGCCTCGGGGGTGCGCTTGATCTCGGGGTCGTACCAGCGGGCGACGTCGACGGCCATCGACATCAGGGCCAGCGTGGTGTCGGGGACGTCGTCGACCGTGAACTCTCCGCTGGCCACGCCGGAGGTCACCACATCGCGCACCACGGCGTCGATCTGCTTGCGCAGGCCGAGCACCGCGTCGCGGTGCTCGGGTGTCAGGTTGGCGAACTCGTACTGCACGATCCGGGCGACGCGGAAGTGCTCGGCGTGCCAGGTGGCGAACCGGGCCATGATCGCCCGCAGTGCCTCGGTGGGCGAGGAGGCGCCGTCGGCGGCGGATCGCAGCATGTCGCGGGCGGCCACGTGGCCTTCGAGGCTGAGCTGGTAGAGCAGCTCCTCCTTGGACGCGAAGTGCACGTAGACGCCGGCGGGGGAGAGCCCGGCCCGGGAGGCGATGTCGCGCGTCGTGGTGGCGTGGAAGCCGCGGTCGGCGAACGCCTCGGCCGCCGCTTCGAGCAGCCGGTGGGCCGTGTCCGCCACCGGCTCGAGGGGGCGCGCGGGGGTCGACATGGTTGACAGCATGCCGCAGCCATCGGACACTAAGCAAGCGCTTACTAACCACCTTTCAGCGTCATGTTCCGAGTCACCGCACCTGCGCGTCCAGCAGCGCCGTCAAGGAGAGCCATGCCCCGCAATGTCTACGGTCCCGACCACGAGGCCTTCCGCAGCTCGGTCCGCGAGTTCGTCGAGCGGACCCTCAAGCCGCGTGCCGAGCAGATGCTCGAGGTGAAGTCGGTCGACCGTGACATCTGGAAGGAGGCCGGCAAGCAGGGCCTCTTCGGTCTCGACATCCCCGAGGAGTTCGGGGGCGCCGGCGCCGAGGACTACCGGTTCAATGCCGTCGCCGCCGAGGAGATCGCGGGCTTCAACTTCGCGGTGTCGTCCTGCTTCGGGATCCACTCCGATGTCTGCCCGCCCTACATCGTCGACCTCGGCACCCAGGAGCAGAAGGAGCGCTGGCTGCCCGGCATGGCCAACGGCGACCTGATCTGTGCGATCGCGATGACCGAGCCGTCTGGCGGGTCCGACCTCGCGGCCCTCAAGACGACCGCGGTCCGCGACGGCGACGACTGGGTCCTCAATGGCTCGAAGACCTTCATCACCAACGGCTACCAGGCCGACCTCGTCATCGTGGCGGCCCGCACCGACCCGTCCAAGGGCGCCAAGGGCATCACGCTCTTCATGGTCGAGGGCGGCATGGAGGGCTTCAGCCGGGGCCGCAAGCTCGACAAGGTCGGGCAGGAGGAGGCCGACACCTCCGAGCTGTTCTTCGAGGACGTCCGCGTGCCCGACGCCAACCGGCTCGGCGAGGAGGGTCTGGGCTTCATCGCGATGATGCAGCGTCTCCCGCAGGAGCGGGTCGGCGCGGCCGTCGCGAACACCGCGCACGCGTTCCAGATCTTCCGCGAGACGGTGCAGTACACCAAGGACCGCAAGGCGTTCGGCCAGCCGGTCGGCTCGTTCCAGCACAACAAGTTCAAGATGGCCGAGCTGCAGACCAAGCTCGAGGTGACCCAGGCCTACGTCGACGACTGCATCGCGGCGCACGCCGAGGGCAAGCTCACCGCCGTCGACGCCGCCAAGGCCAAGTGGTTCTCGGCTCAGGTCCAGAACGACGTCCTCGACGAGTGCGTCCAGCTGCACGGTGGCTACGGCTTCATGAACGAGTACCGCGTGGCCCGTGCCTGGCGCGACGCCCGGGTCTCGAAGATCTGGGCCGGGTCGAACGAGATCATGAAGGAGCTCATCGGCCGGGACCTGGGTCTCTGAGTTGGCGGCTGCTGACATGGGACTCCACGACGGCACCGTCGCGATCGTCACCGGTGCCTCCCGGGGCATCGGTCTCGGCATCGCCCAGAAGCTCGTCGACGAGGGCGCCCGCGTCGTCATCACGGCGCGCAAGCCCGAGGCGCTGGCCGCTGCCGTCGAGCAGCTGGGTGGCGCGGCCAAGGCGGTCGGAGTGGCCGGCAACGCGGCCGACGAGGCGCACCAGGACGAGGTGATCCGGGTCGCCCACGAGACCTTCGGCGGCCTTGACCACCTGGTCAACAACACCGGGATCAACCCGGTCTACGGGCCGATCCTCGACGCGCCGCTCGACGTCGCCCGCAAGATCATGGACGTCAACGTCCTCGCCGCGTTCTCCTGGACCCAGAAGGCGGTCGCCGCCGGGCTCGGCGCCGGCGACCGACCGGGCGCCGTGGTGAACGTCGCGTCCATCGCCGGACTCGGGGCCACCGGCACGATCGGCTGGTATGCCGTGAGCAAGGCCGCGCTGATCCACCTCACCGTCGAGCTGGCGTACCAGCTGGGACCGTCGATCCGCGTCAACGCGGTGGCGCCGGCCATCGTCAAGACCCAGTTCGCGCAGGCGCTCTACGAGGGCCGCGAGGAGAAGGTCGCCGCCGCCTACCCGATGAAGCGGCTGGGCGCGCCCGAGGACATCGCGGGCGCGGTGTCGTTCCTGTTGTCGTCCGATGCGGGCTGGGTCACCGGTCAGACGCTGGTGGTCGACGGCGGGGTCACGCTCGGCGGCAACCTCTAGTGGCGCAACGCCAGCCGGCCAGCTCAGCAGTGGGCAGGTGGGTGTCGGCATGAGGACCTGGCAGGTCGCGATGCTGGGTGAGGCCGCTGACGTGCTGGAGCAGGTCGAGCTGCCGCCACCAGTGGTGCAGCCCGGGCACCTGCGCGTGCGGGTGCTGGCCACTGCCCTCAACTTCCCCGACGTGCTGATGGTGCGCGGTCACTACCAGGTGCGCCCCGACCTGCCGTTCACGCCGGGCGTCGAGGTCTGTGGTGAGGTGCTCGAGCTCGGTCCCGGTGTCGCCGGGCACGCGGTCGGTGACCGGGTCATCGGCACGGCGGCCGTGCCGAACGGTGGGCTGGCCGCGCAGTGCCTGATGCCGGCGAGCGGCGCCTTCGCGGCGCCGCCGTCGATGGGCGACGCGGAGGCGAGCGCACTCACGATCGGCCACCAGACGGCATACGTCGGGCTGGTCCGCCGGGCCGCGCTCGAGGCGGGGGAGACCCTGCTCGTGCACGCAGCGGCCGGTGGGGTCGGCACCGCAGCCGTCCAGGTGGGCAAGGCACTCGGCGCCCGGGTGGTGGCCGTCGTCGGGAGCCCGGCCAAGGTCGACGCGGCGCGGGCCGCCGGAGCCGACGTGGTCGTCGACCGGTCGGCGGGTGACCTGGTCGCCCTCCTCAAGGACGCGCTGGGTCGCCAGGGGGCGGACGTCGTGTTCGACCCGGTGGGCGGCGACGCCTACGACGCGTCGACCAAGGTGGTGGCCTTCGAGGGCCGGATCGTGGTGGTCGGGTTCACCAGCGGCACGATCCCGGCTCCCGCGCTCAACCACGCCCTGGTCAAGAACTACGCGGTCCTCGGGCTGCACTGGGGGCTGTACCTCGAGCGCGACCGGGCCGTCGCGACGGCCGCGCACGAGCAGCTCGTCGCGTGGGCCGACGCCGGCCTGGTGCGCCCGGTCGTTTCCGAGCGGGTGCCCTTCGACGACGCGCCCGGGGCCCTCGCTCGGCTCGCGGCCGGGGAGAGCACCGGGCGGCTGGTCGTCCTCGGCGCCCGCTGAGCTCGCGTCGCTACCGCATGCAAAAGGCGAGTTAGCGCCGTTCCGGGCGGTGCCAACTCGCCTTTTGCACGAGGTACCGACAGCCGGTGGTGACCTCGGCGCCGGGGGACAGGTCAGGTTGCGAGGCCCTGGGCGACCTTCTCGAGGGCGTCGTAGGAGTCGTTCATGCCGCCCTCCATGCCCGAGGCGAGCACCATGTCGACGGTCTCGGCGGAGTCGTAGGTGATGACCGCGGTCAGCGTGGTGCGGCCATCCTCCTCGGTGAAGGTGGACTCGATGACCGACTCCGGGCTCTGGATGTTGTCGAAGACCTCGGTGTGCACCATCCGGCCGGGCGGGTCGAGCTCGCGGTACTCGCCGGAGAACGACACCTCCCCGCCGTCGGGGGTGGTCTGCGCGAAGTGCCACCGGCCGCCGACCCGCAGGTCGATCTCGCAGGTGGTGACCTCGCCGTGGCCGGCCCCCCACCACTGGCGGACGTGCTCGGGCGTGGTCATCGCCTCGTAGACGAGAGCGGCGGGGGCGGCGAAGGTGCGGGTGATGACCAGCTCGTTGCCGTCGCGGGTGACGGTGGCGCGGGTCGGGGCTGCGGCGTTGCTCATGACTGCTTCTCCTCGTGGGTGCCCGGGTCGAGCCCGGGGATGGTGGTGGGGCGTGCGGTCCCCTGGGTGCGCGGTTGTGGGGTGCGCGGTTGTTGGAGGCGTTGCTGTTGAAGGGTGTTGAGGTAGGCGTCGAGGTTGTCGAGGTTGGCCTCCCAGTGGCGGCGGTACTCCTCGAGCCACGACGTCGCGCTCTTGAGCGGGGTGGCGGTGATGCGGCAGTTGCGCCGCTGGCCGTCCCGGTCCTTGGCGACCAGCCCGGCGCGCTCGAGCACCGAGAGGTGCTTCGAGATGGCCGGCAGGCTCATGGCGAACGGCTCGGCGAGCTCCCCGACCGTGGCGTCCCCGCCGGCGAGCCGTTCGAGGATGGCGCGTCGGGTCGGGTCCGCCAGGGCGGCGAACGTGGTGCTGAGCTGGTCGTGCTCCACGCTTCTTAACCGATCGTTTAATTAACAGATACGGAAACTATGAGCCCGGCGAGTCCAGGTGTCAAGCAGGTCGAGGTGATACCCGACCGGAATCCGGTGGGGTATCACCTCGAACGGGCGACGGCAGGAGCTGGGTCAGTCGAGCGGGCCGCCGGCGACGTAGATGACCTGACCGGAGACGAAGCCGGCCTCTTCGGAGCAGAGGAACGACACGGTGGCCGCGATGTCCTCGGGCTGGCCGACCCGACCCACCGGGATCTGCTTGGCTGAGTGGGCGATGAAGTCCTCGAAGGACACCCCGATCCGCTCGGCCGTGGCTGCCGTCATGTCGGTCTGGATGAACCCGGGGGCGACCGCGTTCGCCGTCACGTTGAACCGGCCCAGCTCGATGGCGAGCGTCTTGGTGAAGCCCTGTATGCCGGCCTTGGCCGCCGAGTAGTTCGCCTGGCCGCGGTTGCCCAGCGCCGAGGACGACGACAGGTTGACGATGCGGCCGTACTTCTCGGTCGACATGTGCGCCTGCACCGCTCGGCTCATCAGGAAGGCGCCACGGAGGTGGACGCCGAGCACGGCGTCCCAGTCGTCCTCGCTCATCTTGAAGAGGAGGTTGTCGCGGATGATGCCGGCGTTGTTGACCAGGATCGTGGGGGCGCCGAGCTCGTCGGCAACGCGGGCGACGGCCGCCTCGACCTGGTCGGCCTTGCTCACGTCCACGCCCACGGCGATCGCCCGACCGCCCGCGGTGGTGATCGCGTCGACCGTGCCGGCGCAGGCGGCTTCATCGAGGTCGAGGACGGCCACGGCGTTCCCGTCCTGGGCCAGCCGCAGGGCCGTGGCGGCACCGATGCCGCGGGCTGCCCCGGTGACGACGGCGACGCGCTGGGTGCGGTGGGTGGTGTCGGTGCTCTGGGTGCTCGAGCTGCTCAACGAGGCTCCTGGGGTGTGCAGTGGGGCTGGCTGGGTAGGGGACGGGGGCGTGCTGCCACCCGGCTCCGGGCAGTGTACTAAGCGGGCGCTTAGTGCGCCGGTGGGCGCGGTGCATGGCAGGGTGGGGCGGTCGGGCACAATGAGAGCCGCTCGGGGCCGCTGACGTCCTCACCGCGCCGCTGTCGCTCTCGGCCCGGCAACCTACGACGAAGGCAGTACATGGAAATCTGGCCCGGCAAGTCCTATCCCCTCGGCGCGACCTACGACGGCACCGGGGTGAACTTCGCGCTCTTCTCCGAGGTCGCTCAGAAGGTCGAGCTCTGCCTCATCGACGACGCCGGCGAGGAGACCAGGGTCGAGCTGCCCGAGGTCGACGGGTTCGTCTGGCACGCCTACCTGCCGGGGGTGCAACCGGGCCAGCGCTACGGCTACCGCGTGCACGGCCCGTACAACCCGGCCGAGGGCCACCGCTGCAACCCCAACAAGCTCCTGATCGACCCCTATGCCAAGGCGATCGACGGTCAGCCGGACGGCGACCAGTCGCTGTTCTCCTACGACTTCGGCGACCCGAGCGACGACCCGGCCAAGGCCAACGTCGAGGACAGCCTCGGCCACACCATGCTGTCCGTGGTCATCAACCCGTTCTTCGACTGGGGCCAGGACCGGGCGCCGCGACACGAGTACCACAACAGCGTGATCTACGAGGCCCACGTGAAGGGTCTCACCGAGACCCACCCCGACATCCCCGACGACATCCGCGGCACGTACGCCGGGATCGCACACCCCGTCACCATCGAGCACCTGCGCAAGCTCGGCGTGACCGCCATCGAGCTGATGCCGGTGCACCAGTTCGTCAACGACTTCACCCTGCGCGACCAGGGCCTGTCGAACTACTGGGGCTACAACACGATCGGGTTCCTCGCGCCACACAACGGCTACGCGGCATACGGCACGCGCGGTGAACAGGTGGCCGAGTTCAAGGGGATGGTCAAGGCGCTCCACGAGGCCGGCATCGAGGTCATCCTCGACGTGGTCTACAACCACACCGCCGAGGGCAACCAGCTCGGCCCCACGATCTGCTTCCGCGGGATCGACAACGCCGCCTACTACCGGCTGGTCGACGACGACAAGGCGCACTACTACGACACCACCGGCACCGGGAACAGCCTGCTCATGCGGCACCCCCACGTGCTCCAGCTGATCATGGACTCGCTGCGCTACTGGGTCACCGAGATGCACGTCGACGGGTTCCGGTTCGACCTCGCCGCGACGCTGGCCCGCCAGTTCCACGAGGTCGACAAGCTGTCGGCGTTCTTCGACCTGGTGCAGCAGGACCCGGTCGTCAGCCAGGTCAAGCTGATCGCCGAGCCCTGGGACGTCGGCGACGGCGGCTACCAGGTCGGCAACTTCCCGCCGCTGTGGACCGAGTGGAACGGCAAGTACCGCGACACCGTCCGCGACTTCTGGCGGGGTGAGAGCGCGACCCTGGGCGAGTTCGCCTCGCGCATCACCGGATCCAGCGACCTCTACGAGCACAGCGGCCGCAAGCCCATCGCGTCGATCAACTTCGTCACCGCGCACGACGGCTTCACGTTGCGGGACCTGGTGTCCTACAACGAGAAGCACAACGACGCGAACGGTGAGGACGGCAACGACGGCGAGAGCCACAACCGCTCATGGAACTGCGGTGTCGAGGGGCCCACGAAGGACAAGAAGGTCAACGCCCTGCGGCTCCGGCAGCAGCGCAACCTCCTCACGACGCTGTTGCTGTCGCAGGGTGTGCCGATGATCCTGCACGGCGACGAGCTCGGCCGCAGCCAGGGCGGCAACAACAACGGCTACTGCCAGGACAACGAGATCTCGTGGATCGACTGGGACCTCGACCAGGACCAGCTCGACCTCATCGCCTTCACGCAGCGGCTGGTCGCCCTGCGCCGCGAGCACCCGGTCTTCCGACGCCGCCGGTTCTTCGCCGGTTCGGCCGACCACGGTGGCGAGAGCGCGGTCGGCGACATCGCGTGGTTCGAGCCGAGCGGTGGCCACATGGACGAGGAGTCCTGGGACAACGGCTATGCGCGCTCGATGATGGTCTTCCTCAACGGGCAGGCCATCCCCGAGCCGGACACCCGCGGTCAGCAGACGCTCGACGACCACTTCCTGGTGATCTTCAACGGTCACGACGACCGGCTGCCGTTCGTCCTGCCGGGTGCCGAGTACGGCGAGCGCTGGGTGACCGAGCTCGACACCTCGGCCCAGGAGGTCCCGGCCACGGAGTACGAGCCCGACGCGGAGGTGACGGCGGAGGGGCGCAGCGTCGTGGTGCTCCGGTGCCCGCGCCCGGTGCCCTCGGGTGCTCCCGCGGGGGCCGTCGTCGCCCGCCGATGAGCGAGCCGCAGCCCGGTCTGTCGGGTGGTGCCACCCCGCACCGCCCGTCGTCGGCACGCGCGGTGCCCACCGCGACCTACCGGCTGCAGGTGCAGCCCGCCTTCACGTTCAGCGACGCTGCGGCTCAGGCGGACTACCTTGCGGCACTGGGGGTCTCGCACGCCTACCTCTCGCCGGTGCTGGCTCCGGCGCCGGGGTCGACCCACGGCTACGACGTCGTCAGCCATGAGTTCCTCAACGAGGAGGCGGGCGGCGCCGAGGGCTTCGACGCCCTGTCGACCGCGCTGCGGGACGCCGGGCTGCGGATGGTCGTCGACGTGGTGCCCAACCACATGACCACGCCGACCCCCGCGTCGCTCAACCACCCCTGGTGGTTCGTGCTGCGGGACGGGCGCGAGTCCGACCACGCGCACTGGTTCGACGTGGACTGGGACGCCGAGGACGGCCGGGTGCTGGTGCCCGTGCTCGGCCAGTCGCTCGACGCGGTACTGGCCTCGGGTGAGCTTGCCGTCGAGGGCGGTGGGGGACCACACGGCGACGAGACCGTCCTGCGCTACTTCGACCACGTCTTCCCGGTGCGGCCGGGGACGGAGGGCCTCGACCTCCCGGATCTCGTTGCGGCGCAGCACTACCGGCTCTGCGACTGGCGTGAGGGCGGCACCCGCCTCAACTACCGCCGCTTCTTCGACGTGACGACGCTCGCGGCCGTGCGGGTCGAGGACCCGGACGTCTTCCACCACACCCACCGCCTGCTGCTCGAGGAGTTCGACGCGGGGACGATCGACGGCTTCCGGATCGACCATCCCGACGGCCTGGCCGACCCGCGCGGCTACCTCGCCCGCCTGGCCGACGCGACCGGTGACGCCTGGGTGGTCGCCGAGAAGATCCTCGAGGGGCAGGAGCAGCTGCCCGACGACTGGCGCTGTGCCGGCACCACCGGCTACGACACGTTGCTCCGCGTCCAGCAGGTCTTTGTCGACCCGGCCGCCGAGGGACCCCTGACCGACCTGCTGACCGAGCTGGTCGGTCAGGAGCAGGACCTCGCCGAGCTGGTCCGAGGCGCCAAGGAGCAGGTCGTCGAGCAGGTGCAGGCGGCCGAGGTCAACCGGCTGCTGCGCCTGCTCGCACGGATCGTGCCCGATGAGGACCAGGAGTCGCTGCGCCGAGGGCTCGGGGCGCTCCTGGTCGCGATGGACCGCTACCGCGCCTACCTCGTGCCGGGTCAGCCGGCCGACCACGACCAGCTCCAGGTGCTCGCCCACGCCGAGGCCCGTGCGGCCGCCATCGCCGCCGACGCCGACCAGGACGCCGTCGGGATCGTCGCGCTGCTGGCCGAGGGCACCCCGCTGCACGAGCTCGACGAGGCGGCGGAAGCGGTGCACCGCGAGTTCATGGTGCGGTTCCAGCAGACCTGTGGCCCGGTGATGGCCAAGGGGATCGAGGACACCGCCTTCTACCGCTACGCCCGGCTCACCGGGCTCAACGAGGTCGGTGGCGACCCCGGCCACCTCGGCCTCGACCCGGCCGGGCTGCACGCCTTCGCGACCCGGCAGCTGGCCACCTGGCCGACGACGATGACGACGCTGAGCACCCACGACACCAAGCGGTCCGAGGACGTCCGTGCCCGGCTCTCGGTCGTCGCCGAGCTGCCGGGGGAGTGGGCCGACTGGGTCCGCCGGACCCGCGAGCTGGCGGCACCCCACCGTGGCGTCAACCTCGATGCCGCCACCGAGTATCTCCTCCTCCAGGCTGCGGTCGGTGCCTGGCCGATCGACACCGACCGGCTGCAGTCCTACGCCACCAAGGCGATCCGCGAGGCGAAGCAGCACACCACCTGGGTCGACCCGGACGAGGCCTACGAGGGCGACGTGGCCGCGTTCGTGGCCGCCCTCACCACCGAGCCGGCGCTCGTCTCGCAGTTGGCCCGCTGGGTCGACCGCGCTTCGGTGGCAGCCCGCGAGACCACCCTCGGTCAGAAGCTGCTCCAGCTCGTGCTGCCCGGGGTGCCCGATGTCTACCAGGGCACCGAGCTCGTCGACCTCTCCCTCGTCGACCCGGACAACCGCCGACCGGTCGACTACGCCGACCGCCGCGACCGGCTGGCCCGCCTCGACGCGGGCGAGCCGCCGGACGACCTGGCCGCCGAGAAGCTCCTCGTCACCTCGCGAGCGCTCAGGCTGCGTCGTGACCACCCCGAGTGGTTCACCGGCCGGCACGCCACGTATGCCGCCGTGCCCGCCTCGACCCCGCACGCACTGGCCGTGGGTCGTGGGGACGAGGACGGTGTGCAGGTGGTCGCCGTCGTCACCCGGCTGGGGGAGCAGCTGCGACGCGACGGTGGCTGGGGCAGCGCCACGCTGGCGCTGCCCGAGGGGGAGTGGGTGGACCTGCTGCGCGACCGGCCGGTCGGGCGTCACGGCGACGGGACCTCCGCACTGGGCGACCTGCTGCGCGACCTTCCGGTGGCCCTGCTGGTGCGGCATGGCAGCCTTGGGGGCCACATGAACGCAGACCCGCGATGAAGACGACCGACGCGACCCTCCAGCCCGCGACGGAGCCCGCCGGGACCCGGCCCGGTCCCGGGCCCGAGATCACCGTGTGGGCCCCCTCGGCGGAGCACGTGGAGATCGAGTGGTCGCTCGACGACCAGGCGGCCCAGCGCAGCTCGATGGAGCCCAAGGGCGACGGCTGGTGGCGCTGGGAGGCGCCGGCCGCGCCGGCCGACAGCACGGCATACCCGTGCCTGGACTATGGCTTCCGGCTCGACGGCGGTGACGTCACCCCCGACCCGCGCTCGGCGTGGCAGCCGCACGGCGTGCACGGTGAGAGCCGGTGGTTCGACGCGACCCAGCACACCTGGCGGGACGCCACGTGGGCCGGTCCACAACATGGCGAGGGCGTCCTCGGCGCGGTGGTCTACGAGCTGCACGTCGGCACCTTCACGCCCGAGGGCACGCTCGATGCGGCGCAGCGACGGCTGCACCACCTGGTCGAGCTCGGGGTCGACGTCGTCGAGCTGATGCCGGTCGCGTCGTGGCCGGGCCGCTGGAACTGGGGGTACGACGGCGTCGGGCCGTGGGCCGTGGACGACGAGTACGACGGGCCGGCGGCGCTGCAGCGCTTCGTCGACGCCTGCCACGGGCTGGGGCTCGGGGTCTGCCTCGACGTCGTCTACAACCACCTCGGCCCGGTCGGGAACTACCTGTCGCGGTTCGGCCCGTACTTCTCCGACACCCACCCGACCCCGTGGGGCAGCGGCTTCAACCTCGATGGCCCGGGCAGCCTGCACGTCCGGCGCTGGATGGTCGACAACGCGTTGCGCTGGTTCGCCGACTTCCACGTCGACGCGCTGCGCCTCGACGCCGTCCACGAGCTGAAGGACGACTCCCGCCAGCACCTGCTCGCGCAGCTCGCCGACGAGGTGGCCGCGCTCAGCGCCCGGCTGGGGCGACCGCTCGACCTGATCGCCGAGAGCGACCTCAACGACCCCCGCACGGTCACGCCGACGGCGGACGGCGGGCTCGGCATGGATGCGCAGTGGGACGACGACATCCACCACGCGCTGCACGTCACCCTCACCGGCGAGACGCAGGCCTACTACGGCGACTTCGCCGGACACTGCCGGGCGCTGCCCGACGGCGGTCCGCTCGCCGTGCTCGCGAAGACGCTGACGAAGGCGTTCCTGCACGACGGGCAGTGGTCCACCTTCCGCGGCGCCCAGTGGGGTGCACCGGTCGACCGCCACAGTGTCGACGGGCGACGGTTCCTCGCCTACCTGCAGACCCACGACCAGGTCGGCAACCGGGCCCGGGGCGACCGGATCTCCTCGCTCGTCACGCCCGGACGGCAGGCGATCGGAGCCGCCCTCTACCTGCTCGGACCGTTCACACCGATGGTCTTCATGGGGGAGGAGTGGGCGGCCACGACGCCGTTCCAGTTCTTCACCGACTTCGGCGAGCCCGCCATGCAACGCGCCGTGACCGAGGGACGCCGGCGCGAGTTCGAGGCGCACGGCTGGGCGGCCGAGGACGTGCCCGATCCCCAGGACGAGCAGACCTACCGGCGCTCCCAGCTCGACTGGGCCGAGCTCCACGAAGGGCCGCACGCGCGGATGTTCGGGTGGTACCGCGAGCTGATCGCGTTGCGCCGCAAGGAGTTCGACCTCGGCAACGGCAGCCTCGAGTCCATCGACGTCGACTTCGACGAGGCCGACGGATGGCTGGTCGTCCGGCGTGGCGCTCACCGCATCGTGGCCAACCTGGCCCACTCGCGGTGGACCGTGCCGCTGGATGCCGAGCCTGAGAGCGTGGTGCTCGCGTGGGAGCCGGAGCAGACCCGGCTGCGCGGGCGTGGCGTGCACCTCCCGCCGTTCACCGCCGCCGTCGTGCGGATGACCCCGGCGAACGGTCACTCGGTGGCGAGGTAGTCGGTCGCGCGGGGCTGGTGCCCGCTCACCGTCCGTGGCCCCGCGCCGCATCCGGTGGGCTGGGTCAGGACTCCTTGACGCGGACCATGCCCTCTTGGGCGACGGTGGCCACGAGGGTGCCGTCGGCCGCGAACATGCGACCGATCCCGAGACCGCGACCGCCCGAGGCGGACGGGGACTCCTGGCTGTAGAGGATCCACTCGTCGACGTGCACCGGACGGTGGAACCACAT
Organism: Pedococcus dokdonensis; assembly: GCF_900104525.1. GTDB lineage: Bacteria > Actinomycetota > Actinomycetes > Actinomycetales > Dermatophilaceae > Pedococcus > Pedococcus dokdonensis. The sequence goes on along the minus strand of NZ_LT629711.1, from coordinate 1,663,461 downwards.
CGCGTGGTCGAGGCTGGCCGGGCGCAGCCGCCGGTCGGTCCAGGTCAGCCCGTGCCGGCGGATCACCGGCTCCAGCAGCGTGTAGTCCGAGGCGTAGGCCAGCACGGCCGCATGGATCAACGGGTCGTCGGGCAGCCGGCCGAGCGCCCGCATCCAGACACTCTGGTGGGCGGTCAGCTCGGCCCCGGGGGCCACGAACAGGTTGCTCTCGACGTGCCGGTGCTCGATGGGTCGCTTGAGCAGGTGCCGGGCCCCGGGGTGGTCGATGCCGCCGAACTCGTCGGCGAGCGACCGCAGCTCGTCGGGACCGGGGACCTGCGGCATCGCGTCCTGGTGGTCGAGGCCACCGGAGGCCTCCTGGAACGACGTGATCATCGACAGGATCGGCACGCCGTCCTGGATGGCGTGCACCCGACGGGTCGAGAACGAGTTGCCGTCGCGCATCCGCTCGACGGCAAACCGGATCGGCTGGGTGTCGTCACCGGGGCGCATGAAGTAGCCGTGCAGCGAGTGGATCCGGCGTGGGCCGTCACCGTCGTCGACGTCCTGCATGGTGCGACCGGCGGCGATGACGCACTGGGCGAGGACCTGACCACCGAAGACGCGACCGTGCGGCATCTTCTGGCTGCGGCCCAGGAAGACGGTGGCTCCCGACTCGCCGAAGTCGGCCCGGTCGCCGACGCCCTCGACGGTGATCTTCGCGGTGCCCAGCTCCTCGAGGTCGAGGGTGTCGAGCAGGTCGGTCAGCGGGTCGAAGCCGGACTGGGAGTCAGCGGTGTTCGGGTCGGTGCTGCGCTGGTCGGTCACGTGCCGACCCTAGCGGGACACCCGAGAGCCGGGATCTCGGGGCGACGCGATCTCGGGCGACGCGATCTCGGGCGACGCGATCTCGGGCGACGCGATCTCGGGGCGACGCGATCTCGGGGCGACTCACGCGACGAGGGGGGATCCTCCGTGGCGGGTCGGTCGGGCCGACTGCGCATCGCCCCAGGCCAGCGCCAGGCGCTCGACGGCGTCCTCGACGACCTCGGGCGGGTGCCCGGTGAAGGGCAGCCGCAGATAGCGCTCCATGCCTCCCTCGACGGCGAACTGCGACCCGGGGGCCAGCACGACCCCGCGCTGGTCGGCCGCCGCGCACAGCGGCGTCGAGAGCGCGTCGGGCAGCTCGACCCAGAGGCACAGACCGCCCTCGGGGACACGGAACCGCCACTGCGGCAACCGATCCCGCAGCGCGGCGATCAGCGCGTCACGGGTGGACACGATGGCGGTGCGGCGATCGGCGACGACCTCCTCGCGGTGTGCGAGCAGGTCGGTGAGCACCAGCTGCTCGAGCACCGGGGCGCCGAGGTCGAGCGTCAGGCGGGCACCGACGAGGGCCGGCATGAGCTCGCGCGGGGCCCGGATCCACCCGACCCGCAGACCGCCCCAGAAGGTCTTGCTCGCACCGCCGAGGGTCACCGTGCGTGGGTGGTGGGCTGCCAGCGGGCGTGGCATCGCGATGGCCGGGTCGTGGGCGAGGTCGACCAGCGTCTCGTCGACCACGCCCACGGTGTGGGTGCCTGCGAGGGCGGCGCCGAGCTCGGCGCGCTGGGCGTCGGGCATCAGGGCGCCGGTCGGGTTGTGGAAGTCGGGGATGAGGTAGGCGGCCCGGGGCGCGGTCTGGCGCAACGCCGCGTCGGCGGCGCCGAGGTCCCACCCACCGCGGTCCAGGGGCAGGCCCACGGCCCGGGCGCCGGAGCGCCGCAGGGTCTCGATCGCGTTGGGGTAGGTGGGGCTCTCGAGGAGCACCCGGTCGCCGGGGGAGAGCAGGGCCCGCGCGGTGACGGCGAGGCCGGCCAGGGCGCCGCTGGTGACCATGACCTGGTCGGGCGTCGTCGCCAGCCCGCGCTCGGTGAACCGCTGCGCCAGGGCCTCGCGCAGCGCCATCAGCCCGAGCGGGTGGTAGCCGGTTCCCGCGAGGTAGCGCGGCAGCTCGGCCACGGCTCGTTCGTAGGCCGCCACGGTGCCGGCCGGGGCGCTCATCGAGGCACAGGTGAGGTCGATGACGGCGCCGTCACCGGGCTCTGCCGTCGGGTGCAGGGCCGAGGCCTGCCGGCGCCCGGCCGGGTCACCCGGCAGGGCCACGACGCTGCCGGACCCCTGGCGCGAGGTGAGGTAACCACGGTCGCGCAGCTCGGCATACGCGCGGGTCACCGTCGTGCGGCTGACGCCCAGGGTGGCGGTGAGATCGCGCTCGCTCGGGAGGCGGGTGCCCACCGGGATGCGGCCGTCGGCGACCAGGAGCCGGACGGCGTCGGCGAGGCCGCGGTAGGCAGGGGCGGTGTCGAGCGCTGCGCCCAGCATGGGGACCAGGCGGGTCGCGGAGATGGTGCGGGCTGGCATGCAGACCACTTTCGCACGATTGGCTATGGAAGAACAGGCCAATGGCAGCCAATCTAGGGACCATGACCCGCACCTCCCTTGCCTCCCTCACACCCCGGCAGCAGCTGCGCGCCGGGCGCACCACGCGCCGGCTGGTCCAGCTCGCCGTCGGGCTGACGCTCTACGGGGTGTCGATGGGGATGATGGTGCGATCCGGGCTCGGGCTCGATCCGTGGGACGTCTTCCACTACGGCATCGCCCGCCACCTGCCAGTGAGCTTCGGCACCGTGACCATCATCGTCGGGGTGGCGGTGCTGCTGTTGTGGATCCCGCTGCGCCAGTGGCCGGGTCTGGGGACCGTGGCCAACGTCATCGTCATCGGCCTGGCCACCGATGCCACCCTCGCCCTGCTCGCCGCGCCCGACCTGATGGCTGCGCGGGTGGCCCTGCTCGTCGGCGGCATCGTGCTGAACGGCCTGGCCGGTGCGCTCTACATCGGCAGCCAGTTCGGCCCCGGCCCGCGAGACGGCCTGATGACCGGCCTCGTGCGGCGCACCGGGCGCAGCTTCCGGCTGGTGCGCACCAGCATCGAGGTGACGGTGCTCGTCGTCGGCTGGCTGCTCGGCGGCGTGGTCGGGCTCGGGACGGTGCTGTATGCCGTGTTGATCGGTCCGGTCGTCCAGCTGTTCCTGCCGATCTTCACCGTGCCGCTGGAGGTGCCGGGCGGGTCTGGAACGGGCGTCTCTGGCTCAGGCGTGTCCGGAACTGGCGTCCCGGGGTCAGGCGTCGAGCGCGAGGACGAACGGGAGCACGCCGCTGGCACCGGCCCGGCGCAGCGCGGCGGCCGCGACGGTGAGGGTCCAGCGCGAGCTGGCGACGTCGTCGACCAGCAGGACGGGGCCGTCGAGACCGCGCAGGCCTGACGCCTGCTCGGCGCCGACCTCGAGCCGTCCCCACACGCCGGCCAGGCGGAACGCGCTGTTGCCGCCGGCCTCGCCGACCGGTCCGCCCTCGACCGGGTCGAGAGCGCCCAGCCACTGCATCCGCCCCATCTCGGCGATGCCTCGACCGAGCGACTCGACGAGCTGGGGGTGGGTGCGCGACGGCACCGTGGCCACGGCCACGGGTCGATCGGCCCAGCCCCAGTCCCGCAGGATCGGCACACACGCCCGCAACAGCTCCGGTGGCACCGGGGCGTCGGGGGCCCGCAGGATCGAACGCAGCTGCTGGCCCCACCCGAGGTCGGTCAGCCGCGCCACCGCCCGGCCGGTCTCCATCGCCTCGTCGGCGCCGATCCGGCCGCGCACGGGCACGCCGAGCCGATCCATGCCCGACGGCCACTGCGACCGGGTCTCCAGCTCGACCCCGGCGCGCTCCAGCCGGCCTCGCGCCGTGGTGACCGCGACGTCGGGGATCTCGGTGGGGAACCAGGTGCCGGCACACGAGTCGCAGCGCCCACACGGCGCCGCGGTGTCGTCGTCGAGCGACTCCTGGAGGAAGGCCATCCGGCAGCCGTCGGTCTGCTCGTAGCGGACCATGAGGTCCTGCTCGCGCACCCGGGCCGCCGTGACCCGCTCGTAGCGCTCGGCGTCGTAGGTCCAGGGCCGGCCGGTCGACGTCCACCCACCCGGCACGCGCTGCACCGCCCCGTCGACGTCGAGGACCTTGAGCAGCAGCTCGAGCCGGGTGCGGCGGATGTCGACGATCGACTCGAGGGCGACGGTCGACAGCGCCTTCGCCGAGCCGGCCAGGGCGGTGAGGACGGCATCGGCCTGCTCCTGGCGGGGCATCGAGGCGGACGCGAAGTAGGCCCAGATGTCCTTGTCCTCCGGGCCGGGGAGCAGCAGGACGTCGGCCCGCTCGGTGGCGCGACCGGCTCGGCCGACCTGCTGGTAGTAGGCGACCGGGGAGGACGGCGCGCCGAGGTGGAGCACGAACCCCAGGTCTGGCTTGTCGAACCCCATGCCCAGCGCAGAGGTGGCCACCAGTGCCTTGACCTGGTTGTCACGCAGCATGGCCTCGAGCCGCTCGCGGTCGGCCGGGTCGGTGCGACCGGTGTAGGCGCGGACCTCGTGGCCCGCCTCGCGCAGCGCTACGGCGATGTCCTCGGCCGCCGAGACGGTGAGGGTGTAGACGATGCCGCTGCCGGGCAGCGAGCCGAGGTGGGCGAGCAGCCAGGCCAGCCGCTGCTCGGGCGACGTCAGCTGCATCACGCCGAGCCGCAGCGAGTCGCGGGCCAGCCCGCCGCGCAGGGTCAGCACGTCGTGACCGCCGGCACCGAGCTGCTCGACGACGTCGGTGACGACCCGTGCGTTGGCGGTGGCGGTGGTCGCCAGCACCGGGGTGTCGGCCGGCAGGTTGGTCAGCAGGTCGCGGATCCGCCGGTAGTCGGGGCGGAAGTCGTGCCCCCAGTCGGACACGCAGTGGGCCTCGTCGACGACGAGCAGGCCGCACCGCCGGGCGAGGTCGGGCAGCTGCTCGTCGCGGAACCTCGGGTTGTTGAGCCGCTCGGGACTGACGAGCAGGACGTCGACCTCGTCGGCGGCCAGGGCTGCCGAGACCTGGCCCCACTCGTCGGCGTTGGCGGAGTTCATGGTGACCGCGCGGATGCCCGCCCGTCCGGCTGCTGCGACCTGGTCGCGCATCAGGGCCAGCAGTGGCGAGACGATCACGGTCGGCCCGGCGCCCTCGGCGCGGCGCAGCGCGGTCGACACGAAGTAGACCGCCGACTTGCCCCACCCGGTGCGCTGGACCACGAGCACCCGCCGGCGCTGACCGACGAGGGCCTGCACGGCCTCGAGCTGGCCGTCGCGGAAGACCGCGTCGTCGCGGCCCACCAGCCGTCGCAGCACGGTGGTGGCCTGCGTCGCGAGCCCGGGCGGTGCGGTCGTCTCCATGCCGACCACCGTATGCCGCCCGCCCGACAGCCCTGCGAGGATGTCCACATGCCCGCCGACCAGACCCCCGACCGGAGCAGCCCGCAGCACGCAGCCCCCGCGGCGCGTTACCGCGTCAACGTGCCCCTGCGGTGGAGTGACATGGACGCCTACGGGCACGTCAACAACGTGCAGTTCCTGCGGCTGCTCGAGGACGCCCGGGTGATCGGCTTCGAGGAGTGGTTCGGCCAGGACCGTTCGGTGCTCTCGGAGGGGATCCTGGTCGCGCGTCACGAGATCGAGTACCTCGCGCCGCTGCTCTACCGCGTGCCGCCCATCGTGGTCGAGATGTGGGCCACCAGGATCGGCGGTGCCGGCTTCGACCTCGCCTACGAGGTGCGTGACGGTCGTCCCCTCACCGAGGAGGGCGGCGACGTGGTCTACGCGCGGGCAGAGACCACCCTGGTCCTCTACGACTTCGCCACCAGCACGCCGCGGCGGATGGACGAGTCGCTCCGCGACGTGCTGCGCTCGCACTCCGGTGAGCCGGTGCCGTTCCGCTGGCGGAGGCGCTGATGGAGCTGGTCTTCCCCGACGTGCAGGGGCTCGACGACCTGCGCACCTTCGTCAGCCGCGCCAAGGGTGCCGACCCCGACGGCGCCATCCGGCTCCAGGCATCGGGTCGCACGCTGGCGGCCTACGTCGGGGTCCTGCCCGGCAGCGGCCTGATGGCGGAGGGGGTCGTCATCGGGTTGCGCGCCATGCCGTTGGGTGAGCCGGCCGAGGTCGACGTCACCGTCCCGCTGGCGGCGCTGACCGACCGGCTCGCCCGCGAGGGCGGGTCGACGCTCGCGCTGCCGCCGGTCACCGTCCGGGTGCCGTGGGCCGCCATGGCACCCCCGCGCGGTGGCTGGGAACGCGTCGGAGCCGTGGCTGCGGGCGACGTCCATGCCGTGGCTCGGCAGGGGATCGAGGAGGTGGCCCAGGGGGTGCCGGCCGATGCCGGTGGGTCCGCGGTCGCAGCCCTGCGCCGTCAGGTGTGGGGGCGTCTGACGGCGACCACTCCGCCGGTGCCCGCGGGCGGTGCCTTCGCGGCACACGTGCTGGGCTTCGTGGGTGCGTCGGGGACGGAAGCGGAGGTGACGGTCTGGGCGCACGGCCGATGGACCCGGTTGTCGACAGCGGCTGGTCACGTCCTCATCCGCTGACGACCGGCCGAGGTCAACCGGCTGCTGCGGTCCAGAGGTGTGGTCCGTCCGCCGCGACCGCCACGAGGTAGAGCCGACCGGGCACCGCGGCCAGCGAGACCGGGCGCCCCGGAGGGCCCTCGACGCCGACCCATCCACGTCCGGCCGTGCGGGCGAGCCTGCTGCGGCTCTGCACCGCGTACGCCATCCACGCGTGGCCTTCCACCGCGGCCACCGCGGCCACCGCGGGCGGCAGGTCGGAGGTGCCGGGCCCGGCGGGGAGGTGCTGGGGGGTCACTGTCGTGCCCACCACCCGCCAGGCCGCTGGAGCCTCCCCGTCCGTGCCTGCGACCCAGCAGTCGTGCCCACCGCACGCCACGCCCGTCGCGCGGGCGGACACGGTGGTGGCGGGAAGCTCGAGAGCCTCCCAGGGCCCGGTCGCATCCGGAGCCACCCAGGCGGCCGCCCGGGTCACCACCGACGCCCCCTCGCCGAGGTCGGTCACCGAGCCGGCCACGAGGAGGCTAGCGGGTGAGGAGGCCACCGCAGCCGGCTGGGGGAGGAGGCGGACCGTGCTGGCCAGCGCCGGCGCGACCGGCACGCGCTCCCACGTCGTCGGCGCCGACCGCGTCCACACCCGGGCGTCGAGCCCCGCGCCGTCGTCGTCCCAGGTGCCCACCAGCACCTCCGAGCGGCCCAGTCCCACGGCCGCCAGCCCGCCGGAGCGGGGGCCGCCGAAGGCCTCGAACGGCTGGGGTCGCTCCACCAGCCGGGTCGGCGTGCCGTCCCACACGGTCCAGCGCGGCAGGCCGTGCGCGCCGCCAGAGGCGCGGCCGAGGGCCAGCACGCGCGCCCCGTCGGTCGCGAGGTCGACCCACCGGGCGGCTGGGGCGTAGACGCTGTGCGGCTCCACCGTGACCGGCTCGGGTGCGCCGGTCACGGACGAGGGCAGGCGGTACATCGAGGCGCGCTCCCCCGTCCGGGCGGCGACCAGGAAGCCGTCCCCGCCGGCACGAACCAGCAGGGGGACGGCGCCGTCGGGCAGGTCGACCACCGTCCAGTCGAGGGGAGCAGGCGCCGGCGCCGGAGGAGGGGCGGGGCCTGCGGTGCACGCGGCCCCGCCCAGGAGAAGGGTGGCCGCCAGGGCCCGGCGCCACCGCCTCATGGCGCCGCGGCGTCGAGCACCGGCGCGAGCTCCCGGGCGACCACGCGCAGGGGGCGGGTGTCGTGCTCGGCGCGCGCCAGCACGAGGCCGCCTTCGAGGGCGGCCAGCATGAGGGTGGCGTGGGCGGCCGCCCGGGCGGGGCGGACGCCCATCGCCCGCAGGCCGGCCCTCAGCGGCTCCTGCCAGGTCGCGAGGGCGGAGGCGGCTGCTGCGCGCACCTCGGGGTTGGTGTGGGAGGCGTCGGCGACCGACGCGGCGACAGGACAGCCCCGGGCGAACTGACGGGCTTCCAGCTCGCGGCACCAACCCCGCACGAGGTCGTCGAACATCCCGGAGGGCGTGGGCCGTCGGGCGGTGGCCAGGTAGGTGCGGACCTGCGCCGCGGCGAACTCACCGGCCCAGTGCAACGCCTCGGTGACGAGCTGGTCCTTGCCGCCGGGGAAGTAGTGCTGGAGGGAGCCGCGCGGTGCGTCCGCGCGGGCGGCCACCGTCCGCAACGAGGCCCCGGCGAGACCGTCCTCGCGCAACGCCTGGGCGGCCTCGTACACCATCCGCTGCCGCGGCGAACGCTCGAGCTCGGTCATGTCCACAGACTATGACACGCGTCATACTTGCCTCTACTATGACAACTGACATAGTCGGCACGGAGGAGGCAGAGGATGACCCTGGGGTTCGTCGGGCTCGGCATCATGGGGCTGCCCATGGCGACCCACCTGCTGGCCGCCGGTCAGGAGCTGGTCGTCTGGAACCGGTCCCGACCCGCCGTCGACCACCTGGCCGGCCTGGGGGCCCACGAAGCGACCGACCTGACCGAGCTCTTCGAGCGCAGCGACGTCGTCCTGATGATGCTCGCGGGAGAGCACGGCGTCGACGCCACCCTGCCCCGTGGCACTGACGCGTTCGCCGAGCTGGTGGCCGGACGGACACTGGTGCACCTCGGCACCACCTCGCCGGCCTTCTCCGTGCGCCTCGGGGAGGAGGTGGCCGGCGCAGGCGGGTGGTATGCGGAGGCGCCGGTCTCCGGGTCGAGGCCGGTCGCGGAGGCTGGCCAGCTCGTCGTCATGCTCGCGGGTGAGCCGGACGTGCGCGCCCGGGTCGCGCCGCTGCTGGCGCCACTGGGCAGGGTCGTCGTGGAGACCGGTCCCGTGGGGAGTGGGCTGCTCACCAAGCTTGCCGTCAACCTGTTCCTCATCACCCAGGTGACCGGGCTCGTCGAGGCGTTCCACTTCGCCGCGGCCCACGACCTCGACCTCGACGTGCTCCGCAGGGTCGTCGACGAGGGCCCGATGGCCAGCACCGTGTCGCGGGCCAAGCTCGCCAAGCTGGTGGCCGGCGACTGGGCCGTGCAGGCTGGTGCGGCCGACGTGCTGATGAACGCCGAGCTCGTGGTCTCCGCAGCGCACGCGGCCGGGGTGGCCACGCCGCTGGCCGAGGCGGCGCGAGACCTGTTCGCCGAGACCGTCGACGGCGGGTGGGGAGGGCTCGACATGGCGGCAGTCCTCGCGGCCGTCCGGGGCCGCTCCACCCGGCAGGGAGGTCAGGAGCCCTGGCCCAGGGCCGTCACGTCCTGATCCGCCGACCCGCCACCACGACGAGGGCAGCCACCGCGCTCAGGCCGAGCCAGATTCCGACGAAGACGGGGACGTCACGGCCGGCCGTGGTGTGCAGCGCCGCGAACACCGCACCGGCCGCGGCGATGCCGAGCACCGAGCCGAGCACGTCGGCCAGCTGGAGCGATGAGGAGGTCGTGCCGTGGTCGGCCGGCGACGTGAGGGTGAGCGAGAGCACCGACAGGCTCGCGGTGCCCAGCCCCATGCCGGTGCCGCACGCCACGAGTGCCACGGCGATGAGCCACGGGTGCCAGTCGAAGTGGGCGACGGCGACGATGCCGAGCAGGCCGGCCGTCAGCAGCACGCCGCCGACCGACACGAGCTGGTGCCGCCGACCCGCCCAGCGGTCCCGGCCCTGGATCCACGAGCCGGTCGACCAGCCGAGCGAACCCACCGCGAGGATGGTGCCGGCCGTGGCCAGCGACTGGCCGCGCTCGTTGACCAGCATCAACGGGATGTAGGTGATGGTGCCGAAGAACGAGCAGGTGAGCAGGAAGCGCGCGAGCATCACCGACGGAAGCCCCCGGCGCATCAGCCAGGTGCCGTGGGGAAGCAGCAGTGGTGCGGCGACGGCGATGCCCAGGATGCCGATGACGGCGGTGACCGTCTTGGTCGACCAGGTGGCCTCGAGGTCGTGGGTGCCCCACTGGAGGGCACCGGCGGACGCCGCGATGAGCACCCCGAACCACGCCGCCCTGGCGTGCTCCCGGTGGTCGCGACTGGACTCTTCGATGCCCTCGTCGGCCGCTGCGATCTGCGCGCGTCGTGCCAGGACGAGGACGACGGCGGCCACCACGGGCACCACGACGAGCCAGAACACCCACCGCCACGACCACGTCGTGGCGACCCAGGCGGCGATCGGCGGGCCGAGCAGCGAGGGCAGCACCCAGGCGGCCGAGATGACGCTGAAGACCTTGGGGCGCAACGACTCCGGGTAGGCCCGACCGATGACGACATAGCCGGCGACGATGATCAGGCCGGCGCCCAGACCGGCGACGCCCCGGCCGGCCAGGAAGGGCCCGAAGGACTGCGACCCGCCGCAGACCCCGCAGCCGGCGGCGAAGAGCAGCTGACCGGCGAACAGCGACGGGAGCGGCCCGGACCGGTCGCACCAGACACCGGCCAGGACGATCCCGAGCAGCTGGGTGGTCAGCATCACCGAGAACGCCAGCCCGTAGGAGCGCACCGCGTCGAGGTCGCGCGCTGCGTCGGGCATGGCCGTCGAGACCGCCATCCCCTCGAACGCGATCACCGTGATCAGCGCGACCAGCGAGACCGACAGGAGCAGGAAGCGCGGGTGGAAGACCCCGATCCGCTCGGCCCCGGCAGACGGCTCGTCCGACACTCCCTCGCGGGCTGGTTGCGGGGTCGACGCGGTCACTGGCGCAACGGTACGCCGCGTTCGGCGAGCACCTCGGCGAGGGTGTCGATGCGGTCGGACACGATCCCGTCGACCCCGAGGTCGAAGAGCCGGTGCATCTCGTCGGCGTCGTCGATGGTCCACACGTGCACGTGCTTGCCCATCGCATGGACCCGCTCGACCAGGGCAGGGGTGACCAGGTCGAGCCGCCGTCCGGCGACGACGTGCCCGGTCGGGATCTGCAGCGCAGCCGCCGGCGAGCGCAGCCACGAGGCCACCCGCTGGGGGGCGAGGCGCAGCGCGGCCACCTCGGCAGGACCGGTGGAGGTCGCCAGCCGCGGTCCGACGAGCCGGCGCACCGCGCGCAGCCGCCGGTCGGAGAAGGAGGCCACGCAGACCCGGTCGACCGCGTCGTGCCGGCGCAGCACCTCGGCGAGCGGCTCGACCGCGCCGGGTGCCTTGACGTCGATGTTGAGCCGGGTGTCGGGGAACTCCTCGAGCAGGTCCGAGAGCAGGGGGATCGGTTCGGTGCCGTTGATCCGCGCGGCCCGCACCGCGGCATACGGCAGCTTGGCCACCACGCCCCGCTGGTCGGTGACGCGGTCGAGGGCCACGTCGTGGAACGCCAGCAGCGTGCCGTCGGCCGTGGCGTGGACATCCGTCTCGAGGTAGCGGTAGCCCATCCGCACCGCCTCGCGGAACGCCGGCAGGGTGTTCTCGAGGTGGAGGTTGGCCGCCAGCTTCGCCCCGCCGCGATGCGCCAGCCCGACCGGGGTCGGTGCGTCGAAGTAGGCGAAGTCCGCTGCTCTCACGACCTCAGTCTGTCGTGAGAGCAGCGGACCTGCTCAGAAGCTGGCCCAGACGGTGGTGTCGGTGGGCACCAGGCCGTCGTCGGTCAGGTCGCCCGACGCGACGACGACGGTCGCGCCCTCGGGGAGCGCCACGGGCTCCGAGCCCAGGTTGGCGACGACGAGCGTCGGCACCCCCTGACCGGTGTTGACCAGCGCCACGACGTCGTCGCCGAAGCCCTCTGCCGCGCGGAGCCCGCCGGTGCCCAGGTCGCGCTCACGACGGCACCGCAGGAGCGTGCGGTAGAGCTCGAGCGTCGACCCCTCGACGCCGTCCTGCTGGTCGACCGCGTAGTCGCCGTAGACCGCGGGCTGGGGCAGCCAGGTCGCCTCGGTCGGGCCGAAGCCCAGCGACGGCGCGTCCTTCTGCCACGGGATCGGCACGCGGCAGCCGTCCCGACCGATCTCCTTGCCCTTGGTGCGCAGGAAGGTCGGGTCCTGCCGGAACTCACCAGGCATGTCGGTCGAGTCGGGCAGGCCAAGCTCCTCGCCCTGGTAGAGGTACGCGCCTCCGGGCAGTGCGAGCATGAGCGTCGTCGCGGCGCGGGCCCGCCGCAGGCCCAGCGCCCGGTCGGGCTGCGGGTCGGTCGCGCTGATGCCGTTGGGCTGGCGCTCCCCGACGGGCAGGCCGAGCCGTGAGGCGTGCCGCACCACGTCGTGGTTGGAGAGCACCCAGGTGCTCGGGGCCCCGACCGAGTCGGCTGCCTCGAGCGAGGACGTGATCACCTCGCGGAGCTCGGCCGCGGTCCACTGCGCCTTCAGGAAGTCGAAGTTGAAGGCCTGGTGCATCTCGTCCGGGCGGACGTAGCGGACGGCGCGCTCCTGCGGACGGACCCAGGCCTCGGCGACGAGGATGCGGTCCGGCTCACCGTACCCGGCCAGCACCGAGTGCCAGCGACGGTAGACGTCGTGGACGGCGTCCTGGTCCCACATCGGGGGCATGGGGGCGCCGGGCTTCAGCTCACCGTCGAGGATGTGCAGCTCGACGTCGTAGTCGGGCAGCCCCTTCTCCTTGATCAGGCCGTGCGCCACGTCGACCCGGAAGCCGTCGATGCCACGGTCGAGCCAGAACCGCAGGATCGACTCGAACTCGTCGCCGATCTCGGGGTTGTCCCAGTTGAGGTCGGGCTGCTTGGTGTCGAAGAGGTGGAGGTACCACTGGCCGGGTGACCCATCCGCCTCGGTGACACGGGTCCAGCCGTCGCCGCCGAACACGGAGTGCCAGTCGTTCGGCGGCAGGTCGCCGTCGGGGCCCTTGCCGTCGCGGAAGATGTAGCGGTCCCGCTCCGGGCTCCCGGGACCGGCCGCCAGCGCCGCCTGGAACCACTCGTGCTCGTCGCTGGTGTGGTTGGGGACCAGGTCGACGATCACCTTGAGGCCGAGCTCGTGCGCCCGGGCCACCATGGCGTCGGCGTCCGCGAGCGTGCCGAACAGGCCGTCGATGTCGCGGTAGTCCGCCACGTCGTAGCCGGCGTCGGCCTGCGGTGACTTGTAGAACGGGCTGAACCACACCGCGTCGACGCCCAGCGCCTTCAGGTAGTCGAGCCGCGCCGTGACCCCGGGGAGGTCACCGATGCCGTCGCCGTCCGCGTCGGCCCAGGACCGCGGGTAGATCTGGTAGATCACCGCGTGCCGCCACCAGGCGGCGTCGGCGGGGCCGGCGGCGTGGATGAGGTCAGCGGCGGGTCGGCCGGACTCGGTGGGGTCGGGCACGGGTTGGTCAGGATGGGTGGGGAGGGTGGTCGTCACGGTGAACCATGCTGACGCATCGAACGCGTTCGGGGAAACCAGGTCCGCCGTGGGGCTGCAGCGTCTCGCGGGCTGAACTGCGCCCGGCCTCAGTCCTCCAGGGAGTTGACCATCGAGTGCGCGGCGCGTTCGAGGTAGTCGCGCAGGATGAGGTCGTTCGCGGGGGGCAGGTCCAGCGTGTCGACGGCCGCCATGATGTGGTGCAGCCAGCGGTCCCGCTGCAGGGGAGTCACCTTGAACGGGTGGTGCCGCATCCGCAGCCGGGGGTGGCCGCGCTGCTCGGAGTAGGTGGTCGGACCGCCCCAGTACTGCTCGAGGAACATCAGGAAGCGCTCCTCGGCCGGGCCCAGGTCGTCCTCGGGGTAGAGCGCCCGCAGTGGCGGGTCGGTGGCGACGCCCCGGTAGAACTCGTGCACCAGCTTGCGGAACGTCTCGTGCCCGCCGACCTGGTCGTAGAAGCTGCCCTGCTGGTCGCCACCTGGCGTCTGCAGGCTCATCGCGCGCTGGCCGGACTCATCGGGCACCGGCCGCGGGCCCGAACGGTGTCATGACGGGCGCCGTCACGCCGTGCTCGTCGAAGGTGGCCTTGACCCGTTCGCGGATCTCGCGCGAGACGCCGTACTGCTGCTCCGGCGCCGTCTTGGCGATCACGCGGATGGTGACGACCGAGCCGGTCATCGACTCGACGCCCATCACCTGCGGCTCCTCGAGCAGCTTCTCGGCCCAGTCCGGGCTCTCGTCGAGCTCGTGCACCACGGTGCGGATCAGCGGGATGACCTTCTCGAGGTTCTCGGAGTAGGCCACCGGGATGTCCACCATCGCGGTGGACCAGCCCTGGGACTTGTTGCCGATCCGGATGATCTCGCCGTTGCGGATGTACCAGACCACGCCCTGCCCGTCGCGCAGCCGCGTCACGCGCAGCGAGACCTCCTCGACCGTGCCGATCGCCTCGCCGGTGTCGATCACGTCACCGACGCCGTACTGGTCCTCGAGGATCATGAAGATGCCGGAGAGGAAGTCCTTGACGAGGCTCTGGGCGCCGAAGCCGAGCGCCACGCCGCCCACGCCGGCGGTGGCGAGCACGGGCGCCAGGTTGATGCCGACGATCCCCATCACGGTCAGGATCGTGACCAGCGCGACGATGAAGGTCACCGAGCTGCGCAGCAACGAGCCCATCGTCAGGGTGCGCTGCCGGTGCCGTTCGTGCGCGGCGCCGGTGGCCTGGGCCAGCACCCGACCGGCCCGGCTGGCGGGCTCCCTGCTGCGCCGGGCGTCCGACCTGGCCAGCGTCACCCTGACGACCCGGCCGATCGAGCGCAGTGCGAGCCACCTCAGGATGAGCGCCCCGACGATGGTGATGACGATCGACGACGGCGCCCCGGTGAACCACTCCCACGCCGACTTCGGCGTCACCTCGGACAGGGCGGTGAGGACTTGCGTGACGGCCTCAGGCATCGGCATCCCGCTGCTGCGCGCGCAGGGCGCGGGCGATCGGGTCGCGGTTCTCCTGGACGAGGCGGCGCAGCGCGGCCGGGGCGTCGGCGTGGCTGGTCAGCCAGGCCTCGGTCGCGTCGTGCAGTGCGCCGTCGGCGAGCGGAGTCGGGTAGAAGCTGGCCACCAGGATCTCGATGATCGCGTGGGAGCCCTTCTCCTCCACGGAGTCGAGCATGGCGTGGTACTTCTCGACGTACGGCTCGAGGAGGGCCGTGTCATGGACGTTCACGAACCCGGCCGCGATCGCCTCGAGGACGGAGTTGGGCAGCCCCGCCTCCTCCACGCCGCGGCGCCACGCGGTGGCCTTGGCCTCGGCCGTCGGGAACGCGGCACGAGCCTGCTCGGCGCGTTCGCGTCCGGTCGCGGTGTTGTCGCGCTGCTGCTCGGCGTCGATGTCCTCGGCGCTCGCCGCGCCGCACGCTGCGAGCGAGGTGAGCAACCGCCAGCGCATGTCGGTGTCGACGGCGAGCCCGTCGAGCACCTCCGTGCCGTCGAGCAGGCCACGCAGGTATGCCGCGTCGTCACCGCCGCGCTGCTGCGCGGCATACGCGCTGACCAGCTGGAGCTGGGCGTCGCTGCCGGGCGCGGCGGACTCGGCCAGGGCACGCAGGTCGCGGACCGCGGCGGCGATCGCCTCGTCACGGTGGGCGGGGGCGACGTAGAGGTGCAGGGCGATCTGCAGCTGCCCCAGGAGCACCCGCAGGAGGGTCGAGTCGGTCTCACCGGGCAGTGAGGCCAGCACCAGCGCGGCGAAGTCGCGGGCGGACATCTCGGCGTCGCGGGTCATGTCCCAGGCGGCGCCGAGGACCAGCGCCCGGGGGAGGCTGTCCCGGAACCCCCGCGGGTGGGCGAGCGCCGTCGCGAGCGAGCGCTCGTCGAGGCGGATCTTCGCGTAGGCGAGGTCGTCGTCGTTGACCAGCAGCAGGTCGGGCGCCGGACGCCCGACGAGCTGGGGCAGGGTGGTGGACTCGCCCTCGACGTCCAGCTCGAAGCGCTCGGTGCGCACCAGCTCGGCACCCTGGACGGAGTACAGGCCGACGGCGAGGCGGTGCGGACGCAGGGTCTCGAACCCCTCGGCGTACGACTGCACGATCCGGGCCGAGGAGATCAGGCCCTGGTCGTCGGTGTCGACCTCGGGCCGCAGCGTGTTGACCCCGGCGGTCTCCAGCCAGAGCTTCGACCAGGTGCCGAGGTCGCGACCGGAGGTGGTCTCCAGCTCGCGCAGGAGGTCCTGCAGCGTGGTGTTGCCCCAGGCGTGCTTGGCGAAGTAGGCGCGCAGCCCTGCCGTGAACGGCTCCCGGCCGACGTAGGCGACGAGCTGCTTGAGCACCGAGGCGCCCTTGGCGTAGGTGATGCCGTCGAAGTTGACCTCGACGTCCTCGAGGTCGCGGATCGGGGCGACGATGGGGTGGGTCGAGGAGAGCTGGTCCTGGCGGTAGGCCCAGGCCTTCTCCGAGGTGCCGAACGTGGTCCAGGCGCTGGTCCAGCGGGTCGCCTCGGCCTGGCAGGTGGTCGACGCCCACTCGGCGAACGACTCGTTGAGCCACAGGTCGTTCCACCACTTCATCGTGACGAGGTCGCCGAACCACATGTGCGCCAGCTCGTGCAGGATCGTCAGCGCGCGCCGCTCGACGATGGCCTCGGTGACCTTCGACCGGAAGATGTAGGTCTCGGTGATGGTGACGGCACCGGCGTTCTCCATCGCGCCCATGTTGTACTCGGGCGTGAAGAGCTGGTCGTACTTCTCGAACGGGTACTCGCAGTCGAACTCGTCCTCGAAGAACGCGAAGCCGCTCTTCGTGCAGTCGAAGATGTTGTCGGCGTCGAGGTGCTCGAGCAGGGACTGGCGGCAGAAGATGCCGAGCGGGACCGTGCCGCGACGGGTCCCGACCTCGTCGCGCACCACGGCGTAGGGACCGGCGATGAGGGCGGTGATGTAGCAGGACATCCGCGCCGTCGGGGCGAACGCCCACGTGGCGGTGCCCTCCGCGGCCGGGGTCGGCTCGGGCGTGGGGGAGTTGGACACCACCTGCCAGTGCTCGGGAGCAGTCACCGTGAAGGCAAAGGTCGCCTTGAGGTCGGGCTGCTCGAAGACCGCGAACATCCGGCGGCAGTCGGCGACCTCGAACTGGGAGTAGAGGTAGACCTCACCGTCGACCGGGTCGGTGAAGCGGTGCAGCCCCTCCCCGGTGTTCATGTATGCCGCCGTGGCGTCGACC
Source organism: Pedococcus dokdonensis (assembly GCF_900104525.1). Classification (GTDB taxonomy): domain Bacteria; phylum Actinomycetota; class Actinomycetes; order Actinomycetales; family Dermatophilaceae; genus Pedococcus; species Pedococcus dokdonensis. The sequence goes on along the minus strand of NZ_LT629711.1, from coordinate 1,646,592 downwards.
GTGAGCGTGTTGTGCTCCGCCGTGGCCGGGACGGTGATGCGGACTCCGTCGAAGTGCGTGGCCGGGTCGAGCGGCTCGCCGTTGAGCGTGATCGCCTGGACGGACGGCGCGATGAGGTCGATGAAGGTCTCTGCCCCGGGCTCACGGCTGGTGAACGACACCGTCGTCGTGCTCCGGAACGTGGTGTCCGACGTCGTGAGGTCGAGGGACACGTCGTAGTGGTCGACGGTGACGACTGCGGCGCGGGTGGTGGCCTCGTCGCGGGTCAGGTTCTTGCCGGGCACAGTGCTCCTCCGAGGGTGGTCGGTTCGCGGGCCATCCTCGCACGATGGTCCACGGGGTGGCACCGCCGGTGCGGCCCTCCGGGGCGGGTGGCAGGATTGTGCGTGTGACTGCCTCCCTGACCGCTGAGTCCCGTTCGTCCGCCGAGTTCTGGTTCGACCCGCTCTGTCCCTGGGCGTGGATGACCTCCCGCTGGATGATGGAGGTCGAGCGCGTGCGCTCCGTCGACGTGACCTGGTCGGTGATGAGCCTGTCGGTGCTCAACGAGGGCCGCGACCTCCCGGCCGACTACCGGGCGATGATGGACCGTGGCTGGGGGCCCGTTCGCGTCATCGTCGCGGCCGCCCGCGAGCACGGTGACAAGGTCATCAAGCCGCTCTACGACGCGATGGGCACCCGCATCCACCTGGGTGGCGAGAAGGACTACGCCAAGGTGATCGGTCCCGCCCTCGAGGAGGTCGGGCTGCCCGAGGAGCTCGCCGACTTCGCCGACTCCGACGTCAACGACGCCGAGCTGCGGGCGAGCCACCAGCGGGCCATCGACCTCGTCGGCGACGACGTCGGCACCCCGGTCGTGGCCGTGGAGGGTGAGGCGTTCTTCGGCCCGGTCGTGAGCCCGGCCCCGAAGGGCGAGGCCGCCGGTCGCCTGTGGGACGGCTGCGTGCTCGTCGCGGGGACCCCCGGGTTCTACGAGCTCAAGCGCTCGCGCACCGTCGGCCCCATCTTCGACTGACGACAGCGCCACTGGGCGAGAGCGCCGGCGACAGGGGCTCTAGGATCGCCGCGAGAGGGTGTCCGGCCGGACGACCCGGCGACTGAGGAGCACCAGATGCGCGTCCACCTCGGCGGCGACCACGCCGCCTACGAGCTGCTCGGCGAGCTGGTCTCGTTCCTGGAGGCGGAGGGTCACGAGGTGACCAACCACGGTCCCCACGCCCTCGACCCCGAGGACGACTACCCGGTCTTCGTGCTGCGCGCCGCGGAGGCGGTCGCGGCCGACCCGGACTCGCTCGGCATCGTGCTGGGCGGCTCGGGCAACGGCGAGCAGATGGCGGCCAACAAGGTGGAGGGCATCCGTGCGGCGCTGTGCTACAACACCGAGCTGGCGATGCTGGCGCGGGAGCACAACAACGCCCAGGTCATCTCGATCGGGGGCCGGATGAACACCGTGGACGAGGCCAAGGCGATGGTGGCGGCGTTCCTCGCCACGCCGTTCTCCGCGGCGCCGCGGCACCAGCGCCGGATCGACATGGTGAGTGCCTACGAGACGTCGGGGACGTTGCCTGCGCAGGGCTGAGAGCCCGCTGATCTGCGCGGATCCCGCGCGCGGCGAGCCGGCCGCCCACTACGCTGGCGGCGGGTTGGACCGGGGCCGGCCCACCCCCACAGACGATGAAGGTGCCTCGCACCCTGCCACGCCGGAGGATCTTCACGGTGGATGACGAGAGGACGCTGCTCGCGCGCCGCTCCGTCACGTCCCGGCTCCAGCGCGGGAGGGCGAAGGTCGGGCGGTGGGGACAGCCGGCCACCTCCGCCGCCATCATCGCCGCCAACACCCTGCTGTGCTGGTTCATGTTGATGTGGCCCGACAACGTGCCCTTCTCGGCCTACGTCCCCGTGGCGGTCGTGGCCGGACTGTTCCTCACGCCGAAGGTGCTCGCGGGCGTCGACCTGGCGATCCTCGTGGCCGGGGCGTGGACGGTCGTCGAGCGGGAGGTCAGCGCGGCCATCCTCGCCGCGTACGGCGTGCTGACGCTGGTCATGCTCATCATGTTCTGGGTGGCTGCCTCGCGGGCCCGGCTCGGCGTGCAGGGCAACCTGGGCGAGTCCATGCTCGTCGACCTGCGCGACCGGCTGCGCACCCAGGGCGAGCTCCCCGAGCTCCCGACCGACTGGGGTGCCGAGCTGTCGGTGCTGTCGGCCTACGGTGACTCGTTCTCCGGCGACTTCCTCGTGACGAGCCGGCACGACGACGTGCTCGAGCTGGCTCTCGTGGACGTGTCCGGCAAGGGCATCGCTGCCGGCACCCGCTCGCTCCTGCTCTCCGGCGCCTTCGGGGGCCTGCTCGGCTCGATGCCCTACGAGGCGTTCCTGCCGGCGGCCAACTCCTACCTGCTGCGCCAGGCCTGGGACGAGGGCTTCGCCACTGCCGCGCACGCCATGATCGACCTGACCACGGGCGACTTCAGCCTGGGCTCGGCCGGGCACCCGCCGGGGGTGCGCTTCTCCGCGGGCTCGGGCCGCTGGGAGGTGCTCGAGGGCGACGAGGGCCCGGTGCTCGGGGTGACCCAGGGCCTGGCCTTCCCGCGGGTGCGCGGCCGGCTCGGCCGTGGAGACGCGTTGCTGCTCTACACCGACGGCGTCATCGAGGTGCGCAACCGCGACCTGCGCGACGGCATCGACCGGATGCTCGGGACGGCGGAGCGGATGATCGGCAAGGGCTTCGAGGGCATGGCCGAGAAGGTCTGCGCCGCGGCCCGGGCCGGCGAGACCGACGACCGCGCGGCCGTCGTCGTCTGGCGTCGCTGACCCGGCGCTGACGTCGGCACCGGACGGGGCCGGTCGGGGTCCGGTCCTCGGGGCTACGCGTTCGCGGTGGCTGCCGCGGCCTGCCGCTGGGCGGCCCGACGGGTGGTGTCGGCGCACTCGAGGCAGACCGACTCGGGGATCACGCCCAGGCGCATCAGCCCACTGAAGACGAGGCAGCCGACGCAGAGACCGGCGATCGACTCGAGCGCCGGGAAGACCACCATGATCGCGCCGATCAGCAGGACGGGCAGGCTCGCGCCGGCCAGCCACAGCACGGTCGCCGCGACGGTGAGGACGGCGCCCACCGCCGCCGCGAAGCGCTTCGGGGGCCCGGCCGTGTAGCGCGGGGCCGCAGCGATCCGAGGTCGGATCCAGCGGCTGACCAGGATGGCCACCGGGCTCGCGGACGGACCCCAGCCCGAGCGCAGCACGAAGTCCGCCGCGAGCACGGCGTACAACCACCACTGGTGGGCCGCCAGGGCGACGACGGCCAGGAGCAGGACCACCGCCGCGATGAGCCGGACCGTGACGTCGTCGACGATGTTCGGGAAGCGGGAGATGCGCATCCCGACATTATGCTTCACATAATCATGCGTTATCCACCGCTGGCCGCAGAGCAAGACGCGGCAGCCCCTCAGGGGATGTCGTCGTCCTTGCCGTCGAGCCCGTCCAGGGCGTCCTTGGCCCGGCCACCGCCGGTGTCGATCTGCTCGGAGTACTTGCCCCCGGTGCGGTCGTCGATGAAGTCGCCGGCCTTGTCGAGCCCCTCGCCGACCCTCTCACCCTGGCTGTCGACCAGCGCTTCGGCCTTGTCCTTGATGTTGTCGAACATGCCCATGGCGTGCCCTTCCTCACTCGGGGTCGGACCGGACGGTCGACCGGCCCCCCAACCCTAGAACGACTCCCGGGCACCGACGACGTGACGCGGTGCCCTTTCCAGAGGCGTGCTGCCGTCGACCGGTCCCGGCTCCCTAGGCTGGGGTGATGGACACCGACGGACGCGTGCGCTCCTACAACGCACGTCGTGGTCGGCTCTCGGCCCTCACCCTCGAACGGATCGCGACGCTGGGTCCGCGCTACGCGGTCCCGGCCGCCGGGCCGCTGGCCCCCGAGCTGGTGTTCGGACGCACCGCCCCGATGGTCCTGGAGGTCGGCTGCGGCCACGGGGCGGCGGCGCTCGCCTATGCGGCCGCCCACCCCGACCACGACCTGCTGGCCGTCGACGTGTTCGTCCCCGCCCTCGCGCGGATGCTCGCCGCGGCCGAGCGCCAGGGCCTGACCAACCTGCGGGCGCACCAGGGTGACGCGGTGCTGCTGCTGGAGCAGCGGGTCCTGTCGGGCTCGCTCGACGCGGTGCACGTCTTCTTCCCAGACCCTTGGCCCAAGGCCAAGCACGCGAAACGGCGCTTCATCGCACCGCACACGCTCGACCTGGTCGCCCACCGGCTGGTGCCCGGCGGCCACCTGCTGCTGGCCACCGACTCCGACGGGTATGCCGCCCACGTCCGATCCGTGGTCGCGGGGCACGGGGGCTTCGTGGTCACCGAGGGGGAGCGGCCACCGTGGCGGCCCCTCGACGGTTTCGAGGCCAAGGGCCTGGCCGCCGGCCGCAGTGTCTGCGAGTTCCGCGTGGTCCCGGTCCAGTCGGGGTAGCCGGATTTGAACCGGCGGCCTTCCGCTCCCAAAGCGGACGCGCTACCAACCTGCGCCATACCCCGTCGACGCGTGCCGATTTCAGGTCACGTGATCGCGGGCATTAGGCTAACGCCTCGGATCTGACCCCCTCCCGGGGGTCTGGCGATCCACGCGGGTGTAGCTCAATGGTAGAGCCCTAGTCTTCCAAACTAGCTACGCGAGTTCGATTCTCGTCACCCGCTCACGACCCGGCCCCGTCCACCTCGAGGTGGACGGGGCCGGACCGCGTCCGCGGCGTGGTCAGCTCTTGCCGCCACCCGCGCGGAACTGCAGCCACGCGTCACTCATCCGGTCGGCCTGACCCCGGGTGAACATGTCCAGGCAGGAGTCCTGCGTGTAGTCCATGAAGTTGTGGATCGGGTCCAGCCCCGGCGCGGGGCAGGTGTCGGCACCGACGGGGCAGTCGAACTGGGGCATCGCCTCGGCAGGCGTGTCCGTGACCCAGTCGCCGCTGGCCGCACAGCCGTGCGCGAAAGTGTGCTCGAGCATCAGCCAGTGGCCCACTTCGTGGGTCAGCGTGTCTCCCTCGGTGTACTGCGGGTAACCCAGGCCCGTCCCACCGGGCATCGACTCGGCCATCATCACCACGCCGTCGATGTAGTCACGGCCGTTGTTGTAGCCCTTCGGGAAGTAGGCCCAGCCGAGCAAGCCGCCCCCCTCGGTGCCGTAGACGTTGAGCGTGCGGGCGTCGCCCTCGTAGAGCGCGGCCTTCATCTGCTTCTCCACGCCCTGCTTGCCGGGCGCGGCGTGGTACCACGCCGCGTTCACGCTCCAGGTGATCCTGGAGAGGCTGAACCGGAACGGCGTGTTCGCGGCGTTGGCGGCCGTCCGGCCGCCGTACGAGTCGTTGAGCACCTGCATCTGGGCGCTGATCAGGCGCTGCCAGCGGGCCTTCTCCGTGGCCGTGTACTCGTGGTCGGAGACCATGTGGAAGACGGTGGGGATCGTGACGCTGCCGGCCGGCAGGGTGGGCCGGTCCTTGAGCGCGCCGTAGGCATTGGCCTGGTTCTTGTCGTAGAGCTCGGGCTCGACGGCGGTGGACCCGGCCTTGACCCTGGCCCCGCTGTGGGCGCCCGGCTGGCAGGCGGCGGCGCCCGGCGAGATGCCGGCCGCCGCGTTGACGCTGGCAGCCGTACCGCCGCCCAGCAGCGCGAGTGCTGCGGCAGCGGTCAGGACGCCCAGGCGCAAGGGGCTGCGAAGAAGCATGGAGGTTCCCTTCGACGGATTCCCCCCGCGGTGCAGCGCCGGGGGCTCGTTCGGACGCTACCCCGCCGACCCCGGGTCGTGGGCGGTACGGATGACGGAGATCCGCGGCCCCGCTGGGCTCAGACGCCGTACTCCTCCAGGAGCCGCAGCCAGATCTCGCTCATCGTCGGGTAGGAGGGGACTGCGTGCCACAGCGTCGTGAGCGGCACCTTGCTGACGATCGCGACGGTGGCGGCGTGCACCAGCTCGGCGACGTCCTGTCCGACGAAGGTGGCCCCGACGAGCACCCCGGCGTCCTCGTCGACGACGATGCGCGCCTGGCCCTGGTACCCCTCGGCCTGCAGGCCCGCTCCCGCCGCCTTGTCCATCGGCAGGTCGACGACCCGGACACGCAGGCCGCGCTCGCGGGCCTCGGCCTCGGTCAGCCCCGCTGCCGCGACCTCCGGGTCGGTGAAGACCACCTGGGGCGACCCGGCGTCGACCGCCCAGGGGACCGTGGTCCTCTCGTCGGGCTCCCGGCCTGCCGCGCGGGCGCCGATGAGGTCGCCCACGGCGCGCGCCTGGTACTTGCCCATGTGCGTGAGGAGGGCCAGCCCGTTGACGTCCCCGACGGCATACAGCCAGGGCTCGTCGTCGCCGAAACCCTTGACCTCCATGCGTTCGGTGACGCGAACGTAGCCGGCGTCGTCCAGCTGCCCGCCCACCTCCACGACCCCGAGGCCGTCGGTGGCGGGCGTGCGGCCGACGGCGACCAGCAGCTCGTCGGTGGTCAGGCTGCTGCCGTCGGAGAGCTCGAGGGTCACCTCGCCGGAGGGCCCCAGCCTGGAGACCGACTCGGCGCGGGTACCCAGCCGCAGGTCGACCCCGTCGCGCTCGAGGGCCTCGGCGACGGCTCGACCCGCGAACTCCTCGTTGCGCCCGAGGAGCCCGTCGGCCAGCTCGACCACGGTCACCGCCGAGCCGAGCGCGGCATACACCTGGGCGAGCTCGCAGGCCACCACTCCGCCGCCGAGCACCGCCAGCCGGTCGGGGACCCGGCGACTCGTGGTGGCCTCGCGGTTGGTCCACGGGTGCGCCTCGCGGAGCCCGGGGACCGGTGGCACGGTGGGCTCCGTGCCGGTCGCGAGGATCACCGCCCGACGGGCGCGGTAGGGCTTGCCGTCGACCTCGATGGCCAGCTTCCCGGTCAGCCTCGCCGCACCCCGCAGCAGCGTGATGCCGACGTGGTCGAGCCAGCCGACCTGGCCGCTGTCGTCGAAGCGGTCGCTGGTGCCGATCCGGTTGATCCACGCGTCACGGCGGGCGAGGACACCCGGCGGGTCGACCGTGGCGCCCTCCGACCCCTGCACCCGCTGGGACGCCCGGGTGGCGTGGATCGGGCGGAGCAGGGCCTTGCTGGGGGAGCAGGCGTAGAAGCTGCACTCGCCGCCGACGAGGTGTTTCTCGACGATGGCGACGGTGAGGCCGGCCTTGTGCGCGCGGTCGGCGGCGTTCTCACCCACCGGCCCCGCCCCGACGACGATGACGTCCCACTCCGGCGGCACACTCTCCTCTGACATGTCCTCAACCTAGACGCCGGGTGGGGCGGCCGCCCGCTGGTGGTCGACCGTCCGCTGGTGGTCGACCGTCCGCTGCGCGGCCGGGCGGGACCGGTTCCCGGGGCCGATCGGGCCGGGACCGCCCAGCGGTGCGCCAGTCGACCGACGAGCACACCGGACAACAGCAACAGCAGAGCCAGCGCGGACTCCGGGAGGAGGTTCGAGCCGGTGTGGGCCAGCTCGCCCCGCGGGCAGCCGGAGCACCCGCCGGGCACGGCAGACGGTGCTGGCGGGTGGTGCGAGGCGGTCGGCGACGGAAGCGGCGGCGCTGCGACGCGGAGTGCCACGGTGGCCGTGTCGTCGGCAGGGTTCAGGTCGTTGGAGGGCGTGGCGACGCGGGCCGTGTTGGCGAGCCGTCTGCCGGCGGCTGCGGGCGTCACGCGGACGGTGAGCCTGACCCTGGTGGAGCCTTCGGCCACGAGGTCGTCGATCCGGCACCTGACCACCTGGCCCGCGACCGAGCACCGACCTCCCACGGCGTCCGGGGGCGCCGAGATGCGCAGGCCGGCCGGGACCACATCGGTCACGACCACCCTCCTCGCCGTGGACGGTCCGCGGTTGGAGACCACCAGGGTGAACACGACCTCGCCGCCCACCTCGGCCCTGGGGGTGGAGACGTCCTGGACGACGCCCACGTTGCTGGCCACGCGCAGGGGCGTCGTCACGGCGTCCGCGTTGTCGGCCTCATCGGGGTCGTGGGCGGTGGTCGTGACGGAGGCCGAGTTGCCGACGGTGCCACGGGCGCCACCGGCCACCGTGGCGGTCAGCACGATGGTGACCGTGTCTGCGGCGCCGAGGGATCCCAGTGCGCACCGGACGGCATGGTCGCGGCCGATGGCGCACCTGCCGGCGCTCGTGGCCACCGAAGGTCGCAGGAGCACCGGGTCCAGCGGGTCGGTGACGACGACGTCCGGCGCCGTGCCGGGACCGTCGTTGTGGACGGTCACCGTGTAGGTCAGCCGGCGCCCTGCGGTCGGCACGGTCGGGCTGACCTGCATGCTGATCGCGACGTCCGCTGGGACCGCGACCGCGCTGGTCACCGTGTCGCTGTTGTTGCCGGTGTCGGGGTCCGGTGTCGTGCTGTCCGCCACAGCGGTGTTGACGAGGCTGCCGACGTGGTCGGGGTCGAGGAGCGCGGTGACCGTCACGACCACGGGTCCGGCGCCGGGGGCGAGCGCGTCCAGTGAGCAGGTCAGTGTCCGGCCCGCTCCGACCGGGTCGCACGTGCCAGCGGTCGTGGTGGCGGTGGCGCCGAACAGGTCGGGGTCGAGCACGTCCCGGACCGTGACGTCGGAGGCGGTGTCAGGGCCCTTGTTGCTGACGGTCAGGGTGTAGGTCACGGACTCGCCTGCGACCACCGTCGTCGGTGCGACGCTCTGGTCGATGGAGACGTCGGCCGAGGTCGCAGGATCGGCCGCGTCTGCCACGACGGCATCCGCCGCCGTGGCGGGTGCAGGCCGCGCGGCGCGGGCAGGTCTGGTGGTGGGGCCGTGCTGCGTCCGTCCCGGATGGGTCGCCACGCGTGGCAAGGGGTCGGGTCTCTGCGCCGCAGCCGCTCGATCGGCCGGGACCACCACTGCCACCGCGGTGCACAGTGCCGCCAGCAGGACGCACCGGGCTCGCCGCGACACGGCCACGTCGGCTCGCATGGGAGGGCGCACTGGCAGCACTGGTCTGAACCCCTTCGTCCTCGCGCGCCCTGACGCCCGTCGTCCCGAGCGGTACGGCGGCGTCCCGCCAGCCGCTCGCTCGCCCGATCCTAGGGGCGCTACGGCAATGCGCCAATGGACGCCGACGGACCCGCGGACTCGTCCCGTTGCAGACCTCGGCAAGCGGCGGCAAGCAGCGTCAACCGTCAGGACCCGGCCGCTGCGGACCCGCCGGAACGACCTGTCCCGCGCCCGGGACGGGGGTGCTCGGAGGCGGTGGTGGTGCCCTCGTCGACGCTGGGTTCGGAGCACGGGGGTCCAGCGGCTAGGATGAGGCTTTGGCCCCGGTCGCCGCGACACCGTCGCCGCAGTGGGCCTTTCTGTTGTCACCCCGCCTCCCTCAGACCATGGAGTACCCCGCAGTGAAGAGTGCCGTCGAGACCCTCAACCCGACCCGGGTCAAGCTGACCGTCGAGGTGCCGTTCGATGAGCTCAAGCCGAGCCTCGACGCTGCCTACGCCACCATCGGCTCGCAGATCCAGGTCCCCGGTTTCCGCAAGGGCAAGGTGCCCTCGCGCATCATCGACCAGCGGGTCGGCCGGGGCGCCGTCCTGCAGGAGGCGGTCAACGAGGCGCTCCCGCAGTTCTACGGCCAGGCCGTCGAGGACAACAAGGTGCGCCCGATCGGGCAGCCCGAGGTCGACGTGACCGAGGTGCCGGCCGAGGACGGCCAGGAGCTGAAGTTCACCGTCGAGGTCGACGTGCGCCCCGAGGTCGACCTGCCCGAGGACTTCAGCGGCATCACCGTCGAGGTCGACGAGGCGAAGGCCGCGCCCGAGGACGTCGAGGCCCGGCTCGTGGCGCTCCAGGAGCGGTTCGGCACCCTCAAGGGCGTCGAGCGCACCGTCGAGAACGGCGACTTCGTGTCCATCGACCTCAAGGCCAGCATCGGCGACGAGGAGATCGACTCGGTCACCGGCGTCTCCTACGAGGTCGGCTCCGGCAACATGCTCGACGGGCTCGACGAGGCCCTCACCGGCATGGCCGCCGAGGAGACCAAGTCGTTCACCGCGCCGCTGGCCGGCGGCGACCGGGAGGGCGAGGACGCCGACGTGGTCGTCACCGTGCAGTCGGTCAAGGTGCGCGAGCTGCCCGCCCTCGACGACGACTTCGCCCAGCTGGCCTCCGAGTTCGACACGCTCAAGGAGCTGCGCGAGGACGTCACCAAGCAGGCCGACCAGGCGGCGAAGTTCGAGCAGGGCGTCCAGGCCCGCGACAAGGTGCTCGAGCACCTGCTCGAGACCATCGAGATCCCGGTGCCGGACGGTGTCGTCGAGGCCGAGGTCAACCAGCACCTCGAGGGCGAGAACCGCCTCGAAGACGACGAGCACCGCGCCGAGGTCGACGCCAACACCCGCAAGGCGCTCAAGGCCCAGTTCCTCCTCGACGCCATCGCCGAGAAGACCGAGGTGAAGGTCGAGCAGCCCGAGCTGATCGAGTACCTCGTGATGTCGGCGCAGCAGTACGGCATGGACCCGAACCAGTTCGCCCAGGCGATCGACCAGCAGGGCCAGGTGCCCGCGATGGTCGCCGAGGTGGCCCGCCGCAAGGCGCTGGCCGCCGTGCTCGAGCAGGCGAAGGTCGTCGACACCGCCGGCCAGGCCGTCGACCTCAACGAGGTGACCGCCACCGACGTCGCCTCCCAGCTCTTCGAGGGCGACGACCACGAGGGTCACGACCACGAGGGTCACGACCACGAGGGTCACGACCACGCCTGAGCGCCATCCAACGGCAGCAAACCGCAGCAAGTCGTAGGTCGCGTTCCCAGCCGGGAACGCGACCTACGACATTTGGGTGAACCACGGTCTGCCCCGCTCGCCCGACCATGAGGCATGGACGTCACGTCATTCCACAAGCTGCGGCTCGCGGTGCAGGAGAACGCCAACCCGGCTGACTCCGCCCTGGCCACTCACCTGCGCCACACGCTGCAGGCTGCCCTGACCTCGAGCCGGCTGTTCGCCGAGGTCGAGCTCGGTCACACCGACGACCCCGACCAGCTGGTCATCGGGGTCTGCCGCTGCGCCGACGGCGTGCTGCCGTGGGAGGCCGGCATGGGCGTCGAGCGGCTGTGGCAGACGGTGTCGGCGGACGTGCCGTGGGAGGCGCACACCGTGTCGTGCACCGACAGCCTGATGGACTTCGAGAGCGCCGTGACGGTGGACGACAAGGGTCGCTACATCACCGTGCACCTGGTGGCCGAGCCGTCCGAGGCCACCAAGACGCTCCAGGCGGCCCAGGCCGCCGAGGCGGAGCGGGCGGCCGAGCTGGCCGAGGCCCAAGCCGCCGACGAGGCGCAGTCCACGGTCCAGCCGCTCGACGACCAGAGCGTCGGCGTCCTGCGCTCCTGACCGCTCGGCGGTCGACCGCCTGACCGGCTGAGGGTCGACCGGACACCCGGGTCAGTCCCGTGCCGGCGCCGTGGTCGTGCCGACGCGCAGGTCGGTGCGCTGCACCGCGTCCGCGGGGCGCTCGCCGGCGAGCAGCTGGCGCAGCATCTCGCCCATCCGCCGTCCCTTGGCCCCGCCGTGCTGGTCGATCGTCGTGAGCGTGCCTGCGAACCACGGCAGCTCGACGCCGTCGAAACCGGTGACGCTGAGGTCCTGCGGCACCCGCAGCCCCAGCTCCTCGGCGGCCCGCACCACGCCCATCGCGAGCAGGTCCGACTGCGCGACGACGGCGGTGGGCCGGCGGTCGGCGGGCACGTCGAGGAGGAGCCGGGCGGCCCGGGCGCCCTGTTCGACGTCGGGGATCGAGGTCTGCACCAGGGCGGACGACGCTGCACCGTCGTCGCCGAACACGTCGAGGAAGCCGAGCGCGCGGTCGCGGGTGTCGGCGAACTCGGCCGCCACGACGTCGTCCAGGGTGGCCGGCCCGGTCGCCGAGTCGTGCCGCAGCGGCATCATCACGTGCGCCACCCGGCGGTGGCCCAGCCCGGCGAGGAGCCGACCGAGCTCGGCGGTGGCACCGCGGTTGTCCAGGGCCAGGTGCGTGATGCGCGGGTCGGCGGGGGAGCCGTCGCCGAGCATCGGTATGCCGCGTGCGGCCAGGTGGTCGACCGCCGGGTTCGTGTCAGGCCCGCAGAGCGAGAAGACGACGGCGTCCAGCGCCGTGGCGGACAGCTGGGTGATCGCTCGCTCCGGTGTGCCGGCCGGTTGCGCGATGAGCAGCATCCCGGCGGGGATCTCGTCCAGCACCTGGGACAGGCCGTCGAGCACGCTGACCGCGAAGGGGTCGCGGAAGGCGTGCAGCAGCCGGCCCTCGACCACGACGCCGACGACACCCGAGCGCCCCTGGCGCAGGGACGACGCGAGGGGGTCCGGCCCGGCATACCCCAGCTCGTCGGCAGCGGCGCGCACGCGGGCCACGGTCTCCGGGGCGACCGGCCCCTTGCCGCTGAAGGCGAGCGAGGCCGTCGACGTGGACACGCCGGCAGCCTGCGCCACGGCGCGCAGGGTGGGACGAGGTTGACGGAGGGGGCTCACGGGGGACACACTATCGAATCGATTCGACCGAATCGATTCGACCAGGCCGAGACCCCCTCGCAAACCGCTCGGGCCGCCACCAGACCACCCACCAGACCACCGCCGAGAGCCTCCGTGAGCACCGCATCCGCCACCCTGCCCCTGACCCGTGTCGTCGCCGCCCGCAACGCCGTCTTCGTCGTGTTCGCGCTGGCCGGTATCACCTTCTCCTCGTTCGCCTCGCGCATCGCCGACAGCAAGGCGGCCCTGGGGCTCTCCGCAGGGGAGCTGGGCCTGACCCTCTTCGCCGCGTCGGTGGGCTCGGTGCTCACGCTGCCCTTCGCGGGCAAGGTCGCCGACCGGATCGGGGCGGCGCCGGCCGTCGTCGTGGGCGTGGCCGTCGCATCGGCCGGTCTCCTCGGGATCGGGATGGCCGTCGACGTCGCCGAGTCCCGGCTGCTCATGGCGCTCTTCCTCCTCCTGCTCGGCAGCGGGGTCGGCCTCTGGGACGTGGCGATGAACCTCGAGGGTGCCGCCGTCGAGCGGCTGCTCGGGCGCACCGTCATGCCGCACTTCCACGCGGCGTTCTCCGGGGGCACCGTCGTCGCGGCGCTGGTCGGCGCACTGATGTCCTGGGCCGGCATCTCGCTGGTGCCGCACCTGCTCGGAGCCGTGGTCATCACGGTCGCGGTGGCCGCCTGGAGCCTGCGCGCCTTCCTGCCGCGGTCGGTCGAGGTGGAGACCGACTCCGAGCTGGCCGGGGCCACCGGGGCCGAGGCTCCGACGGGCCCGACCCGCTCGGCCTGGCTCGAGCCCCGCACCCTGATGATCGGGCTGGTCGTGCTGGCCGCCGCCTTCACCGAGGGCATCGCCAACGACTGGATCGCGGTCGGCTTCGTCGAGGGGCACGACCTGCCCAACTGGGCTGGCGTGCTCGCCTTCGCGGTCTTCCTGTCCTTCATGACGCTGGGCCGGGTGCTCGGGACCAGGCTGCTCGACCGGCACGGCCGGGTGCCGGTGCTGCGGGTGACCTTCCTGATGGCCGCGATCGGCTCCCTGCTGGTGATCTTCGGCAACGCGCCGTTGGCCTACGTGGGTGCGGCGATCTGGGGTGTCGGTGCCTCGCTCGGCTTCCCGGTCGGCATCTCCGCCTCGGCGGACGACCCGGCCCGCGCCGGGGCCCGGATGTCGGTCGTCGCGACGATCGGGTACACCGCGTTCATCGCCGGCCCGCCGTTGCTCGGCTTCCTCGGTGACCGCTTCACCGTGCTGCGCTCGCTGGCGGTCGTCACGGTCATCGTCGCGCTCGCGATGCTGGTCATCCCCGCCACCCGCGAGCTGGCGACGGCGGCGACCAGGACGGCCGAACCGTCCGAGACCGGCCGCTGACGCCACCTCCGGGTCGTGCTGGCGAGCCGGCGCTGACCGTGGCGGCGACGTGGCAGCCGCCGTGGTCGGTCCGGCGCGGCCGGCCCGTTGAGCGTTGTGCGCTCAGGGCGAACACGACGGGAATCGGGGACTTCTCCCCACCGCCCCCGCGTTAGGGTCACTGACAAGCACGAACCGCGAGGGAAAAGAGACATGGTGAGCAGCGCCGAGACGCCACAGAAGATCGTCGCCGCGGGCGAGGGCCCGCAGGGCGGTCTGGACGACCACATCTACAACCGTCTGCTCAAGGAGCGGATCATCTTCCTCGGCTCCGACGTCCGCGACGACAACGCGAACGCGATCTGCGCGCAGCTGCTGCTGCTGGCGGCCGAGGACCCGGGCAAGGACATCTGGCTCTACATCAACAGCCCCGGCGGCTCGATCTCCGCGGGCATGGCGATCTACGACACGATGAAGTGGATCCCCAACGACGTCGCGACGGTGGCGATGGGCATGGCGGCCTCGATGGGCCAGTTCCTGCTGTCGGCCGGCACCCAGGGCAAGCGCTACGCGACGCCGCACGCCCGCGTGATGATGCACCAGCCGTCCGGTGGCATCGGTGGCACGGCCTCCGACATCAAGATCCAGGCCGAGCAGATGCTCTACGTCAAGAACCAGATGGCCGAGCTGATCGCCGAGCACACCGGTCAGACCAAGGAGCAGATCGAGAAGGACTCCGACCGCGACCGCTGGTTCAGCGCCGAGGAGGCCAAGGAGTACGGCTTCGTCGACCACGTGTTCAGCAGCGCAGCGCAGGCCGGTGGCGGCCGCGGCGGCGACGACAACCCGGTCACCGGGGACAAGTGAGGGATCGACACATGAACGCCAACATCAACCCCGCCATGCACGCCGCCGGTCGCGGCGGGCTGCAGGTCCCGGGTCCGTCCAGCCGCTACATCCTGCCCCAGTTCGAGGAGCGCACCTCCTACGGCATGAAGCGGCTCGACCCCTACACCAAGCTGTTCGAGGACCGGATCATCTTCCTCGGCGTGCAGGTCGACGACGCGTCGGCCGACGACGTCATCGCCCAGCTGATCGTGCTGGAGTCCCAGGACCCCGACCGCGACATCCTGATGTACATCAACAGCCCGGGTGGCTCGTTCACCGCGATGGCTGCGATCTACGACACCATGCAGTACATCCGGCCGGACGTGCAGACCTTCGTCATCGGCCAGGCCGCCTCGGCGGCCGCGGTGCTGCTGTCCGCGGGTGCCAAGGGCAAGCGCTTCGCCCTCCCGAACGCCCGGATCCTGATCCACCAGCCCGCGCTGGCCGGTGGCGACTACGGGCAGGCGTCCGACATCGAGATCCAGGCCAACGAGGTGCTGCGCATGCGCACCTGGCTCGAGGAGACCTGGGCGAAGCACTCCGGGCGCACCGCCGAGCAGGTCCGCAACGACATCGAGCGCGACAAGATCCTGTCCGCGCAGGAGGCCGTCGAGTACGGCCTCATCGACGAGGTGCTCGCCTCCCGCAAGGGCGCCCTGGAGTCCTGACCACCGTGGGGCTGCGCCCCGCGCCACGCACCGCCCGGTATGCCGCCCGCTCGCCTCGAGTGGGCGGCATACCTGTGTCCGGGCGAGGACTGGTCGGGAACGGCGCACTGGCGGGATGCGTCCGAGCGGTGTGAAACGCGCGCTGCTGCTCGTCCCGGTGGTCTTCGCCGCCCTGGTGGTCCTTCCCAGCTCGCCCGCCTGGGCGTGCTCCTGCGCCAGCGCCACCACCGCCGAGTACGCGGACCGCTCCGACGTGGTCCTGCGTGGTGCGCTCGAGAAGGTCGACCGGCCCGCGGGGCTCCAGGACCCGTCGACCGGGTCGCCGGCCCGCAGCTACCGGTTCGCCGTGACCGGGGTCTACCGCGGCAGCGCGGCCCCGACGACGTGGGTCAGCTCGTCGGGAGACGGGGGGTCCTGCGGCCTCGAGGGGATGGAGCCGGGGCGGGAGTACGTCGTCTTCGCCCAGGAGCGGGGGGACGGGCTGTGGGCGAGCCTGTGCGGTGGAACCGGACCCGCCGAACCCCTCCTGGTCGCGCAGGTGGAGGCCGTGGCGGGCGCCGGGCACGCACCGGCTCCCGCCGCGACGGTGGCACCGCACGGTGCGACGCCTGTCGCGCGGCCGGCCGGCTCGGTGGCGCCCCCGATCGGGGCCGGGGATGGCTGGTCCCGCTGCTCGGCGGCACGGCCCTGGCCGTCGCGCTCGCCGCGGCCCTGGTCGTGGTCATCGGCAGGGGCCGCGGCCGGCCCGCGCCGCCGCCACGCGCCTGACCTCGGCGTGTTGTCCGCCCTCAGCGGACAAGCGCGACGAACCGGCGACTCGGCGGTTTCAATGGAGCGAAGGCGGTGCCCCGCGCTGTAGCGTCGGAGCGTTGCCGGTCCGCACCCGGGCCGCATCGCCAACAGACTCGTCGGACAGGTTCGTCAGACAGACCGGAGGACTTCGCGTGGCACGCATGGGAGAGAGCGGCGACCTGCTGAAGTGCTCGTTCTGCGGCAAGAGCCAGAAGCAGGTCAAGAAGCTCATCGCCGGCCCCGGGGTCTACATCTGCGACGAGTGCATCGACCTCTGCAACGAGATCATCGAGGAGGAGCTCGCCGAGTCCTCCGAGCTGGGCCTCGACGAGCTGCCCAAGCCCCGCGAGATCTTCGAGTTCCTGCAGAACTACGTCATCGGCCAGGACGTCGCGAAGCGGGCCCTCGCCGTGGCGGTCTACAACCACTACAAGCGGATCCAGGCCGGTGAGACGACCGGCAAGAAGGACGCCGAGTCGGTCGACATCGCCAAGTCCAACATCCTGCTGATCGGCCCGACCGGCTGTGGCAAGACCTATCTCGCGCAGACCCTGGCCCGGATGCTCAACGTCCCGTTCGCGATCGCCGACGCGACCGCGCTGACCGAGGCGGGCTACGTCGGTGAGGACGTCGAGAACATCCTCCTCAAGCTGATCCAGGCCGCTGACTACGACGTCAAGAAGGCCGAGACGGGCATCATCTACATCGACGAGGTCGACAAGATCGCCCGCAAGTCCGAGAACCCGAGCATCACCCGTGACGTGTCGGGTGAGGGGGTCCAGCAAGCGCTGCTCAAGATCCTCGAGGGCACCACCGCGTCGGTGCCGCCGCAGGGTGGCCGCAAGCACCCGCACCAGGAGTTCATCCAGATCGACACCACGAACGTGCTGTTCATCGTGGGTGGCGCGTTCGCCGGGCTCGAGAAGCTCATCGAGTCGCGCAACGGCAAGAAGGGACTGGGGTTCGGCTCCGAGCTGCACACCCCAAGGACCTGGCCGACTCGATCCACGAGGTGATGCCCGAGGACCTGATGAAGTTCGGGCTGATCCCCGAGTTCATCGGCCGGCTCCCCGTCATCACCACGGTCAGCCCGCTCGACCAGGCCTCCCTCGTGACGATCCTGTCCCAGCCGCGCAACGCGCTGGTGAAGCAGTACAAGAAGATGTTCGAGATCGACAACGTCGAGCTCGAGTTCACCGACGACGCCCTCGAGGCGATCGCCGACCAGGCCCTGACCCGGGGCACCGGGGCCCGGGGCCTGCGCGCGATCATGGAGGAGGTGCTGATGCCGGTGATGTTCGACGTCCCGAGCGACGAGGGCATCTCCCGCGTCGTGGTCACCCGTGAGGTCGTCCTCGACAACGTGCTGCCGACCATCGTGCGGCGCGACGAGGAGCCCAAGCGCACCCGCAAGCGCTCCGCCTGACCCCGGCACGGCAACCCCACCGGCACGTGGTGCTGCCTGGTCGTCAGCGGACCCGGGATCCGGGGGCTCCGTGACCCCCAGCTCGCAGCACGTCGGGGTGGGCTCGGCTCAGGGGCGGCGGGGGCGGTCCTCGCGGCCGAGCAGCCAGGTCGCGAAGGCGAGCAGCGCGAGGGCTGCGATCGCGGCATACGTCAGGGAGACCTCGCCACTCGCGTCCTCCTGACCGGCGAGGAAGGCGACGGCCCAGACCGGTACGGCGCCGGCCGCGACCAGGGCGCCGCGCCGGGCCCACCGCCGCAGTGTGACCACGGGCACTGGCGCCGGTCCGGGCAGGCTCGCCGCCAGGCTGGCCGTGAGGTGCAGGACCAGACCGGACCAGGCCGCGCCGAGCAGGGCGACCCACTCACCGGTCGTCGACGGCACCGGGACGGCCATGGCCCAGTGCAGGGCGTGCCCACCGACCAGCAGGGTCACGAGCACGGAGTCGGGCTCGACCGCTGCGTAGGCGGTGAGGGCCACCAGCCCGATCGCCACCACGACGACCGGGTGCGGTGACGACACGAGGGTCAGGACCAGGAAGGTCGCCGAGGCCACGCAGAGCAGGCCACGCAGCACGAGCTGGGAGCGCGACATCAGCGGCTCACCACCCGTGGCGCCCGGGACCGGCGACCCAGGTCGCGCAGCACGAGGTCGAGGGTGCCCGGTCCGGCCCACGGCACGATCGGCACGCCGGCCTCGCGAGCGCGGGTCATCTCGCGCTGTCGCTCCAGCAGGCGCAGCCGCCAGGCCAGACGTGTCTCGGTGGGCAGGTCATCGGCGGTCGACGCGAGCTGCGCCAGCGACTCCGCGGGGATGTCCGGGGCGGCGAGGCCGGGCGGGAGCGTGTCGACGGTGACCACCGAGATGCCCCGCCGCGCGAGCGCGACCGCGTGGGCCAGCACCTCGGGTGAGACCGCCGGCGTCAGGATGATCGCCAGGGTGCCCGCGGACACGTGGTGGCGAAGCTGCGAGCGAAGCCGCTTCTCGTCGCTCACCGTGCCGTCGGCGACGGTGACCCGCGCCAGCACGTCGAGGAGCCTGCGCAGGTGGTTGCTGCCCGCGGCCGCCGTGACCAGCGGGGTGTCGCGCGACCCCAGCACGAGCAGCCCGACCCGGTCGCCGGTGCGCAGGTAGTGCTCCGCGATCGCCCCGGCGGCCCGCACCGCGTTGTCGAGGCTGCTGCTCGAGCCGTCGACCCCGGTGCTCTGCCCGATGTCGTGCATCGCGTCGACGAGCAGCAGGATCTCGGTGTCCTGGTCGGCATGGGTCGCGGTCACGTGCAGCTCGCCGGTGCGGACCGACACCGGCCAGTGCACCCGACGCAGTCGGTCGCCGAACCGGAACGGCCGGATCTGGTCGAGCTCGCCGCCCGAGCCCTGGTGGTGCGAGCGGTTCTGGCCGACCAGGCCGTCCGGGTGCGGCACCGGGACGCGGGCGGCGAAGCTGTCGGGCAATGGCACCGTCGGGATCGCCGGCAGGGCAACTGCCTCGGGCTCCCACCGGAACGCCCCGAACGCCCCGCTCACCGCGAGGGTCGCCGGCCCGAGCGGACGCCGCCCCCATCGGGTGCTGCGGACGACCACCTCGAGGGTCTGCGGCTGGTCGTGCGGGGTGAGGCCGATGGCGGCGGTGCGGTGTCCCGGGGTGAACTCGGTGTGCGGGGTGGGCAGCAGGGCCAGCCCGGCCTCCTCGAGGCCGGGGCCGGGCGTGACCGTGGCGGTCCACCGGGTCGCCTGTCCCTCGCGCAGCAGCGGGTGCGCGACCCGCGCCACGACCACTGGCGGGACCGTGGGACGGGTCGCCGTCGCCCACAAGCCGATGACGAGCAGCGGGGCGCCGATCACGAGGGCGTCGGGCCGCCGCATCACCACTGCGATGCTGGCGAGCAGCAGACCGAGGAACATCGCCCGCAGGTGCGCCGAGGTCACCCGCCAGCGAGCCTCGAGCCGTCGTCCGGGGGTGGTGGTCATGAGCGGGTGCTCACGGACGCTCGAACCCGGTCCGCGGACCCGTGCCGGTGGCCGCTGGGGTCGGCACCGAGGACAGCACGCTCTCGATCACGCTGGCCGCGGACACGTCGTTCATCCACAGCTCCGGCCGGACGGTGACGCGGTGGTCGAGCGCCGCGTGGGCCACGGCCTTGACGTCCTCGGGGGTGACGTAGTCGCGGCCGCGCAGCACGGCATACGCGCGGGAGGTGAGGAGCAGCGCGAGCGAGGCGCGTGGCGAGGCACCCATGAGGAGGTTCTGGTGGGTGCGCGTCGCCGCCACCAGACGCACGCAGTACTGCCCGACACCTTCGTCGACGGTGACCGTCTCGACGGCCTGCTGCATCTCGATCAGTCCGGCGCCGTCGGTGACACTGCCCACCACCTGGGCCTCCTGGCGACGCTCCATGCGCCGCTGGAGGACCTCCCACTCGTCGGCCGCGCTCGGGTAGCCGAAGCTCACCCGCAACAGGAACCGGTCGAGCTGGGCCTCCGGCAGCGGGTAGGTCCCTTCGTACTCCACGGGATTCGCGGTGGCGAGCACGTGGAACGGCTGCGGCAGCGCGAAGGTCTCGCCCTCGACGGTCACCTGCCCCTCCTGCATCGCCTCGAGCAGGGCGGACTGGGTCTTGGGAGGCGTGCGGTTGATCTCGTCGGCGAGCAGCAGCCCGGTGAACAGCGGCCCCTTGCGGAAGGTGAACTCGTGGCTGCGCTGGTCGTAGAGGAACGACCCGGTCAGGTCGCTCGGCAGCAGGTCGGGGGTGAACTGCGCGCGGGCGAAGTCCAGCCCGAGAGCCTGGGCGAACGACCTGGCGGCCAGCGTCTTGCCGAGCCCGGGGAAGTCCTCCATCAGCACGTGGCCGCCGGCGAGGATGCCGGAGAGCACGATCTCGAGACTCTGCCGCTTGCCGACCACGGCGCGTTCGACCTCGGTGAGGATGGCGGTCGCGCGCGCGGCGACCTCGTCGAGGGTCAGGGTCACGAGAGCTCCTCCAGGGTGGTGGTGAACGCCGCGAGCTGGGCGGCGGTGATGCGGGTGCTCGGCGGTGCGGCGAGGTATGCCGCGAGGTCACGGCCCAGCACGGTGCTCGCCTCGGCGGCGGGGTCGGGGTGCTGGCGGAGGCGGTCGGCGGCCAGGCTGCTGAGCGTGGCGTGCACCCGGGTGGCCGATGCGGCCGTCCCGGATCCCGCCTCGCGGACGTCACCGGCCAGCCGGCTGATCCGCGAGTCGACCCCCCGGGGCGGGGCGGACTCGCTGAACGTGTTGTCCCAGTCCGTCGACTGGCGCGACTGCCACAGCCACTGGGCGAGGTTGGCCAGTGCCGCGAGCAGGGCGGCCGAGGCCAACAGCATCCCGGCGTCGCCGAGGGCGGACACCGAGACCGCCAGGGCCCCGACCGCGACGGCCACGCCGAGGACGACCACGAACTGCTGGGCTGGGGGGAGGCCGGTGAGGCGACGGATCACCGGGAGACCGATCGCTCGTGCTCAAGCCGGGCGAGGGTCTGCCGCAGGTCGGCCTGCACGCGGACGAGCGCCTCGCGGGCTGCGGTGCGCTGCTCCTCACCGATCGGGTGCCGCGAGAAGCGGGCCTCGCGGTAGAGCGCGGCGAGCGTGTCGAGGGGTGCCCGGTCGACCCGGTGCGACCGCAGCACGGCCGTGACCAGCTCGGCCGCCGTGCGGGAGTCGTCGTCCCTGACCCCCGCACTCCGGCAGGCGTCCTCGAGGGCCACCCACGCGGCGATGACGGCATTGGCGGGGGTGCCGCGGGACAGCTGGCGCTCGCCCTCCACAGCCGCGTCGAGGAGCACGTCCGGCACGATGTCGGTGGGGGAGACCTGGTCGTCGACGGCCTCGCGCGAGCGCCAGCGGTCGAGCAGCGCCCGGCCGATGGCCACGAGGACGATGACGACGACGATCGCCAGCACGAGCTTCATCAGCAGCTCGACCGCGTCGACGATCCAGGGGTCGGCGTGGCGCACGTCGGCGGTCTTGATCCCGTCACCCTTGGGTGGGGGTGCCTTCACCGAGCCGAAGTCGTCGCCGGGAGTGGGGGACTCCTTGCCGGAGAAGTCCTTGCGGGCGAAGACGCCCACCGGTCCGGCGGCGGACACCCACGCGGCCAGCAGCAGCGTCGCCACCGCCCCCAGGCCCACCGCCACACCACGTCGCTCCACGGTCATCGACCTTAGGCAAACCTGCGGGTGTTGGCGAGCAACCGGCCGGAAAAGGCGGGCCTTTGTCACCGGTTCAGTGTCATGGTGGTCGGGCTCACCGTCATGGTGGTCGGGCTCACCGTCGGGGAGCGATGAGTTTTCCGGCCGGGCCGGGTCTGTCCTGGTGAACGTAGGGTGACCCATGGGCGGGACGGCGCAGGACGCGACGATGACGGAGGTTCGGGAGATGACCGAGGTGCGCGAGCGGGTGTCGATGGAAGACTTCCCCGAGGCGACGGACGGCTTCCGGCGGGAGCTGACCGCGCACTGCTACCGCATGACGGGGTCGATCCACGACGCCGAGGACCTGGTGCAGGAGACCTACCTGCGCGCGTGGCGCGCGTACGCGGCGTTCGAGGGCAGGTCCTCGGTGCGCACCTGGCTCTACCGGATCGCGACCAACGTGTGCCTGACCGCCCTGGAGGGCAAGGACCGACGACCGCTTCCCGCCGGTCTGGGAGCGCCGTCGAGCGACGCGGCCGACCGGCTCGTGGAGTCGGCCGAGGTGTCCTGGCTCGAGCCCGCTCCGGACCCCCTCGTCGCGGGCGACGCGAGTGACCCGGCGACCATCGTGGCCGAGCGCGAGAGCATCCGCCTGGCCTTCGTGGCCGCCCTGCAGCACCTCCCGGCGCGCCAGCGGGCGGTGCTCATCCTGCGCGACGTGCTGCGCTGGAAGGCGGCCGAGGTCGCGGAGGCGCTCGAGACGACCGAGGCCGCCGTCAACAGCGCCCTGCAGCGTGCGCACGCCCAGATCGCGAAGGCCAAGGTGAGCCAGGACGAGGCGCCGGCCGAGCTGGACGCGGCCCAGCTCGAGATGCTCGACCGCTACGTGCAGGCGTTCTGGGACAAGGACGTCGACGCCATCGTCGGCATGCTCACCCGGGACGCGATCTGGGAGATGCCGCCCTTCACCGGGTGGTACTCCGGGGCCGAGAACATCGGCCGCCTCATCGACACGCAGTGCCCGGGTGACCGCCACGACATGCCGATGGTGGCGACCAGCGCCAACGGGCAGCCGGCCTTCGGGCTCTACATGCGCCAGCCCGACGGCACCTTCACCCCCTTCCACCTCCAGGTGCTCACCCTCGACGGGAAGGGCGGGGTCGCGCACGTCGCCGCGTTCTTCGACCTCACCCTGTTCGAGACCTTCGGCCTGCCCGCGTCGCTGCCGGCCGACTACGCCGGCCCGACGTGAGGCAGCCGGTGTCGAGTGCGGCCGGCCAGAACCGGCCACCGCGCGCGGTCGAGCTGCTCGAGCGGGCGATCGCCTACACCCGCTCCAGCCTCATCCTGGTGACCGCGGCCGACCTGGGGCGTCACACGCCCTGCCGCGACTGGGTGCTGCACGACCTGCTGACGCACATGGACGACGCGCTCGAGGCGATGGCCGTGGCGGCCCAGGCGGCCTCGCTGAGCCTGGTGCCGTCCAGCTCCCCGGACGACGGCAGCGACCTGCTCGACAGCATCTGCCACCGGGCCCGCGGGCTGCTCGCGCACTGGCACCCGCCCGAGGGTCTGCCGGCCAGCCCGGTGGAGCTGGGCGAGCTGACCCTGTCGCGCGAGCTGCTCGGCTCGGTCGGGGCGCTGGAGATCACCCTGCACGGGTGGGATGTCGCCGAATCGATCGGGCGGCCGCGGACGATCCCGCCGGGGCTGGCGATGGACCTGTGGCCGGTGGCCCGCGACCACATCACCGACGCAGACCGCCCCGTGCGTTTCGGCGAGCCGGTCGAGGTGTCGGAGTGGGCCACCCCGGCGGCTCGCCTGCTCGCCCAGGCCGGCCGCTCGACCGACTGGTGACGTCGCGCGCCGGCGCCCCCGTGGACGGTGGAAGTTTGCGGTCCCACCCGCGAGGATGAGGTCATGACCTCGGGGTACCGGTTGCGCAGCGGTGACGTCGGACCCGTCCAGCAGTCGCCGGTCACCTGCGGGTCGGCCTGTCTCACCGTGGCCCGCATGCTCGTCAACCCGGTCTTCGCCCGCTGGATCACCACGGGGGAGGGACCGCGGGCGGACGCTCCACCGGGGGCCACCGAGAAGGAGCGCTTCGCGGCCTACGAGCGGGTCGTCATGGGCCGCACGAACCGGCTCTTCTCCGGTGGCGGTCGGCTCAACATCCCTTGGCCGCGCTCACTCGGCACGCCGCCCTGGGGAGCCCGCAAGGAGCTCGAGTTCGGCGCCTCCAGGCGCGGCACCGAGTACGAGCTCAGGGTGGTGCGGCAGCTCACCCGCAGCGCCCTGCGCGACGCGCACGCACGGCTGGTCGACGTCGTCGCCGACGGCGAGCCCGCCCTCCTCTACCTCGGCAACGGCGTCCTGCCGCGGCACGTCACCCTCGTGCTCCCCGGCGACGGCGACCGGGTGCTCGACGTCTACGACCCGGCGACCGGCGAGGTCAGCCTCCTCGACGTCGACCGGTTCGCGCGCCGTGAGCTCAAGATCGCCGGCTGGGACGTGCCATGGATCACGGTGCAGCCCAACGGAACTCGCCGGGTTCAGGCCTTCGGCTTCTCCACCGGGATCAGTACAGCGTCGCGCACGTCAGGCGTCTCGGCCTCGGCGTAGTCCACCGTGCCGGTGATCCGGCCGGCCGCCCGCAGGTCGGTCTCGGCCATTCGCACCCGGTCGCCCCACTCGGCCGGACCGGCCAGGACGATCGAGGCGACCTCGGCACGCATGCCGACCTTCGCCTCGGACTTCGCCTTGCGGACCCCGGCCAGCGCCTCACCGACCGCCGCCAGGACGGCTGCGTCGCCGCCCTCGCCAGCCGCCGCGTCGGCCGTGGTCGGCCAGGGAGCCCGGTGCACCGAACCCTCGTGCCACCACGACCAGACCTCCTCGGTGACGTAGGGGAGCATCGGCGCGAAGAGGCGCAGCATCACGTCGAGGGCGATCCGCAGCGCGGCGCGGGCGGACGCGGCCTCGGCGTCGCCCTGCCCACCGTAGGCGCGGTCCTTGACCAGCTCGAGGTAGTCGTCGCAGAAGGTCCAGAAGAAGGTCTCGGTGACCTCGAGCGCCCTGGTGTGGTCCCACGCCTCGAAGCCTGCGGTGGCCTTGGCCACGACGTCGCCGAGCTGGGCGAGCATGGCGCGGTCCAGCGGGTTGACCACCGCGGCCGCCAGGTCGTCCCCCACCTCACCCCTGTGCTGGAGGTCGACCTCGCCGAACGAGAGCGCGAACTTGGTCGCGTTGAGGATCTTGATCGCCAGGCGGCGGCCGACCTTCATCTGCCCGGTGTCGTAGGCCGCGTCCGCGCCGAGCCGACCGCTGGCCGCCCAGTAGCGGACCGCGTCGGTGCTGTGCTCCTTGACGACGTCCTCGGGCGTCACGACGTTGCCCTTGGACTTGCTCATCTTCTTGCGGTCGGGGTCGAGGATCCAGCCGGACAGGGCAGCGTTGTGCCACGGCACCGAACCGAACTCGAAGTGCGCGCGCACCACCGTCGAGAACAGCCAGGTGCGGATGATGTCGTGGCCCTGGGGTCGGACGTCCATCGGGAAGACACCGGCGAAGAGCTCGGGGTCGTCGCGCCAGTGCCCGGCGATCTGGGGCGTCAGAGACGACGTCGCCCAGGTGTCCATGATGTCGGGGTCACCGACGAAGCCACCGGCCTGACCGCGCTGGGACTCGTCGTAACCCTCGGGGGCCTGCGCGGCAGGGTCCACCGGCAGCTGGTCCTCGGTGGGCACGAGCTGCTTGTCCCAGACCGGCTCGCCCTGGTCGTCCAGCGGGTACCAGACCGGGATCGGCACCCCGAAGAAGCGCTGCCGCGAGATCAGCCAGTCGCCGTTCAGACCGCTCACCCAGTTCTCGAACCGGGCCCGCATGAAGGGCGGGTGGAAGTCGACCTGCCGGCCCCGTTCGATCATCTCGGCGTTGAGCTCGGCGTCGCGGCCGCCGTTGCGGATGTACCACTGGCGCGAGGTCACGATCTCGAGCGGCTTCTCTCCGCGCTCGTAGAAGTTGGCCTTGCGCTGGGTGGCCTTGGGCTCCCCGTCGAGGTCGCCGGACTCACGCAGCGCGGCGACGATCGCCTCGCGGGCCGAGAACGTCGTCTTGCCCGCCACCTGCTCGGCGAACAGCTGCTCACCGGCTGTGCCGACCAGCCACTCGGGGGTCTCGGCCTGGATCCGTCCGGAGCGGGTGATGACCGAGCGGGTGGGGAGCTGCAGCTCACGCCACCACAGCACGTCGGTGAGGTCGCCGAAGGTGCAGCACATCGCGATGCCGGCGCCCTTGTCGGGCTCGGCCGCCGGGTGGGCCACCACCGGGATCTCGACCCCGAACAGCGGTGAGCGCACCGTGCTCCCGAACAACGCGGCATACCGCTCGTCGTCGGGGTGGGCGATCAGCGCCACCGCCGATGGGATGAGCTCGGGGCGGGTGGTCTCGATGTGGATCGGGCCGTCGGCGCCGTGGAAGGCGACGCGGTGGTAGGCGCCGGGGTAGTCGCGGGCCTCCAGCTCGGCCTGGGCGACCGCGGTCTGGAAGGTGACGTCCCAGAGGCCGGGGGCCTCGGACTGGTAGGCCTCGCCGCGGGCGAGGTTGCGCAGGAAGGCCTGCTGCGCCGTCGCGCGCGAGTGGTCGTCGATGGTGCGGTAGGAGATGTCCCAGTCGAGGCTGAAGCCCATCCGGCGGAACAGCGACTCGAACGCCTTCTCGTCCTCGACGGTCAGCTCGTCGCAGAGCTCGATGAAGTTCTGCCGCGAGATCGGCAGCGTGTCGGCGGCCTTGAGGCTCTTGGCGTCACCGCGGTGCGGCGGCTCGAACCCCTCGACGTAGGGGAGGGAGGCGTCGCCGCGGACGCCGTAGTAGTTCTGGACCCGCTTCTCGGTGGGCAGGCCGTTGTCGTCCCAACCGATCGGGTAGAACACCTCGAGCCCCTGCATGCGCTTGTAGCGGGCCATGCAGTCGGTGTGCGTGTAGGAGAACACGTGGCCCATGTGCAGCGACCCGGAGGCGGTCGGCGGCGGGGTGTCGATCGAGAAGACCGCCGAGCGCCCACCGGCCAGGCCCTTGGCGCGGTCGAAGGTGTAGGTGCCCTGCTCCCGCCATACCTGCGCCCACTTGTCCTCCAGTCCCTCGATGGAGGGCTTGTCGGGGATCGTGGCGGCGCCGGACGTGGTGGGTGCATCGGTCATGCCGGAAATCTTCCCATCCCCCCACCCGTGGTGACGAACGGGTTGCGGGTGGGCCGCGTGGCTCGGGCCGCGGCCAGCTCCGCGCGACCTCGGCACGCCTGCTGCGCGGAGCTCGACCCGGAAGCGCGACCCGACCCGCGCAGCCCCTAGGGTTGGGCCATGGAGCCCGTGTACACCCCGGTCATCGGGGTCGCCCGCGCGTTGTTCGCCTTCCAGGGGCTCAAGATCACCATGACCGGCACCGAGCACGTGCCGAGGCACGGCGGGGCCGTGCTCGCCATCAACCACACCGGCTACTTCGACTTCACGTATGCCGGGCTGGTGGGTGTCGAGGTCGGCCGGTACGTGCGGTTCATGGCCAAGAAGTCGATCTGGTCGAACCCGGTGGCCGGTCCGTTGATGAGGGGTATGCGCCACATCCCGGTCGACCGGGCCGCGGGGCAGGGGTCGTTCGACGCCGCTCGCCAGGCGCTGCGTGCGGGAGAGCTCGTGGGCGTGTTCCCGGAGGCGACGATCTCCCGGTCGTTCGAGCTCAAGGGGTTCAAGTCCGGAACCGTGCGCCTCGCCCAGGAGGCCGGCGTGCCGGTGCTGCCCACGACCATCTGGGGTTCCCAGCGGATCTGGACCAAGGGGCAGCCGCGTCGGATGGGACGGCACGGCATACCGCTGCTCATCACGGTCGGCCCGCCCATCGTCGTCGCACCGGAGGAGAACGCCGTCCGCGCAACCGCTCGGGTGCGCGACGCCATGCAGGCCCAGCTGCACGCCGACCAGGAGCGCTATCCCACCTGGCCGGCTGCCGAGCGGCACCTGCTGCCGGTGCGGCTCGGCGGCACGGCGCCGACTGTGGAGGAAGCCGAGGAGATGGACCGCGCCGACCGGCGTCGGCGCGCGGGCGGCTGACCCACCCACCGCTGACCGCCGTGGTCGGTCCGAGCCGCTCGGCTCAGTGCTTGCCCTTCGGGTGGCCGTGACCCTTGCCGTGCTTGTCGTGGTGCTTGTCGTGGTGCTTGCCGTGGTGCTTGGACTGGTCCTTCGCCTTGTCCTTGGACTTGCCGTGCCCGGTGGCCTTGCCCTTGCCGTGGTGCTTGCCGTGGCCCTTGGCGTGGTGCTTGCCGTGGTGCTTGAGGTGGCCCTTGCCGTGGCCGGGGTGCTGCGCGCCGTTGCCGTTGCCGGTGTTGCCGCGGCCCTGGGGGCTGCCGTTGCCGAGGGCCTGCCCGTTGCCCTTCCCGGGGCCCTCGCCGTTGCCGGCCGGCACGACCGGGGGACGCGAGGTGGGCGTGGTGGGCGTCGCGGGGTCGGTCGGCGTCGTCGGGTCGGTCGGCGTGGTGGGGTCGGTGGGGTCGGTCGGCGTCTGGTTCTCCGAGCTGGGCTGCTCGAACGAGGCGACGACGATCTGGACGCCGGGGCCCCGCGGGAGCGAGACGGCCTGGTTGCTCGATCCGTCACCGGTGCGCACGTCGGAGGGCACGATGGGGTTGGCCGGCGCGACGCGAGGCCTGGTGGGGGCAGCGGTGCCACCGGGTTCGGTCGACGGCCGGTCGCCCGGCGTCGGCCCGGTGCTGGGCAGGGCGGGTCCGGGCACCACCGGTCCCCCCGCCGTCACGAGGGGCCCCCGGTCGCTGCCGCCGAGGATGCCGTCCAGGGCGACGCTGAGCAGTCCGCTCATGGCAGCCGCGGTGCTGATGCCACCGACGGCGAGCAGCCAGGCCGCAGCGGCGGCCCCGACACGCAGCGGTCGGCTGGGCAGCGTGCGGACGACCTCCGCGGCTGCGGGAGCCGTCGACCCCAGGGTCGGGATGTCGACGGCGGCCGGCTGGGGGAGCGCCACGACGACCGGCGCGCCGACGCCGACCACCCCGGCAGCCGCGGTCGTGGCGACAGCCGTGGTCGGGCGCGCCGGAGCGGGTGCGGCCGCGGGGAACGCCGTGGCGAACAGGGCGGCGACGTGGGGGAGGTCGGCGAGCTCGGCGGGGGTGCCGGGCGCCCGCAGCACGGTGATGAGGCGGTCGAGCGAGACGTCGAGGCGCTGCTGGCCCTGCAGCACGAGGGCCAGCACCGCGCCGGGCGGCAGCCCGGTCAGCCGCGCCACGGCGGCCCGGCCGAGGTTGGCGATCGCCCCCATGGCCAGCACGTCCGCCTCGGCCGATGGGCAGCTGCGCAGCGCGGCGACGGCATCCTGCACCGGGTCGCCGACGCCGTCGGCGGGCACCGTCGCCGGCGCGGAGGCCGGGGTCGCGACGGCCCCAGCGGTCAGGACGGCGGTGCGCGCGGCGCCGACGACCAGCTCGAGCCAGGCGTCGTCATCGGGGGCGCAGAGCGGCAGCTGGGGCAGGACGGCAGCCCAGACGGTGTGCGCGAGCTCGCGGTGGTCGCCCTCGGCAGTCACCTGCAGGTAGCGCAGGAGCACCGGGTTGGTGGCTGCGTGCAGGCGTGCGAAGTCATCCGCGACGCCCCCTTGGGCGCCGAGGAGGTATGTGGCGATTTCCCCCGGCACACCTCCAGTTTGGCCCCGGTTGCGTCCGCCAGGGTCATCCTTTCGGCCAGAGTTGGCGGATTCTTCGCCGCGGCCGTCTCCGACCGTCCCCGCAGGGGCGGCCGGAGCCGGTTCGGCGGGCCCCGCGGGCCCCGTCAGAGCGGGTGCCCGAGGTGAGCCAGGGCCTGCCTGAGGAGCACGCCGTGGCCACCGTCCATCTCCTCGAGGAGGGCTGGGGCGACCGCCTCGTCGGGGGTCAGCCACGCGAGGTCGAGAGCGTCCTGCTGCGGTTGGCAGTCCCCGGCCACCGGCACCACGAACGCGAGCGACACGGCGTGCTGGCGGGGGTCGTGGAAGGGCGTGACGCCCGGCGTGGGGAAGTACTCCGCGACGGTGAACGGCTGGGGGCTGGCCGGGATCTGCGGCAGCGCCATCGGCCCGAGGTCCTTCTCGAGGTGCCGGACCAGGGCGTCGCGGACCCGCTCGTGGTAGAGCACGCGGCCGGAGACGAGCTCGCGGTTGATCGCCCCGTCGGAGGCCCGCAGCAGCAGGCCGACCGCGGTCACGGCGCCGCGTTCGTCGACCCGCACCGGCACCGCGTCCACGTAGAGGATCGGCAGCCGCTCACGGGCCGCGTCGAGCTCCTCGCGGGTCAGCCAGGACTCACTGCGATCGAGCTCGAGGGGACTCATGCCCTCGTTTCTACCAGCCACCCCGACGGCACGCCGTGATCGGGTCCCGGGACAGCGGTGGGGTGGGGTCAGGACCAGTAGACGCGGCCGGGGTTGAGGATGCCGCGGGGGTCGAAGAGCGCCTTGACCGCGCGCTGCCGCTCGAGCTCGCGCTCGCCGAGCTCCTGCGCCAGCCAGGGCGCCTTGAGCGTCCCGACGCCGTGCTCGCCGGTGATCGTGCCGCCCATCGCCAGCGCTGCCGTGACGACCTCGGTGAAGGCCTGGTGCGCCCGTCGTCGGCTGCCCGGGTCAGCGGCATCGAAGAAGATGCTCGGGTGCAGGTTGCCGTCACCCGCGTGCCCGGCCATCACGATCTCGAGCCCGTGCGCGGCGGCGATGCCCTGACCGGTGCGGATCAGGTCGGTCAGTCGCCCGACCGGCACACAGACGTCCTCCAGGTAGCGCGGCCCCTTGGCCTCCAGCGCGGGGCTCAGGGCGCGCCGGCCGGCCAGCAGCAGGTCCGCCTCGGTCGGGTCGTCGGCCACCGCCACCTCGGCGGCGCCCGCATCGGTGAGCAGCGCGGCATACCGCTGCACGTCCTCGCTGGTGTGGTCGGGGCGGTCGGACTGGACGAGCAGGACCGCCTCGCAGTCCCGGGGGAAGCCGTAGTCGGCGAGCGACTGCACCGCTGAGACGGCGGCCCGGTCGAGCAGCTCGACGAGCGACGGGACGTGCCGTTCGCGGCGCAGCGCCACGATGGCGACGGACGCGGCGTCGAGCGAGTCGAAGGTGGCCAGCACGGTCAGGGCCGGGTCCGGTGCGGGCAGCAACCGCGTGGTGACCTCGGTGACCACGCCCAGCGTGCCCTCGGACCCCACGAACAGGCCGGTGAGGTCCAGCCCGGCGACGCCCTTCGCGGTGCGGTGGCCGGTGCGCACGACCTCGCCACCGGGCAGGACGACCTGGAGGGCGCGGACGTAGTCACCGGTCACGCCGTACTTCACGCAGCAGAGCCCGCCCGCATTGGTGGCGACGTTGCCGCCGATGGTGCAGAACGCCGAGCTCGCCGGGTCGGGTGGGTAGAACAGTCCCTCGGCGGCGACGGCGTCCTTGAGTCCCTTGTTCACGACGCCGGGGCCGACCACCGCGAGGCCTTCGAGCGGGTCGATCGTGCTGATCGAGTCCAGCCCCTCGGTGTTGAGGACGACGCCGCCGTCGATCGCCACCGAGCTCCCGGTGAGGCTGCTGCGCGCTCCCTGGGGCACCACCGGGGTGCGTGTCTCGTGCGCCCAGCGCATCACCTCGACCACGTCGCCGAGGTCGCGCGCCCGCACCACCTCGAAGTCGTCCGGAGCGACCGCACCGACCGACTCGTCGACGCCGTAGCCGGCCCTGACGTCAGGATCGGTGACGGTGGGGACGGCCAACGACGTGGGCGTGGTCATCCCTGCAGCGTATGCCGCGGGGCCGGCTCGTCGAGATGGTCGAAGGTCGCGTCGGCGTCGAAGGCCGCCCGGCGGGACGCCCGGCGCAGGGTGCCGAGGACCGCCCGGCCGGTGACGGCGATGAGCACCACGTTGGTGACGGCCCGGCCGATGTCCCACCAGACCGAGGTGGCCAGGGAGAAGATCCCGAAGCGACGCAGGTTCTCCCACGGCGGGGCGCCCGCGACGAACGACAGGTCGCTCTCGAGCCCGTTGGCGAAGGGCCAGAAAGAGAAGTTGAGCGCCAGGCCGTAGAGCAGCCCCGCGACGGCGCCGTAGGCGGCCAGCAGCACGAGCTCCCAGCGCTGCGGGACTCGTGGCAGCAGGCCCGCTCCCAACCCGACCCATGCGGCGCCGAGCATCTGGTAGGGCAGCCAGGGCCCCACCCCGCCGGTGATGAGGGCCGACGCGAACAGCGTCGTCGACCCCAGGACGAACCCGAAGGCCGGACCGAAGACCCGCCCACCGAGGACGAGCAGGAAGAAGACCGTCTCGAGCCCGGCGGTCCCGGCGCCGAGCGGGCGCAGGGCAGCGCCGACAGCGGACAGCACGCCGAGCATCGCGACCGCCTTCACGTCGAGGCCGCCCTCGCTGATCTCGAACAGCACCACCGCCATCAGCAGGGGCAGCAGCAGCGCGAAGACCAGTGTGGCGTCGGCGTTCTGGCCGAGCCTCGAGCCGGTGGTGACGAACAGCGGCCAGAGGAAGGCGAGCAGGCCGGCGACGGAGACGAGGGCGAGCGCCACGGTGGACCGGGGGCGCAGCGCGATGGCGCGGGCGGGGGCGGCCATCACGGCGCTCCGAGGGTGGCGGAGGTGGAGGCGGTGGTCGGCACCTGGTCGAGGCGCACGACCCGGGCCGGGGCGAGCACCTTGGCGACCTGGGGGGCGAACGCCGGTGAGTCGCAGAGCACGTCGGTGGCCGGGCCGTCGGCCACGACGCGCCCCTCGGCCAGCACCACGACGCGGTCGGCCACGGTGGCGGCGAACTCCACGTCGTGGGTCGCGACGGCGAGGGCGGTGCCGGCGGCGGCCAGGTCGCGCAGCAGGTCGGCGAGGGCTTCCTTCGCGGGGTGGTCGAGCCCGCGGGTGGGCTCGTCGAGCAGCAGCGCCCCGGGTGTCGCCGCGAGCTGGACGGCCAGGACCAGGGCCAGCTGCTGCCCCTCCGACAGGTCGCGGGGATGGTGGTCCTCGAGTGTACCGGGGGCGAGCCGGTCGAGGATGGCCCGAGTCGTGCCGCCGGCCGCCGCGGACTCGTGGTCCGACTGGTGGCACTCCGCCCGCACCGAGTCGAGGTAGAGCAGGTCGGGGGCGTTCTGCGGCACCAGCCCGACATGGCTCCGTCGTGCGCGCGGTGACTCCGTGGCGGGGTCGACGCGCTGGTCGCCGGCCGTGCGGACCGTGACCGTGCCGGCGCTGCGGGGGCCACTGCCGTGCAGGGCCCAGAGCAACGAGGACTTGCCGGATCCGTTGCGCCCCATCAGGACCGCGACCTCCCCGTCGCGGACAGCGAGGTCGATGGCGCGCACCGCGGCGACGTCCCCGTGGGTGACCGAGAGCCCCGACGCGACGATGCGCTCGCCTCCGCCGAGCGGGCTCTCACCAGGTGCAACCCGAGCACCCGCGGGGGCGCCCGGGTTGCGGGAGAGGCCGGCCCGCAGGGTCGTGGCAGCGCGCCGGGCCTCGCGGACGGTGAGGGGCAGTGGCTCCCAGCCGGCGAGCCGACCGAGCTGCACCACCGGGGGGGCCAGGGGGGAGGTCGCCATCACCGCACGCGGCGTGCCGTCGAGGACCGAGCCGTCGTCGTGCACCTCGAGCACCCGGTCGGCGAACCCGATGATCCGCTCGAGGCGATGCTCCGACAGCACGACCGTGAGACCGAGGTCGTGGACCAGCCGGGCCAAGGTGGCGAGGACCTCCTCGGCGCCGGTCGGGTCGAGCGCCGAGGTGGGCTCGTCGAGCACGAGCAGGCGTGGGCTGGCGGTCAGGACGGAACCGATCGCGACGCGCTGCTGCTGCCCCCCGGAGAGGTCGCGCAGGGGCGCGTCGCGCAGGTCTGCGATGCCGAGCAGGTCGAGCACCTCCTCGACCCGCCGGCGCATCGCCGCCGGCTCGAGGGCGAGCTGCTCGAGCGTGTAGGCGAGCTCCTCCTCGACGGTGTCGGTGACGAAGCCCGACAGCGGGTCCTGGCGCACCACCCCGACGGTCCCGGCCAGGTCGCGGGGGCGGTGGGTCCGCGTGTCCTGCCCGAAGACGGTCACCCGCCCGCCGAGGTGCCCACCGGTGAAGTGGGGGACGGTGCCGTTGACGGCTCCCAGCAGGGTGGACTTGCCCGAGCCGGTGCGGCCCGTGACGAGGACGAGCTCGCCCTCCTCCAGCCCGAACGACACCGAGCGGAGCGTGGGATGTGCGCTGCCGGCATACCGGATGGTGACGTCGTCGAAGACGACTGGCCTGGGGTCGGTGACCACCGGGGTGGTGTTGACGGTCATGGCGTCGCACCCCGGCGCGGTGCGGGCGGGTCCGGCGCCACGAGGGCGGGCAGCGCGGCCAGGAGGACGCCGAGGACGGCCAGCGTGGGCAGGGCCGGCGCCGCGAGCGGGGAGACGGGGAGCACGAGCGTGCCCGGGGCACGCGTGGACTGGACGACCACGGCGACCGCGGCCAGCAGCCCGGAGCCGGCCACCAGCCACTCGGGGATGGCCCAGGGGTCGGGGCGATAGACGCTGCGCTGCACGCTGCGCCCGCCGACCCGCATCCCGAGGGCCGCCAGCCCGAGGCCGGCGAGCAGCATGGGCAGCCCGATCACGCGCGGTGCGGTGGCGTCGAGCAGGCCGTACATGCCGATGCCTGCGCCGAGCAGCCCGGTGAGGGTCAGTGCGGCGGTCACCCGTCTGGTGCCGTCCGGCTGGGGGGTGCGGCGGCCGTAGCCCCTCGAGTCCATCGCCGACGCCAGTGCGAGCGAGCGGTCGAGGGTGTCCTGGAGCACCGGGAGGGCGACCCGGCCCACCGATCGCAGGCCGGTCCCGCCCTCACCGCGCAGCACCCGGGCCCGCCGCACCCGCTGGACGCTCTCGGCCAGCTGGGGTGCCACCGTGACGGAGATGACCACGGCCGTGCCGATCTCGTGCAGCGAGCTGGGCAGCGCGCGCAGCAGGCGCTTGGGGTTCGCCAGGGCGTTGGCGGCGCCGATGCACGCGATCAGGCTCGCGAGCCGCAGCCCTTCGACGGCAGCGGCCAGCAGGCCCTCGAGGTAGAGCGGTCCGAGCAGGGTGATGCCGGGCAGCTCGACGCTGGGCAGCGTGTAGAGCCGGGTCTCGCCGAGCTTGTAGCCGACCACCACGTGCAGCAGCACGCGCACGACGATGATGAACGCCCCGAGCACGAGGTAGAGCCGGAACGCGCGGGCCCACGGCGAGCTGCCGCGCTTGGCCGCGACGACCATCGCCGCCACCCCCACGGCGAGCAGGAGCAGGAGCGGGTTGGTGGTGCGCGAACAGGCCACGGCCAGCCCGATCGCCCACACCCACCAGGCGACTGGGTGCAGGTGTCGGGTCAGCGGGGTGCCGGCCGTGCGCACGGCTCCCTAGCTCGTGGCCCGGCGACGCACCGCGAGGTATGCCGCGGCGGCACCGACCAGCCCCACCAGGCCGAGGCCGGCCACCAGGGTCGTGGGCGAGCCGGAGCCGGGCGCGTCGCCCTCGGCGGCGGCGACCGGCTGGCTGCCGCTCGTGGTGTCGGCCGACGGGGTGCTGCCGTCGTCGGTGGTCGTCGTCGTGGTCGAGGACGCACCCGGTGCAGTGGTCGACGGGACCGAGCCGGGCTTGGTGACCGAGGCGCCCGCGGTGCTGCCCGCAGAGGTGGATCCGGTGCCCGATCCGGCCGAGGTGGCCGAGCTGCCCGGACGCGCCGGGGTGGAGCTCGACGGCTGCGGTGCCGGCGGCCTGCTCGACGAGGCCGAGGGGCTGGGCTTGGGGCTGGGCTTCGGGGTCGGCTTCGGAGTCGGCTTGGCGGCGATCTTGGCCGGAGGCGCGCTGCTGGGGGCGCCACCGGCCCCGAAGGCGAAGCCGATCACGCTGCCGGGGGCCGGGTCGTAGGAGGCCACACCGGAGGTGCTGTAGGTCCACGAACCACCGCGCGACGCGTGGAAGAAGGCCCAGTACGCGTTGCCGGGAGGCATTCGCTGGCAGGGTTGCGACGGCACGTTGTTGATCTGGCAGACCACCGTGCCGGGGTACTGCGGCGGGCTGGTCACGGTGGCGACCTTCTTGAGCACCGCCATGGCGGAGCTGGAGTCGGTGGCACACAGCGTGCTGCTGCTCGACCCGTAGTCGATCACCACGGTGACGCCGGTGGTGGTGCTGCAGGCCGCCGCCTGGGCGGCCCCGTCCGGGAGGACGAGGCCGCCGGCGACGACCAGGCCGGCGACGGCGAGGAGCCGCGCGAGGACCCGCATCAGGCGTGCACGCCCTTGCGTCGGGCCAGCACGATGGCGCCGACGCCGGCGAGGAGGAGCAGCGTGCCGAGCAGCGACATGGCCGCGACGTCGGCGCCGGTGAAGGCCAGCGAGCCCGGCGTGGCCGACGCGGGGTCGGCCGGGTCGTTCCCGCCACCGGACGGCGTCACCGAGGAGGTGCTCGACGTGGACGTCGCAGGCGACGAGGTGGTGCTCGTCGTGCTGGTGCGGCAGTCGAGCGTCGGAGCGTCGTCCGCCGCGCCGTCGGCGGTCACCGTCAGCAGGGAGTCGCCGGCCAGACCGAGGGAGGCCTGCGGCGTGGCGCGCAGGGCCCGGTCGAGCTCGGCGGTCTTGGTCGGGGCGGCCTTGAGCGCCGCGTAGTCGGCCGAGGTGAAGGCGATCCCGCCACGCAGGGCGGTTGCGAACGAGCAGTCGAACTGCAGGGTCGCGAGGAACGCCTGCGCCCTGGCGAGCTCCGCGTCCAGGCCACCCGCTGCGAAGGCCTGGGCCGCGACACCGGCGGTGTTGGCGTTGTACTGGCCGTCCTGGTTGAGGAACCCGCCGTTGGCGGCCTGGTGCGACGACAGCCAGTCGAGGACGGCGATGGTGGCGGGGTCGTCGGCGCCGAGGAGGCCGACGAGCGCCTGGGCCGCGAAGGCGGTCGCGTCGGTGTCACTGGTGCACGCCGCACCGGCCACGTCGAGGTTGCCGCGGAATCCGCCGTCGGCGCACTGCTGGTCGAGGAGGTAGTCGCCGGCGGCGTCGGGGACCGAGCCGGTCGCCCGGCCCAGCGCGATGATGTCCAGCACCTGGCCGATCGTGTTGGAGTAGTCACCGCTGGGGTTGGTCGCGTCGCCGAAGTTGGACTTGTCCGAGAACCGGCCGGCCGGGGTCAGCAGGCCCTCGAGGCGGGCGACGAGGTCCTGCCCGCCGAAGTCCGTCGGGTCGCCACCCTGGGCGACCACGCCGATGACGAGCTTGCCGAGCGGCCCGGCGTACGTCTCGGCGGTCGGGGAGCCGGCCGGGTCGGGGTAGCCGACGTAGTCATTCACGTGGGCGGCGAGGTAGTCGGTGGTGGCGTCCGCCTGCGCGAGCCCCGCTCCCGCGCCGTCGAGAGCGAGGACCGCGTCGATGGTGTTGCCGCCGTCGAAGAACGTGGAGGCCGGGTAGTTGTAGTGGTCGTCGCGGGCCGCGAGGGTCCGGACGATGAACCCGGCCGCGTAGGCCGCCTGGTCGGAGCTGTCACCCGGCACCAGCGCGGCGCGCAGGCCGGACGCGGAGCCGAACGGCGTCCGCTCCTTCGACGCGGACTCGGCCTTCACGGTGGGCCGCTTCGACCTGGTGGTCGCCGTGGTCGTGCTGCTGGACGACGCCGTGGCCGTGGTGGTGGCCGTGGTGGTGACCGGGCTGGGCGGCTGCGTCGCGGTGGTCGGGTCGGCAGACGTCGTGGGCGCGGTCGTCGTGGCCGCGGTCGTCGGCGACGTCGAGGTCGTCGGCGAGCCCGTGGGCGTCCCGGTCGTGGGGCTCGTGGTGCTCGCGGCCGTGGTGGTGGCGGGGGTGGGCTCGGTCGTGCCGGCGAACGCCGCGCCGGGGACGACCAGGGTGGCTGCCAGGGCCAGGGCGAGGGCAGCGGCCGGTCGGGCGCTGCGGATCGTGCGGTGCATGGTGTCTCTTCACTGCGAACGGTGTCGCGACGGGTGCACCGGCACCAGAACGTGAAAGACCCCCGACGTCGCTCGCGCGACCTCGGGGGGCGGCCTCGGACCTGGTGTCCGGGCTCCGCCCCGCGTACCTCGACGGAAATGGAGCCGCTTCGCGATCCAGGTGTTCCGGCTCACCGCCTCTGGGGCGGCCTACGGTTGCGGGTCAGCGCCGGCATCTGACCGGCTTCCCCTGGTGTCGCGTCGTGGGTGTCGCCCTGGTGCGGGACCCGGGTGGGGACCCCAGGGCAACGCGGCTCAGACTACACCGCCCACGGACCCGCTGACGCCGCGCGCACGTGCCCTTCGTCACGGGCGGCTAGACTGCCTGCCACAGGCGTCGAACCGGCCATCACCGGGGAGCCTCCGGAAGAACGGCAGGGTGACCACACGGCACACGTGCGGACGCCAGGCTCACTAGAACCGGACGGGTGGGTCCGTCACAACCTTGGGCAAGAGCGGTCGTGGCCGCGGGCGTGAGCCTGCGGGACAGGACAAGCGAGGTGGCACCGCGGTGTCGCCGGGAATCCCCGGCGACGTCGTCCTCGTGTGAAGACACGAGTGATGTGAGGACCGCCGAACCATGACCTACCCCAAGGTCTCCAGCGCCAGCCAGCCGCCCGGGACGTCGGGCAGTTCGGGCACCCCGGCTCCTTCGGGCGTGCCCGCCTCGCCGCGCTTCCCGGAGATCGAGGAGCGCATCCTCAGGTACTGGGACGAGGACGGCACCTTCATCGCCTCGGTGGAGAACCGGTCGGCCGGCACGAACGGCGACAACGAGTTCGTCTTCTACGACGGCCCGCCGTTCGCCAACGGGCTGCCGCACTACGGCCACCTGCTCACCGGCTACGTCAAGGACCTGATCCCGCGCTACCAGACGATGCGGGGCCGCCGGGTGGAGCGGCGGTTCGGCTGGGACACCCACGGCCTGCCCGCGGAACTCGAGGCGATGGCCCAGCTCGGCATCAAGACCAAGGACGAGATCCTCGAGATCGGCATCGAGGAGTTCAACGCCAAGTGCCGCGAGTCGGTGCTGCGCTATACCGCGGAGTGGCGCGACTACGTCACCCGCCAGGCCCGCTGGGTCGACTTCGACCACGACTACAAGACGCTCAACCCCGACTACATGGAGTCGGTCATCTGGGCGTTCAAGTCGCTGTACGACAAGGGGCTGATCTACGAGGGCTTCCGCGTCCTGCCCTACTGCTGGAACGACCAGACGCCGCTGTCCAACCACGAGCTCCGGATGGACGACGACGTCTACCAGATGCGCCAGGACCCGGCCGTCACCGTCGGCGTGCGGCTGTCCACAGGCGAGCTGGCGCTGGTCTGGACGACGACGCCCTGGACCCTGCCGTCCAACCTGGCGGTGATGGTCCATCCCGACATCGACTACGTCGTGGTCGAGTCGGACGTGCCGACCGGCCGCACCGAGCGCTACGTGATCGGCGCGGAGCGGCTCCCCACCTACGCCCGCGACCTGTTCGGCGACCCCAAGGCCGATGTCGAGGCACACGTCGTCGAGCGGCTCAAGGGCAAGGACCTGCTCGGCCGCTCCTACACGCCGCCGTTCAGCTACTACGAGGGCCACGAGAACGCCCACCGCGTCGTCGAGGCCGACTTCGTCACGACCTCCGACGGCACCGGGCTGGTGCACAGCGCCGGCGCCTTCGGTGAGGACGACAAGGTGGTCACCGACCGGGAGGGCATCGAGCCGGTGATGCCCGTCGGTCCGGACGGCTGTTTCACCTTCCCGGTGGCGGAGTACGAGGGCATGCTCGTCTTCGACGCGAACCTGCCGATCATCGACCACCTCAAGGCCGCCACGCGCGGGGAGGGTGACCGGGGCGCGGTGACCGAGGGCACCGTGCTGGTGCGTCGCGAGACCTACGACCACTCCTACCCGCACTGCTGGCGGTGCCGGCAGCCGCTGATCTACAAGGCGGTGTCGAGCTGGTTCGTCGAGGTCACCAAGTTCAAGGACCGGATGCTCGAGCTCAACGAGCAGATCGACTGGACCCCCGACCACATCAAGAACGGCCAGTTCGGCAAGTGGCTCGACAACGCCCGTGACTGGTCGATCACCCGCAACCGGTTCTGGGGCAGCCCGGTGCCGGTCTGGCGGTCGGACGACCCGCAGTACCCGCGGATCGACGTCTACGGCTCGTTCGAGGAGCTCGAGCGCGACTTCGGTCGGCTGCCGCGCAGCACCGACGGAGAGGTCGACCTGCACCGGCCGTTCGTCGACCAGCTCACCCGTCCGAACCCGGACGACCCGACCGGCCGGTCCACCATGCGCCGGGTCGAGGACGTCCTCGACGTGTGGTTCGACTCAGGGTCGATGAGCTACGCGCAGGTGCACTACCCGTTCGAGAGCGCCGAGTGGTTCGAGCACCACTTCCCGGCCGACTTCATCGTCGAGTACATCGGGCAGACCCGCGGCTGGTTCTACATGCTGCACATCCTCTCGACGGCGCTCTTCGACCGGCCGGCGTTCAGCTCGGTGATCTGCCACGGGATCGTGCTGGGCTCCGACGGTCAGAAGATGTCGAAGTCGCTGCGCAACTACCCCGACGTGCGCGAGGTGTTCGACCGCGACGGCGCCGACGCGATGCGCTGGTTCCTCATGGGCAGCCCGATCCTGCGCGGTGGCAACCTGATCGTCACGGAGCAGGGGATCCGCGACGGCGTGCGCCAGGTGATCATCCCGCTCTGGAACACCTGGTACTTCTTCTCGTTGTACGCCAACGCTTTCGGTGGTGGAAGCAGCGAGGGTGGCGGCAGCGGCTACGAGGCGAAGTGGTCGACGGCGTCGACCGACCCGCTCGACCGCTACCTGCTGGCCAAGCTGCGCCAGTATGTCGAGACCATGACCACCCAGCTCGACGGTTACGAGGTGGCCTCGGCGTGCGAGACGACGCGCGGCTTCCTCGACGTGCTGACGAACTGGTACGTGCGGCGGTCCCGCGAGCGGTTCTGGGACACCGGGTCCGGCACCGGGTCCGGTGCCGACGAGGCGAGGGGAGCGGGCGGCGCACAGCAGGCGTTCGACACGCTCTACACCGCGCTCGAGGTGCTGTGCCGGGTGACCGCGCCGCTCCTCCCGCTGCTCACGGAGGAGGTATGGCGTGGGCTCACCGGAGGCCGCTCCGTGCACCTCACCGACTGGCCCGAGGCGTCCGACCTGCCGGCCGACGACGCGCTGGTCGCGGCGATGGACCGGGTGCGCGACGTCTGCTCGGTGGCGTCCTCGCTGCGCAAGGCGTCGGGCCTGCGGGTGCGGCTGCCGCTGCAGGACCTCACGGTCGTGGTGCCGGATGCGTTGTCCCTCAAGGACTTCGGTGCCATCGTCGCCGACGAGGTCAATGTCCGCACGGTCACCCTGCGTGACATCAGTGACGCCAGCGAGGCCGACTTCGGCATCTCCCAGCGCCTCACGGTGAACGCGCGGGCAGCCGGTCCACGGCTGGGCCGCGACGTGCAGCTCGCGATCAAGGGCAGCAAGTCGGGAGACTGGTCGGTCGGGCCGGACGGCACGGTCACGGCCGGTGGTCTAGACCTCGTGGAGGGCGAGTACGCCCTGGAGACCGTGGTCGACTCCGACTCGCAGTCCGGGAGCACCGCGACCGCGATGCTGCCCGGAGGTGGCTTCGTCGTCCTCGACACCGAGGTGACGCCAGAGCTGGCGCAGGAAGGGCTGGCCCGCGACATCGTCCGTGCTGTCCAGCAGGCTCGGCGTGACGGTGGGCTCGACGTGTCCGACCGGATCTCGTTGACGGTCACCGGCTCCCAGGCGGTCTGGGAGGCGACGGTGGCCCACCAGACCCTGATCGTCGAGGAGACGCTGGCCGGCCAGTTCGGCTCGGCGCCACAGCTGGATGCGCTGCCCGAGCGCGCCGACGTCGTGAGCGCGACCGTCGGCGACGGCGAAGCGGTCCGCATCAAGGTGATGAGGCTCTGATGGCCCCCAGTGGACGCCCTGACGCCGCCCAGCGCGAGGCCGCGCACAATCTCGAGGTGGTGAAGCGGCTGCGCGAGGTCGAGGAGGCCATCGACGCCCGCGCGCCCGAGACCGACATCGAGCCGTCGCTCGACCAGATCCGTGCCGTGATGGACCTGCTCGGCGACCCCCAGCGCAACTACCCGGTCATCCACCTCACCGGCACCAACGGCAAGACGTCGACGACGCGGATCATCGACTCCCTCCTGCGCGAGGCGGGGCTGAAGACCGGCCGGTTCACCTCTCCGCACCTGCACTCGATGCGCGAGCGGATCACGCTGTCCGGTGAGCCGATCAGCCCGGAGAAGTTCATCGCCGCCTACGACGAGGTGCTGCCGTTCGTCGAGATCGTCGACGCCCAGTCGGCCGAGGCCGGCCGGCCGCGGATGAACTACTTCCAGATGCTCGTGGCCATCGCGTATGCCGCGTTCGCCGACGCCCCGGTGGACGTCGCCGTCGTCGAGGTCGGGCTGGGCGGGGCCTGGGACGCGACCAACGTCGCGGACGGCCAGGTCGCCGTGGTGACCCCGGTGAGCCTCGACCACACCCGGATGCTCGGCGACACCGTGGAGCAGATCGCCGACGAGAAGTCGGGGATCATCAAGTCTGACGCGCTGGCCGTGATCGGCGTGCAGGAGCCCGAGGTCACCGAGATCATGGCCGAACGGGCCGAGTCCGTCGGCGCGCGGATCGCGCTGGAGGGCAACGACTTCGGCCTGCTGACCCGGGACGTCGCCGTCGGCGGGCAGCAGATCTCGGTCCGCGGCCTCGGCGGCGACTACGAGGACCTCCTGCTGCCG
Organism: Pedococcus dokdonensis; assembly: GCF_900104525.1. Classification (GTDB taxonomy): domain Bacteria; phylum Actinomycetota; class Actinomycetes; order Actinomycetales; family Dermatophilaceae; genus Pedococcus; species Pedococcus dokdonensis. Next base: position 1,604,000 of record NZ_LT629711.1, on the reverse strand, counting down.
CTGCACGGCGCCCACCAGGCGCACAACGCGGTGCTGGCGATCGCCGCCGTCGAGGCGTTCCTCGGTGGTGGGGAGCAGCGCCTCGACCCCGACCTGGTGCGCGCGGGCATCGGGTCGGTCACCTCGCCCGGCCGGCTGGAGATCGTCCGTCGTTCGCCCACCGTGCTCGTCGACGCCGCCCACAACCCGGGCGGGGCGATCGCGCTGCGGGCCGCGCTCGAGGACTCGTTCAACTTCGCCCGCATCGTCGGTGTCGTCGCGATCCTCAAGGACAAGGACGCCACCGAGATGCTCGAGATCCTCGAGCCGGTGCTCGACCACGTCGTGGTGTCACGGACCACCTCGCCGCGCGCGATGCGGCCCGACGAGCTCGGTGAGCTGGCGGCGGAGATCTTCGGCGAGGACCGCGTCACGGTGGTCCAGGACCTCCCCGACGCGCTCGACACGGCCGCCGGGCTCGCCGACGAGGGAGGGGTCGGCGGAGGAGTCGTCGCCACCGGCTCGGTCACCACGGCCGCCGAGGTGCGGATGCTCCTCGGCACCACCGACGTCTGACCCAGCCGCACGGCATACCCTCGACCCATGGGAAAGGTGATCGTCCTCGTGCTCGTGGTGGCCGTCGCGTTCTGGCTGCTCACGAGGTTCCGCGACTCGGGGCGGGGCGGTCGATGAGGGGGATCGTCTTCTACGGCTCGCTCGGCAAGTTCACCTGGCGGATGCTGGCCACCGTGCTGGCCAGCCAGGGCGTGGTGGTGTTCCTCGGGGCACTGGTCGCGCGCGGGATCGCCAGCGCCGAGGGTGACGACCGCAGCCACGCCTGGCTGTGGACCGGCGTGGGCCTGGCCGTGCTGTGCTTCCTGGCCGCCGGAGCGATGCGTCGGCCCTGGGGGGTCACCCTCGGGTGGCTGATCCAGGTGCTCACCTTCGTCAGCGCCGTGGTCGTCCCCGCCATGATCGGCGTGGGGGTCATCTTCCTGGCGCTGTGGGTCGGCTCGCTGGTGCTGTGTCGCCGGGTCGAGGACCAGGTCGCGGCCCGGCAGCGCGCCGACGCCGCGTCCGGGTAGCCAGGGCGACGAGGGGCAGCCGGGCCCACCGCGCAAGGACCGGGTCGGCTGCCGTCGCTCGTCGCACACGGTGACGCTGGCGCCCGGGCTGCTGGGTAGGCTGCCCGTCGTGACGACTCAGACCGAACGTTCCCTTGTCCTGGTCAAGCCCGACGGGTTCGCCCGCGGCCTCTCCGGCGAGGTCCTGCGCCGCATCGAGGCGAAGGGCTACACGCTCGCGGCCCTCGCCGTGACCACCCCCACCCGCGAGCAGCTCGCCGAGCACTACGCCGAGCACGAGGGCAAGCCGTTCTACGAGCCGCTGGTCGAGTTCATGTCGAGCGGACCGGTCACCGCGGTCGTCATCGAGGGCAACCGCTGCATCGAGGGGTTCCGGGCGCTGGCCGGCGCGACCGACCCGACGGCAGCGCTGCCCGGCACGATCCGCGGCGACCTCGGCCGTGACTGGGGCAAGAAGGTGCAGGAGAACATCGTGCACGGCTCCGACTCCCCGGAGTCGGCGGCGCGCGAGATCGCGATCTGGTTCCCGAACCTCTGACCCAGCGGCAGACCGCCCGAGCCCGGGGAGCTAGGTCGTCTCCAGGTCGTCGAGGCTGCTGATCACCACTTCGAGGAGCGCGGCCAGCTGGCCGCGCTCCTTGCGGGTCAGGCCCGCAAGGACGTCGGACTCGACCACGTTGGCCTCGCGCACGGCGGCCCCGAACAGCTCCCAGCCCTGGTCGGTGAGCTCCACGAGCACGCGGGTGCGGTTGTCGGGGTCGGGGGAGCGGCGCACCAGACCGCGCTCGGTCATCTTGTCGAGCCGGTGCGTCATCGACGACGCCGCGACGTTGCTGGCGTCGGCGAGCCGGCTCGGGGTCATCGGCGTGCCGTCGGCCGTCGCGAGCTGGGCCACGACGGACCACTCACCGTGGGAGAGGTCGAGGTCGACGAGCTGGCGGGTGTACCACTGCTCGAGCTTGCGGCTCATCGAGTTCACAGCGGTGATGACCCGCTGCACGGACTCGTCGCCGCCCGCTGCGACGTAGGTCGCAACAGCTTCCTGGTACTGCTCCTTGGCGCTCTGCGCTCGCTTGCCCCGGGGCGGCATGCGGTCATCTTGGCACGCCAGGGCTTCGGCGGATAAGTCTTCGCGCGAGAAGTCTTCGACTGCTAAGATTTCGAAATCGAAATATTCGGACTCGAAGAACCGTTGGACTCCCCATGCGCGCCCGCCTCCTCATCCTCGCCTCCGCCGTTGCCATGCTCGGCTGGGGCACCGTCCTGCCCTACCAGTACGCCTACGCCGCCACCACCCGTGGCTGGGGTTCGCTCGTCGCGGCCGCCGCGTCGAGCCTGTTCTCGGTCGGAGCGCTGCTCGCCGCCCCTGTCGGTGGGCGGCTGGCCGACCGTGTCTCGCCGGTCGCCGTCGCCGTCGGCGCCAAGGTCGTGGCCGCGGGTGGCGCCGCCTCGTTGATCTGGGCTGGCGGGCCGGTGTCGTTCCTCGTCGGCATGTTCGTGTTCGGCCTGGGCATCACCGCAGCCGGGCCGGCGCAGTCCGTCCTGGTGCTGCGCTGGGTCGGCGGAGCTGACCGGCGCCGGGTCTTCGCGTGGCAGTTCACCGGACAGGCGCTCGGCATGGCGGTCGGCGCGTTCGCGGCCGGCTATGTCGTCGACCTCGACCGAAGCACCGGCATGTGGCCCGCCTTCGCGGCCGCCGCTGCGGGCTTCCTGGTCTCCGGCGTCCTCCTCGTCGCCGCCGGCGCACGGCGCTGGGGTGTGCCGGTCGGCTCGGTCGACGAGCCCGGCGGCAGCGCCCAGGGCCTCGGGTCGACCAGCCCGCGTGCCGCGCTGCGGGCGATCTGGGCGGTCCCGGCGCTGCGCTGGACCGCCCTGATCACGGTGACCTTGGCGCTGGGGTTCTACGCGCAGTTCGAGTCCGGCCTGCCGGCCTACGCCCTGACCGTGCTGCACGTGCAGGAGACCACGATCGGCCTCGCGGCTGCGGTCAACTGCGTCGTCATCATCGCCCTGCAGATGCTCGTCGTCCGGCTCACCGCGCAGCGCAGCGCGGCCACCCTCCTCATGGGGGTGGGTGCGATCTGGACCCTGTCCTGGCTGGTGCTGGCCGCCGCCTCGCTCGCCCCGGAGCTGTCGGCCGCGCTGTTCGTCACGACGTTCGGGATCTTCGCCGTCGGCGAGACGATGTACGCCCCCGTGCTCAACCCGCTGACCGCCAGCCTGGCGCCCTCGGGGCTGGTCGGCACCACGCTCGGGATGTTCACGGCGCTGCAGACCGGCTTCTCCGCCGTCGGCCCGCTGGTGGCCGGGGTCATCCTCGGCGCCGGCCTGGGGAACGCCTTCATCGGCCTCCACGTGGTGATCAGCCTGGTCGCCGTCCTGGCGGCCTGGCGGCTGCGAGCGGCGATGCGCCGACCCGCGGACCTGCCCACACGGCATACCCCCGAGCCGGCCCGGCCGGCCGCCCTGGCCGCCTGACCCGCGGGTCGTTGAGCGCTCCGACGGGCCCGGACCCCCGGATCGCTCGAGGACGGCGGCTGGTCGTGGTCATCCGTCACTCCAGTCACACCAGCACCAGTTGGGGACCGGGCCGGGCGCGGCTCCCCGAAACCACCTTGGAGCCGACCTAGCATCGCGGCGTGACGAGCGGGCGGCGCGGCTGGATGTCGGTGGGCAGGGACCTGGCCATCGACCTCGGCACCGCCAACACCCTGGTCTACGAACGCGGTCGCGGCGTCGTGCTCGACGAGCCGTCCGTCGTCGCGGTCGAGGCCGGCACGGGTCGGCTGGTCGCCGCGGGAGCGCGCGCCAAGGAGATGCTGGGACGCACGCCCGGGCACGTGCGGGCCGTGCGTCCGCTGGCCGACGGCGTGATCTCCGACGCCGACGTGACCGAGCAGATGCTGAGGTTCTTCGTCGACCAGGTCCGCCCGTCCCGGCTGGTCCGGCCGCGGATGGTGGTGTGCGTCCCGAGCGAGGTCACCGGGGTGGAGCGGCGCGCCCTCGAGGACGCGGCGGTGCGCTCGGGCGCGCGCCGGGTCTACGTCATCGAGGAGCCGATGGCCGCCGCGATCGGGGCCGACCTGCCGGTCAACGAGACCTCGGCGTCGATGGTCGTCGACATCGGGGGCGGCACCACCGACGTGGCGGTGATCAGCCTCGGCGGCATCGTCACAGCCCGGTCGGTGCGGGTCGGCGGGGACGAGATCGACGAGGCCGTGATCGCGCACGTCAAGAGCGAGTACTCGTTGCTGCTGGGGGAGCGCAGCGCCGAGGACATCAAGGTGGCGGCCGGCTCGGCCTTCCCGCTGGCCGAGGAGACCAGCACGCGGGTGCGTGGGCGCGACCTGGTGACCGGCCTGCCCAAGACCGTGACGATCACCAGCCAGGAGGTCCGCCGCGCCATCGAGGGCCCGGTGCTCCAGATCGTCGACCTGGTGCGGGCGACCCTCGACGTCTGCCCGCCCGAGCTGGCCGGCGACATCCTCGACAACGGCGTGACCCTCACCGGCGGAGGCGCGCTCCTGCGCGGGCTCGACGAACGGCTCCGCCACGAGCTCGGCGTGCCCGTGCGCGTCGCGGACGACCCGTTGCGGGCCGTCGTCCGGGGTTCGGGCCGGTGCGTGGAGGAGTTCTCGACGCTGGAGCGGGTGCTCATCGACACCCGCCGGTTCTGATCGGCGGGTGACCGATGCGGTCCGCCTCCCGCCGTCGGCTGCTGGTGGTGCTGCTGGCCCTGACCGCCGTGCTGATCGGGCTCGACGTCGCCGGGGCCCCCGGGGCGGCGCAGCTGCGAGCGGCGGGAGGTGCGGCGTTCGGGCCGCTCGAGCGGTTCCTCGCGCCCGCGGTCGACCGCGACGGCATCGACGACTCCGGCGCGCGCACCGGCGTGCTGCGCGACCAGCTCGCCTCCCAGACCCGCGAGGGCGCCGCGCTGGCGCGGCTCACCGGTGCCCCCGACCTCGCGGGCAGCACCTTCCTGCCGGCCCGGGTGGTCGGGGTGGGTCGCCAGGGCGCTGCGGGACCCGAACGCGTGACCCTCGACGTCGGCTCCAAGGACGGGGTGCGGGCCGACCTGTCGGTCGTCGCGGCTGACGGCCTGGTCGGGCGGGTCGTCGAGGTCTCACCGTGGACCTGTGACGTCCAGCTGCTGGGCAGCGCCGACGTGGTGGTCGGGGTGCGGGTCGGCGCGGCGGGCGCGCTGGGCTCCGTCGGCAGCGGGGCCAGGGGCCCGCAGCACCGCCCGGCGGGCCAGCTCAACCTCACCGTCGTCGAGCGCGGCTCGGTGACGGTCGGCGACCCGGTCACCACGCTGGGCAGCGTCGGGGGCTCGCCGTTCCCGGCCGGGTTGCGGGTCGGCACGGTGCAGGACGTCGACACCGCACCCGGTGGGCTCACCCCGACCGCCGCGGTGCGCCCGGCGGTCGACCTCGCCACGCTCGACGTCGTCGGCGTCCTCCTGCACGGCCCGCGAAGCACCCCCCGGACGCCTGCGACCGGGCAGGGGTGAGCGTGCCACTCCCGTCGCCGGTCCTCACCGTGCGGATGGTCCTGCTGCTGCTCGGGGCCGTCACCTCGGTCCTCCTTGCGGCCCGCTCCCAGCTGACCGTCCCGGACCTGGTCCTGCCGGTCGTCGTCGCCGGGGCGTTGCGGGTCGGCCCGTCGAGAGGCGCGCTGCTCGGCCTGGCGGCCGGTTGGCTGGTCGACCTCATGCCGCCCGGTTCCGCCGTGCTCGGCACGGCGGCGCTCCTGTATGCCGGGGCCGGGCTGCTCGCCGGAGGCGGGCGTCGCGAGGGGGAGACCCCGTTCGGCTGGGTCGCGTCCGTCGGCGTGGCGGCGACGGTGGTCGTCACCGCCGGCCGGGTGGCCGTCGCGGTGCTGTCCGGAGCCGCGGTGCAGTGGTCCGGCGTGGCGGCCCAGCTCGCGCTGTCGGCGCTGCTCTGTGCTGCCGTGGTGCCGTTGCTGGTGCGCTGTGAACAGCGCCTCGACCGAGGACGGCGATGACTCGCCGCGTCGCGCGGGACCACTCACCCCGGGTCTGGGTGCTGGGCCTGGTGGTGCTCTGCTTCATGGGCGCGCTGCTCGGGCGGCTCGGTCAGGTGCAGATCGTCGGGCACGCCGACTACGCGGCCGCCGCGGTCACCGTGAACACGCGGACCGTCACGACGGCGGCGGTGCGCGGGCAGATCCTCGACCGGCACGGCACCGCGCTGGTCGACAACACGACCGAGACGGTGGTGACGGTCGACCGCGTGGTGCTCGTCGACGCGCCGGACGGCGGGCGCGACCTCGTCAGGCGCGTCGCGGCGGTCGTCGGTCTGCCGTTCGAACGGCTGTGGGGACGCACCCAGCTCTGCGGTGTCGCGGGTGCACCACCGGCGCCGGTCTGCTGGGCCGGGTCAGCGTACGTCCCGATCCCGCTGGCCAGCGGCGTGGACCCCCGCAAGGCGCTGAGCCTGCTCGAGCGCCCGGACCTCTACCCGGGGGTCGGGGTGAGCGCCCAGCCGGTGCGGGACTACCCGGCCGAGCCGACCGTCAACGCAGCCCACCTCCTGGGCTACCTCGGCCGTTCCGATGCCGAGGACGTCGCGGCGTCGGACGGCGCCATCGGCGACCTCGACCTGGTCGGCCGCTCGGGGCTGGAGGAGCAGTACGACCGCCAGCTGCGAGGCACCCCCGGCAGCACCACCGTGGCAGTCGACCCTCGGGGGATCGTGACCAGCGAGGTCGCCCACACCGATCCGTCGCCTGGCCAGGACCTGGTGACCAACCTCGATGCCCGGGTCCAGGCCACCGCCGAGAAGGCGCTCGCCACCGCCGTCGCCGGCGCCCGCACGCGGGGCGAGCGGGCCGACTCCGCCGCGGCAGTGGTCCTCGACGTGCGCAACGGTGCCGTCGTAGCGGCAGCGAGCTACCCGACCTACGACCCCGCGGTGTGGACCGGCGGCGTCGGGGCCGACGAGCTCGCCCGGCTCACCGACCCGGCGGCCGGGACGCCCCTGGTGTCGCGGGTCACGTCCGCGGCCTTCCCACCCGCCTCGACGTTCAAGGTCGTGAGCCTGCCTGCGGCCGTGGCCGCGGGGAACTCGCTCGCGGGCACGTACGACTGCACGTCCGCCTACACCATCGGCAACCGCCGGTTCGCCAACTTCGAGTCGCGCGCCTACGGCCCGATCTCGCTGCGCAAGGCGATCGAGGTCTCGTGCGACACGATCTTCTACGACTTCGCCTACCGGTCCTGGCTGGCCCAGGGCGGCCTCGCCGCGAAGTCCGACACCCGGGACCCGTTCGTCACGATGGCCGACCGGTTCGGGTTGGGGCGGCCCACCGGCATCGACCTGCCCGGAGAGCAGGCCGGCCGCGTCCCCGACCGGGAGTGGAAGCGGGAGCAGTGGGAGCAGACGCGGGTCGACACCTGCACCCGGGCCCGGACCGGCTACCCGCAGGTGGCCGCCGCGGATCCCAGCCGCGCGGCATACCTCAAGGAGCTGGCGGTCGAGAACTGCCGCACCGGCTTCCAGTTCCGCGCCGGTGACGCCGCGAACTTCGCGATCGGCCAGGGCGACGTCACGGTGAGCCCGCTGCAGATGGCGCAGGTCTACGCGGCCATCGCCAACGGTGGCACGCTCTGGAAGCCGCAGCTCGCGCACGCCTTCGTCACGCCCGGGGGCGCCACGACCACGGTGCGGCCGGTGCGGGCCGGCACCGTGACCTTCCCGCCCGGCACGCTGGCGTTCCTGCGCAGCGCGCTCGGCGGGGTCGTCACGCACGGCACGGCCCGGGGCGCCTTCGCGGGCTTCCCGCTCACGCAGTGGCCGGTGGCCGGCAAGACCGGCACCGCGGAGGCGTTCGACAAGCAGGACACCTCCTGGTTCGTCTCCTACGCGCCGACCACCAGGCCCCGGTATGCGGTCGCGGTGGTCGTCTCCCAGGGCGGCACCGGGGCGGAGACCGCCGCCCCGGCAGCCCGGGCGATCCACGACGTCCTGCGCACCCTGCGCTAGCCGGTCCGGCCGACCCGGCCGAGGTGGGGCAGCCTCGGGCGAGTCAGTAGGCTGGCACGCATGGCTGACTTCGACGTCGTGGTTCTCGGTGCTGGTCCTGGTGGTTACGTCGCGGCGATCCGCGCCTCCCAGCTCGGCCTCAAGGCCGCTGTGGTGGAGTCGAAGTACTGGGGCGGGGTGTGCCTCAACGTGGGCTGCATCCCGTCGAAGGCCCTGCTGCGCAACGCCGAGCTCTCGCACATCCTGACCCACGAGAAGGACAAGTTCGGGATCGAGGGCGAGGCCCGGATGTCGTTCGGCCCGACGCATGCCCGCTCGCGCGCGGTGTCGGCCGGGATCGTCAAGGGCGTCCACTTCCTGATGAAGAAGAACAAGATCACCGAGATCGACGGCTGGGGCACGCTGACCAGCCCGACCTCGATGGACGTCGCGCTCAACTCGGGTGAGAAGCAGTCGATCACCTTCGACAAGCTGATCATCGCCACCGGTGCGACCACCCGGCTCATCCCGGGCACCTCGCTGTCCGACCGCGTCGTGACCTACGAGGAGCAGATCCTCACCGACCAGCTGCCGGGCTCGATCGTGATCGCCGGCTCAGGCGCCATCGGGGTCGAGTTCGCCTACGTGATGAAGAACTTCGGCGTCGACGTGACCATCGTGGAGTTCCTCGACCGGATGGTGCCGACCGAGGACGCCGAGGTCTCCAAGGAGCTGCTCAAGCACTACAAGAAGCTCGGCATCACCGTCCTGCTCTCCACCAAGGTCGAGTCCATCGACGACAGCGGCGAGAAGGTCAAGGTCACCGTCTCCCCGGCTGCCGGAGGCGACTCGCAGGTGCTCGAGACCGACAAGGTGCTCCAGGCGATCGGCTTCGCGCCGCGGCTCGAGGGCTACGGCCTGGAGGCGCTGGGGGTGGCCACCGAGCGGGGTGCCATCGTCATCGACGACCGCTGCCGCACGAACGTCGACAACGTCTATGCGATCGGCGACGTCACCGGCAAGCTCATGCTGGCGCACACCGCCGAGGCCCAGGGTGTGGTCGCCGCCGAGACGATGGCCGATGCCGAGACGATGCCGGTCGAGTACGACTTCATCCCGCGGGCGACCTACTGCCAGCCGCAGATCGCGTCGTTCGGCTACACCGAGGAGCAGGCCAGGGAGAAGGGCTTCGACGTCAAGGTCGCCAAGTTCCCGTTCTCCGCCAACGGCAAGGCGATGGGGCTCGGCGACGCCGTCGGCTTCGTCAAGGTCGTCGCCGACGCCACCCACAACGAGATCATCGGCGCCCACCTGATCGGCCCCGACGTGACCGAGCTGTTGCCGGCGCTGACCCTGGCGCAGAAGTGGGACCTCACCGCCGACGAGGTGGCGCGCAACGTGTTCGCGCACCCCACCCTGTCCGAGGCGGTCAAGGAGGCCGTCGAGGGCATCGCCGGCCACATGATCAACCTCTGACCCCACCTCACCGTCCCCCCGCGGACAGTTCGGAGCCGGTATGCCGCGCGTCAGCCTGCCGATCACGACCGAGCGGCTCGTGCTGCGCACCCTGCTGCCCCGCGACGTCGACGACGTGCTCGCCTACCGGTCCCAGCCCGACGTGGTGCGCTACATCCCCGGCGACCCGCGGGACCGTGAGCAGGTCGCCGACATGGTGGCGCACTACGGCACGGCCGGCCTGATCGACGAGAAGCGCGCCCACCTCACCCTCGCCGTCGACCGCGGCGGCCGGGTGATCGGCGACGTGATGCTCGCCTTCAACGGTCCCGACGGCGCCGACGGCAGGCAGTGCGAGCTCGGGTGGGTCTTCACCCCTGACGTCCAGGGGCAGGGTTATGCCACGGAGGCCGCGCGGGCGCTGCTGAAGGTGGCGTTCTCCGAGCTCGGGGTGCACCGGGTCTGGGCCCAGCTGGACGGCGAGAACACCGCCTCGGCGCGGCTCTGCGAACGGCTCGGGATGCAGCGCGAGGCCTACCTCGTGCAGGGGTCGTGGTTCAAGGAGCAGTGGACCGACCTGGCGATCTACGCCATCCGGGCCGACGAGTGGTCGGCCGAGGACCCGTCCTGACGGCCGCGCCGGCAGCACGCCGGTCACCCCTGCCCGCACTGACCGGGCTGCGGGTGCTGGCGGCCGCGTGGGTGGTGCTGTTCCACTACCGCGCCGACCTCGAGGCGCTCGCGCCGTGGACCGTCCCGGCCGACACCTTCATGCGGGCCGGCTACCTCGGCGTCGACCTGTTCTTCCCGCTGAGCGGCTTCATCCTCGCCTACAACTACGCCGACGCGATGCGCACCTTCTCGTGGGGTGCCGCCTCGTCGTTCGTGCGCAACCGGTTCGCTCGGGTCTGGCCGGTCCACTTCGTCGCCCTCAACATCGACCTGGCGATGGCGGTCGCCATGGGCACCCTCGGGATCGGTGAGAACGGCCACCGTCGCACGCCCGCGGCATACGGGCAGAACGTGCTGATGGTGCACAACTGGTTCAACGACCGCCCCAGCTTCAACGGGCCGGCCTGGTCGATCGCCTCGGAGTGGTTCGCCTACCTGCTGGCGCCACTGCTGTTCGTGCTCGTGGCGCGGGTGGTGGGCGCCCGCACCTCGGTGCTGTGCGCTGCCCTGTCGTATGCCGCGATGCTCGCCGTGTTCGCGACCCTGGCCCTGCCCAACGGCAACCTCGAGCACATGTTCTACGTGCGGATCATGGGGGAGTTCGTCGCCGGGATGTTCCTGTGCCTCGCGTGGGTGCGCGGTGGCCTGGCACTGGGCCGGCTGGCGCCGCTGCTGCCGGTCGTGGTGCTGGCGGTCGCCCTGGTGCCGGCGCTGTCCTCGGGCGACTACTGGATGGCCCCGGTGATGGGGCTGGTCGTCGCCGTGGTGGCCTCGGCCGGTGGGTGGGTCGGGTCGTGGCTGTCGACCGGGTTCATGGTGGCGGCGGGGGAGGCGTCGTACTGCCTCTACATGACCCACTACCTGATGCGGCCGGTGGTCACCTGGCTGCGGGAGTGGGGCGACGGGGCCTGGTGGACGGCCGCCGTCTCGGTCGTGGCGGTGGTGCTCGCCCTCGGCGCGGCCGCGTGGCTGATGCACGTGCTGGTGGAGCGTCCGGCCCGCCGCCTGCTGCACGCCCGAGCCCCGCGCCCGGCACCGGAGCCGGTGCCGGCCTGATCCCGTCGCCAGACCACGCTGCCCGACCGGACGCCCTCTCTCTTCCCGACCTGCAGGAAGACACATGCGGGCGCTGCGTCACTGCTCACTCCGAGCGCTCAGTCACTGCTCACTCAGAGAGCTGAGTCACTGCTCACTCAGAGCGTTCAGTTACTGCTCACGCAGGGCGCTGCGTCACTGCTCACTCAGAGAGCTAAGTCACTGCTCACTCTGAGTGAGCAGTGACTTAGCGCGTCCGCTTCCTGCAGCCCGGGCCGCCTCCCGTCCGGTGTCAGTCCGGGATGTCAGAGTCGGCCAGTCCGGGCGTCAGAGGGGGAGCGATGGGCGAGATCGAGTTCGAGGTGGACGCGGTGATCGCGCGGGCGCGCCGGGTGGCAGGCCTGAGTCAGCGTGAACTGGCAGGGGAGGCAGGAGTTGCGCCCTCGACGGTCGCCGCGATCGAGTCCGGGACACGGCTTCCGAGCATCGGACTCCTGTGTCGACTGCTCAGTGTGGCCGGGTTGCGCTTGGCCGTGGTGGACGAAGCTGATGCCGAGGTCGTCCCCTTCCCGAGCGACGTCATTCGCGACAACGCCGGCAGGCGGTTCCCGGCGCACCTGGACGTGCAGCCGCCCGACCTCATGCCTCGACGGGTGGTCGCCTTTCCCCGGTATGACCGTCAGCCTCCCAAGGGGTGGTACGCGCGCACTCCTGCTGGGGCGGTTGCTCCGACGCGGGACCTGCACCGACCGGACCATCCCACCGAGGCCGAGGTCGAGTACCGACGGCAGCGAGCCCTCTACGGCCGGGCCGCGTGGTGGCCGGAGCGGGCGGCCGCGCTGCGGGCTCACCTCGGGCTGGAATCGGCGGACGACGACGATTAGGGAGCGGCAGGAGGCCGCTGGTAGCCTTGAACCCGCCGTAGACCGGCCGCGGATCCAGAGAGCCCAGGTGAACCAGCCCTGGCGCACCGCGCAACGATTCCCCGAAGGAGCAGTGCCGACCCATGCCGTTGAGCGCAGACGTCAAGAAGAAGATCATGTCCGAGTACGCCACGCACGAGGGCGACACCGGTTCCCCCGAGGTCCAGGTGGCGATGCTGACGCAGCGCATCCTCGACCTCACCGAGCACAGCCGCCAGCACAAGCACGACCACCACAGCCGCCGCGGCCTGCTCCTCCTGGTCGGCCAGCGTCGCCGGCTCCTGCGCTACCTCGAGAGCGTCGACGTCGAGCGTTACCGCTCGCTGATCAAGCGCCTCGGTCTGCGCCGCTAAGCATTCGACAGGGACGGTCCTCACGACGAGGGCCGTCCCTCTCGCATGAGGTCGGCTTCGACAGCCGGCCGAGCACCACCAGCACGACCAGCACGACCAGCACGACCAGACAGACACCCGGGCACAACGACGATGCACCGGAGCACAAGAGAAAAGAAGGAGGGCCCAATGGAGGGTCCAGAGATCCAGTTCGCCGAAGCGACCATCGACAACGGTTCGTTCGGCACCCGCACGGTCCGGTTCGAGACCGGACGCCTGGCCAAGCAGGCCGGTGGCGCCGTCGCCGCCTACCTGGACGAGGACACGATGCTCCTCTCCACCACCACCGCAGGGAAGTCCCCGCGCGAGGGTTTTGACTTCTTCCCCCTGACCGTCGACGTCGAGGAGCGGATGTACGCCGCGGGCAAGATCCCCGGCTCGTTCTTCCGTCGCGAGGGTCGCCCGTCGACCGACGCGATCCTCACCTGCCGCCTGATCGACCGCCCGCTGCGCCCGACCTTCACCAAGGGTCTGCGCAACGAGGTCCAGGTCGTCATCACGGTGCTCGCGCTCAACCCCGACCACCAGTACGACGTGCTGGCCATCAACGCGGCCAGCGCCTCGACGCAGATCTCGGGTCTGCCGTTCTCCGGCCCGATCGGTGGCGTCCGCGTCTCGCTGATCGACGGCCAGTGGGTTGCCTTCCCGAACTTCTCCGACATCGAGCGTTCGACCTTCGACATGGTCGTGGCCGGCCGCATCGCGGGCGACGACGTCGCGATCATGATGGTCGAGGCCGAGTCCACCGAGCAGACCTGGGACCTGGTCAAGAACGAGGGCAAGCAGGCCCCGACCGAAGAGGTCGTCGCCGAGGGCCTCGAGGCCGCCAAGAAGTTCATCCGCGTGCTCTGCGAGGCCCAGGCCGAGCTGGCCAGCAAGGCCGCCAAGCCGGTCCAGGAGTTCCCGATCTTCCTCGACTATGAGGACGACGCGTATGCCGCGGTCGAGGCCGCGACCTCCGCCGACCTGACGCAGGCGCTCACCATCGCCGGCAAGCAGGAGCGCGAGGACCGGATCGACGAGCTGAAGGCCTCCATGAAGGAGAAGCTCGCCGCCGACTTCGAGGGCCGCGAGAAGGAGCTGTCCGCCGCCTACCGCTCGGTGCAGAAGAAGCTGATCCGTCAGCGCATCCTGCGCGACAAGGTCCGCATCGACGGCCGTGGCCTCGCCGACATCCGCGCCCTGGGCGCCGAGGTCGAGGTCCTGCCGCGCGTGCACGGCTCGGCGATCTTCGAGCGCGGCGAGACCCAGATCATGGGTGTCACCACGCTCAACATGCTGCGCATGGAGCAGCAGCTCGACACCCTCTCGCCGGTGACGCGCAAGCGCTACATGCACAACTACAACTTCCCGCCCTACTCCACCGGTGAGACCGGTCGGGTGGGTTCGCCGAAGCGTCGCGAGATCGGCCACGGAGCGCTCGCCGAGCGCGCGCTCATGCCGGTGCTCCCGACCCGCGAGGAGTTCCCCTACGCGATCCGTCAGGTGTCCGAGGCGCTCGGCTCCAACGGCTCGACGTCGATGGGCTCGGTCTGTGCGTCCACGCTCGCGCTGCTCAACGCCGGTGTGCCGCTGCGCGCCCCGGTCGCGGGTATCGCGATGGGCCTGGTGTCCGACGAGGTCGACGGTGAGACGCAGTACGCCGCGCTGACCGACATCCTCGGCGCCGAGGACGCGTTCGGTGACATGGACTTCAAGGTCGCCGGCACGCGCGAGTTCGTCACCGCCATCCAGCTCGACACCAAGCTCGACGGCATCCCCGCGTCGGTCCTGGCCGGCGCGCTGACCCAGGCCCGCGACGCGCGTCTGCACATCCTCGACGTCATGAACGAGGCCATCGACGCACCGGACGAGATGAGCCCCTTCGCTCCTCGCGTCATCTCGGTGCAGGTCCCGGTCGACAAGATCGGCGAGGTCATCGGGCCGAAGGGCAAGATGATCAACCAGATCCAGGACGAGACCGGCGCCCAGATCTCGATCGAGGACGACGGCACGATCTACATCGGCGCGACCGACGGCCCCTCGGCCGAGGCCGCCCGCGCGCAGATCAACGCCATCGCCAACCCGCAGATGCCGGAGGTCGGCGAGCGCTTCCTGGGCACCGTGGTCAAGACCACGACGTTCGGCGCGTTCATCTCCCTGCTGCCCGGCAAGGACGGCCTGCTGCACATCTCCGAGGTGCGCAAGCTCGTCGGTGGCAAGCGGATCGACGCGGTCGAGGACGTCCTGGCCGTCGGCCAGAAGGTCCAGGTCGAGCTCAAGGAGATCGACCCGCGCGGCAAGCTCTCGCTCGCGGCCGTGCTGGCCGAGGGTGAGGGTGGCGACGTCGACGGCGCCGGCTCCGACGACGCCCCGGCCTCCGAGGGCGACGCGGACGATGCTCCTCGCGCCGAGCGCGAGGACCGTGGCGAGCGCCGTGAGGGTGGTCGCAGCCGCAACCGCCGTCGTGGCGGCCGCGGTGGCGACGACGACCGCGGCGACCGTGGCGGCGACGCCCCGGAGCACGCGGGCACGGCGACCTCCGAGGACGCTGCCGGCTGAGCCGACGCACCACAGCACGACCGCAGCGGGCCGGTCCACCGAGAGGTGGGCCGGCCCGTTCGCGTGTCCGCCCTTGCGTTGTCTCCGCCGCCGACGAATGCTGGCCCCATGGCAGACCAGCGCAGGTTCGTGATCGTCGGCGGGGGACTCGCGGGGGCCAAGGGGGCGGAGGCGCTGCGCGAGCGCGGCTTCACCGGCGGCATCGTGCTGCTGGGTTCCGAGCAGCACCTGCCCTACGAACGACCCCCGCTGTCCAAGGACTACCTCAAGACCGGTGAGGGCCTCGATGACGCCTTCGTGCACGACGCGCAGTGGTATGCCGCGCACGACGTGGAGGTGCGCACCGGCAGCACCGTGACCGCGATCGACCGCGCTGCGCGCGAGGTGGTCACCGCGGACGGTGGGCGCACGGCATACGACCGGCTGCTGCTGGCGACCGGCAGCTCGCCGCGCACCCTCGCCCTGCCCGGCCACGACCTCGGTGGGGTGCTGTCGCTGCGCACCATCGAGGACAGCGACCGGATCCGGGCGCTGATGCAGCCCGGTGCCAGGCTGGTCTTCATCGGGGGCGGCTGGATCGGGCTGGAGGTCGCGTCGGCGGCCCGGGAGGCGGGTGCCGACGTCGTCGTGCTCGAGAGCCTGGAGCTGCCACTCGTGCGGGTGTTGGGCCCCCGGGTCGCGCAGGTGTTCGCCGACCTGCACCGCGAGCGCGGCGTCGACCTGCGCACCTCGGTGACGATCGAGGGGATCGAGGGCGACGACGGGGCGGCCAGCGGCGTCCGGCTGTCCGACGGCTCGGTGGTGCCCGCGGATGCCGTCGTCGTCGGCATCGGCGCCGCACCGAACACCGCGCTCGCGGAGGCAGCCGGCCTGGCCGTCGACAACGGCGTCACCGCCGACGCGGTCGGGCGGACCAGCGACCCCGACATCTTCGTCGCGGGAGACCTGGCCAACGTCGAGCACCCGTTCTTCGGTCATCGGGTGCGGGTCGAGCACTGGGCGAACGCGCTCAACCAACCCGACGTGGTGGCGGCCGAGATGCTCGACCAGGACGGTCCGGAGCCCGAGCTGCCCTACTTCTTCACCGACCAGTACGACCTCGGGATGGAGTACCACGGGCTCGGCGGGCCGGACGACGACGTGGTGGTGAGGGGGAGCCTGGCCGACCGCGAGTTCGTGGCGTTCTGGCTGCGGGACGGCCGGGTGGTGGCCGGGATGAACGTCAACGTGTGGGACGTCGGTGACGCGATCAAGGCCCTGATCCGGTCTCGGGCGGTCGTCGACCGCGACCAGCTGGCCGACCCCGGGGTGGCCCTGGCGGCGCTCGTCGGGTGACCCGTGGGGCTCGCGGGACGATCCCGACAAAACCTGACCCAGCCTTTACCTTCCTGACGACTTCCAGACCCTCCGCCGCCACTCCCGACGTGGTGTGATGCCCCTCTGGCCCGGACCACCGTCTCGCGGCCGCATTCCCTGTGAGCTCTCCTGGAGGACTGCTGTGCGCGTACATCGCAGGCAAGTGATCGGAGCGGTGGGCGCGGTAGCGCTCGCCGCCGGCGTGTTGACGACCGCCGCGACGACGGCCGGGGCGACCCCGTCGCCGTCCGCTGCCGTCATCATCAACGAGGTGTACGGCGGGGGTGGCAACTCCGGCGCCACCTACCGGCAGGACTTCATCGAGCTCGTCAACAAGACCACCGCGGCCGTCAACCTCGGCGGCTGGTCGGTGCAGTACGCCTCGGCCTCCGGCGCCAGCTGGCAGGCCACCCCCCTGACTGGCAGCATCCCCGCGGGCGGCACCTACGTCGTGCGCGAGGCCACCGGCGCGGGCGGCACCCAGGACGTGCCGTCCAACGTGATCGGCACCATCGCGATGTCGGGGACCTCCGGCAAGGTCGCGCTGGTCAACAGCGCCACCCCGCTCGACTGTGGCGTGTCCTGCAGCACGGCGGCACCGGTCCTCGACCTCGTGGGCTATGGCGCTGCCAACGACTACCTCGGCAGCCCGGCTCCCACGCTGTCCAACACGACGTCCGCCTCGCGGAACGCCACGAGCACCAACACCCTCAACAACGGCAACGACTTCTCCGCCGGCACCCCCACCCCGGCAGCCGGCACCACCCCGCCGCCCGGGACCCCGACCCCCAAGACCATCGCGGAGGTGCAGGGCACCGGCTCCACCTCGCCGCTGGTCAACGAGAACGTCATCATCAAGGGTGTCGTCACGGCGGCCTACCCGACCGGTGGGTTCCACGGCTTCTACCTGCAGACGCAGGGCACCGGCCCGGAGCCCAGCCCGAGTGGGGCCTCGGACGGCGTCTTCGTCTTCCAGTCCGGCTCGTCCACCCCGCTGGACGCTGATGCCGTCGTGGGCAACTACGTCGAGGTCACCGGCAAGGTCAGCGAGTTCAGCGGACTGACCGAGGTCACGGCGGCAGCCGCCGACATCGTCGACGCCGGCGAGGACTTCAGCCCGGTCCAGGCCCTCACCGTGCCGTGGCCGACCACCGACGCCGGACGCGAGTCGATCGAGGGCATGCTCTTCCAGCCCACTGGCGACTACACCGTCACCAACACCTTCGGCACCAACCAGTTCGGTGAGGTGGGGCTGGCCGTGGGTGACCACCCGCTGCTGCAGAACACCGAGGTGGCCGCCCCCGGCAGCCCCGAGGCCGCGGCGGTCGTGGCTGACAACGCCAAGCGGGCCGTCACCCTCGACGACGGTGCCTCGAGCAACTTCACGGCGAGCAGCTTCAGCACCGCGACGTGTGGCACCCGACCGATCCCGTGCCTCCTCAACGGTGACCTGACCCCCGCCTATGTCTCCAACACCGCGCCGGTGCGCGTAGGCGAGGCGGCCACCTTCACGGCCCCTGTCGTCGTCGACTACCGGTTCAACCTGTGGCGCTTCCAGCCCACGGCCCAGGTGGTCGGTCCGGACAACGCGACGTCACCGGCGACCTTCGAGAACACCCGCACGGCGGCTCCGGACCTCGGCGACATCAACCAGCTCGGCACCGCCGACCTCAAGGTCGCGTCGTTCAACGTCCTGAACTACTTCACCGACCTCGGTGACCAGGACCCGGCCTGCCTGGCCTACTACGACCGCGACGACAACGGCGTCACGGTGCGCGACGGCTGCGACCGCCGTGGGGCGTGGGACGCCGGTGACCTGGCCCGCCAGACCGAGAAGGAGGTCTCGGCCATCAACGCGCTCGACGCCGACGTCGTGGGCCTGATGGAGATCGAGAACTCGGCCAAGTTCGGTCACCCGCGGGACACCGCGCTGGCCGCCCTCGTGGCTGCGCTCAACGCCAAGGCCGGAGCGGGCACCTGGGCGTTCGTCCCGTCCTCGACGGACCTGCCGTCCGCCGACGACCAGGACTTCATCACCAGCGCCATGATCTACCGCCCGGCCAAGGTCATGCGGGTGGACCGGTCCCGCGCACTGGGTGACCAGAGCGGTGCGACGCAGGCCTTCGGGAACGCCCGTGAGCCGATCGCCCAGACCTTCAAGAAGAAGACCGGCAAGGGCGACAAGTTCCTCTTCGTCGTCAACCACTTCAAGTCGAAGGGCTCGGCCGGTCCGTTCCCCGGTGACGAGGACACCGGTGACGGCCAGGGCGCCTCGGTCACCAGTCGCATCCTGCAGGCCCAGGCCCTGCGCGACTGGGTGCCCGGTGTGGCGGCAGAGTACGGCGCCAAGGGCATCGTGATGGCGGGTGACTACAACTCGTACACCATGGAGGACCCGCTCGACGTGCTCTACAAGGCGGGTTACACCGACGTGGGCAGCCGGTTCGACCCGACCAGCTACTCGTACTCGTTCAGCGGCCTCTCGGGTTCGCTCGACCACATCCTCGTCAACGACCACGCCCTGCGGATGTCGACCGGCGCGGACCACTGGAACATCAACTCGGGTGAGTCGGTGGCGATGGAGTACAGCCGCTACAACTACCACTCGACCGACTTCCACACGGCCCTGCCGTTCCGGTCGTCGGACCACGACCCGGTGGTCCTCGGCCTCAAGGCCTTCGTGAAGTAGTCCCCCGAGGTGGGCGCGTCACAGGCGCGCAGCTCCTCGGACAGCGGGTCCGGTGCCGATGGCACCGGGCCCGCTGTCGTCGTCGGCTGGTCGCTACGCTGACCGCGTGGAGACGACGAAGGTGGCCGTGATCGGTGCGGCCGGACGGATGGGCGCCGAGGTGTGCCGTGCGGTCACCGCCGCGGACGACCTCGAGCTGGTCGGCAGTTACGACCAGGGCGACGAGCTCGGCGACCTCGGTGGGGCCGACGTCGTGGTGGAGTTCTCGGTGCCGGCCGCCTCGCCCGGCAACGTCGCGCACTGCATCGAGCAGGGCGTCCACGTCGTCGTCGGCACCACCGGCTGGGACGACGCACGGCTCTCGGCCCTCGAGGAACCGCTGGCCGCCCACCCGGAGGTCGGGGTGCTGATCGCCCCCAACTTCGCGATCGGCGCGATCCTGATGATGCGCTTCGCCCAGCAGGCAGCCCGGTTCTACGAGTCTGTCGAGGTGATCGAGCTGCACCACCCCGCCAAGGTGGACGCACCATCGGGCACCGCGGCCCGGACCGCCCGGCTGATCGCGGCGGCCCGCTCCGATGCCGGCCTCGGCGACGTGCCCGACGCCACGACCCAGGACCCGGACGGCGCCCGCGGCGGCCGGGTCGACGGCATACCGGTGCACTCGGTGCGGCTGCGTGGCCTCGTCGCGCACCAGGAGGTGCTGCTCGGTGGGGAGGGCGAGCTGCTCACCCTGCGACACGACTCGTTCGACCGCTCGTCCTTCATGCCCGGTGTGCTCGAAGGGGTGCGACACGTCGGCGACCACCCCGGGCTGACCGTCGGTCTCGAGCACTACCTGGGCCTGTCCTCCGAGCACGACGGCTGAGGACGGCAGGGTGCGCGAGAAGGTCACCGCGCTCGTCCTGCTCGTGGTGCTGGGGTTCTACTCCGCGACCATCGGCTGGCGAGGGGTCGAGCTGATCCGGGACGGGCGACCGGTGCCGGTGCTGCTCGGTGTCGCCGTGATCCTGATCCCGGTGGTCGCGCTGCTGGCCATGGTGCCGCTCGTGCGGCTGGCCAGGGACGGCTCGGCGATGATGACCCAGGCCAGGCAGACGGGCGCCGAAGGGGCCTGGGGCGAGCAGCTCGAGCAGGCCGAGGCGAGCCGGGTGGCCGGCGACCGCGCGGCCGAGCAGCGGCACTACCGTGCCGCCGTCCGCGCCTGGCGCAGCAGTCGCCCGGACCGCCAGGCCTGACCACGGCCTTGTCGCCGTCGCCGTCGCCTCGGCGGGAGACGAGCGACGGGCGACGGGGGCGCGAACCGTGCGCCCGCGGCATAGCGTAGGGGGATGCACCGTTCGCGCATCGGCATCGTCCTGGTCGACCACCCCGGCGAGCACCACGACGCTGCGCTGGCCTTCTGGGCCGGGGTCCAGGGAGTGCGTCCCGTGCCCGACGGGCCGTATGCGAGTGTTGGCGAGATCGGGTCGCTGAACCTCGAGGTGCAGCGGCTCGAGCAGGGACAGCCGCGGGTGCACCTCGACATCGAGAGCGACGACATCGCGGCCGAGGTGGCTCGGCTCGAGGGGCTCGGTGGCACGGTCGTCGAGCGCCGCGACGGCTACGTCATCATGGCCGACCCGGGTGGTGTGGTGTTCTGCGTGGTGGGGATCCAGACCGGCGACCGGTTCGAGGAGGATGCCCGCGAGTGGGAGTGAGTGGCGGCGCCGGCCGCGCGGCGCCGGTCGGTCCGCTCAGGGGAGGCCGAGGAGTCGCAGGCCGGCCGCCACCGCCGCCGCCAGCACCACGACCACGATGAAGGGTGCCCTCAGCAGGAGGGCCACGATCGCCACGCCCACGGCGGCCAGCCGGGAGTCGACCGAGATCGACCCGTCGCTGTTCGTCAGGGTCTGCACGCCGACGAGGGCTGCCAGCAGCGCGATCGGGAGGGCTGACGTGATCCGGGTGGTGACGTCGCCGTCCAGCCACCGGGCCGGGACGACGTAACCGAGCAGCTTGAGCGTGAAGGCCAGCACGGAGGCCAGCAGGACTGCGGTCCAGGTGCTCATGCGCCCACCTGCTTGCCGTCGTCGTCCCACCGGTGTGGCGGCGGTGGGTCGTGGTGGGCCCTTCGCCACACCCCGGCCACCAAGGCGGTGGCCGCCGCCACGAGCACCGGTATGCCGGCGGGCACGTGCGGTGCCAACAGCACCGCCACGAGGGCGGCCAGCGCCGCGATGGCGCGCGAGTCGAGCGACTTCAGCCGCGGCCAGAGCAGGGCGCAGAAAGCAGCGGCCGCGGCGGCGTCGAGCCCGTAGCGCCGTGGGTCGCCCAGCGCGTCGCCGAGCAGCGCCCCCACCAGGGTCATCACGTTCCAGAACGCGAAGACCCCGGTCCCGGTGGCCCAGAAGCCGGTGCGGGCGGTCGGCTCGTCACGTTGGCCGACGGCGACCGCCGTGGACTCGTCGATGGTCAGCTGGGCAGCGACGAGCCGACGCCAGCCGCGGACGGCGAGCATCCTCGACAGCTGGAGGCCGTAGAGGCCGTTGCGCACGCCCAGGAGGGTGGAGGCTGCCACGGCGGCCGGGGCGCCAGCAGGACCGGCCGCCAGCACACCCACGAGGGCGAGCTGCGACCCGCCCGAGAAGAGCAGCAGCGACAGTGCCTGGGTCTGCAGGACCGAGAGGCCGGCAGCGACCGACAGGGTGCCGAAGCTGATGCCGTAGGCGCCCGTCGCGAGGGCGACCGACAGCGACTGACGCAGCACCGGCGCACGCAGGACCGGCTGACCCAGGGCCCTGCGCAGCAAGGCGCTCTTGCCGGTCCGACCGGGCCTGTGCGTCACGCCCGATCCGCGTCGGCGATCGACGCCGTGAGCCGCACCTCGCGGGCCGTGTCGCCGGTGGGGGAGACCACCCGGTCGCGGAAGGCGCCGTCAGGGGCGAGCCCACCCGCGAGCAGGAAGGCGCGGGTCGCCTCGTCGGTGGCCAGCACCCAGGCGTGCATGCGGGTGGCCCCGGCTCCGCGCAGGGTGTCGACCGCGGCGTTCAGCAGCCGCGACCCGTGCCCCACCCGGCGTGCGTCCGGGTGCACCCCGAGCGCGGACAGGTCACCGGTCTCGGGAGAGGCGTCGGGATCCTGGCTCGGCCCGATCGACGCGAAACCCACGACCTGGCTCCCCGCGCAGGCAGCGAGCAGCCGGTAGACCCCCTGCGGTGGGGCAGCCAGGGACTGGCGCCAGACCGAGGCGAAGGCCTGCGGCTCGAAGGTGGCGAGGACGTCCTCGGCCAACAGCCCGGCATACGCCTCGCGCCAGACCACGGACTGAACCAGCCCCACCGCCGGGGCGTCGGTCTCACGGGCGATCCGCACGCTGGCGTCCGCGAGCGGCCCCGGCGCGGGGGAGGGATCGTGCGGGTGGTCGTGCTGGTGGTCGTGCTGGTGGTCGTGCGGGTGGTCGTGCTGGTGCGGCATGCCCTGCATCCTGCCACCGCGGCGCAGCCGCTCCGTGCGGTGGTCGCAGCGTGGTCAGGCGCGCTCGTAGGTGACCCAGCTGAACCCGTCGCGGTCCTCCCGGGCCACCTCGCGCCAGACGTCGGCATCGATCTCGGGGAAGCGCACGTCGCCCTCGGGAGCCTGGTCGACCTCGGTGATGAGCAGCCGGCGGGCCCAGGGCATCGCCTCGGCGTAGACCTGACCACCACCGCAGACGAAGACCTCGTCGGCCGGGCCGGCCAGCGACAGCGCCTCGCTCAGCGAGTGGGCGGTCTCGACCTCGGAGTGGCTCCAGTCGGCCTGGCGGGTCACCACGATCGTGCGGCGGCCGGGCAGCACCCGCCCGATCGAGTCGAACGTCTTGCGGCCCATCACCATCGGGTGGCCCATGGTGGTGCGCTTGAAGAAGGCGAAGTCCTCGGGCAGGTGCCAGGGCATGTCGTTGTCGGCCCCGATCACCCCGTTGCGCCCGACCGCGGCGATCAGTGTCACGTTGGTCATGGGTCAGACCGCGATCGGGGCCTTGATCGAGGGGTGCGGGTCGTAGCCGACCAGCTCGAAGTCGTCGAGGTCGAACTGGTCGATGTCCTTGCCGGGGGTGATCAGCATCCGCGGCAGCAGCCGGGGCTCGCGGGTCAGCTGGAGCCTGGCCTGCTCGACGTGGTTGGAGTAGAGGTGCGCGTCGCCGAGGGTGTGCACGAACTCGCCGGGCTCGAGGTCGCAGACCTGGGCGACCATCATGGTCAGCAGGGCGTAGGACGCGATGTTGAACGGCACACCGAGGAAGATGTCGGCCGAGCGCTGGTAGAGCTGGCAGGAGAGCCGGCCGTTGGCGACGTAGAACTGGAACATCGTGTGGCACGGCGGCAGTGCCATCGAGTCGACGTCCGCGACGTTCCAGGCCGACACGATGTGACGACGCGAGTCGGGGTTGGTGCGGATCGAGTCGATCACCTTGGCGATCTGGTCGACGTGGCCACCGTCGGGGGTGGGCCAGGAGCGCCACTGGTAGCCGTAGACCGGGCCGAGGTCGCCGTTCTCGTCGGCCCACTCGTCCCAGATCGTGATCCCGCGGTCCTGCAGCCACTTCACGTTGGAGTCGCCGCGCAGGAACCACAGCAGCTCGCCGATGATCGACTTGAGGTGGAGCTTCTTGGTGGTCAGCACCGGGAAGCCCTCGGACAGGTCGAACCGCATCTGGTGGCCGAACACCGAGCGGGTGCCCGTGCCGGTGCGGTCGGACTTGTCCGTGCCGGTCGTCAGGACGTGGTCGAGGAGGTCGAGGTACTGCTGCACGTGCGCAGCGTATCCCGGCCCGACGACATACCCGGCTCGACGCGGCGATGCCGCCAGAACGGCGTCGCCTTCCCGCCAAACTCGGGTCGCGGCGGTGTCCGCCGCACGGGGTGCCCCTGCGGGGGCGATAGCCTGCAGGCATGACCACCACGTCCCCGTTCGGCCGCGTCCTGACCGCCATGGTCAGCCCGATGAAGGCCGACCGGAGCCTCGACCCCGACGGCGCGCGCCGCCTCGTCGACCACCTGCTCGACACGGGTCACGACGGCATCGTCGTCAACGGCACCACCGGCGAGTCCGCCACCCTCAGCGACGACGAGTCGATCGAGATGGTGCGGCTCGTGGTCGAGGCCGTCGACGGTCGCGCCGCCGTCGTGGCGGGGGTCGGGTCCAACGCGACCGCCCACAGCGTGGAGATGGCCGCCCGCGCCGTCGACGCCGGTGCCACCGGCCTGCTGCTGGTCTCGCCCTACTACAACAAGCCCACCCAGGCCGGCCTCGTCGCGCACTGCCACGCCGTCGCCGACAGCACCGACCTCCCGGTCATGCTCTACGACATTCCCGGGCGCACCGGCATCCCGTTCACCACCGAGACGCTGGTCGAGCTCGCAGCCCACGACCGGATCGTCGCCGTCAAGGACGCCAAGGGCGACGCCGCCGCCACGACGAAGGTCATGACCGAGACCGACCTCCTCTACTTCTCCGGCGACGACGCCACCACGCTGCCCTGGCTGGCCCTGGGCGCCGTCGGCACGGTCAGCGTCGTCGGCCACGTCGCCGGCCGCGAGTATGCCGCGATGGTGGCGGCCGTCGACCGCGGCGACCTCGCCGCGGCCAGGGACATCCACCGACGGCTGGTCCCGGCCGTCGAGGCCATCATGACCCCCTCCCAGGGTGCGATCATGGCCAAGGCCGCGCTCGTCGAGCTCGGCGTCATCGACCACGCGACGGTGCGGTTGCCGCTCGTCGAGTCACCACCGGAGCACCTGGACATCCTGCGCGCCGGTCTCAAGGAGTCTGGCCTGCTGTGAGTCACCCCCACCCCGAGCTGAACCTGCCCCGGCCGCTCGCGAAGAACGGCGTGCGCATCATCGCCCTCGGCGGCCTCGGCGAGGTCGGTCGCAATATGGCGGTCATCGAGCACGACGGACAGCTGCTCGTCATCGACTGCGGCGTGCTGTTCCCCGAGGACCACCACCCCGGCGTCGACCTGATCCTCCCGGACTTCGAGTACCTCGAGGACCGGCTCGACGACATCCAGGCGATCGTGCTGACGCACGGCCACGAGGACCACATCGGCGCCGTCCCCTACCTGCTCAAGCTGAAGCGCGACATCCCCATCGTCGGCTCGATGCTGACCCTCGCGCTGATCGAGGCGAAGCTCAAGGAGCACCGGATCACCCCCTACACGCTCGGCGTCAAGGAGGGGATGCGCGAGCGGCTCGGCGTCTTCGACTGCGAGTTCGTCGCGGTGAACCACTCGATCCCCGACGCGCTCGCGGTGTTCGTCCGCACGCCCGGTGGCACGATCCTGCACACCGGTGACTTCAAGATGGACCAGCTGCCGCTCGACAACCGCCTCACCGACCTGCGCGCGTTCGCCAGGCTGGGCGAGGAGGGTGTCGACCTCTTCATGACCGACTCGACCAACGCGGAGGTCCCCGGCTTCACGACCCCCGAGAAGGACATCGCGCCGGCCATCGACAAGGTCTTCCGTGACGCCGAGCGCCGGATCATCGTGGCCTGCTTCTCCTCGCACGTGCACCGCGTCCAGCAGGTGCTCAACGCCGCCGAGAAGGCGGGCCGCAAGGTCGCGATGGTCGGCCGGTCGATGGTCCGCAACATGGGGATCGCCGCCGAGCTGGGCTACCTCCACGTGCCCGACGGGGTCCTCGTCGACGTCAAGAAGCTCGACAACTTCCCCGACGACCAGGTCGTGCTGATCTGCACCGGGTCGCAGGGTGAGCCGATGGCGGCGCTGTCCCGCATGGCCAACCGCGACCACCGCATCGACGTCGGTGTGGGCGACACCGTGCTGATGGCGTCGTCGCTGATCCCCGGCAACGAGAACGCCGTCTACCGCGTCATCAACGGCCTCATGCGGCTCGGGGCCAACGTCGTGCACAAGGGCAACGCCAAGGTGCACGTCTCGGGGCACGCCAGCGCCGGAGAGCTCCTCTACTGCTACAACATCGTCAAGCCCCGCAACGTGATGCCGGTGCACGGCGAGTGGCGTCACCTGGTCGCCAACGCCGAGCTGGCGGTGCAGACCGGGGTGCCGCGCGAGCAGGTGGTGCTGGCCGAGGACGGCGTCGTCGTCGACCTGGTCGACGGAGTCGCGTCGGTCGTCGGAGCCGTGCCCTGTGGCTACGTCTACGTCGACGGGTCGTCGGTGGGCGAGTTCGACGAGGCGCTGCTCAAGGACCGCCGCATCCTGCGCGACGAGGGCTTCATCTCGGTGATCGTGGTGATCGACGCCGCGACCGGCAAGATCGCGGCCGGTCCCGAGATCCAGGCCCGCGGGTTCGCCGAGGACGACGAGATCTTCAGCCAGGTGCGACCCAAGATCGAGCAGGCGCTCGCCGAGGCGACCGGCAACGGCGTCACCGACTCCCACCAGCTCGAGCAGGTCATGCGCCGGGCGATCGGCGGCTGGGTCGGCGGCAAGATCCGTCGCCGGCCGATGATCATCCCCGTCGTCATCCAGGCCTGATCGTCGGAGTCAGCCCAGCGACAGGGCTGCGGGCTCGTCCCAGCACACGAAACCGGGTGAAGGACAGGTTGCAACCTGTCCTTCACCCGGTTTCCTTTGCTAGCAAAGGTTGCTGCAGGGGGCGGGGGGAGGACTACCAGGGGCGGGCGATGTCGAGCGCGCGCGGGTCGCCGACCGGGGCCCAGCCCTGCGCGCCCAGCACGTAGTCGGCCCGCGGGCCGTGCTCGGCGAGCTCGGCCACGGCGGCGAGCAGCCGGTCGACGTGTTCGGCGGTGGTGGCCAGACCGACGCTGGCGCGGACCGCGGTCGTGGCGTCACCGGCATACGCGTCGTCGAGGAGCGAGTCGACGCACAGGTGGGCGCAGAACTTGCCGTCCCGCACCCCGATGCCGTGCTCGGCCGACAGCGCTGCGGACACCAGCGAGGAGTCGATCCCGTCGACGGTGAAGGTGGCGACCGCGACCCGCTCGTGGTCGGGGGAGAACAGCGAGTAGGTCTCGACGCCCTCGATGGCGGCGAGCCCCTCGAGCAGCCGGCGTCCGAGCAGGCTCTCGTGCGCCTCGATGGCAGCGGCGTGGGTGCGCAGGCTGTGACAGGCGGCGGCGAGCGCGACCGCGCCGATGACGTTGGGGCTGCCGGCCTCGTGGCGGGCGGCGCCCTCCTGCCAGACGACCCCACGGGTGGTCACGGCCTTGGTGGCCCCGCCACCCGCGAGGTAGGGAGCCGCGGCGTCGAGCCAGTCGGACCGGCCGGCCAGGACCCCGGCGCCGAACGGCGCGTAGAGCTTGTGCCCTGACAGCACGACGTAGTCGACGCCGAGGTCGTCGAGGTCCACGGGACGGTGCGGCGCGTACTGCGCGGCGTCGAGGACGACCCGCGCCCCGGCAGCGCGCGCGATCGCCGCGAGCTCGCGCACCGGCCAGACCTCGCCGGTCACGTTGGAGGCGCCGGCCAGCACGACGAGGCGGTGCCGGCCATGGTGCTCGCGCAGGGCGGTCCGCAGCAGCACGGTGGCGTCGGCGACGCTGCCGGGCACGGGCAGGCGGTGGGTGCGCCGGGCCGACCACGGCAGCAGCGCGGCGTGGTGCTCGGTCTCGAAGACGAAGACCTGGGTGTCGCGCGGCAGGCAGCGGGCCAGCAGGTTGAACGAGTCGGTGCTGTTGCGGGTGAAGACGACCTCGTCGCCGTCGCGCGCCCCCACGAATGCGCGCACCTCGGCGCGCGCCTGCTCGTACCACGCGGAGGTGACCCGCGAGGCCCAGCCGTTGCCGCGGTGCACCGAGGAGTAGGTGCGCAGGGCGCTGTCGACGGCGGTCTTCACGCTCACCAGCGCCGGCGTCGAGGCGGCGTGGTCGAAGTTGGCGTAGTCGACGGTGCCGTCGAGCGTCGGCACGGGCAGGCCTTCGGAGACCACCGTGGGCAGCGGCGCCGTCTCACCCCACGACCGGGCGTCCGGCACGGGACGCAGGTGCGTGCGGGCCTGCGCCAGGGGAGCGCTGCGGCGGAAGGCGGGGGGCGGGGTGCTCGCGATCGACATGCGGTGAGCTCCTGGGTCCGGGTGGGACCCGGGAGGGCTCCCGAGTCCGCGCTTGCCGGCTGCGGGTGCAGTCGGCCCGGTCGTCACCCGGAGCACCCCACCGCGGAGGAGGGTTGCTGGTCAGCAAGCCGGGGCTTCGCGCTGACACTCATGACCTGCATCGAGGGTAGGGGGTCGACGGGAGCGACATCCACCCGTCGGGCGGGGTTCCCGTCATCTGAGACGGGGGCCGGGATGGTCTGGCGGGGGGCCGGCATGGCCGTTCCCGCGACCGGTTCCCCCTCGATGCGCGCCTGCGCCGACGACCGTGTCGGTCGTCGGCGCAGGCCCCGCCAGACGCAAGGGAAGCGTGTCACCCACGCCCCCGCTTGGTAAGGGGGTGAGGGCCCTCCGCGGCCGATCGTGGCCATAACTCGACCGTTCGGACGAGGCGCGGGCAGCCACAATCCGTGGTGGTGGTACGCGTGTGACGCGTGTTTCCGGTGGGACCTTCGCGTAGCCTGCGGAGCATGGCGACACGTCCGTCCACCTCAGCGCGCTCCTCGACCGGGTCGCGCCCCGCCGCGAGCCGCGGCACCGCAACCCGTCCGGCCAACCGTCGCGGCAGCGCGCCCCGCAAGGGCGCGTCCCGGGGAAAGGCCAAGGGCGGCGGGCTGCCGTTGCCCCTGCGCGCGGTCCGCGGCACCTGGATGGGCATGGCCCACGTCGCCGGTGGCGCAGTCCGCCGGGTGGGCACCAGCGCCCGGGAGCTCGAGCCGGAGCACCGGCGCGACGGCCTCGGCTTCTTCCTCATCGGCCTGTCCATCCTGGTGGCCGCCCGTGAGTGGTGGGCCTTCGAGGGCGCGCTCGGCGACGTCGTGCACGCGGTGGTCGCGGGCACGTTCGGACGGGTCGCGTATGCCGTGCCGCTCGCGCTGCTCTTCCTCGGCATCCGCTTCCTGCGCGCGCCCCAGGACGACTCGGCCAACTCGCGCATCGGGGTCGGCCTCGGTGCGCTCGCCTTCGCCGCGGCCGGGCTCGCGCACGTCGCTGCCGGCATCCCGACGCCGCCGCAGGGTGCCGAGGGCATGCGCGACGGTGGCGGAATCATCGGCTTCCTGGCGTCCAGCCCGCTCGAGGCCGCGGTGTCGGTCTACGGCACGGTGCCGATCCTGCTGATGCTCGGCTTCTTCGGGCTGCTCGTCATGACCGCGACCCCGGTCCACATGATCCCGGCACGCGTCGCCGAGCTCCGCGACCACCTCCTGCACCGCGGCGCCACCGACCAGGTCCCGGCGCCGGACACGGTCGAGGAGAAGCCCAAGCGGCGCCGTCGCGCGATCGAGGCCGAGGGCCCGCTGGAAGGCGACGAGGCCTTCGAGCAGGCCGCCCTCGTCGCGCCCGACGGACGTCGGTTCCGTCCCGGAGAGAAGCGCCCGACCACGCCCGGCGTGCTCGCCCCTTCGGCCACCGAGTCCGCTGCGCCCACCTCCGCCAGGTCCGCCACGCCTCCGACGATCGAGGTCAAGGCCGCCCTCGAGGCGCCGCCGACCACTCCGCTCCCGCAGCGGGTGGAGCAGCTGGCCCTGGCCGGCGACATCACCTACACGTTGCCCGACAACGCGATCCTCGAGCCGGGGTCTCCCCACAAGACCCGCAGCGCAGCCAACGACCGGGTGGTCGAGTCGCTGACCCAGGTGCTCGAGCAGTTCGACATCGACGCCCAGGTCACCGGGTTCACCCGTGGCCCCACGGTCACCCGCTACGAGGTCGAGCTCGGCCGCGGCACCAAGGTGGAGCGCGTCACCGCACTCTCCAAGAACATCGCGTATGCCGTGGCGTCGGCCGACGTGCGCATCCTCTCGCCGATCCCCGGCAAGTCCGCGATCGGCATCGAGATCCCCAACGCCGACCGCGAGAAGGTCAGCCTCGGCGACGTCCTGCGCAGCCAGGCCGCCCGCGGCAACGAGCACCCGATGGTGATGGGCGTCGGCAAGGACGTCGAGGGTGGCTACGTCATCGCCAACCTCGCCAAGATGCCGCACCTGCTCGTCGCCGGTGCCACCGGTGCGGGCAAGTCGAGCTTCGTGAACTCGATGATCACCTCGATCCTGATGCGGTCGACGCCCGACGAGGTCCGCATGGTCCTGGTCGACCCCAAGCGGGTCGAGCTCACCGCCTACGAGGGGATCCCGCACCTCATCACCCCGATCATCACGAACCCCAAGAAGGCGGCCGAGGCGCTCGCCTGGGTCGTGCGGGAGATGGACACGCGCTACGACGACCTGGCGCAGTTCGGGTTCAAGCACATCGACGACTTCAACAAGGCGGTCAAGGCCGGCAAGGTCAAGCCGCTGCCGGGCTCAGAGCGGCAGATCCACCCGTACCCCTACCTGCTCGTGATCGTCGACGAGCTGGCCGACCTGATGATGGTGGCCCCTCGGGACGTCGAGGAGTCGATCGTCCGCATCACCCAGCTCGCCCGCGCCGCCGGCATCCACCTCGTGCTGGCCACCCAGCGCCCATCGGTCGACGTCGTCACCGGCCTGATCAAGGCGAACGTGCCGTCGCGGATGGCGTTCGCGACGTCCTCGCTCGCCGACAGCCGGGTGGTCCTCGACCAGCCCGGCGCCGAGAAGCTGATCGGCCAGGGTGACGCGTTGTTCCTGCCGATGGGTGCCTCGAAGACGATGCGCGTCCAGGGTGCCTGGGTCACCGAGTCGGAGATCCAGCAGGTCGTCAAGCACGTCACCGACCAGCTCAAGCCCAACTACCGCGACGACGTCACCGTGGTCGCGGCGAAGAAGCAGGTGGACGACGACATCGGTGACGACCTCGAGCTGCTCCTGCAGGCGACCGAGCTGGTCGTCACGACGCAGTTCGGCTCGACGTCCATGCTGCAGCGCAAGCTGCGGGTCGGCTTCGCCAAGGCCGGGCGGCTGATGGACCTGCTGGAGTCGCGCGGGGTGGTCGGGCCGTCGGAGGGCTCCAAGGCCCGCGACGTGCTGGTCAAGCCCGACGACCTCCCGACGACGCTGGCGCTGATGCGGGGCGACGACGTGCCTGCTGCGGCAGATCCCGAGCCGGTGTACGACGTCGACGCGGACCTCGACTCCGACCCGACCGGTGAGGTGCCGGTCGGTGGCGGTGGGTATGCCGACGGCGCCCCCTATGCCGACGACGCCCGCCATGCCGACGACGCCCGCTATGCCGACGACCCGGTGGCGCGTCAGTACGACGGCCGCGAGGAGGTCGAGGAGTCGCAGGACGCGTGGGAGCTGACCGGACGCGACTGACGCGACCGACGCCGCGCAGCGGTGCGCTGGCACAGAGAGTGAGACGAGGGGCCCCGGTCGGAATGGATCGCGGGCCCCTCGTCGTTGCGCGAGGGTGACCGCAGCACCCGACACCCTCGAGACCACCAGCCCCGTCGTTCCGCCCCAAGCCGCCGAGACGGCGGTGGCGCCTGCCCCGGCAACCCCGGAGCCGCCCGAGGCGCCGACGGGTCGGTCCTACGTGCGGTTCGTCCTGGTCCTCGGCGCGCTGATCGCGATCGGCCCGCTGACCATCGACACCTACCTGCCCGCGCTGCCGTCCATCACCCGCGACCTCGCGGCCTCGGAGTCGGCGGTCCAGGGCACCCTCACCGGCATCCTCCTGGGGATGGGGCTCGGGCAGCTCCTCGTCGGACCACTCGCCGACGCGGTGGGGCGGCGCCGCCCGTTGATCGCGGGACTGGCCCTGCACATCGCGGCATCGGTGTTCTGCGCGTTCGCTCCCAGCATCGAGCTGCTCACCGCGGGCCGGGCGGTCCAGGGCCTCGGCAACGCCGCGGTGGCGGTCGTGTCGATGGCGATGGTGCGCGACCTGTTCGCGGGCTCGGCCGCGGCGACCATGCTGTCGCGGCTGATGCTGGTGATGGGTCTGGCGCCGGTGCTCGCGCCGACGCTGGGTGGCTTCATCCTCCAGCTGACCTCGTGGCGCGGGGTGTTCGTCATCCTCGCGGTCGCAGGGGTGCTGATGGTGACGCTGGCCAGCCTGGCGCTGCGCGAGACCCTCCCGGTCGAACGGCGCCGGCCACTGGCGGCCCGTGCGGTCCTGTCGACCTACGCCGGCCTGCTGCGCGACCGCACCTTCGTCGGCCTGGTCCTGATCAGCGGTCTGATGTTCGCGACGTTGTTCTCCTACATCGGTGGTTCCTCGTTCGTCCTGCAGGACATCTACGGCCTGACGGTGGCCCAGTTCGGGCTCGCCTTCGGGGTGAACTCGCTCGGGTTCCTCTCCGGCTCGCAGCTCAACCCGTTCCTGCTCAAGCGCTACGCGCCGCGCCAGCTGGTGCGCGTGGGTGTCTCGATCGGGGCGACCGCCGCGCTGGTCCTGCTGGCCTCGGCTGCGACCGGGTTCGGGGGGCTGGTCCTGATCCTGGTCCCGCTCTGGTTCCTGCTGTTCGCCTGCGGGCTGACGCTGCCCAACACCCCGGCCCTGGCGCTGACCCGGCACGGCGAGGCGGCCGGCACCGCGGCGGCTCTCCTCGGTGCGTCGCAGTTCGTCATCGGCGGAGCGGCAGCACCCGTGATCGGGCTGATGGGGTCGGACTCGGCCGTGCCGATGGCACTGGTCATGGCGACGACAGCCAGCCTTGCCGCACTGGTCGCAGCTCGCACCTTGCGGGTGGCGGTCGTCAGCGCCTGACGCCCGTCGTCCCGGCCTCGCGTGGCGGCCACCCCTAGGGTGGTCGCCATGCGGGAATGGTTCGACGCAGTCAAGGGGCACCCCAGTGGGGTGCTCCTCGTCGCGCAGCTGGTGGAAGTGCTCGCCTACCCCTTCGCGGGCGACACCCCGGTCGGGCGCACCATCATCGGGCTGTTCGGCATCCTCGTCCTCTCGATCGCGGTGTATGCCGTCCGAGCCACCCCCGCCCTCACCTGGGTCGCCGTGGTCATCGGGGTCCCGGTGGTCGGGCTCACCATCGCCGAGGGCGTCTGGCCGGGCAACGACCAGGTCGTGCTCTGGTCAGCGCTCCTGCACGCCGCGTTCTACGGCTACACCGGCTACGGACTGATCCGCTACCTGTTCGACGACTCGTGGGTGACCCGGGACGAGATCTTCGCGGTGGGGGCCAACTTCACCGTGGTGTCCTGGATGTTCGCGCACCTGTTCATGGCGGTGCAGGTGCTCTACCCGGGCTCCTACACGGCGTTCCAGGGGGAGGGCCACCGGACCTTCCTCGAGCTGCTCTACCTGTCGTTCGCCAACCTCACCAGCGTCGGGCTGTCGGACGTCACGGCGGTGCTCCCGCTGGCCCGGTCGGTGGTCATCATCGAGCAGGTGGCCGGCGTCATGTACGTCGCCCTGATCATCGCCCGCGTCGTCGGCCTGACCATCACCCGCTGGCGCAACTGAGCCGGCGTCGGCGCGCGGTCCTCACCGAGCTGCCGAGCGCTGGCGGCCAGGGTTCGGCGTGGTCAGTCGGCGCGGGGTGGCCCGTCGAGCGCCTCGATCGTCGCAAGGCTCGGACCGCGCTGCTCCTGGAGTGAGCGGGCGCCGGCTTCGGCGTCCCGCAGGACGCGCAGGATGTTGCCACTGGTGAGCTTGCCGAGGTCGTCGTCAGACCAGCCGTTGTCGGCCAGCGCGGCCAGCAGCCGGGGGTAGCCGGTGACGTCCTCGAGACCCTGCGGCAGCTCGGCCACCCCGTCGTAGTCGCCCCCCAGTCCCACGTGGTCGACGCCGGCTACCTCGCGTACGTGCTCCACGTGCCGCACGACGTCCTCGAGGGTGGCCACCGGCGAGGGGTGCTTCGCGGCATACCGGTCGCGGAGGTCGCCGAAGCCGGCGTCGTCCGGGGCGATGCCCTGGGTCCGCGCGGCATCCTTCAGCTCCTGCTGCCAGGCCGCGACGGCCGGGCTGACGAATGCGGGGACGAAGGTGACCATGCACACGCCGTCGTTGTCCCGCAACGACTCCAGCACGTCGTCAGGGGCGTTGCGCGGCACGTCACAGACCGCCCGAGCCGATGAGTGGCTGAAGATCGCAGGCACCTCGGCGACCTGTAGCGCGGCCCGCATCGTGTCCGGCGAGACGTGGCTGAGGTCGACGAGCATGCCGATCCGGTTCATCTCGCGGACCACCTCGACCCCGAAGGCCGAGAGCCCTCCGTGCACCGGCTCGTCGGTCGCGGAGTCGGCCCAGGCGACGTTGTCGTTGTGGGTCAACGTCATGTAGCGCACGCCCAGGACGTGCAGCATCCGCAGCGTCGCCAGCGAGTTGTTGATCGAGTGGCCGCCCTCGGCGCCGAGCAGCGAGGCGATCCGACCGGACGCCTGGGCCGCCACGACGTCGTCGGCCGTCCGTGCGAAGGCCAGCCGGTCGGCATACCGAGCCACCATCTGGTGACCCGCGTCGATCTGCTCCAGCGTGGCGCTCACGGCGTCGTCGCCCGACAACGTCGCGGGCACGAAGACCGACCAGAACTGGCCCCCGACCCCACCCTCGCGCAGGCGGGGGAGGTCGGTGTGGGTGGGCGTGCCGCCGGCCTCGATGTCGAGTCGGTCGAAGTCGTAGCGGACCTGCTCCCTGGCTTCCCACAACAGGTCGTTGTGGCCGTCGATCACGGGGTGGCGCGCGAGGAGGGCACCGATCCGGGCGCTGGTCCCTGCGGTGGTCCCTGCGGTGGTCGCTTCGCTGGTCACCCCGGTCGTCGTGGCAGTGGTCGCGGCGGGGTTGGTCGGGCCGGTGGCGGTCATGCCGCCACGCTACCCACCCCTAGAGTGGGGGCCATGAGCACGACCGCCGAGAGCACCCCGACGACCCCGCGCAGCGTCGCCCTCGTCACGCTCGGCTGCACCCGCAACGAGGTCGACTCCGAGGAGCTGGCCGGTCGGCTCGCGTCCGAGGGGTGGCTGCTCGTCGACGACGCCGACGACGCCGACGTGGCGGTGGTGAACACCTGCGGGTTCGTCGAGCAGGCCAAGAAGGACTCCATCGACGTGCTCCTCGAGGCCTCCGCGCGCAAGGGCCAGTCGAAGACGCAGAAGGTCGTCGCGGTGGGCTGCCTCGCCGAGCGGTACGGTCAGCAGCTCGCCGACGAGCTGCCCGAGGCCGACGCGGTGCTGGGCTTCGACTCCTACGTCGACATGTCCGCCCACCTGCGGGCCATCCTCGACGGGCACGCGCCCGCCTCGCACGTACCGTCCGACCGCCGCCAGCTGCTGCCGATCTCACCGCTCCAGCGCCAGGACGGCTCGTCCGGGGTCTCCCTGCCGGGGCACGGGAACGTCGCGGACCCGACTTCGCCCGAGCAGCTCTCCAGCGAGCCGGTCGACGTGACCATCGACGGACCCGTCCCGGCCTCCGGTCCGCGGGTCATCCGCGCCCGGCTCGACGGGCGCCCGTGGGCGCCGCTGAAGATCGCCAGCGGGTGCGACCGACGGTGTGCCTTCTGCGCCATCCCCATGTTCCGCGGGGCGTTCGTCTCGCGACGACCGCACGACATCCTTGCCGAGGCCCGCTGGCTGGGAGAGCGCGGCGTCAAGGAGCTCTTCCTCGTCAGCGAGAACTCCACGTCCTACGGCAAGGACCTCGGCGACCTCGGGCTGCTGGAGAAGCTCCTGCCCGACCTGGCGGCCGTGCCTGGGATCGAGCGGGTGCGGGTCAGCTACCTCCAGCCGGCCGAGATCCGCCCCGGCCTGCTCGACGCCATGGCGTCCGTGCCGGGAGTGGTCCCCTACTTCGACATCTCGTTCCAGCACGCCTCCGCGCCGCTGCTGCGCTCGATGCGCCGGTTCGGTGGGCGCGAGGCGTTCCTGGGGCTGCTCGACGAGGTGCGTGCCCGGGTGCCGCTGGCCGGCATCCGCAGCAACGTCATCGTCGGCTTCCCCGGCGAGACCGAGGACGACCTGGCCGAGCTCGAGGCCTTCCTCGTGGCCGCCCGGCTCGATGTCGTGGGGGTGTTCGGCTACTCCGACGAGGACGGCACCGAGGCCGAGACCTATGGCGACAAGGTGCCCGAGGACGTCGTCGCCGAGCGGGTCTCGCGATTCACCGCCCTCATCGAGGAGCTGAACCTCCAGCGTGCCGAGGAACGGATCGGCGAACGCGTGGAGGTGCTCGTCGAGTCGGTGCCGGCCGAC
Organism: Pedococcus dokdonensis; assembly: GCF_900104525.1. Lineage (GTDB taxonomy): Bacteria > Actinomycetota > Actinomycetes > Actinomycetales > Dermatophilaceae > Pedococcus > Pedococcus dokdonensis. Next base: position 1,567,759 of record NZ_LT629711.1, on the reverse strand, counting down.
GCGGACGACGACGAGACGATGGTCATCGGCCGAGCCGTCCACCAGGGGCCCGACGTCGACGGTGTCACGCTGCTCGACCCTGCCGCGTTCCCCGACGTCGCCGTGGGCGACATCGTGCGGGCTGTCGTCACCGGCACCGAGGGGATCGACCTGCTGGCCGAGCCATGCTGAGCGAGTCCTCGCCGGCGCCCGACCCGATCGCCACCCCGGTCGCGGTGCCCCCACCCAGCTCGTGGAACATCGCCAACGCCCTCACGGTGGCGCGGATCCTCCTGGTCCCGGTGTATGCGTGGCTGCTCCTCTTCGACGGCGGCGACCGCCCCGGCATGCGGTGGGCCGCTGCCGGCGTCTTCGTGGTCGCCACCCTGACCGACCGGGTGGACGGCGAGCTGGCCCGCCGACGTGGTCTGATCACCAACTTCGGCAAGATCGCCGACCCGATCGCCGACAAGACCCTGATGGGTATGGCGTTCGTCGGTCTCTCGGTGCTCGGTGAGCTCCCGTGGTGGGTGACCGTCGTCGTGCTCGTCCGCGAGTGGGGGGTGACCGTCCTGCGGTTCTTCGTCATCCGGCACGGCGTCATGCCGGCCGGACGAGGGGGGAAGGTGAAGACGACCCTGCAGTTCTTCGGGCTGCTGCTGCTCACCCTGCCGCTCGCGTCGTTCTCCGGGGCGGACACCTGGGCGACGGTGGCCGACGTCATCCTCGGTCTGGCTGTCACGGTGACCGTGGTGACCGGTCTGGACATCGCCGTCAAGGCGCTGCGGCTGCGCCAGACGAGCGAGCGGTCTGCGATGAAGCGGGCTCGCCGGGCGGCGCGGCAGGGGTGACGCGGTGAACCACGCCGACGGGCTGCGTAGCGCTGCATGCCGGACGGCCACGCTGCCGGCGGTGGCCTGGTGAGCCCGGCTCCCGAGGTGGTCGGCGCATTGGTGGCAGCCGGCCGCACGGTGGCGACCGCCGAGTCGCTGACCGGCGGGCTGGTCTGCGCCGCCCTCACCTCGGTGCCCGGCTCCTCGGCGGTCGTGCGTGGGTCCGTCGTCGCCTATGCGACCGAGCTCAAGGCCGAGCTGCTCGGCGTCGACGCCGACCTGCTCACCACGGGCGGGGCCGTGCAGGCCGAGGTGGCGCGGCAGATGGCCACCGGCGTCCGCCGCGTGCTGGGAGCCGACGTCGGGATCGCCACGACCGGGGTGGCCGGACCCGACCCGCAGGACGGCCGGTCGGTGGGCACGGTGTTCGTGGCAGTGGCGTTCGCGGACCGGGTGGTGGCCCGTGAGCTCGCGCTCAGCGGCGACCGGACCGCGATCCGAGCGACCACGGTGGCGCGAGCGCTCGACCTCTGCTCGGCCCTGCTCACCGACCCCGAGGCGGGTGAGGAGGGTGGGACGGAAGATTCTCGCCCTGCGGACGGTTGACGCAATCGTGCCGCGTGTTCTTCGAATCCTGCGCGCGAAGCGTCAGGCCCACGGGGTAACGTTGGTGTCCACGGTCCGACCGTGGCCGCAGTTGCAGCACCACCCTTTCGTCGGTCAGCACCAGTCAGTGGAGGAGGCGCCATGATCCTGCTTCGTCGTGAGCTCGGTGACGTGCTCCGCGAGCAGCGCCAGACCCAGGGGCGCACCCTGCGCGAGGTCTCCGCCGCCGCCTCCGTCTCCCTCGGCTACCTCAGTGAGGTCGAGCGTGGGGAGAAGGAAGCCTCCTCCGAGCTGCTCGCCTCGATCTGTGGGGCCCTGCACCTGCCGCTCAGCGAGGTGCTCGGCCAGGTGTCCGAGCGGGTCGCCGAGACCGAGGCGCTGACCGCGCCGGTGTCGCTGCCGCTGCCGGCCTCGGCGATGGTCTCCGCCTCCGCTGCCTGATCGCCACTGCTGCCTGATCGCCACTGCTGCCTGATCGTCACTGCTGCCTGATCGCCACTGCTGCCTGATCCGAGCGGCTCAGGCGCGTCGGTAGGTGCCGGCCCGACCTGACGTGGACCCCATCGGTCGTTGCGGTCGACCGTCATCGGTCGGCCCCAGCCCGTGCTGGCACCCGGGGCAGTAGAACATCGTCCGCTCGCGCAGCGCCGGTCCGATCATCGCCACGCGCACGGTGGTGCCGCAGCGACGACACGGCCGACCGGACCTCGCGTGGACGAAGTGCTCCTCGCCCCGCCGCCGGACCCCGGTGCTCGACTGCACGGCGTGGTGGCGCGCCTGGTCGAGCAGCGCGTGGGCTCTGCTGACGACGCGCTCGAGGTCACCCGGGTCGAGGTCGGCGGCCGGCGTCCACGGGCCGATCCGGGTCAGGAACAGCGACTCGCTCGCCCAGAGGGTGCCGATCCCGGCCAGGTTGCGTTGGTCGAGCAGAGCGGATCCGATGGTGTCACCGGACGCCCGCAGGTTGGCCACTGCAGTCGGCAGGTCCCAGTCGGCTCCGAGCAGGTCTGGTCCCAGGTGGCCGACCACCGTCGACTCGGCGCTCGTGGCGACGAGCTCGAGCAGACCCAGTCGCAGACCCAGTCCGGACCAGGCCGCCGTGCCGATCGCGGCCCGCAGGTCGTCGCGGCGCAGCCACCGGGCGGTGTCGGCGGGTGACTCGACGCGCCACTGACCCTCCATCCGCAGGTGCGAGTGCAGGGTCACCCCGCTGTCGAACCGATGCAGCACGTGCTTGCCCCGACTGACCACCTCGAGCGTCATGGCGCCGCGCAGGTCGACCGTGGCGAGATCGGGGAAACGCAAGTCGCAGAGCACGACCTCGGCACCGGCCAAGGCCTTGTGCAGCCGGGTCGCGGTGCGCCAGACCGTGTCGCCCTCAGGCATCGCGCGTCACCGGCGCAGCCGCAACCCGCGGGGGGTGGCGTGGAACCCGGCCTTGGCCAGCGCGGACGCGAGGGGGTGGTCGGAGCCGAGCACCGCGTCGCCGTCGGCCTTCTCGACGGTGAGCCGACCCAGCGCGCCCTCGCGGACGGCCAGGGCCAGCGCATCGGCCGCGCCCTGCAGCGACTGGTCGTCCTGGGTCCAGGAGAGCAGGGTCTTGCCGCCACGCTCGACGTAGAGGACCAGCTCGCCGTCGACGAGCACGACCAGGGCCCCGGCCTTGCGGGCCGGCTGGTGCCCCCGCTTGCCCGTGGGCGCACCGGCCTCCTGCGACTCGTCGGCGGCCAGGGCGCGGTCGGGCCAGGGCAGCGCCGCGCCGTAGGGGTTGGCCGGGTCGGTGGCCGCCAGCACCATGGCCGGCACGCTGTGGTCGGCCTCGTCGCCGACCGGTCGGGCGCCGGCACGGAGCCGGTCGACGGCACCGGTCGTCGAGAACTGGGAAGCGCCCAACGACTCCACGAAGTAGCCACGCCGCACCCGCCCCGACTCCTCGGCGGCCGCGAGCACGCGGTAGACCCCGGCGAACCCGCCCGGCACGTCCTCGGCGACCACGGAGCCGCGGGTCACGACGCCATAGCGGTCGAGCAGGACCTCGGCCGTCGCGTAGGCCCGCACGGTGGTGTCCTGCTCCACCTCGGGGAGCAGGGACCAGCGCCCCGCCCCCGCGGCCGGCCCGCTGCGGGTGGGGAGAGCAGCCCGGCCGAGCCCACGCTGGCCGGAGAGCGCGCCCAGCGAGCCGCGCCGACCGGCATAGCGGGTCGTCCGCGGGCCACTGCGGGTGCGCTTGTGGGTGGTGCGGCCACCGGAGAGCAGACCACGCAGCGGGCTGAGGGTGTCGTTGCTGACCCGGCCGTCCCATGCGAGCGTCCAGAGGTCGGCGAGCAGCTGCTCGTCGTCGGTGCTGCCGACGGCATCGGACAGGGTGCGGAAGAAGTAGGCGCCGCCTCCGGCCAGCGCGTCGACGACCGCTTGCTCGGTCTCGGTCAGCGCCCGCTCGGACAACGGCGCGAGGGTCAGGTGGGCGGTGTCGGCCAGGTGCAGCGAGACCCAGCCGTCGTCACCGGGCAACGACCCGTGACCGCGCCAGAGCACCTCGCCGCTGCTGGTCAGGTCGTCGAGGAGCGCCGGGGAGTAGTCGACCACGCGGGAGGGCAGCACCAGGCTCTCGAGCGCGCTCGCGGGCAGCACCGCTCCAGCCAGCTGCTCGATGGCCCGCACGAGTCCCTCGCGTCCGCGCAGACCACCGCCGACCGACTGCCACTGGGGGAGGAAGCGGGCCAGCTCGACGGCCGGGACCGGCTCGACCTCGGCACGCAGGGCGGCCAGGGACCGGCGACGCAGCAGCCGGAGCACCTCGGCGTCACAGTAGTCGAGGCCGTGGACGCCGCCGCCGTTCTCGGTGGGGAGCAGCTCACCCTCGACCACCCGCCCGGAGGAGACCAGTCGGCGCAGCGCGTCGAGGGCGACCGCCGGCCCGACGCCCCACCACGCCGCGACTGCCGCGGCGGGGAACGGGCCGTGCGTGCGGGCGTAACGGCGGACCAGGTCGCCGAGCGGGTCGGGCACCGACTCGAGGAAGGTCTGCGGCACCCCCACCGGCAACGAGCAGCCCAGTGCGTCGCGGAGCCGACCGGCGTCCTCGATGGCCGCCCACCGCTCCTGCCCGGCCACCCGCACCCGGATCACCCGGCGGGCGCCCTCGAGGTCGACCAGCCAGCCGCCGATCTCCTGGTGGGTGAGAGCCGCCTGCGAGCGGGCCTGGATCGCGTCGAGAGGGAGCGGGCCGAGCACCCGCAGCAGGTCGGCGACGTCCTCGGCGTCGCGGCAGGCGCGCTCGGCGACCAGCCGCTGCAGCTCTGACTCGGTGCGGGTCACCTCGGCGGGGTCGAGCAGGTCGCGCAGCGACAGGCCCTCGCCACGCCCGAGCAGCTCCGCCAGGAGGGTCGGGTCGAGGGCCAGGGCGGCGGCGCGCTTCTCGGCGAGCGGGGAGTCGCCCTCGTAGAGGAACTGGGCGACGTAGCCGAACATCAGCGACCGTGCGAACGGTGAGGGCTGGGACGACTCGACGTCGACCAGGGTCACCTCGCGCGACTCGATCGAGCGCATCAGCGCGGTGAGCCCGGGGACGTCGAACACGTCCTGGACGCACTCGCGGACGGTCTCGAGCACGATCGGGAAGGACGCGTACTGGCTGGCCACCTCGAGCAGCTGGGCCGCCCGCTGGCGCTGCTGCCACAGCGGTTGCCGTCGGTCGGGGCGACGGCGGGGCAGGAGCAGCGCCCGCGAGGCGCACTCACGGAACCGTGCGGCGAACAGGGCGGACCCGCCGATCTCGGCGGTCACGAGGTCGTGCACGTCGTCGGCGTCCAGCCGCACCAGCTCGAGCAGCTCGGCCCCCACCCCGCGGCCGGAGCCATGACCAGGGCTGCCGTCGTCCTCGAACTCGAGGTCGGGCAACCGGAAGACGATGCCGTCGTCGCCGTGCATGGCCTGGACGTCGACGCCGTAGCGCTCGCGCATCCGGGCCGAGACGCAGAGCGCCCAGGGCGCGTGCACCTGCCCGCCGAACGGCGAGTGGACGGCGACCCGCCAGTCGCCGATCTCGTCGCGGAACCGCTCGACGACGATGGTGCGGTCGTCGGGCACGTGCCGGGTGGCCTCCTGCTGCTCGGCGAGGTATCCCAACAGGTTGTCGGCGGCCCACTCGTCGAGCCCCGCGGCCTCGACCCGCGCCCGGGCCTTGGCTGGCGCCAGGCCGACGACCTCGCGGACGAAGGTCCCGACGGCCCTCCCCAGCTCGGCCGGCCGGCCCTGCTGGTCGCCCTTCCAGAACGGGAGGCGGCCGGGCAGCCCCGGCGCCGGGGTGACCAGCACCCGGTCGTGGGTGATGTCCTCGATCCGCCAGGTGGAGGTGCCGAGCGTGAACACGTCGCCGACCCGCGACTCGTAGACCATCTCCTCGTCGAGCTCGCCGACCCGGCGACCGGCACCCTCGCTGGAGGCGAGGAACACGGCGTAGAGGCCACGGTCGGGGATCGTGCCGCCCGACGTGACCGCGAGGCGTTGGGCGCCCGGGCGGCCGGACAGCACGCCGGTGACGCGGTCCCACACGATGCGCGGGCGCAGCTCGGCGAACTCGTCGCTCGGGTAGCGCCCGGACAACATGTCGAGGACGGACTCGAGGATCGTCCGGGGCAGGGCGGCGAAGGGGGTCGCCCGGCGCACCACGGCTTCGAGGTCGTCGACGGTCCAGTCGTCGAGGGCGCACATCGCCACCACCTGCTGGGCCAGCACGTCGACCGGGTTGGCCGGGACCCGCAACGACTCGATGGCACCTGCCCGCATCCGCTCCACCACCACGGCGGTCTGGACCAGGTCGCCGCGGAACTTCGGGAACAACACGCCCCGCGACACCGCGCCGACCTGGTGACCGGCTCGTCCGACGCGCTGGAGCCCCGAAGCCACCGAGGGTGGGGACTCGACCTGGATGACGAGGTCGACCGCGCCCATGTCGATCCCCAGCTCGAGCGAGCTGGTCGCCACGACGGCGGGCAGTCGGCCTGCCTTGAGGTCCTCTTCGATGAGCTGGCGGTGCTCCTTGCTGACCGAGCCGTGGTGGGCCCGCGCCAGCACCGGCGGGGCGCCCGACGACGCGCCGGACTGGGCCATCAGCTGCGCGGGCGTCCGGGCCGCGCCCTGGCGAGGCGTCGGAGCGGCCGGCTCGGCCGGATCCTCGTCGTCCTCACGCGCCTCGCGCATGGTCTCGAGCCGCTCGTCCCAGATCTCGTTGAGCCGGGCGGTGAGCCGCTCCGCGAGCCGACGGGAGTTGGCGAAGACGAGGGTCGAGCGGTGCGACGACACCAGGTCGACGATGCGCTCCTCGACGTGTGGCCAGATCGAGGCACGGCGCTCGGCCCCCGCCGCGGGGCCGGACAGGTCGTCCTCGATCACCTCGCCGAGGGCGGACATGTCGGCGATCGGGACGACGACGTCGAGGTCCCACTCCTTGGTCGACGGAGGCCGCACGATCTCGACCGGCCGGCCGCCGGCGAGGTAGCGAGCCACCTCGGACACCGGCTCGACCGTCGCGGACAGGCCGATCCGCTGTGCGGGCTGGTCCAGGAGGGCGTCGAGGCGCTCCAGGGTGAGGGCGAGGTGGGCACCGCGCTTGGTGCCCGCGACGGCGTGCACCTCGTCGAGGATCACCGTCTCGACCCCGGCGAGCGCCTCGCGCGCCTGCGAGGTGAGGATGAGGAAGAGCGACTCGGGGGTGGTGATCAGCACGTCGGTGGGGGTGCGGGCAAAGGCCCGCCGCTCACCGGCGGGGGTGTCGCCGGAGCGCACCGACACGGTGATGTCGGGGGGCGTGAGACCGAGCCGGGTGGCGGCGTGGCCGATGCCGACCAGGGGTGACCGCAGGTTGCGCTCGACGTCGACGGCCAGCGCCTTCATCGGCGACACGTAGAGCACCCGGCAGCGCTTGAGCTTCTCGGCCGGCGGCGGCTCGGCGGCCAGCCGGTCGAGTGCCCAGAGGAACGCGGACAGCGTCTTGCCGGAGCCGGTCGGCGCGACCACCAGCGCGTGCTGACCCGAGGAGATCGCCTCCCACGCGCCGGCCTGGGCTGCCGTGGGCGCACTGAACGACCCCCGGAACCACTCGCTGGTGGCCGGGGAGAACCGGTCGAGGACGTCTGCTGCCATGAGGGTGACAGCCTCTCACCCGGCACCGACAGGGCGCCGGTCGAGCGTCGGCCGGCCCGCCTACACTCGCCGTGTGCGCCTCAGCCACTTCTGGTCCCTGATGAACGACGAGTTCGGCGAGACCTATGCCACCTCGCTCGCCCAGCACCACGTGCTGGGAGTCCTCGGCGACCGCACGGTGGCACAGGCGCTCGAGGCCGGCGAGAGCCCGCGGACGGTGTGGCTGGCGCTCTGCGACGCCATGGACGTGCCCGAGGCGCGTCGACTGGGCGTCGACCGGCGGCCCACCCGGTGACGTCGGTCGACTGGTCGGCCCAGCCTCTGGTGCTCGCACCGATGGCCGGCGGCCCGTCGACCGTCGAGCTGGCGGCGGCTGTGGCCGACGGCGGGATGGTGCCCTTCCTGGCCGGCGCCTACCTCGCCCCCGACCGGCTGCGGGCCGACCTCGTCGCGCTCCGCGAGCGCACGTCCGAGCCCTTCGGGGTCAACGTCTTCGCGCCGTCGCCCGACCTCCCCTCGATGCGGCAGGACGCCCTCGCGTATGCCGCGTCGCTGGCCCCGTGGGCGGCCGCGGCCGGGGTCGAGCTGGGGACGCCTCGGTACGACGACGACGCGTTCGCGGCCAAGGTCGACCTCTTGGTCGAGGCGGCCCCGGCCCTGGTGAGCTTCGCCTTCGGGTGGCCTCCGGCCGAGGTCGTCACGCGGCTCCAGGCGGTGGGGACCGAGGTGTGGGTGACCGTCAACGAGCCGTCCGAGGTCGAGTGGGCCGAGACGCTCGGGGTCGACGGTCTGGTGGCCCAGGGGTGGGAGGCCGGTGGGCACCGGGGTGGACCGGTGGACACCGGTGCCGTCCAGCTCGGTGTCGCGGAGCTGGTCGCGGCCGTGACCGCCCGGACCACGCTGCCGGTGCTGGCCGCGGGTGGCGTGATGACGGGCGGCGACGCCGCCGCCCTGCTGCGGGCGGGGGCCGGCGCCGTCGCCCTGGGCACGGCGTTCCTCGGCTGTCCCGAGGCCGGCACCGCACCGGTGCACCGCCACGCGCTGACCCACCGCCGTGGCACCACCGTCACCCGCGCCTTGACCGGGCGCAGCGCCCGTGCCCTCGTCACCACGTGGACCGAGCTGTTCACCGAGGCCGCGCCCGCGGCATACCCGCACGTGCACCACGTCACCGCCCCGCTGCGGGCGCACGGCAAGGCGACCGGCGAGGCGGAGCTCGTGCACCTCTGGGCCGGCACCGGGCACGAGCGGTTGCGGACCCTGCCCGCCGCCGAGCTGGCGCGGCTCCTGCTCGACGAGCTCGCGCAGGACAAAAGCAGGTGAGCGGCGTCGGTGGCCCTCGGTAGCGTGACGCCGGTGAGCGACGCGCAGACCGTGACCGACGACCTCCTGCTGAGTGCCACGGGGCTGACCAAGACGTTCGCGGACTTCACCGCCGTCGACGGCATCGACTTCGCCGTGCGCCGTGGCGAGTGCTTCGGGTTCCTCGGCCCCAACGGCGCGGGCAAGTCGTCGACCATGCGCATGGTCGGCTGCGTCTCGCCGGTGACCAGCGGCGAGCTCCGGCTCTTCGGGCTCGACCCGGCCACCGACGGTCCGGCGATCCGAGCCAGGCTCGGGAGCTGCCCCCAACGCGACACCCTCGACGAGGAGCTCACCGTCGAGGAGAACCTCTGGGTCTACGGACGCTACTTCGGCCTGTCCCGCAAGGAGGTCCGCACCCGTGCGGCCGAGCTGCTCGACTTCGCACAGCTGACCGACCGCGCCGGCGACAAGGTCGAGCCGCTCTCCGGGGGCATGAAGCGCAGGCTCACGATCGCGCGCTCGCTGATCAACTCTCCCGAGATCCTGCTGCTCGACGAGCCGACCACCGGCCTCGACCCGCAGGCCCGCCACGTGCTGTGGGACCGGCTGTTCCGGCTCAAGCGGTCGGGTGTGACGCTCGTCCTCACCACCCACTACATGGACGAGGCAGAGCAGCTCTGCGACCGCCTCGTCGTGATGGACCACGGCCGGATCGTGGCCGAGGGGTCGCCGCGCTCGCTGATCGACGAGTACTCCACCCGCGAGGTGCTGGAGCTGCGGTTCGACGCCGAGGACCACAAGGACGTCGCCGAGCAGGTCACCGGCGTCGGTGAGCGGGTCGAGGTGCTGCCCGACCGCCTGCTCGTCTACGCGGACGACGGCGACCAGGCCGCCGCCGTGGTGCACTCGCGCGGCATCGAGCCGCTGTCGTCCCTGGTGCGGCGGGCCACCCTCGAGGACGTCTTCCTGCACCTCACCGGCCGGACGCTGGTGGACTGATGTCGACGACCGCGCGCACGGCCACGTCCCGGGTGGAGCACGGCCCGAGGGCGCCACTGTCACAGACCGAGCGGCTGCTCGCCGTGTTCACCTACTTCCTCACCGTCTACAAGCGCACCTGGCGTGGCAGCATCATCGGGCGGTTCCTCTCGCCCTTGTTCTTCCTGCTCGCGATGGGCATCGGCCTCGGCTCACTGGTCAACGAGCGGGTCGGCGGGGTCGACGGGCTGCCCTACCTCCAGTTCGTCGTCCCGGCGATCGTCGCGACCCAGACGATGTGGGTGGCGATGGGGGAGTCGACCTACCAGGTGCTCGGCTACATCAAGTGGAACATGGGCTACCACGCGATGCTGGCCACCCCGATGTCGGTGCGTGACGTGCTCCGCGGGCACTTCCTCGCGGTCGCCGCGCACCTGACCACCGCGACCACCATCTTCATGGGCGTCGCTGCGTTGTTCGGCGGCTTCCGGTCGGTCGCGGCGGTGTTCTGCCTGCCCATCGCCATCCTCACCGGCATGGCCTTCGTGACACCGATCTTCGCGTTCACGGCCAGGCAGGAGGGTGACAACGGCTTCAATATCCTGTTCCGGTGGGTCGTCACCCCGCTGATGCTGTTCTCCGGGACCTTCTTCCCCGTCGACCAGCTGCCGGGATGGATGCAGCCGATCGCGTGGGTCACCCCGCTCTGGCACGGGGTCGAGGCCTGTCGCGACGTCGCCACCGGCACCGTGTCGGCGCTGCCGTTGGCCGGGCACCTGCTGGTCCTGGCCACCTACGTCGCCGTCGGCTGGTGGCTGGCGGAGCGGTCCTTCGCCCGGAGGTTGGTCCCGTGAGCGTGCAGGCGCCGGCCCGACCGAGCCGGCTGACCCGACTGGTCCCCATGCCGGCCGGCGCCGGGTTGGCCCGGATGCTGGTCGAGCGCAACGTCACGTCCTTCCGGCACGGCTGGATCGCGCTCGTCACCGGGTTCGCCGAGCCGGTCTTCTACCTCTTCTCGCTCGGCATCGGGATCGGGGCACTGGTCCAGACGGTGGCGACCGACTCCGGGACCGAGGTCTCCTACCCGCAGTTCGTCGCCCCGGCCCTGCTGGCGGCCTCGGCAATGAACGGCGCGGTCTTCGACTCCACCTTCAACGTCTTCTTCAAGCTCAAGTACGCGCGGCTCTACGACGCCGTGCTGGCGACGCCGATGGGACCGCGCGACATCGCGGTCGGCGAGATCGCGTGGTCGCTGATCCGCGGTGGTCTCTACTCGGCGGCGTTCCTCGTCGTGGCTCTCCTGGCTGGAGCCGTCGCGTCGTGGTGGGCGCTGCTGGCGCTGCCTGCGGCGGTCTTCATCGGCTTCGCGTTCGCGGCGCTCGGGATGTTCGCCACGACGTTCATGAAGTCGTGGGTGCACTTCGACTACATCACCCTGGCGATCCAGCCGATGTTCCTCTTCTCGGCGACCTTCTTCCCACTGTCCACCTACCCCGAGGCGCTGCAGTGGGTGGTGCGCGCGACGCCGCTCTACCACGGGGTGGCGCTGGAGCGGGCGCTCATGCTCGGCGAGGTCGGGTGGGGCGTCCTGGGCCACGTCGCCTACCTCGTCGTGCTCGGCGCCGTCGGTGTCGTCGGGACCGCCCGACGCCTCGAGAAGCTGCTGCTGTCGTGACCGCGTCCGAGGTCCGCACCGCCTCCTTCGCCGAGCTCGACGCCCTGACCGCCTACCAGTTGTGGGCGCTGCGGTCGGACGTCTTCGTCGTCGAGCAGGACTGCCCCTACCTCGACCTCGACGGCCGAGACCTGGAGCCGTCGGCGCGGCACCTCTGGGTGGAGCAGGACGGTGCGCCGGTGGCGACGCTGCGGCTGCTCGACGACGGCGGCGCACTGCGGATCGGGCGGGTGGCCACGGCCGCGTCGGCGCGCGGTCGCGGACACGCCGGCCGCCTCGTGGCGGCCGCCCTGGCGCTGGCGGGGGAGCGGGTGGTGGTGCTCGACGCCCAGTCCCACCTGGTCGACTGGTATGCCGGCTTCGGCTTCGCTCCCAGCGGGCGCGGCTTCCTCGAGGACGGCATCCCCCACACGCCGATGCGGCGCGAGGCCCGGGCCGGTCGGGACGCCTGAGGCGCCGTCCTGCAGATTTCGGCGTGTCGCGGACCGGGTGCCGGATTTCGAACAGGTGTTCGGTAGGTTCGTCCCCAGGTGGAGGCGCCCCAGCACCCCCGTCCACAGGTCGGTCGATCGACCCGGACGGCTGTCGGTGCCGACACCTAGCGTCTGACCCGAAGCAGAGCAGCTGCCCTCGGGTCGAAGGCAGGCGCGCCCGACTCGAAGCGAAAGAAGGAATGGTGGCCAAGATGGCTGGAGCGAACTCCGCAACCGTGGACCAGAAGTCCAAGTCCCTCGACAGTGTGATGGGGCAGATCGAGAAGTCGTTCGGCAAGGGCGCGGTCATGCGGCTCGGCGACGACGTCCGTCCCCCGATCGACGTGATCCCGACCGGGTCGATCGCGCTCGACGTCGCGCTCGGCATCGGCGGCCTCCCGCGGGGCCGCGTGGTCGAGATCTACGGCCCGGAGTCCTCGGGCAAGACGACCGTCGCGCTGCACGCCGTGGCCAGTGCCCAGCGAGCCGGCGGCATCGCGGCGTTCATCGACGCCGAGCACGCCCTCGACCCCGAGTACGCCAAGAAGCTGGGCGTCGACACCGACGCCCTGCTGGTCAGCCAGCCCGACACGGGGGAGCAGGCGCTCGAGATCGCCGACATGTTGATCCGGTCCGGTGCCATCGACATCATCGTCATCGACTCGGTGGCCGCACTCGTGCCGCGCGCCGAGATCGAGGGCGAGATGGGCGACAGCCACGTGGGTCTGCAGGCCCGCCTGATGTCCCAGGCGCTGCGCAAGCTCACCGGTGCGCTCAACACCACCGGCACCACCGCCATCTTCATCAACCAGCTCCGCGAGAAGATCGGCGTCATGTTCGGGTCGCCGGAGACCACCACCGGCGGCAAGGCGCTGAAGTTCTACGCCTCGGTGCGCCTCGACGTCCGCCGGATCGAGACCCTCAAGGACGGCAGCGACCCGGTCGGCAACCGCACTCGGGTCAAGATCGTCAAGAACAAGGTGGCCCCGCCGTTCAAGCAGGCCGAGTTCGACATCCTCTACGGCCAGGGCATCTCGCGCGAGGGTGGCCTGATCGACATGGGGGTCGAGCACGGGTTCGTGCGCAAGGCCGGTGCTTGGTACACCTACGAGGGCGACCAGCTCGGGCAGGGCAAGGAGAACGCCCGTCAGTTCCTCAAGGACAACCCCGACCTCGGCAACGAGATCGAGAAGAAGATCAAGGAAAAGCTTGGCATCGGCCCGCAGGTCGACAAGCCGGCCGAGTCCGCGGTGCCCGAAGTGCCGGTCGAGTTCTGAGTTCTGAGTTCTGAGCCATCCTCCGGATCGACATGACTGAGCGACACGACGCGGCCAGGGCAGCCTTCGAGGCGGCCCTGGCCGCGACGCGTGAACCCGTGCCACCGGGCCCGGGCGAGCCGGCGAGCCGGCGACCCCGGGCGTGGCAGCCGATCCCCGGCGACCCCGAGTCCGACCTGCAGCGTCGCGATGGTGAGCCGGATGCCTATGACGTGGCCCGCCAGATCGTGCTGCGCCAGCTCGCGATGTCCCCCAAGAGCCGGCACCAGCTGCGCGACAAGCTGCGGGCGCGCAACTGCCCGGACGACGTCGCCGAGGCGGTGCTCGACCGGATGACCGAGGTCGGCCTGATCGACGACGAGGCCTACGCCGGGATGCTCGTCCGGTCCCAACAGGCCGGCCGGGGGCTGGCCAGAAGGGCGTTGGCGCGCGAGCTGCGCACCAAGGGCGTGGACGACGAGACGGCGAAGGCGACCCTCGACCAGATCGACCCGGAGGTCGAGCGCGACCGGGCCGCCCAGCTCGTCGCCAAGAAGCTCCGGTCCATGCACGGGCTCGAGCCGCTCGTGCAGAAGCGGCGGCTGGCCGGCATGCTCGCCCGCAAGGGCTACCCGGCCGAGCTGGCGATGGCGGTGATCCGGGAGGCCGTCGCAGCCGCCCCCGAGCACCAGCGCGACTGACCTCACCGACCGGGCGTACTCTCCGGCTGTGATCGTTCCGGAGGTGCCCGCAGCCAGGCTCGGGCTGGGATCGGTTGTCGCACGCCGGGTGCGCTCCCTGGCCGGCGCCCACCGCAACCCTCGCCGGAACCAGTACCTGGCGGCACTGCTCGCCCTCATCGCCGGAGCACTCAACTCGGTCGGGTTCGTCGCCGTGTCGGTCTACACCTCCCACATGACCGGCCTGACCGCATCGGTCGCGGACCATCTCGTTCTCGGGTCACTCTCGCTCGTCTGGGTGGGCCTGGAGGCCATCGGGTCGTTCGTGCTGGGGGCCATGGCGTGCGCACTGCTGTTCAACTGGGGGCGACGTCGTGGCCTGCAGGGGCGTTACGCGAACGTGCTGGTCCTCGAGGCGTTGCTCATCCTGGCCTTCGGCGCACTGGCCGACCGGCTCGTGTGGGCGCACCGGGACCACGTCTTCGTTGCCGTGCTCTGCTTCACCATGGGCCTGCAGAACGCCATCATCACCAAGATCTCGGCAGCCCAGATCCGCACCACCCACGTCACCGGGATGATCACGGACATCGGGATCGAGCTGGGCAAGCTGGCCTACCGAAGCCGCCGGACGGCTGAGCCCCCGGTGCGTGCCGACCTGCACAAGCTCGGCACGCTCGCCGCGCTCGTCGGGCTCTTCTTCGTCGGCGGGATGCTCGGCGCGGCCGGCTACCTCGCCATCGGGTTCCCGATCCTCGTGGCGCCGGCCCTCGTGTTGCTGTTCGTCGCGTCGCCTCCTCTCCTCGCCGACCTCCACGCCCGCAGAGCCCACTGACGTCGCGCGGCAGCACCGCGACTGAGTCGGCGCGGCACACCGCACCCTTGCCGGCGACAGCAGCACGTACCCTTGGCGGTGCCATGACGACGCACGCCACCGCGCCACGGAGCGCGACCAAGACCTACGACGTCCGCACCCACGGGTGCCAGATGAACGTGCACGACTCCGAGCGCCTGGCCGGGCTGCTCGAGACGGCCGGCTACGTCGACGTCAACAGCCTGCCCGCAGCGGACCGCCCCGAGGCCGCCGACGTCGTGGTGTTCAACACCTGTGCGGTGCGGGAGAACGCCGACAACAAGCTCTACGGCAACCTCGGCCAGCTGCGCCCGGTCAAGACCAAGAACCCCGACATGCAGATCGCGGTCGGTGGCTGCATGGCCCAGAAGGACCGCTCGACCATCGTCCAGAAGGCGCCCTGGGTCGATGTCGTGTTCGGCACCAACAACATCGGCAGCCTCCCGGCCCTGCTCGACCGGGCCAGGCACAACAAGCGTGCCGAGGTCGAGATCCTCGAGAGCCTCGAGGTGTTCCCGAGCACCTTGCCGACCCGGCGCGACTCCGCCTATGCCGGCTGGGTGTCGATCTCGGTGGGCTGCAACAACACCTGCACGTTCTGCATCGTGCCGAGCCTGCGGGGCAAGGAGGCCGACCGCCGCCCGGGTGACGTGCTGGCCGAGGTGCAGGCCCTCGTCCAGCAGGGCGTCGTCGAGGTGACGCTGCTGGGCCAGAACGTCAACACCTATGGCGTGGAGTTCGGCGACCGGCTCGCCTTCGGCAAGCTGCTGCGCGCCTGCGGTGACATCGACGGGCTGGAGCGCGTGCGGTTCACGAGCCCGCACCCGGCCGCCTTCACCGACGACGTGATCAGCGCGATGGCGCAGACCCCGAACGTCATGCCGAGCCTGCACATGCCGCTGCAGTCCGGGTCCGACCGGGTGCTCAAGGCGATGCGGCGGTCTTACCGCAGTGACCGGTTCCTCGGGATCATCGACCGCGTCCGCGAGCAGATCCCCGACGCCGCGATCACGACCGACATCATCGTCGGCTTCCCGGGCGAGACCGACGCCGACTTCGAGGAGACCCTGCGGGTGGTGCGGGAGTCGCGGTTCTCCAGCGCCTTCACCTTCCAGTACTCCATCCGCCCGGGCACCCCGGCGGCGACGATGCCCGACCAGCTGCCGAAGGCCGTGGTGCAGGAGCGCTACGAGCGGCTCCTCGCCCTGCAGGAGGAGATCTCCTGGGCCGGCAACCGTGAGCTCGAAGGTCGCGACGTCGAAGTGCTCGTCGCCACCGGTGAGGGCCGCAAGGATGCCGAGACCCACCGCCTGTCCGGTCGCGCCCGCGACAACCGTCTCGTGCACTTCGCCGTGCCCCAGGGAGCCGAGCTGCCCCGCCCCGGTGACCTGGTCACCGTCGGTGTGACGTATGGCGCCCCGCACCACCTCGTCGCCGACGCGGCGCTGGAGGGTGGCAGCTACGTCGTGCGGCGTTCGGCGGGTGGCGACGCCTGGGCCGCCCTGCAGGACGCGCCGGTGCCCGGCAAGCCCGCCGTCTCGCTCGGCATGCCGGGGGTCGGCCGACCGGCGGTGGTCGCTGCTCCGACGTGTGGGTGATCTGAAAGACTCGCCCGCATGACCGTCCGCCCCATCGTCATCACCGGGGAGCCCGTGCTCCATCGTCGCGCCGAGCCCGTCGAGAGCTTCGACGACGACCTGCGCGCCTTGGTCGCCGACATGTTCGAGACGATGGACGCAGCCCACGGCGTCGGTCTCGCAGCGCCCCAGATCGGCGTGGGACTGCGCATCTTCACCTGGCAGATGGACAACGACGACGGCGTGCCCGCGCGCGGCGTCGTCGTCAACCCCTACGTCACCGCGACCAAGCCGTCGGTCGACGAGCCGGACCCGCACGACGAGGCCGAGGGCTGCCTGTCGGTGCCCGGCGAGAGCTTCCCGCTCAAGCGCGGCGACCGGGCCACCGTGACGGGCTTCGATGCCGAGGGTGCCGAGCTCTCGTTCGAGGCGACGGGCTGGTTCGCCCGGTGCATGCAGCACGAGTACGACCACCTCAACGGCTTCCTCTACGTCGACCGGCTGAACGACCGATGGGGCAAGAAGGCCCGCAAGGCGGTCAAGAAGCAGGGCTGGGGCAAGCCGGGGTTCGCGTGGCACCCCGGCGTCGACCCCGACCCGTTCGGCCACGACGGGGACCACGACCACGAGCACGACCTCTGACGCGATGACCTCTGACGCGATGACCTCGACGCGATGACCTCGACGCGATGACCTCGGCGCGATGACCCCCACACGGTCGACGCCACTGGTGATCGGCGTCGTCGGTCCCACCGCGACCGGCAAGTCCGAGCTCGCCCTCGCCCTGGCAGCGGCCCTCGGCGGTGAGGTCGTCGGCGCCGACGCGAGCCAGCTCTACCGCGGCATGGACATCGGGACGGCCAAGCTGGCACCCCCCGAGCGACGCGGCATACCGCATCACCAGCTGGACGTCCTCGACGTCGTCGAGGAGGCCAGCGTGGCCGCCTACCAGCGTCACGCTCGAGCCGACATCGCCGACATCCAGTCGCGCGGACGGCACCCGGTGCTGGCCGGCGGCTCGGGCCTCTACGTGCGCGCCGCCCTCGACGTGCTCGACATCCCGCCGACCGACCCCGCGGTGCGCGCTGCCCTGGCGGAGCGGGCAGACCGCGAGGGCTCCGCGGCGCTGTTCGAACGCCTGACGGAGCTCGACCCGGTGGCGGCCGCCGCGATCGAACCGGGCAACGCCCGCCGGATCGTCCGGGCGCTGGAGGTCATCGAGCTCACCGGGCGGCCGTTCTCGGCGACCATGCCGACCCGCACCTACGAGCAGCCGACCGTGGTCGTGGGGCTGCGGATGCCGCGTCCCCAGCTCGACGCCCGGATCGACGCGAGGGTGCGGCGGATGTGGGCCGACGGGCTGCTCGACGAGGTGCGGCACCTCGAGACGCTCGGGCTGCGAGAAGGGCGAACCGCCTCGCGGGCACTGGGTTATGCGCAGGCGCTGGCCGAGCTCGACGGTGCGATGACCCCCGAGCAGGCGCAGGACGAGACGGCCACGCTGACCCGTCGGCTGGTGCGGCGGCAGGAGTCATGGTTCGGCCCCGACCCCCGCATCACCTGGCTCGGCGCGACGGCCTCCGACCTGGCCGAGCAGGCGGTGGCGGTGGTGCGGGCCGCGATCGGCGACAATGGTGGGCATGGCTGACCAGACCGCCTTCACGAAGGGCCACGGCACCGAGAACGACTTCGTGCTGGTGCCCGACCTCGAGGGTGTCCGCGACCTGTCGGCGCAGGAGGCTGCACTGCTCGCCGACCGCCGGGCCGGGATCGGTGGCGACGGGGTGATCCGCGTCGTCCCGACCGCCCTGTCGACCGAGTCGACCGTGCTCTCGCAGGCGACCGATGCGCGCTGGTTCATGGACTACCGCAACGCTGACGGGAGCGTGGCGGAGATGTGCGGCAACGGCACCCGCGTCTTCGCCACCTACCTGCGCCGCGAGGGCCTGGAGACGGCGGACGAGTTCGCGATCGCCACCCGCGCCGGCACCAAGGTGGTGCGGTTCGAGTCCCCGGACCTGATCGCCGTCAACCTCGGTCCCTGGCGGCTGGCGCAGCAGGCCATCGCCGACGAGGAGGGCTTCGACGCCCTGGTGCACCTCGGCCGCCACGAGCCCTTCTCGGCGCTCAGCCTCGACCTCGGCAACCCGCACACCGTGGTGGCGCTGCCCGAGCCCGTCGACCTCGACACCCTCGACCTGCACCTCGCCCCTGCGGTCAACCCCGTGCCACCGCACGGCAGCAACGTCGAGTTCGTCCGTCCGATGGGGGCGGGTCACATCCGGATGCGCGTGCACGAGCGGGGGGTCGGGGAGACCCGCTCCTGCGGCACGGGGGCCGCGGCCGCGGCCCTCGCGACCCGGTTCTGGGCCGGCGACGTGACCGACACGTGGACGGTCGATGTGCCGGGTGGCCGGTTGCGCGTGCGGGCCCTGCCGGGACAGGAGGTCGAGCTCGCCGGCCCGGCCGTCCTCGTCGCGGACGGCACCACCGACCTGGTCTGAGAGCTCGACCGGCCGGTTCGACGTGCGGCGCCCGAAATGCCGCAATACCGTCGATTCATGAGCCCCCAGAGATCCCGCACGATCCTGGCAGCCGGCCTCGTCGGCGCCCTGGCCACCAGCCTCTCCCTCGTCGCGCCATCGTCGGCGTTGGCCGGTGGCGGGCACCACGGCGGCGGTCATCGCGCCCAGCTGCCCAAGGTGCCGACCATGACCGGCTACGGCGGTGCGGTGGCCTCGGTCGACCGCGACGCGAGCCAGGCGGGGATCGACGTCCTGCGCCGCGGGGGCAACGCGGCGGACGCGGCGATCGCGACCGCCGCGATGCTCGGCGTCGTCGAGCCGTACACCTCCGGCATCGGCGGAGGTGGCTTCTTCGTGTGGCGCGACGGCCGCACCGGTCGGGTCACGACGATCGACGGGCGTGAAGCCGCCCCGGCGAGCTTCACCGACAAGGCCTTCATCGACCCGGCCACCGGCACGCCGCTGCCGTTCACCACCGCGGTCAACTCCGGCTTGTCGGTGGGCGTGCCGGGCACTCCTGCCCTCTGGCAGCGCGTCCTCGACCGGCACGGCACCAAGCGCCTCGGCAGCCTGCTCGAGCCGGCCGAACGCAAGGCGGTGGAGGGGATCGTGGTGGACCAGTCGTTCCATGACCTCACCGCCGAGAACGAGGCGCGCTTCGCCACGTTCCCCGAGACCTCCCGCGTCTTCCTGCGCGACGGCAAGGCGCCGGCCGTGGGCAGCCGCTGGAACAACCCGGACATCGCCAGGGCCTACCGCGAGATCCGGCTGCACGGCGTCGACTCGATCTACCACGGCGCCCTCGGGCGGGCCCTGGTCGCCGAGGCCCGCAACCCCAGCGCCAAGGACGGGGTCAGCGTGCCGAAGGGCCAGATCACGATGGCCGACCTGGCCGCCTACCGCGCCCTGGACCGGCAGCCGACGCACGCCCGCTACCGCGGCCTCGACGTCTACGGCATGGGTGTCCCGAGCTCCGGCGGCATCGCGGTGGGGGAGATCCTGAACCTGCTCGAGGCCTACGACCAGCGCACCGGCCGCGACCTCTCGGAGGTGAGCGACGCCGAGTACCTGCACCGCTTCAGCGAAGCGTCGGCCACCGCCTTCGCCGACCGCAACCGGTGGGTCGGTGACGTGCCGGGTGTCCCGACCCGCGAGCTGCTGAGCCAGGGCTTCGCGAACGAGCGGGCCTGCACCTTCTCCGAGTCGACGGCCCTGCCGCGACCGGTGCCGTTCGGCTCACCCGATGGCGCGTATGCCGCGTGCGCACCCGCCGCGGGCAGCACACCAGCAGCCCCGGACGGACGCTCGACAACCAGCCTGTCGGTGTCCGACAGGTGGGGCAACGTCGTGTCGTTCACGACCACGATCGAGCAGTACGGCGGGTCGGGCATCACCGTGCCGGGCTGGGGTTTCCTGCTCAACAACGAGCTGACCGACTTCAACTTCGCGCCACTCGCTCCCGGGGTGCCGGACCCGAACCTCCCGGGGCCGGGAAAGCGTCCGCGTTCGTCGATGAGCCCGACGATCATCCTGCGTGACGGCCAGCCCTACCTCAGCGTCGGCAGCCCGGGTGGCGCGACCATCATCACGACCGTCGCCCAGGTGATCACCGAGTACCTCGACCGCGACAAGGCGCTCGTCGACGCGATCGCCGCCCCGCGGCTGTCCTCCCGCAACGGCACCGAGAACGCCGAGCAGGCCTTGCTGAGCTCCCCCGAGGGCGCGGCGCTCCGCGCGCAGGGCCACGTGCTCGCCCTCCAGGACCCGATCGGCAACGCCGTGGCGATCCGCCTGCTCGGTCACGGGAAGGCGGAGGCCGCGGCGGAGACGACCCGGCGCGGTGGTGGTTCGGCGATGGTGGTGCGACCGACCCGGTGACCGCGCCGGGGCGGGCCAGCCGCCTGCGGCTAGCCCGCCCGACGCACCTCGAGGATCCGGAAGCCCTTGTCCGAGGTGAGCCGCGACACGGCATACACCTCGGGGTCGAGGGACTCGGTGAGCCAGCGCTGCAGCGAGTCGGATCCGAGGTTCTTCTGCACCACGAGGTAGGCGACGCCCCCAGGGGCCAGGCGGGGCAGCCAGGTGAGCAGCAGGTCGTGCAGCACCGCCTTGCCGACCCGGATCGGCGGGTTCGACCAGATCGCGTCGAACTGCAGGCCATCGGGTATGCCGTCGGGCTGGCCAGCGTGCACCCGGTCCAGTCCCAGCGACTCCGCAGTCGTGCGGAGCAGGTCGAGGGCGCGCTCGTTGACGTCCACGGCGTACACGGTCGCCTCCGGCGAGCGGAGGGCGAGGGTGAGGGCGATCGGGCCCCAGCCGCAGCCGAGGTCGAGGAGGGTGCCCCGGGTGGACGGCGCCGGGGCGTGCCGCAACAGGACCGCAGTGCCCTGGTCGACCCCTGCGGGGCTGAAGACACCAGCTGCCGAGCGCACCTCGACGGTCTGCCCGGCCAGCCGCACCGTGATCGTGCGCTGCTGTGCGGGGCTGGCCGGCTCGGCCGTGAAGTAGTGGTCCTGGCTGTTCATCGGGGCCAACGCTAGGGCCCCGTGCGGCCGAAGGACATAAACGGGTCGTCACGGTCGTTGAAAGGGTGAGATTCTTGAGGGGACATGACACTGAAGCGAACAGACATCTTCGACCTGAAGGCCACCGCGCTGGCGAGCGACGAGCTCCTGCCCGGTGACGAGACCACCGACCTCGCCGGCTACGACGGCGACCAGTACGACCGGGAGGACCGCGCGGCCCTGCGCCGGGTCGCCGGCCTGTCCACCGAGCTGGAGGACGTCACCGAGGTCGAGTACCGCCAGCTGCGCCTCGAGCGCGTGGTGCTCGCCGCGGTCTGGACCGAGGGCACGGCGGAGGACGCCGACAACTCGATGCGCGAGCTCGCCGCGTTGGCGGAGACCGCGGGTTCGACGGTGCTCGCCGGGCTGGTGCAGCGCCGCGCCAAGCCCGACACCGGCACCTACCTCGGCTCCGGCAAGGCGCTCGAGCTGCGTGACATCGTGATCGCCGAGGGTGCCGACACCGTCATCTGCGACACCGAGCTGACGCCCAGCCAGCGGCGCGCGCTCGAGGACGTCGTCAAGGTCAAGGTCATCGACCGCACCGCCCTGATCCTCGACATCTTCGCGCAGCACGCGAAGTCCAAGGAGGGCAAGGCCCAGGTCGAGCTGGCCCAGCTGCAGTACCTCCTGCCGCGGCTGCGTGGCTGGGGTGAGTCGATGTCCCGCCAGGCCGGTGGCCAGGCCGCAGGTGGCCAGGGCATGGGCTCGCGCGGTCCCGGTGAGACCAAGATCGAGCTCGACCGCCGACGGATCAACATCCGGATGGCCAAGCTCCGCCGCGAGATCAAGGAGATGAAGACCAGCCGCGACACCCGCCGCCTGGCGCGCAAGGCCAACGAGGTGCCGAGCGTCGCGATCGCCGGCTACACCAATGCGGGCAAGTCCTCGCTGCTCAACCGCCTGACGGGGGCCGGCGTGCTGGTCGAGAACCAGCTGTTCGCGACCCTCGACCCGACGGTCCGGCGCGCGGAGACCGAGGACGGCCGGCTCTACACGCTGGCCGACACGGTCGGTTTCGTCCGCCAGCTGCCGACCCAGCTGGTCGAGGCCTTCAGGTCGACGCTGGAAGAGGTGGCCGACGCCGACCTGTTGCTGCACGTCGTCGACGGCTCGCACCCCGACCCCGAGGGCCAGATCAGCGCCGTTCGTGCGGTGCTCGCCGACGTCGACGCGGCGTCGGTGCGCGAGGTCATCGTGGTCAACAAGGCCGACGCGGCCGACCCGGAGGTGCTGGACCGGATCCGGCGCCACGAGAAGCACTCCATCGTCGTCTCGGCTCGCACCGGCGAAGGGATCGCGGAGCTGCGGGCGCTCGTCGCCGAGGAGCTGCCGCGTCCGACGATCGACGTCGAGGTACTGGTGCCCTACGAGCGCGGCGACCTGGTCAGCCGCCTGCACCAGGAGGCCGAGATCCTCTCCAGTGAGCACACCGGCAGCGGCACGCTGCTCAAGGCCCGGGTGCACGCCGACCTGGCCAGCGAGCTCGCGGCCTACGCCGCCTGACCGCACCTGCTCGACCACCTGGTCGCCGGGCTGAGCGTGTTCCTGACCCTCGACCTGACGGCTACGCTCGCGCCATGACGATCGGCCTCACCGGGGTGACCGGCCACGTGGGCAGGCGGGTGCGCGAGCTGCTGTCCGAGAGCGGGCCGCCGCTGGTGCTGCTGGCCCGCACGCCCGGGAAGGTCGTCGCCGGACCGCAGGACGACGTGCGCCGCTGCGACTTCGCGGACCCCGAGGGCGCCGTCCGCGCCCTGTCCGGAGTCGACACGCTGCTGATGGTCTCGGCGTCCGAGGCTGCCGACCGGCTCGACCAGCACCGGGCCTTCGTGCGGGCCGCTGCCACGGCCGGGGTGCAGCACGTCGTCTACACGTCGTTCCAGGGAGCCGCCGCCGACTGCACCTTCACGCTGGGTCGTGACCACTGGGCGACGGAGCAGGCGATCCGGGACGCCGGTCTGCGCTTCACCTTCCTGCGGGACAGCTTCTACGCCGATTTCGTGCCACTCATGGCCCAGGACGGGGTGATCAGGGGGCCGGCCGGCGATGGACGCGTCGCCCTGGTGGCGCGTGAGGACGTCGCAGCGGTGGCGGCCGCGGTCCTGGTGGACCCGGACGCGCACGCCGACACGGCATACGACCTGACCGGTCCCGAGGCCCTGACGCTCGGCGAGGCCGCGGCCCTGGTCAGCGAGGTGACGGGCCGAGCCACCCGCTTCCTCGACGAGACGGTCGCCGAGGCGTACGCCTCACGTGCCTCCTACGGCGCGCCGGACTGGCAGGTCGATGCGTGGGTCTCGACCTACACGGCCATCGCGGCCGGTGAGGTCGCCGCCGTCTCCGACGCCGTGCCCACGATCAGCGGACGGCCGGCCACCAGCCTGCGTGCGCTGCTGGAGCAGTCGGTCAGAGGCGACGCATCGCCTGCGTGAGCACGACCGGCTCGCCAGCCTCGTCGGAGGCGTCGAGGTCGACCACCGCCTCGATCACCCAGTCGTGGTCACCCTCGGGGTCGTGCAGCGTCTGACGCGCCTCCCAACGGCGACCGGCCACCGTGATGGCGAGCAGCTGCGGACCGCGGGCGTCGGCGTCCGTGCCGATGCTGTCGTGGTCGGCGTAGTAGGCCCCGAGTGCCTCGTCCCAGGCCACCTCGTCCAGCTCGCCGTCGTCGAGGGCCGCCAGCGTGACGAACTCGTCGCGGGCGGCGAGCTCCACCCGCCGGAACATCGCGTTGCGGACCATCACCCGGAAGGCCCGCTCGTTGGCCGTGATGGGCCGGCTGGGCCGGGTGCCTCCGTGCGCGGCCAGGCCCTCGAGCTCCTCCAGCCGCTCCTGCGCATCGGGATCCGACAACGCCTCCCACTCGTCGAGCAGCGAGCTGTCGGTCTGGCGCACCGTCTCGCCCAGCCACTCGAGCAGGTCGGTGAACTGCTCGGTGCGGTGGGCGGCGGGCACCAGCTGGCGCAGCGTGCGGTAGGCGTCGGTGAGGTAGCGAAGGACGAGTCCCTCGGAACGGGACAGCTGATAGGCCGAGACGAACTCGGTGAAGGTCATGGCGCGTTCGAACATGTCGCGGACCACGGACTTCGGGGACAGCGCGGACTCGGCGACCCACGGATGGCTCTGCCGGAAGATCTCGAAGGTCGCTTCCAGCAGGTCCGCAAGCGGACGCGGCCAGGTGACCTCCTCGAGGAGCACCATCCGCTCGTCGTACTCGATGCCGTCGGCCTTCATCTCCGCGACCGCCTCGCCCTTCGCCTTGTGCTGCTGGGCCATCAGGACCTGCCGCGGGTCGTCGAGGATCGCCTCGACGACCGACACGACGTCGAGCGCGTGGGTCGGCGACTCGAGGTCGATGACGTCGAACGCTGCGAGGGCCAGCGGCGCGAGCGGCTGGTTGAGGGCGAGGTCGTCTGAGACGTCGGGGCTGAGTCGGATGGTGCGGCCGTCGGGGTCTGGGGGCGAGATCCGTTGCAGCACACCGGTCTCGAGCAGGCTTCGGCCCAAGGTGATGGCCCGCCGCGCGAGACGCGCCTGGTTGCGTGGGGTTTCGTGGTTGTCGCGCACGAGCTGGCTCAGCGCGCGCACCGGGTCGCCGCGTCGCTGGACCACGTTGAGGATCATCGAGTGGTCGACCCGCATCCGGGACACCAGCGGTTCGGGCTCCGCCGCCACGAGCTTGTCGTAGGTCTGCTCGGTCCAGGACACCTCGCCGTCGGCGGGTTTGCGGCGCTGCACCTTCTTGAGCTTCTTCGGGTCGTCGCCGGCCTTGGCGAGGGCGCGCGCGTTCTCGATGACGTGCTCGGGCGCCTGCACCACGACCGATCCACTGCTGTCGAAGCCCGCGCGGCCGGCCCGACCGGCGATCTGGTGGAACTCGCGGGCCTTCAGCACCCGCTGCCGTGAGCCGTCGAACTTCACCAGCCCGGTGAAGAGCACGGTGCGGATCGGCACGTTGATGCCCACCCCGAGGGTGTCGGTGCCGCAGATGACCTTGAGCAGGCCGTCCTGGGCGAGCTGCTCGACCAGCCGTCGGTAGCGCGGCAGCATCCCGGCGTGGTGCACGCCGATCCCGGAGCGGACGAGGGTGGAGAGGGTGCGACCGAAGCCCGCGGTGAACCGGAACCCGCCGATCCGCTCGGCGATCGCGTCACGGTCGGCCTTCACGGTGCCTTTCATGGCATGCAGGGCCTGGGCCTGCTCGAGTGCCGCCGCCTGGGTGAAGTGCACGACGTAGACGGGTGCCTGGTGGGTGGTCAGCAGCTCCTCGATGGTCTCGGGCAGCGGTGTCAGCGCCCAGCTGAAGCCCAGCGGGACGGGTCGCTCGGTCCCCGTGACGAGGGTCGTCTCGCGGCCGGTCCTCCGGCCGAGGTCGGCGGCGAGCTCGCTCAGGTCGCCGAGGGTGGCTGACATGAGGACGAACTGCGCCTGGGGCAGCTCGAGGAGCGGGACCTGCCACGCCCACCCCCGATCCGGCTCGGCGTAGAAGTGGAACTCGTCCATCACCACGAGGCCGACATCGGCGTCCGCACCCTCACGCAGCGCGATGTTGGCGAGGATCTCGGCGGTGCAGCAGATGATCGGGGCGTCGGGGTTGACGGAGGCGTCGCCGGTGAGCATCCCGACCTCGGACGGGCCGAACAGCTCGCACAGCGCGAAGAACTTCTCGCTCACGAGCGCCTTGATGGGGGCGGTGTAGAAGCTGACCCGGTCGCTGGTCAGGGCGGCGAGATGGGCACCCGTGGCGACGAGGGACTTGCCCGAACCGGTGGGCGTCGACAGCACGACGTTCTCGCCGGCCAAGAGGGAGACGAGCGCCTCGTCCTGATGGGGGTAGAGCGGTGTCCCACGGTCGCGCGCCCAGCCCTCGAAGGCCGCATACACCTCGTCGGGCTCGGCACCTACGGGCACGAGGTCGGCCAGGGGCGGCGTCGAGGGGGAGGTCATTGCGGGCCATCCTCCCATCCCGCGTCGGTGGTCCTCGCTAGCGTCGCCCGGGTGACCGCCGAGACGCCGACCTTCGAGACCGAGACGACCAGGCTGCGGCTGCGCAGACCCACCGAGGTCGACCGGGGCTTCCACGCGACCGTGCACAGCGACCCCCGCCTCTTCGCGCACGCGCCGCACGTGCTCGGCACGCCGGCGAGCAATGCCGCGTTCTTCGACGCGATCCTCGACCACTGGTCGACGCACGGCTTCGGCTACTGGGTCGCGGAGAACCGCGAGACCGGTATGCCGCTGGGCTGGGTCGGCGTCCAGCGTCGCGGGGAGCACCTCAACCTCTACTACCGCTTCGTCACCGAGGCGCACGGACGTGGCCTGGCCCGTGAGGCGGCCCGCGCGGCTGTCGCCCTGGCCACCGAGTGGGCGCCGGAGCACCGTGTGCAGGCGCTGGTGAAGGACCACAACGCCGCCTCGGTCCGCACCGCGGAGTCCGCCGGCCTGGTGCGCACCGGAGAGCAGGTCGTGCTCTCCGACGACCAGCCCGACGAACCACCGTCCTCGGTCTTCGAGGCTCCGTCGGTCGACCGGGTCGAGCTGCTCGACGCCGTGACGCGGCTCGACCTCCTCGACCTCTGGACCAGGGTGAACGACGCCGGTGGTGCGGTGGGTTTCCTCCCCGGGGCGCCGGCCGAGTCGGTGGCGGCCGCGATCGGCACCCACGAGGAGCAGATGGCTGCGGGCAACGCCGTCGGGGGAGCCTTGCGGTTGCCCGACGGCCGGCTCGTCGGGTGGGCCTGGTGGGTCCGCACTCCCAACCCCCTGCTGCACCACGGCCGCTGGCTCTACCGGGTCATGGTCGATCCCGACCGTCAGGGCCGCGGCTTCGGCCGCCTCCTGATGGCCGGGATGCACCGCCTGGCCCGCGAGGACGGCGTCGAGCTGCTCCAGCTCGGGGTCCGCAGCGGTTCCGGGGCGAGCCGGTTCTACGCGCAGTGCGGCTACGTCGAGGTCGGCCGGATCCCTGGCGCGATCCGGGTCGCTGCGGGCGACGACCGCGACGACGTGACGATGGCCCGTCGAGTGGACGGCCGTCCGTTGCGTCCCCATGGGGGCGACTGAGCGCCCGGGCTCACGACGGCCGGGTGGCCCAGCGCGCCAGGTCGACCCGGTTGGCGCACCCGGTCTTGGCGAGGATGTGGCTCACGTGCGAGCTCACGGTCTTCTCGCTCAGCACCAGTGCGCGGGCGATCTCGCCGTAGGTCCGGCCGGCCACGATGTGCCCGAGGACCTCGGTCTCACGCTCCGTCAGGCCCGCAGCGGTGGCCCCGGTGGCCACCTCGTCGGCGGGAACGGGGCCGGCGAGGGAGACCCTCGTGCTGCGAGCGAGGGACTCGACCGCGTCCACGATCGGTTGGGCCCCCAGCTGTCGAGCCCCGGTGTGGGCCCGTCGCAGGGCTTCAGCTCCCTCGTCGCGACGGCGCGGGCCTGCGACCAGGAGGGACTCCGCAAGCCGCCACATGGAGTAGCACGCCTCCCAGGCCAGCACCCCGTCCAAGGTGCTGGCCGCCTCCTCCCACCGCAGGTGTGCGTCGCTGGACTGGCGGGCCCGGGCGACCTCACCCTGGTAGACCGCCTCGAGCCCGTCCGTCTGGCGCCGGTACCACGGGGTCATGCCACCGAGGTCGAGCAGGATGTGGGGAAAGCGCCCGGTGAGGTCGTCGAGGGCAGCGAGGTGGTCGGTCGGGTCGCGGCCGCCGTCGCGGTCCTCCTGCGCCAGGTCGGCGTAGGCCCTGGCCGCCAGCGGGAGGAGCCACTCGCACAGGGTGGGCAGGACGCCGGGGGTGGCCGTCCCCGCCAGGGCCGCCTCGACGGCCTCCT
This sequence comes from Pedococcus dokdonensis, assembly GCF_900104525.1. Taxonomy (GTDB): domain Bacteria; phylum Actinomycetota; class Actinomycetes; order Actinomycetales; family Dermatophilaceae; genus Pedococcus; species Pedococcus dokdonensis. The sequence goes on along the minus strand of NZ_LT629711.1, from coordinate 1,539,489 downwards.
CCCGGTGTCCGCCGCCGAGCAGGACGAGCGCCCGGACGGCGTCGAACTCGAAGGCCAGGAAGGTCGAGCTCTCGGCGAACAACTCGTCCGCGCGGGCAAGGTGGCCTTCCGCCTCGCTGGTGCGTCCTTGCGCCGTCGCCATCCAGGCCGCGTTGAGGCGGCCCTGCACGTCGACGAGCGTGCTGGGTGACGAGCGGAGGGACTCCCGCACGAGCTGGCGAGAGGTCTCGAAGTCCCCCGCGTGCAGGTGCGCGAACGCCTCGCTGGCGCTCAGCCACGCGGCGTAGACGGCGGGCAGGGCCAGCTCCACGATCTCCGCACGACGGCGCCCCACCGAGGCTCTCCAGCGCGGCGAGGTCGGGCTGTCGTACGCATTGGCCTCCCAGAGGCTCGCGTGCGCGAACGCGAACCCGTCGCGGGCGGCCACCGCGGCGGCGACCGCGTCGCGACCGAGGCGTTGCCCGTCGTCGAAGCGACTCTCCGTGACGGCCAGCATCGCGTTCGCGGCCAGGGCGTACGCGAGGGCCCGGGCATCGCCGCTGGCGCGCGCACTGTCCAGGGCCTGCGAGGCGAGACCGGGCGCCTCGGGGTCGTCCTGCCAGAGGCAGGAGTGGGTCAGCTCGGCGAGCGCGAGGGCGTGTTGCCAGCACTCGGGCTGGTCCTCGGTCAGCTCGACGGCGCGTCTCAGCTCCTGCACCCGCAGGAACGACCGGCCAGTGAGCATCCGAAGGAGGCGGCTGCGGACCAGCAGGGCCGCCACGGCCGGTGGGTCCTCTGGGGGCTGGGTCCCCGGGGCGGGGTCGAGGTCGGCGAGCAAGGCCTCGACCGCCTCCAGCTCGACCTCGACGTCTCCGGTGGACGCAGCCGAGTCGAGCAGTCTCCACCACAGCTCGCGGCGCCCTTCCGGTGCCGGGTCGCCGGTCTCCTGCTGCAGGCTCAGGACCCGCCTCACCAGCTCGACCTCGGCCGTCCCCGCACCGCTGCTGCGCGCCCGATCTGCGGCGCGCAGCGTCCAGGCCAGGGACTGCTCCAGGTGACCAGCCCGGCGATGGTGGTCCGCTATCAGGCGCAGCGTCTCGAGCTCGGGGGCGCCGGGTGCCGAGGCGGTGGCGCGGCCCGCTGCCAGCTCTTCCTCCAGCGACGCGGCGAAGGCAGCGTGCAGACGCTCGCGGTGGGGCGCGGCCAGGCTCTCCTCGAGGGCCTCGGCCTGCAACGGGTGATGGAACCAGTAACCGCCCGAGTGGTCCTCGTCGAGCAGGTCGGCCTCGACGCACTCGCGCACAGCCGACCGCACGTCGGGCACGCCCGCGAGGGCAGCCACCCGCTCGAGGGCCTCGCCGTGGGCCACGCGTCCACCGACCGCCAGCACCCGGGACAGCTCACGGGCGGGCTCGCTGACGCGGTGCCATGCTCGCAGCACGGCCGACGTCAGGTCTGCCGGGAGCTCCGGACCCAGGCCGGTGCTGGCGGGGACCAGGCCACGCACGAGCAGGCGATTCAGGTAGGCGTTGCCGCCGGTGCGGGCGAACACGTCCCGCACCAGGCGCTCGTGCGGGACGTCCCCCACCACCTGCGCGACCTGGGCGCGGGTCTCGTCGAGGTCGAGCGTCCCGAGGGCCAGCTCGGCGAAACCGGGCAGGCGCCGGACGTCGGCGAGCCACCGGTGGAGTGGGTGACCCGCGACCAGCTCGCCGCGCCGGACGGTGGCCAGCAGGGCGAGACGTCGAGAAGGGAGTCCGGCCAGCACCCACATCAGGACGTCGAGGGTGAGCGGGTCGGCCCACTGGAGGTCGTCGACCACCAGGGCCACCGGGCCCCGAGCGCAGCGTTCCTCGAGCCACTGGTCGAACACCTCGGCAGTCTGCGACCCCTCGACCCCTCGCAGGTCCGGCCGCTCGCCTGCCGGCTGACCGGACACTGCCGTTCGCAGGGGGAGCAGCGGCACGCTCAGCGAAGACATCGGCAAGCATGCGCCGGTGAGGGCCAGGAAGTCCGTCGCCAGGGCACAGGCGTGCTGGGCCAGCCTCGTCTTGCCGACGCCTGCGTCCCCGATGAGCAGTACCGCCCGACCGTGGCCGGCGCGCGCCGAGTCGAGGACCCCGGCGAGATCGTCGAGTGCCCCGGTCCGTCCGACGAAGCCGTCGGTGGGTGCCGACTCCGGTGGTGACACGTCTTCCAGTGTGTCCCGGCCGGGCCCGCGGCAACAACGGGTTTGAGGGGGCGGGGCCCCTGACCTCAGGGGGTGCGCCCGATGTGGCTCAGGTGCTGCTGGACCGACCGTGGAGGAGTCAGCAGGGACCACCTCGCAAGCACCAGGAGCACACCGTGAACGCACAGCAGACCACCCACCGCACCACCCGGAACGTCACCGCCACTCGGCGGACCTGGGGCGTCGTGGCCACGACCGCCCTCGTCGTCGCGCTCGGCACCCTGCCTGCCGCCGCCAAGCAGGACCCCGGACAGATCGACCAGCCGACGACGCCCAACGTCGCCATCTACTTCCACCCGCTCGAGCGGGTGGGGACCCAGTACGTGGCGGGAGACAACCTGACGGGGAACGGGGTGCCGGCTCCCCGTTGGGTGCCGGAGGTGCGCTGACGCGGCCCCCGACCCGACCCCGGCTCCTCTCGAGGTGCCGGGGTCGGTGGCGTCCACGGCACGCTGGGGACGGTCGGACGCTGGCCCTCCACGACCGCATACGCTGACCCAATGGCTTCACTCGACGACCTGCTGCACGCCGCCGTCCAGGGAGTCGGGGGAGTCGAGCGGCCGGGCCAGGTCGAGATGGCGCACGCGGTCGAGGACGCGGTCAGCAAGGACGAGCACCTCCTGGTGCAGGCCGGCACCGGCACCGGCAAGTCACTGGCCTACCTCATCCCTGCCGTGATGCACGCGCAGCGGACCGGCAAGCCCGCAGTCATCGCGACGGCCACGCTGGCGCTGCAGGCCCAGATCGTCGACCGCGACATGCCGAGGCTCGCCGAGTCGATCGCCCCGCTGCTCGGGAAGCGGCCCACCTACGGGCTGGTGAAGGGTCGTCGCAACTACCTGTGCGCCCACAAGCTCGAGGGCGGGTTCCCCGACGACGAGGACGGGCTCTTCGAGGTCGGCGAGGTGGACCGTGCGGCGTCCCGGCTGGGGCAGGAGGTCGTCCGCCTCCGGGAGTGGGCCGAGACCACCGAGTCGGGTGACCGTGACGAGCTGGTCCCGGGCGTGAGTGAGCGGGCCTGGCGTCAGGTGTCGGTGAGCGCGCACGAGTGCATGGGGAGCAAGTGCCCGTCCTTCGGCGACTGCTTCGTCGAGCGGTCGCGCGAGGCGGCGAAGGACTGTGACGTCATCGTCACCAACCACTCCTTCATGGCGATCGACTCCTTCGAGGGGCGGCAGATGCTGCCCGAGCACGACCTGCTCGTCGTCGACGAGGCGCACGAGCTGGTCGACCGGGTGACCTCCACCATCACCGACGAGATCACCGCCAACCTCGTCTCCGCGGCGGCCAAGCGGGCCGGTCGGCTCGCGGAGTCGACCGACGCCGTCGAGGACGCCTCCGTCTTCCTCCAGGGAGTCCTCGACGAGCTCCCGGAGGGCAAGCTCAACGGCATACCCGATGCGCTGGCGCTGGCGCTCGCGCGGGTGAGGGACACGACCCGGCAGGTGCAGTCAGAGCTCAAGCCCGACAAGGGCGTCGAGCCCGACGGGGCGCGCAAGGTGGCCCAGGCCGCCATCGACGAGATGTTCGAGAACTCCTCGCGCATCCTCGAGCAGCGTGACCTCGACGTCGTCTGGGTCAGCCGTGACCAGCGACGGGGTTCGGTGCTGCGGGTGGCTCCGATGAGTGTTGCGATGTTGTTGCGTGACAAGGTGTTCGGCGACCGCACCGTCGTCATGACCTCTGCGACGCTCGAGCTCGGCGGCACGTTCGACGCCGTGGCCGGGACGATGGGGCTGCGCGGCGAGGGCGCGCCCGAGTGGCGCGGGCTCGATGTGGGCAGTCCGTTCGACTACCCCCAGCAGGCGATTGCCTATGTGGCGCAACACCTTCCGGCCCCTGGACGCGATGGCCTCAGCGAGCAGACCCTCGACGAGATCGAGGCACTGGTGCGCGCCGCAGGCGGTCGCACCCTGGGCCTCTTCTCCTCGATGCGAGCGGCCAAGGAGGCCACCGAGGCTATGCGCGAGCGCTTCGACGGCGACATCGGCTTCCTGTGCCAGGGCGAGGACCAGATCACGACCCTGGTGCGGCAGTTCGCCCGCGACCCGCGCACCTGCCTCTTCGGCACGCTCACCCTGTGGCAGGGCGTCGACGTGCCGGGGTCGGCCTGCCAGCTCGTCATCATCGACCGGATCCCGTTCCCGCGGCCCGACGACCCGCTGTCGTCGGCGCGCTCGCAGGCGATCGCGCGGATGGGTGGCAACGGCTTCATGGCCGTCTCGGCCACGCACGCAGCCCTGCGGCTGGCCCAGGGTGCGGGGCGGCTGATCCGACGCGCCGACGACCGGGGCGTGGTCGCCTTCCTCGACTCCCGCATGATGACCGCGCGGTATGCCGGGTTCCTCCAGCGTTCGCTGCCGCCGTTCTGGCCGACGACCGACCGCGAACGGGTGCTCGCGGCACTGCGCCGTCTCGACGAGACGGCCGCTGCGCCGGTGGAGGTCCACGAGCCGGCCCTGCGCGGCATCACCGGCGCCCTGGTCGGCACGACGATGGGTGGCACCGGCGAGGACGCCACGGAGCCCCCGAGGCCGGTCGCCGACGCCCCACCTCCCGCCGACTCGGCGCGGACGGCGGTGACGGCCGGGCACGCCTGGACGGCCGAGTCCGACGAGGAGCTGCGCGACGGCGTCGAGCTCGGCCTGTCGGTCGACGAGCTCGCCGAGAGCCTCGAGCTGCCCGCGGACGTGATCACCGCCCGGCTCAAGGGTCTCGGCCTCGAGGCATCCGGGGCGACCACCCTGTCGTTCGAGTGACCCGGCCGCGATACTGGCCGGATGACCGAACCGTGCGTGCTCCACGTCGTCGGTGACGGACCCGTGGCCGAGGCCCTCGTCGCCGTCGCCGCACCGCTCGGGTGGACCGTGACCACCGCGACCGACGACGCGACCCTGCCCGACGGGGTCGATGCACTCGTGGTGACGAGCCACCACGACGGGGTCGACGGCCCGGCGATCCGTGCGGGCCTGGCGGCCGGCACGGCATACATCGGCGGGATGGGGTCGCGGCGCACCCAGGAGCGGCGACGCGCCTGGCTGCTGGGCCACGGCGTGACAGAGGAGGCCCTCGCGAGGGTGCACGCCCCCATCGGGCTCGACATCGGGGCCAACGCCCCCGGCGAGATCGCCGTCGCCATCCTGGCCGAGGTGATCGCGGTGCGGGCCGGCCGCGCCGCCGTCGGGTCGGTGGGTGACCGCGAGGGACCGATCCACCCGGACCTGTCCGCGGGCGACGCCTACTGCCCGGGCGGGTGAGCCGGCCGGGCTGTCGGCCCGACATGGCAGGCTGTGCGCCGTGACAGCCCCCGCGACGCGCACCGTGCCGCCCCTCGTCCTCATCTCCGGACCCGAGGCCGTCATCGCCGACCGGGCGCTCGCCGGCACGCTCGACGACCTGCGCACCTCCGACGCCGACCTCGAGGTGATCCGGCTGGCCGCCGAGACCTACGAAGCCGGCGCCCTGGCGATCCACGCCAGCCCGTCCCTCTTCGGCGGGTCGAAGTGCATCGTGGTCACCGACCTCGACGAGGCGCCCGACGAGCTGCAGGAAGACCTGCTCGCGTTCCTCGCAGCGCCCGATCCCGACGTCACGCTGGTCGTCACCCACAAGTCGGGGCAGCGCGGCAAGAAGGTGCTCGACACGCTCAAGAAGTCCCAGGCGCGGGTGCTCGAGGCGCCGGCGATCAAGTCCGACCGTGACAAGACCGACTTCGCGTCACACGAGTTCCGGGCCGCCGGACGGCGCGCCACCCCCGACGCTGTGCGAGCCCTCATCGAGGCGGTCGGCAAGGACGTGCGCGAGCTGGCCGCCGCGTGCCAGCAGCTCGTCGCCGACACCACCGGCACGATCGACGAGGAGCTGGTGGCCAGGTACCACGGTGGCAAGGTCGAGGCGACCGGCTTCAAGGTGGCTGACGCGGCGGTGGCCGGCAACGCCGGCGAGGCCCTGCGCCTGCTCCGGCACGCCCTCGCCACCGGCGTCGACCCGGTCCCGATCGTCGCGGTGCTCGCCCAGCAGCTGCGCCAGCTCGTCAAGGTCGGCGCGGCAGGCCGCGGCCGGTCCGCCGACGTGGCCCGCGACCTCGGGATGGCGCCGTGGCAGGTCGACAAGGCCCGTCGGGGCCTGTCGGGGTGGGGTCCGGAGGGGTTGGCCGACGCGATCCAGGCGGTGGCGCTGGCCGACTTCGAGGTCAAGGGTGGCGGTCGCGACCCGGTCTACGCGGTCGAGCGGGCCGTGCTCACCATCACGAGGGCGCGCAGCGGCCGGTGAGGGCTCACCCCTGCGTTTTGGGGGAGCGGGGTCCTCGCTGGTAGATTGTCCCCTCGCGTGCGCGCATGGTCGTGCGCGCATGCAGCAGCACCCAGAGCTCCTCAACCACAGGCGCCCCACAGCCTGGTCCCGAGGGGCTTCTGCCGCCCTCTAACGGCAACCACCGACCAACCAAGAGAGACACACGTGGCAAACATCAAGTCCCAGCTCAAGCGGATCAAGACGAACCGCGCGGCGACCGAGCGCAACAAGGCCGTCAAGAGCGAGCTCAAGACCTGGATCCGCAAGTTCCACGCGGCCGCCGACTCCGGCGACGCAGCGGCGACCAAGGACGCCCTCGCGACCGCCAGCAAGAAGCTCGACAAGGCCGTTGGCAAGGGCGTCATCCACGCCAACCAGGCCGCCAACAAGAAGTCCGCCATGGCGAAGAAGGCCGCCTCGCTCTGACGCGAGTCGCCTCCACGGCAACGCAGAAGGCCGGTCACCCAGTGGGTGACCGGCCTTCTGCGTCCCGCCACGGCGGTGTCCGGGACTACCCGAGCGCCAACGCCCGCAGCCGGCTCAGGTCGCCGTTGAAGTAGTCCTTGTCGAGCGGCGAGTCGGTGTACTGCCAGAAGGTGTAGTAGGCCCAGCCCGCCGGCAGCGTGCCGGGGGTGGTGTTGTAGCGGGCGACCCACAACGGGTTGCTGGCCGAGAACTGGCTGGTGTTCCCGGTGCAGGTCGTCCACCAGCTCGTGGTCGTGTAGATGATCGCGTCGCGACCGGTGAGGGCCTTGTACCGGCCCGTGAACGCAGCGATCCAGCTGCGCATCGAGGCCTGGCTCAGTCCGTAGCAGGTCGCGCCGTACGGGTTGTACTCGATGTCGAGCACACCCGGGAGGGTCCGACCGTCGGCGGACCAGCCGCCGCCGTGCCCGACGAACCAGTCCGCCTGCGCCGTGCCGGACGAATTGTCGGGCAGGGCGAAGTGGTACGACCCGCGGGTCATGCCGACGTTGTACGAGCCGTTGTACTGCTGGGCGAAGTAGGGGTTGCGGTAGGTGGTCCCCTCGGTGGCCTTCACGAAGGCGAACTTCGTGCCCTGGCTCCACCACGAGGCCCAGTCGACGTTGCCCTGCCAGCTGGACACGTCGATGCCGGGCGTCTGGGTGGCCGCCGCGAGCGACGAGGCCCGGGCCGCCTGCGCCGGGGTGGGTCGGGCTCGACCGGCGCCGTCCTGAGTCCAGCCCATGTAGGCCTCCCCGGGGGCGCGGATGCCGGCGTCCCGCGCCGACGGGGTGGGGGAGGGCGCGCTCGACGCCGCGCCTGCCGGGCCGGCGGCGAAGAGCCCCGTTCCGGCGAGCAGCCCCACGGCGACCGCGGTGACGGTGTGGCGGATCGGGTGGCGAGATCTGGTGGTGCTGGACCTGGTCATGGTGTCCCCTCGTGTCGACGTGTCCCCGGGTCCGGACGACCGTATGACCGAGTAGCCGGGTGTCGGGTCAGCCGCCGGTCAAGCGGACGGCAAAAGGACCCAAATCCGGGCAAATTCGCGGACCCCGATGGGGCTGCCCTCAGGTAGCGGCGCGAACCGCCCTGGCGACCGCCTCGAACCGGTCCGGGTCGAGCACGGCACCCTCCCGCCGGACCGCCCGGGGGTCGACCCGCAGGACCCGGTCGACGCGCACCTCGCTCGGTCGGCCCTTGCTGTCCCAGGGGCCGGAGCCGATGTCGTGCCAGTGCCGGCCGTGGCGCGCCTCCTGGTCGTGGTCACGGTCGTGGTCCTTGCTGGTCAGCATCAGCGCGAGCAGCCACTCGCCGTCGTGGCCGACGAGGAGCACCGGCCGGTCCTTGCCCTGCCGGTGGTCCTCCTCGTAGGGCACCCAGGTCCAGACGATCTCGCCCGGGTCCGGGCGACCGTCCGGCTTCGGGGCATAGCTGAGATCCGGGGTCCCGGTGAAGTCTCCGGGGTACGGACCGCGCGCGGCTGCCCTCTCGGCCCGAGGTGCCGGCGCGGCGGGCGCGGTGCGTGCAGCCTGCGACGACCCGCCGCTCCAGAGGCGGGACAGTCGGGAGCGCAGGGTAGGCATGCGGTGACGCTAGTTGACCGACCGTGAGTTTGAAGGGTTGACCGCACCCTGGTGCGGTCAACCCTTCAAACTCGCACGGCTACGACCAGCCGCGGCGGTGACTGAGCAGGGCGAGGAAGGCCTTCGCCAAGTGCCGTTGGTGGGCCCGCACCAAGCTCTGCGACCCCGGCACGACGGGCTGTTCACAGGCCGCGATGAAGTAGCCGGTGAGGACGGCGAGGAACGCGTCGACGGCCTCCGCGTCCACCCCGTCCAGCAGCGGAGAGCGCCGCACCATGGCGTCCACGTCGAGCCCGTCGTGGGACATCAGCGGCAGCAACCCCACGTAGTCGCACCACGCGGGTCCGCGCGCCACCCAGTTCCAGTCGACGAACCGGGCGCGCCCGCCCGGTGTGACCAGGATGTTGTCGGGCCGCAGATCGCTGTGCACGAGCCGGTCGCCGACCAGCGCGTGGGCGGCCAGTCCGCCGAGCCCGGCCAGCTCGCGAGCCGCCTGCGGCGACAGCGGAGGTATGCCGTGCGGCCAGGCCCGCGCGCCGTTCGCGAGCTCGTCGAGGCAGCCCAGGGCGGCTGGGTCCGCGCCCACCTCGACGGCGAGCGAGGTCTCGGTCAGCTCGGCCACGGCGGTCGGGTCGAGCGCGGCGAGCTCGAGGCACGCTGCGTGGGCGGCGTCGGCGTCGGTGTCGGTCCACGGCATGCCGGGCAGGTGGCCGTCGATGGCTTCGAGGACGAGGAGCTGCCAGTCGTCGACGGCCGCCGCCCCCACCGCGGTCGGGGCGGTGACCCGCCCTCCGAGCCGGTGCAGGATCTCGGCCTCGCGCGGGATCGCCTCGAGCGCGAAGGGCGCTGCTGGTCCGGCGGCCTTGGCGAAGACGCGGCGCCCGTCGCGCAGGGCCAGCAACCCGGCATACGCGCCGGTGAACCCGGTGGTCACCGACGGGAAGGCGACCTCCACGGCGGCCCCGGCGGCTGCCTCGATGCCGGCCCGCACCGCCGAGGGCAGCTGGGCGAAGTCCGGACGCGTCGTGGTGTGCCGATAGTCCAGTGGCGACTGCGTCACGGGCGGTCCTTGGGCCTCCACAGCAGGCGACCCGGCCTGCGGCGGTCACGCAGTGCGTGCGAGCGCCACACCAGCACCGGGTGCGAGGCGAGTGCGTTGACCACCCACACGAAGAAGCCCTTCTCGGTGGTGGCGCGGTCGGCGAGCGCGTTCACGTCGACGGTCCGGTTGAGGTACTTGCCGGCGGCGAGCGTGGCCATCGCCCCGGCGCTGCCGTGCGGGACGAGGGAGTAGCCGAAGTTGTCCGCCGTGTACTCCTGGCTGCGGCTCAGCGTGGACCCGACGAAAGGGATCCACTGCGCGCCGCTGATGCCGAGGATCCGCCAGTAGCTGGTGTGACCGGCTGCGATGTGCCCGACCTCGTGGCCGAGGATGAACCGCAGTGCGTCGGGGTTGCGCGCCGCGCCGCCGATCTCGAACAGGTCGCTGTAGACGAAGATGAACCGCCGGAAGCCGTGCCCGGAGGCGGCGGCGTTGATGACACCGTTGCCGAGGACCACGTAGGCGTCGGGGACCTTCCGGAGCCCATAGTGCGCGCAGGCGTCGAGCAGCATCTGGTGCGCCTCGGGGTACTGCGTCGGCGAGATCTTGACCCCGGACAGGCGGAGCCCCGCGTAGAGCTGGCCACGGACGAAGTAGATGATCAGCGGAGCGGCCAGGAAGAACACGGCGTAGGGGTCGGGTTGCCTGCGGTCGATGATGGCCGAGGCGACCTCGTAGCCGGAGATCGCCCAGACGAGGAAGGACCCGAGGATCACCACCACGAGGCACAGGTTCTCGAGCGGGTGGCGCAGGTGCGACCTCATCTGCCGGCGGTAGCCGTCCGGGGACGTGGTCACCGGCCCGGTGGCGGGCGGCGCGGCGTACTGGGTGGGTTCGGACATGGTCCCCTCGAGGCTGTGGTGGTCGAACCCGATGCTATGTCTCGACGGCTGGGCCATCCGCACCCCGCCGCGCGCACTGGGCGCACCATGGAGGAATGACCTGCCGACCCGCTGTCGTTGCACTGCCGTGACCGACGCCCTCGCCGACCCCTCTCGTGAGCTCGACGTCGCCGAGGTCCGACCGACGCACGTGAACCTCGCCCTGCTGGCCCTGGCCGTCGGCGGTTTCGCGATCGGCACCACCGAGTTCGTCACGATGGGTCTGCTGCCGGAGGTGGCCGAAGGGGTCGGTATCGACATCCCGACGGCCGGCCACATCGTGTCGGCGTACGCCGCGGGCGTGGTCGTCGGTGCGCCGGTCCTCGCGACCCTCGGGTCGAAGCTGCCCCGCAAGCGGTTGCTGCTGTGGCTGATGGGCGCGTTCGCGGTGGCCAACGTGCTGTCGGCGCTCGCCAACAGCTATGGCCTGTTGATGGCCGCTCGCTTCCTGTCCGGGCTGCCGCACGGGGCGTACTTCGGCGTCGGCAGCCTGGTGGCCGCCTCGATGGTGCCTGCTCACCGGCGCACCTGGGCGGTCTCGATGATGATCACCGGGCTCACCGTGGCCAACATCGTCGGCGTTCCCGTCACCACGCGGATCGGGCAGGCCTACGGGTGGCAGTGGCCGTATGCCGCGGTGGGGGTCATCGCGCTGCTGACCGTGCTCGCCGTGTGGCGCTGGGTGCCGTTCTGCCCGCCCGACGGCGGGGTCAGCCTGCGGTCGGAGCTCTCGGCCCTGAAACGTCCGCAGGTCTGGCTGGCGCTGGGCATCGGCACCGTCGGCTTCGGCGGGATGTTCGCGACCTTCTCCTACATCTCCCCGACGATGACCGCGCTGGGCGGCTTCGGCCGGGCGACGATCCCGCTGATCCTCGCGCTCTACGGCGTGGGCATGACGGTGGGAGCGGTGCTCTCGGGCCCGGTCTCCCGGGTCGGCCTGCTGCGGGCCATCACCGGGGTGCTGGCCACGATCGCCGTGATGCTCTTCCTCTTCGGCCCGGCGGTGCAGGCCTCGCGGGGCACCGGTCTGGTCGCCGTGTTCGCCCTGGGGTTCCTGCCGAGCATCCTCGTGCCGATGCTCCAGACGCGCCTGATGGACGTCGCCCACGAGGGGCAGGCGCTCGCGGCCGCGCTCAACCACTCGACGCTCAACATCGCCAACGCGCTGGGTGCCTGGCTGGGTTCGATCGTGCTCGCCGCGGGGCTGGGCTACGAGTGGCCGTCCCGGGTCGGGGGCTTCCTGGCCGTCGCGGGGATCGGCATCGCCCTGTGGTCGGCGCTCCTGCAGCGCGCGACGCGGCGGGTTCAGCCCGCCTGACCCGACTGGAAGACGCTCACCAGCACCCCGTGGTCGGCCTCCCGCGGGCCTGCCTCCTGGAGCTCGTCGACGACACGCTCGAGGTGCCGTGAGAGGGCGGCGGCCTGGGCTCGCGTCAGGCGGATGCGGCGCAGGTTGAGCAGCGTCTCGGCCGGCGAGGCCTCGATCTCCTCGGCCACCGCCTGCAGGAGGGCGGCGGTGTGGCCCGACCGGCTGCCCACAGGCGTCCGGAGCCTGCGGGCCGCTCGGACGAAGTACTGCTCGGTCCCTCCGCGCACCTGACGGCGGGGGCCGCGTCGCACCAGCTCGGCACCCTCCAGCACGGCCAGGTGGTGGGCGACGTTGCCCTTGTTGGTCGAGAGCTTCTTGGCCAGCTGGCTCACGGTGGCGCCATCGGGTCCGAGCGCGAAGAGGATGCGGTTGCGCAGGGGGTGCGCGAGCGCCTTGAGCTGCCGCGGGTCGGTGGTGTCGAGCACCTCGTCGGGGCTGGAGGGGCGGGCGTCCATCCTGAAAGCGTCAAGAGTTTTTGACGCTTTGTCAACACCGCCCGCACGCTGGTGGCATGAACCCCGAGGAGATCTCCACCACCGTCACCGCCGCGACGCGGGCGATCGAGGATCGCTACGTCTTTCCCGAGCGGGGCGTCCGCGTCGCCGCCGCGCTGCGGGCCCACCTGCAGTCCGGCCGGTATGCCGCCTGTGCCGGGCCCGAGGAGCTCGCCGCACTGGTCACCGCAGACCTCCACGAGGCGGCGGACGACCTGCACCTGCGGCTGCTGTTTCACGACGAGGGCGCCGCGGGGGAGGAGGACCAGGCCGTCCTCGAGGCGTTCTGGGCCGACCACGACCGCCGGACGGCCGGTGGCATGCGTCGCATCGAACGGCTGGCCGACAACATCGCCCTCGTGGAGATCGGTCCCGTCATCGGCCACCCCACCACGGCCGGTGCCTCCATCGTGGCCGCGATGTCGCTGGTCGCCGACGCTGACGCGCTGGTTTTGGACGCCCGGGGCTGTCGCGGCGGCAGCCCGGACGGCGTGGTCCTGGTCCTCAGCCACCTCTTCGGGTCCGAGCCCGTGCGGCTGAGCGACATCGAGTCCCGCGAGGAGGGCACCCGGCAGTTCTGGACCGCGGCGGTGGTCCCGGGCCGCCGGTTCGGGCCGGACAAGCCAGTGGTCGTGCTCGTCGGCCCCGAGACCTTCTCCGGCGGGGAGGGCCTGGCCTTCGACCTCCAGGAGCAGGGTCGGGCGACCATCGTGGGTCAGCCGACCCGTGGCGGTGCGCACCCAAGGATCGGCCTGGTGGTCCACCCCCAGCTCGAGCTGACCCTCCCGATCGCCCGGTCGGTGAGCCTCACCACCGGCGGGAACTGGGAGTGCGTCGGTGTCCAGCCCGACGTCGTGGTGCCGGCGGGCGACGCCCTCGACGCCGCTCTCGACCTGCTGCGTCACTGACACTCCCGGTCGCATGGGAGGATGGGTCGTTCCGTCGTCCCCGATGTCCGTGAGGTTCGAAGCACCCGTGTCCCCGATGGCCCGCACCGCGCTGCAGCCGCACGCAACGCCGCCGGACCTGATCCGGAACTTCTGCATCATCGCCCACATCGACCACGGCAAGTCGACGCTGGCCGACCGGATGCTCCAGATCACCGGCATCGTCGACGAGCGCGCCATGCGTGCGCAGTACCTCGACCGGATGGACATCGAGCGCGAGCGCGGCATCACGATCAAGAGCCAGGCGGTCCGCATGCCGTGGGAGGTCGACGGAGCGACCTACGCGCTCAACATGATCGACACCCCCGGTCACGTCGACTTCACCTACGAGGTGTCCCGCTCACTGGCCGCCTGCGAGGGCGCGGTGCTGCTCGTCGACGCGGCCCAGGGCATCGAGGCGCAGACGCTGGCGAACCTCTACCTCGCCATGGAGAACGACCTCACGATCATCCCCGTCCTCAACAAGATCGACCTGCCCGCGGCCCAGCCGGAGAAGTTCGCCGAGGAGCTCGCCGGGCTGATCGGCTGCGAGCCCGAGGACTGCCTCCGGGTGTCGGGCAAGACCGGTGAGGGGGTTGAGCCGCTGCTCGACCAGATCGTGGCCCAGCTCCCGGCGCCGGTCGGCGACCCCGACGCGCCGGCCCGCGCGATGATCTTCGACTCCGTCTACGACACCTACCGCGGCGTGGTCACCTACGTGCGCGTCATCGACGGCAACCTCAACCCGCGCGAGAAGATCGCGATGATGTCGACGCGGGCCACCCACGAGCTGCTCGAGATCGGGGTCAGCTCACCGGAGCCCACCCCGGCCAAGGGTCTCGGAGTCGGCGAGGTCGGCTACCTCATCACCGGGGTGAAGGACGTGCGCCAGTCACGGGTCGGCGACACCGTCACCAACGCCGCCAAGCCGGCCAAGGACGCGCTCGGTGGCTACCGCGACCCCAAGCCGATGGTCTTCTCGGGGCTCTACCCGATCGACGGCTCCGACTACCCCGACCTGCGCGACGCCCTCGACAAGCTGAAGCTCAACGACGCAGCCCTGGTCTACGAGCCGGAGACGTCGGCGGCGCTCGGCTTCGGCTTCCGGATCGGGTTCCTCGGCATGCTCCACCTCGAGATCGTCCGGGAGCGGCTGGAGCGCGAGTTCGACCTCGACCTCATCTCCACGCTGCCCAACGTCGTCTACGACGTGACGATGGACGACGGCAAGAAGATCGTCGTCACCAACCCGAGCGAGTTCCCCTACGGGAAGGTCACCTCGGTGACCGAGCCGGTCGTGCGGGCGACGGTCCTCGCACCGAGCGAGTTCATCGGCGCGATCATGGAGCTCTGCCAGCAGAAGCGTGGCGCGCTGCGCGGCATGGACTACCTCTCCGAGGACCGCGTCGAGATGCGCTACACGCTGCCGCTGGCCGAGATCGTCTTCGACTTCTTCGACCAGCTCAAGTCGCGCACCCGTGGCTATGCCTCACTCGACTACGAGCCCGACGGCGACCAGGAGGCCGACCTCGTCAAGGTCGACATCATGCTGCAGGGGGAGACGGTCGACGCCTTCAGCGCGGTCGTCCACAAGGACAAGGCCTACGCCTACGGCGTGATGATGGCCGGCAAGCTCAAGGACCTGATCCCGCGCCAGCAGTTCGAGGTGCCCATCCAGGCCGCCATCGGCTCGCGGATCATCGCCCGCGAGAACATCCGGGCGATCCGCAAGGACGTCCTGGCCAAGTGCTACGGCGGTGACATCAGCCGCAAGCGCAAGCTGCTCGAGAAGCAGAAGGCCGGCAAGAAGCGGATGAAGAACATCGGCAGCGTCGAGGTGCCCCCGGAGGCCTTCATCGCAGCCCTGTCCAACGACGCCCCCGCCAAGAAGTAGCGCCGTCCGGCCGCGCGGGGTTACCGGCGGGTAATGTCGGGCGCATGCCTGACACTTACGCGCTGTACCGACGCCTCGCGGCATACCCCCAGGGGCGGCGGGTGTTCTCGCTCGTGTTCGAGCAGGCGGCACCGTACTTCCGCAGCGCGCGGCCACGCTTCGTCGAGCTGGGTCCGAACCGCGCAGTCCTGACGGTCAAGAAGCGTCGCCGGGTGCAGAACCACCTCGGCACGGTGCACGTCATCGCGATCTGCAACGGGCTCGAAGCAGCGATGGGTGCGCTCGCCGAGGCGTCCATCCCCAGCACCCGCCGCTGGATCCCGAAGGGGATGGCGGTCGACTACACCGCGAAGGCGACCAGTGACATCACCTGCGTCGCGGAGACCGACCCCGCCGAGTGGGAGCGGACCGGGGACGTGGAGATCCCGGTCCGGGTCAAGGGCCTGCGGGCCGACGGCACCGCGGTCGTCGAGGGCACCATCCGTCTCTGGGTGACCGACAAGCCCGCCCGCTGACCGCGCGCGGCCAACCCGGAGCGGGTATGCCGGGTGCCCGGCTCAGGCGCGCAGGCTCGCTCGCAGCGCGTCGACCTCGGCGTCGGTCCAGCCCTGCTCGACCAGCCAGCCAGCGGCGCCGCCGTGGCGTTCGGCCAGCACCTCGAGGATGCGGCGCATGGTCTCCGGTCGCGGCTGGTGGTGGTCGAGCGGCTGGTCCTTGAGCACCTCGCCGTAGGCGGGCCGAGTCATCAACCGGGCGACGATCCGCTCGATCCGCTCACCGGTGGCCACGTAGTCGGCGACGACGTCGTCGTCGGACACCCCCGCGACAGCCAGGGCCAGGCCGACGACCGTGCCGGTGCGGTCCTTGCCGGCGGCACAGTGCACGATCGTCGCGCCCTCGCTGCGTGCGACCACCTGCAGCGCGGCACTCACCGAGTCGGGGCGGTGCGCGAGGTAGCCGAGGTAGTGGCTGGCCCAGTAGTCGTCGTCGAGCCGCGGCTGGGCGTCCGCCTCCGCCTGGTCCTGCTTCGACCAGGGCAGCACCAGGGCGTCCTCGGCAGACACCTCTCGGACGTCGTCGCGGAACAGCGAGTGGTGGTGGTGCGTGAGCGCCCGCTCGTGCAGAGGCCCCGGCCCTTCGAGGGTGAGCTCGACGTTGCTGCGCAGGTCGACGACGTCGGTGACGCCCAGCCGCTCCAGCGCTTCGATGTCGGCCGCGCTGAGGTCCTGGAGGTTGTCCGAGCGCAGCAGCCGACCGGTCGCGACCGTGCCGCCGTCAGTG
This sequence comes from Pedococcus dokdonensis, assembly GCF_900104525.1. Classification (GTDB taxonomy): domain Bacteria; phylum Actinomycetota; class Actinomycetes; order Actinomycetales; family Dermatophilaceae; genus Pedococcus; species Pedococcus dokdonensis. Next base: position 1,522,992 of record NZ_LT629711.1, on the reverse strand, counting down.
GTCGGCAGTCCGCCGACGTCCCGCATGTTGACGACGCCGTCGAGCTCGATCCAGTGGGGAGTGGTCACCACCCGACCCTACGTGGGGGACCGCGTGGGACGCGAAGGGGACGCGGGAATAGGTGAGGGCCTCGGAAAGTATGAGTTTCCGAGGCCCTCGACGATCAAGACCGAGGTCCTGATCGACGCTCTCGCCGAAGCGATTGCGTAGGCGTATTTCTAATCGAGGAACCTCTGGGCCACAAGGGGTTTCGTTGAGATTCCCGCGAAATTCCCGGTCACTTCCGTCCCATTCCGGCGTGTCGTCGAGACACGCCGTGTCAGGGGGTCGGTGGAGGGCCTGCGAGGATGGTGGCATGCCCAGCGCCCTGCCCGACGGCGACCCCGCGCCGTCCGACGGTCGGCTGCCCGAGCTGTCGCTCGCGACCCTGTCCCACCGCCCGTTCGGCCTCTACCTGCACGTGCCGTTCTGCTCGGTCCGGTGCGGCTACTGCGACTTCAACACCTACACGCTCACCGAGCTGGGGGTCGACGGCGCCAGTGTGGCGACCTTCGCCGACGCGGCGCTGCGCGAGCTCGACCTGGCCCGCACGGTCCTCGGGTCGGGTCCGGCGGTGGACACCGTCTTCGTCGGCGGCGGCACCCCCACCATGCTCGCCGCGGGCGACCTCGCGCGGATGCTGCACGGCATACGAGAGCGCTTCGGTCTGGTGCCCGGCGCCGAGGTGACCACCGAGGCCAACCCCGACTCGGTGACCCGTGAAGGGCTGGACCTGCTCGCCGAGGCGGGCTTCACCCGGGTCTCGCTCGGCATGCAGTCGGCGGTCCCGCACGTGCTGCGCACCCTCGAACGCACCCACGACCCGGCCAACGTCGAGCGCGCCGTCCACGCTGCGCGGGCGGCCGGGCTGCAGGTCAGCCTCGACCTCATCTACGGCACCCCCGGTGAGTCGCTCGACGACTGGCGCACCAGCTTGGCCGCGGCGACGGCGCTGGCCCCCGACCACGTCTCGGCCTACGCGCTGGTCGTCGAGGAGGGCACCAAGCTCGCGGCTCAGGTGCGTCGTGGCGACGTCCCGGCCCCTGAGGACGACGACGAGGCGGCCAAGTACGAGATCGCCGACGAGCACCTCACCGCCGCCGGTTACGGCTGGTACGAGGTGAGCAACTGGGCGCTGCGCGCGGACGCCCGCTGCCGCCACAACGAGGGCTACTGGGCCGACGGCAACTGGTGGGGCATCGGGCCCGGGGCGCACAGCCACGTCGGCGGGGTGCGCTGGTGGAACGTGAAGCACCCCAACGCCTACGCGTCCCGGGTGCGCGACGGGCTCAGCCCAGCTCATGGCCGCGAGACGCTCACTGACGAGCAGCGCTACGACGAGCGCGTCCTGCTGGCCGTGCGGCTCGTCGACGGCCTGCCGATCGACGACCTGCGGGACGAGGGCCGGGTCGCGGTGGCCGGTCTGATCGCCGACGGCCTCGTGGACGCGCCAGCGGCCCTGCGCCGTCAGCGGGTGGTGCTGACGAGGCAGGGCCGGCTGCTCACGGACACCGTCGTGCGACGGCTCCTCGGCCTGCGCTAGCTGCGTGCCAGGGGCTTCGGGTGGTCTGCAGCCGAGACAACACCCTGGGTGCGCTGAAGGACCAGACGTCCTCGATCAGGTTCTCGCGAACCGGGAGATGGCCAACGTTGACGCGCCAGGCAAGGTCGAGTTGGAGTGAACCTTGCCTGGCGCGTCTCGTCATGGGGCCAGCCGCTTCAGGCCGAGTGAGTCGCAGACTGCCGGCGAGTCCGACGCAAAGACCGAGCCCGCAGGAGAGGAGGCTCGATGGCCGCCTCTCCTGCGGGTGGGTCGCGAGCGAGCGGGCTGCTACTCCACCCGTGGGCTACTTCACGAGTTCGGGCGTCAGCGGGTAGCGGTACCACTCACCGTTGTTGGCCTTGATCGCCGCCACGATCGACAGGACCACCCAGGCGATGGCGGTCGCGATGAGGAACGGGATCCCGATCAGCACGAACGACAGGGCCCCGAACACCCAGAACGCGATCGTGGTGATGATCTGGAAGTTCAGCGCCTGCGCCGCGTGGAACCGCACGAACGGCCCGCGGTCCTTGAAGAGCAGGAACACGATCAGTGGCCCGAGGAACGGGATGCCGATGATCGCGGCCACGAACGGTGCGAGGTGGACGAGCGTCGCCCAGGTCTTCTCGTCCTGCTGCGACATCGGCTGCGGGCCGGGGGCGTAGGCGGGCTGCGGCTGGGGCTGCTGCGGCTGCTCCGGCTGGGGCTGTTGCGGTTGCTCGGTCATGGCTCTCTCCGTTGGTCCTGCAGTGGTCTGTGACCAGTGAAACGCATCGCGGGCCGAAGTGGTCCTGCTTTCGGGGTGCGTTCAGGGGAGCGTCAGGGCCGACCCTGACCCGGTTCGGTCACGAAGTCGATCAGCTCCTCGACACTGGCCAGCAGGGTCGGCTCGAGGTCGGCGTAGGTGCGGACCGTGCCGAGGATCTGCTTCCAGGCACGGGCGATGTCGGCCTGGCTGTCGTGCGGCCAGCCGAGGTGCTCGCAGATGCCGTCCTTCCACGACTGGCCGCGCGGGATGACGGGCCACGCGGTGAGCCCGAGCCGTTCGGGTCGCACGCCCTGCCACACGTCGACGTACGGGTGACCCAGCACGCGCACGTGGGCGGCATACGGACCCCTCCCAGCCTGCTCGACGACGCGGTCCTCCTTCGTGCCCGGCAGCAGGTGGTCGACGAGCACGCCCATCCGGCGGCCGGGACCCGGCTGGAACTGCTCGATCGCGCCGACCAGGTCGTCGACGCCGTCGAGCAGCTCCACGACCACCCCCTCGACCCGCAGGTCCGCGCCCCAGACCTTCTCGACCAGCTCGGCGTCGTGGCGGCCCTCGACGAAGATCCGCGACCCGCTGGCGACCCGCGCGCGGGTGCCCTCGACCGCCCTCGACCCGGAGGCCGTGCGGGAGGCGGCGACGCGGGCCTCGGCCAGCTGGGCGCGGGCGGCGGCAGTGGGCGGTGTCAGGACGACGGGCGCCCCGTCGAGCAGGAAGCCGGGTCCCATCGGGAAGCCCTTCGTGCGACCGCGACGGTCCTCGAGGTGCACGACGCGCATGCCCCCGGCCTTCTCGACGCGCACGACCGCGCCGCACCAGCCGGTCTCGACGTCCTCGACGACCAGGCCGTTCTCGGCCTCGACCTCCCGGGACCGCCCTCGTGGGGGCACCTTCCAGTCGCCGGACAGGACATCGGAGCCATAGCGGTCGGACACCGACGCAGGGTATGCCGCGGACGCGCCATCGTGACGCGGGCGCGCCGCCCGTGCTGGCCCCCACCCGGAAACCACGTAGACTTGGCACTCGCTGGGCCTGAGTGCCAACCGCTGAAACTGATCTGAACCACCGTGATCGGAGGTGTGTAATGAGCGAGGAACGTCGCCTCGCGGTGCTGCGTGCGATCGTGCAGGACTACGTCCAGACCTCCGAGCCGGTCGGCTCCAAGTCGTTGCTCGACCGCCACCAGCTCGGGGTCTCGGCTGCCACCGTGCGCAACGACATGGCCGCCCTGGAGGAGGAGGGGCTGATCGCCGCCCCTCACACCAGCGCGGGTCGGGTGCCGACCGACGCCGGGTACCGGCTCTTCGTCGACCGGCTCAGCTCGGTCAAACCGATGACTCCCGCGGAGCGGGCTGCCATCGCCCAGTTCCTCGAGGGCGCCGTCGACCTCGACGACGTCGTCGACCGCACCGTGCGGCTGCTCGCCTCACTGACCCGGCAGGTCGCGGTGATGCAGTACCCCTCCCTGACCCGCTCGACGGTGCGTCACATCGAGTTCGTGCCGATGGGCCCGAGCCGGCTGATGGTGGTGCTGATCGTCAACACCGGCCGGGTCGAGCAGCGGGTCATCGAGACCGCCCACGACCTGTCCAGCGCCGACGGCGAGGCGACGCTCGGACTCGTCCGGGCCAAGGTCAACGCCCGCGCCGACGGCCAGCGGCTCGTCGACGCCGCAGCGTCCCTGGCGAGCCTCGCCGACGAGTTCGACCCCGCCGACCGTGACCTGGTCCGCTCGGTCGTCCAGTCGCTCGACGACGCGCTGGTCGAGGAACGTGAGGAGCGCGTGGTGCTCGCGGGCACCTCCAACCTGGCGCGCGTCGGCACCGACTTCCCACTCACCATCGGGCCCGTGCTCGAGGCGCTCGAGGAGCACGTGGTGCTGCTCAAGCTGCTCGGCACCGCCCGCGAGACCAGCGACGCCGTCTCGGTGCGGATCGGGCACGAGAACCCCTACGCCGGGCTCCAGTCGACCTCGGTCGTCTCGACCGAGTACGGCTCCGGCTCCGAGCTCGTCGCCGGTCTGGGCGTGCTCGGCCCGACCCGCATGGACTACCCCACGACGATGGCGTCGGTGCGGGCCGTGGCGACCTACGTCTCCCGGATCCTCGCGCAATGACGCGCGTCCACCCGCACCACCGACCGTCAGCCACCTGACACCAAGGACACCGCGTTGAACGACTACTACCAGGACCTGGGCGTGGCCCGGGACGCCAGCCCCGAGGACATCAAGCGGGCGTACCGCAAGAAGGCCCGCACGCTGCACCCTGACGTCAACCCGAGCCCCGAGGCCGAGGAGCAGTTCAAGAAGGTCTCGCAGGCCTACGACGTGCTCTCCGACGCCGACAAGCGCCGCTCCTACGACATGGGCTCCGACCCCTACGCGGGCGGCGCGGCCGGCTTCGGCCAGGGCTTCTCCTTCAGCGACATCATGGACGCCTTCTTCGGGGCCGGCGCGGGCCAGGCCCAGCGCGGCCCCCGCTCGCGCCAGCGACGCGGGCAGGACGCCCTGATCCGGCTCGACATCGACCTCGCCGACGCCGTCTTCGGGGCCGAGAAGGAGCTCGCCATCGAGACCGCTGTGGTCTGCTCCACCTGCCACGGCGACGGTGCCCAGCCGGGCACCTCGCGGCGGACCTGCGACGTCTGCGGTGGGCGCGGCGAGATCCAGCAGGTGCAGCGGTCCTTCCTGGGCCAGGTGATGACGACCCGTCCGTGCGTGACCTGCCAGGGGTACGGCGAGGTGCTCGTCAGCCCCTGCTTCGAGTGCTCCGGCGACGGCCGGGTGCGCACCCGCCGCACGCTCACCATCAAGGTGCCTGCCGGCGTCGACACCGGCACCCGCATCCAGCTCGCGGGCGAGGGCGAGGTGGGTCAGGGCGGTGGTCCGGCCGGTGACCTCTACGTCGAGGTCGCGGTCCGACCCCACCAGACGTTCCAGCGTCGCGGCGACGACCTGCACTGCACGGTGGAGCTGCCGATGACGGCCGCAGCCTTGGGCACCACGATCAAGCTCGAGACCTTCGACGGCACCAACGAGCTCGAGATCAAGGCCGGCACCCAGGCCGGCGACGCGATGACGCTGCGCGGTCTCGGCGTGACCCACCTGCGGGGGACCGGCCGGGGCGACCTCATCGTGCACGCCAACGTCCAGACGCCGACCCGCCTCGACGAGCAGCAGGAAGAGCTGCTGCGCCAGCTCGCCACCCTGCGTGGCGAGGAGCGTCCTGAGGGTCGGCTCGCGCCCGCGCACCCCGGCCTGTTCGGCAAGCTGCGCGACGCCTTCAAGGCCAAGTAGCCCGCGCCGTGACGCTGCCGCTCTTCCTCGTCGAGCCGTCGCTCGTCGCGGGTGCCACGGTGGGCAGCGGCGTGCTGCTCGACGGCCCCGAGGGGCGGCACGCGGCCGCCGTGCGACGGATCGGCGTGGGGGAGCACGTCATGCTCGCCGACGGTGTGGGCCTGCGTCTCACCTGTGAGGTCACCGCTGCCGGTAGGGCCGATCTCGACCTTCGCGTGCTGAGCGTCGAGCAGGAGCCCGAGCCGCAGCCGCGGTTCGTCCTCGTGCAGGCGCTGGCCAAGGGCGACCGTGACGACCAGGCCATCGAGGCGGCGACCGAGCTCGGGGTCGACGAGGTCGTGCCCTGGCAGGCGGCGCGGAGCATCGTCCAGTGGCGCGGCGACCGCGGTGACAAGGCTCGTCGCAAGTGGGAGTCGGCCGTGCTGGCGGCCGCCAAGCAGTCCCGCCGGTCCCGGGTGCCGGTCGTCGCCGAGCTGGCCACCAGCAAGACGCTCGCCACCCGCATCGCCGGCGCCGCCGCGGCATACGTCCTGCACGAGGACGCCGAGGACGCCCTTGCCGGACAGGGGCTGCCCGCCTCCGGTGACGTGCTCGTCGTCGTCGGTCCCGAGGGCGGGATCACCTCCGAGGAGGTCGCGGCGTTCGAGCTGGCCGGGGCCCGAGCCGTGCGCCTCGGCAGCACGGTGCTGCGCTCGTCGAGCGCCGGTCCCGCCGCGCTCGCGGTGCTGAGCGCGGCAGGGCGCTGGCGCTGACGCGCGGCAGGGCGCTGGCGCTGACGCGCGGCAGGGCACTGGCGCTGACGCGCGGACCGACCGCGCGACCGCGGTCTCACTTGACCGTGAAGCTCACCGTCTTCTCCGCGGCGACCTTGTCGCCGTCCTCCATGCTCATCGCGAACACCCGGATCGAGTAGTCACCGGGAGCGAGCTTGCCCAGTGCGATCGAGTAGGTGCCCTGCTCGGGTGCTCCGATCGAGGCGGTCTCGAAGCCGGTGGCCACCTGGGTGGCGCCCCGCTTCAGCTGCCAGTTGACGTGGGCCTCGAAGACGATCGCAAGGCCCTTCACGACGACCGGCTTGCTCGCGGAGAGCACCTGGTCGCGTCCGGGTGCCGTGACCCAGATCGGCGCGATGTCCTCGTAGAGCCGGTCCGACGGGGGACGGGTGAAGTCCTGGTCGGTCGAGATCGACCCGAACAGCGTCGTCGAGCCGTCGGCGAGCTCGAACCGCACCGGCAGGGTCCTCTGCGCAGCCGCCTGTGCGGTCCAGACCAGCTCCTGCACTGCGAGCCGCTGGGTCTCGGCGTCGAACCCCTCGGCCCCCGGCGTGCTGAGCTGCACCTCGATGGCCTGCTGGGTCACCGTGACCGCGCCGATGGTCTGGCCCGACCAGGGCTGGAGGTAGCCGTCGGTGTTGGAGTAGGGCTGGGCGTTGGTCGCCAGCACCAGTGCGGCCTTGACCCGCTCGGCGGCTGTCGCCCCCACCGGGACGGGGGTGCGGACGAACTCGCGGAACAACCGGTAGGTCGGCGTGGCGTCGCCGATGGGCCCGACGAAGTAGACCGGGAGGGACACCGTCTCGGTGTCGCCGGGCGAGCTGGTCGTCGGTCCGTCGGTCGGCGTGGTGGCGGGCGGTGTGGTCGGAGCTGTCTGGGACGGGCCGTTGGTCTGCGGGGGTGTGACGGTGGGACCGTCCTCCTGGCCAGACCACCAGACCCCACCGATGATGGCGGCGACCGCAGCCGCGGCGGCCAACGGCATCAGCCAGCGCCGGGTGGCGGCGCCACCGGTGGCGGACTCCGGACCCAGCTCGTGCGCCTTGTGCAGGATCGTGTCGAGCCGCGCGGACGGGCGGACCTGCTCGGCGTCGCGGGCGAGCGCCTGGCGCAGCCGGCGCTCCACCACGTCGAACTCGCCCGGCTCGTAGTCGGGGTGCAGGAAGTCGGTGCGGTCGCTCATGGCGTCGCCTCCATCCGGTCGCGCAGGGTCGCGAGGCCCCGGTGGGCGTGGGCCTTGACCGAGCCGGCGGATATGCCGAGGGCGTCGGCGATCTCGGCCTCGCTCAGGTCGAGGTAGTAGCGCATGGTCAGGACCTCTCTCTGGCGCTGGGGGAGTCGGCCCAGCGCAGCGATCATGGAGCTGGTGGCCTCGGACTGCAGGGCCCGGTCCTCGGCGCTCGCCTCGGTGCGGCGGGCGTGCGCAGTGGGCTCACCCGCCTCGCGTGACAGGTAGCGCTCCTCGACACCGCGGTGCCGCAGCCCGGAGCGTGCGCCGTTGACGACGGACCGCCGCAGGTAGGCGGCCGCGGCCTGGTGGTCGCGAAGCCCGTCCCAGTGGCGGTGCACTGCGATGAAGGCGTCCTGGACGACCTCCTCGGCCGCGAGGTCGTCGCGCAGCAGCAGCCAGGCGAGCCGCACGAGACCCGACCAGTGGGCGGCATACAGCTCGGTGACGGCCTGGTCGGCGCTCGGCCGCACCTCACCGCCACGCTCCCGCTCAGCCACGCTCAACAGTCTCACGCCCCCTTGACGCGCAACCCCTGCTGCGGGTTGACGCGCCGATACGCTCGGTTCATGGCAGCTTCCGAGAACCGCAGCACCGACCCCGACTGCCTGTTCTGCAAGATCGTGGCCGGGACCATCCCTGCGACGGTGGTGCGCGAGGACGAGGCGACCCTGGCGTTTCGCGACCTCGACCCGCAGGCGCCCACCCATGTCCTGGTGATCCCGCGCCACCACGTCGCGGACGTCGGCGGCCTGGCCGCCGAACGACCCGAGGACGCCGTGGCGCTGCTCGACGCGGTGCGCCTCGTGGCCGAGCAGGCGGGCGTCACCGCGGGGGGCTATCGCAGCGTCTTCAACACCGGCAAGGACGCGCACCAGACGGTGTTCCACGCCCACGTCCACGTCCTCGGCGGCCGGTCGATGGCGTGGCCTCCCGGCTGAGCGCGGGTAAACCTTGCACAACTGCAGGTAAACATTCCTCGACGGAGGACAATTCACCGCGCATCGTGCCAGATCCCCTGATACTCATCTCTCGCTCCCAAAAGGGATCCATGTGAATCAAAGGGGATTTAGATGAAGCGAGCCTATGCAATCGCAGCCGGTGCACTCCTGGCAGCATCCACGTGCCTGGTTGCGACAGGGGGGTCGGCCAGCGCGGAGAACCCGTCCTGTCCGAGCACGAGCGGGAACCGGGCGTTCAAGGACGCACCGGACGGCTACACGGGGGCGATCGTCTGCTTCAAGGCCGACGGTGACGTCTTCTACTACGCCGACACGCACAAGGAGGCGGTGGGGATCTCGGGCGGCATGATCTACCGCGCCACGGACGGCCTGGCGCACGACCACGACAACATCAAGCTGTGGGACAACAACGGCGCCCTGAACGGGTGGGAGACCCTCAACACCAACGAGGTGGAGGGCACCGCGGTGTACTACCGCGCCTGCCTGCACGACTTCAGCGCGGGACGTGACTACGGCTGCTCCGGCGAAGTGGGGTCGGTGGCCTAGCCACCTGCTCCAGTGCCTGCGGCGGACGGCTCGCCAGCCGTCCGCCGCAGGTCGGGCACGACACCAGGGCACGGGGAATCGTGGGGACAGGGAAGGGCAGGGCCGCCAGATGGTGTGCAAGCAGTCGGGGCGTGGCGCGGTGGGCGGGGTGCGGGGCCGGACGCTGGCCGGCCTGCTCGGGTCGCTGCTAACGGTCGCCGCCGTCTCGGGGTGTGGCACCGGAGGCGAGGCAGCCAGCCGGGCCACGTCCGTGCCGCCCGTCACCCTGCCGAGCCTGACCCGGGTCACCACCGCAGCCCAGGCCTCGGCGTCTCCGTTCACCGAGGCCTTCGAGTCCGTGGACGAGCTGTTCGCCGAACGCGATGCCTACGAGCGGCTGATGCAGGCCTGCACGGCCCGGTACGGGTACGAGTTCGTCCCCCACGACACCTACCGCCCGCGCGAGCAGTTCTTCGACCTGGCCCAGCCCTACGGGCCGGTCGACCTCGCGACGGTGCGCGAGCTGGGCTACCACGACCCGGCCTCGCTGCAGGGGCCGCCCCCGGCACCGATGTGGGAGGGGAGCCCGACGCCGGCCCGCATCCTGGTCGGGAGGGGCGAGGAGGTCACCCTTCCGTCGGGTGCGAAGCTGCCCGACGGCGGCTGCGACGCGGAGAGCGTGCGAGCGCTGGGTGGCGAACGGCCGCAGGAGGCGGTCGAGCTCGCCGGGCGGGTCTTCGTGGCCGCAGACAAGGACCCCCAGTGGGGCCGGGCCGTCCGTGCCTGGTCCGACTGCATGCGCGCCAAGGGACACCGCTTCACGAGCTCGGTGGAGGCTGTGGAGCGGTACCGCTCGCGGCCCGGTCGGCCGAGTGCCGAGGAGAAGGCCGTCGCCGTCGCCGATGTCGAGTGCAAGGACAGCACGCGTGAGGTCGACACCCTCGTTGCCGTCCTCGCCACCCACGAGGCAGCGACCATCGCCGACCACCGCGACGCCTTCGCCGAGTACGCCCGCTGGCGCGCGAAGCAGTCCCAGCGGGTCCGGGCGGTGCTCGCCTCCACCCCACCCCCCGTGCGCAGGTACTGGCTGGACGCGGCCGGAGCCCGTACGACCGCGCCGCCGAGGGCGCAGTGACGACCGCGGCAGCGCAGTGACAATGACGTGGTCGCCCGGCTGAGCGGCACCGTAGACTGGGCAGACCATGCCAGAACCTGACCAACCGATTCATCCGACATCAGTGGGGGGCGCGCCCGAGGGCGGTCTCCCGATGCCCACGCACACCGTCGAGATCCCGCCCCAGGTGCAGATGGTGACGCTGCTCGGGCCGAGGGACGAGCTGCTGCGCACCATGGAGCGGGCCTTCCCCAAGCTCCAGATCCACGTCCGCGGCAACGAGTTCCACCTCTCCGGTCCGAGCGCCGAGGTGGCGCTGGCCGAGCGGACCATCGACGAGCTGCTCCTCGTCATCGACGGCGGCCAGCCGCTCAACCGCGACGCCGTCGAGCGCTCGATCAGCATGCTGCGCGCCCAGACCACCGAGCGCCCGGCCGACGTGCTGACCATGAACATCGTGAGCAACCGGGGCCGGACGATCCGGCCCAAGACGCTCAACCAGAAGCACTACGTCGACGCGATCGACGCCCACACCATCGTCTTCGGGATCGGCCCCGCCGGCACCGGCAAGACCTACCTGGCGATGGCGAAGGCGGTTGCCGCGCTCCAGGCCAAGCAGGTCAACCGGATCATCCTCACCCGGCCGGCCGTCGAGGCGGGGGAGCGGCTCGGGTTCCTCCCGGGCACCCTCAACGACAAGATCGACCCCTACCTGCGCCCGCTCTACGACGCGTTGCACGACATGGTCGACCCCGAGTCGATCCCGCGGCTGATGGCGGCCGGCACCATCGAGGTCGCGCCCCTGGCCTACATGCGGGGTCGGTCCCTCAACGACGCGTTCATCATCCTCGACGAGGCCCAGAACACCTCGCCCGAGCAGATGAAGATGTTCCTGACCCGGCTCGGGTTCGGCTCCAAGATGGTCGTGACCGGTGACATCACCCAGGTCGACCTGCCGGACGGCACCCGGTCGGGGCTGCGGGTGGTCCGCGACATCCTGGCCGACGTCGACGACATCGCCTTCTCGGTGCTGACGCCGCAGGACGTCGTGCGGCACCGGCTGGTCGGGGCCATCGTCGATGCCTACGGCCGCTGGGACGACGAGGGCCAGCGCCCCCGGGTCGAGCACGCCCAGGGAGGTCGAGGACCGCGTGAGCGTCGACGTTCTCAATGAGACCGACTACCAGCTCGACGAGCTCGAGCTGGTGGCGCTGAGCCGCTACGTCATGGGCGAGATGCGGGTCCACCCCGGTGCCGACCTGTGCCTGCGGCTGGTCGACGAGGCCGCCATGGAGGTGCTCCACGTGCAGTGGATGGACCTGCCCGGCCCCACCGACGTGATGAGCTTCCCGATGGACGAGCTGCGTCCGGGTCGCGAGGGGGAGGAGCCCGAGGAGGGTGTCCTCGGCGACATCGTGCTCTGCCCGTCGGTGGCCGCCAAGCAGGCTGCCGAGGCCGGGCACGCGACCGAGGAGGAGCTCCTGCTGCTGACCACGCACGGGATCCTGCACCTGCTCGGCTACGACCACGCGGAGCCCGAGGAGGAGCGCGAGATGTTCGAGCTCCAGCGTCAGCTCCTGCTGACCTTCCTCGCGGGTCGCGGGCGTCCCACGACCTGATGGCGTCGTCATGACCGGACTCGTCCTCGCCGCCCTCGTCAGCGTCGCCGCCGCGTTCCTCCTGTCCGCCGCCGAGGCGGCCCTCTGGCGGATGTCTCGGGTGCGCGCCCAGGAGCTGCTCGACGAGAAGCGCGCGGGCGCCAACGCGTTGTCGCGCATCGTCGCCGACAGCGCGGCATACCTGTCCGTCACGGCGTTCCTGCGCGTGGTCGCGGAGTCGACGACGGCCGTGCTCATCACGCTGGGGACGATCGACCTGGTCGACGGCTTCTGGAAGCGCCTGCTGATTGCGATCGGGGTGATGGCGCTGGTGTCGTTCGTCGTGGTGGGCGTCTCGCCGCGGACCCTGGGTCGTCAGCACTCGGACTCGGTGGCCCTGCTCGCCTCGCCGCTCATCGTCGGACTGCGCACCTTCCTCGGCCCGGTCGCGCGGGTGCTGATCGCGCTGGGCAACGCCGTGACCCCGGGGCGCGGCTACCGCGACGGGCCGTTCCAGAGCGAGTCCGAGCTGCGCGACCTGGTCGACCTCGCGGGCGAGAGCGCGGTGATCGAGGCCGAGGAGCGCGAGATGATCCACTCGGTCTTCGAGCTCGGTGACACGGTGGCTCGCGAGGTGATGGTGCCGCGCACCGACATGGTGACGATCGACGGCGAGAAGTCGCTGCGCTCGGCGATGTCGTTGTTCCTGCGCTCCGGCTTCTCACGCATCCCCGTGGTCGGCGACGGCTCCGACGACATCCTCGGCCTGCTCTACTTCAAGGACGTCGTGCGTCGCGTCAACGCCGACGCCGACGCAGCGGCGCTCCCCGTCACCGCCCAGATGCGCCCGATGCACTACGTGCCCGAGAGCAAGCCGGTCGACGACCTGCTGCGCGAGATGCAGCGCGACCAGAGCCACTTCTGCGTCGTCGTCGACGAGTACGGCGGCACGGCCGGCCTGGTGACGATCGAGGACATCATCGAGGAGATCGTCGGCGAGATCGCCGACGAGTACGACCGTGAGGCGCCGGGTGTCGAGGACCTCGGCGACGGCACCTTCCGGGTGCCCGCGACGATGGACATCGACGACCTGGCTGACCTCTTCGACGTCGACATCGAGGAGGACGAGGTCGACACCGTCGGCGGGCTGATCGGCAAGTCCATCGGGCGCGTGCCGATCGTGGGCTCCCGGTGCGAGGTCGCCGGTCTCGCCCTCACCGCTGAGCGGATGGCCGGCCGCCGGCACCGCATCGCCAGCGTGATCGTCGAGCGGGTCGCCGCGGCCGACGAGGACTCCGACGCCGACGACGTCGAGCGCACTACGGTGGAGCCCGAGCGCGAGGGAGTGTCATGACTGCGAGTGGTTCCGGACCCACCGACGGGTATGCCGCGGACGCGGGTCCGGGGGCGGCCGAGGGTCGCTACCTGGCCGGCTTCGCCTGCCTCGTGGGCCGACCCAACGCCGGCAAGTCGACGCTGACCAACGCCCTGGTGGGCCAGAAGGTCGCGATCACCTCGTCCAAGCCGCAGACCACCCGCCACACGATCCGAGGCATCGTCACGACCCCGGCCTCGCAGCTCGTGCTGGTCGACACCCCAGGGCTGCACAAGCCCCGGACCCTGCTGGGGGAGCGGCTCAACGACGTCGTGCGCGAGACCCTGCTCGAGGTCGACGTGATCGGGTTCTGCCTGCCCGCCGACCAGCGGATCGGTCCTGGTGACGGGTTCATCGCCCGAGAGCTGAAGGAGATCCAGCAGGGCAAGCGGCGTCCGGTGGTCGCCATCGCCACGAAGATCGACGCGGTCGACCGCGAGCGGCTGGCCGAGCACCTGATCGCGATCGACCAGCTCGGTGACTGGGACGCGATCGTGCCCTGTTCCGCCGTCGACGGCCGACAGGTCCAGGACGTCGCCGAGGTGCTGGCCAGCTACCTCCCGACGTCGCCCGGTCCGCTCTACCCCGAGGGCCAGCTGACCGACGAGCCCGATGTCGTGATGATCGCCGAGCTCGTGCGTGAGGCCGCCCTCGAGGGCGTCCGTGACGAGCTGCCGCACTCGCTCGCCGTGGTCGTCGAGGAGATGGTCCAGCGCCCGGACCGCCCCGAGGGCAGCCCGTTGCTCGACGTGCGCGTCAACGTCTTCGTCGAGCGCCCGTCCCAGAAGGCGATCATCATCGGTCGAGGTGGCTCGCGGCTCCGCGAGGTCGGCACGACCGCGCGGCGGGGCATCGAGGAGCTGCTCGGCCAGAAGGTCTACCTCGACCTGCACGTGAAGATCGCCAAGGACTGGCAGCGCGACCCCAAGCAGCTGCAGCGCCTGGGCTTCTGAGCGCCCGGCCCGCAGCGCGGCATACCGAAATCGCCGTGGTAGCAACGCTTTTCGCGTGACGTGACGCATCACACGTGCCCACGATTTGGCTGACGCGCAGGCTCTCGGCATTGTGGACGGTCGATCGAGACTGTTTCGCTACGCAACTGACGAGAAGCCCGAAGGAGCGGCGCCCGCACGCGCCAACACCCTGTGAGCACACTGACCAAGACCGGCCCGGCCGCCCCTGCCGAGGCAACCGGAGAGCACGACGCCCTCGAGACCCTCCACCCGGCGCTCGACCCCGTGGTCGACGAGCACCCCGCGGGCGAGCCGCAGAAGCTCGACACCGTCGTCTTCGGTGTCACTGCCGCGATCGCCGTCGCCTTCGTGCTGTGGGGTTTCCTCAGCACCAAGAGCCTGAGCTCGGCGTCCAGCGCGGGCCTGGGGTGGGTCGTGCACAACATGGGCTGGCTGTTCTCCCTCGTGGCGTCCGGGTTCGTCCTCTTCGTCATCTGGCTCGCCGCCGGCAAGTTCGGGCGGATCCCGCTCGGCCGCGACGACGAGGAGCCCGAGTTCCGGACCGTCTCGTGGATCGCGATGATGTTCTCGGCCGGCATGGGGATCGGCCTGATGTTCTACGGGGTCTCGGAGCCCCTGTCGCACTTCGTGGAGCCGCCGCCGGGCACCGGCGCGGCCGGCAACCCCCAGGCCGTGCAGACGGCGATGGCCACGACGCTCTTCCACTGGACCCTGCACCCGTGGGCGATCTACGCGGTGGTCGGCCTCGCGGTCGCCTATGGCGTCTTCCGGCGCGGCCGCTCGCTGCTGATCAGCTCCGCCTTCGCGCCCCTGCTGGGCGAGCGCCGGGCAGCCGGGCCGGCCGGTCGCGTCATCGACATGCTGGCGATCTTCGCGACGCTCTTCGGGTCGGCCGCCTCGCTGGGCCTCGGTGCCCTGCAGATCGGGTCCGGCCTCGAGATCGTCGCCGGCCTGGGCAAGGCCGGCAACGCGGTGCTCGTCGGGATCATCACGGTCCTGACCGTCTGCTTCATCCTCTCGGCGGTCTCGGGCGTCGCGAAGGGGATCCAGTGGCTGTCCAACGTCAACATGGTGCTGGCCCTGGCCCTGGCCCTGTTCGTCTTCGTCGTGGGCCCGACCGTCTTCATCCTCGACCTGGTGCCGACCGCCGTGGGCTCCTACTTCCAGGACCTCGCGATGATGTCGGCCCGCACCGACGCGGCCGGCGGCGACGCGATGCAGGAGTGGCTGTCGGGCTGGACGATCTTCTACTGGGCCTGGTGGGTGAGCTGGACGCCGTTCGTCGGCATGTTCATCGCGCGCATCTCGCGGGGTCGCACCATCCGCCAGTTCGTCACCGGCGTGCTGCTGGTGCCGAGTGTCGTGTCGCTGGTGTGGTTCGCGATCTTCGGTGGCGCCGGCATCGACGTGCAGCGCGCAGGCACCGACCTCGCGGGGTCGGCCAGCGCCGAGGCGTCACTGTTCGGGCTGCTCCAGGAGATGCCGCTGTCGACGATCACCTCGGTCGTCGTGATGCTGCTGGTGGCCATCTTCTTCGTCTCGGGTGCGGATGCCGCGTCCATCGTGATGGGCACCCTGTCGGAGCGTGGCACGCTGGCCCCGAGCCGCAAGACCGTCATCTTCTGGGGCGCAGCCACCGGTGCCGTGGCAGCGGTGATGCTGCTGGTCGGTGGCGAGGACGCCTTGTCGGGGCTGCAGGACATCACCATCGTGGCCGCCCTGCCGTTCCTGGTCGTCATGATCGGCCTGGCGATCGCCCTGGTGAAGGACCTCAGCAGCGACCCGCTCATCGTCCGTCGTGCCTACGCCGTGGCCGCGGTCGAGCAGGCCATCGTCGCCGGGGTCACCGAGCACGGTGACGACTTCACGCTGGCCTTCGAGGAGTCCGCCCCCGGTGAGGGGGTGGGCGACCTGGTGGCCACCGTCACGGGGAACGGCACCAGCGCCGACGAGGGCCCCGAACCTGCCCCTGACCGCGCAGGATCTGCCACATCGTGAGCCGCTGAACCGGTGCACGACCGAGCCGACCTATCCTTGGTCCCATGAGAATTGGTGTCTTCGGGGCCACCGGGCAGGTCGGCTCGGTCATGCGCGCACTCCTGGCCGAGCGGGGCTTCCCGGTCGACGAGATCCGTTACTTCGCGTCGGCGCGGTCTGCCGGCACGACGCTGCCGTGGGCCGGTGGCGAGGTAACCGTCGAGGACTCCGCGACCGCTGACTTCTCGGGCCTCGACATCGCGCTGTTCTCGAACGGCGGAGCGGCGTCCAAGGAACTGGCCCCCCAGGTCGCCGCCGCCGGCGCCGTCGTGGTCGACAACTCCTCGGCCTGGCGCAAGGACCCTGACGTGCCGCTGGTCGTGAGCGAGGTCAACGCCGACGACCTCGACACGATCCCCAAGGGCATCGTCGCCAACCCCAACTGCACCACGATGGCCGCGATGCCGGTCCTCAAGCCGCTGCACGACGAGGCGGGTCTGGTGCGCCTCACCGTGGCCTCCTACCAAGCAGTGTCCGGCTCGGGGGGCAAGGGTGTGCAGGAGCTCGACGGGCAGCTGCGCGGGGGGTATGCCGCGGGCGAGCCCGCCGACCTCGCCCTCGACGGGCGGGCCGTCGAGCTCCCGGCGCCGAACGTCTACGCCGTGCCCGTCGGCTTCAACGTCATCCCGCTGGCCGGGTCGGTCGTCGACGATGGCTCGCTCGAGACCGACGAGGAGCAGAAGCTCCGCAACGAGTCGCGCAAGATCCTGCACATCCCCGACCTGCGCGTCTCCGGCACCTGCGTCCGCGTGCCGGTCTTCACCGGTCACTCGCTCGCGATCCACGCCGAGTTCGCCGACGACATCACGCCCGAGCGCGCGCTGGAGCTGCTCGCCAAGGCGCCGGGCGTCGTGGTGAGCGACGTGCCGAACCCGCTCGAGGCCGCCGGTCGCGACGAGGTCCACGTCGGCCGGGTCCGGGTCGACCAGTCGGCGCCCGAGGGCAAGGGACTGGTGCTGTTCGTCGTCGGTGACAACCTGCGCAAGGGTGCCGCCCTCAATGCCGTGCAGATCGCCGAAGAGCTGCTCAAGCGCCGCTAGCGCACCGCGCGCCAGACCGACTCGGTCTCGCTGGCGCCGGGGGTCCACTCGGCGATCCACGGCCCGGTGCCCTCGCTCGGGTCGAGCACACCGTCCTCCAGCCAGGTGTAGTCGCCCGCCAGCACGCCCTTGGCCAGTCGCAGGTCTGCGTCGTCGGTGTTCGACCACAGCGCGGTGAACAGCGACTCGACCCGCTGTCGGCTCTGCTGGCAGAACACGTCGGCGAGCTGGTAGGCCGAGCGTCCGCGCGCCTCGTCGTCGGTGCGCAGCATCTCGGCCCGGCTGCAGGCTGCGGAGATCGCGAACAGCTCGGCCCCGATGTCGACGACCCTGCCGAGGAAGGCCTGGCGGTACTCCATCTTCGCCTGCCAGCGGGACATCCCGTAGAAGGTCTGCCGGGCCAGCTTGCGACTGGACCGCTCGACGAACCGCAGGTGCGTCGCCAAGACGCCGAACTCGGCATACGAGGTGGGTGCGGCGCCCTTGCCGATGACGAGCTGCGGCAACCACTTCGCGTAGAAGCCACTGGCGCCGGCGGCGGCGCGCGCCTTGTCCTCCAGCGAGGCGTCCTTCTCCGCCAGGGCGCCGGCGGCCTTGAGGTGGGCGTCGACGGCCTCGCGGGCGATCAGCAGGTGCATGATCTCGGTGGACCCCTCGAAGATCCGGTTGATCCGCAGGTCGCGCAGCATCTGCTCGGCCGGGACGGCGCGTTCGCCGCGGGCCCGCAGCGACTCGGCCGTCTCGTAGCCTCGCCCGCCACGCACCTGGACCAGCTCGTCGGCGATCTGCCACGCCATCTCCGAGGCCCAAAGTTTGGCCAGGGCCGCTTCGATGCGGATGTCCTTGCTGCCGGCGTCGGCCAGCTGCGCCGAGAGCTCGAGGACCGACTCGAGGCCGTAGGTGGTCGCAGCGATGAACGCGAGCTTCTCCGCGACCGCGCCGTGCTCCCCGACCGGGCGACCCCACTGCACCCGCTCGGCGGACCACTCGCGCGAGATCTTGAGCGCCCACTTGCCCGCGGCGGCACACATGGCCGGGATCGACAGCCGCCCGGCGTTGAGGGTGGTGAGGGCGATCTTGAGGCCGTCGCCCTCCTTGCCCAGGCGGTTCTCGACCGGCACCCGCACCTGGTGGAACCGGGTCAGCCCGTTCTCGAGCCCCTTGAGCCCCATGAAGGAGTTGCGTCGCTCGACGGTGATGCCGTCGGCATCGCCCTCGACGACGAAGGCGGTGATGCCACCGCGCTGCCCGTCGTGCTCGGGCACCCGCGCCATGACCACGAGCAGCTCGGCGACGACGCCGTTGGTGGTCCAGAGCTTCACCCCGTCGAGCAGGTATGCCGTGCCGTCCTCGGTGGGGGTCGCCATGCTGCCCATCCGCGCCGGGTCGGAGCCGACGTCGGGCTCGGTGAGCAGGAACGCCGAGATCGCGCCGGCAGCGCAACGGGGGAGGAAGGCCTGCTTCTGCTCCTTCGTGCCGACCAGCTTGACCGGCTCCGGGACGCCGATCGACTGGTGCGCCGACAGCAGCGCGCCGAGGCTCGGGTGGGCCGAGCCGACCAGCATGAGGGCCTGGCCGTAGGACGACATGGTGAGGCCGAGGCCGCCGTACTCGCGGGGGATCTTCATCCCGAAGGCACCGATGTCGGCCAGCCGCGCGAGCACGTCGTCGGGGATCAGGGCATCACGCTCGATGGCCGCGCCGTCGATGGTCGCGCAGACCTCACGCAGCCTCGCCAGGAACTCCGCCCCGCGTGCCTCGTCCTCGGCGGTGGCCCGCGGGTGTGGGTGCACCAGGTCGAGGTCGAAGTGCCCGAGGTAGAGGCCCTTCGCGAAGCTCGGGCGCTCCCAGTCGGACTCGCGCGCCGCTTCGGCGACCGCGCGCGACTCGCTCTCGGTCGGGTTCGTGGTCGGCCGGTCCTGATCGACGTCGCTGCTCATGGCTCGCCTTCCTCGGGCTCCCCACGTTACTGCGGGTAGGCCGGGGTGCTGCCTCGCGCGAGGTGCAGGTTTCGTTCCGATGGACCGATACCTGCGGCGGGGCGGGGGATGGGCTGGGTCAGAGGTCGGTCATCCAGTGCCGCCAGGTCTGAGTGACCTGCATGCCCACGTGCTCGTAGAGCCCGAGGGCGCCGGTGCGGGAGTCGGTGGACAGCTCGCTGACCGTGGCCCCGTGCTCTCTCGCGCGCTCGAAGGCGTCGACCAGCAGGGCGCGAGCCAGACCCAGCCCACGCTGGTCGGCTCGGACCGCGATGGCGTCGACGTAGCCGGTCTGGCCGGCGAGGATCGTGTAGCAGACCCCGACCTCGGTGCCCTGGTCGTCGACGACGAACCGGATCTGCCACGGCTCGAAGCCCGGCCGAAGCGGCCCACGCGGAGCCCAGTCCTCGAACGACGAGGGGTCGCGGTCAGGCCACTCGTTGAAGGCGTCCTCGATGAGCTGGAAGGCGACCCTGCCATCGGCCGGTCCGGCGAACTGCCGCAGCGTGTAGCCGTCGGGGAGCGGCTGCGGCTCGATCGGGCGGTCGGCGGGGACCTGCAGGACCCAGGACGTCCAGCCGAGGCGGTAGCCCCGGGACTGGAAGAACCGCTCGGGGTCGGTGTCGCCCGGCACGGTCTGGCCGACGAGCTTGGAGCCGCGCGCCCGGGCGCAGTCCTCGAGCCAGTCGGCCAGCCAGGTGCCGATGCCACGGCCCCGGTAGTCGGGGTGCACCGACGCGTCGGCCCGACGTCCCTTGAAGACCTCGCCCGAGGCCGCCAGGCGGTCGCCGTCCCAGATGCCGATGGCCTCGGTGGCCAGGTCGAAGCTGCCGCGCGCCCAGTCGCCCTCGATGTCCTCGACCTCGATGGCCGCCTCGCCCACGTCGTGGGCCTCGGCGGCGGCGACCACCTCGAAGACGGCGCGCGCGTCGGTGGGGGAGAGGGGGCGGGCCACCAGCCCGTCGGGAAGGTCCATGCCGGAATCGTGCCGGGAGCAGCGTCGGGACGCACGCGGTTTTCCCGGTTGGCGGTGCTAGCAAGATGTGAGAGAGTTCTCTCGAGACAGTTCTCTCACGATTTGGAGCGACGATGGTCGACCGGCCGGACACCAACCCCTACGGGGATGTCGAGCTCACGCCCCGGGGCATGCGGGCCCTCGCCCATCCCGTCCGCCTGGCCATCCTCAGCCGACTCCAGGGCTTCGGGCCGAGCACGGCCACCGCCCTCGCCCCGCTGGTCGGGGCGACGCCGTCGGTGACCAGCTGGCACCTGCGCCACCTCGCCGAGCACGGGCTGGTCCGTGACGCCGACGCCGACGTCGACGCCGACGTCATGGGCGACGGGCGGCAGCGCTGGTGGCAGGCCGCCGGCACCGGCTTCCGCTTCACGCCCAGCTCTGACGAGGCCGGACGCGACGCCGCGACCCTGCTCTCCCACGTGCTCTTCGACCAGGCGCAGGACCTGCCCAGGGTGTGGGTGCGGGACACCGAGCCCCTGCTCGAGGACGACTGGCGCCGCTCCGCGGGCCTGTCCAACACGACCTTCCTGGCGACCGCCGACGAGCTGGCCGAGGTCGAGGCCGCGATCGAGGAGCTGCTCGCTCCCTATGTGCGGCGCCGGGCCGACCGCCGGGCCGACGGCACGAACACGCCGGGAGCACGCAACGTACGGATGCTGCGCTACGTGCTGCCCGAGGCCGACCCAGGGTCGATGGAGGAGTCGTCGTGAGCGACCCCGAGGCGACTGCCACCGCCGCGCCGGACACCACCGGGCTGACGGCGCCGAAGACCCCGCTCTGGCGCGACCGCCGGTTCGCGACCTACTGGGTCGGTCAGGGCATCTCCCAGTTCGGCGACCGGATCACCGAGCTGGCCCTGCCGCTCATCGCCGTCACCATGCTGCACGCCGGCGCCACGACCGTGGGCCTGCTGACCGCGGCGGTGTGGGCGCCCAACATCCTCTCGCTCCTGGTCGGCACCTGGGTCGACCACCACGAGCGCAAGCGCCGCCTCCTGGTCGTGGCGGACCTGCTCCGGTGCGTCGTGCTCCTGACGCTGCCGGTGGCCCACTTCCTCGGCGCGATCACGCTGGCGCAGTTGTTCGCGGTGGCCCTGGTGGCCGGCCTTGGGCAGGTGCTCTACCAGACGTCCTATCCGAGCTTCTTCGTCTCGCTCGTGCGGCGCGACCAGTTCGTCGAGGCCAACAGCCTGCTCAGCGGCACGCGGTCGGCCTCCTTCGTGGCCGGTCCGGCGGTCGCCGGTGGCCTGATCCAGGCCGTGACGGCGCCCGTCGCGATGCTGGTCGACGCCGTCACCTTCGCGGTGTCCGCCGTGCTGATCGGCCGGGTCAGGGTGCGCGACGTGCCGGTCGACCCGCCCGACGGGACCGGCCTGTTCCGCCGGGCCCGCGACGGCATGGGGCTGGTGCTCAGCGACCGCTACCTGCGCGCCTCGCTGGCCTGCGCCACGACGATCAACCTGTTCAACCTGATGGCCGGCGCGCTGCTCATCCTGTTCGCCAGCCGCGAGCTCGGCCTCTCGGCAGGTGTCATCGGCCTCGCGCTCGGGATCGGAGCCACTGGCGGGCTGCTTGGCACGGTCCTCGCCGGGCGCCTGACCCGCAGGGTCGGCCTCGGCCGCACCATCGCCCTCGGGGCGGTCGTCTTCTCCGCCCCCTTTGCCCTGCTGCCCCTGGCCGCCGGGCCGACCTGGTCGCGGGCTGGGGTGCTGGCCGCCGTGGAGTTCGTCTCCGCGCTCGGCGTGATGTGGCTCGACATCCCGCTCAACGCCCTGATGACCGCGGTGACCCCTGACGGCGTGCGCAGCCGGGTCGCGGGCGCGTTCTCGAGCGTCAACTACGGCATCCGCCCGGTGGGTGCCGTGCTCGGCGGTCTCGTGGGCGAGTGGATCGGTCTGGGGCCGACGATGGTGGTCGCGGCGATCGGCGGCTCCCTGTCGGTGCTGTTCCTGCTGTGGTCGCCGGTGTCCGGCACTGCGACGATCGAGGAGCTCGACAGCGTCCACGAGGCGGGCAGGGGTTGACCAGGCAACCGCACTGATATGCAATATATTGCATGCCGGTGCCGAGCCTTGCGCCCCCATCCACCCGCAGCCTGCTGCGTGACGACGTCTACGGCCGGCTCCGGGACGCCATCGTGGACGGGACCCTCGGGCCCAACGAGCAGCTGCGCGACCAGGAGCTTGCCGCCTGGCTCGGGGTGAGTCGCACCCCCGTCCGGGAAGCATTGCTGCGGCTCCAGCAGGCCGGACTCGTCGTGGCTCGTCCAGGGCGGTCCACCACCGTCGCGGGGGTCGACGCCCGAGCCGTGCGCGACGCACAGGCCGTCGTCGCGGCGATGCACGAGGTGGCGGTCCGGGCAGCGGTCTCCGTCCTGGACGCCGTGGCGCTGGATGCCATGCGCGCCGCCAACGACCGCTTCGCCGCGGCCCTGCGGGCCGGCGACGTGGAGACCGCGCTCGCGGCGGACGACGAGCTGCACGGCATACCGGTGGAGGCGGCCGGCAACGCCGCGGTGGCGACGGTCCTCGGTGAGTTCACCCCGGTGCTGCGGCGGATGGAACGCCTGCGCTTCTCCTCGCTCAGTGGGCGAGCGTCGGTGCGGCTGCACGACGAGCTGATCACCCGGCTCGCCGCCGGCGACGCCGAGGGTGCCGCCGCGGTGAGCACCCGCACCTGGCACACCCTCGCGCCGTTGCTCGACACCTGACCCCACGACGTCCAGGCAGACCAGGAGAACCGCATGTCGATCCACGACTTCGACCGCTACCCGCTCACCTTCGGCCCCAGTCCGGTGCACCGGCTGGCGCGGCTCACCGCACACCTCGGCGGCGCCGAGGTCTGGGCCAAGCGCGAGGACTGCAACAGCGGTCTGGCCTTCGGGGGCAACAAGACCCGCAAGCTCGAGTACATCGTGCCGGACGCCCTCGCCGCGGGCGCCGACACCCTCGTGTCGATCGGCGGCTACCAGTCGAACCACACCCGCCAGGTTGCCGCCGTCGCAGCCCACCTCGGGCTGAAGTGCCGGCTGGTGCAGGAGAAGTGGGTCGACTGGGACGACCCGGTCAACGACAAGGTCGGCAACATCCTGCTCTCGCGGATCATGGGCGCCGACGCGCGACTCGACCCGCACGGCTTCGACATCGGCATCCGCACGTCCTGGCAGGACGCGCTGCGCGAGGTCGAGGAGTCCGGCGGCAAGCCCTACGGCATCCCGGCGGGGGCGTCCGAGCACCGGCTCGGCGGTCTCGGGTTCGCGAACTGGGCCTATGAGGTGGTCGAGCAGGAACGCGAGCTCGGCGTCTTCTTCGACACCATCGTGGTCTGCACGGTGACGGGGTCGACGCACGCCGGCATGATCGCCGGCTTCGCCGCCCTCGAGGACGCCGGTGGTCGACCGCGCCGGGTGCTCGGGATCGACGCCTCGGCCACGATCGACCAGACCCGCGTCCAGGTGCGCCGGATCGCCCAGCGCACCGCCGACCTGATCGGCGTCGACCGGTCGCTGCGCGATGACGAGGTGACCGTGCTCGAGGGGTGGGCTGGTGACCTCTACGGCATCCCCGTCGAGTCGACGGTCGACGCGATCCGGCTCAGCGGCCGGCTCGAGGGCATGATCATCGACCCGGTCTACGAGGGGAAGTCGATGGCAGGCCTCGTGGACCTGGTGACCTCGGGGGAGATCGGCAAGGACTCGACGGTCCTCTATGCCCACCTCGGCGGCCAGCCTGCCCTCAACGCCTACTCGGGCATCTTCGACTGAGGTCGTGTGCCTGAGCGGAGTCCATGGCCCGCGCTGAGGCACACGACTCAGTCGGTGTCGGCCAACGCCTCGCGCAGGAACCGCAGGGCGACCGGCCCCACGCCGTGCAGGGTCGCCAGCTCGTCCAGACCGCGCTCGCGGACCTGTTCGAGGGTCCAGATCCCTTGCGCACGAAGGGCTCTCGTCGCGGGCGCACCGATCCGCGGCAGGGGCGTGCCCTGCGGTGCAACCGGCCGGTCGGTCCGCGCGCTGCCCGACTCTGCGTCGACGACGGCCACCCCACGCGGCGACAAGCGGTAGCCGATGTCGAGCGACTCGGTCAGCCCCAGCTCCTTCAGCTTGCGCACGTCGCGCTTGAAGCTCGGGGTATCGCGGCCGAGCTCGGCGGCGAGCTCGGGGGCGCGGACCGTGGGGGACCGGTCGATGATGGCCAGGGTGGCTCGCGTCCAGGGTCCGATCGCCGACGCGCGGTCGAGCCGGTCGAGGCGCTCGACGATGGTGGCCACCTCCGCAGGCTCTGGCACCGATGCCCGCAGCTGCTCGCGCGGGTCGGCGCCCGCGTGCCGCAGCCCGACCCGCCACACCGGCTTGTCCGCCTTGGCGGCCAGCATCTGGCGCAGCTGGGCGACCGATGTCGCTCCCGCACGCCGTGCCTCCTGCGCAGTGATGCGCGAGGCCGCGACCTTGTCCACCGAGGTCACCTCGAGCAGCCCGACCCGGGTCCGCAGCCGGGTGCCCACGACGACCCTCGGCCGGTCCCAGCGCCGGAAGGCGAGGTCGACGTCGCCGGCCTTGATCGCGGCGAGGGTGTCCGGTCGGATCATCATGGCGGCAACCTACCCGCCTGTGCCTGCTTCCTGACCGTCCGGATCGTGGGCGGCGCGGTTCGGACGTTGGACGTATGCCGGGCACGCGGCATACCCTCGTGCCGTGCGTTCACTGCGCCTCCTCCTTCGCCGCCGCGGCGGGGCCTGACCGATCAGCCGCCCCTCGTCGCGGAGTTCGCGGTGCCGGCTGAGCTCTTCCAGAGCCCCCTCAGCGAATCGATAGGCGAGAGACCATGATCCACCCCCAGCAGCCGTCGGGCATGCCGGTCGCGAAGTACGTGCCATTCCAGGACCAGATCCCCTTCGCGCTGCCCGACCGCACCTGGCCCACCCGAGTCATCGAGCAGGCGCCGCGCTGGTGCGCGGTCGACCTGCGCGACGGCAACCAGGCCCTCATCGACCCGATGAGCCCCGACCGCAAGAAGCGGATGTTCGAGCTGCTCGTGCGGATGGGCTACAAGGAGATCGAGGTCGGCTTCCCGTCGGCGAGCCAGACCGACTTCGACTTCGTGCGGATGCTCATCGAGGACGACATGATCCCCGACGACGTCACCATCCAGGTGCTGACCCAGTGCCGTGACCACCTGGTCGAGCGCACCTTCGACTCGATCCGTGGCGCCAAACAGGCCATCGTGCACTTCTACAACTCGACCTCGATCCTGCAGCGACGGGTGGTGTTCGGCCTCGACCAGGACGGCATCGTCGACATCGCGCTGCAGGCTGCCCGGCTCTGCCGCAAGCTCGAGGAGACCATCCCCGACACGACGGTCTACTACGAGTACAGCCCGGAGTCCTACACCGGCACCGAGCTCGAGTTCGCGGTGCGGATCTGCAACGAGGTGGCCGACGTCATCGACCCGACGCCGGACCACAAGATGATCATCAACCTCCCGGCCACCGTCGAGATGGCCACCCCCAACGTCTATGCCGACTCGATCGAGTGGATGATCCGCCACCTCGAGCGGCGCGACTCCATCGTGGTGAGCCTGCACCCGCACAACGACCGCGGCACCGGTGTCGCGGCCGCCGAGCTGGGCTACCTGGCCGGGGCCGACCGCATCGAGGGGTGCCTGTTCGGCAACGGCGAGCGCACCGGCAACGTCGACCTGGTCACGCTGGGCATGAACCTCTTCAGCCAGGGCATCGACCCGCAGATCGACTTCTCCGACCTGGACGAGATCCGGCGCACGGTGGAGCACTGCAACCAGCTGCCGGTGGGGGAGCGGCACCCGTGGGGCGGCGACCTCGTCTTCACGGCGTTCTCGGGGTCGCACCAGGACGCGATCAAGAAGGGCTTCGAGGACATGGAGCGCCAGGTGGCCTCCAGCGGGAAGTCGATCAACGAGCTGGTCTGGGGCGTCCCCTACCTGCCGATCGACCCGCACGACGTCGGCCGGTCCTACGAGGCCGTCGTCCGGGTCAACAGCCAGTCCGGCAAGGGCGGGGTCGCCTACCTGCTCAAGGCCGAGCACCAGCTCGACCTGCCGCGCCGGCTGCAGATCGAGTTCAGCGGGGTCGTCCAGGCCAAGACCGACAGCGAGGGCGGCGAGGTCAGCGCGGCCGAGCTGTGGACGATCTTCCAGGACGAGTACCTCCCTGCAGTCGACGGTGCGGTCAACTCGTGGGGCCGGTTCACCCCGGTCAGCCACTCGTTGATCAGCGAGCAGGGCGGGGTCGACAAGATCAGCGCCAGCATGCTCGACAACGGCCAGGAGGTCGTGATCGAGGGCACCGGCAACGGACCCATCGCCGCCTTCGTCGACGCCTTGTCCACGCTCGGCGTGGACGTCCGCGTCCTCGACTACGCGGAGCACGCGTTGTCCGCGGGTGGCGACGCCCGCGCCGCGGCCTACGTCGAGTGCGCCGTGGGCGACCGGGTGCTCTGGGGCGTGGGGCTGCACTCCTCGATCGTCAAGGCCTCGTTGACCGCGGTGCTCTCTGCGGTCAACCGGGCCGAGCGGATCGCACCCACCGAGTAGGCATCGAGCGAGCGCGGCGGCGCTGGAACGTGCAGTTGCGGCGCCGCCATGCCCTCGGCGGGCGCAGGGTTTGCTCACTCGTCGCGCGCACTGGCGCTCTGCACGTCGCAGCGCCGGGCTCAGCGGACGCCGCGTGGCCGGAACTGGATCGAGATGCGGGGCCCGACCGCCTTGGTCGTCTTCGGGATCGCGTGGTCCCAGGTGCGCTGGCACGAGCCACCCATCACCACGAGGTCGCCGTGGCCGAGGGAGAAACCCATCGACGAGCCACCTCCGCGTGGACGGAGCATCAACGACCGGGCCGACCCCACCGAGAGGATCGCGACCATCGTGTCGAGGTCCTTGGAGCGGCCGATCCGGTCGCCGTGCCAGGCGACCGAGTCGCGACCGTCGCGGTAGAGGCACAGACCGGACGTGACGAACGGCTCGCCGAGCTCGGCGGCGTAGTGGCGACTCAGCTCGTCGCGGACCTGGGTCAGCGCAGGGTGGGGGAGCGGCTCGTCCTCGTCGTAGAACTTGAGCAGCCGGGGGACGTCGACCATCCGGTCGTACATCTCGCGCCGCTCGGCATGCCAGGGCACCTCGTGGTGGAGCACCTCGAACAAGGTGTCGGCCCCCGCGAGCCAGCCCGGCCGGTAGTCGACCCACGCGCCTCGGCTCAGTGGCGTGCGGTGCAGGCCGGCCGTCAGTGGGTGCAGCGCGATGTCGTCACCGGTGTCGAGCAACGACCCCTGGAAGGCCGTCGCACCCTCGAACGTGGACATGCCCGCAGCCTAGCCCACCTTCGAACACCTGTTCTAGTCCCGAGCGCCAGCGGGGTCGCCGACGAGCCGGTCCAGCTCGGTCGCCAGGCGCCCGAGGCTAGCCGTCGGCACGGCATACCGGGTTCCGGGGCTGGACTTGCGACAATGGGGCCATGCCCCTGTATCGCGACGAGGGAATCGTCCTGCGCACCCAGAAGCTGGGTGAGGCCGACCGCATCGTCACGCTGCTCACCCGCGGGCTGGGCAAGGTGCGGGTCGTGGGCAAGGGGGTGCGCCGCACCAAGAGCAGGTTCGGCGCCAGGCTCGAGCCGGCCATGATGGTCGACGTCCAGTGCTACGAGGGGCGCAACCTCGACACCGTGACCCAGGCCGAGTCGCTCGCCTCGTGGGGTGACGTCCTGGCCCGTGACTACACGACCTACACCGCTGCGGCCGCGATGCTGGAGACCGCTGACCGGCTCACCGAGGAGCGCGAGCCCAACCTCCAGCAGTACCTCCTGCTCCAGGGCGCGTTGCGCTCGATGGCCGAGGGCCTGCACGACCCGGGGCTGGTGCTCGACGCCTACCTGTTGCGGGCGCTCGCGATCGCCGGTTGGGCGCCGAGCTTCCACGACTGCGCCCGATGCGGTGCCGAGGGTCCGCACCGCGCGTTCAACCTCGCCGCCGGCGGCACGGTCTGCCCGGTATGCCGCCCGGTCGGCTCGGCCGCGCCGGCGCCGGAGACGCTGTCGCTGCTGGCCGCCCTGCTCGCCGGCGACTGGGTCGTCGCCGACGCCTCGCAGGCCAGGCACCGCAGGGAGGGCAGCACGTTGGCGAGCGCGTTCCTCCAGTGGCACCTCGAGAAGGGTGTGCGATCGTTGCGCCTCGTGGACCGACGAGACCCTGACGCGCAGCCGAGGCTCGACTCCCGAGTGACGTGGTCGCCCGCTCCGCTCAGCGTGGTGGACAAGGTCGACGAGGCGCACGCCGCGGCGCAGGCGCACGTGTGAACGCGGCATACCCGAAGCCGTTCGCGCACCTGAGCGGAGCGCAACCTCCTTCTCTGCCGAGGGAGCTCGTCCCTCGGCATGTGGCTATCGTCATGGACGGCAACGGCCGCTGGGCCAACCAGCGAGGTCTCCCACGGACCAAGGGGCACGAGGCCGGCGAGGCCGCGCTGCTCGATGTGACGGCCGGCGCGATCGAGGCCGGGGTGACCCATCTGTCGGCCTACGCCTTCTCGACCGAGAACTGGAAGCGCAGCCCCGACGAGGTGCGCTTCCTGATGGGCTTCAACCGCGACGTCATCCGCCGTCGTCGCGACCAGCTGCACGAGTGGGGCGTGCGGATGCGGTGGGTCGGGCGACGGCCGCGCTTGTGGGGGTCGGTGATCAAGGAGCTCGAGACCGCCCAGGAGCTCACCAAGGACAACACCGGCCTGACGCTCTACTTCTGCGTCAACTACGGCGGTCGCGCCGAGATCGCCGACGCGGTGCAGCGGGTCGCCGAGCAGGTGCAGCGTGGCAAGCTCAAGCCCGGCTCGATCGACGAGAAGACCATCGGTCGCTACCTACCCGAGCCCGACATGCCCGACGTCGACCTCTTCGTCCGCAGCTCGGGCGAGCAGCGCACGAGCAACTTCCTGCTCTGGCAGAGCGCCTACGCCGAGATGGTCTTCCAGGACACCCTCTGGCCCGACTACGACCGCCGCCATCTGTGGGAGGCGATCCAGACCTACGCCGAGCGCGACCGCCGCTACGGCGGGGCCGTCGACCGGGCCGGGCCCTAGCCCCCGCACCCTGCACGAACCTTTGCTAGCAAAGGTTCCGGTGTGAAGGACAGGTTGCAACCTGTCCTTCACACGGTTTCCTTTGCTAGCAAAGGTTACGGGGAGCTGCAGGCGGCGCAGGTGCCGAAGATCTCCAGGGTGTGGTGGACGTCGGTGAAACCGTGCTGGGCGCTCACCTTGTTGGCCCAGGCCTCCACCGTCGGCCCTTCGACCTCGACGGTGCGCCCGCAGTCCCGGCACACCAGGTGGTGGTGGTGGCCGGTCGAGCACGCGCGATAGACCGCCTCGCCGTCGTCGGTGCGCAGCATGTCGATCTCGCCGTCGGCCGCCATCGCCTGCAGGTTGCGGTAGACGGTCGCGAGGCCGACCTTGTCGCCTGCGTCGCGCAGGATCGCGTGCAGCTCCTGGGCCGAGCGGAACTCGCCGGTCTCGGCGAGCACCGCCGCGACGGCCGCCCGCTGCCTCGTGGGGCGGCGGGTGCTCTCGGGCGCGGTTCGCTCCTGGGTGCCGGTCATGACTGGGCCGCCTCCTTGGCGTGCGGGCTGGGCTCGTGG
This sequence comes from Pedococcus dokdonensis, assembly GCF_900104525.1. Classification (GTDB taxonomy): domain Bacteria; phylum Actinomycetota; class Actinomycetes; order Actinomycetales; family Dermatophilaceae; genus Pedococcus; species Pedococcus dokdonensis. The sequence continues at coordinate 1,493,069 of NZ_LT629711.1, read as the reverse complement.
CTGCCGGGGTCGTGCTCGTCGTAGTGCCCCTCGTGCGGAGCGTGCCGGTGCCCGTCGTGCACGTAGTCGACGTGGTCGCCGTGGGCCACTGCAGGGTGGCCGCACTCAGGGCCGTGCTCGTGGTCGTGCCGTTCGGCGCGGCGGTGCTGGTGCGCGCGGGCCCGGGCGAGCGCGGCGGTGACCGTGGCCGCCACGACGAAGAAGGCGATGGCCAGCAGCACGATCGTGCCGCCCGAGGGGGTCTCGGCGTAGAACGACGCGACCACCCCACCGACGCTGGACGTCACGCCCACGGCGACGGCCCAGCGGGTCGAGGCCCGGAAGCTGCGCCCGAGCAGCTGTGCGGTGGCGTTGGGGATGATCATCAGCGCGCTGATCAGCAGGAGGCCCACGACACGCATGGAGACCACCACCGTGACGGCGGTCAGGACGGCCAGTGCGATGTTGAGGCCAGTCACCGGCAAGCCGCTGGCGCGGGCGTACTCCTCGTCGTTGGCCACGGCGAACAGCCAGGGGCGCAGCAGCCAGGTGCCGACGAGGACGACCAGCGCCAGTCCGGCGAACACCCAGAGGTCCCGCTGGTCCGCGGTCGTGATCGCCCCGAACAGGTATGCCGTGAGGTTGGCCGGGCTGCTGCTCGGCGACTTCGCGATGATCACCACGCCGGCGGCGATGCCGCCGTAGAACATCACCGCGAGGGCGATGTCGCCGCTGGTGCGACCCCGTCCGCGGATCACCTCGATGGTGATCGCGGCCGCGACGGCGGCGACGAGGGCGGTGAGGACCGGGGCCTGCCCGGTGAGGACGCCGACGGCGACGCCGGCCAGCGCGACGTGCCCCATGCCGTCACCGATGAGGGACAGCCGGCGCTGCACGAGGAAGACCCCGACGAGGGGAGCGGCGATGCCGACGAGGACGGCGGCGACCAGGGCCTGGCGCATGAAGTCGAGGGAGAGGAGCTCGCTCATCGGTGTCCGCCTCCGCGCGGGTCGAGGGGGCCGGCCGAGGGCGCGCCGGGCAGGGTGGAGGTGCTCAGGCGGTTGTCGTGCTCGTGGTGGTGGTGGTCCGCCGCCGACTCGAATTCGCCTGTCCTGGTGGCGAACTCGTCACGAGAGCCGTCGAACGCGATTCGCCCGCCCTGCACGACGACGATCCGGGTGACGATGTCGGCCAGGGCTGCGAGCTCGTGGGTGACGATGATCATCGTCGTGCCACGCTCCGCGAGTCGTGCCAGCACCGCTGAGAGCACCTGCTGGTTGGCGGCGTCGACGCCGGCGGTCGGCTCGTCCATGAGGAGCACGTCGGGGTCTGCGGCGAGCGCGCGGGCGATGAGCACCCGACGTTGCTGCCCGCCGGACAGGGTCGCGACGTCGGCGTGGGCGCGGTCGTTCAGCCCCACGACGTCGAGGGCCCGGTCGATGATCGCGGCGTCGCGGGTCGACCGCAGCACCGGCCGCCACCAGCGGTGGTGGGCCAGCCGGCCCACGGCCACGATCTCGGCGACAGTGGCTCGGACCGAGGCCGAGAGGGTGTGGCGCTGTGGCACGTAGCCGAGGCGGGCGAACTCGGAGAACGACTCCCGCGGCTGGCCGAACAGCTCGAGGTCCCCACCGAGGTGGTCGTTGAGCCCGAGCAGCCCGCGGACCAGGGTGGACTTGCCCGACCCGTTGGGCCCCAGGATCGCGACGACCTCCCCGGCACGGATGGTGAGCGTGGCGCCGGTGACGACGGCCTGGTCGGCGTAGCCGAAGGAGGCGTGCCGGAGCTCGATGATGGGGGCGCCCTTCGGGGCGGTGGTCGTCATGAGCACTCCTGTCCGGCGCGCAGGACCTGCAGGTTGGCCCGCATCACGCTGGGGTAGTCGCGGCCCGCGGAGGCGGACGTGATGCCCTCGATCGGGTCGAGCACGGCCAGTCTGGCACCGGTCTCCCGGGCCAGGGTGCGGGCGACGTCCTGGCTCACGAGCGTCTCCGCGTAGACGGTGGTCGCGCCGGTCTCCCGGATGTGGGCGGTGAGCTCGGCCATTGCGGCTGGACTCGGTTCGGCGTCGGGCGACAACCCGGTGATCGACTCCTGGTGGAACCCGTAGGTCTGCGAGAGGTAGCCGAACGCCGCGTGCGAGGTCACCAGCTCCTTCGTCGCACACGACGCCAGCCCGGTGCGGAACTCGCCGTCGAGGGTCCGCATCGAGGCCCGGAACGCGGCGGCGTTCGCCCGGTATGCCGCCGCGTTGCCGGGGTCGCGCTCGGCCAGCCGGGCCGCGATCGCGTCGCCGACGTCGGCATAGCGCATCGGGTCGAGCCAGAAGTGCGGGTCCCGGGCGCCGTGGTCGGCATGCTGGTCGTCGGTCTCGGTCTGCTCCTCGGTCTCTCCGGCGTGCTCGTCGCCGTGGTCGTGGCCGTCCTCGACCAGGGCCAGGTCGAGGCGCGCGGCGGTCGAGACGTCGAGGGAGGTCCGCCCGGCCTGTTGGGCCACCGCCGCGTCGACGGCGGGCTGGAAGTGCTCCTCGTAGACGACGACATCGGCCTGGGCGACCTTGGCGACCTGGCGTGGGGTCAGCTCGAGGTCGTGCGGTTCGGCGCCGGGCTTGGTCAGGCCCTGGACGTCCACGTGGGTGCCGCCGACCTGCTGGACGGCGTACTCGAGCGGGTAGAAGGCCGCGACGACGCTCAGCCGTCCGTCGTCGGCGCCCCGCCCCCCGGTCGCACCGCAGGCGGAGACCATGGCGATGGACAGCAGGCCGGCGGCGAGACCGGGGAGGCGGAGCGTCATGACAATCATTCTCATGTTGGATGAGAACGATTGTCAAAGTCAGGTGCGCGGCAGGGCTTGCGTGAGTGTGATCGCGACGGCGATGAGGAGCACCGCGACGCGGCCGGCCCGGGCCCCGGTGTCGAGGGCCGGCCAGGCGAGGAAGAGCGTCCAGGCGAGGAACAGCACGACGACCAGCAGGAACACCCAGCCCCAGCCGGGCACGAAGATGCCGGCGACCATCAGGCCGAGGACCGCGAGGAACGGCACGGGGCGCGGCAGCCGGTTCAGGGTCTCGACGACGGGCAGGCTGGCAGCGGTGACGCGTTCACGCAGGGAGGGCACGGCGAAACCCTATGCTGTCGATCGAGGTGATCCGCGACCGGAATCGGGTCGACGAACACCTCGAACCAGATGGCCTCAGCCGCTGACCTGCTCAAGGACCTGCGCGAACCGCGGCAGGCTCGCCTCGATGGTCTCCATCGTCGCGGTGAGGCAGATCCGGAAGTAGCCCGGCGTCTCGAACAACCGCCCGGGCATGACCAGCACCCCTGCCTCCGCGAGCCGCGCCACGAACGCCTCGTCGTCGGGCAGCGGTGACCGGGGGAAGAGGTAGAAGGTGCCCTCCGGGGTCGCCACGTCATACCCCATCTCGCGCAAGGCGGCGGTCATCCGGTCGCGCTTGGCCTGCAGGTGCGCGACGTCGAGCGACAGCGTCTCCAGCCGGGGCACGGCGTACTGCATCACGGCGTTGGGGAACAGCCAGCCGGCCGCCACCTGCAGGCTCTCGACCGCGTCGATGACCTGGTCGGCGTCGGGCAGCTGCGGCGGGAGCGCGAGGTAGCCCAGCCGCTGGCCGGGAGCCAGGAGGGTCTTGCCGTAGCTGTAGCAGAGCACCGTGTGGGCATAGAACTCCGCCGGGCTGCGGAACGTGACGCCCTCGAAGACGATGCGGTTGTAGGGCTCGTCCGAGATGACGTAGATCCGGCGGCCGTTGCGCGCCGAGGCCGCTTCGAGCAGGTCGGCGAGGGCACGCAGGGTGGACTCGGGATACACGCGACCGGTCGGGTTGTTGGGGGAGTTGACCACCACCAGCCGGGTGCGCGGGGTGATGGCCGCCGCGATGGCGTCGAGGTCCAGGTCGAAGGTCTCGGGGTCGATCCGCACCTTCACGGGCACGAGCCCGGCCTCCAGGGCCAGCGCCTCGTAGAGGAACCACGGCGGCAGGCTGTAGACGACCTCGTCGCCGGGGTCGGCGAGCGACTTCATGGCCAGCGTGATCGCCCCGAACCCGCCGGTCGTCATGCGGATCCGGTCGCCGGTCCACGGCAGGTCGACCACCCTGCGCAACGACTCGGCGGCCGCCTCCTGGGCCTCCACGAGGCTGAACTTGTAGGCGAACCACAGCTCGTCACCCGGGACGGCCGCTGCACGCAGGGCCTCGACGTACTCGGGGATCGGCATCTCGTGGGGATCGCCGAAGGTGAAGTCCAGCACCCCCGGTTCCAGGCGGCGCTGCTGGTAGCCGGACTTGCGCGCGAACTCGAACAGCATCCGGAAGGGTCCGGCCTCGCCGATGCGGGCACTGCGCTCTGAGACGGGGCGGTCGTCCACCTCCCCGAGCGTAGGGCGCACGGCATACCCCGTCGAGAGGCGAGAACGCGCACAGTAACCTTGCGCGCATGGCTGCACCCTCCACCGTCGACACCGTCGTCTCCCTCTGCAAGCGCCGCGGGTTCGTGTTCCCCTGCGGAGAGATCTACGGCGGCACGAGGTCCGCGTGGGACTACGGCCCGCTCGGGGTGGAGCTGAAGGAGAACATCAAGCGGCAGTGGTGGCGGACCATGGTCACCGGCCGCGACGACGTCGTGGGCCTCGACTCCTCGGTGATCCTGCCGCGCCAGACGTGGGAGGCCTCCGGCCACGTCGCCACCTTCTCCGACCCGCTGGTCGAGTGCCTCTCCTGTCACAAGCGGTTCCGGGCCGACCACCTGCAGGAGGCCGTGGCGGAGAAGAAGGGGATCGACAACCCCGACGACGTGCCGCTCGCCGAGATCGCCTGCACCAACTGCGGCACCCGGGGCCAGTGGACCGAGCCGCGGCAGTTCTCCGGCCTGCTCAAGACCTTCCTCGGTGTCGTCGAGGACGAGTCGGGGCTGCACTACCTGCGTCCCGAGACGGCCCAGGGCATCTTCCTCAACTTCCTCAACGTGATGAACTCCGCGCGCAAGAAGCCGCCGTTCGGCATCGCCCAGACCGGCAAGAGCTTCCGCAACGAGATCACCCCGGGCAACTTCATCTTCCGCACCCGCGAGTTCGAGCAGATGGAGATGGAGTTCTTCGTCAAGCCGGGCGAGGACGAGGACTGGCACCAGTACTGGATCGACGAGCGCACCCGCTGGTACACCGACCTCGGCATCAACCCCGACAACCTGCGCCACTACGAGCACGCCCAGGAAAAGCTGAGCCACTACTCCAAGCGCACCGTCGACATCGAGTACCGCTTCGGCTTCACCGGCAGCGAGTGGGGCGAGCTCGAGGGCATCGCCAACCGCACCGACTTCGACCTCAAGACGCACAGCGAGCACTCCGGCACCGACCTCGTCTTCTTCGACCAGGCCAGCGGCGAGAAGTACACCCCCTACGTCATCGAGCCGGCGGCCGGCCTGTCCCGCTCGCTGATGACCTTCCTCGTCGACGCCTACACCGAGGACGAGGCCCCCAACACCAAGGGCGGCGTCGACAAGCGGGTGGTCCTCAAGCTCGACAAGCGGCTCGCGCCGGTCAAGGCGGCCGTGCTGCCCCTGTCGCGCAACGCCGACCTGTCACCCAAGGCCCGCGACCTCGCGGCGACGCTGCGCCAGCACTGGAACATCGACTTCGACGACGCCGGTGCGATCGGTCGCCGCTACCGCCGCCAGGACGAGATCGGCACGCCGTTCTGCATCACCGTCGACTTCGAGACGCTCGAGGACCACGCCGTCACGATCCGTGAGCGCGACACCATGGCCCAGGAGCGCGTCTCGCTCGACAAGGTGGAGGAGTACCTCGGCGGTCGCCTGCTCGGCTGCTGACCGCAGCCCCGGTGCACGAACCTTTGCTAGCAAAGGTTCCGGAGTGACGGACAGGTTGCAACCTGTCCTCCTCCCGGTTTCCTGTGCTAGCAAAGGTTGGGTATGCCGGACGCCAACCTTTTGGGGGCCACCGTGCGTTACTGGTGGCATGCAGAGGGAGGTGGACGAGGAGTTCGCGCGCTATGTGCGCGCCCGGCAGCACCGGCTGCTGCGTGCCGCGTTCCTCGTCTGCGGTGACGTCCACCTCGCCGAGGACCTCCTGCAGGGCGCGTTGGCCAAGCTGGCCACGCGCTGGGTGCGACTGCGCGACGAGAACCCCGACGCGTACGTCCGCAAGATCCTCTACCGCGACGCCGTGTCGTCGTGGCGCCGCACCCGGCGTGAGAGCCTCTCGATCTTCCCCGACCTCGACCTCCCGGGGGTCGAGTCGGACCGGTCGTCGGGCACGGACGAGCGGGTCGACCTGGTGCGCGCCCTGGGGCAGCTGACGCCGAAGCAGCGCGCGGTCGTCGTCCTGAGGTTCTTCGAGGACCGCAGCGAGGCCGACACCGCCGAGGCCCTCGGGGTCTCGGTCGGCACGGTGAAGAGCCAGACGCACGCGGCCCTCGCCCGGCTGCGCACCCTGCTGCCCGAGCTCGCGCCACACCTGTCGGGCTCGCCCTCGTCGGGAGAGGAGACCCCATGACCGACCGTGACCTGACTGCCCTGCTCGAGCGGGCGACCGAGGACGTCGTCGAGCGGGACTTTGCCGAGAACGCCTGGGCTGCCGCCCTGGCCGCTCGGCGGCACCGTCGGCGCACCCTGCTGACCGGGGTCGGGGCGGTGGCCGTGGCCGCGCTCGCCGTGACTGCCGTCCAGCTGGGTGGCGCCGACCACCCCAAGCCCACGCCGGCGACCTCGTCGACCACCTCGACGACTGGCGGAACGCTGTCTGACGGCACGGCATACGCGGTGATGCCGCAGGAGGGCACGGAGGGGCAGCTGCGCGACTTCGACGCCGGCCTGCCTTCGACGATCGACGTCAGGGCCAGGGCGGAGGCGTTCTCGGCGGCCAGGCCGCCGGGCTCGGTGGTGGCGGTCTACCTGCGTGCCGACGGGGACGACCTCCTCCACCCCGTGCTGGTCGCGGGTGACGGGCGCCACGTCCTGATGGGCGACGTCGACCTGGTCCGGACCACCGACGCCAGCGGCAACGAGGCGACGCCGCTGGGTCCGCGGGCCGTCGGGGGCGGCGGACGCTACGTCGTCTTCCCGCAGCGTGACCACGTGCTGCGCCTCGACGCCCAGACCGGCGACACGGTGTCCTACCCCGTGCCGGCCCAGCACGTGGAGTGGGCCGGCTGGAACGCTGCGGGCACCCGGATCGTCGCGCGTGCCTCGGAGGGCGCGTGGTCGATCGACCCGTCGACGAGCCGGGCCGAGGCGGTGCCGGTGGTCGGCGGCTACGAGGGCACCTTCCGGGTCACGGCCACCGACGCGCTGCCCTCCGACGTCCGCGTGACGCGGTTCGACGAGGACGGCAGGCCGCTGATGTCCACCCCGGTGCGTGGACCCACCTGGTCGCTGTGGGGCGAGACCGTCAACACCGAGACCCTGGCCGCGACCGGCGCCTTCTTCGACCAGAACGTGACCTCCAAGGTCATCCGTCGCGGCTACGGCCCGATCTACCAGGGCCTGCTGGTCGTCGAGCCGTCGTCCGGAGCCGCCAAGGTGCTGCTCGCACCCGAGAATCCCGACGGCCAGACCGGCCGCGTCAAGGGATGCTGCACGGTGCTCGGATGGGCCGACGCCGACACCGTGCTCTTCCAGTCCCTGGGCAGCCACGGGCGGTGGGTCCTCGCGTGGAAGACGACCACCGGCGAGGTGTTCGAGGTCGCGCGGATCACCACCTCTGCTCCCGACGACCCGGTCACCCCGATCGCACTCAACGTCGGCCGGCGCTCCTGACACCGAGGCTCTGGTCCTGACAGACGTCACGGTCGGCTCGTGACGGCTGTGTGGGGGCGCGACAGCGTGCCCGCGGCACGCTTCGGGTCATGTCACAGACCGCACGCATGTCACAGGGTCAGGCGCCGGGAGCCGCGCGCAGCACGGCGGTGCCCGCGATCGAGCTGCGCGGCCTCACCAAGAGCTTCGGCAGTGTCCGCGCCGTACGCGGGATCGACCTGACCGTGCACCCGGGGGAGATCATCGCGTTCCTCGGGCCGAACGGCGCCGGCAAGACCACGACCATCGACATGATGCTCGGGCTCTCCCGGCCCGACGAGGGGAGCGTGCAGGTCTACGGCATGGAGCCGCCAGACGCGGTCCGCCACGGCCTGATCTCGGCCGTGATGCAGTCCGGAGGCCTCCTCAAGGACCTCACCGTCGAGGAGACCCTGCGGCTGACCGCCAGCCTGTTCAGCAACACCCGGCCGGTGGCGGAGGTGCTGGGCCGGGCCGGCATCGCCGACATCGGTGACCGGCGCGTCGGCAAGTGCTCGGGCGGCCAGCAGCAGCGGCTGCGGTTCGCCATGGCGCTGCTGCCGGACCCCGAGCTCCTCGTCCTCGACGAGCCGACCACCGGCATGGACGTCACCGGCCGCCGCGACTTCTGGGCGGCCATCCGCGAGGACGCCGCGCAGGGGCGCACCGTGCTGTTCGCCACGCACTACCTGGAGGAGGCCGACGCCTACGCCGACCGCATCGTCCTCGTCAGCCACGGCCAGGTGGTGGCCGACGGCACCGCCTCGCAGGTCAAGGCGCTCGTCTCCGGCCGCACCGTCCGCGCCACCCTGCACGACGCCGACGAGGTTGCGCTGCAACGACTTCCCGGTGTCGAGACGGTCGAGGTGCGGGGCGACTCCGTGCTCATCGCCACGACCGACAGCGACGCGGTCGCCCGCCACCTGCTGGCCCACACCAGCGCCCACGACCTCGAGATCACCTCCCGCGGCCTGGAGGACGCCTTCATCTCACTGACCACCGAGGGGGACGAGTCATGACCACCGCCACCGCAACCGCCGCTGCCGACCGGGTCGTCCCGCCGCTGGGTGGGTTCAACCCGACGCTGCTGCGCCTCGAGCTGCGCCGGATGATGCGCAACCGCCGCACCGTGATCTTCTCGATGGTGCTGCCGGTCGTGTTCTTCCTGCTCTTCGGCACCGGCAAGGACTACTCGCTGCAGGCCGACGGCCCGCACGGCAACTGGGCCGCCGCGATCATGATCTCGATGGCCCTCTACGGCGCGATGCTGTCCACGACCGCCGGAGGCGCGATGGTCTCGACCGAACGCAGCCAGGGATGGAGCCGCCAGCTGCGCCTCACGCCGCTGACACCCGCGGCATACATCGCCGTCAAGGTGCTCGTGGCCATGCTGCTCGGGCTGCTCTCCGTCGTCGTCGTGTATGCCGCCGGCGCACTGACGCAGGCGCGGATGGACACCCACCTGTGGTGGGAGACGGCGCTGATCGCCTGGGTGGGGTCGCTGGTCTTCGCCGCGTTCGGCGTGTTCATGGGCTACCTGCTCCCCACGGACAACGTGATGCAGATCCTCGGCCCGGGGCTGGCACTGCTGGCCTTCCTCGGCGGACTCTTCACCCCGTTGGACCAGATGGGTCACACCTTCCAGACCATCGCGAAGTTCACACCCATGTACGGCGTGAGTGAGCTGGCGCACGCACCGATGACGGGTGACAGCCCCGGCTGGGTGGGCCTGGCCAACGTGCTGGTGTGGCTTGCTGTCTTCGCGGGAGGCGCGGCATGGCGGTTCCGTCGCGACACCGCGCGCGTCTGAGGCCGCTCCAGGCCCTGAGGTCCTTCACGCCGGGCCCGTTCACCACCGGGCCGGTCTCTGACAGGCTGGGTGACGTGAGCGAGCGAGACGTCGGCGAGGACTTCCGGGGTGGCCGGCTCATCGGCTTCTTCTTCGCAGGCATCTGGCTGGTCTTCCTGTCCGACGCGTTCAGCGCCGCCTGGCAGCAGCGCCAGAGCCTGCGGGCGGACGGCGGCCTCATCGTGCTCGTCGTGTTCGTCGTGCTCTACCTCGTGCACTTCTCCCACCTGCGGGCGGCGGTGTGGGGCACCCGCGGCTCGGTCGACTCGCACTGGTACGTCACGAGGATCGGGATCGCCTACTGGGCCGGGCTCGCCCTGCTGGCGGCCCTCGCCACGGTGACGATCGGACAGGAGGGCGCCGCCACCTGGGTCTTCCTCGCGGTGTCGGGACTGTGGACCTTCCGTGTCCGCCTGGGCCTGGCGCTCGGGGGATGCCTCGTGGCGCTCTACGAGTTCCTCACCTTCCACGTCGACGGCTGGACCCACGACGCGAGCATCAGCATGTCGATGGTGCTCGCGATGGCGGCGGTGACCGGCGGCATGATCGCCGCACAACGACAGCGCGCGCTCGCGGAGGCGCGCGAGGAGAACGCCCGGCTCGCGATCCAGGACGAGCGCAACCGGATGGCCCGGGACGTGCACGACATCCTCGGGCACAGCCTCACGGTCATCACCGTCAAGGCCGAGCTGGCTGCCCGGCTGCTGGAGGTCAGCCCCGAACGGGCGCGGGTCGAGGTGGCCGATCTCGAGCGGCTGGCCCGCGACGCGCTCGCGGACGTGCGGCAGGCCGTCGCCGGGTTCCGCGAGATGTCGCTGCCCGCCGAGCTGGCCCGCGCCCGCTCCAGCCTGGCCGCGGCGGGGATCGAGGCCGACCTGCCGACCGCGGCCGACGCGGTGCCGAGCCACCTGCGCGAGCTCTGCGCCTGGACCCTGCGCGAAGGGGTCACCAACGTGATCCGGCACAGCAGTGCGACGACCTGCCGTGTCAGTCTCGACGAGCAGGGCATCACCGTCACCGACGACGGAGTCGGGGTGCAGCCCGGGAGTCCCGGCACCGGGTTGATCGGGCTCCAGGAACGCGCCGAGGCCGCCGGCGCCCACCTCGTCGCGGGACCGCTGTCGCCGAGGGGCTACCAGCTGGCGGTCACGACGTCCGCCGACCCCCGCGGGGCCGATCCCGACACGCACGAGAGGGTTGAGGCATGACCATCCGACTGCTGCTCGCCGACGACCAGGCCATGGTGCGAGGTGCCCTGGCCACCCTGCTCGGACTCGAGCCCGACATGGAGGTGGTCGCCGAGGTCGGCAGCGGCGACGACGTGGTCGCGGCGGCCCGGTCCACCCACCCGGACGTGGCGCTGATCGACGTCGAGATGCCGGGTCTGGACGGGATCGCCGCCACAGCGGCGTTGCACGACGCCATGCCCGGTGTCCGGGTGCTGATCGTCACGACCTTCGGGCGACCCGGCTTCCTGCGGCGAGCGCTCCAGGCGGGCGCCAGCGGCTTCGTGGTCAAGGACACCCCGGCCCGCCAGCTCGCCGAGGCCGTGCGTCGCGTGCACTCCGGGCTGCGCGTCGTCGACCCGGCGCTGGCCGCCGACTCGCTCGCCGGCGGTGAGTCCCCGCTCACGGCTCGAGAGACCGAGGTGCTCGTCGCGGCTCGGGCGGGCGGTTCGGTCGCCGACATCGCCCGGGACGTCAGCCTGTCGGAGGGGACCGTCCGCAACCACCTGTCCTCGGCGATCGGCAAGACGATGGCCCGCAACCGGGCCGATGCGGTCCGCATCGCCGACGAGTACGGCTGGCTCTGACGCTCCTGCGTCCTGCGGTTCGAGGTGATACCAGACCGGAATCCGGTCCGATATCACCTCGAACCGGGGGGAGCGCGAGCGGTGGGGGTCAGGCTCCGGTGGCCACCGGACGGCTGGGGTCGGTGATCCACTCGCTCCACGACCCGGCATACAGGGCTGCCTCGATGCCGGCCTCGTGCAGCGCCAGCACCTCGTGCGCGGCCGTCACCCCCGACCCGCAGTAGGCGGCCACTGGTCCCGCCGTGAGGTCTCCCTTGCGGGAGAACAGGTCTCGCAAGGTGGCAGCGTCGAGGAAGCAGTCGTCGGCGGCGAGGTTCTCGGTGGTCGGTGCGCTGACCGCCCCCGGCACGTGTCCGGCCACGGGGTCGATCGGCTCCGTCTCCCCCCGGAACCGCTCGGCAGCGCGCGCGTCGAGGAGCAGGCCCTCGCGCGCCACCCGGGCGGCACCCTCGGCATCGACCAGCGGCATCCCACCCGCGTGCGCCTCGAACGCCCCGGCGCCCGGCTCGGGCGGCTCAGTCGTCACCGGGCCGCCCACTGAACGCCACGCGGCGAGCCCGCCGTCGAGCACCCGCACGTCGGTCGCACCGAAGTACCTGAGCACCCACCACCCCCGGGCCGCCCCCATCGACGGGCCCTGGTCGTAGACCACGATGCGCGAGTCGTTGTCCGCACCGCAACGTCGGGCTGCGGCCTCGACAGCGTGCGCCTGGGGGAGCGGGTGACGACCGCCGGCGCCGGGTGGCCCAGCGAGCTCGGCGTCGAGGTCGACGTGGTGGGCGCCCGGCAGGTGCGCCGCGGCATACAGCTCCCGCCCGGGCGGACCCGCGGTCGCGGTGAGGCTCCACTGGACGTCGACGAGGACCACCGGGACCTTGTCGTCCCGGAGCTCGGCGAGGAGCGCGTCGGCGCTGACGAGGGCACGCATTCGGCCAGTCAACCAGCAGATGGGACACTGGTGCCGCCATGACCACCACCTCCACCGCCGTGCTGCCCCCGCTGCAGATCGGGCGCCACACCATCGAGTCGCCGGTCGTGCTGGCCCCGATGGCGGGCATCACCAACCGCGCGTTCCGCAAGCTGTGCCGCGAGTACGGCAACCAGGGGCTCGACCAGGGTGGTGCCAGCGGAGCGACCTCCCTCTACGTCAGCGAGATGATCACCTCTCGCGCACTGGTCGAGCGGACACCCGAGTCGATGCGGCTGATCGAGCACGACCCGGAGGAGGACCCGCGCTCGATCCAGCTCTACGGCGTCGACCCGGCGACCGTCGCTGCGGCCGTCCGCATGCTCGTCACGGAGGACCGGGCCGACCACATCGACCTCAACTTCGGCTGCCCCGTCCCGAAGGTGACCCGCAAGGGCGGCGGCGCCGCCCTGCCGTGGAAGCGCGACCTGTTCGAGGCCATCGTGCGTGGCGCGGTCCGCGAGGCCAGCCCGTATGACGTGCCGGTCACCGTGAAGATGCGCAAGGGCATCGACGACGACCACCTCACCTACCTCGAGGCAGGGCGCACCGCCGAGCGAGCCGGGGTGGCGGCTGTGGCACTGCACGGGCGGACTGCCTCGCAGGCCTACTCGGGCGAGGCCGACTGGTCGGCGATCGCGCGGCTGAAGGAGGCCGTGAAGACGATCCCGGTGCTCGGCAACGGCGACATCTGGTCGGCCGAGGACGCCGTGCGGATGACGCGTGAGACCGGCTGCGACGGGGTCGTGGTGGGCCGTGGGTGCCTCGGTCGGCCCTGGCTCTTCACCGACCTAGCCGCCGCCTTCGCGGGTGCGCCGGCGCGGGTCGAGCCGACGCTCGGCGAGGTGACCGCGACGATGCGGCGGCACACCGAGTACCTCATCGACTTCTACGACGACGAGTACAAGGCGTGCCGCGACATCCGCAAGCACATCGCGTGGTACCTCAAGGGATTCCCGGCCGGCTCGACGGTGCGCCACCAGCTCGCGCTGGTCGACTCGATGGAGGCCCTCGACCGGCTGATCGCGACGATGGACCCTTCCGCCACCTGGCCGGGGGAGGCTGCGGAAGGGCAGCGTGGCCGGGCTGGTTCGCCCCGGCACGTGGCGCTGCCCGAGGGCTGGCTCGAGAGCCGCGAGCTCAGTGAGGCACACCGACAGGCCGTCGCGGAAGCCGAGCTCTCGGTCTCCGGGGGCTGACGACCCGGTCGGCTCGGGTCGTCACGAATCGAGAAGCCTGTCGCCCAAACCCGTGACTAGGCTTGCGAGCCGACGGACGCGGGAGAGGGAGGCACGATGAGCAGGGGAAAGACGACCGAGGCCAAGGCCACGCAGGCCGGGGCCACGCAGGCCGGGGCCACGGACTCTCAGGGGACCGGGGTGCACGTCGCCGACAGCCACGACCTGATCCGGGTGCACGGTGCCCGGGAGAACAACCTCAAGGACGTCAGCGTCGACATCCCCAAGCGGCGGCTGACCGTCTTCACCGGCGTCTCCGGCTCGGGCAAGAGCTCGTTGGTCTTCGGCACCATCGCGGCGGACTCCCAGCGGATGATCAACGAGACCTACAGCGCCTTCGTGCAGGGGTTCATGCCGTCGCTGGCCCGGCCTGACGTCGACCTGCTCGAGGGGCTGACGACGGCGATCATCGTCGACCAGGAGCGGATGGGTGCCAACCCCCGCTCGACCGTCGGCACGGCGACCGACGCCAACGCGATGCTGCGGATCCTGTTCAGCCGGTTGGGAAAGCCCTACGTGGGGCCGCCGACCGCGTTCTCGTTCAACGTGCCCACCCGCAAGGCCAGCGGGGTGATGAGCACCGAGAAGGCCGGCGGCCGCGTCGAGAAGGCCGTGGTCCAGAACCAGGTCTACCTCGGCGGCATGTGCGCGCGCTGCGAGGGCATGGGGGCGGTCTCCGACTTCGACCTGACCGCCCTCTACGACGAGTCCAAGTCGCTGCGCGACGGCGGCCTGACCGTGCCCGGCTACTCCATGGACGGCTGGTACGGCAGGTTGTTCGAGGGGATGGGGCTGCCGATGGACAAGCCGATCGGCTCGTTCACCAAGAAGCAGCTCGAGACGATGCTCTACGCCGAACCGACCAAGATCAAGGTCGAAGGCGTCAACCTCACCTTCGAGGGCGTCATCCCCAAGATCCAGAAGTCGATGCTCAGCAAGGACGTCGAGGCGATGCAGCCGCACGTCCGGCGCTTCGTCGAGCGGGCCATCACCTTCCAGACCTGTCCCGAGTGTGAGGGCACCCGCCTCAGCGCCGAGGCCAGGTCGTCGAAGATCAAGGGCAAGAACATCGCCGACCTGTGCACGATGCAGATCAGCGACCTGGCGCAGTGGGTGCGCGAGCTGGAGGAGCCGTCGGTGGCGCCGTTGGTGGCGGGCCTGCAGCATGCGCTCGACTCCTTCACCGAGATCGGGCTGGGCTACCTCTCCCTGGACCGGCCGGCCGGCACGCTGTCCGGTGGTGAGGCCCAGCGCACCAAGATGATCCGACACCTCGGCTCGTCCCTCACCGACGTGACCTACGTCTTCGACGAGCCCACGATCGGGCTGCACCCGCACGACATCGAGCGGATGAACCAGCTGCTCCTCCAGCTGCGCGACAAGGGCAACACCGTGCTCGTCGTCGAGCACAAGCCGGAGACCATCGCGATCGCCGACCACGTCGTCGACCTCGGCCCGGGCGCCGGCAGGGCCGGTGGCGCGGTCTGCTTCGAGGGCACCGTCGACGGGCTGCGCGGCAGCGACACCACCACCGGCCACCACCTCGACGACCGCGCGCACCTCAAGGAGTCGGTGCGTGAGCGCACCGGGGTGATGGAGGTCCGGGGAGCCTCGACCCACAACCTGCGCGACGTCGACGTCGACATCCCGCTGGGGGTGCTCTGCGTCGTCACCGGGGTCGCGGGTTCGGGCAAGAGCTCGCTGATCCATGGCTCGGTCGCCAAGCGGGACGGCGTGGTGGTGATCGACCAGGCCGCGATCAAGGGCTCGCGCCGCAGCAACCCGGCCACCTACACCGGGCTGCTGGAGCCGATCCGCAAGGCGTTCGCCAAGGCCAACGGCGTCAAGCCCGCCCTCTTCAGCTCCAACTCCGAGGGTGCCTGCCCGAGCTGCAACGGCGCGGGCGTCATCTTCACCGAGCTGGGGGTCATGGCCACCGTCGAGTCGACCTGCGAGGAGTGCGAGGGGCGGCGGTTCCAGGCGGCGGTGCTCGAGTACACCCTGGGCGGCAAGAACATCGCCGAGGTGCTGGCCATGTCGGTCACCGAGGCCGAGTCGTTCTTCGGCAGCGGCGACGCCAAGACGCCGGCCGCCCACACCGTGCTCGACCGGCTCGTCGACGTCGGGCTGGGCTACCTCAGCCTCGGGCAGCCGCTGACCACCCTGTCCGGTGGCGAGCGCCAGCGGCTCAAGCTGGCCGCCCAGATGTCGGAGAAGGGCGACGTCTACGTGCTCGACGAGCCGACCACGGGTCTGCACCTCGCCGACGTCGAGAACCTACTGGGGCTGCTGGACCGGCTCGTGGAGTCGGGCAAGTCGGTCATCGTCATCGAGCACCACCAGGCTGTGATGGCGCACGCCGACTGGATCGTCGACCTGGGTCCCGGGGCGGGGCACGACGGTGGACGCGTGGTGTTCGAAGGCACCCCCGCCGACCTGGTCGCCGACCGCTCCACGCTGACCGGCGAGCACCTGGCTCTCTACGTCGGGGCCTGACCCGGGCCGGGCAGCACCGCCGCGAGGCGCGCCACGGCCTCCGGCACCTGGTCCACCTCGATCCTCCGGAACCCCATCGCGAGGCCCGGTCGAGGAGTGCTGCCCCTGAAGCGCACCGAGACGGGCTCGAGGGCGACCCCGGCCCGGGCGGCGTCGGCGGCCACCGCCACGTCGTCCACGCCGCGGTCGACGAAGTAGGTGCAGACGTGCAGCCCGGCGGCGGACGGCAGCACCTGGAGGACTCCGGCGGGCAGCGTCGCGAGGCCGTCGAGCAGCGCCTGCCGTCGACGTGCGTAGACCTTGGTGACCTTCCGGACGTGGGCCGACAGCAGCCCTTCGGACATGAACCTGGCCAGGGCGCCCTGGGTGACCGCGTCGCCCTGCCAGTCGGTGAGGAGCTTGGCCTCGCGCAGGGTGTCCTGGAGCGAGCGAGGGGCGATGAGGTAGCCAACCCGTAGCGACGGCATCAGCGTCTTGGAGAACGACCCGATGTAGACCACCCGGCCGTCGCGGTCGAGGTTCTGCAACGGCGCCAGGGGTCGGTCCTCGAACCGGAACTCGCTGTCGTAGTCATCCTCGACGATGACGACGTTGCGTCGAGACGCCCACTCCAACAACGCGATCCGACGTCGCAGTGACATCACCGCGCCGGTGGGGAACTGGTGCGACGGGGTCACGTAGACGACCCGCGCGGAGCCGGGGAGCTCGTCCACCACGAGGCCCTCGGCGTCGACCCGCACCGGTCGCACCACGGCACCGTGCGAGGCGAACAGCCGGGTGGCCGCGGTGTAGCCCGGGTCCTCCACCACCACGACGTCCTTCGGGTCGAGGACCGCGCGGGCGACGACGTCGAGCGCCTGCTGGGCGCCGTTGGTGAGCAGCACGTCCTCGGCGCCGGCGACGACCGACCTGGACAGGCCGACATACCGCGCGATCTCGGCCTGGAGGCCGGGGTGGCCGCCGCCCTCGTAGGCGGACGCGGTGAGCAGGGACGGTCGCAAGGTGGCCGACACCAGGCGGCGCCACACCGCGAGCGGGAAGAGCGTCGTGTCGGGACCGCCGACGGAGAGGTCGAACTCCGTGGGTGCGGCGTCGGCGACAGGCGGCGGCAGGGACTCCCAGACCGGCCGCGGGCGCACGGCACCCACCGGCGCGCGGCGGGCGCGGCGGGGTTCGATGTCGGGGCACACGAAGGTCCCGGCGCCGACGCGCGTCACCAGGAAGCCCTCGGCGGTGAGCCGGTCGTATGCGGTGGTGACGGTGCCGCGGGCGACCCCCAGCGACGCGGCCAGCGCCCGGCTCGGTGGCAGCTTCGCGCCGGCTGCCAGCCGCCCGTCGAGGACGGCGTCGAGGAGCTCGCGGTAGATGGAGGCGGCGCGGTCGCCCGAGGTGCCGGGGGAGAGGGGCAGGTCCACCCGAACAGCCTAGGTGAGCGGTGCACGATTGGCTCAATCAGAGAGTGGCAAAGTGGATCTTCTGGGCGGGCCAATGCAGCGCCATGCTGGGACCATGACCACACCGACTGCACGCACCGGCCTGAGCATCCCGCAGGGCACCGCGCTCTCCATCGGCGCCGTGCTCGGCACCGGGGTGATCACCCTGCCCGCCATCGCCGCGGGGATCGCCGGCCCGGCCTCGCTCGTCGCCTGGGCGGCGCTGGTCGTCCTGAGCATCCCGCTCGCCTCGACGTTCGCCGCGATGGGGGCGCGGTTCCCGGACACCGGTGGCGTGTCGACCTATGTGCGCCGCGCCTTCGGGCCACGGGCCTCGGCTGCGGTCGGCTGGTGCTTCTTCTTCGCCGTCCCGGTCGGCGCCCCGCCCGCGTCGCTGATGGCCGGGCACTACGTGGCCGACGCGCTGGGTGGCGGCCGCCCCGTGGCGGTCACGGTCGCCGCCAGCCTCGTCGTCGGCGTGGCGCTGATGAACGCCGCCGGGCTGCGGCTCTCGGGACGGGTCCAGCTGGTCCTGACTGCGGTGCTCGCGACCCTGATGGTGGTCACCATCGTCGCCGCGCTGCCGCACGCCTCGTGGGCCAACCTGCGACCGTTCGCCCCGCACGGCTGGGGGGCCGTGGGCTCGGCGGCGGCGCTGCTCGTCTGGGGCTTCGCGGGGTGGGAGGCGGTGGCCTCGCTCGCGGGCGACTACCGCCGACCGGCCCGCGACGTCCCCCGCGCGACCGCGATCGCCCTGGTCGTCGTGGGCGCCCTCTACCTCGCGTTGGCAGCGACCAGTCTCACGGTCCTCGGGCCGGCCACCGGTTCGAGCGAGGCGCCCCTGTCGGACCTGCTGGCCGCCGGGACCGGTGGCGAGGTCCGAGTCGTCACCGCGGTGGTGGCGGTGCTGCTCACCGTCGGGGCGATGAACGCCTACTTCGCTGGTGGCTCGCGGCTCGGTGCGGCGCTGGCCCGCGACGGTGCCCTGCCGATCGGGCTCGCCGCGGGCTCGGGACCCGGTGAGGTGCCGCGCCGCAGCCTCGCCCTGATCGCCACCCAGTCCGTGCTCTGGCTGGTCGCCTCCGAGGTGCTGCACCTCGGGCTCACGCCGCTGATGCTGCTGGCGACGGGCTGCTTCACCCTCGTGTACGTGCTCGGCACCGCGGCGGCCGTGCGCCTGCTCGAGCGCGGCACCCGCGCCTGGTGGACCGCCGTCGTCGCACTGAGCTCGGTGCTGGGGCTGCTCGTCATGAACGGCTGGCACGTGCTCTGGGCGCTCGGCGTCGCCGGTGCCGCGGTGGTCTACCAGTGGTGGTCAGGTCGTCGAGGCCGTCTGGCTCGCCGCCCCGTGCGTCAGCGCCTCGAGGAGCGCGCTGTTGAACGCCGGGAGGTCGTCGGGGTTGCGGCTGGTGATGAGGTTGCCGTCCTGGACGACCTGCTCGTCGACCCACTCGGCCCCGGCGTTGCGCAGGTCGGTCTGCAGGCTCGGCCAGCTCGTGACGGTGCGGCCCTGCAGCACGTCGGCCTCGACCAGCGTCCACGGGGCGTGGCAGATGGCCGCGACCGGCTTGCCGCTGGCCACGAAGTCGCGGACGAAGGCGACTGCGTCGGCGTCGGTGCGCAGTGCGTCGGGGTTGGCCACCCCACCGGGCAGGACCAGGGCGTCGAAGTCGTCGACGGAGGCCGCTGACACGGTCTGGTCGACCCTGCGGGTCTCGGCCTTGTCGAGGTGGTCGAAGGTCTGCACCTCCCCGTCCTCGGGCGACAGCAGCACGGCGCGCGCGCCGGCGTCGGTGACGGCCTGCCAGGGCTCGGTGAGCTCGACCCGCTCGATGCCCTCCTTGGCGACGAGGAAGGCGACGGTCTTGTCGGTCTTGGCTGAGTTCGTGGTCATGCTCTACCCCCTGCCCAGCCGTGGACCCGCCCAAACACCGCGGCCGGGTCAGGGCACGGGTCACCGGTGGCGGTGGGCTCAGGGGGCAGCGCACCGTCGGTGGCTCGTGGCAGGCTGCCGCCATGGGTGCCACGAGGAAGAAGCAGATCGGCACGCCCGGCGGGACCGCCGAGCGGCCCGCGACCTTCTTCTCCGGGCCCGAGGAGTTCGCGGCGTGGCTGGCTGCCAACCACGACACGGCGACCGAGCTCTGGATGGGCCTCAACAAGAAGCACGTCCCCGAGCGTGGCCTCACCTGGGAGGAGGCCGTGATCGAGGCGCTCTGCTGGGGTTGGATCGACTCGGTCGCCCAGCGGATCGACGACGACACGAGACGACAGCGCTGGACCCCGCGCAAGAAGTCCAGCAACTGGAGCGCGATCAACATCGCCGCGGTCGAGCGGCTCAAGACCGAGGGCCGGATGCAGCCGTCCGGGCTGGCCGCCTACGAGCTGCGCCGCGAGGACAGGTCCGCGGTCTACTCCTACGAGGGCGACGGCATCGAGCTGTCGGCAGACCAGGCCGCTCGGCTGGCCGCAGATCCCGCGGCCAGCGCGTTCTGGGAGATCGCCACCAAGACCTACAAGCGGCTCGCCACGCACTGGGTGGTGACCGCCAAGCAGGAGGTCACCCGTGAGCGGCGGATGGCCCAGCTGATCGAGGACAGCGCGGCGGGACGGCTGATCCCGAGCCAGCGCTACGGCGACCAGCCCAAGTGGGTCGAGCGGGCCGCCGAGGCAGCGCGGGCCGCCCGGCCGTAGGCTCCGGGTCGTGGCGTACAGCTCGGTCGACCGTGAGCGCTGGGTGCGGGAGGACCCCGCCACGAAGCGCGCCGACCGCGACGACTTCGCCCGCGACCGGGCCCGGCTGGTGCACTCCGCGTCGCTGCGCCGCCTCTCGGCCAAGACCCAGGTGGTGCAGCCCGGCGACGACGACTTCGTCCGCAACCGGCTGACCCACAGCCTCGAGGTCGCCCAGATCGGCCGCGAGTTCGGGCAGGCCCTGGGCTGCAGCGCTGACGTCGTCGACTCGGCCTGTCTCGCGCACGACCTCGGCCACCCGCCGTTCGGCCACAACGGCGAGCGGGCTCTCGACGAGGTCGCCCGCGACATCGGCGGTTTCGAGGGCAACGCCCAGACCCTGCGGCTGCTGACGAGGCTCGAGCCCAAGCGGGTGCACCCCGACGGACGTCCCGCCGGGCTCAACCTCACCAGGGCCACCCTCGACGCCGCGACCAAGTACCCGTGGAGCCGGGGGGAGTCCGGCGCCGGCGCGAAGTTCGGGGTCTATGACGACGACCTGCCGGTCTACGAGTGGTTCCGGGCCGGACGGGCCGATGGCCAGCGGTGCATCGAGGCCGACGTCATGGACTGGTCGGACGACGTCGCCTACTCCGTCCACGACGTCGAGGACGCCATCGCCTCCGGGCGGCTCGACGTCCGCCGGCTGCGAGACCGCACCGACGTCGACTCGGTGCTGGCCGTGGCGACCGGCCTCTACGCCGCCGACCTCGGCGTCGACGCGCTCGGGGCCGCGCTGGAACGTGTGCTGGCCGACGTGGCCGTGCCCACCGCATACGACGGGTCGCGGGCCGATCGCGCGATGCTCAAGGACCTGACCTCGCGACTGATCGGGCGCTTCGTGCACACCGTCGAGGTGGCCACCCGCGAGCGGCACGGTGGTGGGCCGCTGACCCGCTATGCCGCCGACCTCGTGGTCCCGGACGACACCCGCGCCGAGTGCGCCGTGCTCAAGGCGGTGGCCGCGCACTTCGTGATGCACGCCCAGGAACGCGTCGACGTGCTCAGCCGACAGCGCGAGGTCGTCGCCGACCTGGTCGCCGCCTACCGCGACGACCCGGTCGGACGGCTCGACCCCGACCTCCTCGGTGACTGGAAGTCCGCCAGCGACGACGCAGCCGCCCTGCGGGTCGTGGTCGACCAGGTCGCCTCCCTCACCGACGTGCGCGCCGAGCACCTCCACCGCACCTGGTCCTGAGCAGGCTGTGCAGGTCGCCCACGCGGCTCCCGGAGCACCACCTAGACTCAGCCGCGACAAGGAGGGCCAGTTGGCGGGTCGGATCAAGGCCGAGGACGTCGCGCTCGTCAAGGAGCGTTCGTCCATCGAGGACGTCGTGCGCGAGCACGTCACCCTGCGCCCGGCCGGACCGGGCTCGATGAAGGGGCTGTGCCCGTTCCACGACGAGAAGACCCCCTCGTTCAACATCCGCCCCGTCGTCGGGGCCTGGCACTGCTTCGGCTGCGGTGAGGGCGGCGACGTCATCTCGTTCGTCCAGAAGGTCGAGCACCTCACCTTCACCGAGGCGATCGAGCGGCTCGCCCAGAAGCTCGGTCTGGAGCTGCACTACGAGGAGGGTGGTCGACCCCGCGACGGCGAGACCCTCGGGCGGCGCTCGCGGCTGGTCGAGGCGCACCGCGTGGCGCAGGAGTTCTACCACCACGCGCTGCTCAACGCGCCGGAGGCGAGGGCCGGCCGCGACTTCCTGCGCGAGCGCGGCTTCGACAGCGAGGCGGCCAAGCGCTTCGGTGTCGGGTTCGCCCCGCGCGGTGGCGAGGAGCTGTCGCGACACCTGCGGGCCAAGGGCTTCACCGACGAGGAAGTCACCCTCGGCGGGCTGTCCGGGCGGGGGAGCCGGGGACTCTACGACCGGTTCCGAGGCCGGCTGGTCTGGCCGATCCGCGACATCACCGGTGACACGGTCGGCTTCGGGGCGCGCCGGCTCTACGACGACGACCGGATCGCGGCCAAGTACCTCAACACCTCCGAGACCCCCATCTACAAGAAGTCGACGGTCCTCTACGGGCTGGACGCCGCGAAGAAGTCGATTGCGGCGGAGCGCAAGGCGGTCATCGTCGAGGGCTACACCGACGTGATGGCCTGCCACCTGGCCGGCATCGAGGGTGCGGTCGCCACCTGCGGCACGTCGTTCGGGGTGGACCACATCAAGGTGCTGCGCCGGATCATGCGCGACGAGGCCGACCTGGCGCCGGCCCGCGTGGTGTTCACCTTCGACGGCGACGCGGCGGGTCAGAAGGCCGCGATGCGGGCGTTCGGCGAGGACCAGCGGTGGGCCTCCCAGTCGTTCGTGGCGGTGGCCGAGGGTGGCATGGACCCGTGTGACCTGCGGATCGCCCAGGGCGACGACGCAGTGCGGCACCTCATCGACGACGCGGTGCCGATGTTCGAGTTCGCGGTGCGCACGACGATCAACCGGTTCGACATGTCGACCGCGGAGGGCCGGGTGCAGGCGATGCGCGCCGCTGCCCCCATCGTCAACTCGATCCGGGACAGCTCGATGCGGCCCGAGTACATCCGCACCGTGTCGGGGTGGATCGGCGTCGAGGTGGAGCAGGTGCAGGCCGAGGTGTCCCGCGCCCAGCGGATGGCGGCGCGCGACGCCAAGGAGGCCCAGGACACTCCCGCCCTCCGTGACGCCGACTCGGTGCCCGAGCCCTCGGTCGAGGAAGCGCGGGCGGCGCTGCCGACCCCCGACCTGCGCGACCCGATCGTCTTCGCCGAGCGCCAGCTGCTCCAGACCCTGCTGCAGTACCCCGACAGCTTCTCCCCGGACGACGTCGACAAGGTGTCGTCCGACGCGTTCACCGCCCCCGCGCACCGGGCCGTCTTCGACGGTGTCAGGGGGGCCGGCGGGCCGCAGCGTGGGCTGTCGGTGCAGGCCTGGGCCGACCGCGTCACCCAGGCCGCACCCCTGGCGGTGCACGGACTCGTGGCCGAGCTCGCGGTCGCGTCGCTGCCCACCCGCATGGACCGCGCGACCGGCCTGCCCGAACGGCGCTACATCGATGCGCTGCTGATGCGCGTCCAGGAGGTCTCGTTGACCCGCAAGATCGCCGACGCGATGTCGGCGATGCGCCGCATGGCGACCGACCCGCATACCGACCCTGCGCAGGCGCGCACGCTCAGCGGTGAGCTGCAAGAGCTCCAGCGCGAGCTCGCGACGTTGCGCGACCAGGCGTCCTGATGGCGCTCTCGTTGCGCCGCGGCGACCGCCTGCCGGCGCCGGTGCGGACCGCGGTCGAGCTCGGCTCGGGGGAGCGGGTGCTCAGCTGGGGCCGCGAGGAGGCCAGCGGCACCACCGTGGTGGCCACCAACCACGCCCTGTATGCCGTCGATGCGGCGGGGGCGCGGACGGTGCACCGCCCGTGGCACGAGGTCGACGGCGGCACCTGGTCGGCCGAGCTCACCCAGCTGACCGTGACCTGGGTCGACGGGTCGCGCCCCTCACAGTGGGTCCTCGGGGCGTCGAGCCTGGTGCCCGAGACCCTGCGCGAGCGGGTGCAGGCGAGCGTGGTGCTGGCCCAGCGCGTCGACCTCGGACCCCGGCGGTCGGCCAAGGTGGCGATCCGGCAGGACCTGGCCGGCGGCGGCCTCGTGGAGCAGGTGGTGCTGGGCCGTGGCGCCCGGGCCGACGACCCTGAGCTGGTCGCCCGCACCGGGGCAGCCGCGGCCTACCTGCGCGAGCAGGTCGGGCTCTGACCCTCTGACCCTCTGACCCCGGCGACCTGTCGAGGGGGTGGCAAACCGTCGCGTCGGCCGTGCCGGGGAGCGGTTTGCCACCACCTCGTCGCCCACGGGTAGCCGTTTTCAGAACTCCGCACATCCTTTGCTATGGTTGCGCAGCGCCGAACGCGGGGGACCGCCGACGGACTTTCCCCTGTAGCTCAATTGGCAGAGCAGCCGACTGTTAATCGGCAGGTTGTTGGTTCGAGTCCAACCGGGGGAGCCACCCCACCAACGAGGCCCCAGACCATCAGGTCCGGGGCCTTCGTCGTTGCCTGCCGAGCCCTCAGGTCGACGTCGCTGAGCCGGTGGCTGCGGGGACGGCGGTCGCCTCGCGCACCGTGGCGCGGCCGCGCTGGGACAGGCGACGCTGGACGAGTCCCGCGAGCTTGCTCAAGGAGTAGTTGATCAGGATGAAGAGGACGCCGCAGACGATGTAGGCGGGCACCGTGTTGGAGAACGCCGAGCCCAACGTCTTCGACCAGGTCAACAGCTCCTGATAGAGGACCTGGTAGCCGAGCGCCGAGTCCTTGAGGACGACGACGAACTGCCCGATCAGGGCGGGCAGCATCGCGGTCAGGGCCTGCGGCAGCTGGATGCTGCGCAACGTCTGCGACGGCGTGAGACCGATCGACAACCCCGCCTCGGACTGGCCCTTGGGCAGGGCGAAGATGCCGGAGCGGACCAGCTCGGCGATGACCGAGCCGTTGTAGAGCGTCAAGCCGGTGACGACCGCCGCAAGCGGTGCCGTCTCCGCGGAGAACAGGTCGCTGCGGGTGTAGATGCCGAAGTAGGCGAAGATCATCATCAGCAGGACCGGCACCGCCCGGAAGAACTCGACGACCACGCCGCAGAGCCACCGCAGCGGGGCGAGCTGCGAGAGCCGACCCAGGCCGAGCAGGATGCCGAAGACCCCGGCGAAGACGATCGAGATCGCTGCTGCCTTGAGCGTCGCCCACAGACCCTTCACGAGGTAGTCGCGCCACACCGAGCGGTCGGTGATGAACGGCTTCCACAGCGCGGGGTCGAGCTGGCCCGCGCTCTGCATCTTGCGCAGCACGACGACGACGATCACCACCAGGAGGAGCGCCCCGAGGACGGCGAGCAGTGCGTGCCGCCGTCGGGCCCGGGGGCCGGGGGCGTCGAAGAGGACGGCGGCGCTCATCGCTTCACCGCCAGGCGGCGCGAGAGGGTGGTGAACCCGATGCCGAGCGGCAGGGTGAGGATGACGAAGCCCAGCGCGAAGATCGCGAAGATGCTGAACGACCCACCCTCGGCCTCGATCACCTTCTGCATCAGGCTGGCGGCCTCGGCCGACACGATGACGGCGGCCACCGTGGTGTTCTTGATCAGCGCGATGAGGACCGAGCCGAGCGGCGCGATCGAGCCGCGGAAGGCCTGCGGCAGGATCACCTCGCGCATCGTCTGACCGAAGGTCAGGCCGAGCGACCGGGCCGCCTCGGCCTGCCCCACCGGAACCGTGTTGACGCCGGACCGCAGGGCCTCGGTGACGAACGCTCCGTGGTAGACCGCGATCACGACGCCGGCCCACCGCAGCGCGTTCTGGGTGATGTCCTGGTCGAGCGACAGCCCCAGGATGTAGGTGAGCCCGAGCACGCTCCCGACCATCAGCAGCGTGAGCGGGGTGTTGCGGAAGATGTTGACGTAGGACGTGCCGAGGAAGCGCAGCATCGCCACGGGGGAGACCCGCATGACGGCGCCGATCGTGCCGAGCACGAGGGCGCCGAGGGCGCCGAAGAACGACAACTTGATCGTCATCCAGAACGCCCCGAGGACGTCGTAGTTGCTCAGGATGTCACCCACAGAGGGACCCTTCCGTAGCGGTGCACACAGCCGACAAGCACTTCGGTATGCCGCCCGCTCGCGGAGGCGGGCGGCATACCGAAGGCGGTGGTCACGGGATCAGGAGCAGGCGTCCTGCTTGGGCGGGTTCTTGCTCTTGTCGACCTGGAACCCGGCCGGGCCGAGGTTCTTGTCGATCGCCTTCTGCCACTCACCGGACGAGATCATCTTGGCGAGTGCGGTGTTGATCTTGTCGCAGGTGGCGGTGTCGCCCTTCTTGATGCCGATCCCGTAGCGCTCCTCGGAGAAGGTCTTGCCGACCACCTTGAGCTTGCCCTTGTACTGGTCCTGCGAGGCGTAGCCGGCGAGGATCGTGTTGTCCGTCGTCAGCGCGTCCACGCCCTTGGAGACCAAGGCGGCGACGCACTCGGAGTAGGTGCCGAACTCCTGCAGCTGGACGCCGGGCACCTCCTTCTTGACGTTCTCGGCGGAGGTCGAGCCGGTCACCGAGCAGAGCTTCTTGCCGGTCAGCGAGTCGGGACCGGTGATCGACGAGTCGTCGGCCCGGATGAGCAGGTCCTGGCCGGCGATGAAGTACGGCCCGGCGAAGGAGACGGTGGCCTTGCGCTTGTCGTTGATCGAGTAGGTCGCGACGACCATGTCGACCTGACCGGTGGAGATGAGCGTCTCGCGTTGCGCGGACGGCGCCTGCACCCACTGGATGTCGCCGGCCTTGTGACCGAGCTCGTTGGCCACGTAGGTCGCGACGTCGACGTCGAGCCCGGTGTAGTCGTTGCCCTTCTTCAGGCCCATGCCGGGCTGGTCGAACTTGATGCCGACCTTGAACTTGCTCCCCCCGCCGCCACCGCCTCCGGTGCCGCCGTCCTTGGCGCTGTCGCCGCAGGCGGCCAGGCCGAGCGCGAGGACCGATGCGGCGGTCAGCGCGCCAATCTGACGAATCTTCATGCTGTTTCCTCCTGGGATGTTCTCCGCTGCGCTGGTGCGCCCCGGTCTTCAGTGCAGTGCTGTCTGGATGTCTTTGCTGTCAGGCAGGTTCAGTGGGTGAGGATCTTGCCGAGGAAGTCCTTGGCCCGATCAGACTTGGGGGCCGTGAAGAAGCCCTCGGGGTCGTTCTCCTCGACGATCTGGCCGTCGGCCATGAAGACCACACGGTTGGCGGCCTTGCGCGCGAACCCCATCTCGTGGGTGACCACGACCATGGTCATGCCCTCCTTCGCGAGCGAGACCATGACGTCGAGGACCTCGGTGATCATCTCGGGGTCGAGCGCCGAGGTCGGCTCGTCGAAGAGCATCACCTTGGGGTCCATCGCGAGCGACCGGGCGATGGCGACGCGCTGCTGTTGGCCGCCGGAGAGCTGGGCCGGGAACTTCTGCGCCTGGTGTGCGACGCCCACCCGCTCGAGGAGCTCCATGGCCCGCTTCTCGGCCTGCGCCTTGGGGATCTTGCGGGCCTTGATCGGGCCGAGCGTGACGTTGTCGAGGATCGTCTTGTGCGCGAACAGGTTGAAGGACTGGAACACCATGCCGACGTCGGCCCGGAGCTTCGCCAGCTCCTTGCCCTCCTCGGGGAGGGGCGCGCCGTCGATGGTGATGGAACCGGTCTCGAACGTCTCGAGCCGGTTGATGGTGCGGCACAACGTCGACTTGCCGGACCCCGAGGGCCCGATGACGACGACGACCTCACCCTTGTCGATGGACAGGTTGATGTCCTGGAGGACGTGCAGCTCGCCGAAGTGCTTGTTGACGCCCTTGAGGACAACCAGTGGCTCCGTCATGTCCGGCAACCTACCGGTTTGCGGCGATCCGCTGCGATGACCGTCGCCAGTTGTCACCCAAAGGCAACCGAGTCAGGTGTCCGGGCAGCGCCCCGACGACACTCCTTCTGGCCCGGTTCGGCCTCGTATGTCGGGATGAGGCGACTGCCATCCCGCGGTGCCACGCTGGCCGACATGACACAGCCCGTGGTGCGGCTGACGCGGCGGGCCGAGCGCCAACGCGTCGAGTCGTTGGTGGAGGCGCAGGCGGACGCGCGGGCCGCACTCGCGGTCGCCGCTGCCTGCGTCGCTGTCGAGGCGTTCCTCGTGCTGGTGCCCGTCGGGACCGAGCTCTCCCTTCCGGTCGGCGTCGACCTGCTCTGGCTGCTGATCGGCGTGGTCACGGTGCTGGCCCTCCCGCTCGCTGCAGCACTGGCCGCCTTCACCAGCGTGCGCGCCGTCCTCGTGCACGGCTCTGACCTGCCGCACGGCACCGCGCGGCTGCACGCGGCGACGGTGGTGCTGGCCGTCGCCTTCTTCGCCTGGCGCGCGGCGGGGCTGTTCGCGGGCTGACCCGCCGACCAGCGCGACGTGGGCGGGGGTCCGACCACGGCCGCGGCACGTCATCCCCGTTCGCCCGGGCGAGGCATCCTCCACCGCGTCACGCTGCACCTCCTCGGCCCCCACGGCGACCAGTGGGCCGGCCAGAGGGTTCGAGAGATCGCGGGCTGACGGGTCAGAGTCCCGGTGCGCTTCCGCGTCGCGCCAGCTCGGCCAGCTCGATGCGGTTCGCGGTGCCGGTCTTTCGGAGCACGTTGGACACGTGGGTGCTGACCGTCTTGTCGCTGATGAACAGCTGCGCGGCGATCTGCGAGTAGGTCTGCCCGGTCAGCAGGCCGACGAGGACCTCTTCCTCTCGTGGGGTCAGTGGCGGATTGGCTGGCAAAGCCAGAGTGCGGCCAGGGGACGGCGCCGCGTCGGGTCGAGTCGACGGAAGCACGATGTGCGCCTGTGCAGCCAGGCTGTTGATTCCGTCGGTGAGGGGTCCGGCCCCGATGTCGACGGCGATGTCTCGTGCGGTGACGAGTGCCGCGCTCGCCCGTGCCCTGTCCTGCCCTTGGGTGAGCAGGTGATGCGCCAGACGGTAGAGGGCTCGTGCGTGCTCGTAACGGAGGCCGGCCGCCAGGGTCGCGGCGCAGGCGGCCTCCCAGAGATCAGCCAGCTCGGCTCCGGCGCCAAGACAATGTGCCCGCTGGGCTGCATGCAGCGCGCCGTAGGCTGGGTGGACCGCGTCCAGAGGACCAACGGGGGCGAAGGGCGGGGGCTCGAGACCTCGAGCGGCCTCGATGAGGGCGAGCAGGCGGAGCGCCTCGTCCCGCTCGGGCACGTCCCCGTGGTCGACGAGCTCGGCGGCGGCCTGGGACGCGTACATGAGCCACTCGTCGGCGGTTGGTGGGTAGACGTGGAGCGCTGCGGTGACGTGCTTCCTGATGGTCTTGAGGGCCGTCCGGTGATCCCCGAGAGCGAGACTGACCCGGATCTGGGTGTCGACCAAGGGCTCACCGACCGGTGACGGATGGGGACGGAGCTCTCTGGCACGTCGCAGGTGCAGGAGGGCGGAGGCAGGCCTGCCCTCGTGGGCGCACAGCAACGCCGCGACGCATCGCGCGCCCATGGCACTGTGGTCGCTGCGCGCGAGGGTCAGCAGCTCGCGGACCATCCGCCGGGCCTGGGGCCAGCGACCGAGTCCGAAGTCCCACAGCGCCGCCCCCCAGCCGACGTCTGCGGCGAAGTCGAACTCGCCGGCGTCGCGCAGGGTCTGGTACGAGCTCCCGGCGATCGCGCTCGCCTCGGCGAAACGTCCCGCCGACTCCAGGCTGTTGCCGACGAACACCGTGGCCCAGCTGTAGAGCCGTGTGTCGCCGTGCGCCAAAGCCAGAGCGAACGCGCGCTCGGCGTCCGCAACCGCTTCGCCGGTCCCCGAGCGGGTCAGGGCCCGCGCGCCGAGGGACCAGATGAGGGCCGGGGGTGTGTCGACCAGCTCCGCGAGCCGTACTGCCGTCTCGGCATGGTCGCCTGCTCCCTCTAGGCCATTCCACATCTCGGCCCAGGCAAGTTGCGCGAAGCCGAGTGCCCGCTCCTCGGAGTCGGACAGGTCCTTGGTGAGCGCGAGCACTTCGAGGGGGTCGTCCGTGGTTGTCGGCGTCGAGCCGTCTCCGGCCCAGTCGCGCAGTGTGTGCAGGTGCAGCAGGATGCGGGCCGCCAGCAGCTTCGAGTCACTGGTCGAGCGGTCAACCCGAGCCAGTGCACACTCGAGGTGGCTCACAGCGGCTGGCCCGTCCCCGGCGCTTTCCGCCGCGCGCCCCGCGCGCATCAGCAGTGCGACGTCGTCGACCGTTGCCGCCATGGCGTGGGACAGCTGGTCCACCAGGTGTGCCGCAGTGGACAGATGGTGGGACTCCTCGTCCTTGGCCCGGATGGTCCCGGCCTCATCGGCGGCACGTAAGGACCAGGCGAATGCCTCGTCGCTGGCTCCGGCCTGCACGTAGTGCAGGGCCAGGAAGTTGGCCCGGTCTCGCTCGTCCACGTCGACCGCGCCGTGCCACTGGGCGGCCAGCTCGGCGTGCAGGTCGACCCTCTCCTGGTGACGCATGCTCCCCGCGATGGTCTCCGCCAGCAGTGGGTGCCGGAACCAGATCGCGCCGGTCTCGGTCTCGACGGTGATCCCCTGCGCTGCCGTTTCGGCCAAGGCGGTCGACGTGCCGTCCGGGGCAATTCCGTGGAGGGCCGCGAGGTCCCGCAGCACCGGGTAGGCCACTGGTGCGCCAGCCACCGCGAGCAGCTGCGTCACCCGTCGACCGGGTGCGGAGAGACGGTGCCACGAGGCCGACAGAGCATCGACCAGCCGTCGTCCGCCCGGCTGCTCTCGCTCGTCCGACGACCCGGCCTCGGCGATGAGGAGATCGGCCAGATAAGGGTTTCCGCCCGATCGGCGCAGCACCTCCTCAGCCAGGCCGGGAGCGGTTCCGGCAGCACCCCTGGCCAGTACCAGCTCCTCGACGGTCCACGCGTCCATGCGCCCCAACGCCGCCTGCGACACCGATGGCATCCGAAGCGCGTCGGCCAGCCAGCCGTGGAGACGGTGGCCCTCACCGAGGTCGGTGTCCCGATAAGTCGCGAGGATGGCCAGCCGTTGGCCAGGGACGAAGCCCGCGACGAGGTACGAGAGCACGTCCAGGGAGCTGGGGTCGGACCATTGGAGATCGTCGACCACCAGGACCGTCGGCCCGTCGTCCTGGATGCGGCCCACGGCCGCCCCGATCTGGAGCAGCGCGAGCCCACCTGACCGGTCGGTCAGGGCTGGGACGAGGTCGTCCAGGTCCCGGTGGGGAGCAAGACGGTCGAGGCTGTCGCTGTTCGCTGTTCGTAGCCATTGATTGAAGGCCTGCGTGAAGGGGACATAGCTGGTGACGTCGGCGCCGAAGCGGAGGCAACGCCCGAACAAGACGTGACAACCAGTCTGACCTCCCACTGCAGCCGCCTCGCGGACCAGGCTCGTCTTGCCGATGCCCGCCTCACCGTGCAGCAAGAACATGCCGGGCTCGCCGGCGGCGGCGCGCTGGACGACGGCACGCAGGGCCGCTCGCTGGGGCTCGCGACCGACCAGGACTGGCTGGGCACCCATCCCCAGATCATCCGCCTATGGCGGACGGCCGTCGATGCCTTTCGGACAGTCGCGTCCGCAACCGGGCGGCACGACGAACTGCGTCTCCCACATGAGGAGAGCGTCAAGGATCGGCCGAAGTAGGCGTCAACCATCAGCCGAAGCCGAAACGTCAGGCCTCAGGCGAAGTCATACGCTGCGACTGGTGGGGCAGGTCGGGCTTGAACCGACGACCGACGGATTATGAGTCCGCTGCTCTGACCGACTGAGCTACTGCCCCGGCACCAGCTCGGCTGGCACCGGCTGGGCGCGGCGAGCCTACCGCCCGGCCCGACGCAGCACTGACAGGTCCGGCACGGCAAGTGGAACCGGTGCGTACCGGGCCGCAACGGTGGGAGTCCACCCCCCGAAGGAGCCCACTCAGACGATCCGTCTCGTCCCCGTCGCTGCCGGACTCGACGCGGCACCCCGCCGTGTGGGGGTGAGGTTCCTGATAGTGCTGGTGCGGATGTGGTCCGTGGTGCACAATGGGACGCGCACAGCCAACTGAACACCGCGGCACACACGCCGAGCCCAGCAGTGACGAGGTTCGTGGGGAAGACGTCCCTCGCACACCAAGGAGGCCCGGAATGTCTGTCGCGATGCCGCGTGTCATGACCCGCGGGGTGGTTTTCATCCATTCCACCCCCAAGGCGCTGTGCCCGCACATCACCTGGGCCCTCGAGTCCGCTCTCGACGGCCGGCTGGCCATCGACTGGACCCCACAGCCGGCCGGTGCCGCACTCGTCCGCGCGGAGTTCCCGTGGGCAGGAGTGCAGGGCACCGGCGCCAAGCTCGCGTCGACGCTGCGCGGGTGGGACAACCTGCGCTACGAGGTGACCGAGGAGCCCAGCGCGGGCGCCGACGGCTCGCGCTGGTCGCACACCCCTGCCCTGGGGATCCACCACACCTGGACCTCCGCCTCCGGCGACGCCGTGGTCAACGAGGACCGGCTCCGCGAGGTGCTGCGGCTGTCGCAGGGTTCGCCCGAGGCGATGGCGGAGATGGTGGAGGAGCTGCTCGGCACCGACTGGGATGCCGAGCTGGAACCCTTTCGGTATGCCGGCGACGGGGCTCCCGTGCGCTGGCTCCACAAGGTCGGCTGACGAGCTCTTCGCAGTCGCCTGACCTGCACGGTTCGGGGGTTCGGCCGGGTCTTGGGTAGCCTTGCGGGCTGTCCGATCGACTCTGGAGGAAATCTGTGACCCGCCCCAAGCTCATCGTGGGGGTGCTGGCCGCAGCCTGTGTGGGGACGCTGCTCTGGTACGCCTGGCTCATCGTGAGCGCTGACCTGCCCCGTGGCGCCCGCATCGCGTCGTGGTCGCTGTGGCTCGTCGCGACAACCGCCGCCCTGACCCTGTACGCCTACCTGCGCGAGTTCCTGGGGCACCGTGCGGCGGTCGGCCGCGAAGCATCCTGGAAGCCCCTGCCCGGTCTGGTGCTGCTCTGGCTCGCAGGGGCGACGGCCATGCTGTCGATCGGCTTCGTCCTGCCCGACAAGGCCGCCGGGCCCGGCGCCACGAGCACCGAGACCGCGAGCACGTCCCTCACGTCGCAGACGGTCGACAGTGAGTCCGAGAGCGCTGCCGCCACGGCACGCGCCAGCACGCCGGCCTCTCGCTCGTCGGTGTCCCGCACCAGCGCGCCGACTCCGGTCACGACGACCTCGCCGAGCGCGGCCACCCCGACCGCGGACCGGTCCACCAGCACGTCGTCAGCGCCGTCGAGCAGCACCAAGCGCACGGGCAAGCCCACCACCCCGCCCGGCAAGCCGACTCCGAGCACGACCACCACCCCGCTGATCGGCATCACCCTGCCCGCCCCGGGCTGACCCGCTGCCGACCGTCGGCAGACGATGGGGGGTCAGACCGAGGTGAAGACCACGGCGACGTTGTGACCGCCGAACCCGAACGAGTTGTTGAGCGCCGCGATGTCGCCGTCGGGCAGGGTGCGGGCCTGGCCGGCCACGACGTCGAGCTTGATCTCGGGGTCGAAGTCGTCGAGGTTGATCGTCGCCGGAGCGATCCGGTGGTGCACGGCGAGGATGGTGAGGACGCCCTCAAGCGCGCCGGCCGCCCCGAGGAGGTGACCGGTCATCGACTTCGTCGCACTGACCGGCATACCGTCGGCGTCGTCGCCGAAGGCACGACGGATCGCGTTGGACTCGGCGACGTCGCCCACCGGGGTCGACGTCGCGTGCGCGTTGACGTGCACGATGTCCTTGGCCGTGAGACCGGCGCGCTCGACCGCCTCGCGCATCGCCCGTGACGCTCCGGCGCCCTCGGGCTCGGGGGCCGCGATGTGGTGCGAGTCGGAGGACATGCCGACCCCGCCGATCTCGGCGTAGATGGTGGCGCCGCGTGCCTTGGCCGCCTCGTACTCCTCGAGCACGATCACCGCGGCACCCTCGCCGAGGACGAAACCGTCGCGGCCGGTGTCGTAGGGGCGGGAGGCCCTGGTGGGGTCGTCGTTGCGCGTCGACAGCGCCTGCATGGCGGCGAAACCGGCGATGGGCAGCGCGTGCACCGCGCCCTCGGTGCCACCGGCCACGGCGATGTCGGCGCGACCGTTGCGGATCATCTCGTAGGCGTAGCCCATCGCCTCGAGCCCCGAGGCACAGGCCGACACGGGCGTGTGCGCACCGGCCCGCGCTCCGATCTCGAGCGAGACGGCCGCCGACGGCGCATTGGGCATCAGCATCGGGACGGCGAGGGGGAACACGCGGCGCGGGCCCTTCTCGCGCAGGTTGTCCCACTGGTCGAGCAGGGTCCAGACACCACCGATGCCGCTGCCGATGCAGGCCGCCAGCCGCTCGGGCTCCACCTCGGGAGCACCGGCGTGCGCCCAGGCCTCACGGGCGGCGATCAGGGCGTACTGCGCGCTCGGGTCGAGCCGGCGCACCTCCACCTTGGTCAGCACGTCGGTGGGCTGGGTGTGGATGGTGGCGGCGAACTTCACCGGGAGCTCGTACTTCTCCACCCAGTCGAAGTCCATCGTCTTGGCGCCCGAGCGTCCGGCCAGGATGGCGTCCCACGTCTCGGGGACGGTGCCGCCCACCGGGGTGGTGGCTCCGAGGCCTGTGACGACGACGCGTCGTTCGGCGGTCATGGCTGGGTGTGCTCCTTCGTCGGTCGTGCGGTGGGGCGGTTCGCCATGGGTGGGCGGGACGCCGTGCGGGGTGGCGGCCGGCGCGGCACGGTATGCCGCGTGGCCGCCACCCGCGCTGGGAACTGCTGGGCGGTCGGGAGGACTCAGCCCTGGTTCTTGGAGATGAAGCTGACGGCGTCACCGACGGTCTTGAGGTTCTTGACCTCGTCGTCGGGGATCCGCACGCCGAACTTCTCCTCGGCGTTTACCACGATGGTCATCATCGACAGCGAGTCGATGTCGAGGTCGTCGGTGAAGGACTTCTCGGACTGCACCGACTCGGTGTCCAGACCGGTCTCCTCGTTGACGATCTCGGCCAGACCCTCGAGGATCTCCTGCTCGCTCTGCGCCATCCGGCTCAGCTCCTTCATGTGGTTGGTGTTGCGGTGTGGTGTGACTGTCGTCGTCACGTGGTGTGGTCACTGCGTGGCCCGGATCACCCGCGGGCCGGCGGGAGTCAGGGGAGGACGACGACCTGCGCGGCGTAGACCAGCCCGGCGCCGAAGCCGATCTGGAGCGCCAGCGCGCCGTGCGGGATCTCGCCCTCGCGCAGCATGCGCTCGGTCGCGAGCGGGATCGAGGCCGCCGAGGTGTTGGCGGTCTCCGCGATGTCGCGTGCCACGGGGATGTCGGCGGGCAGCTTCAGCTGCTTGATCATCGCGTCGATGATGCGCATGTTGGCCTGGTGGGGGATGAACGCGTCGAGGTCCTCGGCCCGGACGCCTGCGGCGTCGAGAGCCTTCTGGGCCACCGGTGCCATGCCCCACACCGCCCAGCGGAACACCGACTGCCCGGCCATGCCGATCGCCGGCCAGCCGAGGTCGCCGTCGCGCACCTCGGTCCACGAGTCGCGCTGGGAGATGGTCTTCCACTGCGACCCGTCGGACCCCCAGACGGTGGGACCGATGGCCGGGGTGTCGGAGGGCCCGACGATCGCCGCGCCGGCGCCGTCACCGAAGATGAAGGCCGACCCGCGGTCGGTGGGGTCGGTGAAGTCGGACAGCTTCTCGACGCCGACGACCAGGACGTGGCGGGCGCTGCCGCCGCGCACCATGTCGCTGGCCAGGCTGATCGCGTGGCAGTAGCCCGCGCAGGCCGCCGAGATGTCGAACGCCGCACCGCGGATCCCGAACCGGTCCGCGAGGATCGGTGCTGCGGCGGGGGTCTGGTAGGGGTGGGTCACCGTCGCGACGACGACGGCATCGACGTCGGACGCTTCGAGCCCGGCGGCGGTGAGCGCCTCGCGGGTGGCGTGCTCCGACATGTCGACGACGGACTCGTCCTTGGCAGCGAAGCGGCGGCTCTTGATGCCGGACCGCTCCTGGATCCACTCGTCGGAGGAGTCGATCGCCTCGATGATCTCGGAGTTCATCACCACGCGCTCGGGCCGGTAGCCGCCGACACCCATGATGCGGGCGTAGGTCGCACCGTCGGCCGGGGTGATGGAACCGGTGCCCTTGGGGGCTGGTGTGCTCATGTCAGGCCTCTTGCGCGTCGGTCGGGATGGAGCGTGCGGCAGCGGGGTCTCCGCCGTGGTCGCGAACGAGCTGCTGGGCCGCCTCGAGGTCGTCGGGCGTCTTGACTGCCAGTGTGGCAACTCCGGGCATCGCGCGCTTGGCGAGCCCGACGAGGGTGCCGGCCGGTGCCAGCTCGACCAGGGCGGTGACCCCGAGGTCGGTCATGGTCTGCATGCACAGGTCCCAGCGCACCGGGCTGCTGACCTGCTTGACGAGGCGGGCCAACGCGTCGGCGCCATCGGCGACCGGCTGGCCGTCGGCGTTGGACAGCAAGGTGACCCCCGGGTCGCTGACGTCGAAGTCGGCGGACAGCTGCGTCAGGGCCTCGACGGCGGGGGACATGTGGCTGGTGTGGAAGGCGCCGGCCACCTGCAGGGGGATCACGCGGGCCTTGGTCGGTGGGTCGGCGGCCAGCGCGGCGAGCTGGTCGAGGGTGCCGGCGGCAACGGTCTGGCCGGCGCCGTTGGCGTTCGCGGCGGTGAGTCCGTGGCGGGCGAGCTGGTCCGCCACCTCGGCTGCGTCGCCGCCGAGCACGGCGCTCATGCCCGTGGGGGTGAGCGCGCTGGCCGCGGCCATGCCCGCACCGCGCTCGCGGACGAACACCATCGCGTCGTGGTCGGACAGCACCCCCGCGAAGGCGGCGGAGGTGATCTCGCCGACCGAGTGACCGGCGGTGACGGCGACCGTGCCCGCTGGTCCGTGGGGCAGGGCCACCGCGGCTGCCGCGAGGCCCGCGGCCACGATGAGTGGCTGGGCGACCGCCGTGTCCTTGATCGTCTCGGCGTCGGAGGTCGTGCCGTGCGCGACCAGGTCGAGACCGGCCACGTCGGAGAGCGCCTCGAGGCGCTCCCGGAAGGCGGGCAGCTCGAGCCAGGGCGCGAGGAAGCCGGGGGTCTGGGAGCCCTGTCCGGGGCAGACGATTGCTAGCACGTCCCCAGCCTCTCGGTCCGGTCGTGACCTCAGCGTGACCGTTTGCCACGAACATCGCCGACGTCTTTTGGAGGATGTCCACAAAACACGCGTGCAGGTCGCCCACGCTTCCCGCCGGTGTGAGCAGCGTCTCACCAGGTCGGGCTGGTTCAGCGCTGGAGCGTGGTGCGCTGGGCGACCGGCCGGCTCAGGCGGCCCAGGGCGAGCGCGATCCGCACCGTGTGGGCATCGTGCGGGTCGGTGAGCTGGTAACCGGTCAGCTCGGCGATCTTGCCCAGCCGGTAGCGCACCGTGTTGGGGTGGACGAAGAGCTCGCGGGCGGTGCCTTCGAGGCCACCGCCGGACTCGAGGTAGGCCGACGCCGTCTGCAGGAGCCCACTGCTGCTGGCCGACAACGGGTGCCAGATGCGGTCGAGCAGCAGGGCCCGCGCCGGGGCGTCGCCGACGAGCACCCGCTCGGCGAGCAGGTCGTCCGCGGTGACCGGCCGTGGGGCCCCGGGCCACGCGTGCGCGCACGACTGCCCGGCCAGCGCGGCGCGGGCGGAGCGACCCGCGGCGAAGAGGTGGGGGACCGTGGGACCCACGACCAGCGGGCCGTCCCCGAAGTGGTCGGCGACGGCCCGTGCCGCGGCCATCGGGTCGTCGACGTTGCCGAAGATGCACACCAGGCGGCGGCCCTGCACCGCTGCCAAGGTGTCCACCCCGACCCGCTCCGCCGCACGGCGCAGCCCGTCGACCACGCCCTCCGACCCTCCCGGGGGTGAGCTGCCGGCGACGACCGCCACCCTGGTGGTGGAGCCCCAGCCGAGTGCGGCGGCGCGCGACTGCATGGAGTCGTCGGCCTCCCCGCGGAGCACGGCATCGACCACCAGTCCCTCGAGGCGGGCGTCCCAGGCGCCGCGCGCCTCTGCCGCGTGGGCGTAGACCTCCGCGGCCGCGAAGGCGATCTCGCGCGAGTAGCGCAGCACCGACTCGCGCAGGGCCTGCTCCTCGCCGGGCTCGGCGAGCGCGGTGGCGTCCTGCTCGACCACGTCGACGACCGAGCGCACCAGGTCGAGCGTCTGGCGCAGGGTGATCGACCGAGTCAGCTCGCGGGGCGCCGTGCCGAAGACGTCGGCGGTGACCGGGGTCTGGTCGCCCCCCTCTCGCAGCCAGGCGATGAACGCGGCGATGCCGGCCTGGGCCACGAGACCGACCCACGAGCGGTCCTCGGCCGAGAGGACGCGGTACCAGTCGTGCGTCGCCTCCATCCGCCGGGTCGCGGCCGACGACAGCTCGCCGGCCGACCGCTCGACCCGCTGCAGGGTGGCGGCCGAGGTGGTGACGCGCGCCGACGACATGACCGCAGTCTATTTGTACGCCACCCACAACCGGGCGGCGGTCGCGCCGACGGCCTCAGTCGACGTGGTCGCGCCAGGAGTGCGCCGGCTGGTAGCCCAGTAGCCGACGGGCCTTGTCGATCCCCAGCAGCGTCTCGTGCTCCCCGAGCTCCCTGCGCACCTCCACCCCGGGGAACACCTCGGCCATCAGGTCCGCGCTGGAGCGGCTCATCACCGTGTCGGCGTTGGCGATGACGAACACCTCGCACCCCGGCTCGGTCCGCTCCAGCCCGAGCCGCACCGCCTGGGCGCCGTCCCGACCGTCGATGTAGCCCCAGAGGTTCCACTGGCGCAGCGCCGGGTCGGCGTCGAACGACGGGAAGGCGGCGTAGTCGTCGGGGTCCATGACGTTGGAGAAGCGCAGGCCGACCATGACGAGCTCGGGGTCCCACCGGCAGAAGTGCCGGGCCATCTCCTCCTCGAGTGCCTTGTTCAGCGAGTAGGTCGACTCGGGCCGTGGGTGGTACTCCTCGTCCACGGGCACGTAGGGCGGGGGAGTCTCGAACGGCAGGCCGAGGACGGTCTCGCTCGACGCCCACACGATGCGGCGGATGCCGAGGGCCCGCGCTGCCGCGAAGACGTTGTAGGTGGCCGCGGAGTTGTTCGCGAAGGTCGCCGCGTTCGTGGTCAGCCCCGGCGCCGGGACCGCGGCCAGGTGCACCACGGCGTCCACGGCGACCGGGTGCTCGTCGACGCCGCCCGACAGCGCCTCGACGACCTGGCCGTAGTCGGTGAGGTCGACCGCGACGAACGGCCCGGAGGAGTCGGCAGGTCGGACGCGGTCGAGCGCGAGGACGTCGTAGCCGTGCTCGGCGAGGTGGGCGACCACGTGGCGCCCGAGCTTGCCGCTGGCTCCGGTGACGGCGACCCGACGGGGCGAGGTGGAGGACACCACCTCATCCTGCCCCAGACGAAGGTGTGCCGCCCGCTCGGGCGAGCGGGCGGCATACCTTTTCGTGCACCTTTTCGTGCACCATGACCGGCTGGGCTCAGCTCTCGCCGCCGGCGTTGCCGGACGTGCCGGCCGTGACGTCGAGGAGGCGGTAGCGCGAGGCGGCCTCGCGCGCCTGGCTGGCGTCGATCTCGCCGCGCTGGACCAGCATCTGCAGCGCCCGCACCGCGACCGAGGGGCCGTCGATGTGGAAGAACCGCCGCGCCGCCGGACGGGTGTCGGAGAACCCGAACCCGTCTGCGCCGAGCGATGCGAAGTCGCCGGGCACCCACTGCTGGATCTGGTCCTGCACCTGGCGCATGTAGTCCGACACCGCGATGACCGGGCCACGGGTGTCGCGCAGGCGTTCCGTGACGTAGGGGGTGCGGGCCTCGCCGTCGGGGTGCAGGAAGCGCTGCTCGTCGCAGGCCATGCCGTCGCGGCGCAGCTCGCTCCACGACGTCACCGACCAGACGTCGGCGACGACGCCCCAGTCGTTGCGCAGCAGCTCCTGGGCCTCCAGGGCCCACGGCACGCCGACGCCCGAGGCGAGCAGCTGCACGCGGGGCGCGTCGTCCGGCAGGCCGTCGGTGATGCCTGGCGCGAAGAGGTGCATGCCGCGCAGGATGCCCTCGCGGTCGACGTTCTCCGGCTCCTGCGGCTGGCTCATCGGCTCGTTGTAGACGGTGATGTAGTAGATGACGTTCTCCGGGTCGTCGCCGTACATGCGGCGCAGCCCGTCCTCCATGATGTGGCCGATCTCGAAGGCGAACGCCGGGTCGTACGACACCACGGCCGGGTTGGTCGCCGCCAGCAGCGGGGAGTGCCCGTCGGCGTGCTGCAGTCCCTCACCGGTGAGCGTCGTGCGTCCTGCGGTGGCGCCGATGAGGAAGCCACGGGCCATCTGGTCGGCGGCGGCCCAGATCGAGTCGCCGGTGCGTTGGAACCCGAACATCGAGTAGAAGACGTAGATCGGGACCATCGGCTGGCCGTGCGTGGCGTAGGAGGTGCCGGCGGCCGTGAACGCCGCGAGCGAGCCCGCCTCGTTGATGCCCAGGTGCAGGATCTGGCCGTCCTTGGCCTCCTTGTAGGCGAGCATCAGCTCCGCGTCGACCGAGGTGTAGTTCTGGCCGTGGGGGTTGTAGATCTTGATCGTCGGGAAGAACGAGTCCATCCCGAAGGTGCGTGCCTCGTCGGGAATGATCGGCACGACCCTTTTGCCGAACTCCTTGTCGCGCATCAGCTCCTTGAGCAGCCGCACGAACGCCATCGTCGTGGCGACCTGCTGCTTGCCGGTGCCCTTCTTGACGATGTCGTAGGCGGAGTGGTCCGGCAGCTTGAGCGGCTCGTGCTGCACCCGGCGGGCCGGGAGCGGTCCGCCGAGCTTCTCGCGACGCTCGCGCAGGTACTGGATCGTCGGGTCGTCCGGCCCGGGGTGGAAGTAGGGCGGACGGTATGGGTCCTTCTCGAGGACCTCGTCGCTGATCGGCAGCTTGAGGCTGTCGCGCAGGCCCTTGAGGTCGTCGAGGGTGAACTTCTTCATCTGGTGGGTCGCGTTGCGCCCGGCGAAGTGGCTGCCGAGGCCGTAGCCCTTGATCGTCTTGGCGAGGATGACGGTCGGCTGGCCGGTGTGGTTCATCGCGGCCTGGTAGGCGGCGAACACCTTGCGGTAGTCGTGGCCACCGCGCTTGAGCTTCCACCAGATGTCCTCGTCGGACCAGTCCTTGACCATCTCGCGGGTGCGGGGGTCGCGACCGAAGAAGAAGTCCCGGACGTACTTGCCGTCGTTGGCCCGGAAGGTCTGGTAGTCGCCGTCGGTCGTGGTGTTCATGGTGTGCACGAGCGCACCGTCACGGTCCTGGGCGAGCAGCGGGTCCCAGCCGCGGCCCCACACCACCTTGATGACGTTCCAGCCGGCGCCGCGGAAGAACGACTCGAGCTCCTGGATGATCTTGCCGTTGCCGCGCACCGGGCCGTCGAGCCGCTGCAGGTTGCAGTTGATGACGAAGGTGAGGTTGTCGAGCTCCTCACCGGCGGCCAGCTGCAGCAGGCCACGCGACTCGGGCTCGTCCATCTCGCCGTCGCCGAGGAACGCCCACACGTGCTGCTGGCTGGTGTCCTTGATGCCGCGGTTGTGCAGGTACTTGTTGAACTGCGCCTGGTAGATCGCGTTCATCGGGCCGATGCCCATCGACACCGTCGGGAACTGCCAGAACTCCGGCATCAGCCGCGGGTGCGGGTAGGAGGGCAGGGCCAGCGGCTGACCCGCGACGAGGTGGCTCTTCTCCTGGCGGAAGCCGTCGAGCTGGTCCTCGGAGAGCCGGCCCTCGAGGTAGGCGCGGGCGTACATGCCGGGGGAGGCGTGTCCCTGGAAGAAGACCTGGTCGCCACCACCGGCGTGGTCGGCTCCGCGCCAGAAGTGGTTGAAGCCCACCTCGTAGAGGGTCGCGGCGGAGGCGTAGGTGGAGATGTGGCCACCGACGCCGATCCCGGGGGCCTGCGCGCGGTGGACCATGACACCGGCGTTCCACCGCAGGTAGGCGCGGTAGCGGCGCTCGACCTCCTCGTCGCCCGGGAACCACGGCTCGGCCTCGGGGGAGATGGTGTTGATGTAGTCGGTGGCCGTCAGCGAGGGCACTCCGACCTGCATCTCGCGCGCGCGCTCGAGGAGCTTGAGCATGACGTAGCGGGCTCGCTGCCGTCCGCCCTCCTCGATCACTCCGTCGAGGGAGTCGAGCCACTCCTGGGTCTCCTCGGGGTCGATGTCCGGGAGCTGGCTGGGGATGCCGTTGAGAATGGGTCCGGCTTCCTCGCGTGCGGCCACGGTCGTGAGTCCTTTCTCGCGCCAGTGTTGACGAGGGGGCCGCCGGGTTGCCCGCGACCCTCCACGTCCATCTTCCACCCGGAGGAGTCGCAGGTCACAACCGGATCGGCCTACTGGCCAGTATCCGGAGCGTGGCCGGGATATATCTCTACAGGCCGAGCCGCTCGGCGCCCGCGTAGACCGTGAGCCGGGGCGCACGGGCGAAGCCGACCAGCGTCAGCCCCGCCTCCTGGGCCAGCTCGGCCGCGAGGGAGGAGGGCGCCGAGACCGCCACGAGAGCCGGTAGGCCGGCCATCACGGCCTTCTGCACCAGCTCGAAGCTGGCCCGCCCGCTGACGACCAGCACATGACCGGCGAGGGGGAGCCGACCCTCGCGGGCCGCCCAGCCGATCACCTTGTCGACGGCGTTGTGGCGGCCGACGTCCTCCCGGACGACGAGCGGGTCGCCCTCGGCGGTGAAGATCCCGGCCGCGTGCAGGCCGCCGGTCTTGTCGAAGACCTTCTGGCTCTCCCGCATGACGTCGGGCAGGCCGGCGACGACGACTGGCGAGAGCCGCACCGGGTCGTCGCCGACGGCATACTGGCTCGTCGCCGCGATGGCGTCGATGCTGGTCTTGCCGCACACCCCGCAGGCGCTCGACTGGTAGCCGGAGCGCGCGGTGCGGTCGAGGTCCGGCACCACACCGGGCGCGAGGGTCACGTCGACGACGTTGTAGGTGGGCGAGCCGGACTCGTCCTCGTCGAGGCAGTGCATCAGCTGCGCCACGTCGTCGGCCCTGCGCAGCACCCCCTCCGTGAGCAGGTTGCCGAGCGCCAGGTCGAAGTCGTCACCCGGCGTGCGCATCGTGACGGTCACGGACGTGCCGGCGACCCGGATCTCGAGTGGCTCCTCCACGGCGAGCGTGTCGGGGCGCGCGCTGCCGCGCACCCCGTCGGGGGTCACCTCGACCCGCACCGCCGGCGTCCGCCTCGTCACCCGTCCCACGCCAGCAATGTATGCCGCCATCCGGCTCCCGGCCCCGTCACCCCGGTGTCGGCCGCGCCGTGCCGGTTCTGGACGCGCCGCCCAGGGCTGCGGGAGGTAGCGTCCCGGATGGGCGCAATGCCCGGTTCGCCACATACAAGGAGGTATGGGCATGTCGATCCTGGACCGCAGCCGCACGGTCGCCGGCCCCGGCTACAGCAAGTGGCTCATCCCGCCCGCGGCCCTCGCGGTGCACCTCTCGATCGGGCAGGTCTACGCCTTCAGCGTCTTCAAGACCTCGCTGGTCGACCACTTCGGCACCTCGCAGACCCCCATCGCCTGGATCTTCTCGATCGCGATCGTGATGCTCGGGCTGTCCGCCGCGGTGCTCGGCACCTGGGTCGAGCGCGAGGGGCCCCGCAAGGCGATGGTCGTCGCGGCCCTGTGCTGGAGCGTCGGCTTCCTCATCGGGTCGGCCGGCATCGCGACCAAGCAGCTGTGGCTGCTCTACCTGGGCTACGGCGTGATCGGGGGCATCGGCCTCGGGATCGGCTACATCTCGCCGGTCTCCACGCTGATCAAGTGGTTCCCGGACCGCCCCGGGCTCGCGACCGGCATGGCGATCATGGGGTTTGGCGGTGGGGCGCTCATCGCCTCACCGCTGTCGAACTCCCTGATGTCGCGGTTCGACCCCGACTTCGACGCGGCCGCCAAGGGTGCGGTGGCGAGCGGCCACGCCCTGACGCTGACGTTCCTCGTCCTCGGGATCGCCTACCTCTGCTTCATGCTGTTCGGCGCCGCCCTGGTGCGGGTGCCACCGGCCGACCCGGACACCGGCGAGACCCGGCACACGGCTGGTCGTGGGGGTGCGCAGGTCCGGGCCGCGGAGGCGATCCGGACGCGGCAGTTCTGGCTGCTGTGGGTGGTG
Source organism: Pedococcus dokdonensis (assembly GCF_900104525.1). Taxonomy (GTDB): domain Bacteria; phylum Actinomycetota; class Actinomycetes; order Actinomycetales; family Dermatophilaceae; genus Pedococcus; species Pedococcus dokdonensis. The sequence goes on along the minus strand of NZ_LT629711.1, from coordinate 1,449,107 downwards.
CTGTTCTGCAACGTCACCGCAGGCATCGGCATCCTCGAGCAGGCCGCACCGATGATCCAGGACTTCTTCCGCGACGGATCCACGTCCACGGTGACCGCGGCTGCTGCCGGCGGCTTCGTGGGACTGCTCTCCCTGGCCAACATGGCTGGTCGGTTCGTCTGGTCCAGCACGTCCGACGTGATCGGCCGCAAGCCCGTCTACATGGTCTACCTCGGGGTCGGCGTGGTGCTCTACCTGCTGCTGGCGACCGCCGGGCACACCTCGACCGCGGTCTTCGTGGCGCTGGCCGCCGTGATCATCTCGTTCTACGGCGGCGGATTCGCGACCGTCCCGGCCTATCTCAAGGACCTCTTCGGCACCCTCGAGGTCGGCGCCATCCACGGACGGCTACTGACCGCGTGGTCGGCGGCCGGCGTGGCAGGACCGTTGGTGGTCAACGGCTTCCTGGACGCGGCTGGCAAGCCGGGCACTCTGACCAACGTCGACTACCGACCGGCACTCTTCACCATGGTGGGCGTGCTCGTGGTCGGCTTCCTGGCCAACCTGATGATCACCGACGTCGGCCGCGAGCACTTCGACGCGAGCGCCACCTCGGACGACCCGACCGATCGGCACGCCGACCCGGTCAGTGAAGGAGCGCGGTCATGAGCGACCGGACACCCGTCACGCAGTCGGTCACCACGAGCCCGGTGGTCGTGGCCCTCGCCTGGCTGGTCGTGGGGACGCCGTTGGCCTACGGGCTGTGGCAGACCATCCTCAAGGCCGCCAAGCTGTTCGGGTCGTAGCCCCGGGGCCGGCAGGCCGGTCGACGGTTTCGGCGCCGGATAGGTTTGTCGCGTGACCGACACGCCGCCCGACCCGCCCGCCGCGCCGCAGACCGTGCCCCTCTTCGGGGACGCCGGCCTGCCCTGGCGCCCCGTGTCGCCGAAGCTCGCGACCGCCCGGCTGCTGGTGCTGTCGACGGTCACCCTGCCGGCCCTGCTCGTGCTCCTCGTGCTCGCGGTCTTCGTCTGGCCGGGCTTCTGGGCGGGCGTGGTGGTGGTGGCGCTGGTGCTCGGCTCCGGGGCCTGGGTCATCCGTCGCCAGGTGCCGGCGATCAGCTGGGCCGAGGGCGCCGAGGAGCTGGTGGTGCGGCGGGGTCGGATGTTCCGCACCCTGGTGAGCGTGCCGTACGGGCGGCTGCAGTTCGTCGACGTGCAGTCGGGACCGTTGGAGCGCCGCTTCGACATGGCGACGGTCGAGCTGCACACCGCATCCCCGCAGAGCGGCGGGCAGATCCCGGGGCTGCCGACGGCGGAGGCTGAGGCACTGCGGGAGCGGCTGGCGGCCCGGGGCGAGTCGCAGCGAGCGGGTCTGTGACCACCCCTGGCCCGGGCCCGGCCCTGGCGCCCGCCGAGCCGCAGGGGGAGTGGCGCCACCTGCACCCGCTCTCCCCGTTGCTCAAGGGCGGGATCGCGTTCCTCGCCGTCGTCGCCTACGTCGTGTCGCAGCAGGCCGACTCGCTCTTCGGGGCGGACCGTGACGACCCGACCCAGGGACACCTCGGCCTCGCTGCCCTCGGCGTGCTCGTCGTCCTCGTGGCGATCATCGCTGGCGCGTGGGTCTCGTGGCGGTTCTCCCGCTTCCGTGTCGCAGACACCCTGATCGAGCTGCGCACCGGGGTGCTGTTCCGGCAGCACCGGCAGGTGCGCTTCGACCGCATCCAGGCGGTCGACCTGGGCCGGCCACTGCTGGCCCGCCTGACCGGGCTGTCGGAGGTCGTCGTGCAGTCCGCCGGCGGCAAGGACTCCCACCTCAAGCTGTCCTTCCTCACCGATGCCCAGGCGCAGCAGGTGCGCGAGCAGCTGATGGCGCTGGCCGGGCGCTCCGACGAGGTGACCGGCCCCCCGACCGCGAGCGGCACCGACGCGGCCGGGCTGACCGACGCCGACTACGTGGACGTCCCTGCGCCCGCACCGCCGGGTGACCAGGTCCTCACCGTCCCGAACGCGCGCATCCTGCAGTCCGTCCTCTACAGCGGGCCCGGTCTCGTCATCGTGGTCGCCGTGCCCGCCCTGCTGCTCTCGATCGTGCTCGGTGTCCCCGAGATGGTCGCGTGGCTGGGACCGATGACGCTGGCCGTCGGCAGCGCCCACCTCAAGCGGCTCACCCAGGAGTGCAACTTCGAGGTGCTGCACCAGGGTGACCGGCTGCGCATCCGGCACGGCCTCACCGACCTGCGGACCACCACGGTCCCGCTACACCGCATCCAGGCCGTCGAGGTCAGCCAGTCGCTGCCCTGGCGGCTCCCCGGCTGGTGGCGCATCCAGGTCAACGTCGCGGGCGCGGGCACCGGTGACGACGTGACCCAGACGGTGCTCATGCCCGTCGGCACCCGGGCGGAGGCACTGCGGGTGCTCGCGCTGGTGCACCCCGGCATACCTGCCGACGCCGCGGTGGCCGCGCTGGAGGGTGAGGGGACCGCGGAGGGCTTCGTCACCAGCACCGAACGGGCCCGTCGCCTCGACCCGCTGAGCTGGCGGCGCCAGGGGTATGCCGTGCTGCCCGTCGGGCTGCTGACCCGCCGGGGGGCGCTGTGGCGGGCGGCGCAGTTCGTGCCGCACGCCCGGATCCAGTCGCTCAAGGTCGAGCAGGGGCCGGCGCAGCGGCGGCGTGGCGTCGCCACCGTGCGGATCGTGTCGACGGTGGGACCGGTGTCACCCGTGGTCGCCCACCTCGACGAGGCCGAGGCGGTCCGCCTCCTCAGCGAGCAGGTGGTGCGGTCGAGCCTGGCCCGGCAAAGGGCCTGACGCGGTCGTGGGCCCGGGACGGGTCCCGTGCCCCGTTTCAGTCGGGGACCCGGTCAGCGTGCCTCGAACCGGACCACCAGCGCCTTGGCGACCGGGGTGTTGGACCTCAGGGCCACGTGGTCGGCTGACATCAGCACGTTGGTCTCGGGGTAGTAGGCCGCCGCGCAGTCGGCCGCGGTCGGGTAGGCGACGAGGGTGAAGCCCTCGGCCCGCCGGTCGACGCCCTCGAACTCGCTCACCACGTCGACCACCTGGCCGGCGTGGAAGCCCAGCCGGTGCAGGTCGTCCGGGTTGACCAGGACGACCCGGCGGTTGCCGGAGATGCCGCGATAGCGGTCGGCGTGGCCGTAGACCGTGGTGTTGAACTGGTCGTGGCTGCGGATGGTCTGCAGGAGCAGCCGACCCTCGGGGAGCTCCAGTGGAGGCACGCTCCCGGCGAGGAACTCGGCCTTGCCGCTAGGGGTGTCGAACTCGCGCCGGTCGCGCGGCTTGTGGGGCAGAAGGAAGCCGCCCGGCTCACGGACCCGGTCGTTGTAGTCGCCGAAGTGGGGCACGACGCGGGAGATGTGGTCCCGGATCCGGTCGTTGTCGTCGGCCAGGCCACGCCAGTCGACGGTGCCGACACCCGGGACGAGGTGGTGAGCCAGACCGGCCACGATGGCGACCTCGGACCGGCAGTCCTGCGACGGGGGCTCGAGGCGGCCCTGCGAGAGGTGCACCTGGCCCTGGGAGTCCTCGACCGTCACCCCCTGGTCGCCGCGCGCTGTGGCGTCGCGGTCGGTGCGGCCGAGGCAGGGCAGGATCAGGGCCTCCGTGCCGGTCACCGTGTGCGACCGGTTGAGCTTGGTCGACACGTGCACGGTGAGGTCGCACGCCCGCAGCCCGGCATGCACCACCGGGGTGTCGGGTGTCGCCATCGCGAAGTTGCCACCCATGCCGAAGAAGACGCGCACCGACTTGTCGCGGAGCCGCTGCACGGTGGCCGTCGCGTCGACGCCGTGCTTCGTCGGAGGGGTGAAGCCGAACTCGGACCCAAGGGCGTCGAGGAAGGGCTGGGGCATCTGCTCCCAGATCCCCATCGTCCGGTCGCCCTGGACGTTCGAGTGCCCGCGGACCGGGCACGGGCCGGCCCCGTCCTTGCCGATGTTGCCCTGGAGGAGCAGCACGTTGACGATCTCCTGGATCGTCATCACGGCGTGGACGTGCTGGGTCAGACCCATCGCCCAGCAGACGACGGTGGCGCTCGAGTCGGTGAAGCGCTTCGCCAGCGCCTCGATCTCGACCCGCTGGAGCCCCGTTGCGAGCTCCGTTGCGTCCCAGTCGATCTCGCGAACCGCCTCGACGTAGTCGTCGTAGCCCGCAGTGTGCGCCTCGACGAAGGCCCGGTCGACGACCGAGCCCGGCGCGGCCAGCTCGGCCTGCACCAGCAGGTGGCCCACGGCGCGGAACAACGCGTGGTCGCCACCGAGCCGGATCTGCAGGTGGTCGTCGGCCAGGGCCGTGCCCGGGCCGACGAGGCCGCGGGGAGTCTGCGGGTTCTTGAAGCGGATCAGACCGGCCTCGGGCAGCGGGTTGACCGCGACGATGACCGCGCCGTTCTGCTTGGCGCGCTCGAGGTGGGTGAGCATCCGCGGGGCGTTGGTGCCCGGGTTCTGGCCGGCGATGACGATCAGCTCGGCCCGCTCCAGCGACTCGAGGGTCACCGCACCCTTGCCGATGCCGATCTGCTCGCTCATCGCCGTGCCCGACGACTCGTGGCACATGTTGGAGCAGTCGGGCAGGTTGTTGGTGCCGTAGGCGCGGACCATGAGCTGGTAGAGGAACGCCGCCTCGTTGCTGGTCCGCCCCGACGTGTAGAAGACGGCGTCGTCCGGCGAGGGCAGACCGCGCAGGTGGCCGGCCATGATCGCGTTGGCCTCGTCCCAGGAGACCGGCTCGTAGTGCGTCCCGCCTGCGCGCAGGTGCATCGGTTCGGTGAGCCGGCCCTGCTGCCCCAGCCACCACTCGCTCTGCTCGTCGAGGTCGGCGACGGAGTGCTTGGCGAAGAACTCCCGGTCGACCCGTCGCTTGGTGGCCTCCCAGGCGACCGCCTTGGCCCCCGACTCACAGAACTCGGCCACGTGCCGGTGGTCCGCCTCGGGATCCGGCCAGGCGCACGAGGGGCAGTCGAACCCCTGGTCCTGGTTGAGCCGCCCGAAGACGCGGGCCGTGCGGGGCAGACCCATCTGCTCGATGCCGTGCCGGAACGAGTTGGCCACCGCGGGCAGGCCAGCGGCCCACTGCTTCGGGTCGTGGGCGTCGACGGCGCCCGTCGGGTCGACGACGCTCGCGGCGCGGTCCTCCGGCTCGGTGGCGGTGTCAGCGTGCTGGTCGCGACGGTGCAGGTCAGCCATGCTCTCGACCCTAACCCGGCCACGCCCGGTGTCCAGGCGGTGGGACGGCCCGGTCCCCACGCCGGGACTGGGCCGTCCACCCCGTGAAAAAGGGTGCCGATTCCGGCGACTCGGTTGAAAAACCCGGCCCGACCCGATGGACTTACCCGCAACCGAACGGCTCGAGGGTAGGAGAAGGGTGTGACCACGCCGGCGCAGTCCGCGCTGCAGACATCGGTGGCCCGGCTGGGCTACACCGGCGGACAGGTGATCCAGGAGTTCGGCTACGACGGTGACGTGGACGACGACTTCCGCTTCGCCATCGAGGACCAGACCGGCACCGACCTCGAGGACGAGGACTACCAGGAGGTCGCCGACTCGTCGCTGATCTGGTGGCGCAAGGACGACGGCGACCTCGTCGACGCGGTCGTCGACGCGCTCACCAACCTCGGTGACGGTGGCTCCGTCGTGGTCCTGACCCTCAAGGCCGGGCGCCCCGGCCACGTCGAGGCGAGCGACATCGAGGAGGCGGCGACCACAGCGGGTCTGCACACCTCGGGCACGGTCAACGCCTGCGACGACTGGACCGCCACCAAGCTGGTCGCACCCCGCACCGGGCGGCGTTGACGGCGCTGGCAGACTGCCCACCATGACCGCACCGATCGCAGTGGGCGCTCCGGCCCCCGACTTCACCCTCCGGGACCAGAACGGCCAGGACTTCACGCTGGCCGACTTCCGCGGCAGCAAGAACGTCGTGGTCGTCTTCTACCCGTTCGCGTTCTCCGGGATCTGCACGGGCGAGCTCTGCGAGATCCGCGACGACCTGGGTGGATTCGTCGCCGACGACGTGCAGGTGCTCGCCATCTCGTGCGACCACATGTTCAGCCAGCGCGCCTGGGCCGACAAGGAGGGCTACTTCTTCCCCCTCCTGTCCGACTACTGGCCGCACGGTGCGGTGGCGCAGCAGTACGGCGTGTTCAACGAGCAGGCCGGTGCCGCCCTGCGTGGCACCTTCCTCATCGACACCGAGGGGATCGTGCGCTGGTCCCTGGTCAACGAGATCGGGCAGCCGCGCGACTTCACCGGCTACCACACCACGCTGGCCGAGCTCCGCGGCTGACGCGACACCCGCGGGTCTGCCACCGGCCGCTGTGGCACCCACCCCCAGCAGGGAACGCACGAGGGCCGGTATGCCGTGTGCACGGCATACCGGCCCTCTCACGTCACCCGGTGCCTACGGCGTGGGCGGCGTGATCTTGATCAGTGCGGACATGTTGCCCCGCTTGGCCTTCGCCACCGTCACGACGGTGCCGTAGCCGACGCCGTCATCGGCGGGGTTGCCGGTGCCGAGCGGGACGATCGCACCCACGTCCTCGCCGAACAGGTCGGGGATGAGCGCCCCGCGCTGGTCGACGATGCGGACGCTGTAGGGGGCGTTGTCCTGGCTGGGCACGACCGTCGAGGCGTCGGCGTCGCGGTAGAACAGCCGGCCGTCGTCACGCAGCTCGAAGCCCGGGTACCAGGTCTTGTTGTCCGTGAACGACTTGACCGCCGGCTGCGACCCGAAGGTGTTGCAGGCCTCGCCGGTGAAGTCGGCCTTGGTCTGGCACTCCTTGAACGGGTAGGTCCCGACCAGGTTGAAGGCGACGTTCGACGACTGCGGTCGAGACGGCAGGTTCTTCAGCGTGGACGGGTCGAGCGCCGCGTTCGCACCACTGCGACGGAACGGCTCGTAGTGGCTGTCGACCAGCAGCAGGCCACCCTTGGCTCCCTCGCTCGGCAGGGCCGTGAGGTTGTTGAGCACGTGGTTGACGTTGCCGTACCCCGTGTCGCGGTACCAGACGAGGGCACCGGGCGCGTTGTACTTGATCTTCTCGACCTTCCAGGCGCCGTCGTCGCCGAGCTTCTGGTAGGTCGTGTCGTAGGCGTACTGCAGACCCTTGTCGAAGCCGTCGAAGTTGCGCCACTCCACCATGTAGTACTGCGCGTTCTGCGTGGTGCCCGAGTCGAGCACCCAGCCGGCGCCGGTGGTGGCCTCGAACGTCCCGACCGTGGCGGTCCAGCCGTTGTTGGCCTCGGCGTCGTCGCTCCAGACCGTGGTCGCGCCGTTGGTCACCGACAGGTCGTCGACGAACCAGCCGGTGTCCTCGAACGCCTCGTCCGTCGCGTAGAGCAGACGCACCTTGACCGTCTGGCCGGCGAAGGCCGTCAGGTTGGCGTACGCGTGCTCCCAGCCGTCGGTCGCGCCGGTCAGGCCGTACTTCTTGTTGCCGAAGTCGACCATCCGGCCGTTCGGGTCGGAGTAGCCGTCGGGCGTGGAGATCTCGGCACCCGCTTCGTCGTAGACCTTCTGCTCGGTCCACGTCGTGCCGCCGTCGGTCGAGACCTCGACGAAGCCGAAGTCCCAGTCCTCCTCGATGTGGAAGTTGTTCCACATCCAGAAGCGGGCGTCGGTCGCACCCGCCGGCACCGCCACGTCACGGGTCAGGGTGTTCTTGGCCCAGGACTGGTCGGCGCTGGAGTACCACATGCTGTCGCCCGAGTGCGGCTCGGCGAGGGTGACCGTCTTGAGCGGCAGGTTGATCTTGACGCCGTCGGCCGTGCCCTTGGGGGTCCGGCTGGTCTGCCCGACGTTGATCGCGCGCGGGTCGTCACCGGGGTTGAGGACCACCGGGTCGGCCCAGCCGAGCACCCACTTGTCCCAGATGCCCATGTGGGTCGGCATCGACTGGAAGATCGGGCCGGAGTGCGAGCCGGAGCTCATCAGGTCCCAGAAGTCGATGTCGGAGTCGCCACCGCTGGCGGTGTCGTAGAGGTCCGGCAGACCGAGGTCGTGGCCGTACTCGTGCGCGAAGACGCCGACACCGGAGTCCTCGGGCTGCACGATGTAGTTGGACAGCCGCAGGTTGGTGCCGGGCACCGGTGCGCCACCGATGACCGAGGACGAGTGCGCCCAGATGGCGTAGGGGCCTTCGCCACCGCCACCACCGGACTTGTCCTCGCCGGCGTGCACGAGCACGACGTGGTCGATCACACCGTCGGGCTCGAGGACGTTGCCGTCACCGTCGACGTCGCCCTGGTCCTCGACGTCATAGTCGGCCCAGGGGAAGTTCGGCTGCGCCTTCGCGAGGGCGGCGACCGCGTCGATGGGGAGCTGCCCTGCGCCGAGCCGGTTGCTCGGGTGGCCCTGCATGTCCTGGACCGCGTCGTAGACCCACTCGCCCGTGTCAGGGTCCTTGTGGCAGACCGTCGCGCCGTAGTAGGCCTCGGAGTGGGCGACCGTCACCCACGGGGTGGCCGAGCCGGTCACCGTGTAGGCGCCCTTGGACATCTCCTCGTACATGTTCTTCATGGTGTAGCCGGAGATGTCGATGCCGGCCTTGCCGTCCGGGCCCTTGAGGTCGGGGCGGACCCGCTCGGTGATGCCCGTCTTCGTGTAGAGCATCTTGTTGTAGTAGGCGGACGAGAAGTCCTTCACCCACATCGAGTTGTTGTCCTTGAGCGGCGCGTTGGCCGGGTTCGGGATCTGGTTGTGGGTGGGGCCGTTCTGGATGTTGCCCGCCACGCAGTTCTCGGCGCCGTAGCCGTCGGGCACCATCGCGCCGGTGAAGTCGTCGTTGGCCTGCTCGTTGAACTCGACGAGGATGGTCAGGAGCTTGGCCGTCTGGGTGCTCTTGGCCTGCTTGAACTTCGACTTGATCTGCTTGGGGCTCTTGCCGGTGCGGACCGACTGGGCCTCGAGCTTGGCCAGCTGGCGCGCCGCCACCGGGTTGCCCTTGGCGTGCTTGGCGTCGTAGGCCTTGGCCTTGGCCAGCACGTCCGCCTGCCGGGAGGCCTGGCCCGCCGTGCTCTTGCCCTTCTTCAGCTGCTTGTCGCTGCCGAAGGCGGACTCGGCGCGGGGTGCGACCGTGTTCATGTAGTAGTCGCCGTGGGTGTTGGCGGCTGGAGCCTTCGCCGGCGCTGGTGCTGCGGTTGCCGAGCCCGTGGTGCCGGCGGCGGCGAGGCCGGCGGCAACGAGCGCGATGGCTGGCACCAGCGCAGTGGCGCGGAGCCGGTGCTCCGTGATCCTGCGAATCATGTTGCTTCCCTTCGAGGGGTCGGCCCACGGTGTGCGGCCGCGGGCAGGTGTCCTCCAGTGTGAGGAGGGCACGATGGGGCGAATCCTGCACACCTTCGCCCGGGTTTGGGAAGAAGCACCTGCATGAAATTCGGCCTTCGAGGGTAAATTCTTCGTCCACCGCCCCCGCGGAGCCGCGGCCGGGCGTCCCGGGTCACGGATCCGCCGTGACCTGACACAATGACGCCGCTGTCCGATCGCGGCCCCGGTGCCGGCGCGAGGACACGGGCCTGTAGCTCAGTTGGTAGAGCGCCACGTTTACACCGTGGATGTCGTCGGTTCGAGCCCGGCCGGGCCCACATGGAGACCACCCTCGCCGACGTCGTCCGGGTGCTCGACGACCTCTACCCGCCGTCCACGGCCCAGTCCTGGGACCAGGTCGGCCTGGTGGCCGGTGACCTGTCCCAGCCGGTGCGCCGGATCCACTTCGCCGTGGACCCCACCCTTGCCGTTGTCGAAGAGGCGCGGGCACTGGGGGCCGACCTGCTGGTGACGCACCACCCGTTGCTGCTGCGCGGCATACACAGCGTCGCCACCACCGGCGCCAAGGGCGCCACGGTGACCGCGCTCGTGGTCAACGACCTCGCCCTCTACGTCGCGCACACCAACGCCGACGTCGCCTCGCCCGGGGTGAACGACGCGCTCGCGCAGGCCTGCGGCCTCACCGAGGTCGAACCGCTCGCCGTCGTCGAGGGCCAGGCGCTGGGTCGGGTGGGACGGCTCCCGGCCCCCACGTCCCTCGCGGAGTTCACCGCAGCCCTGTATGCCGCCCTCCCGCCGTCCGCGGGCGGCGTCCGTGTCGCGGGGCCTCCCGGCGCCCGCGTGGAGCGGGTCGCCGTGATGGGTGGCGCCGGCGACGACCTGTTCGACCACGTGCGGGCCAGCGGGGCCGACGTCTACGTCACGGCCGACCTGCGCCACCACCCCGTGCTGGAGGCGCGGGAGGAGGCGCGGGGCGGGACGCCGTACGTCGTCGACGCGGGCCACTGGGCCACCGAGTCGCTGTGGCTGGAGGGCGCGGCCGAGCGGGTGCGGACCGCGCTTGCGACGGGCGGGGACGCGGCCCTTAAGGTGGAGACCCACATCTCAACACTGCGCACCGACCCGTGGGACTTCGTGGTCGGCGCCGAATCGCCCGATGGCCCTGGAGGTACGTCCTGAAAGCCGACCCGTCCCGTCAGTGGCGACTGCTCGACCTGCAGGCGATCGACACCCGGCTCGACCAGATCGGGCATGCCCGCAAGAGCCTGCCCGAGCACGCCCGACTGGCCGAGCTCGAGACCAAGGCCGAAGGGCTCGACTCCCTGCTGGTCCGCGCCCGCACCGAGCTCGGTGACATCCAGCGCGAGGTCGCCAAGGCCGAGGCCGACGTGCAGCTGGTGCGCGACCGCGCAGCACGCGACCAGTCCCGGCTCGACGCGGGCACCGGCACGGCCAAGGACCTCCAGGCCATCCAGCACGAGCTCGCCTCCCTGGTCCGTCGCCAGTCCGAGCTCGAGGACGTCGAGCTCGAGGTGATGGAGCGGGCCGAGGACGCCGAGTCGGCGGTGACCCAGCTCGAGGCCGAGCGCGCCACGCTCACCGAGCAGCTCACGGCAGCGACCGAGTCCCGCGACGCCGCGCTCGCCGACCTCGACGCCGAGGCGGTGCGGGTCGCCGCGCCGCGGGCCGACATCGTGGCCGGGGTCGGCGACGACCTCGTCGCCCTCTACGACAAGATCCGCGCCCAGAGCGGCGGGCTCGCCGCGGCACCCCTGCGCCAGCGTCGGTGTGGTGGCTGCCAGCTCGAGCTCAACAACGTCGACATGAACCGCATCAAGGCGGCCCCGGCCGACGAGCTGCTCCGCTGTGAGGAGTGCCGCCGCATCCTGGTGCGCACTGCCGAGTCCGGCCTCTGACCCGTGCTGCCGGGCAGGTTCGGGGTGCGGCGATGAGCCGGCGGCGTCTCGTCGTCGAGGCCGACGGCGGCTCCCGGGGCAACCCCGGAGTCGCAGGCTACGGCGCGCTGGTGCGCGACGGTGCCGACGGCCGCGTGCTCTGGGAGGGGGCTGCGCCGCTCGGCAAGGAGTCCAACAACGTCGCCGAGTACTCCGGGCTGATCGCCGGGCTGCGCGCCGTCCTGCGGATCGACGCCGGCGCCGACGTCGAGGTCCGGATGGACTCCAAGCTCGTCGTCGAGCAGATGGCCGGACGCTGGAAGATCAAGCACCCCGACATGCGCCAGCTCGCCCTGGAGGCGCGCGACCTCGCGTCGCAGGTGAGCGCAGCCGGGGGCTCGGTGTCCTTCACCTGGATCCCGCGCGAGCGCAACAAGGACGCCGACGCGCTGTCCAACGACGGCATGGACGGCCGGACGATCGACCGGATGCTCGGGCCGGACCGCGAGGGGGCCAGCGCCGCGACGATGGACGAGTTCATCGACGAGGTGGTCGACGAGGTCATCGACCCGGTGCCCAGCCCGGCGCCAGTCAGCCCGGGGGAGGGCAACCCGACCCGGATCGTGCTGGTGCGGCACGGCGTCACCGACTTCACCGTCGCCTCGCGACTGGACGGCAGGGGTGGTGCGGACCCCGGGCTCAACACCGCAGGGCAGGCCCAGGCCGCAGCGGCCGGCCGCGCGACGGCTCACCTGCTCGGCGGCTCGCCAGCCCGGGTGGTGACGTCGTCCCTGGCGCGGGCCGTGCAGACGGGCGCGGCCGTCGCCGACGCCATCGGGGTCGAGGCGACGGTCGACCGCGACTGGGACGAGCAGGACTTCGGCGACTGGGACGGGCAGAGCATCCCCGACCTGGTCCGCGACGAGGCCGAGGCGCTCCTGGCGCTGCGGGCCGACCCGGCCTACGCCCGGCCGGGTGGCGAGTCGCACGACCAGCTCGCGGCGCGGGTCGTCGCGGCCTTCGAGCGGGTGGTCGCCGCCGGTGGCACCACGGTCGTCGTCTGCCACCGCAAGCCGATCATGTGCGTGCTCGCGCACGTCCTCGGCATCCCCCACGACAAGGTCTGGCGGCTGGCCGCCGCGCCCGGGTCGCTCACCGCGCTGGAGGTCTGGCCGGACGGCAACGTCTCGGTCGCCTTCACGAACCGCACGTAGGGCCTCGCCGCGTCCACGTCGTGGGCCGCTCGTCTCGGCATGTGGCGGTGGTTCTACGCTGACGCGATGAGTTCCGAGCCCCCCACCACCTACGCCGGCGACGTCGCCCCCGATGCCGCGTATGCCGCGCTGGCCGCGGACGACGACGCTGTCCTGGTCGACGTGCGCACCACCGCCGAGTGGAGCTACGTCGGCGTCCCGGACCTCGCGGCGCTGGGCAAGCGGGTGGTCTTCGTGGAGTGGCAGCGCTTCCCCGACGGGGCCGTCAACGGTGACTTCGTGGCGCAGCTGCAGGACGCCGGGCTGCCCGACGGCGCCCCGATCTACTTCATCTGCCGCTCCGGGGTGCGGTCCGTCGCCGCTGCCGAGGCCGCCACTCACGCTGGGCTCGGACCCGCCTACAACGTGCTGGAGGGTTTCGAGGGACCGCACGACGAGCACGGCCACCGCGCCGTGTCGGGGTGGAAGAACTCCGGCCTCCCGTGGCGGCAGGGATGACCGGGCAGCCCCCTGCAGCGGGGGAGCAGTCGTTCCGACCCGACACGGTGGCAGTGCGGGGAGGCCTGGCCCGCAGCAACTTCGACGAGACCGCGGAGGCGCTCTACCTCACGTCGGGGTTCGTCTACGACAGCGCCGAGCAGGCCGAGGCGGCCTTCAAGGACGAGGTCGACCACTTCATCTACAGCCGCTACGGCAACCCCACGGTGACGATGTTCGAGGAGCGGCTGCGCCAGCTCGAGGGCGCGCAGGCCTGCTTCGCCACGGCCTCCGGCATGTCCGCGGTCTTCGTCGCGCTGGCCGCCCTGCTGGGCAAGGGCGACCGCGTCGTCTCGTCGCGCGGGCTGTTCGGGTCGTGCTTCGTCATCCTCGACGAGATCCTGCCGCGGTGGGGCGTCGAGACGGTGTTCGTCGACGGGCCCGACCTCGACCAGTGGCGCGAGGCGCTGTCCGAGCCGACCCAGGCCGTGTTCTTCGAGACGCCGAGCAACCCGATGCAGGAGCTCGTCGACATGCGGGCGGTGTGCGACCTCGCGCACGCGGCGGGGGCGCAGGTCGTCGTCGACAACGTCTTCGGGACGCCGGTCTTCTCCAAGCCCCTGGAGCACGGCGCCGACATCGTCGTCTACTCCGCGACCAAGCACATCGACGGCCAGGGTCGAGCCCTCGGGGCGCCGTGCTCGGGACCGCCGAGTTCGTCAACGGCCCGGTCAAGAACCTGATGCGCCACACCGGCCCGTCGATGTCCCCGTTCAACGCCTGGGTGCTCGTCAAGGGACTCGAGACGCTGTCGCTCCGGGTCGAGAAGCAGGCCGCGAACGCGCTTGCCGTCGCCGAGGCGCTCGAGGCCCACCCGCGGGTGACGAAGGTGCTCTACCCGTGGCTACCCTCGCACCCCCAGCACGAGCTGGCTCGGCGCCAGATGCTCGGCGGCGGCACCGTCGTGACGTTCGCGATCGACGGCGGCAAGGACGAGGCCTTCGCCCTGATGAACGGCCTGCGGGTCGTCGACATCAGCAACAACCTCGGTGACGCCAAGTCGATGGTCACCCACCCCGCGACCACGACCCACCGCCGGCTCACGCCCGAGGCCCGCGCGGCCGTCGGGATCACCGACGGCACGGTCCGGATCTCGGTCGGGCTCGAGGACCCGCTCGACGTGATCGAGGACCTCGTCCGCGGCCTGGGCTGACCCGGTTCCGCTGGCTGCCGCGAGCCCTAGGCTGCCCGCATGGCCACCACCCACCGCCTGAGCCGGATGTCGGGGCGCAGCGAGGACGAGTCGCACCGCACCGCCACACCCCTCGAGCTGTTCTTCGACCTGTCCTTCGTCCTCGCGATCAGCGCCTCATCGGCCGAGCTCGCGCACGCGCTGGCGGCCGACCACCTCATCACGGGTCTGGTGGGGTTCGCGTTCACGATGTTCTCGATCGTGTGGGCGTGGATCAACTTCACGTGGTTCGCGTCGGCGTACGACACGGACGACTGGCTGTTCCGCGTGACGACCATGGTGCAGATGGTCGGTGTCCTGGTGCTGGCCATCGGGATCCCGCGGCTCTACGCCTCGCTCGAGCACGGCACCCACCTGGACAACGGCCTGATGGTCGCGGGCTACGTGATCATGCGGCTGGCGATGGTCTTCCAGTGGTTGCGCGCGGCCAAGCAGGACCCGGCCCGCCGGGCGGCCTGTCTCGCCTACGCCAAGGCGATCGCGCTCGCGCAGGTCGGCTGGCTGGTCCTGATCGTGGTCCACACCAACCCGTGGCAGACCTTCCTGCTCATGGTGCCGCTCTACGTGCTCGAGCTCGGTGGCCCCTTCCTCGCGGAGCGCCGACGGGGCGGGACGCCCTGGCACCCGCACCACGTCGCCGAGCGACACGGGCTGCTGGCCATCATCGCCCTGGGCGAGTGCCTGCTGGGCACCATCGCCGCCCTGTCGGTCCTGGTGGACGAGCAGGATGGGTTGTCCGTCGACGTCGTCGTGCTGGGGCTGGCCGGCACCGGGCTGGCCTTCTCGATGTGGTGGCTCTACTTCACCCTCCCGTCGGGGGAGGTCCTCGACCGTCGCCGCACCATCGGGTTCCGCTGGGGCTACGGCCACATCGCCGTCTTCATGGCCATCGCCGGGACCGGTGCCGGCCTGCACGTCGCGGCCTACTACCTCGAGGGCGAGTCGAAGACCGGCCCGGTGGGAGTGGTGTTGGCCACCGCCGTCCCGGTGGCGGCCTTCGGGCTGTGCCTCGCCGCCCTCTACGCGGTTCTCGTCGGGCTGGACCCGGCCGCGCTGCGCAACGGGCTGGCCGCACTCGCGCTGCTCGCACTCGCCGTTGCGCTGGCCGCGGCAGGGGTCGGGGTGCCGTGGTGCCTGCTCGTGGTCATGCTCGCTCCGGTGCCGACCATCATCAGCGACGAGCGCGGCGTGGCCCGGCGCCGCGAGGCGGCTCTGGCCCGCCTCGCCGAGCAGCCCTGACGCTGTCTTTGATGGGTCGACCCCGCCCTGGTGGGGTCAACCCATCAAAGACCTCTGAGTATGCCGCTGGGCCGGGGCCGGCTCAGCCGGCGAGAACCAGCGCGGCCAGGGCGAGACCACCGGCGACCAGTGCGCAGGCCAGGCCCTGCACGGCGAGCGACCCGGCCGGGACCCGCACCCCGCGGGCCCGACACCGCTGCGCCCAGAGGAGCGTCGCCAGCGAGGCCCACGGCGTGACGAGCGGCGCGACGTTGACGCCGATCAGCAGTGCCATCAACCGCTGCGGCGCGTCGGCGGTCACCGACTCGAGGGCGATGTAGGCGGGCAGGTTGTTCGCGGCGTTCGCGGCGAGGGCGCCGGCGCCGGCCACCCTCGCCAGGGCTGCTGCTGACGAACCGTCGCCGGCCAGCGAGGCGAGCACCGGCTCGAGCCCGAGCTGCAGGGCGGCGTCGATCACGACGAACAGCGCGGCGACCGCCAACGCCATCTGCCACGGCACCGACAGGTGGCGCACCAGGTCTCGGTCGCGTGACCACGCCGCGACCACCAGGACCACTGCCGCCACCCCGGCCACCCACGCCGGGGAGAGCCCCACCGCGAAGAGCGGGCCGACGGCGACGCAGACGGCCGCGGACACCTTGAGCAGGGTCGGGTCGTGCGGTTCGGGTGGGGCATCGGGCGCGTAACGGCCGCGCAGGTCACGACGGTGCAGGACCGCCAGGACGAGGACCGTGCCGATGATCGCTGCCACGGCAGGCAGGGCGGCGAGCCGGACGTATCCGGCGTGCCCGACCCCGAGCTGCTCGAAGTGGTGCAGCGACAACAGGTTGGTGAGGTTCGAGACCGGCAGCAGCATGCTCGCCGTGTTGGCGATCCACAGGGTCGTGAGCGCGAACGGCACCGGGGAGATGCCGAGCTGGGCCGCGATCGCGAGCCCGACCGGGGTCAGCAGCACCGCTGTCGTGTCGAGGCTCAGGACGATTGTGCAGGCCACCGCCACCAGCACGAAGAGCAGCCACAGCACGGGGGTGCGGTGTCGCCCGGCCCGGGAGGCCCAGTGCCCCGCGACATCGAAGACCCCCGCCGCGTCGGCGATCTCGGCGACGACGGTGATGGCCACGAAGAAGATGAGGACCGGCAGGACGCGGAGCAGGACGTCGCCGAGCTCGGCCGCGCTCATCGGGGTGGGGGAGACGTCATGGGCGAGCCGTCGCGTCCAGGACCCACGGGCGGCCGGCCCGCACCGGCGGGATGAGGGCCACCTCGAACGACTCCGCCAGCACGTCGAGGAGGTCCGGGACGCGGCGCACCTCGCGCCCCGCCCGGCACAGCTCGCGGGTGACCAGCCCGCGGGTGTGCTTGGCCATGTGGGTGGCACCCGGCACCCGGACCTGCACCCAGCGCTCGGCGAGGTCACCCGTGGGCGTCCAGGCGGCGGCATACGTGCTGGAGCGGCAGTCGACGACGACGCCACGGCCGGCGACCTGCGGGAGCACCGCGGTGAGCTCGGGCTTCCAGGCGCTCGCGAGCGGACCGACGCCGGGCAGGTTGACCGCCATCGACAGGCGGTAGGGGGCGATGGCGTCGGTGGGTCGGACCGCGCCGTAGAGGGCCGACACGACGACGACCCAGCGGTTGGCGCGGCGGCGCGCGGCGGCGTCGAGGTCGGCGTAGCCGAACGCGTCGTAGAGCACGCCGGAGTAGACGCGGGAGGCCGGCAGGGCAGGGGCGCTGTGCAGCACCAGGTTGCGCGCGATCTCGGCGGTGAGGTTGGCGCTGACGCCCAGCGTGGCCGCAGCATCGGGGTGGGCACTGACCTTGGCGAGCGCCTCGGCAACGGCCTGCCGGGTCGGTGCGAGCCCGGGGAACGAGAGCCGCTCGTGGTCCACCGACCTGCCGCGGAGGCGTCCGGTCTTGGACTCCGACGGCGGGAGCAGGATCAGCACGGGCTCAGCCTAGGTGGGCGCCGGTGCGTCGGGCTGCACGGGCCCGTCCTCTGGATAGGTTGGTGGCATGCCGAAGCGCAGCATCCACGTCCAGGAGCCCACCGCGGAGAAGGCCGTCGAGCAGTCGGCCGAGCTGCTGGCGAGGTTCGACGCGATCCGGGCCGAGCTCAAGGTGCCGGAGTCGTTCCCGCCCGAGGTCGAGTCCGAGGCGAAGGCGGCCGCCGACGCGCCCGAGCTGCCGGACCGCGACGAGACCGCGGTGGCGTTCCTCACCATCGACCCGCCGGGGTCCATGGACCTCGACCAGGCGCTGCACATCGAGCGCGCGGGCGGCGGCTACCGCGTGCGGTACGCGATCGCCGACGTGCCGGCCTTCGTGCGCGCCGGGGGAGCGGTCGACGCGGAGACCCGGCGACGGGGCCAGACCGTCTACGCGCCCGACCAGCGCACCCCCCTGCACCCGCCGGTCCTCAGCGAGGACGCCGCGAGCCTGCTGCCGGACCAGACCCGGCCAGCCTTCGTGTGGGACATGACCCTCAAGGCCGACGGTGAGGGCACCGACGTCACGGTCTACCGCGCGATGGTGCGCAGCACCGACCGGTTCGACTACGAGGGCGTCCAGAAGGCGATCGACGACGGGTCGGCGGACGAGCGGCTGATGCTGCTCAAGGAGGTGGGACAGAAGCGCATCGAGTTCGAACGTCGGCGCGGTGGCGCGAGCCTGCCGATGCCGGAGCAGGAGGTCAACGAGGACCACCAGGGTCACTACCGGCTCTACTTCCGGCCCCCGGTGGAGGTCGAGGACTGGAACGCACAGATCTCGCTCATGACCGGCATGGCCGCCGCCGAGATGATGATCAAGGCCAAGGTCGGGATCCTGCGGACCATGCCGGCGCCCGACCAGAACGCCGTCGACCGTTTCCGGCACGCCAGCCGGGCACTCGGCATCGAGTGGGAGCAGGGCACTCCCTACGGCGAGTTCCTGCGCACCCTCGACCGCACCAACCCCAAGCACCTCGCCCTCATCCACGAGGCGACGACGCTGTTCCGCGGGGCGGGCTACACCCCCTTCGACGGGGAGCTCCCGGAGGAGACCGAGCACGCCGCCGTCGCCTACCCCTACGCCCACGTCACCGCCCCGTTGCGCCGGCTGGTCGACCGGTTCGGGCTGGCGATCTGCGAGGCGCTGAGCGCCAGCGCCGAGGCGCCCGGCTGGGCCCGCGAGGCGCTACCGTCGCTGCCCGAGATCATGGCCGCGTCGGACAAGGTCGCGAACGGCGTCGAGCGGGCCTGCGCCGACGCCGTCGAGGCCGCTGCCCTCGAGGACCGGGTGGGTGAGGTGTTCGACGCGATGGTGGTCGACAAGCGTGAGAAGGGCGGGGCTGTCGTGCAGGTCCAGGACCCTGCCGTGCTCGCCAACGCCGAGGGCCAGAACCAGCTCGGCACCGCCGTCAAGGTGAAGCTGCTCGAAGCCACCGTGGCCACCGGCACGGTGCGCTTCGAGATCGTCCACTGACCGTCTGACGGGCCGCTATCCTTGGCGGCGGATGAGTCGGTCAGGCGGTCGCGTCGGTGAGCAATCACCGCCGAGGAACGTCCGGGCTCCGAAGGGCAAGGTGGTGGCTAACGGCCACCCGGGGTGACCCGCGGGACAGTGCCACAGAGAACAGACCGCCACGGTGGACCACCCGGCTTCGGCCGGACAGGCGCCGCGGTAAGGGTGAAACGGTGGTGTAAGAGACCACCAGCGGCGTGGGTGACCACACCGGCTAGGTAAACCCCACCTGGAGCAAGCTCAGACAGTGCACGTTCGAGGGCGGCCCGCCCGAGTGCACGGGTAGAGCGCTGGAGGCAGTCGGCAACGGCTGTCCTAGATGGATGACCGTCTCCCGCTGGCTGGCAACGGCCAGCGGTGACAGAACCCGGCGTATCGACCGACTCATCCACCCACCTGCGCTGACCGGGCGAGTCGGCGGGGGAGACAGTAGCCTCGCGGGGCATGGAGAGTCCCGTGACGGTGCCCCACTTCCTGGCCGACATCGAGACCGCGCGTCAGGCGCTGGCCGAGGCCCTGCGGGAGGCCGACGTCGAACGCCAGCGCAACCTCGCCCTCATCGCCCAGGCCGCGGGGACCATCGCGCACGCCGAAGCCACCTGGCTGCGCAGCAGCATGGGCATGGGCTAGCGCCGCCGCAGGGTCCATCAGCCCGGTCAGCCAGCCCGCGCGGCCGGTCCGTGACGAGGGGTATGCCGTGCCACCGGCCGCCGGTGTGCCTACGGTGAGGGCATGCGAATCACCCACCTCGGTCACGCCAGCCTGCTTCTCGAGGTCGCGGACGCGCGCATCCTCCTCGACCCCGGTGTCTGGTCGCCGGCGGCCCAGGAGGTGCGTGACCTCGACGCCGTCCTCGTCACCCACCAGCACCCCGACCACCTCGACCAGGAGCGGCTCCCCGACCTGCTGAAGGCCAACCCGGGCGCCCAGCTGGTCGCCGATCCCGACACGGCGAAGCTTTTGCAGGACAAGGGGATCGATGCGACGTCGTTCGCCGCTGGCGACACCGTCACGCTGGGGGCGGTGACCGTGCAGGGCGTCGGCGAGCTGCATGCCCTGATCCACGACGAGATCCCCGTGATCCACAACACCGGGATGCGGGTCAGCGCCGAGGGTGAGCCCACGTTCTTCCACCCCGGTGACGCGCTCGACGCCGAGCCCGAGGGAGTGGACGTGCTGGCCTTCCCGCTCAACGCGCCGTGGGCTCGCAGTCGCGACCTGACCGGCTTCCTCCGGCGGCTGGCGGCGCCGCACGCCATCCCGGTCCACGACGGGCTGCTCAGCCAGGCCGGTCGCACCCTCTACCTGAACCAGGCCGCGAACCTCGGCTCGCAGGAGACCCGGATCGCCGACCTGGCCGGCGGTGAGCCGGCCGAGTTCCGCCCCGGCGCCTGACGGGCGCCAGGGCGAGGGGCAGGTCTGTCCGTCCGGCGAGCCGGATTTGGTTCTTAGGTTAGCCTCACCTACTCTCCAACCGTGCCCAAGAACTCCAAGGCCCCCAAGGCCCCCAAGGGGACCAAGGTCGCCAAGGCGAAGAAGAAGTGCTGCAAGGACAAGCCGCGGTGCGCGCAGTGTCCCGTGGTCCTGATGCGCCTGGAGAAGATGGGCTACGCCGAGCACGACCCGGACAAGCCCCGCCGGTTCACGGTCGACCGTTCGGTCCCCAAGAAGGCAATGCTCGTCGCGCGGCAGCGCTAGCGGTTAGCGTCGGAGCATGGTTGACCCCCAGACCGCACCCGACCCCGACGCCGGGAGCTCCCCGGTGACCACCCGGGCGCCCGAGGTGGCCTTGCTGCTGCGGGGGCTGACCAAGCGGTTCGGCGACACCACCGCCGTGGACCGGCTCGACCTCGACGTGCCGCGCGGCTCCTTCTACGGGCTGGTCGGCCCCAACGGCGCCGGCAAGACCACGACGCTTTCGATGGCCACCGGCCTCTTGCGGCCGGACGCCGGGACCGCGCACGTCCTCGGCGTGGACGTGTGGGACGACCCTGTCGCCGCCAAGGCGCAGATCGGGATCCTCCCGGACGGCCTGCGCCTCTTCGACCGCCTCACCGGCCAGCAGCTCGTGACCTACGCCGGGCTCCTGCGAGGGATGGACCGCGAGCTCGTCGCCGGCCGCACCGCGGAGCTGCTCGCGGCGCTCGGGCTGACCGACGCCGGGGACAAGCTCGTCATCGACTACTCGGCGGGCATGACCAAGAAGATCACCCTGGCCTGCGCGCTCGTGCACGCGCCCCGGCTGCTCGTGCTCGACGAGCCCTTCGAGGCGGTCGATCCCGTGTCGGCCAGGACGATCCGCGGAATCCTCGAGGACTTCGCCGCCAACGGGGGCACCGTCGTGCTGTCCAGCCACGTGATGGACCTGGTCGAGCGGATCTGCACCGACGTCGCGATCATCGCGGCGGGGGTCGTGCGGGCCGCCGGCCCGCTCGGCGAGGTCCGTGCCGGGGCCAGCCTCGAGGACCGCTTCCTCGACCTGGTCGGGGGCCGCACCACCGTGGAGGGGCTGGCGTGGTTGCGCACCTCGTCCGACTGAAGCTCCACCTCCTGCGCAACGGCCTGCGCCGCAGCGTCGCGGCCATCGTCGGGATGGTCCTGGGCCTGCTCTACGGCGGCGGGTTCGTCGTGTTCGGGCTGGTCATGATGGGTGTCCTCCGGGCCGAGGGCGATGTCGCCCTGTCGCGCACGGTGGTCGTGGTGACCGGCTCTGCCCTGATGGCGGGCTGGACCCTCCTGCCGATCGTCCTGTTCGGGGTCGACCCGACCCTGGACCCCACACGGTTCGCGACCTTCGCCGTGCGCGAGCGGACCCTGGCCCTCGGGCTGGTGCTCACCGCGCTGGTCGGCCTGCCCGGCCTCGCGACGGCGCTGCTGCTGCTGGGCACCGTGGTGGCGAGCTCGTGGTCCGTCGCTGCGACGCTGGCCGCCCTGGTGGGTGGCGTCCTGGGCTTGCTGAGCTGTGTGCTCCTGAGCCGGATCGTCACCGCCGCGGCAGCCGCGATCCTGGCCACCCGCCGGGGGCGCGACGTGGCCGGGATCGGGGGACTGCTGCTGCTCGTCGTGGCCGGCCCGCTGATCGGTGGGCTGTCCGATGGGGGGATCGACCGGGACAGCCTCGCGAGCCTCGCGCGCGTCCTGGCCTGGACCCCGCTCGGCTGGGCCTGGGCGGCCCCCGGCGACCTCGCGCTGGGCGACTGGGGGGTGGGCCTGGCCCGCCTCGCGCTGGCGGCGGCCCTGTGCCTGGTCCTGCTGGTGGCGTGGGAACGGCTGCTCGTCTCGGTGCTGCGCAACCCGCGGGTGGTCGCCACCGACGGCGGCAAGGTCTCGGCCGGTCTGGGGCTGTTCGGACGCCTGCCGGCGACCCCGATGGGCGCCATCGCCGCGCGCGCGGGCACCTACTGGATCCGCGACCCCCGGTTCAACGTGCCCGCCATCATGACGGTCCTGCTGCCGGCCGGACTGCTGATCCCCGGTGTGGGCTCGGGCTCCGACCTGGCCCTGCTCGCCATGCCCGTCGCGTCGGCCTACCTCATCGGATGGGGCCAGCACAACGACGTCGGCTACGACTCCACGGCGTTCTGGATGCACGTCGCCTCGGGCGTCGACGGCGTGAGCGACCGACTCGGGCGGCTGTTCCCCTCGGGGTTGATGGCGCTCGTCTGCGTCCCGGTCTACTCCTTGCTCGGGCCGCTCCTCGGGTCCCCGTGGCGGATGCTGCCGGCGACCTTCGGCACGGCGTGTGCGTTCGCCCTCAACGGTTTCGCGGTCGCGTGCGTCACGAGTGCGGTCAAGCAGTATGCCGTGCCGGCACCGGGCGAGAACCCGTTCACCAGCCGTCCGGGCTCGGCAGGGGTGACCCTTGGCGTCCAGGCGGTCTGTGGCGCCGCCGTGATGACGCTGTCGCTGCCGGCGCTGGGACTGGCCGTCGCGGCATACCTCGGCGTCGGGTGGGCGAGCTGGGTGGCGCTGGTCGTCGGCCCGCTCTTCGGTGCGGTGGCACTGGTGGTCGGCACCCGCCTCGGCGCCGACCTCTTCCGCCGCCGTCAGGCGATCCTGCTCCAGGACCTCGTCGCGATGCGCTGAGGCGCCGGTGGCGCCCAGCGGGACGCCTACTTGTGCGCCGCCAGGTGCGCTGCGCCGATGATCCCCGCCTTGTTCTCGAGCGTGGCCGGGACGATCTTCGTCTTGAGCTTCAGGAGGGGGAGGAACTCCGCGGCGTCCTTGGAGACGCCTCCGCCGACGACGATGAGGTCCGGCCACAGCAGCGCCTCGAGGTGGCTGTAGTAGCGCTGCAGCCGCTCGGCCCAGACGGGGTAGGTCAGACCCTCCTTGTCCTTGATCGACGACGCGGCCCGCGACTCGGCGTCGAAGCCGTCGATCTCGAGGTGCCCGAGCTCGGAGTTGGGGATGAGCACCCCGTCGTAGATCAGCGCCGTCCCGATCCCGGTGCCGAGGGTGGTGAGGACGACCAGGCCCTTCTGCCCCTTGGCGGCGCCGTAGTGCAGCTCGGCGACCCCCGCCGCGTCGGCGTCGTTGACCAGGACGATGTCGTGGCCGAGCACCTTCTCGAGCATCGGCTCTGCGTCGAAGTCGAGCCAGGACTTGTCGATGTTGGCGGCCGAACGCACCATGCCGTGCGTCACGACACCGGGGATGGTCACCCCGATCGGGGAGTCACCGCGCACGTCGTCGAAGTGGTCGACGATCTGGTCGATCACCGCCGCGACGGCCGCAGGGGTGGACGGCGTCGGGGTGTCGATCCGCATCCGCTTCGACGCGAAGGTGCCCTCGGACAGGTCGACGGGGGCACCTTTGATGCCGCTGCCTCCCACGTCGATCCCCAGCGGGAGTCCGTGCTTCTTGGCGTCCTTGGCCATCGATCTGCCTTCCTGGGTTGCGCGGCTATGCCAGCGTGAGGATCTCGTTGCCGGTCTCGGTGATGAGGATGGTGTGCTCGAACTGTGCGGACCGGCGCCGGTCAGCGGTGACGACGGTCCAGCCGTCGTCCCACATCTCCCAGTCCGGGGTGCCGAGGTTGAGCATGGGCTCGATGGTGAACGTCATGCCCGGCTCGATCACGGTGTTGTAGGAGGGCGCGGCGTCGTAGTGGGGGATGACCAGGCCGCTGTGGAAGGTGCGGCCGATCCCGTGCCCGGTGAAGTCGCGGACGACGCCGTAGCCGAACCGTCGCGCGTAGCTCTGGATGACCCGGCCGATGATGTTGACCTCGCGGCCCGGGACGGCAGCCTTGATGCCGCGCAGCATCGCCTCGCGGGTCCGGTCGACGAGCAGCCGGGACTCCTCGTCCACGTTGCCGCAGAGGTAGGTGGCATCGGTGTCGCCGTGCACCCCACCGATGAAGGCGGTGATGTCGATGTTGACGATGTCGCCGTCCTCGAGGCGGCGGTCGTCGGGGATGCCGTGGCAGACGACCTCGTTGACCGAGGTGCAGAGTGACTTCGGGAAACCCTTGTAGCCCAACGTGGACGGGTAGGCGCCGTGGTCGAGCAGGAACTCGTGCCCCACCCGGTCGACCTCGTCGGTCGTCACGCCCGGGGCGATCACCGCAGCCGCTGCGGCCATCGCCTGGGCGGCGATCCGTCCCGCCACGCGCATCCGCTCGATGGTCTCGGCGTCCTTGACCTCGGAGCCGGTGTCCCGAGCCGGTCCGGGCTTGTCGACGTACTCGGGGCGCTCGATCGAGGCGGGCACCGGACGGCGTGGGGAGACCACGCCGGGGGCCACGCTTGCGTACGTCGAGGGCATACGGTGGAGTCTAGGGACGTACGCAGATCCGTCGAGTTGGAGGGCACCCCATGGCCTACTGGTACAACGTCAGCAGCGGTCAGGTCGAGAGCGACGACAACAAGAGCCAGAGTGACGACCTGATGGGTCCCTACGACTCGCAGGAGGAGGCGTCCAACGCGCTCCAGACCGCGCGCGAGCGCACCGAGAAGTGGGACGCCGAGGACAAGGCCTGGGAGGAGGGCCGTTCAGAGGACTGAGCCGCCTCAACCGGCCCAGCGGTGCACCGAGACGGCGTATCCCGAGTCCGGGCGCCACGGCTCGCGGTCCCAGGTGCCGTGCCGCCGCACGAGGGTCAGTCCGGCCACCTCGCACGCCCGGTCGTAGTCCTCGAGCGGGGTGACGGGACAGCCCTGCGGCAGGTGGGCGCTGTCGAGCCCGAAGCCGGCCACCACGAGGCCACCGGGCTGCAGGTGTGCCACGAGCCGCTGCACCGCCGCGAGCAGGGTGCCCGGGGCCAGCAACGGGATGACGTTGCCGGCCAGGACGGCGAGCTCGAAGGCCTGCGACCGCAGCTGGAGCCGGCTGAGGTCCTGGCGCACCCACGTGGTCGCCGGGTCACGCTGTTCGGCCACGGCGATCATGTCGGCGTCGGCGTCGACCCCGACGCAGTGGTAGCCGAGTGCGGTGAGCTGGGTGGCGACCCGGCCCGTGCCGCACCCCGCGTCGAGCACGCGGACGGGCGGTGCCACGAGCGCGGCCACGAACGCCGCCTCGCCGTGGATGTCCATCCCGGCTGCGGCCAGGTCGTCGAAGCGGCGCTGGTATGCCGTGGCGGCACCCGGTCCGCCCGACACTTCCGACCAGCGCGTGCGGGGCTCCATGTCAGTCACCCTCCCAGCGTAGATTCCGTTCGGGCGCAGGGGAACCCGCTCGGTCAGCCCAGCTCGCGGAGCCCCGGCAGGACCCGCTCGGCGAAGCTGGTCAAGAACCTTGTCTGGTCGTGGCCCGGCCCGTGGAAGACCAGGTGGTTGAAGCCGAGGTCGACGTACGGCCGCACCGCCGCGACGACTTCCTCCGGGTCGTCGGTCACGATCCACCGCGATGCCACCTGTTCGTCGGACAGGTCGTCTCCGAGCCGTTCCATCTCGAGGGGGTCGCTGGTGCCGTGCTTCTGCTCGGCGGTGAGCGACAGGGCTGCCCAGAAGCGGCAGTTCGCCACGGCCTGCTCGCGGTCGGGGTCCCACGAGAGCTTGACCTCGATCATCCGGTCGAGGTCGTCCCTGGTGCGACCGGACTTCGCCAGCCCCTCGTCCACGGCCGGCAGCAGCTTGTCGCGGTAGAGCTCCTCACCCTTGCCCGAAGTGCAGATGAAGCCGTCACCGGACCGCCCGGCATACCGGGCCACCAGAGGGCCGCCGGCGGCGACGTAGACGGGGACCGGGTGCTCGGGACGGTCGTAGACGGTGGCGTCGACGGTGCGGTAGTAGTCGCCCTCGAAGGTCACCCGCTCCTCGGTCCACAGCCGACGCATCAGCGTGACGGCCTCGCGGAGCCGGGCGAAGCGCTCCTTGAACTCGGGCCACTGGTCGACCGAGCCCACGACGACCTCGTTGAGGGCCTCGCCACTGCCGATGCCGAGCATGACCCGCTCGGGGTAGAGCGAGCCGAGCGTGCCGAAGGCCTGGGCCACCACGGCTGGGTTGTAGCGGAAGGTCGGCGTCATCACCGAGGTGCCGATCTGGACGCGCTCGGTGCGCTCGCCCAGGGCAGCCAGCCAGGCCAGCGAGAACGGCGCGTGGCCACCGTGGTGCCGCCACGGCTGGAAGTGGTCGGAGACCAGCACGCTGTCGAGCCCGACCTCCTCGGCCAGCACGCCGAAGTCGAGGAGCTCACGGGGGGCGAACTGTTCGGCCGAGGCCTTGTAGCCGATGCGCAGGGTCATGGCCCCACCGTATGCCGCGGCGTCGCGCCGCGTTCAGGGGTGTTCGGAGGATCCAGCGGCCCCGGGGCCGGTGGATCCTCCGAACACCGGAGCTGCCCGCCCTAGAAGGTGATGCCGCGCGCCTCGAACTTGGCCTTGACGAGAGCTGCCGCAGCCGCGCCGTCGCGAGCCAGCGCGGTGTCGTAGGTCGCCTTGGCCGCGGCCGAGAAGGACGTGTCGGGGGCGAACCGGAACTGCGCGTCGATGAGGGTGGTGTCCCAGGCCTTCGTGGTCTTGCCCATGGCGACGTAGCCCAGCCGGATCTCCCAGAGCGCCTGGCTCCAGATCTGCCCGTCGGCGTGCACCTCACCCTCGCGCGTCGCCACCGTCATGCCGGTGTCGAAGCGCCGGATGCAGTGCGGGGCGTCCGTGTAGGAGGTGGAGTCCCAGTCCATCGGGCACGCCTGCTCGGCCTTGACCGGCCAGCCGTACTGCCCGGCCGCAGCCAGGCCGACCGACACGGCGAGGTAGTCGCCGAACGACTCACCGATGGAGCCGGCATCGAGGCTGCTGCCGTACCCGGGGACCTGCGACGCGTGCACGGCGTGGCCGTACTCGTGGACGATCACCTCGGCGTCCTCGGCGTCGTCGACCCCACCCTTGCCGAGCCGGATCCGGTAGGGCTTGTCGGTCTGGTAGGAGTTGTCGCCGCCGTACTGGTCGATCTTGACGTCGAAGGGCTGCTTGACGATGCCGGGCAAGGTCGAGCCGAAGCCGAGCGACTGGATGTACTCCTGCGCCTGGTTGACCCAGAAGTAGGCCATCACCTGCTCGAACTGGTCCTGGTGGCGGGTGTACTTGAACGTGTTGGTGGTGCTGAATGCCGGTGTGCCCGTAGCAGATCGGACGTTCACCCACGACCCGCGCAGGTAGCCGGAACCATCGAGGTTCCGCAACGGGACGGTCGCGTACGCGCTGGCGGGGACGGCCGCGTCGGAGTCCTTCTGGTCGGTGAGCGACTGGTCCCCGGAGGACTGCACCGGGTTGACCATGAACACCGAGCCGGTGCCGGTAGAGCTCCCGCTGCCCGGCTTGGTGGCTGCGGCCGGCGTGGCGGCGGCCAGCGCGACGGCGGTGCAGGCGGCGGTGACGGTGGCGAGAGCGATGGTGCGACGGCGCTGGGGCACGGGTGTCCTCCTGGGGTCGGGGCCGGGCCAGGGTGAGGGCCCACCGGGGGACGTTAGCGGCTCGACGGCGCGCAGCGGGTCGTGCAGGTGGACGACCTTCCGGGCCGCCGGCGTCACTCGAGGAAGGAGTTCTCCTGGGTCGGGAACGAGCCGGAGGCGACGTCGGCGGCATACGCGGCGGCTGCCCGGCCGAGCTCGCCCCGGAGGTCGGCGTACTTCTTCACGAAGCGCGGTGCCTTGCCGCCACGCAGGCCGGCCATGTCCTGCCACACGAGGACCTGGGCGTCGCAGTCGGGACCGGCGCCGATGCCGATGGTCGGGATCGACAGCACCTCGGTGACCCGGGCGGCCAGCGGCGCCGGGACCATCTCCATGACGACCGCGAAGCAACCGGCCTTCTCGAGGGCGATGGCGTCCTCGACGAGCCGGTCGCCGGAGTCGCCGCGACCCTGCACGCGGTAGCCACCGAGGACGTGCTCGCTCTGCGGGGTGAAGCCGATGTGTCCCATCACCGGGATGCCGGCCCGGACCAGCAGCTCGACCTCCGGCACCATCGGCTTGCCCCCCTCCAGCTTGACCGCGTGGGCCAGCCCTTCCTTCATCATCCGGGTGGCGGTGGCCAGGGCCTGCTGGGGGCTGGCCTGGTAGGACCCGAACGGCAGGTCGGCGACGACCATGGCGTGCCGCGCAGCCGAGGTGACCGCCCGCACCAGGGGCACAAGGTGGTCGACGGTGACCGGCACGGTGGTCTCGAACCCGTAGACGTTGTTGCCGGCCGAGTCGCCGACGAGGAGGACGGGGATGCCGGCCTCGTCGAAGATCTCGGCGGAGTACATGTCGTAGGCCGTGAGCATGGCCCACTTCTCGCCCTTGGCCTTCATGGCCTGGAGGTGCGGGATCCTGACCCGGCGCTGGGGGGCGGCCTGCGCCCCGGTGCCGTAGGGCGCGGTGACCTCGGTCGTGGCGGCCGACGACGCGGCAGGGTCCGAGGGGGAGGCGGTGGGCTGCTCGCTCATGGGAGGACTGTATCGACGTGTCGACGAGGTCGTGGCCGGCCCGTGGTGTCCGGTCGGTGCACTTCCATTCCGGCCAGACGGGGCGAGTCGGACAGTTCCGGCCTTGCCGGGCATTGGCCCGGTTTCGCGTCGATCCTGCGGTCTGCGTGCGGTGACGACGATGGACATCGTCCGTTTGGTCGTTTCTTTACCAAGTTCTTAACCACGAAGCATTGGTCTGCTAGCGCAACCATGTTTCAGTCGCCCTTGTGTGTCCGAAGGGACCACGGAGAAATTCACCTGGAGGATTTGTGAAGAGACGTCACATGAGCGTTCTCTCCGGCGTGGCGGTTGCGGCCGTCGCCCTGAGTATTGGCTCCGTCCCGGCGCAGGCAAAACCTGCTCCGGTCGTGGCCAAGGACCCGAGCTACACCAATCGGGACCATGACCTGCCCAACCCCCTCGGCGACGCCCAGCGCGAGCTGCGCAAGGAAGCCATCAACAAGCTCATCAAGGGCGAGGCGACCACCGAGACCCGGGGTGGCGAGCGCGTCATCAAGATGAAGGGGAACAAGAGCGCCAAGCGGGGCACCGCTGCCGCGAAGGACAAGTACGTGTCCTGGCCGGTGGACCGCGAGGAGGACATCTTCACAGTCCTCGCCGACTTCGGCACGCAGACCAAGCCGGCCACCGGTGGCACGGCCGGCCCGGTGCACAACCAGATCCCGAAGCCCGACCGCAACTGGGACGGCAGCAAGACGGACGACAACTCGACCTACTGGACGAGCGACTTCAACACCCAGCACTACAAGGACATGATGTTCGGCGAGGGTGAGTCCTTCAAGGACTTCTACACCAAGCTGTCGAACGGCCGGTTCCTCGCCAAGGGTGACGTCTCCGACTGGGTGAAGGTCCCCTACAACGAGGCCGCCTACGGCAGCAACAAGCAGAGCGACGCCGCGGGCTACTGGCCCTTCATCGCCGACACCGCGACTGCTTGGTACAACTCGCAGAAGGCCGCCGGCAAGACCGACGCCGAGATCAAGACGTACCTCGCGCAGTTCGACAAGATCGACCGCTACGACTACGACGGCGACGGCAACTTCAACGAGCCCGACGGCTACATCGACCACTTCCAGGCGATCCACGCCGGTGAGGGCGAGGAGGCCGGTGGCGGTGCCCAGGGCGAGGACGCCATCTGGTCGCACCGCTGGTACGCCTACTCGAACAACCAGGGCAAGACCGGCCCGGCCAACAACAAGGCCGGCGGTGTGCCGCTCGGCGACTCCGGCATGTGGATCGGTGACTACACCACCGAGCCCGAGAACGGTGGCCTGGGTGTGTTCGCCCACGAGTTCGGTCACGACCTCGGTCTCCCGGACCTGTACGACACCGCGGGTGGCGACAACGGCACCGGCTTCTGGACGCTGATGTCCGGTGGCTCCTGGCTGAACCGCGGCAAGGACTCGATCGGCACCACGCCCGGCAACATGGGCGCGTGGGAGAAGCTGCAGCTCGGCTGGCTGGACTACCAGCAGGTCAACTACGGCTTCGACCGTGACGTCAAGATCGGCCCGGCCGACCGGGACAGCAAGCTGCTGCCCCAGGCCCTTCTGGTCAACCTGCCCAACAAGACGGTCACGACCAACTACAACAAGCCGCACGGTGGCTCGTTCGAGTGGTGGGGTGGCTCGGCTGACGGGCTCAACTCCACCCTGACCCGCGGCATCGACCTGACCGGCAAGACGTCGGCGTCGATCTCGGCGTGGCTGCAGTACAACATCGAGGAGGACTACGACGCCCTCTACGCCGAGGCCTCCACCGATGGTGGGTCCACCTGGGCGCAGGTCGGCAGCCTGATCGACGGCCCGACCGGCAACGCCGCCCTCACCCCGTGGGCCCAGAAGTCCTGGGACCTCACGCCGTGGGCCGGCAAGAACATCCAGTTCCGGTTCCGCTACCAGACCGATGGTGGCCTGCACTTCGAGGGCCCGTTCCTCGATGACATCGCCATCACGGCCGACGGTGTCAACGTCCTGACCGACTCGGTCGAGGACGGCACCAACGGCTGGACCGCTGCTGGTGGCTTCAAGCGCTTCGGCGGTTCGACCAGCGAGGTCGTGCAGCACTACTACCTCGCCGAGAACCGGGTCTACAGCGGCTACGACAAGACGCTCCAGACCGGCCCGTACAACTTCGGTTGGGCCAACACCCGTCCTGACTGGGTGGAGCGCTTCCCGTACCAGAACGGCCTCCTGGTCACCTACGTGGACGGGCAGTACGGCGACAACAACACGTCGGCGCACCCCGGTCACGGCCAGGTGCTCCCGGTGGACGCGCGCTACCTGCCGATCAAGTTCCCGAACGGGACCCTGCTCGGCAACCGGCGCCAGCCGTTCGACGCCACCTTCGGCCAGGAGCGGACCGACGCGGTCACGTTCCACCTGAACGGTGTCGCCACCAAGGTCCCGTCGTCGAAGGCCATCCCGACCTTCTACGACCTGGACAAGAAGAAGTACTGGACCGCGGACAACCCGCAGAACTCCGTCCAGGTGGCGGGTTCGGGCACCAAGATCACGGTGGTCGAGACCTCCAACAACGCCCAGGACATGCTGCTGAAGGTCCGCTTCGACAAGTGAGTCGGATGACCTGATCAGCACCAACTGGTCAGCACGAAACAAGGCAGCAGGGCCCCGGAATCCATCGATTCCGGGGCCTTGCTCCTGTCCACCGGTGGTGCGATCCGCGGTGTCGCGACAGACTCGGAGCAGGCCGCCGACCTGCGGCGACATTCCTCGGGCCCGACACGACCGGGTCCGACGACACCGATGGAGGACTGATGTCAGACAGCTTCGAGGTCGCCCAGAGCAGCTCGCAGGGCGAGCTGACCGACGAGCAGCGCCACGAGGTCGTGGCGGCCCAGCTGCGGGGTGAGGCCAAGACTGCGGGACAGTCCCCGGAGGCGGTGGTCGCGGCCGTCGCGGCCGAGCTGGAGGACATCGGCCTCGAGCCGGATGCCGATGAGCTGCACCGGCGCTACGAGGAGATCGACCCCGACATCCCCGAGCTGACCGACGCCGACGACCTCCCGCCCGCCGACCGGGGCACGGGCGCGGCCGCCCAAGCCGACACCGAGGCGCCGGCCTCCGCCGGGCTCGACGCCACGGGCGACCACCACGAGGTCGACGGCGAGGAGAATTCGCCCCGGTAGCCGTGCCGCGTCACGATCGCCGCCTTCCCACGTCCTCGGAGGTGGCGGGCGGGTGCCCGTGCGCACC
Source organism: Pedococcus dokdonensis (assembly GCF_900104525.1). GTDB lineage: Bacteria > Actinomycetota > Actinomycetes > Actinomycetales > Dermatophilaceae > Pedococcus > Pedococcus dokdonensis. The sequence goes on along the minus strand of NZ_LT629711.1, from coordinate 1,417,137 downwards.
ACCCGACACCTAGGATCGGCGAGTGGACTACGACGACGTCGTCATCGGTGCCGGGCACAACGGGCTGGCCGCCGCGGCATACCTCGCGCGCGCGGGGCGGCGGGTGTTGGTGCTGGAGGCGGCCGACCACGTCGGCGGCGCTGCCGTGTCGGCGCAGGCGTTCGCCGGGGTGGACGCGCGACTGTCGCGCTACTCCTACCTCGTGAGCCTGCTCCCGAGGGAGCTGATCACCGACCTCGACCTCGACGTGCAGCTCATCCGGCGGCGGTTCTCGTCGTTCACGCCGGTCCCGGCCCGACCGACGCGCGGGCTGCTCGTGGACCACGGCGACCCCGAGGCGACCGCTGCGGGTTTCGCGGCGCTCACCGAGGGCTCGAGCGAGTATGCCGCGTGGCAGCGGTTCTACGCGCGGGTGCAGCACCTGGCCGAGCGGGTCTTCCCCACGGTCCTGGAGCCGTTGCGCACCGAGACCGAGCTGGCCGGTCTCGTCGGTGACGACGAGCTCTGGGAGGCGCTGGTGCGGCGCCCGTTGGGGGAGGTGCTGGAGGCGGAGTTCGGCGACGACACCGTCCGGGGCATCGTCGCGACCGACGCCCTGATCGGCACCTTCGCCCGGATGGGTGGGGCCGACCTGCGCCAGAACGTCTGCTTCCTCTACCACCTCATCGGTGGCGGCACCGGCGACTGGGACGTGCCGGTCGGTGGGATGGGCTCGGTCACCGACGGCTTGGCTCGCGCCGCCGTCAAGGCCGGGGCCGAGATCCGCACGTCGACCCGGGTCGTATCGGTCGACCCCGACGGTGGGGTGAGCTGGGAGGGTGGCTCGGCACGGGCGGGCACTGTGCACGCGGCGTGCGCTCCCACCGTCCTCAATGCGCTGCTTGCCGCCGCAGGCGCCGACCCGGTGCCGACCGAGTCGGCCCCCGAGGGCGCTCAGCTCAAGGTCAACATGCTGCTGACGCGCCTCCCGCGGCTGCGCGACGAGTCGGTCGACCCCGCCGCCGCCTTTGCCGGCACGTTCCACATCAACGAGGGCTACGCGCAGCTCGACGAGGCGTATGCCGCCGCCGAGGCCGGGCGGGTGCCTCAGCGCCCGCCGTGCGAGATCTACTGCCACAGCCTGTCGGACCGGTCGATCCTCGGTCCTTCACTCGCGGCGACAGAGGCACAGACGCTCACGTTGTTCGGCCTGCACCTGCCGGCCCGGCTGTTCCGCGGCACAGCCGAGGAGCACGACGCCGTGAAGGACCTCGCGCTGGCCCGCACCCTCGAGTCGCTCAACTCGGTGCTCGCCGAGCCGATCCAGGACGTCCTGTTGCGAGACCCGTCCGGCGACTACTGCCTGGAGGCGCGGACGCCGGTCGAGCTCGAGGCCGACCTCGGTCTGCCTGGCGGCAACATCTTCCACCGGTCGCTGCAGTGGCCCTGGGCGGAGACCGAGGCGGAGGTCGGCACCTGGGGCGTCGAGACCCCGCACGACAAGGTGCGCATCGCGGGCGCCGGCGCACGGCGTGGCGGGGGAGTCAGCGGCATACCGGGTCACAACTCCGCCATGTCCGTCCTCAAGGCCTGAGCTTCGCGCACGAGGTGCGGGCACGTCGGACGGGAGCGATGTGCCGCTCGTGGTCGTTCCAACGCGCGCAATTGCCTTTGACGAGAACTGATTTCGGGTGCCTGGGCGTGGCGCCGGCCGCCTTGGGCTGTCAGTGGTGGCCGATAGGTTGGGGTCATGTTCGAGAGCGTGGCGGCGGTGGAGGCGGCAGACCCGGCCGCGCTCGCCGGTGCGCTCTTCATGATGTCTGACGACGAGATCGCGGAGCTGCCGGTCGAGCGGGCGGAGGCGTTGGTGCTGGCGTCGCAGCGCGTGGCAAGTGCGGTCACGGCGCGTCAGCGGTCGGCGATGGAGACCGTGGTCCGGCGGTGTGACGAGCGGATCGAGGCCGAGGCCGCGGATGCTGCGTTGACTGGCCAGCGCCGCCCGCACCTGTCCGGCCAGGCGCTTGCTGCCGGATCGCTCGCGGCGTTGCTGCACGTGTCGCCGCGGACCATGTCGACCCGGATCGACCAGGCCGCCGCACCGTGTGCGCGCTGCCGCAGGTGCAGGCCCTCGCGTGGGCCGGTGACCTGGAGCCCTATCGCGTCGACGCGATCGCGGCCGAGTCCGCGGCGGCGCCGGCGGACCTGTTGCACGAGTTCGAGGCCCGCGTCCTGGAGGGTGGCATCACGCACCTCTCGTGTGCGGCGTTGCGATCGCGCGCCCGCCGGGCCGCGGACCGGTGCGCCCCCGACGCCGCGATCGACCTCGCCGCAACGTTCCGGGCCCGGGCCGATGTCACCGTCCGCCCGGGCGAGTGCACCGGCATGACCCGGCTCGTGGCCGACCTGCCGACCCCGGTCGCGATGCGCATCTTCGGCGCGGTCGACTCCTTGGCTGCCGAGTACGCCCGTGCCGAACCAGGCCAGCGGATCGGTGTGGCCCGGGCGGACGCACTGGCCGACCTGGTTGAGGCCAACGCCACGATCAGCACCACCATCGAGCTCGTGGCGCCGGTCGAGAGTGGCGGAGCGAGCCGCACCGACCTGGGAGTCTCCGCGGACTGCCTCGCCGAACCGGCCGGCCCTGAGCCGTCGGACCTCGAACCGTCGGACCTCGAGCCGTCGGACCTCGAGCCGTCGGACCTCGAGCCGTCGGGCACGAGCGGCGGGTTCGTCGACCTCGGTGGCTGTGCAGAGCTCGACGACGGCGTGCTGCACGATCACGGCTACGACGACCTGTGGTTCGTCTCCGCGCACACCGAGGTCCCGACCGTGGGGTCGCTCCTGCCTGCTGACGTCGTCGCGCTGCTCAACGATCCGGACACCACCATCCGGCTCGCGCGCAGCGACTCCGTCACCGGTGCGGTCCGGTGGCAGGACCCCGCCACCTACCGCCCCGGTGCCCGCACCGCCCGAGCGGTCCGCTCCCGCGACGGCACCTGTCGCTTCCCCGGCTGTGCCACCGCCGCGAGGCGATGCCAGCTCGACCACGTCATCCGACATCCCGACGGACCCACCACCGTCACCAACCTGCAGACGCTGTGCGCGACCCACCACGGGTTCAAGCACCATGCCGGTTGGCAGGTGTCGATGGACGAACGAGGGGTCTGCACCTGGACGGCTCCCGACGGCCGCACCCACGTCACCCACCCCCTCGACCGCCACGGCCACCGAGCGGCGTGACCATGCCTCGACGACATCCGCTCATGCCGACGAGCGGAGGTGGCAGACCGGCGCGCCACAGCCTGCCCGCTGCCTAGTCAGTCATCCCGCGCCGTGGCGGCCTGACTGTGGGCGCGCCACGCTGGAGCGACTGCGATTGCCTGAAGAGAGTCGAAGGCCCATGGCTCCAACGACGTGCCGGGTCCGGGCTCGGCATACCTGTTGAGTGTGACGACGAGCCCATCGGCGCGGAAAGCCACGAGGATCCGAACGATCTCGTACGGAACCTCTTCCCCGTCGGCTCGCACCTCCTCGTACGAGGCGATCAGGCTTCCATCAGGCGCCCGCGCGCACGTCGCCACGTCGGCAAACCCATCGTCGTCACACGACCTTGGAAGACCTTCGCCGTACCAGAGTGCGAACATCGAAGTCGACTCGGCTGTCTGAACAAGGACATCCAAGATGTCGCAGTCATCGCCCCCGGGCACTGTCGTCTCCGCATACCACGCGTGCCGATCGTCTACCTGATCCTCTAATCCGACCGTCAATCGATCGATGATCTTGTCGAACGCGCGAGCGTCACGATTGTTCATGCGGTCGATCCTGTCAGTGCTGCCTTCTGTGCACGGTGAATAGTCATCAGTTAGACGTCCGCACGCCGCCGTTCGCGGGGTCGTGCCGATGAGCGGACTCAGGAAGGCAGTCCGTCGTCGGCATCAGTTCTGCCGAACTGCGACGGTGACGGCCGCGGCGCCACCGTGGGCCCGACAGTCGTTCGGGAGCCCGAGGCGCGCCCTCTGACTGAACTCCTGCTTCTACACGTCGTCCAGGAAGTCGTAGTAGCCGCGAACTCCGATGAGGACGGCAGCGATTCGCCCATCCTCGACAGTGAGGCCGAGTTCGTACCCGCGCATAATGAAGCCGTTTCCGTCCTCAATTATCGGCGATCCCTCCCGGGGCAGTTGTGCTCTGGCCTCTTTGGCAGTCAAGCCGAAGAGTGGCAGATGGTGGAGCGTCAATTGCGGCCCGCCGTGATGGGGATACCAGACCTCGATTGCTTCGACGGCCTCGCTGTCGTCCAGCTCGATTTGCACGAACAAGCCGGACTGGTACTTGACCGAGTGGCGACGCGCGGGCGGGGCGGACCGCTGCGTCGCTCGCCAACCGGGCTCGGCTTCAAGCAACCTCAATGCCGTGGCTTCGTCGCTGCCAAGGTTCACAGGTCCAACGCTTGAGAGGGGGCGGACCTCCCAAGCGACCCGTCCGCTCACACGCAGCCACCTCCGTCACGGCCCGGCGCGGACCGTTGCAGAAATCCACCGACCCAGAGATCGTCCACGGCGAGAGGGTAGGGGAAACGTCCGCTGATGCCGATGTGTGTGCGCTTGTCGTCAGAGGAAATCGGTGAAGGTGACCGGCTTGCCGGCAGCTTTGGCGTAGGCGATCTCCCTCCGCGTCGACTCCCCGACGTACCCGCCCGGGTTGACGATCAAGACCCGGTCGGCCAAGTCGATCTTGCGCAGGTGAAGAGCGTCCAGGACGGCCTTCTGCTCGGGAGTCGGCGACTCGTCCGCCTCGCTGGGGGCGACGACGATGACTCCTGTGAAGGTCAGTTCTCGGTTCGCCGCGCGCATCTCGGTCATGAACCTGGCAGACCCACAGATGCAGACGATTTCAGGACGATCGGTCACGACCCGACGTTAGCAACGCGCTCATCTGCCGCGATCCGCTCGTGCCGATGTGCGGGTGACATAGTGCCGCCTATGGAGGCTCAGTTCACTAGTCGCAAGGACGGCCAGGTCGATGTCGATCTAGGACCGGAGTGGCGACTCTTCACCGAGGCGCTCAACGACTGCGTCTCGTCGTTGCCACCACGCGGAGCGACAGGAAACGGTCCATCGACGTACTGGGTAGACGTGGCCTCCATCGGTCTTGATCGTGCGCTTGCCTCGGGAACGGATCGGCCCTTCACCTGGGGGAACATCACCTTGCTGCGCCTCAACCATGGGCGGGTCGAGGCCCGATACGACTTCGATGAAGAGGACGTGCCCGGCCAGTTCCTGGATGTCGATGACCTTCGGCGAGTGCTGGACGACTGGCGGGCGCGGATCGATGAGAGCGCAGCCGCGAGCACCTCACCGCTCCCTGAGACCTATCGTCGGAATCCAACGCCTGAACGGCCAATCTGAACGCACTCTCATGCCGCAATCCGCGCGGTCGTGCCGATGAGCGGATGCGAGGCGAGTGTGCGTGGGAGCATGGGTCCGTGACCCAGTCCGACTCAGTGCGGCGAACCCGCGACGCGCTAGCTGCCCACCTAGACGCGCTCGGCATCAGAGAGGATACGTACCACCTGTTCGGTGCCCATCTGAATGACGCGATGGTCATGGACCAACGGCCCGAAGGCTGGGTCGTCTTTTACTCGGAGCGTGGAGGCGAGTACTCGCTGAAGATCCACGCCGAGGAGGCCAGCGCCTGCGCGGACCTGCTCGACCGCGTGTTTGATGAAGAACAGGTGTTCTTCGATCTCGTTGCAGGACCCGCTCCCGCCGATGAAGCTGACGCGGCATTCGACGCCTGGTTGGCAAAGCGAGGGCTCGACCGCGAGAGGTTGGGGAAAAGTGATTGGAAGTTCGACGACGTGCCCGGGGTCGCGGGTCCGTACTGGCGACGCTACTTCGTGAGGATCACCGAGATTCGGCGGCTCGCACAAGCGCACTGACATGCCGCAGCTCGGACGTCATGGTCAGCGTTAAAAGGCGGCTTGTGGTCAGCCGCTCTCGAAGAGATGCCGTGTGATCGCCGCTCGGAGTGGGTCGTGTTCCGGTCCAAGGGCGGTGGCGGGGTCCGACCAATTCTCTGCGGGGTAGAGCCAGACGGGCTTTCGAAGAAGTTCAGGTGGCTCCCACTCATAGCGGGGCCACACGTGAGCGTGGAGGAAGGGATCGGTGTTCCCCAGAACCTCTAAATTGACTCGGCGGAACTGGGAGTCGAACTCCTGACAAGCCCGACCCACCGCATCACCGAGATCGGCCATGGACTCAAGGAACGCCCGACGCCGAGCGCGCGACAGATCGGACAGGCTTCCGACGTGTGGGTCGTCGCTGAGCAATACGCAGTTCCCGGGTAGCCACTGAACGTCCCCGATCACCGCGAATGCCTCCGGAAGCCTGCCAATCACGGCTGGATTCTCCCCGCGCAGGGCCGAACCGATGCGGTCTGCCCGCCAGTCGCTCACGAGGGAACGCTCTCACATGCCGCGATCAGCGCGGAGACACCTCGTCCCGAGCGGGCACGGAGCCCATCTGCGGGGCCGCGTAGCTGCTCGGGGACGAGACCGCAGCTGAACACGTTCCGTCCCGGCCAAGGGTTTCCTCCAGGCCGTTCGCTCGGACCTCACCCGTCCGGTGGCGCGGATCGGTGACACTTCGCCTGGTACGTAACGCCGGGGAAACACGACTAAGGCAGGATCGACACATGGATCGTCAGCAGGAGTTCGTTCTCCGCACCATCGAGGAACGCGACATCCGCTTCGTGCGGTTGTGGTTCACCGACGTGCTCGGGACCCTCAAGTCCGTCGCAGTCGCCCCCGCCGAGCTGGAGGGCGCCTTCGCCGAGGGGATCGGGTTCGACGGGTCGGCCATCGAGGGGTTCGCCCGTGTCTACGAGGCCGACATGCTGGCCAAGCCCGACCCGGCGACGTTCCAAGTGCTGCCGTGGCGGGGTGACAACCCGGGGACCGCCCGCATGTTCTGCGACATCACCCTGCCCGACGGCTCACCGAGTCACGCCGACCCGCGCCATGTGCTGCAGCGGGCCCTCGGCAAGGCGAGCGACCTGGGCTTCACCTTCTACACCCACCCCGAGATCGAGTTCTACCTGCTCAAGGCCGGGTTCAAGCCGGGCGAGAACCCCGAGCCGGTGGACCAGGCGGGCTATTTCGACCACGTGCCCCACGGCACCGGGCACGACTTCCGCCGCGCCGCGATCACGATGCTCGAGTCGATGGGGATCTCCGTCGAGTTCAGCCACCACGAGGGCGGACCGGGACAGAACGAGATCGACCTGCGCTACGCCGACGCGCTGTCGACGGCCGACAACATCATGACTTTCCGCACCGTCATCAAGGAGGTTGCCCTGGAGCAGGGCATCTTCGCCTCCTTCATGCCCAAGCCGTTCGCCGAGCACCCCGGCTCCGGGATGCACACGCACATGTCGCTGTTCGACGGCGACAGCAACGCCTTCTACGAGGCCGGCGCTCCCTACCAGCTGAGCAAGGTCGGGCGGCAGTTCATCGCCGGACTGCTCCGCCACGGCGCCGAGATCACCGCCGTGACCAACCAGTGGGTCAACTCCTACAAGCGGCTCTGGGGCGGCGGCGAGGCCCCGGCCCACCTGACCTGGGGTCACAACAACCGGTCGGCGATGGTGCGCGTCCCGATGTACAAGCCGGCCAAGGGGCAGAGCAGCCGGGTCGAGGTCCGCACCCTCGATGCGGCCTGCAATCCCTACCTCGCCTTCGCGTTGATGTTGTCGGCTGGGCTCAAGGGCATCGAGGAGGACTACGAGCTGCCTGCCGAGACCGAGGACGACGTGTGGGGGCTGACCTCCGCCGAGCGCCAGGCGATGGGCATCGAGCCGCTCCCGACCTCGCTCTACGAGGCGATCCGGGTGATGGAGAAGAGCGAGCTCGTGGCCGACACCCTCGGCGAGCACGTCTTCGACTTCTTCCTGCGCAACAAGCGCTCCGAGTGGGACGACTACCGCGGGGAGATCACCCGGTTCGAGCTCGAGCGCTACCTCCCCGGCCTCTGACCCGCTGGTCCACGGAGGGCTGGTGCAGGTCAGCTGGGCGACGAGCGCCGGTCATGCCGAACGCCCGGGTCACGTCAACGAGGACTTCGTCGGAGCCGTGGCCGATGCGGTTGTGGTGCTCGACGGGGCGGGGATCCCCGGTGCCGAACACCTCTGCCACCACGGCGTCGCGTGGTACACCCGGCGCCTCGGTGGCGCCCTGCTCGGGCGTCTTCCGGATCACGGCCGCCCGCTGACCGACCTGCTCGCCGCCGCGATCGAGGAGGTTGCCGGGCTGCACCGGGACACCTGTGACGTCGCCGACTCCAGCAGTCCGCAGGCCACCGTCGCGGTCGCTCGCGTCGCGGCTGACCACGTCGACTGCCTCCTGCTCGGCGACTGCACGCTGCTGCTGGCGCGCCCCGGGCAGGATCCTGACGTGCTCACCGACCGGCGCGAGGAGGCGGTGCGCCAGGAGTGCCTCCGGGCCCTGACCGGTATGCCGCTCGGCTCGGCCGCGCACGACCGTGCCCTGTCAGGGGTTCGTGCCGAGTTCCGGGCCGGGAGGAACACGGTGGGCGGGTTCTGGGTCGCCAAGGACGACCCGGCCGCCGCCCACGAGGCCGTCGTCGAGACCGCGTCGCTCGAGGGCCTGGGTGGGGTCGGGTTGCTGACCAACGGGGTGGCCCGGCTGGTGGACCCCTACGGGCGGGCCGGGTGGGGCGAGGTCGCCATGGTGCTCGGGACCGACGGACCGACTGCGCTGGTGCGGTGGCTCCGCGACGTCGAGGGTGCTCCCGACGACGACTGGGAGGCTCCCGACGACGACTGGGAGGCGCCCGACGACGCGACCGCCGCATGGCTGGCCCTGCCCCGCCCGTCGGGAGACGCCCACCCGCCAGCAACTAGGCTGGTCCGGTGACCTCCGGCCGCCTCGTCTCCCAGACGGCGACCCTGGCCCGGCTCGGCTTCGCCGACCCGCCGCGCGCCGTGCAGCTGCTCGCCGATCCCGCGCTGGCCGGCCTGGTCGACCCGCTCGACGACGTCTTCAGCGACGGCCTGCCCGATGCGCTCGGGGCGGTGGGTGACCCTGACCTAGCGCTCCTGAGCCTGGTCAGGCTGATGGAGTCGTTGCGAGCGTCTGCCCCGCGTCGGCGCGACGACGAGTCGGGGGTGGCAGCGCAGGTCACCGGCCTCGTCGCCGCCCTACGCCATCGCGGACCAGCGCGCGACCGGCTGCTCGCGGTGCTCGGGGCCTCCACGGCACTCGCCGACCACCTGGTGGCGCACCCGGAGCACTGGACCAGCGTGGCGCAGGCCCGTCCGCGCACCCCGGCCGAGCGTGTCGAGGAGCTGGTGGCCGCGGTCGGCACCCCGGGTGAGCACACGGCATACGACGCGCTGCGGATCGGCTATCGCCGCCAGCTGCTCGGCATCGCCGCCCTCGACCTCACCTCGGGCGCGCCCGAGCAGGCGCTGCCGGAGGCGGCGGCCGCCCTCGCCGACCTCGCGGAGGCCGCGCTCGAAGCGGCCCTGGCCATCGCCCGCGTCGAGGTGGGGGAGCAGGCCGAGCTGTGCGACTTCGCGGTGATCGGGATGGGCAAGACCGGGGGACGCGAGCTCAACTACGTCAGCGACGTCGACGTGATCTTCGTCGCCGAGCCACGCGAGGGAGTCGACGAGGCGAGCGCCATCGCGGCCGCCACCGGGCTCGCCACCCACCTGATGCGCGCGTGTTCGACTTCCACTGGCCAGGGCACGCTCTGGCCGGTGGACGCGGCGCTGCGGCCCGAGGGCAAGAACGGTCCGCTGGTGCGGACCATCGCCAGCCACCGCACGTACTACGAGCGGTGGGCCAAGACCTGGGAGTTCCAGGCGCTGCTCAAGGCGCGTCCGGTCGCCGGTGACCGGGAGCTCGGCGCGGCCTACATCGCAGCCGTCAACCCGCTGGTCTGGCAGGCGGCCTCGCGGGACAACTTCGTCGAGGACGTCCAGGCCATGCGCCGCCGGGTCGAGCAGCACGTCCCAGCGGGCGAGGCGGCCAGACAGCTCAAGCTCGGCCCGGGCGGGCTGCGCGACGTCGAGTTCAGCGTGCAGCTGCTCCAGCTGGTGCACGGCCGCTCCGACGACTCACTGCGCTCCGGCACCACGCTCGAGGCCCTCGACGCGCTCGCCCGCGGAGGCTACGTCGGCCGTGAGGACGCGGCCATGCTCGACGCGTCCTACCGCCTCCTGCGCACCCTGGAGCACCGCATCCAGCTGTTCCGCCTGCGACGCACCCACCTCATGCCGACGGCTGACAGCGAGCTGCGCCGCCTGGGGCGCGCCCTCGGCCACCGCTCCGACGCGGCCAAGGCCGTCGTGGCGCAGTGGCAGCAGCACGCCCGCGAGGTGCGTCGGATCCACGAGCGGTTGTTCTACCGGCCACTGCTCGCCGCCGTGGCCCGGCTCAGCTCCAGCGACGCGCGGCTCGCGCCGGAGGCGGCCAAGGAACGGCTGGCCGCGCTCGGCTTCCGCGACCCGGGCGGGGCGATGCGCCACCTCGAGGTCCTGACCGCCGGGGTGAGCCGCAGAGCCGCGATCCAGCGCACGCTCCTGCCGGTGATGCTCGGGTGGTTCGCCGACGAGGCCGACCCCGACGGCGGGCTCCTGGCGTTCCGCAAGGTCAGTGAGGAGCTCGGGTCCACGCACTGGTACCTGCGTCTCCTGCGCGACGAGGGGTCAGCGGCGGAGCGGCTCGCGCACACGCTCGCGCGGAGCCGGTATGCCGCGGACCTCCTGGTCGGTGCCCCCGAGTCCGTGGCGATCCTCGGCGACGCCGCGGGCCTCACCCCCTTGTCCCGCGAGGACCTGGAGCGCCGGATGGGGGCGGCGGCGCGTCGGCAGGACGACCCCGACAAGGCCGTGCGCGCTGCCCGCAGCATCCGGCGGCAGGAGCTGTTCCGGGTCGCGGTGGCCGACCTGTCCGGCGACCTCGACCTCGACGGTGTCGGCGCCGCCCTGACCGACCTGACGGGAGCCCTCGTCGAGACGGCGCTGCAGGTGGCGATCCAGACGGTCGAGGCGACGCGAGGACCCCTGGTCACGCGGGTCCTGGTCGTGGGCATGGGCAGGCTCGGCGGTCGCGAGATGGCGTACGGCTCCGACGCCGACGTGCTCTTCGTCCACGAGCCGCTGGACGGGGCCGATGAGGCGACGGCACAGGAGCAGGCCCTCGAGACCGTGCAGGAGCTGCGCCGCCTGCTCTCCTCGGCCGGCCCCGACCCGCAGCTGGGGCTCGATGCCGACCTGCGCCCCGAGGGCAAGAACGGTCCGCTGGTCCGCAGCCTGGGCAGCTATCGCGCCTACTACGAGCGGTGGTCCCTCACCTGGGAGTCCCAGGCGCTGCTGCGCGCCACGCCGCTGGCCGGCGACGTCGAGCTGGGTCGGACCTTCGTGGAGCTGATCGACCCGCTGCGCTGGCCGGAGTCCGGGTTGTCCGACCAGCAGGTCCGGGAGATCCGGACGCTCAAGGCGCGGATGGAGGCCGAACGGCTCCCGCGCGGGGCCGACCCCAAGAGCCACTTCAAGCTCGGTCGCGGCGGTCTGTCCGACGTCGAGTGGACCGTGCAGCTCCTCCAGATGTGCCACGCCCACGACGTGCCGGCCCTGCGGACGACCAGCACCTTGCCCGCGCTCGCCGCCGCCGAGGACGCCGAGCTGATCTCACCGGGACACGCAGCAGCGCTGCGGGAGGCGTGGTCGTTCGCCTCGCGGCTGCGCAACGCGTCCGTCCTCTACCGGGGTCGCCCGGTGGACAGCGTGCCGTCCGACCTGCGGGTGGCCGACGGGGTCAGCCGGATCCTCGGGGGAGAGCCGGGCAGTGGGGCCGACCTCGCCGAGGCCTACCGGCGCGCCGCCCGTCATGCGCGTACCGTGACAGAGTTCAACTTTTACGGTTCCGCCTAGAAGGGTACGGTCGGGCGCATGGCCAGCGGCAGGGACGAGTCCGTCGCGGTGCCCTCGTTCGCCGAGGTGCTCCGCACGCCGGTCTTCCTCCCCGTCTTCACGGTGGCCACCCTCTCCACGTGGGGTGACTTCATCGCCCGGGTCACGGTCGCCGCCGTGGTCTTCAGCTGGACCGGGTCGGCTCTCGCGACGGCCTCCACGTTCGCGGTCTCCCTCGTGCCGAGCATCCTCGGGCGGTGGCTGCTGTCGCCGATCTGCGACCGGATCGCGCCCCGCACCTGCCTCGTGGGCACCCACCTGGTGCGCGCGGTGCTGGTCGCCGCGCTGATCGTGGTGGTCGCCACGACCCGCAGCCTCGCCCTGGTCCTGGTCCTGGTGGCGGTCCTCGAGTTCGTGGGAGGTCCGGCGATCACGGCGAGCCAGATGCTGCTCACCGACATCTTCCCCGACCCACGTCTCTACGCCCGCGCCTTCGGACTGAACACCCTTGCGGCACAGGTGAACCAGGCGATCGGGCTGGCGCTCGGGGGAGCCATCGTGAGCATGCTCGGCGACCTCCAGGCGTTGAGCATCAACCTGCTGACGTTCGTCACGGGAGCTGCGATCCTCACCGTCGTCAAGCCCCCCAGGTCGGTGGTCCGCGGCGAGGACGTGCCACTGCTCAGCCTGCTCTCCGACCTGGGCGAGGGATGGCGCGAGATCCGTCGCAGCCGGGTGCTCACCTACATGCTCATGCTGTCGCTGGCCAGCGCCCTGGCCATCGCCGCGCCGGAGGCGGTCGCGCTCCCGTACGCCGCCCAGCACAGCACCTCGTCGACCTGGGGTGGGTTCCTGATGGCCTCGCCCATCCTGGGTGCGGTGGTCGGCCTGCTCCTGATCGGGCGGCTGCCGGCAGAACGACAGTCCGCGCTCGTGCTGCGGCTGGCGCTGCTCACCCCGCTGCCCCTCTTGGTCACCATCGTCGAGCCGCCGCTGCCCGTGGTCTGGGCCGCGTGGTTCGCGTGCGGTGCCCTCCAGTGCTACATGCTGCCCCTGCAGTCCGCGTTCACGCTGCTCGTGCCCACCGCCCTGCGGGGTCGCGTCTTCGGCCTCGCCGGAGCGCTGTCCGTCGGCGTGACCGGCATGTGCTTCCTGTTCGCGGGTTGGGTGTCAGAACGCACCACCCCTGCTGCCTCGGTGGGCATCGGAGCGGTCGTGACCCTCGGCATCCTGGTGCTGCTGGCCGCCCGGTGGCCGACGGCCGAGCTCGCGGGCACCGTCGAGGCCACCTTCACCGGCGACGAGGACGCCCCTCCCGGCGTCCACGACCTCGAGGCCCGCGACGACCTGGACCCGCGCGACGACCTGGACCCGCGCCATGAGCTCGACCGGCGCCACGAGCTCGACCGGCGCCACGAGCTCGACGTCCTCGACGACCTCGAGGTGCGCGACGGCGACCGCCCCGACCGCCCCGCCACGTCGCCCCTCGTGACCGCGCCCGACGAACCGAGGCCCCAGACCGTCCCTGACGCGCGTCGGTCGGAGGCCGAGCCCGGAGGCTGAGACCGCTCCGGGGTCGGGCGCACCCCCCACCTAGACTTGCGCCATGCTCTCCACGATCGACCTGCGCGGACGGGAGCTCGGCGTCCGCGACCTCCGCCACCTGCTGCCGCGTGCCGAGTTCGACGTGGCAGCGGCCGTCGAGACGGTGCGCCCGATCTGTGAGGACGTCCGTCATCGCGGGGCGCAGGCGCTCTACGACCTGGGGGAGCGCTTCGACGGGGTCCGCCCGACCCGTCTGCGCGTCCCGGCCGAGGTGCTCGAGGCCGCGCTGGTCCAGCTCGACCCCCAGGTGCGCGCGGCCCTCGACGAGGCCATCCGCAGGGTGCGGCTGGTGCACGAGGACCAGCGGCGCGCCACGACGACCACGACGGTCGTGCCCGGTGGGGAGGTCAGTGAGCGGTGGGTGCCCGTCGACCGGGTCGGCCTCTACGTGCCCGGTGGCCGGGCGGTCTACCCGTCCAGTGTGGTCATGAACGTCGTACCGGCCCAGATCGCCGGCGTCGGCTCGCTGGCGGTGGCCAGCCCGCCGCAGCGAGACAACTCCGGGGCGTTCACCGGCTACCCGCACCCGACGGTGCTCGCCGCCTGTGCGTTGCTCGGCGTCGACGAGGTGTATGCCGTGGGCGGCGCCCAGGCGGTGGCCGCCTTCGCCTTCGGCTTCGAGGACGACTCGGACGCGAGCGGAGTCGCCGTCGTGTGTGAGCCGGTCAGCCTGGTCACCGGCCCGGGCAACATCTACGTCGCCGCGGCCAAGCGCTACCTCAAGGGCGTCATCGGGATCGACTCCGAGGCCGGACCCACCGAGATCGCGATCCTCGCCGACGACTCGGCGGTCCCGGCCCACGTGTCGGCCGACCTCGTGTCGCAGGCCGAGCACGACCCCCAGGCCGCGTCGGTGCTCGTGACCGACTCGGTGGCCCTGGCCGACGCCGTGCGCGCCGACCTCGAGGACCGGGTGGCGGCGACCAAGCACTCCGAGCGGGTCCGCGAGGCGCTCACCGGGCCCCAGTCGGGCATCGTGCTCGTGGACGACCTCGACGCGGGGCTGGCGGTCGTCAACGCCTACGCCGCCGAGCACCTCGAGCTCCAGGTGGTCGACGCGGCCGCCGTCAGCGAACGGGTCCGCAACGCCGGCGCGGTGTTCGTGGGGCCGCACTCCCCGGTCAGCCTGGGTGACTACGTCGCAGGGTCGAACCACGTGCTTCCGACGGGTGGCTGCGCGTGCCACAGCAGTGGACTCTCGGTGCAGTCCTTCCTGCGCGGCATCCACGTCGTCACCTACTCCCAGTCGGCGCTGGAGGAGGTGGCCCACCACGTGGTCACCCTGGCGCAGGCCGAGGACCTCCCCGCCCACGGCGAGGCGGTCCAGGTGCGTTTCGAACAGGGGTGACGTGAGCGTGCCCGCGACCGCTGACGGCGCCATCACCGCCCTGCTGCGTGCCGACCTGCGTGGTGAGAAGCCCTATGGGGCACCGCAGCTCGACGTGCCGGTGCGCCTCAACACCAACGAGAGCTCCTACCCGGTCCCACCCGCCGTGGTGGCCGAGATCACCGCCGCCGTCGCTGCGGTGGCGCCCGATCTCAACCGCTACCCCGACCGGGAGTTCACCGAGCTGCGCACCGCCCTCGCGGCATACCTGTCCTCGTCGGGCACCGCCATCGACCCGGCGCAGGTGTGGGCCGGCAACGGCTCCAACGAGGTGCTCCAGCACGTCGTCCTGGCGTTCGGCGGCCCCGGGCGCACAGCCCTGGGCTTCACCCCCGCCTACTCCATGCACCCGATCATCAGCGGGTCGGTCGGCAGCACGTGGGTCGACGGCCTGCGCGGGCAGGGCGGCACTCCCTTCGACCTCACGGTCGAGTCGGCGGTCGCCCAGGTCCGCGCGCACGACCCGCACGTCGTGTTCCTCTGCTCGCCGAACAACCCGACCGGCACCGCGCTCGGACTCGACGTGGTCGAAGCGGTGTATGCCGCGGCGGAACGAGCCGTCGTCGTCGTCGACGAGGCGTACGAGGAGTTCGCCCGCCCCGGGAGGCCGAGCGCGCTCACCCTGCTGGCCGGCCGGCCCCGGCTCGTGGTGACCCGCACGATGAGCAAGGCGTTCGCGTTCGCCGGCGGGCGGCTCGGTTACCTCGCCGCCGACCCCGCGCTGGTCGACGCGCTGCGCCTGGTGCGGTTGCCCTACCACCTGTCCGCCCCCACCCAGGCGATCGCGCTCGCAGCCCTGCGGCACGCCCCCGAGATGCTCGCCACCGTCGAGGTGATCAAGGAGCAGCGCGACCGGATCGTCGTCGGCCTGGCCGAGCTCGGGCTCGACCCCGTCGCGAGTGACGCGAACTTCGTGCTGTTCGGTGGGCTCGACGACGCCCCGCAGACCTGGCGCGAGCTGCTCGACAGGGGTGTGCTCGTCCGCGACGTCGGGATACCCCACTATCTTCGTGTCACGGCCGGGACCCCGGCCGAGACCGGTGCGTTCCTCGCCGCCATGGCGCAGGTCGCCCGACCTGAGCAGGACAGGAGTGCGCCGTGACCCAGGAGAGTGGCCCGCAGCCCGGGGGCACCGCCCGTCGGGCTGCGCTGAGCCGTGCGACGTCGGAGTCGAGTGTCGAGCTCGAGCTCGACCTCGACGGCACCGGTCAGTCCGACATCTCGACCGGCGTCCGCTTCTACGACCACATGCTGGCCTCCCTCGCCAAGCACTCGCTGATCGACCTGCGCATCAGGGCGACCGGCGACGTCGACGTCGACGTCCACCACACCGTCGAGGACGTCGCCATCGTGTTGGGTGACGCCCTGCGCGAGGCGCTCGGCGACAAGAGCGGCATCTCGCGGTTCGGCGACGCCACCGTGCCCCTCGACGAGGCGCTCGTGCAGGCCGTCGTCGACGTCGCCGGCCGCCCCTACGTCG
Source organism: Pedococcus dokdonensis (assembly GCF_900104525.1). Lineage (GTDB taxonomy): Bacteria > Actinomycetota > Actinomycetes > Actinomycetales > Dermatophilaceae > Pedococcus > Pedococcus dokdonensis. The sequence goes on along the minus strand of NZ_LT629711.1, from coordinate 1,400,746 downwards.
TGCACACCGGCGAGCCCGAGGGGCAGGCCTATGTGCTCATCGGCGGGCACTTCACCGGCTCGATGACCCGGCACGTCTGGGAGTCCTTCGCCGGGCGCGCCGGGATCGCCCTGCACGTGCGGGTGCTCTCCGGGCGCGACCCCCACCACATCGTCGAGGCCCAGTTCAAGGCCGTGGCACGGGCCCTGCGCGCCGCCGTCGCGCGTGACCCCAGGGTCACCGGCATCCCCAGCGCGAAGGGCAGCCTCTCCACGTGAGCGCACCGTGGCAGCCCGCGCAGGAGGCGCGCGGACTGCTCCTGGTGAGCGGCGGGACCGGACCGGTGTCGACGTGGGTGCGCCGCGGGCAGGTCGCCTGCCAGGTCGTCGAGCTGGGCGCGTGGACCGCGGTGCTGCCCACCGAGCGCTCGTCGAGGGCCGAGCCGCCCTACGACGACGCGGTCACGCTGCTCGCGGCGCGACCGGTGCCGCGCCGGCTGCGCAGCGCGCTCGGCTTCTTCACGATCGACGGCCGGGCGGTCGTGACCGTCCAGGGACCCGGCTGGCGCAGTGCGCTGCGCTGGCTGGTCTGGGAGCCGGGCGTGGGTCTGGTGCGGACTCCCGGGCTGGAGCTGGCCAGGCCGTCAGACCTGCTGGCAGCGGCCGGCCGGCCGGGGGACGCCCGAGCCGTCGCCGAGGTCGTCGGCGGTCGCGACGGACGGGCTGACGGCATCCTCACCGACCTGTTGGCGGCGCTGGCGCTGCCGGGCGCCGACCTCGTCGGGCCGGGGGTGGGCCTGCGCGGCCAGGTCGTCGCCCCCACCGCCCAGGCGGTCGCCCGCTTCGACGCGCGGATGGCCGAGCAGGCCCGGCACCGCACCGAGCTGGAGGAGAACTCATGAGCCGCGTGGTCGTCTTCGACTACGGCAGTGGCAACGTCAGGTCGGCGGTCCGTGCGCTCGAGCACGTCGGCGCCGAGGTGGAGCTCACCGGTGACCGGGCCGCGGCGCTGGCCGCCGACGGCCTCTTCGTCCCGGGGGTCGGCAACTTCCACGCCTGCATGGCCGGCCTGCGGGCCGCGGACGGACCCGCCGTCATCGACCTGCGGCTCGCAGGGGGTCGAGCCGTGCTGGGTGTCTGCGTCGGCATGCAGGTGCTGTTCGACGGCTCCGACGAGCCGAGCGGGTCGCCCCAGGAGGGCCTGGGCGAGTGGCCCGGCTCGGTCTCCCGGCTGCGGGCCGAGGTGGTGCCGCACATGGGCTGGTCCGAGGTCACCGTCCCGGCCGGTTCCACGCTCTTCGCGGGAGTCGAGTCCGAGCGCTTCTACTTCGTCCACTCGTATGCGGTGCAGTCCTGGACGCTCGAAGAGCCCGCCGGCGCCTTTGCGGCCGTCGCTCCGAAGGTCACCTGGGCCGACCATGGCGGGCCGTTCGTCGCAGCCGTCGAGAACGGTCCGCTCACCGCGACCCAGTTCCACCCCGAGAAGTCGGGGGACGCAGGCCTGTCCCTCCTGGAGAACTGGGTGCGTTCACTGTGAACGCCACGAGGAAGACCCCGCGCAAGTCCACCGCGCGCACGACGACCGCCAGGAAGTCGACCGCCCGCAGGACGTCGGCCCGCAGGTCGACCAGCGCCAGCCGACGCCGGCGCACCAGCCCGGCCACTCGCCGCACCCAGCCCAAGGTGGCCACCACGGTGGGTGCCGCCCTCGGCACGCTCGGCGTGACGCTGCTGCTGGACGCGTCCTGGCCGGTGCGGATCGGCCTGGTGCTCTTGGCGTTGGTGCTGGTCGGGGGCTACCTCTACGTCCAGGGGCGACGCCACGACGCGGCCGAGCCCGCAGCACCGACCGAGCCGGCACCAGCCGTCGAGCCTGCGCCAGCCCCCGAGCCTGCGTCACCCACTCCACCGAATCGACCCACCGAGGACACCCCATGAGCGCCCCAGCTCCCAGCCCGAGGCTCGAGCTCCTGCCTGCCGTCGACGTCCAGGGCGGTCGTGCCGTCCAGCTCGTGCAGGGGGTGGCGGGCAGCGGCGGTGAGTTCGGCGACCCGTGGCAGGCCGCTCTCGCCTGGCAGGAGCAGGGCGCCGAGTGGCTGCACCTCGTCGACCTCGACGCGGCGTTCGGCCGGGGCTCCAACCGCGAGCTGCTCGCCGGGATCGTGGGGCGCCTCGACATCCGCGTCGAGCTGAGCGGAGGCATCCGCGACGCCGAGTCCCTCGAAGCCGCCCTCGCGACCGGCTGCCGACGCGTCAACCTCGGCACCGCAGCCCTCGAGGACCCGGAGTGGACCGCAGCCGCGATCGCCGAGCACGGCGACCGGGTCGCGGTCGGTCTGGACGTGCGCGGCACCACCCTCGCAGCCCGCGGGTGGACCAAGGACGGCGGCGACCTCTGGGAGACGCTCGAGCGGCTGGACGGCGAGGGCTGCGCCCGCTACGTCGTCACCGACGTCAACAAGGACGGCATGCTCAAGGGCCCGAACCTCGACCTGCTGCGCGAGGTCTGCGCGCGGACCGACCGCCCTGTGGTCGCCTCCGGAGGGGTGTCCACGCTCGACGACATCGAGGCGATCCGCGAGCTGGTCCCACACGGTGTCGAGGGTGCCATCGTGGGGTCGGCCCTCTATCGGGGCGCGTTCACGCTGCCCGACGCACTCGACGTGGCGGGGCGGCCTTGACCGGTCCCACCCACGACTCCGCCGGCACCCCGTTCAGCGGCCGTGGGCTCAGTGGCACCGGGTTCGACGACGACACCGGCGAGGCCGACCCGGCCCTGACCGCAGCGCTCGCGGACCCCGCCGACGAGGTCCGGCTGCTGTCGGCGATCGGCGCGGCCCGGCTGCTCGTGCCGATCGTCGCCGAGCCGGTGTCCGTGGACGACTCGGGCGACACGGCCGCCCGCGGGCTCGCGGTCGAGAAGCAGACCGACATGGCAGCGGTGACGCTGGTGGCGCCGGACGGCACCCGCGCCCTACCGGTGTTCTCCTCGCTGGCCGCGATCGTCGCCTGGGATCCGCAGGCGCGCCCGGTCCCCGTCACCGCGGCCCGAGCCGGACAGGCGGCGGTCAGCGAACGGTGTGACGTGATCGTCGTCGACGTGGCCGGTCCGGCGACCGTGGCCCTGCGCCCCAGCATGGTCTGGGCGCTGGCCCAGCAGCGGGCCTGGCTGCCGGCCCACGAGGACGAGACCGTCCAGCGGGCCGTGGCCGCAGCCGTCCGCGAGCAGGAAGCCGTCGTGGCCCACGAGGTCGGTCCCGGTGGTCCGGGTGAGGGCGTGCTCCGGATCGGGCTGACCCTGCGGCCCGGCCTGGGCGCGGCTGCGGTCCAGGCCGTCGCGACAGCCGTGGGGGAGCGGTTGGCCACCGACGGTGAGATCCGGGCCCGGATCGACGGGCTCGCCTTCTCGATCTCCTAGCGCGGCCGCCCGAGCGCGCCCGTCCGAGCGCTCCCCGTCCGAGCGCTCCCCGTCCGGGCGCTCCCGTCCGGGCGCTCCTGTCCCGGGCACGAGGCCCAGGGCACCGGTCCCAGCGCGCCGGGTCAGTCCGTGTCGTGGGGTGCGGCGAGCTCGGTGACGTGCACGACAGCGTCGACCGGTAGGGCGGCATACAGGTGGGGGAAGGTCTCGCCGGTGGTCGGGTTGCCGACCTCCACGACGGGTGGTTCGGGCAGCCGGGCCTCGTCGATCTCCAGCAGCAGCAACGGGCCGGCGAGGTCGCCGTAGTAGGCCCGTCGGACCACCGGCCACTGCGTGTCCGACGAGCAGTGGATGAAGCCCTCCTCCTGCATCGTGCGGCCCCGGGTCGACTGGGCGTACGTCCCGGACGCGACGGCGGCGGCCCAGTGCTCGGGCTCGGCGAGGTGGTAGATGGTCACCTGCCGAACCTACCGGTGCGACCATCGGCGGGACAGGACCTGGTGACAGGACCAAAATCGGTTTGGCCGGTGTCGGTGGCCAGTGCCAGAGTAGGCAGGTGCAGATCGCCAACGACCGCTACCGTCGCGTCCTCGCCATCGCCGCCCTGCGGCGGGCGCTGGTGCTGGGCTTCCTGGTGCGCGTCCCGATCTTCGCCGGGGGAGTCGTCCTGACGCTCCACGTCGTCAGCCACCTCGGCCGGGCCTACGCCGAGGCCGGTCTGGTGTCCGCGGCGGCCACCATCGCGATCGCCATCAGCGGGCCGTGGCGAGGGCGGTTGCTCGACCGCCGCGGGCTGCGTCGCGTCGTGGTGCCCTCGATCGTGGTCGCGGCCGTGTGCTGGTCGATCGCGCCCTTCGTCGCCTACTGGTGGCTGCTGGGCCTGGCCGCGCTCGCCGGCCTCTTCGTCATCCCGTCCTTCTCCATCATCCGGCAGGCGGTCATCGCTGCCGTCGACGAGGACGACCGTCGCACCGCGATCTCGCTCGACTCGGTCGCAGTCGAGATGTCCTTCATGGTCGGGCCGGCTGCCGGCGTGTGGGCCGCCACGGTGTGGCCGACCCAGTGGGTGCTCTTCGTCATCGAGATGCTCGGCGTGCTGGCCGGCGTGCTCCTGTGGTTCGCCAACCCGGTCCTGCACGACGAGGCGGGCCCCGCGGTGGACGACGAGGGCGTGCCGGCGCAGGCCGTCCCCGTCGCCCGGTCCGGGTGGTTCCGCGCCCGGTTCATCGTGATCTGTCTCGCCGCTGCAGCCACGACGCTCGTGCTCGGCGGCACCGACATCGCGATCGTCGCCGCGTTGCGCGACTTCGACGCCCAGTCCTCGATCGGCTGGGTGCTGGCGGTGTGGGGGTTCGGCTCGCTGCTCGGTGGGCTGGTCTACGGCGGGATGAAGAGGTCCGTGTCGGCCTTCTGGCTGCTCGGCGGTCTGGCCCTGGTCACCGTGCCGATGGCCCTGGCTCTCGGCACCGCGTCGCTCGCGGTCCTGTCCTTCGTCGCCGGGCTGCTGTGCGCCCCGACGATCACCGCCACGGTCGACCAGGTCAGCCGGGTCGTCCCGGGAGCGGCGCGCGGCGAGGCGATGGGGTGGCACGGGTCGTTCATGACCGGCGGGATGGCCCTCGGTGCGCCGCTCGCCGGGTTCGCGATCGACCGGTTCGACTGGCAGGCCGGGTTCGTCGTCGTCGCGACGACCGGCCTCGTCGTCGCCCTGCTGGGTGCGGCGGCCACCTCGGGCCGTGCCACCGAACGCCGCGCCGCGGCCCGCACCCGCGCGGCCGCCGAGGTCTGACCCACCCGCGGGAGGCACGGGCCCCGGCGCGCGGGGGAGCGCTCCCCATGGGCGGGTGCCCGACCGGCCGGTAGCCTGCGGCGACACACTGGCAACTGCCGACTGGGGGCACCGTGGAGGACAAGCTCGGCATGCGGGAGGACCGCGTGCGCGACATCGCCGGGCGCCTCAGGACCCAGGCCCGTCGGCTCGACGAGGCCGCGACCGACGTCCAGCAGGCCGTGACGACGTTGCGCCCGGTCTGGACCGGGCCCGACGCAGCGGCCTTCAGCCGGCGCTCCGGCGCCATGGTGCACGACGTGGAGTCTGCGGCGGCCGGGGTCCGCGAGCTGACGGCGGAGCTCTATGCCGAGCTGCAGGCACAGGTCGAGACGAGCGCGGTCTCTGACGGTCACGGCGACGACCCCGCGACGCCGCTCGACCAGACCTCCGAGCGTGACGGCGTCGACATCCCGCTCGATCCCGACGCGCCGCTGCGCCCGATGGACGTCCTCTGGCGGCTGTTCGGGGCCGGCTCGCCCTGGACCCCACAGGGCCTGGCGATCGACGCCGGAGGCGGGCTGCTGATCACCACGATGTACAACGCCCACGACACCCGCGACGGCCTGCTCGTGATCCAGGACTCGGCCACCGGTGAGGTGCTGAGCACGGTGCGTCTCGAGGGACTCGACCACTACGGCGGCGTCGCAGTGCACGGCGACCACGTCTGGGTCTCGGGGGCCGGCCACGTGCAGCTCTACTCGCTCTCGGAGATCCGGGCGGCCGAGAGCGGCGACATCGCCCAGGTGCACGGCAGCTTCCCGGTCGATGGCTACAGCACCGTGACCTACCACGACGGCCAGCTGTGGACGGCCCAGTTCAACGGCAAGGACACCGACAGCATCTACACCTACGACGTCGGCGCCGACGGCAGCGTCTCGGCCACCCCCAGCTCGGTGGTCACCGGTGAGCAGGAGATGCAGGGCATCGCGGTGAACGACGACTACGTCTACGTCTCCCGGTCCGAGGGCCGGGACGCCGAGCACAGCCTGCTCACCCGCATCGACCGGGTGACGGGCGAGCGCGAGACGATCGAGGTGCCGTCCAACATGGCCGAGGGCATCGCCCTGCACGGCAACCAGCTGGTGCAGACCTACGAGTCCGGCGCCACCCAGTACGCGGAGCACGGCGGGAGCGAGCCGCGCGGCTCGACGACGGTGCGCGACCTCGGCTGAGGCCACGCCGGACCGGTTCGGCCGGTGGGGTCAGACGACCGAGCCGGTGAGCTTCTCGCCCGGGCCCTGACCGGGCGGGTCGGGGATGACCGAGGCCTCCCGGAACGCCAGCTGCAGGGACTTCAGGCCGTCACGCAGGGGAGCGGCGTGCTGGCTGCCCAGGTCAGGGGCGCTCGCGGTCACCAGCCCGGCCAGCGCGGTCATCAGCCGACGGGCCTCGTCGAGGTCGAGCTGCTCCGCCGCGTCCGGCCCGTCCGCCAGCCCGCACTTCACCGCGGCGGCACTCATCAGGTGGATCGCGGCGGTGGTGATCACCTCGACGGCCGGCACCTCGGCGATGTCGCGGGTGGCCTGCTCGGGATTGGGAGATTCGGCGCTCACGCTGGTAGCCTTGCAGATCGACCGGCCGTGTCCATCGTCGGGTGACCTGTGAGGGCTGCCCAGCACCGGGCCCGGTGTGCAAGTGAAGCAGCACCGCTTCCACCCGCGTCAACCTCACGGTTGCCGGGTCCACGGAGTCACCGAGGTGTATGCCGCGGGCGCGAGCCACGCGACATACCTCCCCTCGGAGGGGCCGTGACGGACAGGTGAGGCTTCCCGCGCAACGGCGACGGGGAGCCTTTCTTCGTTGTAGCGGCCGGACCGTGACATCCACAGCGTGAACTTCCAACAGAGGAGCACCAACATCAGCGAACCTCGCATCAACGACCGCATCCGGGTACCCGAGGTGCGGTTGGTTGGCCCCAACGGAGAACAGGTCGGCATCGTGCGCGTCGAAGACGCACTGCGTCTGGCCGCCGAGGCTGACCTCGACCTCGTCGAGGTGGCCCCGATGGCCAAGCCCCCCGTCGCCAAGCTCATGGACTTCGGCAAGTTCAAGTACGAAGCGGCGCTGAAGGCTCGCGAAGCGCGCAAGAACCAGGTCAACACGGTCATCAAGGAGATCAAGCTCCGCCCGAAGATCGACCCGCATGACTACGGCACCAAGAAGGGCCACGTCGAGCGGTTCCTCCGGGGCGGCGACAAGGTCAAGGTGACGATCATGTTCCGCGGACGCGAGCAGTCGCGGCCCGAGCTGGGCTTCCGGCTCCTGCAGCGGCTGGCCGAGGACGTGCTCGAGCTGGGCACCGTCGAGTCGGCTCCCAAGCAGGACGGGCGCAACATGATCATGGTCCTGGCCCCCACGAAGAAGAAGTCCGAGGCGATGGCAGAGCAGCGCCGCGCCCGGACCTCGGCCGCTCCGGCCGGCGCCGAGGCCGACGCGGCCCCGGAAGCCGTCGAGGCCACGCCAGTCGCAGAGGCCCCGGCGGTCGCCGCCGACCAGGCCTGAGCCCCCCCGGCAGCACCCCGAACGACCCGAACACCGAACCACCGAACAGTCGCCCGCCCCACCCGGCGAGCGCATCGACAGCAAGGAGATCGGCAGCCATGCCGAAGATGAAGACGCACTCCGGTGCCAAGAAGCGGTTCCGGATCACCGGCAAGGGCAAGGTCATGCGCGAGCAGACCAACGGCCGCCACTACCTCGAGCACAAGTCCTCGAAGTACACCCGCTCGATCGCGAACGACGTCGAGGTGTCCAAGCCGGACGCCAAGAAGGTCAAGAAGCTCCTCGGCCGCTGAGCCGAGCCCACCCCCACCAGCACCGCCGGGCTCAGCACAGCAGTTCCGGACGCTAGACCAACACAGCAAGGAGAACTCACGTGGCACGCGTGAAGCGGGCAGTCAACGCCCAGAAGAAGCGCCGGGTCGTCCTCGAGCGCGCCAGCGGTTACCGCGGGCAGCGCTCGCGGCTCTACCGCAAGGCCAAGGAGCAGGTCACCCACTCCCTCGGGTACGCCTACCGCGACCGTCGCGCCCGCAAGGGTGACTTCCGTCGCCTCTGGATCCAGCGGATCAACGCCGGGGCCCGCGCGAACGGCATGACCTACAACCGGTTCATCCAGGGCCTCAAGGCCGCGGAGATCGAGGTCGACCGTCGCATGCTGGCCGAGCTCGCCGTCAGCGACGAGGCGGCCTTCACCGCGCTCGTCGAGATCGCCCGCGCGAACGTGCCGGCGACCGCCGCGGCCAGCGCCTGAGTCGACGACTCACTCCTCTCCGACGCGCCGGGACATGCCCCCGCTGACCAACCCCCGAGCTGATCGGGTCAAGGCGGTGCGGGCGTTGTCCCGGCGCTCGGTGCGTCTGCGGACGGGCCGGTTCCTCGCCGAGGGGCCGCAGTCCGTCCGCGAGGCGGTGGTTCACCACCCCGAGCGGGTCGTGGACGTCTACCTCACCGAGCAGGCACGGTCGCGTCACCCCGACATCGTCGAGACGGCGCTGGCGGCGCAGCTCCACCTGCACGACGTGACCGACGAGGTCCTCGCGGCGATGTGCGACACCCCCACCCCCCAGGGGCTGGCGGCCGTGTGCACGACGGTCACCGCGGACCTCGACGACGTGCTGGCCACCCGGCCGCGACTGCTCGTCCTGCTCACCCACGTGCGCGACCCGGGCAACGCGGGCACCGTGATCCGGGGTGCCGACGCAGCCGGTGCCGACGCGGTGCTCGTCAGCGACGCGTCGGTCGACGTCCACTCACCCAAGGTGGTGCGTTCCACCGCCGGTTCGTTGTTCCACCTGCCGGTCGTCACCGGTCTGCCCGTCGACGAGACGGTGGCCCGGCTGCGGGCTGCGGGCATCCGCGTGCTGGCCGCCGACGGCGTGGGTGAGACGCTGCTGCCCGACGTCGACCTCGGCCCGGCGCACGCGTGGGTGATGGGCAACGAGGCCTGGGGCCTGGAGCCCGAGGTCCGCGACCTGTGCGACGAGGTCGTGCGGGTGCCGATCTACGGCCACGCCGAGTCGCTGAACCTCGCCATGGCCGCCACGGTGTGCCTCTACGCGTCCGCGGCGGCACACAACCGTTAAGGTCGGCGGCATGGACTTCAAGCCGGGCATGCTGATGGACAACGAGTCCGCCGGCATCGCGGCCGAGCTGATCCCCGACGGGCTGGTGGCCGCTGACGGTGACGGGCGGATCCTCTTCCTCAACACCCGGGCCACCCGCATCCTCGGCCGTCCCCGCGAGGAGCTCGTGGGAGCCGACATCCGTGAGGCCGTCGACCTGCAGGACAGCGACGGCACGTCCTGGTGGGCGGCCACCGACCCGTGGAACGGCTTGCGGATCCGCACGGGTCACCGCGAGAAGCTGTTGATGCTGCGGCACAACGGGCGTGAGGTCCTCGTCACCGCGAAGTACCTTCGCCCGGGCCGCAACCAGCCGGTCAACCGGGTCAACATCCTCATGCGCGACGCGTTGTACCGACGACGCGCCGAGGCCGAGAACGCCGCGGTCATCTCCACCGTGGCCCACGAGCTGCGCTCGCCGCTCACCTCGGTCAAGGGGTTCTCCTCGACGCTGCTGCGGCGCTGGGACCGGTTCACCGACGACCAGAAGCGGTTGATGCTCGAGACCATCGAGGCCGACGCCGACCGCGTCACCCGGCTGATCACCGAGCTGCTGGACGTCTCGCGGATCGACTCGGGCCGGTTGCAGGTGCGCCCACTACCCATCGACGTCGGCGCCGTCTTCCACCGCCACGTCGAGCGGGCCGTCGCCAGTGGCCTCGAGCGCGACCGGTTCGCGATCGAGGTCTCCGACGAGCTGCCCGAGGTCTGGGCCGACCCCGACCGCCTCGACCAGATCCTGTCCAACCTGATCGAGAACGCCATCCGCCACGGCGAGGGCGTGGTCACGCTGGGCGCCGCCCGGGCCTCCGCCGACGGCGCCGACGGCCCCGACCGCGGGCATCCCGCGGTGGGGGTCGACCTGCTCGTGTCCGACCAGGGCAAGGGCATCGCGCCCGACCACCGCAACCTGGTCTTCAGCCGGTTCTGGCACGGGTCCGGGCGCGGCAGCACCGGGCTCGGCCTCTACGTCGTCAAGGGCCTGGTGGAGGCGCACGGTGGGCGGGTCCGGGTCGAGGAGAGCCCGACCGGGGGTGCGCAGTTCCGGCTGAGCCTGCCCTCCGAGCCCCCGGACTACCTGGCCTGACGGCCTCCGCCCCGGCCCGACGGCCCCCGCCCCGGCCCGACGGCCTCCGTCCCGAAGGCCGACCCCCGCAGCCGAACCCGCACCCGAACCCGCACCCGAACCCGCACCCGAGGTCGCCTCCGTGCGGACCATAGACTTCGGTGCGCCTGCCGGAACCCTGCCCCCGGTGGCCGCCGACGAGCCGACGAGCAGAGTGGAAGACATGTCAGGACCCAACAAGCAGTACGACCCCGTCGAGGTCGCCGCGCTCGACCCCGCCGAGGTCGAGCAGGCCGTGGCCCAGGCGCGTGCGGCGATCACCGCGGCCACCACGCTCGAGGAGCTCAAGGCCGCGCGGCTCGCGCACCAGGGGGAGAAGAGCCCGCTGGCGTTGGCCAACCGGGAGATCGGTGCGCTGCCACCCAGCGCCAAGGCGGAGGCGGGCAAGCGGATCGGCCAGGCGCGCGGGCAGGTGTCGCAGGCCCTCGCGGCCCGCCAGTCCGAGCTGGAGGCCGACCGCGACCGCCGGATCCTCGTCGAGGAGACCGTCGACCTCACCGTGCGGGTGCCGCGTCGTCCGTTGGGCGCTCGCCACCCGATCAGCCTGGTGTCCGAGCGGGTGGAGGACATCTTCGTCTCGATGGGCTGGGAGATCGCCGAGGGTCCCGAGGTCGAGTCCGAGTGGCTCACCTTCGACGCCCTCAACATCCCCGCCGACCACCCGGCTCGTCAGGAGCAGGACACCTTCTTCGTCGAGCCGGCCGGTTCGGGGCTGGTGCTGCGCACCCACACCTCGCCGGTGCAGGTCCGCACGATGCTCGACCGGGAGCCGCCGATCTACGTGCTCTGTCCGGGCAAGGTGTTCCGGACCGACGACCTCGACGCGACGCACACCCCGGTCTTCCACCAGTTCGAGGGCCTGGTCGTCGACGAAGGCATCACGATGGCGCACCTGAAGGGCACCCTCGACGCGTTCGTGCAGCGGCTGTTCGGCGAGGGCATCGTGACCCGGTTGCGGCCGAACTACTTCCCGTTCACCGAGCCCAGCGCCGAGATCGACTGCCGCTGTTGGGTCTGCGGTGGCTCGGGGACGATCGACGGCGACAAGTGCCGCACCTGTGGTGGCACCGGCTGGATCGAGCTCGGTGGGTCGGGCATGGTCAACCAGCGGGTGCTGCGCGCGGCCGGCGTCGACACCGACCGCTACACCGGCTTCGCCTTCGGCCTCGGGATCGAGCGCTCGCTCATGCTGCGCCACAACGTCGCCGACATGCACGACATCGTCGAGGGAGACGTCCGCTTCTCCCAGCAGTTCGGAATGGAGATCTGATGCACGCCCCCGTGTCCTGGCTGCGTGAGCTCGCCGACGTCCCCGCGGACGACACCGGTGCCGACGTCGCCGCTGCCCTCGTCCGCGTGGGCCTCGAGGAGGAGGGGCTGCACGGCGGTGACATCGCCGGGCCCCTGGTCGTCGGTCGCGTCCTGTCGGTGGTTCCCGAGCCGCAGAAGAACGGCAAGACGATCAACTGGTGCACGGTCGACGTCGGCGAGAACGGCCAGCAGGTGACCGAGGGCAAACCGCAGGAGATCGTCTGCGGCGCGCACAACTTCGGCGTCGGCGACCTCGTCGTCTGCGTGCTGCCGGGTGGGGTGCTGCCCGGCGGGTTCGAGATCTCGGCGCGCAAGACCTACGGCCACATCTCCAACGGCATGATCTGCAGCCAGGCCGAGCTCGGCCTCGGCGACGACCACTCGGGGATCATCGTCCTGGGTGAGCTGCTCGGTGCCGAGGCTGCTGCCGGACTGAAGCCGGGCGACGACGCGATCGCCCTGCTCGACCTCGCCGACGAGGTCGTCGAGGTCAATGTCACCCCGGACCGTGGCTACTGCTTCTCGCTGCGCGGCATCGCGCGCGAGTACGCGCTGTCCACCGGGGCCGACTTCCGCGACCCCGCGGCCGCGGTGGGCGCCGTGCCCAGCGCCAACGACCGCGGGTATGCGGTGCACCTCACCGACGACGCACCGATTGCCGGCCGGGTCGGGTGCGACCGGTACGTCGCGCGGGTCGTGCGCGGTGTCGACGTCAAGGCGTCGAGCCCGCGCTGGATGCAGAAGCGACTGACCCAGGTGGGCATGCGTCCCATCTCGCTCGCCGTCGACGTGACCAACTACGTGATGATGCTGCTCGGCCAGCCGTTGCACGCGTTCGACCTCGACACGCTGTCCGGTTCGGTCGGCACGCGCAGGGCGCGAGCGGGGGAGAAGCTGACCACGTTGGACGACGTCGAGCGCACCCTCGACCCCGAGGACCTGCTCATCGTCGACGGTGCGGACACGCCGCTGGCCATCGCCGGCGTGATGGGCGGTGCGACCTCCGAGGTCACCGACCGCACCACCGACGTGCTGATCGAGGCGGCTCACTTCGACCAGGTCACGGTCGCCCGGTCCTCGCGCCGGCACCGGCTCACCACCGAGGCGTCCAAGCGGTTCGAGCGTGGGGTCGACCACGCCGTCACCGCCGTGGCCGCCCAGCTCGCCGTCGACCTGCTCGTGCGGCACGGCGGTGGCGCCGCTGACGGGGGCGTCACCGACGTCGACCTCCGCGACGTGCCCGAGGCGTTCGACTTCGACACGACCCTGCCCACCCGCTACATCGGGCTCGACTACCCGCGTGCCGAGGTGCTGGCCACCCTGCGCGCGATCGGCTGTGAAGTCGAGCTCCTGGAAGGCGACCACGTCTCGGTGCTGCCCCCGTCGTGGCGCCCCGACCTCACCGACGGGCCCGAGCTGGTCGAGGAGGTCGCGCGGGTGCGCGGCTACGACCAGATCCCGTCGGTGCTGCCCCAGCCGAAGGCCGCCGGGCGTGGCCTCACCCACGGTCAGCGGATCCGCCGGGTCATCGCGACGACCCTCGCGCACCAGGGCCTGGTCGAGGTGCTGAGCTATCCGTTCGTCGCACCGTCGCTCTTCGACCGGCTCGGGCTGCCGGCCGACGACGAGCGCCGGGCGACCGTCCGGCTGGTCAACCCGTTGTCCGACGAAGCCCCCCTGATGCGGACTTCCGTCCTCGACACGCTGCTCGACTCGCTGCGGCGCAACGTCGCTCGCGGCACCCGGGACGTGGCGGTCTACGAGGTCGGCCTGGTCACGAGAGCCGGCAGCGAGCCCGCCAGCGCGCCCGTTCCCGGGATCGAGCAGCGGCCCGACGACGCCACCCTGGCCGCCATCCTCGGTGCCGTGCCCGCGCAGCCGCGCCACGCGGCATACGCGGCGGCTGGTGAGCTGGAGCGGGGCGGACCCTGGGGTCCGGCCCGGTCGGCCGACGCCTCCGACGCCGTGGCCTGGGCGCTCGCGGTCGGCCGCTCGGTCGGGCTCGAGCTCGTGGTGTCCGCCGCGGACCGTGCGCCCTGGCACCCGGGTCGGTGCGCGCAGCTGGCTCTCGCGGACGGCACCGTCGTCGGCCATGCCGGCGAGCTGCACCCCAAGGTCACCAGCGCGCTCGAGCTGCCGGCCCGCACCGTGGCTGGGGAGCTCGACGTGGACGTCCTCGTGGCAGCCACCGGCACCCCGCTCGACGCGACCGCGCTGTCGACCTATCCGTTGGCGCACACCGACGTCGCGCTGGTCGTCGACGAAGCTGTGCCGGCGGGCGACGTGGAGTCGGCGCTGCGCGCTGGCGCCGGTGAGAGCCTGGAGTCCGTCGTGCTGTTCGACGTCTACCGCGGCGAGCAGGTGGGCGAGGGTCGCAAGTCGCTGGCCTACCGGCTCACCTTCCGGGCCACCGACCGCACCCTCACCACCGACGAGGTGAGTGCCCTGCGCGACCGAGCCGTGGCCGAGGCCGCTGCCCGAGCCGGCGCGAGCCAGCGGTGACGTCTCCCGTCGCTGTCGTGACCGGTGCCTCGCGGGGCATCGGTGTCCACCTCTCCGCCGCGCTCGAGGACGCCGGGTATACCGTCGAGCGAGGCTCGCGCGCGGTGGCGCCGGTCACGGACCGGGCAGCCGTGGAGCGGTGGGTCGCCGACGTGGTCGGCCGGCACGGACGGATCGACCTGCTGGTCAACAACGCAGGCGTGATCGACCGTGAGGTGGGCCTGCTCGAGAGCGACCCCGACCAGTGGTGGGAGACCGTCGAGGTGAACCTGCGCGGGCCCTACCTGATGACCCGCGCTGTGCTCCCGCACATGGTGGCTGCCGGGTCGGGGCGGATCGTCAACATCAACTCGGGTGCGGCCTACCGCAACTACGACATCGCCACCGCATACAACGTGGGCAAGGGCGCGTTGGCCAGGCTGACCGCGGCGACCGGCCTCAACGCCGACCGGGGGGTGCGAGCGTTCGACCTCGCCCCCGGGGTGGTGCGCACCGACATGACCGAGGCCATGGACGCGCACCGCGACCGCACCGAGTGGACCGAGCCCGCGGTGGTGGCCGAGCTGCTGCTGGCCATCGCCCGGGGCGAGCTGGACGACTGGAACGGGCGGATGGTGCGGGCCGGCATCGACACCCCGGAGTCGCTGCAGGCCCGCGCCGCCCAGGGCCTCGCCGAGTCGGACCGAACCCTGGGTCTGCTCCGCTGGGGCGACGACGACCCGCTCACCTGACCCAGGCCCGAACTGCGCACTTCTGTGCCGTCGGGCCACAGCCGGTGCCCCGCCCACTGGCCAGGACAACCAGCTGTGACTCGAGACCCCATCGTGCACAGGCGGTTCTCAGCGGGCCTCCGCGCCACTAGGGTGCTCCCGGACCGTGGAGGCGCCAATGAGCATCATCGAACACCGGGTCGAGACCGCCGGTGAGCAGCCGGACTACTCCGGCCGTGAGTTCACGCCCGAAGAGATCGAGGCGGGAGCGCACCGCAAGTTCATCGGTGGTGTCTGGGACACCCATGGTGAGCACCAGCTGGACTATCTGCGCAGCCAGGGCCTGCTGCCGCACCACCGGATGGTCGACATCGGCTGCGGGCCGTTCCGGGCCGGCCGGCACTTCATCGACTACCTCGAGCCGGCGCACTACTACGCCGTCGAGGCCAACCACAGCCTGATCCAGGCCGGCTACGACGTGGAGCTGAGCGACGCCCAGCGGGCCCGCTTGCCGATGGCCAACCTGCGGGCCAACGACCGCTTCGACGCGAACTTCGGGGTGCCGTTCGACTACGCGATCGCCCAGTCGGTGTTCACGCACGTGTCGCTCAACCACATCAGGCTGTGCCTGCACCGGCTGGCGCCGGCGATGCGTGAGGGCGGCTCGTTCTACGCGACCTTCTTCATGCGACCCGCCTCGACGCCGATCGACCAGGTCGTCCCGTCCAAGCGTGGCAAGCCGTTCTTCAACGAGAAGAACGTCTTCTGGCACTACTCCGACGACCTCGCGTGGGCCGCGAAGTTCGGTCCGTGGGAGTACCACTACATCGGTGACTGGGGCCACCCGGCCGGCCAGAAGATGGCGCGCTTCGTCCGGACCGGGGACCGGGTGACCACGCCGTCAGGAAGTCCGACCCTGGTGCGCCGCGGTCGTCGCTGGCTGGCCCGGCAGATCGAGCCGCACTAGTCGAGCGCGCGTCGTGCCGACCGCGCGTGCATGAATGTGCATGAGAGTGTATGTTTATGCACATGGTCAAGGCGGCAGTGGCTGGGGCGAGCGGGTACGCGGGCGGTGAGCTCCTGCGGCTCCTGCTGGGGCACCCGGAGGTCGAGATCGGGGCGTTGACGGCAGGGTCCAGCGCCGGGCGTCGTCTCGGCGACCTGCACCCCTACCTGACCCCGCTGGCGGACCGGGTCGTCGAGGACACCACCGTCGAGGCTCTGGCCGGCCACGACGTGGTCTTCCTGGCGCTGCCGCACGGCCACTCGGCCGCGCTCGCCGCCCAGCTCCCGGACTCGGTCACGGTCATCGACTGCGGGGCCGACTTCCGACTGCGCGACGAGGCCGCGTGGACCACCTACTACGACACCCCGTATGCCGGTGCGTGGGCCTACGGTCTCCCCGAGCTGCCCGTGGGTGGCGGCCGACAGCGCGAGGCCCTCCAGGGCACCCGCCACATCGCGGTCCCCGGTTGCTACCCGACCGCGGTGTCGCTTGCGCTCGCCCCCGGATTCGCGTCGGGACTTCTCGACCCCCAGGACGTGGTGGTCGTCGCGGCGTCGGGGACATCCGGCGCCGGCAAGTCCCTCAAGCCGCACCTGCTCGGTGCCGAGGTGATGGGGGCGATGTCCCCTTACGGCGTCGGTGGGACGCACCGGCACACCCCGGAGATCGAGCAGAACCTCACCGCGGCCGCCGGCCCGGGCGGGACCGCTGTGCAGGTGTCCTTCACGCCGACGCTCGCGCCGATGCCGCGCGGCATCCTCGCCACCTGCACCGCCCGGCTCGGTGAGACGGCGAAGGAGGCCGACACCCACGCCATACGGGAGGCCTGGGTCAAGGCCTACGCGGACGAGCCCTTCGTCCACCTGCTCCCCGAGGGTCAGTGGCCGTCCACGGCCAGCGTCCTCGGCAGCAACAGCGTCCACGTGCAGGTCACCGTCGACGAGCGCACCCGCCGCGTCGTCGCGGTGGCAGCCGTCGACAACCTCACCAAGGGCACCGCCGGAGCAGCCGTGCAGTGCCTCAACCTGGCCCTCGGTCTCCCCGAGACGACGGGCCTTCCCGTGGCTGGAGTCGCACCATGAGCTTGCCGTTGCACCTGATGAGGCACGAGGTCGAGGTCGGCTTCGCCCGGCTGCCCGCGGGCGAGGAGCCGACCTGGGACTGGCGCACCGGCCCGCTGGCCTCGATCACCTACACCGAGAGCGAGACCTCGATCGTCTGCGCGTTCGGCTCGGTGCCCGCAGGGACCAAGGTCCAGGGCCCACTGGTGGCCTTCGAGATCGCCGGACCCCTCGACTTCTCCACCGTCGGGGTGCTGTCCGGGCTGCTCGAGCCGCTGGCCAAGCAGGGCATCAGCATCCTGGCCCTGTCGACCTACGACACCGACTGGATCCTCATCGAGTCCCGGCACGCCGACGAGGCGATGGCGACCTGGAAGCGCGACGGCAACACCGCCGCCAACGCCCGTCTCAGCGGAGGTGCCTCGTGAGCGTGACCGCACCGCAAGGCTTCCGGGCGTCGGGTGTCACCGCCGGCATCAAGGCCAGTGGCACCCCCGACCTCGCGCTCGTCGTCAACGACGGACCCGACCACCACGCCGCCGCGGTCTTCACCAGCAACCGCGTCGAGGCGGCACCGGTCACCTGGTCGCGACAGGCCGCGCTCGACGGTCGGGTGGCCGCCGTGGTGCTCAACTCCGGCGGCGCCAACGCCTGCACGGGTCCCCAGGGCTTCGCCGACACCCACGCGACGGCCGAGAAGGTCGCCGCGGTGCTCGACCTCTCGTCCCACGACGTCGTGGTCTGCTCCACCGGACTCATCGGTGAGCTGCTGCCGATGGACAAGGTGCTGAGCGGTGTCGAGTCGGCAGCCACGGCCCTGTCCACCGATGGCGGCACCGACGCGGCGGTCGCGATCAAGACCACCGACACGGTGCACAAGGTCGCCGTCGCCGAGGGCGACGGCTGGTCCGTGGGTGGCATGGCCAAGGGAGCGGGCATGCTCGCCCCGGCACTCGCGACCATGCTCGTCGTCGTCACCACCGACGCCGTCGTCGAGGCCGGTGCGCTCGACGGGGTCCTTCGTTCGGCCACGGCGCTGACCTTCGACCGGGTCGACAGCGACGGGTGCCAGTCGACCAACGACACCGTGGTGCTCCTCGCCTCCGGCGCGTCGGGCGTGCCGGTGGGCGCGGAGCAGCTCACGGCGGCAGTCACCGAGGTGTGCGCGAGCCTGGCGCGCCAGCTGGTCGCCGACGCCGAGGGTGCCCACCACGACATCGCCATCGAGGTGCGGACGGCGGCATCCGAGGCCGACGCCCTCGAGGTGGCTCGGTCGGTCGCCCGCAACAACCTCTTCAAGTGCGCGGTCTTCGGCAACGACCCCAACTGGGGTCGCGTGCTGGCCGCCGTCGGCACCACCGCCGCCGCGTTCGACCCCTCCGCCCTCGACGTCTCGATCAACGGCGTCGAGGTCTGCCGGGCGGGGGGAGTCGGCGAGGACCGCAACCTCGTCGACCTGACGCCCCGCGAGGTGCACGTCGTGGTCGACCTGCACGCCGGGACCGACACGGCGACCATCTGGACCAACGACCTCACCCACGACTACGTCCACGAGAACTCGGCCTACTCCTCATGAGCATTCCCGCCACCCCACCCGGTCCTGCCGCCCGTTCCACGAACACGGTCCGTGGCCACATCGGCGCCGCCGCCCTGCGTGTCGCGCAGGGCAAGGCGCAGACCCTCGTCGAGGCGCTGCCCTGGCTGGAGCAGTTCCGTGGCGCGCTCGTCGTCGTGAAGTACGGCGGCAACGCGATGGTCGACGAACGGCTCAAGGCCGCCTTCGCGCAGGACATCGCCTTCCTCCGGTATGCCGGGCTGCGTCCGGTCGTCGTCCACGGCGGGGGACCACAGATCGCCGCGATGCTCGACCGGCTCGGTCTGCAGAGCGAGTTCCGCGGTGGCCTGCGGGTCACCACCCCCGAGGTGATGGACGTCGTGCGGATGGTGCTCACCGGCCAGGTCGGACGGGAGCTGGTCGGTCTGCTCAACCAGCACGGCCCGGTGGCGGTGGGCCTCTCGGGTGAGGACGCGGGGCTGTTCGGCGCCCGTCGGCGCGGCACCCACGTGGACGGCGAGGAGGTCGACCTCGGCCTGGTCGGCGACGTCGAGACGGTCAACCCCGGCGCGGTGCAGGACATCCTCGACGCGGGTCGCATCCCGGTGGTGTCCACGGTCGCCCCCGACCTCGACGTCGACGGACAGGTCCTCAACATCAACGCCGACACCGCAGCCGCTGCCCTGGCGGTGGCCCTCGAGGCCCACAAGCTGGTGATGCTCACCGACGTCGAGGGTGTCTACGCCGACTGGCCGGACCGCGACTCGCTCCTGTCGTCGCTCACCGTCGCCGGGGCCCAGGAGCTCCTCACGCAGGTCGACGCCGGCATGATCCCCAAGCTCGAGGCGTGCATCAGGGCGGTGCAGGGCGGCGTCCCGCAGGCCCACGTGATCGACGGGCGCCAACCCCACTCCCTGCTTCTCGAGGTGTTCACTTCGGAGGGGATCGGCACCATGATCGTCGCGGACGAGGAGTCCTGATGGGCGCGCGCAACGACGAGCTGCTCGAGCGCTACCAACGGTCGGTCCTGGGCGTCTTCGGCCTCCCACCGCTGGTGCTGGCGCACGGGAGCGGCTGCCACGTCTGGGACGTCGACGGCAAGCGCTACCTCGACCTGGTCGGGGGCCTGGCCGTGAACGCGCTCGGTCACGGTCACCCCGCGCTGGTCAGTGCCATCAGCAAGCAGGCCGGCGAGGCCATCCACGTCTCCAACCTGTTCACCTCGGAGGGGCAGATCGCCCTCGCCGAGCGGCTGGTCACGCTGGCCGGGGCGCCAGAGGGCTCGGCGGTGTTCTTCGCCAACTCCGGTGCGGAGGCGATCGAGGCCGCCATCAAGCTGAGCCGGCGCACCGGTCGCAGCGGCATCGTCGCGGCCGAGGGGGCGTTCCACGGCCGCACCACCGGTGCCCTCGCCCTGACCCACAAGCCGGCCTACCGCGAGCCCTTCGAGCCGCTGATCCCCGGTGTCACTCACGTCGCCTACGGCGACGAGGAGGCGCTGCGCGCGGCCGTCACCGACGCGACCGCTGCCGTCGTCCTGGAGCCAGTGCAGGGTGAGGCGGGCGTGCTGAGCCCCGGCCCGGCATACCTGCGGCTCGCCCGTGAACTCACCACCGCACACGGTGCCCTGCTCGTCCTCGACGAGATCCAGACCGGGATCGGGCGCACCGGCACGTGGTTCGCGTTCCAGCAGGCGGGAGTCGTGCCCGACGCGATCACCGTGGCGAAGGGGCTCGGCGGGGGAGTGCCGATCGGTGCCCTGGTCGCCTTCGGTCCCGAGGTGGCCGGGCTGCTCACCGCCGGCCAGCACGGGAGCACTTTCGGCGGCAACCCGCTCGCCGCAGCCGCGGGGCTCGCGGTGCTCCAGGCGATCGAGGACGAGGGCCTCGTCCAGCATGCCGCCACCGCGGGGCGGCACCTCGTGGACGCGGTGACCGCACTGCACCACCCGCTGGTCCGCGAGGTGAGAGGGGCCGGGCTGCTCCGCGCGATCGTCCTGACCGAGCCCGTGGCGGCACAGGTGGCCGCTTCGGCTCGCGAGGCGGGTTTCATCGTGAACCCGGTCGCCCCCGACGCCCTGCGGCTCGCCCCACCGCTCGTGGTCACCACCGAACAGCTCGACGAGTTCGTCGCCGCCCTCCCCGCCCTGCTCGACGCCGCCACGGCTCCCCAGCCGACCTCCGAGGAGTCCTGATGACCAGCCAGACCACCCCGCGCCACTTCCTGCGCGACGACGACCTCACCGCCGCCGAGCAGGCCCTCGTCCTCCAGCGCGCGCTGGAGCTCAAGGCCGCGCCGTTCTCGAGGCGTCCGCTCGAGGGACCCCGCACGGTGTCCGTCGTCTTCGACAAGCCCACCCTGCGCACGCAGGTGTCGTTCGCGGGTGCCATCACCGGCCTGGGTGGCCACCCGCTGGTCGTCGACGGCAACCTGGCCCAGATCGGCAGCCGTGAGTCGATCGACGACACCGCCCGCATCCTCGGACGGCAGTCCGCAGCGATCGTGTGGCGCACCCACGGGCAAGACCGGATCGAGGAGATGGCTGCCCACGCGGGCGTGCCGGTAGTCAACGCGCTGACCGACGACTTCCACCCCTGCCAGATCCTCGCCGACCTGCTCACGGTGCTGGAGCACAAGGGATCCCTCGCCGGCCTGACACTCGGCTACGTCGGCGACGGTGCCAACAACATGGCGCACTCCTACCTGCTGGGCTGTGCGCTCGCGGGCCTGCACGTGCGGATCGGCACCCCGGACGCCCACCAGCCGTCGCCGGCGATCCTGGCCAGGGCCACCGAGATCGCGGCAGCCCAGGGGGGCTCGGTCCTGGTGACCGACGACCCCTCCGCCACCGTCGACGGCGTGGACGTCGTCGTCACGGACACCTGGGTCTCGATGGGGATGGAGGGGGAGAAGGGCGACCGCCAAGGTGCCCAGAGCCCGTTCGTGCCGTTCGCGGTGACGGAGGCGCTGATGGCCTCCGCGGCCACCGACGCGATCTTCCTGCACTGCCTGCCCGCCTACCGCGGCTTCGAGGTGGAGGCAGCAGTGATCGACGGCCCGCAGTCGGTGGTCTGGGACGAAGCGGAGAACCGGCTGCACGCGCAGAAGGCCCTGCTGTCGTTCCTGCTCGAAGGGGCCTGAGCCGATGAGCATCGCCGCCACCCGCACCGGTCGACAGCAGCGCATCGTCGCGATCCTCGGGCACGCCGAGGTGCGGTCGCAGAACGAGCTGCTCGACCTGCTCGCCGCCGATGGCATCGACGTCACCCAGGCGACGCTGTCGCGCGACCTGCTCGAGCTCGGCGCGGTCAAGGTCCGGTCCGGCCGCACCCTCGTGTATGCCGTGCCGGGAGAAGGCGGGGACCGCACCGCCCGTCCGGCGCCAGACGGCACCGCGCTCGCCGCGCGTCTGCGGCGGGTGTGCGAGGAGCTGCTCGTCACCGCCGAGCCCTCACACAACCTGGTCGTCCTGCGCACTCCTCCGGGAGCTGCGAACTACCTGGCCTCGGCCATCGACCACGCGACCCTGACAGGGGTGCTCGGCACCATCGCCGGCGACGACACCATCATGGTCATCACCACCGGGGCCGCGGCGAGCCGCAAGGTCGCGACCGACCTGCTCGGGCGGGCCGGCACCCACCACGAGGAGAACGAGTGACCCAGCAGCCCGGCAGCGACAAGGTCAGTCTCTGGGGCGGACGCTTCGCGGGTGGCCCGGCCGACGCCCTCGCGGCGCTGAGCAAGTCGACCCACTTCGACTGGCGCCTGGCGCAGTACGACATCGCCGGCTCGCGGGCCCACGCCCGCGTGCTGCACGCGGCCGGGCTGCTCGACGCCGCGAACCTCGAGGCGATGCTCGCAGGGCTCGCCATCCTGTCCGCCGACGTGGCGTCGGGTGCCTTCCGGCCGGCCGAGGACGACGAGGACGTCCACACCGCGCTGGAGCGCGGGCTGATCGAGCGCGCCGGGTCGGACGTCGGGGGACGCCTGCGCGCCGGTCGGTCGCGCAACGACCAGATCGCCACCCTGTTCCGGATGTACCTGCGCGACCACGCCCGGTCGGTCGCGTCCCTCGTCCTCGACGTCGTGGACGCGCTCGTCGACCAGGCCACCAGGCACGCCGACGTGCCGATGCCCGGCCGGACCCACCTGCAGCACGCCCAGCCGGTGCTGCTCGCCCACCACCTGCTGGCGCACGCCTGGCCACTGCTGCGCGACGTGCAGCGCCTGCAGGACTGGGACGTGCGGACGGCGCTGTCGCCCTACGGCTCCGGCGCGCTGGCGGGTTCGTCCCTGGGGCTCGACCCCGAGGCCGTGGCCGCCGACCTCGGCTTCACCGGCTCGGTCGAGAACTCCATCGACGGCACCGCCGCACGTGACTTCGTCGCCGAGTTCGCGTTCGTCGCAGCGATGACCGCGGTGGACATCTCGCGGCTGGCCGAGGAGGTCGTCCTCTGGGCGACCAAGGAGTTCTCCTTCGTCACGCTCGACGACGCCTACTCCACCGGGTCGAGCATCATGCCGCAGAAGAAGAACCCCGACGTCGCGGAGCTCGCCCGCGGCAAGGCCGGTCGTCTCGTCGGTGACCTGGCTGGGTTGCTGACGACGCTCAAGGCGCTTCCGCTGGCCTACAACCGTGACCTGCAGGAGGACAAGGAGCCGGTCTTCGACGCGGTCGACACGCTCGAGGTCCTGTTGCCGGCGTTCAGCGGCATGGTGGCCACCATGGTCTTCGACACCGAGCGGCTGGCCTCCCTCGCGCCGCAGGGCTTCTCACTCGCGACCGACGTGGCCGAGTGGCTGGTCCGCGAGGGCGTGCCGTTCCGGGTGGCGCACGAGGTCGCCGGCGCGTGCGTGCGCGCCTGCGAGGAGCGCGGTATCGAGCTGTGGGACCTCAGCGACGACGACCTCGCCGCGATCTCCGAGCACCTGACCCCGGGCGTTCGCGACGTCCTCACCGTGGAGGGTTCGCTGGCGTCCCGCGACGCCAGGGGCGGCACCGCCCCCGACCGCGTCGCGGAGCAGCGCGAGCGGGTCGTCGCGGCTGTGTCCGCGGCCCGTGCCTGGGCGAGCGCACCGCTCGAGGTGCGTTGACGGCATACCCGTCAGCCCGCTTCCGAGAAATCTCGGGGAGCACGCGCTAGGTTCGTGATGCGGGTCATCGGCGACCCGCATCCTCCTTGCGAAGGGACGGTGTCATGGGCGTCAGTGACGACCTCACTGCGGCTGCTGGTCACGTGGCGGGGCTGCGACGGGCGGTGACCGCATTGTCGAAGGAGCTCGGCAACACCATCGACCTGCAGCGCCTGCGCGACGACGTGGTGCGTCTGGCCGACGACGTCGACCTGGTGGCGCGCGGGGCCGGAGTCGGCTCGCAGGACCGCGCCGGGGGCCCTGGCGAGATCGTCTTCATCCCCGACGAGGAGTACGACCCCTCGCTGTGGTCCGACGCCGAGGACGAGGGCGTCGGCCCCTCCCGGGGCCACTGACGTGTCGAACGTCCCCTTCAGCGGAGGCGTCCACGCCCCCGGTCGGGCCCGCATCGCCGCGCGCACCCTGCGCGAGGACCGCTGGTGGCTCCAGCCGTTCGTCACCTTCGTCTGCTTCACGGCCTGGCTGCTCTACGGCCTGGTGCGCGCGAGCCTGCAGAAGGACTACTTCGTCGCCGACTACGGCTACCTCACGCCGTTCTACTCACCCTGCCTCTCGACGTCCTGCGTGCCGGGGTCGACGCACTTCGGCACGCCGTTCGGCGAGTGGCCGGCGCTGATCCCGTTCGCGGCGCTCACGCTGCCGTTCCTGCTGCTCTTCCGGCTGACCTGCTACTACTACCGCAAGGCCTACTACCGCTCGTTCTGGAACTCCCCGCCGGCCTGCGCGGTCCCCGAGGCGCACCGGGAGTACTCCGGCGAGACGCGGTTCCCGCTGATCATGCAGAACCTGCACCGCTACTTCTTCTACGCCGCGGTGATCATCAGCCTGATCAACACGTATGACGTGCTGCACGCCTTCCGGGGCAAGGACGGCGGCTTCGGCCTCGGCCTCGGGACGCTCATCCTCCTCGCCAACGTCGTGCTGCTCTGGTGCTACACCCTCGGCTGCCACTCCTGCCGCAACATCGTCGGGGGCCGGCTCAACCACTTCAGCAAGCACCCGTTGCGCTACAAGGCGTGGGGGCTCGTCGGCAAGCTCAACGCCCGGCACATGACCTTCGCCTGGGTGACTCTCGGCAGCCTCGTCGTCACCGACGCCTACATCGCCCTCGTCTCCGCCGGGACGATCGGCGACTTCCGGATCATCAACTAGGAGAGCTCGTGACCGACCTCGAACGCCACGACTACGACGTCATCGTCATCGGGGCTGGCGGTGCCGGGCTGCGTGCCGCGATCGAGGCGCGCGAGCAGGGGCTGCGGACGGCGATCATCTGCAAGAGCCTCTTCGGCAAGGCGCACACCGTGATGGCCGAGGGCGGCATCGCGGCGTCGATGGGCAACGCCAACGAGAAGGACAGCTGGCAGACGCACTTCCGCGACACCATGCGCGGGGGCAAGTTCCTCAACAACCCGCGGATGGCAGAGCTGCACGCCAAGGAAGCCCCGATGCGGGTGTGGGAGCTCGAGACCTACGGTGCGCTCTTCGACCGCACCCCGGACGGCCGGATCAGCCAGCGCAACTTCGGCGGCCACGAGTACCCGCGCCTCGCCCACGTCGGCGACCGCACCGGCCTCGAGCTGATCCGCACCCTGCAGCAGAAGATCGTGAGCCTGCAGCAGGAGGACCACCGCGAGACCGGCGACTACGAGGGCCGGCTCCGGGTGTTCCAGGAGCTCACCGTCACCGACATCCTCAAGTCCGACGGCGCAGTGGCCGGGGCGTTCGGCTACTGGCGCGAGTCGGGCCGGTTCGTGCTCTTCTCCGCACCCGCAGTGATCCTCGCGACCGGCGGCATCGGCAAGTCGTTCAAGGTGACCAGCAACTCGTGGGAGTACACCGGCGACGGGCACGCCCTGGCGCTTCGCGCGGGTGCCTCCCTCGTCAACATGGAGTTCATCCAGTTCCACCCGACCGGGATGGTCTGGCCGCCGTCGGTGAAGGGCATCCTCGTCACCGAGTCGGTGCGCGGCGACGGGGGAGTGCTGCGCAACTCCGAGGGCAAGCGGTTCATGTTCGACTACGTCCCTGACGTCTTCCGTGGGCAGTACGCCGACACGGAGGAGGAGGCCGACCGCTGGTACAAGGACCCGGAGAACAACAAGCGGCCGCCCGAGCTGCTGCCGCGCGACGAGGTCGCGCGCGCGATCAACAACGAGGTCAAGGAAGGCCGCAACTCTCCGCACGGTGGCGTCTTCCTCGACGTCTCGACCCGGCTCCCGGCCGAGGAGATCACGCGGCGGCTGCCGTCGATGCACCACCAGTTCAAGGAGCTGGCCGACGTCGACATCACCGCCGAGCCGATGGAGGTCGGCCCGACCTGCCACTACGTGATGGGCGGCGTCGAGGTCGACGCCGACACGGCGGCCACCTCGGTGCCTGGCCTGTATGCCGCGGGCGAGGTGGCCGGGGGCATGCACGGGTCCAACCGGCTGGGGGGCAACAGCCTCTCGGACCTGCTCGTCTTCGGGCGTCGCGCGGGAGTCGGTGCGGCGGAATACATTGCTGCTCTTGGGGATTCGCGCCCCGCGATCCGCGAGGGAGACGTCGACCAGGCGGCCGAGACGGCCCTCGCGCCGTTCCGCGACGCCAGCGAGAACCCCTACACGCTCCACCAGGAGCTGCAGCAGAAGATGAACGACCTGGTCGGCATCATCCGTCGCGAGGGCGAGGTGCGTGAGGCTCTCGGCATGCTCGACGACCTCGACGAGCGCGCCAAATCCGTGGGGGTGGAGGGACATCGGCAGTTCAACCCGGGCTGGCACCTGGCTCTCGACCTGCGCAACATGCTCGCGGTGTGTCGCTGTGTCGCCCTGGCCGCGCTCGAGCGCACCGAGTCGCGCGGGGGGCACACCCGTGAGGACTTCCCGTCGATGGACCCGAAGTGGCGTGGCATCAACCTGATCTGCTCACTGGACGACGACGGCGTGGTCGAGCTGAAGCACCAGCCCGTCCCCGAGATCCGGCAGGACCTGCTCGAGCTGTTCGAGCGCACCGAGCTGGCCAAGTACCTCACCGAGCCAGAGCTGGCCCGCCTCGACTCGGGCGGCCCGTCGACCCACCAGGGCAGCGCCGAGGGGAGTGATCAGTCATGAGCTACGACGCCAGGTTCAAGGTGTGGCGCGGGGACGCGGCCGGAGGTGGCCTCGAGGACTTCACCGTCGAGGTCAACGAGGGCGAGGTCGTCCTCGACATCATCCACCGCCTGCAGGCGACGCAGGCCCCGGACCTCGCCGTCCGGTGGAACTGCAAGGCCGGCAAGTGCGGTTCGTGCAGCGCCGAGATCAACGGCAAGCCCCGGTTGCTGTGCATGACCCGCATGAGCACCTTCACCGAGGAGGACGTCGTCACGGTCACGCCGCTGCGCACCTTCCCGGTGGTGCGCGACCTCGTCACCGACGTGTCGTTCAACTACCAGAAGGCCCGTGAGGTGCAGGCGTTCGCGCCCCCTGCCGACCTGCAGCCCGGTGACTACCGGATGCAGCAGGTCGACGTCGAGCGCAGCCAGGAGTTCCGCAAGTGCATCGAGTGCTTCCTCTGCCAGGACGTCTGCCACGTCGTGCGTGACCACGAGGACAACAAGCAGAGCTTCGCCGGCCCACGCTTCCTCATGCGGGTCGCCGAGCTCGACATGCACCCGCTCGACACTGCCGACCGGCGCCCTGCCGCCAAGGAGCAGCACGGCCTCGGCTACTGCAACATCACCAAGTGCTGCACGGAGGTGTGCCCCGAGCACATCAAGATCACCGACAACGCGCTCATCCCGCTCAAGGAGCGGGTCGTCGACCGTCACTACGATCCCGTCGTGTGGCTGGGCAACAAGATCCGTCGCCGCCGCGACGGCTGACGAGGTCGTTCTTCGCGGGCGACGTCCTCGACGTCGCACCCGCGCTGCTCGGTGCCACCATCACGCATGCCGGCGTCACCGTGCGACTCACCGAGGTCGAGGCGTATGCCGGGACGAGCGACCCGGGCTCTCATGCCTTTCGTGGTCCCACCCCGCGGACGGAGGTGATGTTCGGACCGGCCGGACGCCTCTACGTCTACTTCTCCTACGGGATGCACTGGTGCGCCAACGTGGTGTGCGGTCCCCGGGGCGCCGCCAGCGCGGTGCTGCTCCGGGCGGGCGAGGTCGTGGCGGGCGAGGAGGTCGCGGCCTCCCGCCGCACGGGTGTCCGCCAGCGGGACTGGGCGCGAGGTCCCGCCCGACTCACCAAGACCCTGGCCCTGGCTGGTGGCGACACCGGGTCGGACGTCTGCGCACCCGATGGTGCGGTGCAGCTGCACGGTCCCCCGGACCCCGTGCCGGCCGAGGTGATCCGGTGCGGCCCACGCGTGGGGGTGTCCGGTGCGGGAGGTGACGCCACCGCATACCCCTGGCGGTTCTGGCTGGACGGCGAACCCACCGTGTCGGTGTACCGGCCCGCACCGAACCGACCGGCGAAACCCCGTGCACGCAAGGACCCCCGATAGGGCAGGCTGTGGACGTGCCGTGCCTGCGGCACGACGTGCGACGTGAAGGAGCAACCCACCGTGAGCAACATCCTCGACGAGCTGCAGTGGCGGGGACTGGTGGCCCAGACCACCGACGAGTCCGCGCTGCGCGAGGCACTCGCCGACGGGCCGATCACGGCGTACTGCGGCTTCGACCCCACCGCTGCGTCCCTGCACTTCGGCAACCTCGTGCAGCTCATCGTGCTGCGGCACCTGCAGCGGGCCGGGCACCGGGTGATCTGCCTCGTGGGTGGGTCCACTGGCCTGATCGGCGACCCGCGGCCGTCGTCGGAGCGGGTGCTGAAGACCAAGGAGCAGACCGCTGAGTGGGTGGCCAACATCGAGCGCCAGGTGCGGCCGTTCCTGTCCGTGGAGGGTGACAACCCGGCGACCTTCGTCAACAACCTGGACTGGACCGAGCCGATGTCGGCGCTGGACTTCCTGCGCGACATCGGCAAGCACTTCCGCGTCAACCAGATGGTCAAGAAGGACGCCGTCGCCGCTCGGCTGAACTCCGAGGAGGGGATCTCCTACACCGAGTTCAGCTACCAGCTGTTGCAGGGGCTCGACTATCTCCAGCTGTTCCGCGAGCACGGCTGCACGCTGCAGACCGGGGGGCAGGACCAGTGGGGCAACCTCACCGCGGGGTCCGACCTCATCCACCGGGTCGAGGGGAAGTCCGTCCACCTCCTGACGACACCGCTGCTCACCGACGCGGCCGGCAACAAGTTCGGCAAGAGCGAGGGCAACGCCATCTGGCTGTCGCCCGAGATGACCAGCCCCTACGCCTTCTTCCAGTACTGGATCAACACCGAGGACGCCTCGGTGGTGAAGCTGCTCAAGGTGTTCACCGACCGCAGCCAGGAGGAGATCGCGGCGCTCGAGCAGTCCCTGGCCGAGAAGCCGTTCCTGCGCGAGTGCCAGAGGGCGTTGGCCGTCGACGTCACGACTCTCGTGCACGGAGCAGAGGCGGCGGCCGCGGTGCAGGCCGCCTCCGAGGCGTTGTTCGGGAAGGGGGACGTCACCGCCCTCGACGCGAGGACCTTTGCCGACGCGACCGACGAGCTGCCCGGGGGAGCGGTGTCGGTGGGCATGACGGTGACGGATGCGCTCGTGGCAGTGGGACTGGTGGACTCGCGCAACGCGGCCCGGCGCGCGATCGGCGACGGTGGGGCCTCGCTCAACAACGTCAAGCTGGCCGACCCCGAGCAGGTCGTCGCAGAGTCCGACTTCCTGCACGGGCAGGTCGCGCTGCTGCGTCGTGGCCGCAAGTCGCTGGCCGCCGGCCGACGCGCAGACTGAGGCCGCAGGCCGCTGACCAGCGGATTTGTGTTTTTCGCGAGGCCCCGTCTAATGTTCTCGACGTCAGCCCGACAGGGAGGAACGGACACCACCGCGGTGAGCGAGAGTTCACGCGAAGTAGGCCGGTCCCGGGGCAGACCCCACCGAACAGCATCTGGGAAACCAGGTCGTTCCGGGCCGCCCGCAAGGGTGGTCAGAGGCGGGCCGAGAGGCTGCTAGGGTGGGCGCTCCACAGAAAAGCAACCGGTTCGCCGGATGGCATCCGAGCAGCTCGCAAGGGCAGCTGGACGCCGGCCCGCAGGTTTTCGGCAACGGAAACGGGCTGCTACAGTGGGACACCTCGCGGAGAGCCAAGCGCGCTCATTCCACCGCTTCCAGCAGGAAGCGCAAGGATTTGACGCCCAAGAGCGAAGCGAGTAACTTAGAAGGGTTGCCCCGAACGCCGGCCGGAAGGTCAGCGGATGGTGCGCGTCCGAACCTTGAGAACTCAACAGCGTGTCAAAAATCGATGCCAATTACCTCGTCTCGAGGTGGCAGCCGAACCAGGTCACCAGATCTGGAGACGCAGTCACGTCGAACGAAAATCCTTTGGTTGACAACGAATTTCTAGCAATTGCTAGTTGTTCTTGCTCAGTCAGTGAAACAACCCTTCTTGGGTAACAGTTTCGTGGTCCACGGATCACGAGCTAAACATCAATGGAGAGTTTGATCCTGGCTCAGGACGAACGCTGGCGGCGTGCTTAACACATGCAAGTCGAACGGTGAAGGTGGGAGCTTGCTCCTACTGGATCAGTGGCGAACGGGTGAGTAACACGTGAGTAACCTGCCCCAGACTCTGGAATAACCCCGGGAAACCGGAGCTAATACCGGATACGAGACGAAGCTGCATGGCTATCGTCTGGAAAGTTTTTCGGTCTGGGATGGACTCGCGGCCTATCAGCTTGTTGGTGAGGTAACGGCTCACCAAGGCGACGACGGGTAGCCGGCCTGAGAGGGCGACCGGCCACACTGGGACTGAGACACGGCCCAGACTCCTACGGGAGGCAGCAGTGGGGAATATTGCACAATGGGCGAAAGCCTGATGCAGCGACGCCGCGTGAGGGATGACGGCCTTCGGGTTGTAAACCTCTTTCAGCAGGGAAGAAGCGAAAGTGACGGTACCTGCAGAAGAAGCACCGGCTAACTACGTGCCAGCAGCCGCGGTAATACGTAGGGTGCGAGCGTTGTCCGGAATTATTGGGCGTAAAGAGCTTGTAGGCGGTTTGTCGCGTCTGCCGTGAAAATCCGAGGCTCAACCTCGGACTTGCGGTGGGTACGGGCAGACTAGAGTGTGGTAGGGGAGACTGGAATTCCTGGTGTAGCGGTGAAATGCGCAGATATCAGGAGGAACACCGATGGCGAAGGCAGGTCTCTGGGCCACTACTGACGCTGAGAAGCGAAAGCATGGGGAGCGAACAGGATTAGATACCCTGGTAGTCCATGCCGTAAACGTTGGGAACTAGGTGTGGGTCTCATTCCACGAGATCCGTGCCGCAGCTAACGCATTAAGTTCCCCGCCTGGGGAGTACGGCCGCAAGGCTAAAACTCAAAGGAATTGACGGGGGCCCGCACAAGCGGCGGAGCATGCGGATTAATTCGATGCAACGCGAAGAACCTTACCAAGGCTTGACATATGCGAGAACGCTGCAGAGATGCAGAACTCTTTGGACACTCGCATACAGGTGGTGCATGGTTGTCGTCAGCTCGTGTCGTGAGATGTTGGGTTAAGTCCCGCAACGAGCGCAACCCTCGTTCTATGTTGCCAGCACGTCATGGTGGGGACTCATAGGAGACTGCCGGGGTCAACTCGGAGGAAGGTGGGGATGACGTCAAATCATCATGCCCCTTATGTCTTGGGCTTCACGCATGCTACAATGGCCGGTACAAAGGGCTGCGAAACCGCGAGGTGGAGCGAATCCCAAAAAACCGGTCTCAGTTCGGATTGGGGTCTGCAACTCGACCCCATGAAGTCGGAGTCGCTAGTAATCGCAGATCAGCAACGCTGCGGTGAATACGTTCCCGGGCCTTGTACACACCGCCCGTCAAGTCACGAAAGTCGGTAACACCCGAAGCCGGTGGCCCAACTCTTTGAGGGGGAGCCGTCGAAGGTGGGACTGGCGATTGGGACTAAGTCGTAACAAGGTAGCCGTACCGGAAGGTGCGGCTGGATCACCTCCTTTCTAAGGAGCACTGGTCGCGAAAGCGATCCAGAGCCTGGTCTGTAGGCGTACGTCCTACACCAGGAGCTCAAGGGTGGAACATCGATTATTTGGCGCTGACACCGACTCGTGTCGCAAGTACAAGTCAGGTCCTCGGACCTGGCAGTGGAACGCAATCGAGAGGGTGCCGGCGCCTGACACGTTGTTGGGTCCTGAGGGCTTCGGGCGAAAGCTTGAACCTCAGGCCGGTCACACGGCCCAGGACCCTTCCCACGGACGAACCACCGCACGGTGCTGTTGAACAGCGACCAGCGGTAGGCGCCGGGACTGGGAGGGGGCCGCCCGTATTTTGAGAACTACACAGTGGACGCGAGCATCTTTGTAAACTCAAGTTTATAAGGGCAAACGGTGGATGCCTTGGCACCAGGAACCGAAGAAGGACGTAGGAATCTGCGATAAGCCTCGGGGAGTCGATAACCAGACTGTGATCCGAGGATTTCCGAATGGGGAAACCCGGCTGGAGGCAAGTCCAGTCACTCCCGCCTGAACACATAGGGCGGGTAGAGGGAACGTGGGGAAGTGAAACATCTCAGTACCCACAGGAAGAGAAAGCAACCGCGATTCCGTGAGTAGTGGCGAGCGAAAGCGGAACAGGCTAAACCGATCATGTGTGATAGCTGTCAGGCGTTGCATGGTCGGGGTCGTGGGACTTTTCAGCTGGTTCTGACAGACCGGCATGGAGTCAGAAATGCGCGTTATAGTCGAAGGGCATTGAAAGGCCCGGCACAGAGGGTGCTACCCCCGTAGACGAAATGATGCGCACTCCAGAGAAGTATCCCAAGTAGCACGGGGCCCGAGAAATCCCGTGTGAATCTGGCGGGACCACCCGCTAAGCCTAAATATTCCCTGGTGACCGATAGCGGACAAGTACCGTGAGGGAAAGGTGAAAAGTACCCCGGGAGGGGAGTGAAATAGATCCTGAAACCGTTTGCCTACAATCCGTTGGAGCCTCCTTGTGGGGTGACAGCGTGCCTTTTGAAGAATGAGCCTGCGAGTTAGTGCTCAGTGGCGAGGTTAACCCGTGTGGGGAAGCCGTAGCGAAAGCGAGTCCGAATAGGGCGATTTAGTCGCTGGGTCTAGACCCGAAGCGGAGTGATCTACCCATGGCCAGGTTGAAGCGACGGTAAGACGTCGTGGAGGACCGAACCCACTTAGGTTGAAAACTGAGGGGATGAGCTGTGGGTAGGGGTGAAAGGCCAATCAAACTCCGTGATAGCTGGTTCTCCCCGAAATGCATTTAGGTGCAGCGTCACGTGTTTCTTACCGGAGGTAGAGCTACTGGATAGCCGATGGGCCTCACCAGGTTACTGACGTTAGCCAAACTCCGAATGCCGGTAAGTGAGAGCGTGGCAGTGAGACTGCGGGGGATAAGCTCCGTAGTCGAGAGGGAAACAGCCCAGACCACCATCTAAGGTCCCTAAGCGTGTGCTAAGTGGGAAAGGATGTGGAGTTGCATTGACAACCAGGAGGTTGGCTTAGAAGCAGCCACCCTTTAAAGAGTGCGTAATAGCTCACTGGTCAAGTGATTCCGCGCCGACAATGTAGCGGGGCTCAAGCACACCACCGAAGCTGTGGCATTGACACATTGCCCGGCCGTGACATCTGCGGATCCACGGTCCAAGCGTGTTGATGGGTAGGGGAGCGTCGTGTGGCCAGGGAAGCGGCGGAGTGATCCAGCCGTGGAGGCCACACGAGTGAGAATGCAGGCATGAGTAGCGAATGACGGGCGAGAAACCCGTCCGCCGAATAACCAAGGGTTCCAGGGTCAAGCTAATCTGCCCTGGGTAAGTCGGGACCTAAGGCGAGGCCGACAGGCGTAGTCGATGGACATCCGGTTGATATTCCGGAACCGGCGAAGAACCGCCCATGACGAACCTAGTGATGCTAAGCGCCTGAAGCTCGATGACGTCTTCGGACTGATTCGAGTGGAGCGCGCGACCCGATCTAGTACTAGTCAAGCAATGGAGAGACGCAGGAAGGTAGCCTCCGCGTGGCGATGGTAGTCCACGTCCAAGGGTGTAGGGAGTGAGGTAGGCAAATCCGCCTCACACATATCCTGAGACCTGATAGTGACCGCGTATGCGGGAAGAGGGTGATCCTATGCTGCCTAGAAAATCTTCTAGCGAGGTTCGAGCCGCCCGTACCCCAAACCGACTCAGGTGGTTAGGTAGAGAATACCAAGGCGATCGAGTGAATCGTGGTTAAGGAATTCGGCAAAATACCCCCGTAACTTCGGGAGAAGGGGGGCCCTGATCGTGACGGCACTTGCTGCCCGAGCGTGATCGGCCGCAGAGACCAGGGAGAAGCGACTGTTTACTAAAAACACAGGTCCGTGCGAAGTCGCAAGACGATGTATACGGACTGACGCCTGCCCGGTGCTGGAAGGTTAAGAGGACGGGTTAGTTCTTCGGAGCGAAGCTCAGAATTTAAGCCCCAGTAAACGGCGGTGGTAACTATAACCATCCTAAGGTAGCGAAATTCCTTGTCGGGTAAGTTCCGACCTGCACGAATGGCGTAACGACTTCTCCACTGTCTCAACCACGAACTCGGCGAAATTGCACTACGAGTAAAGATGCTCGTTACGCGCAGCAGGACGGAAAGACCCCGGGACCTTTACTACAGCTTGGTATTGGTGTTCGGTACGGCTTGTGTAGGATAGGTGGGAGACTTTGAAGCCGGCACGCCAGTGTCGGTGGAGTCAACGTTGAAATACCACTCTGGTCGTTCTGGATATCTAACCTCGGTCCGTGATCCGGATCAGGGACAGTGCCTGGTGGGTAGTTTAACTGGGGCGGTTGCCTCCTAAAAGGTAACGGAGGCGCCCAAAGGTTCCCTCAGCCTGGTTGGCAATCAGGTTTTGAGTGTAAGTGCACAAGGGAGCTTGACTGTGAGACAGGCATGTCGAGCAGGGACGAAAGTCGGGACTAGTGATCCGGCGGTGGCTTGTGGAAGCGCCGTCGCTCAACGGATAAAAGGTACCCCGGGGATAACAGGCTGATCTTGCCCAAGAGTCCATATCGACGGCATGGTTTGGCACCTCGATGTCGGCTCGTCGCATCCTGGGGCTGGAGTAGGTCCCAAGGGTTGGGCTGTTCGCCCATTAAAGCGGTACGCGAGCTGGGTTTAGAACGTCGTGAGACAGTTCGGTCCCTATCCGCTGTGCGCGTAGGAAACTTGAGAAGGGCTATCCCTAGTACGAGAGGACCGGGATGGACGAACCTCTGGTGTGTCAGTTGTTCTGCCAAGAGCACGGCTGATTAGCTACGTTCGGAAACGATAACCGCTGAAAGCATCTAAGCGGGAAGCGTGCTTCAAGATGAGGTTTCCATGGACTTCGGTCCGAGAGGCTCCCAGCTAGACTACTGGGTTGATAGGCCAGACGTGGAAGTGCGGTAACGCATGTAGCTGACTGGTACTAATAAGCCGATAACTTGACTACAAAGATGCTACGCGTCCACTGTGTGGTTCCCGAGATACGGTCGGGAATCCGATTGAAATCTCCATAGAGTTTCGGCTGTCATAGCGAAGGGGAAACGCCCGGCTCCATTCCGAACCCGGAAGCTAAGCCCTTCAGCGCCGATGGTACTGCACTGGTGACGGTGTGGGAGAGTAGGACGCAGCCGGACATACTTTCAAAAGGGCCATCCCATCAGGGGTGGCCCTTTTGCATTCCCGCGGCGGGATGTGCATTCCCGCGGCGGGGCGTGCATTCCCCGTGCGGGGCGTGCATTCCCCCTGCGGGGCGGCGGTCAGCAGGCCGCCGTGTCCCGCACTGCCCAGCAGCCATAGACTGCTGCCGAATACTGCACAGCGAGGAGCGAACGTGCCGGAGAACCAGCCAGGCCGAGGTGGCCAGAACCGTCGACCCTCGTCGGGCGGAGGCCTATCCGCGGGCGGCGGACGTCCGGGTGGCCCGCGGGGTGCCGGCGGTCGCGGTCGCCCTGACCGGGGGGACTCCACCCGGGGTGGAGCTGGACGCTCCGACCGGCGCGACGGAGCAGCTCAGGGCACCGGTGACAGCCGTGGGGCTGGTCCGCGCCTGGCGCCCAAGAAGCCGAAGCTCCCCGAGCCCCGGATCGCCGAGGGCGTGACGGGCAAGGAGCTGGACCGATCGGTGCACCAGCAGCTGCGCACCCTCAGCAAGGAGAACGCCGAGGGAGTCGCGCAGCACCTCGTGATGGTGGCCGCGCTCCTTGAGGTGGACGACTTCGAGGGTGCTGAGGCGCACGCGGAGACCGCGGTCCGACGCGCAGGGCGGGTGCCGGCGGCGCGCGAGGCCCTCGGGCTGGTGGCCTACCGCAAGGGGGAGTGGGCCCGGGCGCTGAGCGAGTTCCGGACCGCGCGACGGTTGAGCGGTTCCTCGCACCTGCTCGCGCTGATGGTCGACTGCGAGCGTGGCCTCGGCCGTCCCGAGCGCGCGCTCGAGCTGGCCACCTCACCGGAGGCCCGGACCCTGGCCGTCGAGGACCGGGTCGAGCTCGCCATCGTGATCTCCGGCATCCGTCGT
The DNA here is from genome assembly GCF_900104525.1 of Pedococcus dokdonensis. Taxonomy (GTDB): domain Bacteria; phylum Actinomycetota; class Actinomycetes; order Actinomycetales; family Dermatophilaceae; genus Pedococcus; species Pedococcus dokdonensis. The sequence goes on along the minus strand of NZ_LT629711.1, from coordinate 1,364,412 downwards.
GACCTCGGTCAGCTCGAGGCGTCGCAGCAGGCTCTCGAGATCGCCCAGCTCAAGGGCTCGGCGCGCAAGCCGTGGACGGCTCGACTCTCGTACGCGTACGCCGAGGCGCTGCTCGCGCTCGGCCGGACCGGTGACGCGCGTGACTGGTTCGCCCGTGCTGCGGACGCCGACGACGAGCTGGAGACCGATGCCGCCGAGCGGCTCGCCGAGCTGGACGGGGTGGTCATGACGGACCTGCTCGACGGTGAGGAGGAGGACGAGGACGACGTGCTCGGGCGCAGGGAGCCCGGAGGCTATGGCCGCGAGTAGCGGTGGCCTGGCCGACGGATATGCCGCGGTCGTCTGTGATCTCGACGGGGTGGTCTATCGCGGCCCTGACGCGGTGGACCATGCGGTTGCAGCGCTGACCGCACTGAGCATCCCGATCGTCTACGCCACAAACAATGCTTCGCGCACCCCGGACGAGGTGGCCGGTCACCTGACCGACCTGGGTCTGCACGTGCGAGCGCGTGACGTGGCCACGAGCTCGCAGGCCGGGGCGGCCGCCCTGGTGGAGCTCCTGCCGCCAGGAGCCCCGGTCCTCGCCATCGGGGGCGTGGGGGTGCGGGAAGCGTTGCAGCACCAGGGCCTCGAGGTGGTCGGCCCCGAACAGACTCGGGAGTCGCCGGAGCGTCCGGTCGCCGGTGTGCTCCAGGGGTATGGCGCGACCGTCACCGCCGCGGACCTCGCCGAAGCGGCGTACGCGGTCGCCGGCGGGGCGGTCTGGGTGGCCACCAACACTGATGGCACCCTGCCGACCCATCGGGGCACCGCGCCCGGGAACGGCACCTTGGTGGCAGCGGTGCAGCGTGCATCGGGGCAGTCGCCGCGGGTGGTGGGAAAGCCCTACGCCCCGTTGTACGAGCTGTGCGCCGCGCGGCTGGAGCAGCAGCCCAGCCGGCTGCTGGCCGTGGGTGACCGGCTCGACACCGACATCGCCGGGGCCGTCGCGGCTGGCATGGACTCGGCCCTCGTGCTGACCGGCATCGACTCGGTCAGCACCCTGGCGGGCGCTCCTGCGGCCCTGCGGCCGACGTACCTGCTGGAGGACCTCCGGTCGCTGACCACCGAGTACGCCCCCGCCGAGACCGACTACGCGTGGTGGGTCTGCGGTGGCGACCGGCGCAGGGTGGTCGAGGGCGCCTGGGAGGTGGCAACCCGGGGCACTTCGATCGAGGCGGCCCGCGCCGGCATTGCGTGCCTGCACGAAGGACTCGACCTCGGCGACCTCGACGAACAGACGGTGCGCCGGCTCGTCGCCGAGATCGACGCTTGGCAGTAGCGTGAGGCACGCGAGCGACACCCGGACGCTCCACCGAGGAGGACCTACCGTGGCTTTCGAATCCGTGCGCAGCTATGTCCAGCTCGCCAGCGGGCTGGGCGAGATGACCAAGGCCAAGGCGATGGACGCGGCGCAGGGCCTGCTGGCCCTGCCCGGCGCCGACGAGGTGACCCGTCGCGCCGTGCAGGCCTCGACGCTCGCCGACCAGCTCCTCGAAGCAGCTCGGGCCAACCGCGCCAACCTGCTCAGCCTGATCCAGAGCGAGGTCGAGTCCGCGCTCAAGAAGGCCGACGTCGCACGGGTCGCCGACGTCGACGCGGCCCGCACCGCGCTCACCGCGGTCACCAAGGAGATCGCCGAGCTGCGCGCCCTGCTCGTGGCCACCGGTGCGTCAGCGGTCGCCGGTGCGTCGCGCACCTCGATCGGACGTTCGGTCGTCGGCTCGGGCGCGGTCAGCACTGCCGTGCGTCCGGTCGCCTCGGCGCCGACGGCCGCGGTTCCGCCTGCGGCCGACGGTGCTGCGCCGGCACAGAAGCAGACCACCAGCAAGACGACCACCACCAAGCGGACCGCCACGAAGGCGGCCCCGGCGAAGAAGGCGACCGCGAAGAAGGCGGCTCCGGCGAAGAAGGCGACCGCGAAGAAGGCGGCTCCAGCGAGGAAGACGACCGCGAAGGAGGCGACCGCGAAGGAGGCGACCGCGAAGAAGGCGGCTCCGGCGAGGAAGACCGCCGCGAAGAAGGCGACCGCGAAGAAGGCGGCTCCGGCGAGGAAGACCGCCGCGAAGAAGACCACCACGAAGAAGGCAGCAGAGTGACTCAGCAGCACGACCAGCACGACGAGATGGCCGGGGCGGAGGACCCCACCCCGACCGCGGGGGCAGGCGCTGCCGTTGCGCACGCTTCGCACCAGGAGAACCCGGCGGACCGGGCCGAGTCGCTCGGCGCGGAGCGGGGCACCGGGCTCGGCGACCACGCCACCGGCGACATCGTCATCGACGCTGCCCTGCAGGACCTGAAGGACGCCCCGGCCGACGACCTCGACGCCCAGATCGACGCGGGCCAACGGGTTCAGCAGACCCTGCAGGCGCGACTGTCCGACCTCGGCGGCGAGTGAGCGACTCCGTCCGGCTCGACGTCGAGCTGGTCCGTCGAGGACTGGCCCGGTCGAGGGGTCAGGCCCGGTCGCTGGTCGAGGCCGGCGACGTCAGCATCGACGGCCGGCCCGCTGGCAAGGTGTCCACGCCGGTCACCGCCGAGCAGCACGTCGAGGTGCGTGCGGAGGGACCACGGTGGGTGAGCCGCGCGGCATACAAGCTCGTGGGGGCGCTGGAGGTGTTCGGGCCCCTCGGCCTCCAGGTGAAGGGCCGTCGCTGCCTCGACGTGGGCGCCTCGACCGGCGGTTTCACCCAGGTGCTGCTGCACCACGGCGCGGCTCACGTCGTCGCCCTCGACGTCGGCCACGGGCAGCTCGTGCCCGAGCTGGCGGCGGACCCGCGGGTCAGTGACCGGTCCCGCACGACGGTGCGTGACCTCGCCGCCGAGGACATCGGCGGACCAGTCGACCTGCTCGTCGCCGACCTCAGCTTCATCTCGCTGACCCTGGTGCTGGTGGAGCTGCGTGGCCTCGTGCGCGACGACGGCGACGCCGTGGTGCTGGTCAAGCCGCAGTTCGAGGTGGGCCGGACACGTCTGGGCAAGGGCGGCATCGTCCGCACGCAGGGCGATCGCGCCTGGGCCGTGACCGAGGTCGCCCGCGCGGCCGGCGAGGCCGGCCTGCACCCGCGCGGCCTGGCCCGGAGCCCGATCGAGGGCGGCGAGGGCAACGCCGAGTACCTGCTGTGGCTGGCCCCCCGCGACGCCGGGGCGATGGGATGGGAGGCTCTGGTGAAGGCCGCGGACGAGGTCACCGCCCCGTGAGGCCCTCCGCAGCCACCTCGTGACCGACCTCGAAGGGACAGCAGACGTGGGGAGTGCATCGTGAGCCAAGGCACCGAGAGCCAAGGCACCGTGAGCCCTGGATCCGCCGAGTCGGGTCGCCGGATCCTGCTCGTGGCGCACCCGCGCCGCCAGGAGGCGCAGGACCTGGCGGTCGCCGTGGTCGAGCGCCTGGGGGCGGCCGGCATCGAGGTGGTCGTGCAGCGTGACGAGGCCACCGCCGTCAACCTCGCCCAGCACCCCGGCGTGACCCTGGTCGACGACGGCGAGGCCGCCGCCGAGGGGTGCGAGCTGGTCTGCGTCCTCGGCGGCGACGGGACCATCCTGCGCGGCGCGGAGGTGTCCCGCGGCACCGGCGCCCCACTGCTCGGCGTCAACCTCGGTCACGTGGGGTTTCTCGCCGAGGCCGAGCGCGAGGACATCGACGCCACCGTGGAGCACATCGTCGCGAAGTCCTACTCGGTCGAGGAGCGGATGACGCTCGAGGTCACCGCCCACGTCGACGGCGAACCGGTCTACACGAGCTGGGCGCTCAACGAGGTCACGGTCGAGAAGGCCAACCGCGAACGCATGCTCGAGGTCGTCGCCGAGATCGACGGCCGACCGTTGACCACGTGGGGCTGCGACGGTGTCGTCGTGGCCACCCCGACCGGCTCGACCGCATACGCGTTCTCGGCCGGGGGCCGGTGGTGTGGCCCGATGTCGAGGCACTGCTGCTGGTGCCGATCAGCGCGCACGCGTTGTTCGCCCGGGCGCTGGTGCTCGGCCCCAGCTCGCACCTGGCCCTGGAGGTCGTGCCCAACACCCTCGGCACCGGTGCGCTGTGGTGCGACGGGCGCCGGGCCGTGGACCTGCCGCCGGGAGCGCGGATCGAGGTGGTGCGATCGCAGACCCCGGTGCGGTTGGCCCGGCTGAGCACCTCGCCGTTCACCGACCGGCTGGTCGCCAAGTTCGACCTGTCGATCCACGGCTGGCGTGGTGAGGCCCGCCGCGAGGACGCCGCCCGGGCCGCTCAGGCCCAGCCACCGCGCTGACCCGCCACATCCTGGGGGTCACCCAGACACAAGGCATCTCAGCGCGGTTCCTGGTGGCGCTGACTCGCCTTGTGCATGAGCCAGCGACGTCGGTGGTGGCGCTGACTCGCCTTGTGCATGAGCCAGCGTCGTCGGTGGTGGCGCTAACTCGCCTTTTGCGTGAGTGAGCGCCGTCGGTGGTGGCGCTAACTCGCCTTTTGCATGAGTGAGCGCCGTCGGTGAGCGGGTTGTCAGGCGGTGCGTGAGAGGCTGGGCCCGTGCTGTCGGAACTGCGGATCCAGGGACTTGGCGTCATCGACGACGCCGTGCTCGACCTGCACCCGGGACTCAACGTCGTGACCGGTGAGACCGGGGCCGGCAAGACCATGGTGGTGACCGGTCTCGGGCTGCTGCTCGGGGCCCGCGCCGATGCGGGCCTGGTGCGCTCCGGTGCGGGCAGCGCCGTGGTCGAGGGCATCGTCGAGGTCGCGGCCGACCACCCCGCGGCGCAACGAGCCGCCGAGGCCGGGGCCGACGTCAACGACGGGCTCGTGCTGGTGCGTTCGGTGAGTGCCGAGGGCCGGTCGCGGGCGCACGTGGGTGGCCGCTCCGCCCCGGTCGGGGTCCTCGGTGAGATCGGCGAGCACCTGGTCGCCGTGCACGGCCAGGCCGACCAGTGGCGGTTGCGCCAGAGCGACCAGCACCGGGCGGTCCTCGACCAGTACGGCGGTGCGCCGCTGCAGAAGGCGCTGGACGCCTACACCCACGTCTACGACGCCCACCAGTCCGCCGCGGCGGAGCTCGCCGCGCTGCGCGAGCAGGCCCGCGACCGGGCCCGCGAGATCGAGGTGCTCCAGCACGGGCTCGAGCAGCTCGAGCAGGTCGACCCCCAGTCGGGGGAGGACGCCGACCTGCGCGTCGAGGACGAGCGACTCGGTCACGCCGAGGGCCTGCGCGGCGCCGCTGCCCTGGCCCACGACCACCTCGCCGGCGCGGAGGAGTATGCCGCGCAACCGCCTCCCAGCATCCTCGAGCTGGTGGCCTCGGCCCGGCAGGCGCTCGCGGGTGAGGTCGACCACGACCCCGCGCTTCGCGAGCTCGACCGGCGACTGGCCGATCTCGGCTACCTGGCGGCCGACCTCGCGGCCGACCTGAGCAGCTACCTGTCCGACATCGACGTGGACCCGGCCCGGATGGCGTGGGTGCAGCAGCGGCGGGCCGACCTGACTGCCCTGACCCGCAAGTACGGCGAGACCATCGACGACGTGCTGGCCTGGGGCAAGGCCTCGGCCCAGCGGCTCGACGCCCTGATGAACGCCGACAGCCGGATCGACACGCTCGAGCCCGAGGTGGAGCGGCTCGACCGGGAGCGGACCACGACCGCCGAGGCGCTGGCCAAGGCCCGACGCGCGGCAGCCAAGCGACTGGCTGCCGCAGTGACGGGCGAGCTCGCCCACCTGGCGATGGGGCAGGCGACGGTCGAGGTGTCGGTGACCCCGCGGTCTGCGGGGCTGGCGCGGCACGGAGGAGACGATGTCGAGATCCTGCTGGCGGCAAACCCCGGCAGCCCGGCCCGCACCGTCGCGAAGGCGGCGTCGGGCGGTGAGCTGTCCCGGGTCATGCTGGCCCTCGAGGTCGTGACCGGTGCTGCCGGCGGCAGCGACGTGCCGACCTTCGTCTTCGACGAGGTCGACGCAGGCGTCGGGGGAGCAGCCGCGCTCGACGTGGGCGCCCGGCTGGCTGCGCTCGCCGAGCACGCGCAGGTCGTCGTCGTGACCCACTTGCCGCAGGTCGCGGCCTACGCCGACCGGCACCTCGTCGTGCGCAAGGCGAGCGACGGCCACATCACCTCCAGCGGGGTGCACGGCGTCGAGGGTGACGAGCGGCTGCGTGAGCTGGCCCGCATGATGGCCGGCGTCGACACCGGGACGGCCCTCGACCACGCGCGCGAGCTGGTCGACGAGACAGCCGCGCGGCGCAGCAACTCCGCCGACGGCAAGGCGACCGTGCGCCGCTGAGGCACCGGCGGCGGCCTTCACCGGCCGTGACGCAGGTCGCCGTCGCGCGCCCGCGTGGGCCGCACGGCATACCCCTTGCCCCGTGGGAGGATGGTCCGGATGCCTTTGAAGTTCAGCCGCCAACGTGCCCGCGACCCCGAGAGCCCGGGGGTGCGCGGTGTCGCGCGCGTCGACGCGCGCACCAAGAACCTCACCAAGCGGCTCAAGCCCGGCGAGATCGCCGTCATCGACCACCAGGACATCGACAAGGTCAGCGCCGAGGCGCTGCTCGCTTGCCGACCCGCAGCAGTGGTCAACGCGTCGCCCTCGATCTCCGGGCGCTACCCCAACCTCGGCCCCGAGATCCTCGTCGAGGCGGGTATCCCGCTGATCGACAACGTCGGCAAGGACGTCATGCACGATGTCGCCGACGGGGCGCTCGTGCGGATCGACGGCGACCAGCTGTGGGTCGGGGACGAGGTGGTGGCCAAGGGCCAGGCCTTCGACCACGAGCTGGTGCAGTCGTCGATGACCGAGGCGCGGGCCGGGCTCGCCGTGCAGCTCGAGGCCTTCGCCGCCAACACGATGGAGTACCTCCGCCGCGAGCGCGAGCTCCTCCTGGACGGCGTCGGCGTGCCCGACATCGCCACCAGGGTCGACGGCCGGCACGCCCTGATCGTGGTGCGCGGCTACCACTACAAGGAAGACCTGCGCATGCTGCGCAGCTACATCCGCGAGTACCGCCCGGTGCTCATCGGGGTCGACGGCGGGGCCGACGCCCTGCTCGAGGTCGGCCTGAAGCCCGACATGGTCGTGGGCGACATGGACTCGGTGTCCGACGCGACCCTGCGCTGTGGTGCCGAGATCGTCGTGCATGCCTACCGGGACGGCAACGCCCCCGGGCTCGAGCGGGTCCACCGGCTGGGGGTCGAGCCCGTCGTCTTCCCGGCAACCGGCACCAGCGAGGACGTCGCGATGCTGCTCGCCGACGACAAGGGCGCCGAGCTGATCGTGGCCGTCGGCACCCACGCCACCCTGGTCGAGTTCCTCGACAAGGGTCGCAGCGGCATGGCCAGCACCTTCCTCACGCGGTTGCGCGTCGGGGGCAAGCTCATCGACGCCAAGGGAGTGAGCCGGCTCTACCGCTCCCGCATCTCCAACCTCGCCCTGACGCTGATGCTGCTGGTCGGCCTGAGTGCGCTGTTCGCGGCGCTCTGGTCGACCACCGGCGGGCGTGCCTTCCTCCAGGTGCTCGGCGCCCGGTGGGATGATCTCTGGTCCTTCGTCGTAGGAATTGTCACGTGATCGACTTCCGCTACCACCTCGTCTCCATCGTCTCGATCTTCATGGCCCTGGCCGTGGGGATCGTGCTCGGTGCCGGTCCGCTCAAGGAGGACATCGGCAACACGCTGACCTCCGAGGTCAAGAACCTGCGGGCCGACAAGGCCGCGCTGCGCGGCGAGCTCGACGCTGCGGAGAAGGGGGCGACGGCGCGCGACGAGTTCACTTCGGCCAGCAACCGCAGCCTGCTCGCGGAGCGGCTCAAGGACACCACGGTCACCCTCGTCGTGCTGCCCGGTGCGGACCCCAACCTGGTGAAGACCACCCAGGGCACGCTGACCACCGCAGGGGCCGTCGTCGGGTCGACGGTCTCGGTGCAGGACAACTGGATCGACCCCGACAAGGCGGCTTTCCGAGCCACCCTCGGGCAGCAGCTGGCCAGCCAGGTCGGGGTGCCGATCGACCAGTCCGGCGGTGACGTGGTCAACGCCGTGCTCGCGCGGTCGGTGCTCGCCAAGGCCGGGTCCACTTCCTCCGGTGCGGCCTCGGCGCTCGAGGCGATGCGCACCGGCGACCTGATCCGCTACACCCCCGACGACGTCAAGGTGGCCTCCATCGCGGTCGTCATCGCCGGGCCGGTGAACGGTTCGGACGCCGCCGCCCGCGAGGACCGGGCCACCGGGCTGAGCAACCTCGCGGGGGCGATCGACTCGGCCGGGGCGGGCGCGGTGCTGATCGCCCCCAGCGTCAGCCCGGGAGCCACCAACACGACCTCGGTCATCACCGTGTCGAGGGACGACGGTGACCAGTCCAAGGTGCTCAGCACGGTCGATGACGCGGAGCTGCCGATGGGTCAGGCCAGCCTCGTCTTCGGGCTCCTCGAGCAGGAGGCCGGCAGGTCCGGACAGTACGGCCTCGCGTCCGACGCGAGCGCTGCCTTCCCGCAGCTGGCGACCAAGTAGCAGCCGTGCGCGCACTCCTGTCCGGGGCCGTTGCCGGGGCGCTCTCCGCAGGCGCGCTGCGCCTGCTCCGAGGTCGTCCGCCGGGCGGGGCCACGACCTGGGACCGCACGAACCACGCGGGCCGCACGGTCACCCTCCTCGAGGGCCCCGCGTATGCCGTGGGGGCAGCCGGGGGAGCAGCACTGTTGGGGGCGGGGCCGGCGCCAGTGGTGGCCGCCGTCTCGGCGGCGGGTCTCGGCGCGCTCGACGACCTCGCCGGTGACTCGAGCAGCAAGGGCCTGAAGGGTCACCTCGGTGCGCTGGCGCGGGGCGAGGTGACCACCGGTGCGGTCAAGATCCTCGGCCTCGGACTCACCGGGCTGGTGTCGGCCGCCCTCGTCGACCGGTCCGCTCGGTCCGCTCGGTCCGCTCGGCGCCTTGCGTTCGCGGACGGGGTCGGGCGGGGCGGCGCCATACCGTCCGCGGTCGACACGCTCGTGGGTGGTGCGGTGATCGCGGGTTCGGCCAACCTGCTCAACCTGCTCGACCTGCGCCCGGGGCGCGCCCTCAAGGTCACCATCCTGCTCGGCGCGCTGACCGCGACGAGCCCGCGCTCGGCCACCGCGGCCGGCGCGGCCGTGGGCGCTGCGGCCGGCCTGCTCCGACCGGACCTGGCGGGCGAGGCCATGCTGGGCGACACCGGCGCGAACAGCGCCGGCGCGCTGCTGGGCACCGCCCTGGTGCAGCGCACCGGGCGGCGTGGACGGTGCGTGGCGCTGGCCGTGCTCTGCGGCCTCACCCTCGCCTCGGAGAAGGTCTCCTTCACCCGCGTGATCGAGTCCACCCCCGGACTGCGCGAGCTCGACGCGCTGGGTCGTCGATGAGCCGGGGTCGGCGATGAGGCGGGGTCGGCGATGACGGCGAGGACGGTCGGGACGTCGGTGGCCCGGGCGGCGCTGGTCATCGCGGTCGCGACGCTCCTGGCTCGGCTGGCCGGGTTCGCTCGCACGCTGGTCTTCTCCCACAGCGTCGGCGCCGGTGGGGTCGGCGACACCTACCAGACCGTCAACACCCTCCCCAACGTCGTCTACGAGGTCGCCGCCGGAGGAGCCCTCGCCGCGGTCGCGGTCCCGCTGATCGCCGGCCAGCTCGGCGCCGGGCGCCGCGAGGACGCCGACCGCACGGCGTCGGCCCTGCTCACCTGGGCCGTGGCCGTCCTCGTGCCACTCTCGGTGGTGCTGGCGGTGGCGGCACCCTGGGTCAGCGAGGTCCTGCTGCGCAAGAGCAAGGTCCCCGGCGCGGCCGACCTCGGGACGACCATGCTCATGGTGTTCGCTCCCCAGGTCGCGCTCTACGGCGTGGGAGTCGTCCTGGCCGGGGTGCTCCAGGCGCACCGGCGCTTCCTGGCCGCCGCGCTGGCCCCGTTGTTGTCGAGCCTGGTGGTGATCGCGGCCTACGTCGCCTACCGGTTCGTGGCCGCACCGGATGCCACCCCGGCAGACGTGTCCTCGGGCGCGACCTGGGTGCTGGCCGGTGGCACGACCCTCGGCGTGGTGGTGCTGAGCCTGCCGCTGCTGGTGCCCGCGCTGCGGGCCGGCGTGCGGCTGCGACCGACCTTCTCCTTCCCCGACGGGGTGGCCCGGCGGGCCGCTGCGCTGGCCGGTGCGGGGGTGCTCGCGCTGGTCGCGCAGCAGGCTGCGGTGGCGGCCACGCTGTGGCTCACCCACGAGCCACGCACCGTCGACACCGGTGTGGTCAACGTCTACGCCTACGTCCAGGCCGTCTACCTGTTGCCGTATGCCGTGCTCGCCGTGCCGATCGCGACCTCGGCCTTCCCGGCGCTGGCGCACTCGACCGTCGCCGAGGAGCTCCAGCAACACGTCGGCACGTCCGCCCGCGAGACGCTGGCCTCGGCGCTGCGGGGCATCCTGCTGCTCACCGCAGGGGCGGTGACGGTGTTGATGGCGGTCGCGCAGCCGGTTGGCATCTTCTTCCAGTCACTCGACCGAGCCTCCGACACCGGGGGTGGGGCGGCCCTCGCCGCGCTGCCCGGTGCGCTGTCCGCCTACGCACCCGGACTCGTCGGGTTCTCGGTGGCAGCGCTGCTCACGCGGGCGCTTTACGTCCGGGGCCGACCGATCCACGCAGCGCTGGCCGTCGCGGCGGGGTGGAGCCTCGCCGCCCTGCTCCCGCTCGCCCTCGTGCCAGCGGGCTCGAGCGCCGGGACCACCCTCGGCCTGCTCGGCATCGGCTCCACGGTGGGGATGACGGTCTCGGCCGGGGTGCTGGTCCTGCTCGTGCGCAGCGCCTGGGGCCCGGAAGCGACCCAGGGCGCCGGCCGCACCCTCGGTGCGGCCATCGTCTCGGTGGCCGTGGGTCTCGCGGTGGGCGACACGGTGGCACGCAGCCTCACGCCGGACTCGCTCTGGTCGGCGCTCGGCACCGGTCTCGCCGTCGGGCTGGTCACCCTGCTGGTCTACCTCGGCGTGATGATGGTCGCGGACCGCAAGGCGATGACGGCCCTGCGGGAGCGCGGTCGCAGCCGGCGCAGGGGGACGTCGGCGTGAGGGTGGTGATGCTGCTGGGGCTGAGCACGGGCGGCATCGGCACCCACGTCCGCGACCTCGCCGCCGACCTGCGGGAGCTGGGTGACGAGGTCACCGTGGTGACCGACGCGTCCACGGCCGAGCGGTTCCAGCTCTCCGGAGCACGGTGGTGGTGGCCGGGACGGTCCTCGGGGCTGATCGGGTCGTTGCGTGGCCTGTGGCGACTTCGCCGGCTCGTGGGTGGCGCGGAGGTCCTGCACGCCCACGGCCACCAGGCGGGCCTGGTGGCCGTCCTCGTCTCAGTGGGCACCCGCACGCCGGTGGTCGTCAGCCAGCACAACGCCGTGCTGGTCGGCGGTCCACGCAGGCGGCTGCTCGACCTCGCCCAACGGCTCGTCGCGCGCCGCGCCACGCTGGTGACCGGGGCCAGCAGCGATCTCGTGGCCGAGGCACAGCGGCTCGGGGCGCGCGACCCACGCCTTGCCCCGGTGCCTTCGCCGCGCGTGCCCGACCTGCTCGCCGCGGAACCGCTGGCTGAGGGCGACCGAGGCCCGCTGGCCGCAGAGCTGTTGCGCGAGAACGGGATCCAGCCGTCTCAGCCCGGCGCACCACTCGCGCTGACCATCGCGCGGATCGCTCCCCAAAAGGACCTGGAGACCCTTCTGGAGGCCGCCGCGCAGGTTGCCCACCCGGATGCAACGAAACCTGCCGTGTGGGTGGTCGTCGGCGGCGGGGACGACCACCTCCGGGTCGCGCTCGAGCGACGGATCGAGGCCGAGGGTCTCCCGGTGCACCTGGTCGGGCCGCAGCCCGACCCGGACCGGTGGCTGCGCGCCGCCGACGTGTTCGTGCTCCCCAGCCTCTGGGAAGCCCGGGCGCTGGTGGTCCAGGAGGCGATGGCCGCGGGGGTGCCCGTGGTGGCGACGGACACCGGAGGGCTGCCCGACCTCGTCGAGGGCGTGGGCACCCTCGTGCCGGTCCGCGACCCGAGTCGGCTCGCCGACGCGGTCGACCAGTTCCTGCGCGACCCGGCGGCCCGGCTCACCGCATCGAAGCAGGGCCGCGAGCGGGCCGCATCGTGGGACGACGGAAAGGCCACGGCGAGTCGCTGGCACGAGTGGTACTCAGGCATGCTCGGAATGACGTAGGCTTGAATCCCGTGGTGGAGCAGACGAAACACATCTTCGTAACCGGGGGCGTCGCCTCCTCTCTCGGCAAGGGTCTGACGGCGTCGAGCCTCGGGCACCTGCTCCGGGCTCGCGGTCTGCGGGTCACGATGCAGAAGCTCGATCCCTATCTCAACGTGGATCCGGGCACGATGAACCCGTTCCAGCACGGTGAGGTCTTCGTGACCGACGACGGTGCTGAGACCGACCTCGACATCGGTCACTACGAGCGGTTCCTCGACAGCAACCTCGTCGGCAAGGCCAACGTGACGACCGGGCAGGTCTACAACCAGGTCATCGCCAAGGAGCGGCGTGGGGAGTACCTCGGCGACACCGTCCAGGTCATCCCGCACATCACCAACGAGATCAAGGAACGGATGCGGGCCCAGGCGGCCGGCAGTCCCGGGGTCAAGGTGGGTGACGCGCCCGACATCATCATCACCGAGATCGGGGGCACCGTCGGCGACATCGAGTCGCTGCCGTTCCTCGAGGCGGCCCGCCAGGTGCGCCATGACGTGGGCCGCGACAACGTGTTCTTCCTGCACGTCTCGCTGGTGCCCTACCTCGCGCCGAGCGGGGAGCTCAAGACCAAGCCGACCCAGCACTCGGTCGCCGCGCTGCGCCAGGTCGGCATCCAGCCAGACGGGCTGGTGCTGCGCGCAGACCGCGAGATCCCCGACGGCATCAAGCGCAAGATCTCGCTGATGTGCGACGTCGACACCGAGGCCTGCGCGGCCGCGGTCGACGCCCCGAGCATCTACGACATCCCCAAGGTGCTCCACAAGGAGGGCCTCGACGCCTACGTCATCCGGCGGCTCGGCCTCAACTTCCGCGACGTCGACTGGCACGACTGGGACGAGCTGCTGCGGCGCGTGCACAGCCCCGAGCACACCGTCGAGATCGCCCTGGTCGGCAAGTACATCGACCTGCCCGACGCCTACCTCTCGGTCACCGAGGCGATGCGGGCCGGCGGGTTCCACCACGACGCCAAGGTCTCGATCCGCTGGGTGGCCAGTGACGAGTGCCAGACCGAGGCGGGGGCGCAGAAGGCCCTGGGTGGAGTCGACGCCGTGCTCGTGCCCGGTGGCTTCGGGGTCCGCGGCATCGAGGGCAAGCTCGGCGCGCTGCGCTGGGCGCGGGAGCGCCAGGTGCCGACCCTCGGGATCTGCCTCGGGCTGCAGTGCATGGTGATCGAGTACGCCCGCAACGTCGCCGGCATCGAGGGTGCGAGCTCCACCGAGTTCGACCCGAACACCCCGGCCCCGGTGATCGCGACGATGGAGGAGCAGAAGGCCTTCGTCGAGGGCGCCGGTGACCTCGGTGGCACGATGCGACTCGGTTCCTACCCGGCCAAGCTGGTCGAGGGCTCGGTCATCGCCGAGGCCTACGGCGCCGTCGCCGTCGACGAGCGCCACCGGCACCGCTACGAGGTCAACAACGGCTACCGCGACCAGCTCGAGCAGGCCGGCCTGGTGTTCTCGGGCCTCTCGCCGGACAAGAACCTCGTCGAGTTCGTCGAGCTGCCCCGCGAGGTGCACCCCTACTACGTCTCGACGCAGGCCCACCCCGAGTTCAAGTCCCGTCCGCACCGCGCGCACCCGTTGTTCGCCGGTCTGGTGGAGGCCGCGATCGACGCCCAGCGCGCCGCCCGGCTGGTCGAGGTCGAGCGCCCGCGCAGCACGGCGGACGCCTCCGCGTGACGGGGGAGCCCGGGACCGACCGCGCCGGGACCGACCGCGCCGGGACCGAGCAGGACGGTAGCGGCGACGAGCTGGCCGACCGCCCGGCCGACCTGCCGGTCCGCGAGTCCGAGGTCGCCATGCACGGCCTGGTCTGGGACGTGGTCCGGGACCGGGTCGACCTGGGCGATGCGGGCGAGGTCACCCGGGAGTACGTCCGGCACCCGGGTGCCGTCGCGGTGGCCGCCCTCGACGACCAGGGACGGATCTGCCTGATCCAGCAGTACCGTCACCCCGTTCGTGCCTACGAGTGGGAGATCCCGGCGGGGCTGCTGGACGTCGACGGCGAACCGCCGCACCTCGGCGCGGCCCGCGAGCTGCACGAGGAGGCCGACCTGGTGGCCGGCACCTGGCACGTCCTGGCCGACTACGTCAGCTCACCCGGTGGGCTCGACGAGGCGCTGCGCATCTACCTCGCGCGCGACCTCAGCGGCGTGCCGGCGGGGGAGCGCCACGAGCGCGACGGCGAGGAGCTGGGTATGCCGGTGCGCTGGGTCCCGCTCGAAGCGGCCCGGGATGCCTTCCTGGCCGGACGCCTGCACAACGCCACGCTCGGCATCGCGGTGCTGGGCGCCCTCGCCGCCCGGGACCAGGGCTGGGCGCCACTGCGGCCGGTCGACGCACCTTGGCCGGGCCGCCCGGCCCATCCGGGGCCGCGCGCGACGTAGGGTCGGTCCATGTTCCTGGAGAACCTGGTCTTCGACGCCCACCAGCCGCAGGTGCGCGGGCACTTCTGGGAGCAGGCGCTGGGCACCGACAACCTCACCGACGAGACTGACAACGTCGAGACCCGGCTGAGCGTGCCGGGTGGTCCGGCCCTCGACCTCTGCTTCCAGCAGGTGACCGACCCGCTCGTCCCGTCGCCGCGGCTCCACCTCGACCTGGCCGCCGGAGACGACCAGGTCGGGACCGTCCAGCGGCTGCTGGACCTCGGGGCCACCCGCCTCGACATCGGGCAGGGCGACGTTCCCTGGGTGGTGCTGGCCGATCCCGAGGGCCACCCGTTCTGCGTGCTGCCGGACGACGACGACTTGCACCGCGACAGCGGCCCGGTTGCCGCCGTCACCGTGGAGTGTGACGACCCCGTGCGCGACGCGACCTTCTGGGCGGAGCTGACCGGCTGGCAGCCCTTCGCCGGGAGCTCTCCGCACTCGCTCCGCCACCCTTCAGGCCGCGGGCTCGTGCTCGAGTTCGGCAGCCCGGAGCGAGGCCCCGCAGTGGCCCGCACGCCGAAGACCGTCAAGAACCAGCTGCACCTCGACCTGCGGCTCGAGCCCGACGATGACCTGGGCGACGTGCTCACCCGCGTCGAGGCCCGCGGCGCCGTCCGGATCGACCACGACTGGGGTGACCTGCCCTGGACGTCGCTGGTCGACCCCTCCGGCAACGAGTTCTGCTTCCTGCCCGCGAGGACGGGATGAGTGCGTTCGGGGCGGCGACCCCCCGGACCGGCTCGGTGTCGCAGTGCCCGTGCGGCTCCGGGCTGTCCTACGCCGACTGCTGCCAGCCGCTGCACGACGGCACGAAGGAAGCCGAGTCCGCGGTGCGGCTGATGCGCAGCCGCTACTCCGCCTACGTCGTGCACGACACGGCATACCTCCTGCGCACGTGGCACCCCCGGACCAGGCCCCACGAGCTCGACGCCTCGACCGGTCCGGCGTGGCGGCGTCTCACCGTGCTGGAGACCGCGGACGGCCGTGACTCCGACTCCGTCGGTGAGGTGGAGTTCGAAGCCGCCCACGACGGCGGGGTGCTGCACGAGCGGAGCCGCTTCGTGAAGCGGGCGGGTCACTGGGTGTACGTCGATGGCGACGTGGACTGACCGCCCTCCGCCCGCAGACAACCGATTCGTAGGCGGTGTGGGCCGGTCCGTAGGATGGCCGGGTTCACCCCCCGCCTGAATCGAAGGATCTCCCGTGCTCCGCACCCATGAGGCCGGCACCCTGCGTGCCGACCACGCCGGCAAGACCGTCACGCTCACGGGCTGGGTCGCTCGTCGGCGCGATCACGGCGGAGTGGCCTTCCTGGACCTGCGCGACGCCAGCGGCATCGTCCAGGTCGTCGCCCGCGACGAGGTGCTGACGGGTGCCGCCCACGACCTGCGCAACGAGTACTGCATCCGGGCCACCGGTGAGGTGGTCGCGCGCACCGACAACAACGTCAACCCCGACCTGCCCACCGGCGAGGTCGAGGTGGTCGCCAGCTCGATCGAGGTGCTCAACGCCTCGGCGCCGCTGCCGTTCCAGATCGACGAGCGCGTCACCGTCGGCGAGGAGGCGCGCCTCAAGCACCGCTACCTCGACCTGCGCCGTCCCGGAGCCTCGTCGGCCGGAGCCGCCATCCGGCTGCGGTCCAAGGTCAACGCCGCCGCCCGCTCCGTGCTGGGCGCCCGCGACTTCGTCGAGATCGAGACCCCGACGCTGACCCGGTCGACCCCCGAGGGCGCCCGTGACTTCCTGGTGCCCGCGCGACTCGCGCCGGGGTCCTGGTACGCCCTGCCGCAGAGCCCCCAGCTGTTCAAGCAGCTGCTCATGGTCGCCGGCATGGAGCGCTACTACCAGATCGCCCGCTGCTACCGCGACGAGGACTTCCGCGCCGACCGCCAGCCCGAGTTCACCCAGCTCGACATCGAGATGTCCTTCGTCGAGCAGGCCGACGTGCTCGAGCTCGGCGAGGAGATCGTGCGCGAGGTCTGGAAGCTGATCGGGGTCGAGCTCGAGACGCCGTTCCTCCAGATGACCTACGCCGACGCGATGCGCCGGTTCGGCTCCGACAAGCCCGACCTGCGGTTCGGCAACGAGCTGGTCGAGTGCACCGACTACTTCAAGGACACCCCGTTCCGGGTGTTCCAGGCCGAGTACGTCGGCGCAGTCGTCATGCCCGGCGGTGCCTCGCAGCCGCGCAAGCAGCTCGACGCCTGGCAGGACTGGGCCAAGAGCCGGGGGGCCAAGGGGCTCGCCTACGTGCTCGTCCAGGAGGACGGCACGCTCGGTGGCCCGGTCGCCAAGAACCTCACCGACGCGGAGCGCGACGGCCTCGCTGCGCACGTGGGCGCCCAGCCGGGTGACTGCGTGTTCTTCGGGGCCGGCGCGACCAAGTCGTCGCGAGCGCTGCTCGGCGCCGCCCGGCTGGAGATCGGCCGACGCTGCGAGCTCATCGACGAGGACGCGTGGTCCTTCCTCTGGGTGCTCGACGCCCCGCTGTTCGAGCCTGCCTCCGAGGCGGTCGCGGCCGGTGACGTCGCCGTCGGTGCCGGCGCGTGGACGGCGGTGCACCACGCGTTCACCTCGCCCAAGACCGAGTTCCTCGACACCTTCGACACCGACCCCGGTCCGGCGCTCGCCTACGCCTACGACATGGTCTGCAACGGCAACGAGATCGGTGGTGGGTCGATCCGTATCCACCGCCGCGACGTGCAGGAGCGGGTCTTCAGGGTGATGGGGCTGTCGGAGGAGGAAGCGCAGGAGAAGTTCGGCTTCCTGCTCGACGCCTTCCAGTTCGGCGCGCCGCCGCACGGCGGCATCGCCTTCGGGTGGGACCGGATCGTGTCGCTGCTCGCCGGCACCGAGTCGATCCGCGACGTCATCGCCTTCCCCAAGTCCGGCGGCGGCTACGACCCGCTGACCGCGGCGCCGGCGCCGATCACCAGCGAGCAGCGCAAGGAGGCCGGCGTCGACGCGAAGCCGGAGCCCAAGGCGGAGGCGACCACCCCGACAGGCTGAGCCGAACCGGCGGACACGGCGTTGCGCCGGAAGTAGGCTCCGCGCATGGTCCGCACGCCTGAGCTCATCGCGAGCCCCGACGGTCGCCATGCCGTGCGCAAGGACATCACCCGGGTGGCGGTCGACGAGACGCCGATCCTGCCCACCGGTCCCGCGCCGAAGGGCTTGTTCGGCCGCTCGAAGGCCACCCCCGTTGCGCTCGAGCGCCGCTACGGCTTGTGCTACCAGATGTGGGAGGTCGACCCGCTCCGCTTCGTCGGACGGGTGGTGGTGGCCTGGCTCTCCGTCGGGGACATGCCGGACGGCATGGGCTACTTCCGCGACCCGGACCGGCAGCGCGGGCTGACCCAGCGGCAGGCCTACTGGGACGCGATCGCCGGCGCCCTCCTCGAGCACGGCGGCGGGCCGGACGACGACGTTCCTCCCGCCACGGCATACCCCTCGTGGTTCCAGGCCGACCCGCGCCTGGTGCAGGCCGCGACCGCCGACCTCGACCTGCTCGTCGACCGGTGGGGCGAGTTCGCGGCGTGGCAGCCCGACGGACAGGCCTTCTGGGTGCGCACCAACGGGTTCCACAGCTGCGTGGGCCTCGACGGTGTCACGTCGCCGGGGCTGTGGCTCGAGCGCAAGGGCCTGATGACGGACACCTGGGTCCCGTGCGCCCAGTACTCGCACCGGTTCGAGGCGCTGCCCGGCCGCCGCGCCCGCGAGACCTTCGACGACGGCTCCGCGATCCTCGACGGCGCACCGTCACCCCAGGTGATGCACCGCGCCATGATGCCGGTCGAGCGGGACGAGTGGGTGCCGACCACCGCGCACCCACCGGCTCCTTCACCCGAGGCGCCGGACTCCTCGACGTTCGGTGTCGCCGCGACGCTCGGCGCCAGCGCGACGGCCTCCTCCGGCGCGACGGCCTTGTCCGGCCCCTCCGGGACGGAGCCCGCGAAGACGCACGACAACCGCCTCACCGTCATGGTGCCCGCATGGACGGCCACCGGGGTGACGGAGGCGCTCGATGCCCTGGCCGCCCAGCTGACGCCCGAGCTCGCAGCCCGGGCCGAGGACGGCGAGGTCGAGCTGCGCTTCGTGGTCGACGGCGCCGAGCTGGCCGAGGGTGCCTTCTTCGACAAGCTCGGCCTCGAGGTGCCCGAGGTGCTGCCCGCGCTGCGCCGGCTCGTGGACACCGCGGCCGACGCGATGGCGCGCAGCGAGTTCCTCTACTCCGACGGTGCGCAGGGGGTCGGTCTGCTGTCGCGGGCGGTGCGCTGGGTGGGCGTGCTGGACGTGAGTGCCCTGCCGACCGTGATGGCCTACGGCGAGGTGGTGGACGCCGAGCACGAGTACACCTTCGTGGGCGAGACCGTGCCGGGCATCGTCAACGTGCACGGCTGGACCGACGAGACCATCGACTTCGCGTTCTGGGTGATGGTGCGCAACTACTTCAACGGCCTGCAGGACTTCGACGAGGTCTGGTCGCGGTGGCACCTTCGTGGCGCCGTCACCCAGCGCGACCCGGTCGCGCTGGCCCAGCGCGTGGTGGAGCTCAACCGCGACGCGCTGGCCACCCGCCGGTATGCGGTGCAACGTCGCCCGGGCGGGCTGGAGCAGCTGGCCGCCGACATCCCGCAGCCGCACGAACCGTGGGCGGCGACCTTCTTCGCCGCCGCCCAGCAGGCGCTGATGGCGAGCTGACGAGCCCGAGGCCAGCAGGTCCGCGCGGAGGGCTCACGGCTGCGCGGTCGCGTCGATCTGGGGTCGGTAGCCGGCGCGGAGGGCGGCGATGGTGCTCGGTGGCGTGAGGGTCTGCGCGAGCCCGTGCGACGGACGGCTGCGGCGCCTGCCGTAGCCCGCGGTGGTCCATGGCACCACGGCGTCGGCGACGACGACGGCGGGCGCGTCGTCGTGGATGACGAAAGTGCCCGGGGGCAGGTCTGCCCAGCCTTCGTCGTGGAGCCGGCGCCGGTGCGTGCCGCGGACGATGCGCTCTGCGTGGAGCCGACGGTTGAGCTGCGCGGCACTGAGCGGGTCCTCGCCGGTGCCGGCGGCCAGCGCGGTGCGGAAGGCGTTGTAGTCGCCGCGTCGACACAGGGCACAAGGTCGGTGTCCGGCCGCCAGCGACACGGCTTCGTCGTGGAAGAAGAGGACCGTGAAGTGGTGGGGTTGCCACTGCGGCAGGCGCCAGTCCCGGAACTCGAGGGCGCAGGTGATCCAGAGGTCGCTGGCGTGGTGGCGGACGATCTCACCGTCGGCGTGCAGGATGCCGCGGTTGCCGAGCCAGGCACCGCGCAAGGGGATGGCGACGATGTCGCCTGTCGGTGTGACGCGGTTGCGGCGAGGGGAGCTGGTCACGAGCCCCACCGTAGGACCGGCCACTGACGACGGGTCCCGCGCTGCGGGCCCGGTCGGGTGGACCAGAATGCGAGGGTGGGTGACAACGAGCTGCGGGCGCCGGGTGACGTGCTGGTGCACCTGCGTCGCGCGCGGGACCACGCCGACCGCCACTACGCCGACGCCCTGGACGTCGCCGCGCTGGCTGACGTGGCGGGGCTGAGCAAGTACCACTTCCTGCGCCTGTTCAAGGCCACCTACGGCCACACGCCGGGCGAGTACCTCTCGCAGCGCCGGATCGAGCGAGCCCAGGACCTGCTGCGCGCCACCAACCTCACCGTGACCGAGGTGTGCCACGCCGTGGGCTTCTCCAGCCTCGGCTCCTTCAGCAGCCGGTTCCGGGAGGTGGTCGGCGAGAGCCCCAGCGACTTCCAGCGCCGGTATGCCGCCGGGGCGCCGCACATCCCCGGCTGCTTCGTCTTCATGTGGGGCCTGGCCGAGAGGGCCGGCGCGGGCTCCGCAATCGAGGAGAAGCAGCCGACGGCCGGTGCCTCCTAACCTCGTCGCATGATCACGAACATCAGCATCGTCAGCGTCTTCGTCAAGGACCAGGACGCCGCAAAGCGTTGGTACATCGACGTCCTCGGGTTCGAGGAGAAGGACGACATCACCCTCGGCGAGGGCTACCGGTGGCTCACCGTCGTGCACCCCAACCAGCCCGAGCTGAACGTCAACCTGGCCCTCCCCGGCCCGCCGCTGGCGCCGGAGATGGTCGAGGCCATCAAGCGCTCGCAGGACGAGGGCGGCATGAACGGCCTCGGGCTCACCGTGGACGACTGCCAGAAGACCTACGAGGAGCTGAAGGCCAAGGGCGTCGAGTTCATCCAGGAGCCCTCGGCACGGCCCTACGGCACCGAGGCGCTGTGCCGCGACAACTCCGGCAACTGGCTGGTGCTCGTCGAGCCCAGCCCGTACTCGCCGGACGACTTCCGGCAGTAGGCCGTCCACCGCGTCACCGACGGCGCAGCTGGACCGCGGACTGACGTCGATCCGTGCCACTGAGGGCACGGATCGACGTCGCCATCGCGCGGGTGGCTACTTCGCCAGGAAGGCGATCAGGGCGGCGTTGAACTCGTCCGGGTGGCTGGTGGCGATGCCGTGCGGCCCTCCCTCGATCACCACGAGCTCGCTGCCGTCGACCTGCTCGTGGGTCCGCTTCCCGGAGACCTCGAACGGCACGATCCCGTCGGAGTCGCCGTGGATGACGAGGGTCGGCACCGTGATCGCGGCCAGGTCGGCGCGGAAGTCGGTGAGCCACGACTGGATGCACGAGACCGCGGCGTGCAGGTCGGCCTGGGCGGCCAGGCCCAGCGCCTCCTGGCGCTGCTCCTCGGTCACCTTGAGCTCGCCCCCGGCGGAGAAGAAGTTGGTCATGAACCCGTCGAGGAAGCCCTCGCGGTCGGCGCTGAGGGCCTGCTGGAAGCCCGCGGCGGTCTCCCGGTCGAGGCCACCGTCGGGGTTCTCGTCCTCGTCCTTGAGGAGGAAGGGCGGGATCGCGCCGGCGAAGACCAGGCTGTGCACCCGGTCCTGCCCGTGCGTTCCGACGTAGCGGGCGACCTCGCCACCACCCATCGAGAAGCCTGCGATGGTCACGTCGGTGAGGTCCAGCTCGCGGAGCAGGGCGTCGAGGTCGGTCGTGAGCGTGTCGTAGTCGTACCGGGAAGCCTCACCCGGCTTGTCGGACTCGCCGAAGCCGCGGCGGTCGTAGGTGACCACCCGGTAACCGGCCTCCTCCACGACCGGGGCGACCAGGTTCCAGGAGGCGCCGCTCAGCGGCCAGCCGTGGACGAGCACGACCGGCCGGCCGGAGCCACCGCTGTCCTCGTAGTGGATCTCGACGTCGCCGTTGGTCAGGGTGGGCATGTCAGTCCTCTCGCCAGGGGGTGCGGGGTCAGCACGAATGTAGGCAGAGGTGCCCCGCCCGCGCACGCCGAACCAGCGTGCCGCGGCTAGCTGAACCGCCGGCTGGACCACTCGTGCACGTCGCCGTAGCCCAGCCCGACGTAGAGCCGCCGCGCGACGGCGTTGTGGGAGTACATCCCGAGCGTGCACACGCCGGCCTCGGCGACCGCCCGACGAGTCAGGTATGCCGTGACGGCCAGACCCAGCCCGCGCCCCCGGTGGGCGGCGTCGACGGTGATCCCGGACAGGATCGGGTGGCCGGCCAGACTGCGCTCGCGCACCCCGCAGGCCACCAGGCGGTCACCCTCGTCGCGGACCCCGACCCAGTCCTGGCCGGGGTGCTCGAACGGCCGCGCGTCCGTGCCCGGGTTGGCTTCGGCAAGCAGGTTCGCGATCTCGCGCTGGTGGCTTCCGTCGAGCGGCAGCAGACGCGACTCGGCCGCCACCTCCGGCGGCGACGCGGTCGTGCAGAGCCACTCCCAGTCGTTGCCCTCGCCGAGTGGCAGGTGTCGCGCGACCGGGTCGAGCGAGCCACGCTGCACGGTGACGGAACGGATCTCGGGGTCGAGCGGGCCGCGGGCGAGCACCGCGGCGAGCAGCTGGTCGACGTGATCGGGCGGCCCCAGGACGAGCAGGCCGAGGCGTCGCGTGTGCGTGCGCCGGGGGAGGGCCAGCGCCCGGCCGAGGCTGAACCCCTCACCGTCGAGGGGCGCGGGCACGTCGAACCGGACGAAGCTGCTGCCCTCGCTGGCGACCAGCGCCTCTTCGTGCGTGTGGACGACGCGCAGGCCCGTCACTCGGTGATCCCGAACCGGGCGTGCAGACCGCGCAACCGCCGCGGCGCCCACCAGTTCCAGTCGCCGAGCAGTGTCATCGTGGCCGGGACGAGCAGCATGCGGACCAGGGTCGCGTCGAGGGCCACCGCGGTCGCCAGGCCGACGCCGGTCTGCTTGATGATGAGGAGCTGGCCGGCGACGAACCCCGAGAACACGATGACCACGAGCAGCGCGGCCGAGGTGATGATCCGGCCCGAGCGTTGCAGACCGACCACCACCGCGTCGTCGTTGGAGTAGCCCCGCTCGTGCAGCTCGACGATCCGCGAGAGCAGGAAGACCTCGTAGTCCATCGAGAGCCCGAACCCGAAGGCGAGCACCAGCAACGGGATCGTGGACTCGACCGCCCCGACGGAGTCGAACCCGAGCAGACCCTCGAGGTGTCCCTTCTGGAAGACCAGCACGACGATGCCGAGGGACGCCCCCAGCGAGACGACGTTGAGCAGCAGCGCCTTGACCGGGATGACCACCGAGCCGGTCATGAGGAACAGCAGCACCAGGGTGGCCAGCGCGACCAGGGCGAAGGCGTAGGGCGCGCGCTCCCACATCGAGTCGGTGAAGTCCTTGAGCCCGGAGGCCTGCCCGACGACGTAGGTCTGGAAGGCCGGTCGCTCGTGGCGGAGCTGGTCGACCACGTCCCTGGCCGGCTGCTCGAGGGGACCACCGGGCACGTCGATCCGCACCATGCTCTCGGAGCCCTGCAGGGTCTTCACGTCGAGCACCCGGGACCCCTGCGGGAGCCGCAGGTCCGCGGCATACCGTTGGGCCTGCTCGAGCGGCGCCTCGGCGACCACGGTCACGTCGGCTCCGCCGAGCACGGGGTAGTCCTTGGCCAAGCCGTCGAAGAAGACCCGCTCGGGGGCGGAGACCGGCAGCAGCTGGGCGCCGGACGACGTGAGCCGCAGGTCGAGGGCGGGAGCGGCCAGGGCCAGCAGGGCCGACGCGACGACGGCGATGATCGGGATCGGGAAGCGGTGCACCCACTGGGCGAGCCGTGAGAAGACGCCGTGCTCCGGGGCCGACTCGGTGCCCTTGCGCAGCAGCCGGCGCGCGCCGAGCACACAGAGGGCGGGCACCAGGGTGAGCGCGACCAGCACCGCGATCACGACGACCGAGACCCCGGCGGCGCCGATGCCCTTCATCAGTGGTGACTGGAAGACCAGCAGGCCACCGAGCGAGATGGCGACGGTGAGCCCGGAGAAGACGACGGTGCGGCCGGCCGAGTCGACGGTGCGGGCGGTGGCGTCCACGACCATCTCGCGCGGGATCTGCGCGACCGGCATCCCCGCCGCCCGTGACCGCAGCTCCTCGCGGAACCGGCTGACGACCAGCAGCCCGTAGTCGATGCAGAGGCCGAGGCCGAGCACCGTGACGACGTTGACGGCGGTGGTGTCGAGGTCGATGAGGTAGGAGAAGCCGAGCAGCGAGGCGAGCGCCCCCGCGATCGACGCGATGGCTCCGGCGATGGGCATCCCGGCCGCGATGAATCCCCCGAACACGATCACCATGACGATGAAGCTGACCGGCAGGGCGATGCCCTCACCGGTGCGCAGGTCGACCTCGAGCTGGCCGGTGATCGCGTCGACGAGGTCGCGCACCCCTCCGGCCGTCACGGTGGCACCGCTGCCGGCCGTGGCCGCCCGCACGGTGTCGGTCACCCGGTCCTCCAGCGCGTGGTACGCCGCGTCGTCGGGGAGGTCGCCGACCGTGGCGACCGTGACGTAGCCGTCGGAGCCGGCCGAACCGCCCTTGAGCATCGTGGTGGCGGCCGGCGACTCGAGCCCGCCGGGGACGACGAACGGCGAGGCGACCTGGGTCACGCCCGGGAGGGCACCGACCTGCTGGGCGGCTTCTCGAGCGGCGGCCGCCACGGCTGGGCTGGCGACCTGCACACCGTCGACGCGGACGGTGATCGTCTGGAAGCCCGAGCTGCCGGCGTCGGCGATCAGGTCGCGGCCGGTCTCGTTCTCACCGGGCACGGTGGGCTCGCCGGTGCTGAGCCGGTCGAACAGCCGCTCGTTGCCGAACGCCCCGCTGGCCGCGGCGAAGCCGAGCAGCACCAGCAGCACCCAGGTGACCACCACCCGACCGGGGTGGTGACCCAGCCCGGCGCCGAGACGGCTGAGTGCGGACCGCGACCGGTCCGGGTGCGAGGCGTCGGGGTCCGGGGCGTCGGGGTCCAGGGCGTCGGGCACGAGGGATAGCCTGCCACCCGTGGCATCCGGTCCTGACCCTGACCTGTTCGGTGCAGCGGCGGCTGCCCAGGACGGCGACGGCATGCCATCGGGCGCGTCCCTGCCGCCGCTCGCCGTGCGGATGCGTCCGCGCTCGCTGGACGAGGTCCGCGGCCAGTCCGACGTGCTGCGCCCCGGGAGCCCGCTGCGGCGGCTGATCGAGGGGTCCGGCGGTTCGGCCGGCCCGCTGAGCGCGATCATCTGGGGCCCGCCCGGCACGGGCAAGACGACCCTGGCGCACCTCGTCGCCACGGCCGCCGACCGACGGTTCGTCGAGCTGTCGGCGGTCACCGCGGGCGTGAAGGACGTCCGTGCGGTAATGGACCAGGCGGCGCGCGAGCGTGACATGTACGACCGCCAGACAGTGCTCTTCCTCGACGAGATCCACCGGTTCACCAAGGCCCAGCAGGACGCCCTGCTGCCCGGCGTCGAGACCCGGCAGGTGATCCTCGTGGCGGCGACCACCGAGAACCCGTCGTTCTCGATCATCGCCCCGCTGCTCTCCCGCTCGATGCTGGTGACGCTCGGCCCGCTCTCGGACGACGAGGTGCGCGACGTGCTCGCATCCGCGGTGACGGACGAGCGCGGGCTGGCCGGCGACTACGTCCTGGCCGACGACGCCACCGACCACCTCGTGCGGATCGCCGGCGGTGACGCGCGGCGAGCGCTCACCTCACTGGAGGCGGCCGCGGGAGTGGCGCAGGACGGCATACCGGCGGGGTCCTCCCACGAGGGGCCCGTGGAGATCACGCTCGCGCACACCGAGCAGGCGGTCGCGTTCGCGAGCGTGCGCTACGACCGCACCGGCGACCAGCACTACGACGTGGCCTCGGCGCTGATCAAGTCGATGCGGGGGTCCGACGTCGACGCCGCACTGCACTACCTCGCCCGGATGCTCGAGGCGGGGGAGGACCCACGGTTCATCGCGCGCCGGATCGTCATCTCGGCCAGCGAAGACGTCGGCATGGGCGACCCGACGGCGCTCCAGACCGCGGTGGCGGCGATGCATGCCGTCGCCCAGATCGGCATGCCGGAGGCGCGGATCATCCTCGCGCAGGCCGTCGTGCACAACGCGCTGGCACCCAAGAGCAACGCCGCGTACGTCGGCATCAACGAGGCGATCGCCGACGTGCGAGCGGGCAAGGGTGGCCTGGTGCCCCCGCACCTGCGCGGCAGCGGGTATGCCGGGGCGACCCGGCTCGGGCACGGCGACGGCTACGTCTACGCGCACGACCAGGCCGACGGGGTGGCGCAGCAGGACTACCTGCCCGACGACCTCCAGGGCAGGACGGACTACTACCGGCCGACCGACCGCGGCTTCGAGGAGCGGCTCGGTCCGCGCTGGGAGTGGCTCAAGGCCCGCATCCGCCGCAGCTGAACCTCGGTGCGGCGCAATGACGTGCAAAGCACGCGAGGCACAGGGCCTCGTCGAACGGGAGCTTCAGCGCGCAGTCGAGCACGGTCCGCACGTGTCCGGTCACGCCCCGCCTGCGCTCGCGTGGGCTCAGGTTCCGATAGGCGACCTGCAGGCCGGCGCGGGCACGAGCGTCCATCTTGCGGTTGCGCGGGACGGTGAGCCAGGGCTGGTCGGGCGGCCACTTCACGGCCCAGCCGTGGGCCACCGCCGCGCTGAGGTGGGAGAGGACCGCGGAATGCCGGTGCGCCGCGCGCAGGTGCGATCCCAGCTGGGGGAGCGCGTACCGACCCCGGGCCAGCCTGACGACCTCGCCGGACGTGTGACGTGCAGTCGGCGGTCCGCGCAGCCCCTGACCTGCGTCAGTGCGCACCGCAACCGCCCGGTACACGTCGGAACTCCGTGGGGCGCCCCGTCGGCAGCGGGGTAGGGTGCCCGCATGGATTCAGTGAGCTTGGGCGACATCGCGGGCATGATCGCGGCGCTGGCCTTCGCGTTCCTCGTGTTCCGGCTGGGGAGCGTCATCGGCAAGGCCGGCAAGATCCTCGACGAGACGAGGGTCAGCCTGCGCAGCACCACCGAGAACGTCCAGCCGACGCTGCTCAAGCTCACCGACACCGTCAGCCTCACCAACGAGCAGCTCGCGCGGGTCGACGGCATCACCACCAACGTGTCGGCGATGACCACCAACGCGAGTGCGCTGACCTCGCTGTTCGCGGCCACCCTCGGCTCGCCGGTCGTCAAGGTCGCGGCCTTCACCTACGGCGTCCGCTCTGCGCTCAGCGCGAGCGGCACCAAGAGCGCGGGCGGCCGTCGCCGCCGCAGGGGCTGATCGCGGTGGCACGTCTCTTCTGGGTGGCGCTGGGCGCCGCAGCCGGTGTGTATGCCGTGCGCAAGGTCAGCAAGGCCGCGGAGGCCTACACCCCGGCCGGGGTCGCGCACGGGCTGTCCGACTTCGGCGAGGGCCTGCGCGAGCTCGCCGCGGCGGTCCGCGAGGGCATGGCCGAGCGCGAGGGGGAGCTGCGGCTCGCCCTCGGCATCGACGCGGGCACCGCCGACGACCCCGAGGCCAGCGCGGCCCGGCTCGACGCGGCCTCGGCCCGGGCCCTGCTCGACGACCCCACAGGCCCGCGAGCTCGGTAGGGGCGCCGGCGCACCCGCGTCGCCGCCCCGGTACCCGCCCGTTGTTTGCCCGTACGATTCGTCGTGCCGGCCCGTCGGTGGCCAGGCACGCGCCTAAGGACTGAGTACTTCATGGAAACCGCCGAGATCAGGCGCCGCTTTCTCTCCTTCTACGAGAGCAAGGGCCACACGATCGTCCCGTCGTCACCGCTGGTGTACGACGACCCCAACCTGCTGTTCGTCAACGCCGGCATGGTGCCGTTCAAGCCGTACTTCCTCGGCCAGCAGGCTCCCCAGTGGGACCGTGCCACCTCCGTGCAGAAGTGCGTGCGCACCGGTGACATCGAGGAGGTCGGCAAGACCTCCCGGCACGGCACGTTCTTCCAGATGAACGGCAACTTCTCGTTCGGCGACTACTTCAAGGAAGGCGCCATCCAGTTCGCGTGGGAGCTCATCACCACGTCGCAGGACCAGGGTGGCTACGGCCTCGACGCCGACAAGATCTGGCCGACCGTCTACGAGGACGACGACGAGGCCTACGACCTGTGGCACCGGATGATCGGCATCCCCGCGGAGCGGATCACCCGCCGCGGCAAGCTCGACAACTACTGGCACATGGGCGTCCCGGGTCCCGGCGGACCGTGCAGCGAGCTCTACCTCGACCGCGGACCCGAGTACGGCCGCGAGGGTGGCCCGGCGGTCGACGAGGACCGCTACCTCGAGTTCTGGAACCTCGTCTTCATGCAGTACGAGCTGTCGGCGGTCCGGGCCAAGGACGACTTCGACATCGCCGCCGAGCTGCCCAAGAAGAACATCGACACCGGCATGGGCCTCGAGCGGATGGCCACCCTGCTCCAGGGCGTCGACAACCTCTACGAGATCGACGAGGTCTACCCGGTGCTGGACCGGGCCGCCGAGCTGACCGGCAAGAAGTACGGCGCGCACTCGGGCCACGCGGCCAGCGAGTCGCACCCCGACGACGTGCGGCTGCGGGTCGTGGCCGACCACGTGCGCTCCAGCCTGATGCTGATCGGCGACGGCGTCACCCCCGGCAACGAGGGTCGCGGCTACGTCCTGCGCCGCATGCTGCGCCGCGCGGTGCGCTCGATGCGGCTGCTCGGCTTCGACGAGCCCAGCCTGCCGCTGCTGCTGCCGGTGTCGGTCGAGCGGATGAAGCAGTCCTACCCCGAGCTGGAGTCGGGCTTCGACCGCATCTCGCAGATCGCGTACGCCGAGGAGGAAGCGTTCCGTCGCACCCTCGCCTCGGGGACCACCATCCTCGACACCGCCGTGGCGCGGACCAAGTCGTCGGGCGGCACCACGCTGGCGGGCGACCAGGCCTTCGCGTTGCACGACACCTACGGCTTCCCGATCGACCTCACCCTCGAGATGGCGTCCGAGCAGGGGCTGGAGGTCGACCGCGAGGGCTTCACCCGGCTCATGCAGGAGCAGCGGGACCGCGCCAAGGCCGATGCGAAGGCCAAGAAGGGCGGGCACGCGAACACCGAGGTCTGGAAGGACCTGCGTGCGCTCGGGGCGACCGACTGGCGCGCCTACCAGGAGCTGACCTCCGAGGCGAAGGTCGTCGGCCTCGTCGTCGACGGCAACCCGGTCGAGGAGCTCGAGCCCGGCCAGCGCGGCCAGGTGGTGCTGGACCGGACCCCGTTCTACGCCGAGTCCGGTGGCCAGATCGCCGACGAGGGCGTCATCACCTCCGACGGTGCCCGCCTCCGGGTGACCGACGTCCAGCGCCCCGTGAAGGGCCTGGTGGCACACACCGTCGAGGTGCTCTCCGGCCCGCTCCGGGTGGGCCAGGACGTGTCCGCGGAGGTCGACGCCGACTGGCGCATCTCGGCCTGCCAGGCGCACTCGGGCACGCACGTCGTGCACGCGGCGCTGCGTCAGGTGCTCGGCCCCACGGCCCTGCAGTCCGGTTCCTACAACAAGCCCGGCTACCTGCGCCTCGACTTCGCCTGGGGCCAGTCGCTGTCGCCCGAGACGCGCAGTGAGATCGAGGAGGTCGCCAACCTCGCCGTGCGCCAGGACCTGCCGGTGTCCGCGCAGTACATGACGCTGCCCGAGGCACGCGACTTCGGCGCGCTCGCGCTGTTCGGTGAGACCTATGACGAGCAGGTCCGCGTCATCGAGATCGGTGGCCCCTGGTCGCGCGAGCTCTGCGGTGGCACGCACGTGGGGCACTCGAGCCAGATCGGTGCGCTCACCGTCACCGGCGAGTCCTCGGTGGGCTCAGGGGTGCGTCGTCTCGAGGCCTTCGTCGGCATGGAGGCGCTGCACTACCTCGCCAAGGAGCGGGCGCTGGTCGCCGAGCTCACCGACATCGTCAAGGTGCAGCCCGGCGAGCTCAAGGACCGCGTCGCCGGCCTGGTGGCCCGCGTGCGCGACGCCGAGCGCGAGCTCGAGAAGCTGCGCCGCGAGCAGGTGCAGGCGGCGACCGGCAAGCTGGTCGACTACGCCCGCGAGGTCGATGGCGTCCGTGTCCTCACGCACGACGCCGGCGAGGGCACCAGTGCCGACGACCTGCGCACCATGGTGCTCGACCTGCGCAACCGGTTGGGTGACGCCGCACCCTCGGTGGTCGCCCTGACCGGTGTCTCCGGCGGCCGTCCCGCCATCGTCGTCGCGACCAACCCGGGAGCGCGCGACCGGGGGATCAAGGCCGGCGCCCTGGTGCGCGTCGCAGCCCAGGCCCTCGGTGGTGGTGGCGGTGGCAAGGACGACCTCGCGCAGGGCGGTGGCACCGACGCCACCCGCACCGGTGAGGCCCTCGGCCAGGTCGACCGCGCCGTCCAGGCCGCCACCCAGGGCGCTGGGTGAACCAGCCCACCTCCGCCTCGATGCCCACCCGCCCCGGACGGCGGGTGGGCATCGACGTCGGCAGCGTGCGGGTGGGGGTCGCGGCCAGCGACCCGGCCGCGCTGCTGGCCACTCCCGTGGTCACCGTGTCCCGCGACGCGGACCCGACGGCGCCCCACCCCACCGACCTCGACGAGATCGCGGCCGTGGTCGCCGAGCTGGAGGCCGTGGAGGTCGTGGTCGGGCTGCCGAGGACACTTGCTGGTGACGAAGGTGCCGCCGCCGAGGCTGCCCGCACGTATGCTGGGCGGCTGTCGGAGCGCATCGCCCCCGTGCCCGTCCGTCTGGTCGACGAGCGGCTCACGACGGTCGATGCCCACCGCAACCTCCGTGCGAGCGGGGTCGAGGGCCGTCGGCAGCGTTCGGTGGTCGACCAGGCGGCTGCAGTCCTCATCCTGCAGACCGCGCTCGACGCGGAGCGCAGTTCCGGGCGACCGCCCGGCGAGCTGGTCAGGACTGGCGGGCGCAAGCCCCGGACGAAGGACAGGCGCCGATGACCGACCCCCACCTGGAGCACTCGATCTTCGGGGGGCACGAGGACGCGCGCGAGGGCCAGCCGCAGGCGCGCACCCGGGCGGAGCGGCGTCGCACCACCCGTCCCGCGAAGCGCAGGGGGCGCCGGTCGGGCTGCCTGTTCGTGGCCCTGGCGGTCGTCGCCCTGGCGGCCTTCGCGGCATACACGGTGCTGCGACCGGTCGTCGACGGCTTCCTGGAGAGCGACGACTACCCGGGGCCGGGCACCGGTGAGGTGCAGATCGTCGTCAACGACGGCGACACGGGCAGCGCCATCGGCCGCACCCTCGAGAAGGCCGGCGTCGTGAAGAGCTCCAGTGCCTACCTCGACGCCGCGGCCGCGGACTCGCGGGCGGCCGGGATCCAGCCGGGCACCTACACCATGAAGAAGCAGATGACCGGCGCGGGAGCCCTCGCCATCCTGCTCGACCCCAAGAACCGCAGCGTCCCGCGCGTGACCGTCCGTGAGGGGCTCTGGAAGAGCGAGGTGTTCGCGGCCCTGTCCAAGGGGACGGGCGTGCCGGTCGCCGAGTACACCAAGGCAGCCAAGGACGCCGAGGCCATCGGACTGCCGGCCGGTGCGAAGGGCAATGTCGAGGGCTACCTCTTCCCGTCCACCTACGAGTTCCCGGTCAAGGCGACCGCCACGCAGCAGCTCAAGATCATGGTCGCCAAGGCGCTCGACGAGCTGGAGAAGGCCGGCGTCGACGAGGCCGACTACCAGAAGACGTTGATCGTGGCCTCGATCGTGGAGGGCGAGGCCGGGGTCGCCGACCGGGGCAAGGTGGCCCGGGTGGTCGAGAACCGGCTCGACGACCCCAACGGTCCCACCGTGGGGTTGCTCCAGATGGACTCGACGGTCAACTTCGCCCTGCAGAAGCGCGGCAACCTCACCAAGACCGAGTACGACTCGGCCAAGTCGAACCCCTACGACACCTACGCGCACAAGGGCCTGCCGCCCGGCCCGATCAGCAGCCCCGGCGCGGCGGCGATCGAGGCGGCGGCCAACCCCACCGAGGGGCCGTGGTTCTACTTCGTCACGGTGAACTACGACACCGGCGAGACGTTGTTCGCGGCCACCCAGGCCGAGCACGACCGCAACAACGCCCAGCGCCAGGCGTGGTGCGACGCCAACAAGCCGAAGTGCGAGGGCGGTGGCTGACCGGCGGCGAGCGGCGGTCCTGGGGTTCCCGGTGGCGCACTCGCTGTCACCGGTGCTGCACACGGCGGGCTACCGCGCTCTCGGACTGACCAGCTGGCGGTATGACGCGCACGAGCTGCGCGAGGGTGAGCTGGCCCCGTGGGTGGCCGGGTTGGACGCGAGCTGGCGGGGGCTGAGCCTCACCATGCCGCTGAAGGAGGCGGCCTTCACCGTCGCCACGACCGTGACCGAGACCGCGCGGGTGACCGGTTCGGTGAACACGCTGGTGCGGCGCACGGACGGCGGCTGGGACGCCCACAACACCGACGTCCGCGGGCTCGAGGCGGCGCTCGCCGACGTCGGGCACGACGGCAGCGCCACCCTGCTCGGGGGAGGCGCGACCGCTCGCTCGGCCCTGCTGGCACTGGGCTCGATCGGGGTCCGCCGGATCCGGCTGGCCCTGCGCGGCGAGGCACGTCCGGAGACCCTGCGGCTCGCCGTGCACGCCGGGCTCGCCGTCGACCTGGTGCCGCTCGCGTCGTGGGGGTCGGCCCACCAGGGTGGGCTGGTGGTCAGCACCCTGCCGCCGGCCGCCGGTGAGCTCGCGGCCCGGGGGCTGGGCCAGAAGCGGCGCAGGGGCACGCTCATGGATGTCGTCTACGCCGACTGGCCGACCCCGCTCG
This sequence comes from Pedococcus dokdonensis, assembly GCF_900104525.1. GTDB lineage: Bacteria > Actinomycetota > Actinomycetes > Actinomycetales > Dermatophilaceae > Pedococcus > Pedococcus dokdonensis. Next base: position 1,331,645 of record NZ_LT629711.1, on the reverse strand, counting down.
CCACGGCCGCTGCCAAGGCCGGGATGGACGTGGTCTCGGGCCTCGACATGCTCGTCTACCAGGCGGCCGAGCAGTTCCGGCTGTTCACCGGCGAACAGCCGCCCGTGCAGGCGATGTATGCCGCGGGACGACAGGCCTTGGCCCGATGACCGGCTCCTGGCGTGCCACCCGGCGCACGAAGGGTTCGGTGCGCTGATGGAGTTCTTCCCGGGTGCCGGGACCGCGCCCTGGGTGCTGGTGCTGCTCGCGCTGGCCGGTGCCGTGATCGGCGGCCTCACCGGGCGGGTGCTGGCGACCGGCGGCTACCGGATCGAGTCGGACCAGGCCGCAGACCTGCCTCGGCACTGGTGGTGGCCGGCCGTGCTGCTGGCCGGGTTGTGGGTGCTGATGGGCTGGCGGATCGGTGACTACGCGGGCTGGTCGGCGCTGCCGGCGTTCCTCTTCTTCGCCTGGCTCGCGGTGGCCCTGGTCTGGATCGACGCCGACGTGCACCGGCTGCCCGACGGGCTGGTGCTGCCCGCCTACCCGGCGCTGCTCGTGCTCGTGCTCGTCGGCACGGTCGGACTGGGCGACTGGGGCGCGCTGGTCCGTGCCCTCGCCTGCGGCGCGGCGATGTATGCCGTCTACTTCGTGATGGCCTTCGTCTCGCCGAGCTCGCTCGGCTTCGGTGACGTGAAGCTGTCGGGCCTGATCGGGTTCCTGGTCGGCTGGATCGGCATCTACCAGGCCTTCGTCGCGGTCGTCGCCGCCTTCCTGGTGGGAGGTCTGGTCGGCCTCGTGCTGCTGGTCGGTCGGCGGGCCGGGCTGCGCTCGCACATCGCGTTCGGCCCGTCGATGCTGGTCGGTGCGTTCGTCGGCATGCTCGTGCAGTACCACGTGGTGGCCTAGCCGGACCGGTCCGCAGGGTGCATGGGAGGATCGGCTCATGCTCCGCTGGTTGACCGCAGGTGAGTCCCACGGCCCGGCCCTCCTCGCCACGATCGAGGGACTGCCGGCCGGGATCGAGGTGACGACCAAGGACGTGGCCGCCGCCCTGGCCCGTCGTCGTCTGGGGTTCGGTCGGGGAGCCCGGATGAAGTTCGAGCAGGACGAGGTGGAGTTCCTCGGCGGCGTGCGGCACGGCGTCACGATGGGTTCCCCGGTGGCCATCCGGATCGGCAACACCGAGTGGCCCAAGTGGGAGACGGTGATGTCGCCCGACCCCGTCTCCGACGAGGCCTACGCCGCGTCGGACGACGTCAACGCCGACAAGGAGATCGCCCGCAACCGGCCGCTGACGCGTCCCCGTCCGGGACATGCCGACCTCGTCGGCATGCAGAAGTACGGCTTCGACGACGCCCGGCCGGTGCTGGAGCGCGCGTCCGCCCGCGAGACCGCCGCCCGGGTGGCGCTGGGGGAGGTGGCCGCGCGGTTCCTGGAGCAGGCCTACGGCATCCGGCTCGTGTCCCACACCGTGGCGATCGGCGGGGCAGGGGTCGCCGAGGACGCCCCGCTGCCCACACCCGACCAGGTCGAGCAGATCGACGGCGACCCCGTGCGCACCCTCGACGCCGCGGGCTCCGCGGCCATGGTGGCCGAGGTCGAGGCGGCCAAGAAGGACGGTGACACGCTCGGCGGGGTCGTCGAGGTGGTCGCCTACGGACTGCCCCCGGGCCTGGGCTCGCACGTGCACTGGGACCGACGGCTCGACGCCCAGCTGGCGGCCGCCCTGATGGGCATCCAGGCGATCAAGGGCGTGGAGGTCGGCGACGGCTTCCGGACCGCGGCCCGTCGAGGCTCGGCCGCGCACGACGAGATGGAGCGGGACGCCGACGGGGTGATCCAGCGCCGCACCGGACGGGCCGGCGGCACCGAGGGAGGCATGTCGACCGGGGACGTGCTGCGGGTGCGCGCTGCGATGAAGCCGATCTCGACCGTGCCGCGCGCCCTCGACACCGTCGACACCACCGGTGCCGAAGCCGCCAAGGCGATCCACCAGCGCTCCGACGTGTGCGCCGTCCCCGCGGCCGGCGTGGTCGCCGAGGCGATGGTCGCCCTCGTGCTGGCGCAGGCCTGCGTCGAGAAGTTCGGCGGCGACTCGGTCGCCGAGACGGCGCGCAACCACACCGCATACCTGGCCTCGATCCCCGAGGCGATGCGCACGTGGTGACCGGCACCGCACGCCCCCGCGTGGTCCTCATCGGACCCCCGGGGGTCGGCAAGAGCACGATCGGGCGGCGCCTCGGGCGCGCGCTCGACCTGCCCGCCCACGACACCGACCGGGCGATCGAGCAGTCCGCCGGGCAGAGCATCCCCGACCTCTTCGTCGACCACGGCGAAGCACACTTCCGCGAGCTGGAGCGGGCCGAGGTGCTCCGGTCGCTGGCCGACGAGGTAGGCGTCGTCTCGCTCGGCGGCGGTGCGCCGATGGACCCTGAGGTGCAGGCCGCCCTGACCGGCCACACCGTCGTCTTCCTCGACGTCGGCATCGCCGACGCGGCCCGGCGGATCGGCTTCGATGCCAGCCGCCCGCTGCTCATGGTCAACCCCCGGGCGAGCTGGACCAAGATGATGAACGAGCGCCGCCCCACCTACCAGCGGCTCGCGACCGTGCGGGTCGACACGGCCGGCCGCAAGCCCGCCGCGGTCGTCGACGAGATCCTGGCGTTCCTGGGCGCCCCGACCGAAGCCACCACGAACGGACCCACCGCATGAGCACCACCCGGATCAGCGTCGGCGACGACTACGACGTGGTCGTGGGTCACGGCCTGCTCGACGAGCTGCCCGGACTGCTCGGCGAAGGGACCCAGCGGGTGCTGGTCATCCACCCGCGCGCGCTGGCCGCGACGGGCGAGGGTGTGCGTGAGTCCTTGGGTGCCAAGGGTTTCGAGGCGTATGCCGCCGAGGTGCCGGATGCCGAGGAGGCCAAGACCGCACAGGTCGCGGCGTTCCTCTGGGGCGTCCTCGGGCAGGCCGGCTTCACCCGCACCGACGCCGTCGTCAGCGTCGGGGGAGGGGCGACCACCGACCTGGCCGGGTTCGTCGCCGCCACCTGGCTGCGCGGCATCCGCGTGGTGCACGTGCCCACGACCCTGTTGGCGATGGTCGACGCGGCCGTCGGCGGCAAGACCGGGATCAACACGGCCGAGGGCAAGAATCTGGTCGGCGCGTTCCACCCGCCAGCCGGGGTGCTCTGCGACCTCGCGACCCTGGAGACCTTGCCCCGGCACGACTTCGTGGCCGGGCTGGCCGAGGTCGTGAAGTGCGGTTTCATCGCCGACCCCGTCATCCTCGACCTCGTCGAGGCCGACCCCGAGGGCGCCACCCGCCCCGACGGACCACACCTGCGCGAGCTCATCGAGCGCGCCATCCAGGTGAAGGCCGACGTGGTGGCGCAGGACCTCAAGGAGGCCGACCTCAGGGAGATCCTCAACTACGGCCACACCTTCGGGCACGCGGTCGAGCAGGTCGAGCGCTATGCCTTCCGGCACGGCGCCGCGGTCTCGATCGGGATGGTCTACGTCGCCGAGCTGGCCCGGCTCGCCGGCCGGATGGACGACGCGCTCGTCGAGCGGCACCGAGCGATCCTCACGGCGTTGGGGCTGCCGGTGACCTACCGCGGCGACCGCTGGCCCCAGCTGCTCGACGCGATGAAGCGCGACAAGAAGTCCCGCGGCTCGCTGCTGCGGTTCGTGGTGCTCTCGGACGTGGGCCGTCCCGTGCGCTTGGAAGGCCCCGACCCCGCGCTGCTCCAGGCCGCGTACGCGGAGGTCTCCCGCGACTGACGCGGGTACCGTCGGGACCATGGACGATCGGCTGGACGTGGCCGTCCTCGGCGCCGGCGGCGTCGGAGGGCTCCTGGCCGCACTCCTCGCCCGCTCTGGTCACCACGTCACCGTGCTGGCGCGGGACGCCACCGCGGACCACCTCCGACGACATGGACTCGAGCTGCGCAGCGACGCGTACGGCGACTCGGTCGAGACCGTGTCGGCGGAGCCGCGCCTGGAGGCGGCCCCGGACCTCGTCCTGGTCACGGTGAAGGCCACCGCGCTGGAGGACGCGCTGGCCCTGGTGCCGCCGGGCAGCCTCGGTCAGGCCCTCGTCGTGCCCTTCCTCAACGGCCTCGACCACGTCGACCTGCTGCGCTCACGGTACGGGCCGAGCCACGTCGCCACCGGCACGATCCGCGTGGAGTCCGAGCGGGTCAGCCCCGGGGTGGTCGTGCACCGCTCGCCGTTCGCGCTGGTGGAACTGGCTGCGGGGCAGGCCGACCCCGCGCAGGTGCAGGTCGCCGCAGACGCCCTCGCCGGTGCCGGCCTGTCGGTGACCGTGCGCGACGACGACCGGCAGGTCCTCTGGGAGAAGCTCAGCGTGCTGGCTCCGCTGGCCTTGCTGCCCACGTCGTTCGCCGCGCCGTGGGGCGTGCTGCGCGACGAGCACTGGGCTGCGGTCGAGAGCGTGGTGGGTGAGGTCGTCGCCGCAGCGCTGGCCGAGGGTGTCGAGCTCGACGAGGGTGCGGTGCTCGGCTTCCTCAGGGACCGGGTGCCGGACGACATGCGCAGCTCGATGCAGAAGGACGCGGCATCGAGCCAGCCGCTCGAGCTCGACGCCATCGGCGGGGCCGTGCTGCGCGCGGCGCGGCGAGGTGGGACCGAGGCCCCGGTCACGCAGCGGCTCGTGGACGGCCTCGCGTCCATCGCCATCCCCGACTGACGCCCGGCGATCCCGGCTCCGGGCCGCCCACAGGGACCGCACAGCACTCGCACAAGCGCTCGACGGACCAGCGCCCCACTCTGGGTGCATGACGACGAACCAGCAGCCCCAGCGGCCGGCCGTTGACGCCCTCGGCACCCCGCCGCAGGACCACGGCACCGACAACCTCGGGTTCCCCCACGACGACCGGCACGACCGCGGGCTGGAGTTCGACGTGCAGACCCTGCTCGCGCGCCGCCGGGTATTGGGGATCCTGGGCGGTCTGGGTGCGACCGCGGCACTCGCCGCCTGCGGGACATCAGGAGACGACGCCACGGCGTCCAGCACCTCGGGCTCGTCGGCGTCCTCGTCCACGAGCAGCTCTTCGTCCGCCTCGTCGAGCGGCGCGCCGGGCAGCACGCCGGACGCCGAGGTGCCCGACGAGACCGGCGGCCCCTACCCGGGGGACGGCTCGAACGGGCCCGACGTCCTCGACGACTCCGGCATCGTCCGGTCGGACATCACGACGAGCTACGGCTCCTCGACCACCAGGGCGGAGGGCGTCCCGCTCACCATCAACCTCACCGTCACCGACGCCGGCAACGGCTACTCCGCGCTCGCAGGGGCGGCCGTCTACCTCTGGCACTGCAACCGCGACGGCCAGTACTCCCTCTACTCCCAGGGGGTCACCGAGGAGAACTACCTGCGCGGGGTGCAGGCGACCAACGCCTCCGGCACGGCGACCTTCACGAGCATCTTCCCGGCGGCATACTCCGGGCGCTGGCCGCACATCCACTTCGAGGTCTACCAGTCGGTCGACCAGGCGACCAACGACGGGCAGATCGTCAAGACCTCGCAGATCGCGTTGCCCGAGGCGGTCTGCAAGGACGTCTACGCCACGTCCGGCTACGAGCAGAGCATCGTCAACCTCGCGCAGACCTCGCTCACGAGCGACAACGTGTTCGGTGACGACGGCGGGATCCACCAGCTCGCCACGGTGACCGGCAACGCGACCGACGGCTACGTCGCGACCTGACCATCGGGGTCTGAGCTCCCGCGCTAGATCTCGTCGAGCGCGGCGAGGTCGGCGGCGTCCGGCTCCCACAGGCCGGCGCGCGCGTTGCGGGTGACCTGCTCGGCCGACGTGGCGCCGCTGATCACCGAGGCGACCGCCGGCTGGGCAGCCAGCCCGCCGATCGCCACGTCGAGGAGGTCGACCCCGCGCTCGTCGGCGAAGGCCTGCAGTGCCTCCACCCGGTCCCAGTCGGCGTCGGCGAGCCAGCCCGCGCGGTCCGGCTCGAGCGCGGCGCGCGACCCCTCCGGGGCGTCGGCGCCGCGCTGGTACTTGCCGGTGAGCAGGCCGTGCGCCAGGGGGAAGAACGGGAGTATGCCGAGCCCGAACCGCTCGCACGCCGGCGTCACCTCGTCCTCGACGGTGCGGTCCAGCAGCGAGTACTCGTTCTGCACCGACACGAACGACGCCAGGCCGGCGGTGGACGACGTCCACGAGGCGTCGGCGACCTGCCAGCCGTCGAAGTTGGAGCAGCCGACGTAGAGGACCTTGCCCTCGCGCACGAGGTCGGTCAGCGCCTCCAAGGTCTCCTCGACCGGGGTGAGCGGGTCGGGCCGGTGCAGCTGGTAGAGGTCGATGTGGTCGGTCCGGAGCCGGCGCAGGCTCGCCTCGACCGCGCGCTTGATGTAGCGCCGCGAGCCGAGCGCACCGAAGTCCCGGCCGTTGGCGCCCTGCATGTCCATCCCGAACTTGGTGGCCAGGACGAACTCGTCGCGCTGGCCCTGGAGTGCCTCGCCGAGCATCGCCTCGCTCTGGCCGGGCTGCCCGCCGTAGATGTCGGCGGTGTCGAGCAGGGTGACACCACTGTCGCGCGCGGCGGCCAGGATCGCGCCCACCCCGTCCTGGTCGACCCGACGGCCGAACGCGTTGCACCCGATCCCGACGACGCTGACCACCAGGCCGCTCGAGCCGAGCGGACGGTAGGTCATGTCTGGGGACGAGGTGGTGGAGGTCATGCCCCCACCCTAGGCACGGTCGCGGACCAGCGATTCGGGGGAGTGTCGTGCCCACGGCTAGACTGACCGCCGACTCGCGCCCGAGACGTCCGGGCGGCGCAGGAAATCAAAAGTTCCGGGACCTCCGTGGGCTCGCACGCCCACGGCACACCCGGTTGCCCTGAACAGAGAGAGAACACCCGTGGCATCGACCAACGACCTCAAGAACGGCCTGGTCCTCAACCTCGAGGGCCAGCTGTGGTCCGTCGTGGAGTTCCAGCACGTCAAGCCCGGCAAGGGCCCGGCCTTCGTGCGGACCAAGCTGAAGAACGTCCTGTCCGGCAAGGTCGTCGACAAGACCTTCAACGCGGGCGTCAAGGTCGAGACCGCGAACGTCGACCGCCGCGACATGCAGTACCTCTACAAGGACGGCGCCGACTACGTCTTCATGGACGGCTCGACCTACGACCAGATCCACATTCCCGAGGCCACCGTCGGCGACGCCGCCAACTACCTCCTCGAGAACCAGACCGCGCAGGTCGCGACCCACGACGGCACGGTGCTCTACGTCGAGCTGCCGACCTCGGTCGTCCTCGAGATCACCTACACCGAGCCCGGTCTGCAGGGTGACCGCTCCACCGGCGGCACCAAGCCGGCCACCCTCGAGACCGGCGCGACCATCAACGTGCCGCTGTTCCTCGAGCAGGGCACCAAGGTCAAGGTCGACACCCGTGACGGGTCCTACCTCGGCCGCGTGAACTGACCCTTGGGCGCTCGTAGCAAGGCGCGCAAGCGCGCCGTCGACCTCCTGTTCGAGGCCGAGAACCGCGGCATGAACGCCGGTGACCTGCTGGTCGCGCGGCTCGCGAAGCCGGTCACCGAGGCCCCGCTCAACCAGTACACCTCCGACCTGGTCGAGGGTGTCGTCGCGCACTGGAACGACATCAACGAGCTGCTGTCGACCTACTCGCAGGGGTGGACGCTCGACCGGATGCCGAGCGTCGACCGGGCGATCCTGCGGCTCGGCGCCTTCGAGGTGCTCTACGCGACCGAGGTCCCCGAGGGTGTCGCGATCGCCGAGGCCGTCGAGCTGGCCAAGAGCCTGTCGACCGACGACTCGCCCAAGTTCGTCAACGGTCTCCTGGCCCGGCTGGCCGAGGTCAAGCCGACCCTCGCCTGACGGCCTCGGTCGATCCGTGCGCCTCGCGGCACGGATCGACCTCACGAGAGCGCGGCCCCCGTCCATCCGTGCCGCTGGCGGCAGGTGTGCCGGGTGGCCGGGCTACTGGCCGAGCCGTGCCAGCGCGTCGGCCTGCTCGTGGCCGAACCGGTTGACCACGCCGCGGCGGACGGCCGGCGACGAGCTGCGGAAGTAGGCCATCCCGTCGTCGCGCCCGCGTTCGGCGTAGACCGCGCGGACGAGGTCGGCGTCCGACAGGGTCGAGACGTCCCGCCCGGCCACGGCCCGGGTGAAGATGTCGTCGGTCGCGCCCCGGTGCTGGACCGCGGTCGACCACAGCACGTCCCGGACCACGGGGTCGCGGCCCTCGAGGTTGAGGCCGGGCAGCGCCCGCTCGACCGCGACCCGCTGCGGCTCGTAGTGCGAGTACTGGATGTACTCGTGCTGGATCTGCCCGAACTCGGTGGCGTCGGCCGCGGCCGTCTCGCGCCAGGCCCGGCTGAACGCGGCGGAGCCGGGGCGGGCGTCACCGAGCCGCTCGGCATACTCCGGGTGCTCGCGACGCAACCACGTGACGAACTCCGACGCGCTGCCGGTGCGGCTGGACAGCTGGTAGGTGCCGTAGGACACGCCGCCGTTGTCACCGCGACCGGTGGAGACGGTGCCCGGGTTGCCGCTCGACTCGTAGCGACGGCTCAGGCTGCCGAGGTCGTCGTCACCCGTCGCGCCCCCGGCACCTGTACCGGCACCGAGCACTGCGCCGGTGGCTGCCCCCGCCGCCGTGCCTGCTCCCGTGCCTGCTGCTTGGCTGCCGCCCGAACCGGCCCCGCCGCTCACACGGTCCTGGTCGGCCGCCTGCTCCTCGACCACCCGACCGGCCTCGGTGACCGCCTCGGCGGTGCGCAGCAGCGACGGCTGGTACTGCCCGGTCCAGGCGTCCAGGAAGGCCTGCTGGTCGCGTCCGTGCCACGACAGCGACTGGAGGTGCTGCGTGGTGGTCGTGCCGACCGACTGGAGCTGGCTGACGAAGGCGTCCATCTGCTGGCGGAGGCGGCGCAGCTCGTCGGTGTCTGCGCCGAGCAGGTTCGTGGGCTGGTTCATGCGCTCACGGTGACGGGGGCCCGCCGCGCGGGCAAGGCCACCGGCCCCGGAAGGTTCCGGATCGTGGGGCACCGCGGCTCCGTCCCGCCACTGGGCGGGCCGGTATGCCGGGTGCCCGCCGCACGCGGTAGAGTCGCCCGCGAACGACATCCTTTAACGACCTGTCCCGTGAGGCAGGGAAGGAGGTCCTGACGCGATGCGTCCTGACTTTGCTGCACCCCCGGCGCCTGTGCCTTCGAAGACAGCGCCTTCGACCACAGCGCCTCCGACCACAGCGCCTTCGCCGACGGAGCCCTCCGCTCCGGCCGACCCCGGCGCCGCTCCCGGGGCAGCCGACGACTCGCGCACGGTGATGACCGAGGCCGACGTCGCGCGCGTCCTGCGCCGCATCGCGCACGAGATCATCGAGCACAACAAGGGCGCCAGCGACCTCGTCGTCCTCGGCATCCCGACCCGTGGGGTCGCGCTCGCGCGCCGGCTCGCGGCGCTCATCCAGGAGGTCGAGGGGACCCCGGTGGCCGTGGGCGCGCTCGACGTGACCATGCACCGCGACGACCTGCGACGCCAGCCCACCCGCAGCCCGATGCACACCGACATCCCGCCGAGCGGCATCGACGACAAGGTCGTGGTGCTGGTCGACGACGTCCTCTACTCGGGACGCACGGTCCGAGCCGCGCTCGACGCGCTCTCCGACCTCGGCCGCCCCCGCATCGTCCGGCTCGCGGTGCTGGTCGACCGGGGCCACCGCGAGCTGCCGATCCGCGCCGACCACGTCGGCAAGAACCTGCCGACGTCCAGCAGCGAGAAGGTGCGCGTGCGGCTCAGCGAGCCGGACGGCATCGCCGACCAGGTCACCATCGCCGGAGGGGAGACCCGATGACTGCCAGCACCGTGACCACGCCCACCCTGGCCACCCCGCTGGCGGCCACCGACGGAGCCCGCGGTCGTCGGCACCTGCTCTCGTCCGCCGACCTGGCGCTCCCGCAGGTGCGGGCCATCCTCGACACCGCGGCCGAGATGCACGGTGTCCAGCAGCGCGAGGTCAAGAAGCTGCCCACCCTGCGCGGCCGGACGGTGGTGAACCTCTTCTTCGAGGACTCCACCCGCACGCGGAGCTCGTTCGAGATCGCCGGCAAGTGGCTCTCGGCCGACGTCATCAACATCAGCGGCAAGGGCTCGTCGACCTCGAAGGGCGAGTCCCTGCGCGACACCGTGCTCACCGTCGCGGCGATGGGCGTCGACGCCCTCGTCATCCGGCACCACGCCAGCGGCGCGGCCCACCAGGTGAGCCAGTGGGTCGACGCCCACGTCATCAACGCCGGTGACGGGATGCACGAGCACCCGACCCAGGCGCTGCTCGACGCCTACACGATGGAGCGCCGGCTCGGCAGCCTCGAGGGCCGGCACGTGCTGATCGTGGGCGACCTGACCCACTCACGGGTGGTGCGCTCCAACCTGATCACGCTCAAGACGCTCGGCGCGCGGGTCACCCTCGTCGCCCCGCCGACGCTGATGCCCAGCGGCATCCGGGCGTGGTCGCAGGCCGAGGGCTTCGAGCTCAGCCACGACTTCGACGCCGTGCTGCCGACCGCCGACGCGGTGATGATGCTGCGCGTCCAGCGCGAGCGGATGAGCGGCGGGTTCTTCCCGACCGCCCGCGAGTACACCGTCGGCTACGGCCTCACCCGGCCCCGCCTCGACACCCTCGTGGCCGCCAACCCCGACGTCGTGATCTGCCACCCCGGCCCGATGAACCGCGGTCTCGAGATCGGCGCCGACGCCGCCGACGCCGCCCAGTCGCTCATCCTCGACCAGGTCAGCGCCGGGGTCGCGGTGCGGATGAGCGTCCTCTACCACCTCCTCGCCGGAGAGGAAGGCGCCGCATGAGCACCCTGTTGGTGACGGGAGCGGACCTCGCGGGAGCAGGGGCGCAGGACCTGCTCGTCGAGGACGGCCGGATCGTCGAGGTCGGCTCGATCCGCTCGGCCAAGGGCGCCGACGTGCTCGACGCCGACGGGCTGGTGGCCCTGCCCGGCCTCGTCGACCTGCACACCCACCTGCGCGAGCCCGGCCGCGAGGACGCCGAGACGATCGCGTCGGGTGCGGCCGCCGCCGCGGTGGGTGGCTTCACCGCGGTGCTCGCAATGGCCAACACCAACCCGGTGACCGACACCGCCGAGGCGGCCGAGCGGATCCTCGACCTCGGACGCGCCACCGGCCTCGTCGACGTCGTGCCGGTCGGAGCGGTCACCAAGGGACTGGCCGGGGCGGAGCTGGCCGAGCTCGGCCTCATGCACCGATCCCGTGCCGCGGTCACGGTCTTCTCCGACGACGGCCACTGCGTGCACGACTCGCGCGTCATGCGGCGCGCGCTGGAGTACGTCCGGGCCTTCGGCGGCGTCGTGTCCCAGCACGCGCAGGACCCGCACCTGGCCGGTCCGCAGGCCTGCGCCCACGAGGGCGAGCTGTCCGGTCGGCTGGGCCTGCCGGGCTGGCCCGGGATCGCCGAGGAGTCGATCGTGGCCCGCGACGTCATGCTCGCGAGGCACACCGGTTCGCGGGTGCACGTCGCCCACGTCTCGACCGCCGGCACCGTCGAGGTGGTGCGCTGGGCCAAGGCGCAGGGCATCGCGGTCACCGCCGAGGTCACGCCGCACCACCTGGTGCTCACCACCGACCTGCTGTCGGGCTACGACCCCACCTTCAAGGTCAACCCGCCGCTGCGCCCTCAGGAGGACGTCGACGCCCTGCGCGCGGCGCTCGCGGACGGCACGATCGACGCGGTGGCCACCGACCATGCGCCGCACGCCCGCCACGACAAGGAGCACGCCTTCGTCGACGCGGCGTTCGGCATGCTCGGGCTCGAGACGGCGTTGTCGGTCGTGAGTGACGCGATGGTCCGCACCGGCCTGCTCGACTGGGCGGGGGTCGCGCGGGTGATGTCGCAGGCCCCGGCCCGCATCGCCGGCCTGACCACCCACGGGCAGCCACTTGCGGCGGGCTCGCCGGCCCACCTCACCCTGGTCGACCCGGCTGCCACGGTGACCGTCGACCGCAGTGCCTCGCTGTCCCTGTCGCGCAACAACCCGTGGCACGGCCGCACCCTGCAGGGCGCCGTGCACGCCACGGTCTTCGGTGGTCGCGTGACCGCCCAGAAGGGAGCCATCGCGTGACCCGTCTGCAAGCCGTCGGCGTCATGCTCGTGGCCCTCGGGCTGATCTACGCCCTCCTGTATGCCGGGTGGGTGCGCAAGCGCCACCTGCACGAGTCCGCGGCGATCGCCGCGGAGCGGGACCGCACCTCGCGCGACCACTCGATCGAGGCCCCGGTGTTCAAGGAGAAGCCGGCGCAGGTCATTGTCGAGGGCACCTACATCAGCACGACGACCGCGGACAACCGCCTCGAACGGGTCACCGTCGAGGGGTTGGGCAACCGGTCGCGCGCCACCCTGGTGGTCACCCGGGGCGATGCCGACGAGCTGGTGCGGATCGACCGCCAGGGTGAGGCGACGGTCGTCATCCCCGCGGCCCGGCTCCGCTCGGCGCGGCGCGAGCGCGGGATGGTCGGCAAGTTCGTCGGCGCCAACCGGGTCGTGGTCCTGCAGTGGCGCGCCGAGAACGGCGACATCTACGAGACCGGCTTCCTGCCCCGCTACAAGGCCGACGTCGAGCGCGTCGAGTCGGCCCTCTGGTGGCACACCGGGGACAGCGACGAGACACCCGACGAGACGCCCGACGCCACACCCGACGCCACGCCCGTCGAGACGCCCGACGCCACACCCGACGCCACGCCCGTCGAGAAGCCCAAGACCACAGGAGAGACGACTTCATGAGCGCCGTTGCCGCCGGATTCGACCTGGACCGACCGCCCGCCATCCTCGTCCTGGAGGACGGTCGCAGCTTCCGCGGTGACGCCTACGGCGCCCCCGGCCAGACCGTGGGTGAGGCGGTCTTCTCCACCGGGATGACCGGCTACCAGGAGACCCTGACCGACCCGAGCTACCACCGTCAGGTCGTCGTGATGACGGCCCCGCACGTCGGCAACACCGGCATCAACGACGAGGACGACGAGTCGAGCCGGTTCTGGGTGGCCGGCTACGTCGTGCGCGACCCTGCGCTCCGCCCGTCGAGCTGGCGATCGCGCCGCTCGCTCGAGGACGAGCTCGTCGCGCAGGGGATCGTCGGCATCAGCGGGATCGACACGCGTGCCCTGACCCGCCACCTGCGCGAGCGCGGTGCGATGCGGGTCGGCATCTTCTCCGGCGAGCTGGCCCAGCGGCCGGTGACCGAGCTCGTGGCTGCGGTCCAGGACGCCCCGCAGATGACCGGCGCCGCCCTGGCCGCCGAGGTCACGACCAAGGAGCGGTATGTCGTGCCGGCCGTGGGGGAGCGGCGGTTCACCGTCGCGGCCGTCGACCTCGGCATCAAGGCGATGACCCCGACGCTGCTGGCCCGGCAGGGCATCGAGGTGCACGTGCTGCCCGCCACCGCGACGTTCGACGACATCCGGGCGGTCGGCGACGGCGGACCGGACGGCGTGTTCTTCTCCAACGGCCCCGGCGACCCGGCCACTGCGGACGCAGAGGTCGCGGTGCTGCGCCAGGTGCTCGACGCGCGCATCCCGTTCTTCGGGATCTGCTTCGGCAACCAGCTCCTCGGCCGGGCGCTCGGCTTCGGCACCTACAAGCTCAAGTACGGCCACCGCGGCATCAACCAGCCGGTCATGGACCGCACCACCGGCAAGGTCGAGGTGACCGCCCACAACCACGGGTTCGCGGTCGACGCCCCCACCGACCGCGAGGTGGCCGCGCCCGCGGACGCCGAGGGCACGGCATACGGGCGGGTGCGGGTGTCGCACGTGTGCCTCAACGACGACGTGGTCGAAGGTTTGGAGTGCCTCGACCTGCCGGCCTACTCGGTGCAGTACCACCCGGAGGCCGCAGCCGGCCCGCACGACGCCGCCTACCTGTTCGACCGGTTCGTGGGGCTGATGGAGCGGCGAGGACTGCGGGAGGACACGAGCGACGAAGGAGCGAGGCCCGGACCGCCGACGAGCGCGACGAAGAGCATGAGCGACGCAGGAGAGGACAAGTAGTGCCGAAGCGCGAGGACATCAAGAGCGTCCTGGTCATCGGGTCGGGGCCGATCGTGATCGGCCAGGCCTGCGAGTTCGACTACTCCGGCACCCAGGCGTGCCGGGTGCTGCGGGAGGAGGGCATCCGCGTCATCCTGGTCAACTCCAACCCGGCCACGATCATGACCGACCCCGAGTTCGCAGACGCGACCTACGTCGAGCCGATCACGCCCGAGGTGGTCGAGTCGATCATCGCGCGCGAGCGCCCCGACGCCGTGCTGGCGACCCTCGGCGGGCAGACCGCCCTCAACTGCGCGATCGCGCTGCACGAGTCCGGGGTCCTGGAGAAGTACGACTGCCCGCTGATCGGCGCCAACGTCGAGGCGATCCAGCTCGGCGAGGACCGTGAGAAGTTCAAGGGTGTCGTCGAGCGCTGTGGTGCGGAGTCGGCGAAGTCGCTGATCTGCCACACCATGGACGAGTGCCTCTCTGCCGCAACGGAGCTCGGCTATCCCGTCGTCGTGCGGCCGTCCTTCACGATGGGTGGGCTCGGGTCCGGGTTCGCCTACGACGAGACCGACCTGCGGCGGATCGCCGGCGCCGGGCTGCAGTACTCGCCGGTGACCGAGGTGCTCCTGGAGGAGTCGATCCTCGGGTGGAAGGAGTACGAGCTCGAGGTGATGCGCGACCACGCGGACAACGTGGTGGTGGTCTGCTCGATCGAGAACCTCGACCCGATGGGGGTGCACACCGGTGACTCGATCACGGTGGCGCCGGCGCTGACCCTGACCGACCGCGAGTACCAGCGGCTGCGCGACATCGGCATCGCCGTGATCCGCGAGGTCGGCGTCGACACCGGCGGCTGCAACATCCAGTTCGCGGTCAACCCGGTCGACGGCCGGATCATCGTCATCGAGATGAACCCGCGGGTCTCCCGCTCGTCGGCGCTGGCGTCCAAGGCGACCGGCTTCCCGATCGCCAAGATCGCCGCCAAGATGGCGATCGGCTACACGCTCGACGAGGTGCCCAACGACATCACCCGCGAGACCCCGGCATCGTTCGAGCCGTCGCTCGACTACATCGTGGTGAAGGTGCCGCGGTTCGCGTTCGAGAAGTTCCCGGCCGCCGACCCGACCCTCACCACCACGATGAAGTCGGTCGGCGAGGCGATGGCGATCGGCCGCAACTTCACCGAGGCGCTGCAGAAGGCACTGCGGTCGATGGAGCGCAGTGGCAGCACCTTCCACTGGGACGGCCCCACCCCCAGCCAGGAGCAGGCGCGAACCCTGCTGCACACGGCCAGGACACCCACCGACGGCCGGATCGTCACGGTGCAGCAGGCGATGCGCGGTGGCCTCTCGGTCGAAGAGGTCCACGAGGAGACGGGCATCGACCCGTGGTTCCTCGACCAGATGGCGCTCATCAACGCGATCGCCGACCGCGTCGCCGCTGCAGCCGAGCTGACCCCCGACCTGCTGCGGCTGGCCAAGCGACACGGGTTCAGCGACACCCAGCTCGCCGGCCTGCGGGGTATGCCGGAGGCGGTCGTCCGCGGGGTGCGGCACGCCCTGGGGGTGCGCCCGGTCTACAAGACCGTCGACACCTGTGCTGCCGAGTTCGCGGCGACGACGCCGTACCACTACAGCGCCTACGACGAGGAGACCGAGGTGGCGCCCCGCGAGCGGCCGGCCGTCCTCATCCTCGGCAGCGGCCCCAACCGGATCGGGCAGGGCGTCGAGTTCGACTACTCCTGTGTCCACGCCAGCTTCGCCCTGCGCGATGCCGGCTACGACACGGTGATGGTCAACTGCAACCCCGAGACCGTGTCGACCGACTACGACACGAGCAGCCGCCTCTACTTCGAGCCGCTGACCCTCGAGGACGTGCTCGAGGTCGTGCACGCCGAGCAGCAGGCCGGCCCGGTGGCGGGCGTCATCGTCCAGCTCGGCGGGCAGACGCCGCTCGGCCTCGCCAAGGCCCTCAAGGAGGCCGGTGTGCCGATCGTCGGCACCAGCCCCGAGGCCATCGACCTCGCGGAGGACCGCGGCGCGTTCGGGCGGGTGCTCGCCGAGGCGCAGCTGCCGGCTCCCAAGCACGGCACGGCCTACAGCGCCGCCGAGGCGGTCGAGGTGGCGCGGGAGATCGGCTACCCGGTCCTCGTGCGACCGTCGTACGTGCTGGGTGGCCGCGGCATGGAGATCGTCTACGACGACGACACGCTGGCCACCTACGTCACGCGGGCCACGGTGGCCAGCCCCGAGCACCCGGTGCTGGTCGACCGGTTCCTCGACGACGCCATCGAGATCGACGTGGACGCCCTCTACGACGGCACCGAGATGTACCTCGGCGGGATCATGGAGCACATCGAGGAGGCCGGCATCCACTCCGGTGACTCGGCGTGCACCCTCCCGCCGGTCACGCTCGGGGTGGCCGAGCTCGAGCGGGTCCGGGAGGCCACTCTGCGACTGGCGGAGGGCATCGGGGTCCGGGGGCTGATGAACGTCCAGTTCGCCCTCGCCCAGGACATCCTCTACGTGCTCGAGGCCAACCCGCGCGCCTCCCGCACCGTGCCCTTCGTGGCGAAGGCGACCGGGGTGCCCGTCTCCAAGGCGGCCGCCCGCGTCATGCTCGGCGCCTCGATCAAGGAGCTGCGCGAGGAGGGGCTGCTGCCCCCGCACGGTGACGGTGGGTCGATGCCGAGCCACGCCCCGGTCGCGGTCAAGGAGGCGGTGCTGCCGTTCAAGCGGTTCCGCACCAGGGACGGCCAGGTGGTCGACAGCCTGCTGGGGCCGGAGATGCGGTCCACCGGCGAGGTCATGGGGATCGACCAGGACTTCGGGACTGCCTTCGCCAAGGGCATGCTGGCGGCGGGTTCGGGTCTGCCGCGCGAGGGCCGGATCTTCGTGTCGGTCGCGAACCGTGACAAGCGGGCGATGATCTTCCCGGTCAAGCGCCTGGCCGACCTCGGCTTCACCATCGTCGCCACCACGGGCACCGCGGATGTGCTGCGGCGCAACGGGATCCCCTCCGAGGTGGTGCACAAGCACAGCGAACGCGAAGCGGGTGACTCGAGCATCGTCGACCTCATCCTCGACGGCCAGATCGCGATGGTGGTCAACACGCCGAGCGGTCCCAACGCCCGAGCCGACGGCTACGCGATCCGCGCGGCGACCACCTCGATGGACCGACCGATCGTCACCACCGTGCAGGAGCTGGCAGCGGCGGTGCAGGGCATCGAGGCGCAGATGCAGGGCGACTTCACCGTCAAGCCGTTGCAGGAGCACGCTCGGGACCTCGACCTCTACGGCGCCGGCGCCGGGGGAGGTGCCGCGTGAGCGAGGCGAGCACACGGCATACCGCGTCGGAGGGCTCGGGCGTCGTCCAGGTGACCGGCGAGCTGATCGCGACCCGTCGCGTCGGCGCCTACCACCACCTGACCTTCGTCGCGCCGGGGTTGGCCGAGCTGGCCCGCCCGGGCCAGTTCGTGGCCCTGGCGGTCGGAGGCGACACCAGCGCCAACCTGCTGCGGCGCTGCTTCTCGATCCACAAGGTCAGCCCGTCCGGCACCTACGGCGGCACCGTCGACGTGGTG